>CAWJRK010000042.1:0-15721 GCA_963845215.1 uncultured Actinomycetota bacterium
ACGCTGATCGCATGCCCACCGAGGCTCTCGAGGAGCGTTTCCGCGGCTCGGCGCTCGACCAGGACGTCTGGCTGCCGCACTACCTACCCGCCTGGTCCTCGCGCGAGCAGAGCCGCGCGGCCTACCGCGTCGACGACGGGCTCCGGCTCAGTGTGCCGGTGGACGAACCCGTCTGGTGCGCCGGTGACCACACCCCGCCGCTGCGGGTCTCGGGCCTCCAGACGGGCAGCTGGTCCGGGCCGGTGGGCAGCACCCGGGGCCAGCAACGCTTCCGCGACGGGCAACGTGTCCAGGAGGAGCAACCGCACTTCGAGGGGTGGCTGATCGCGACCGGCCGGGTCGAGATCAGGGCCCAGATGACCCTCTCCCCGCGCTCCATGGCGGCCCTGTGGCTGAGCGGCTTCGAGGACGACCCGGCGCAGGAGCAGAGTGGGGAGATCTGTGTCTTCGAGATCTTCGGCAACGCCGTGCAGCCCAGCCCTCCCTCGGCCGAGGTGGGCGTCGGCATCAAGGCGTTCCGTGACCCACAGCTCACGCAGGACTTCGCGGCCCCCCGGCTCCCGATCGACGTGACCACGCCGCACACCTATGCCGTGAGCTGGGACGCCACCGAGGCCGTCTTCACCGTCGACGACGAGGAGGTACGCCGCTGCCCCCGCCCGCCGGCGTACCCGATGCAGCTGATGCTGGCCGTCTTCGACTTCCCGGAGTGGTCGACGAACGACGACCACGACCTGGTGCCCGAGCTGTTCGTGCACCACGTGCTCGCGGAGCGCGGCTGAGATGTCCGACCTCCAGTGCCGAGCCACGCTCATCCTGGCCCGCCATGGCGAGGCGGAGTACGAGGCTGCGGACTGGGCCGAAGTGGGCGGGACCCTCACCACAGCGGGTCGAGGCCAGTCGCAGGCGCTGGGCGAGTCGCTGGCTGGGCGCCGGATCGCGCACGTCTGGACCAGCACGCTGTCCCGCGCCGTGCAGACCGCCGAGATCGCCGCGGCGCAGCTGGGCGTGTCCGTCACCACCCGCGACGGTCTACGGGAGTTCGGCTGCGGGGACCTCTCCGGCACTGCCCGGGAGATCGACCCGTTCGTGCCGATCTTCCGGTCCTGGCTCGACGGTGACCTGGCGGTGCGGATCCCCGGCGGCGAGTCCGGGCTGGAGCTCATCAGCCGGATGCACGGCGTGCTCGGCGAGATCGCCGACGCCCACCGGGGCGAGACCGTACTCGTGATCAGCCACGGCGGGATCCTCGGACTTGCCGTTCCTGCGCTCGCCCGCATGGAAGTCGACTCGGCCGCGCTCGGCCACTGCGCCACGATCGAGCTCGAGATCGACGCGGACGACTGGGTCTGCCGGTCGTGGGGAGCCCATTAGTCGGGCATCGGTCCACCGCGCGAGGGCCGGCTGGCACCCGTGCGACGCTCGTTGTCGCGGACCCGCGGCTCATAGTGACGTTGGAAGACGACCCCGACCAGCTCCCGGCGGCTGCGGACACCCGTCTTCTCGAAGATGTTCCTCAGGTGCGCCTGCACGGTGCCGGCCGCGATCCCGAGGACGTGCGCCAGGTCGCTGGTCGACTGACCGCGCAGCACCAGGCGCGCGACCTCTCGCTCGCGCGGCGTCAGACCGTAGGCCCGCATCAGCAGTGACACCAAGTGGGCAGTCTGCGCCTCCTCGATGATCACCGACACCTGACGCTGGCCGTCGCGGCGCACGAGCCGGGATCCGCGCAGCACCATCCACCGGCCGTCGACCCCGCGCGCTCGGGACTCGGCCGGAGCGGCCTCGCCACTCAGGGCCTGGCCGGCGACGGTGAGCACGCTCGCCGGTGGTGACTCGACCGTGCCGCCCAGGTCGGCCAACCACTGGGCCGAGGTCTCGGTCGCGGACTCGATGTTGAGCTGCTCGTCGAGGATCACCAGCCCCGGCGCCTGCGGGAGGTCTGGTTCCAGCGCCTGCCCGAGCAACAACCCGTGGCGGGCGCCCGCGGCCAAGCCCGGTGCCACCCGGCGTACGGCCGCGATGTCCTGGGCCGAGAAGGCGGGGCGCCCGGCTTCGCGGTACAGCCCGACCATCCCCCAGCTCTCGCCGTCCTTGGTGCGGAGGGCGACCAGGAGCTCCTGGTCGCAGCCGTAGGGCTGCATCTCCTCGTGGTACTTGCGCGACAGCTCCGGTCGTCCCCCGGTCGCGTCGTGCAGCGTGCCGACGCCCTTCGGTGACTGCAGCACTTCGGTCATCGAGTTGTAGTCGCCCTCGGCGTACTCCCGTCCCAGCCACTCGCCAGGGATCTCCGGCAGCCCTTCCTGGAAGTGGCTGGTTGTGAGCAGCGAGGCCGGGTCCACCGTGAAGAAGCAGGGCGACTCGAAGTGTGGGACCGCTTGCCCGAGCAACGGCCCTGCCTCCCGCCACAGCGTGACGAGGTCGGCGCCGGATCGCGCCACCGACTCCAGCTGGTCGAGTGCTCGCGCCGGATTGCCCATGGAGACGGACTACCAGATTTCTGCAATAGCGGGTAGGGCCGGGTCGCGCGATCGTCGTGCCATGAAGACACGCGTGATCCGTGCCGGCGAAGGCGAGGTCCTCGGCTCACCCCTGGGCTGCCGCGACCGGTTCCTCATCGACTCCAAGGATTGGGGCGGCAGCCTGGCCGTGGTCGAGCACCTTCTCGCCCCTCGTTCCATCGCCGCTCCCCTGCATCGCCACACCAAGGAGGACGAGTTCAGCCTGATCCTCGAAGGTCGGGTCTGGTTCGTTGCCAACGACGAGGAACACGTCGCGGAGGTGGGCGACCTGGTGTTCAAGCCAAGGGGTGAGTGGCACACGTTCTTCAACGCCGCCGACGAGCCGGCGCGGCTGCTAGAGCTGATCTCTCCCGGTGGGCTCGAGGAGGCGTTCCGGATCATCGACACCGCTCCGGAGGACTTCGACCTCGGCCCCGTCATCGCCCCGTACGGCTGCGAGGGTGACTACGACGCCACGGTGCCGATCATCGAGAAGTACGGGTTGACCTTCGGTTAGCCGATCAGCTGTCCTCGGCCGCAGGCGGAGCGACAGGCGCCTCCGCTTCTTCGTCGGAGTGGATGTCGATCCGCCAGCCGGTGAGGCGGGCGGCGAGGCGGGCGTTCTGGCCCTCCTTGCCTATCGCGAGCGACAGCTGATAGTCGGGCACGACCACCCGCGCCGACTTGGTGGCCAGGTCGACCACCTCCACCGATTGCACCTGGGCCGGCGACAGAGCGTGGGCGACGAGCTCGGCCGGGTCCTCGGACCAGTCGACGATGTCGATCTTCTCGCCGTGCAACTCGGACATCACGTTGCGCACCCGCTGGCCCATCGGGCCGATGCAGGCACCCTTGGCGTTCACGCCGGACGCGTCGGTCCAGACGGCGATCTTGGTGCGGTGACCGGCTTCGCGGGCGATCGCCGAGATCTCGACGGTGCCGTCGGCGATCTCGGGCACCTCGAGCGCGAACAGCTTCTTGACCAGGTTGGGGTGGGAGCGGGAGAGAGTGATCTGCGGGCCCCGCATGCCCTTGCGCACCGAGATCACCAGACACTTGATCCGGGTGCCGTGGGTGTAGTCCTCGCCGGGCACGCGCTCGCTCACCGGCAGCAGCGCCTCGAGCTTGCCGAGGTCGACCATCACGTCGTCGGGGTTGCGGCCCTGCTGGATCACGCCCGAGATGATGTCGCCCTCCTTGCCGGAGAACTCACCGAACCTGATCTCGTCCTCGGCGTCACGCAGGCGCTGCAGCATGATCTGCTTCGCCGTGGTCGCCGCGATCCGGCCGAAGCCGTCGGGCGTGTCCTCGAACTCGCCGACGGGGTTGCCCTCTTCGTCGACCTCGGTCGCGAGCACCGTCACGTGGCCGCTCTTGCGGTCGAGCTCGACCCGCGCGGTCTCTCGGGCTCCCGGCGTCTTGTGGTACGCGGTCAACAGCGCCTGCTCGATCGCCTCGACGAGCACCTCGAAGGAGATCTCCTTCTCCCGCTCCAGCATCCGCAGGATGTTCATGTCGATGTCCATCACAGGTTCTCCTCGGCGTCGCTGTCCGCAAGGTCGTCGGTGTCGTCGGGCTCGTCGGTATCGGCGGGCCGCTTGCGGTTGAACTCGATCTGCACCATTGCCTTCTTCACGTCGTCGAACGCGACCTCCTGGGTCGTGCCGGCGACGTCGAGGGTGACGCCGTCTTCTGTGGAGGCGGTGATCCGGCCGACGATCGGCTCACCTTCGTGAGGTGTCACCTTGACCAGTCGGTCGTGGTTGCGACGCCAGTGGCGCGGCAGGGTCAGCGGCCGGTCGACACCCCGCGAGGTGACTTCGAGCGTGTACGGCAGCTGTCCCATCACGTCGGAGCCGTCGAGCACCTCACCGACAGCCCGGGTGGCATCGGCGACCTCGTCGAGAGTGACGCCGCCGTCCTTGTCGACCGCGATCCGGAGCACCCGCCGCTTGCCGGCCGGCGTGAGCTCCACCGCTTCGACGTCGAGGCCCAGGGCGGCAAGAGGCGCAGTGATCGCATCCTCGATCCGAGTCGCGGTCGCTGCAGAGCCGGACTGGCCTGCGTGACTGGCGCTCATCGGTGTGCCTCCCTGTGCTGTTGTGGTGATGCTGTCCCAGGTTACCCGCATCCCCTGGGCCGATCTGCACCCGTCGTCGCGGTTGTTAGGGTCGCGCCGTGACCGCCCGTCCCGTCGTGACCACCCGCCGCACGGCGCTGGCCGTCGCGGCAGGCGTCACCGGGCTGACCGTCGGCGGATGCACCTCCGACTCCCCCGACGCTCCGGCGGACCCGGCCACCACCTCCGCACCGCCCGTCGACACCGACCAGAGCCTCGTCGACGACATTGTGAAACGGCTGACCGCCGTCCTGGCCACGGTGGAGCGAGCCGGCGAGGCGGCTCCGCCGCTCGCCCGTGAGCTGGCCGCGCTCAAAGCCATGCATCTGGCGCACCGGGAGGCGCTCGATGCCCCGGAGCACTCGTTTGGCCACGTCGGCAACCGGATTCCAGGGCGTCGCGACGTGCTGACCGCCGAGGCCCGACTGCACAGGTTCCTGATGACTGCGGCGGTCAACGCCGAGAGCGGCACGCTGGCCAAGCTGCTCGCAAGCATGTCGGCGGCAGTCGCCCAGCACCTGGCGGTGCTCGGATGACCTACGCCGGGGCCCTGCAGGCCGCGCTCGCCGCCGAGCACGCCGCGGTCTACGTCTACGGCGCGCTCGGGGCGCAGACCTCGCAGTCGGCCCAGCCCGCGCTGTTCGCCGACATCGAGTCCGCTTACAACGAGCACCGCTCGCGCCGCGACCAGCTGGTCCGGAGCATGCTCGACGACGGCCTCGAGCCGACGCCCGCTGAGCCGGCGTACGAGCTGCCGGCCGACCTGGGCACTCCGGATCTGGTGATGAGTCGCGCGCTCGATCTCGAGCGGTCGTGCGCCGAGACCTACGCCTACCTGGTGGCCAACAGTCCCCAGGAGCAGCGGCGCTGGGCCATCAATGCTCTGGTCATGGCAGCGGTCCGCGAGCTCGCCTTCCGAGGAATTCCCGAGATATTCCCCGGAAGTGACGAGTACGCGGACCGCTGAGGCCTGGGACAGAGGCCATAACGGCCGTTGGGGTGGGATCCGCCGGCCGTCGTGGACGAGCATGCAGGAATGTGCAGCTCCGCGCGATGCCTGCGGTTCCTCACAAATCTGCAATGCAGAAAACTGCAGCTGAAGGTAACCCTTTGGTCACACCCAGGCGGCGACGATGGCCGGGATCTCCGTCAGTCGCTCTGCCACCGCGTCGGGCGTGCCCTCCGTGTGGCCGAGCTGGTCGGCCGGGATGAGGCTGTGCGGGATGTGGATGGCTCGCAGCCCGGCGCTCTGCGCGCCCCAGACGTCGTCGAACAAGCGGTCGCCGACGTAGACGCACCGTGCTGGGTCGGACACCCCGACCGCCTCCATGGCTGCCTGGAACGCCTCCGGCGCCGGCTTGGTCCACGGGATCTCGCTGGAGTAGACGTCGCCGTCGATCAGGTCCAGCACGCCGTCGCGCTCGAAGAAGCCCCGGTGCCACTCGCGCGGCCAGATGGTGTTGGACAGCACGCCGACCTGGATGCCGGCAGCACGCAGCGCCTCCCAGGTCGGCCGGACCTCGACGTCGGTGGGCGTGTGCGGCTCCCAGAAGTCGTAGTAAGCGCTCAGCAGGGCCGGGTCGTGGCTGAGCCCGGCCTCGTCGAAGAGGTCGGAGATCGTCGAGCTCTGATGATGCGAGTGGGCCCGGCCCCAGACCGTGCGGCCGGCCTCGTGCAGCTGGGACGCGAACGCCGCCCGGTCGGGCTCGCCTGCGGCCACCACGGCCTGCGCCAGTGCGAGTGACTCGGCGTGGAAGTCCACGTCGTGCCATTGGGTGAGCGTGCCACCCCAGTCGAAGATGACGGCGTCGATTCCAGGCATGACCGAAGACTAGGAGCGACCGCCGACGGCAGCGAAACTGCCGATCTCCTTCGCCAGCCGCTCGGGCTGGTCCAGCGAGACGAAGGTGAGGGCATCGTCAAACTCGACGAGCCGCGCGTTCGGGAACGTGGACTCGAGCCGACGCGCGAGGGCGATCTTGAAGAAGGGGTCCGCCGGCGCCCAGCACAGGAGCACCGGTTTGGTGAACTGCGGCAGCCGGGTGGCGACATCGGCGAGGTCCTTGGCCGACCAGCCGTGGGCGAACGTCGCCACGTCACGGCGGACGCCGGCATCGGTGAGGTAGGGCGTGACCCACGCCCGGCTCTCGTCCGCGCCGATCCTGCGCTTCACCAGAAAGCCGAAGCCGAGCTTGCTGTTGCGCAGGAAGGTCGACCGCATGCTCTGCAGCACCGTCTTGCTCGCCCGTGGGTGCTTCGCCAGCCTGAACAGCAGGTCGAACGGGAACGGCGGGAACGTGTCGAACGCGTCGCAGTTCGTGAGCACCAGCCGACCGATCCGGGAGGCGTCCTCGTCGAGCACGAACTGTGAGACCGCACCGCCGGTGTCGCTGCCGACCAGGGTGACGTCGGTCAGGTCGTTGGCCTCGAGGAACGACAGGATGACCCGCGCGACGCCGCGCGGCGAGAGGTCGGCCCCCGGGTTCATCGCGGTCCGGTGCGCGGCCAGCGGCCAGGTCGGCGCGAACGTGTGGAACCCCTGCTCCGCGAGCCGCTCGGGCACGTCGGACCACAGCGTGTCGTCGACCAGGAACCCGTGGACGAACACCACGGGCGGACCGTCGGCCGGCCCCGCCTCGCGATAGTGGATGGTGCCGGCGGGGAGGGCGATGGAGTGGTGGGTCATGAGGCGCTCCGTTACTGTTGCATACAGGATGTACGTAACTTACGGACAGGTTGTATGGAAAGCAAGCGCACCCAGGCGGATCGATCGGCGGCGACTCGCGACGCCCTGGTCTCGGCCGCCCGTCCCCTCTTCGCCGAGCAGGGCTACGCCGCGGTCTCGACCGACCACATCGCCCGAGCAGCCGGGGTGACCCGGGGCGCGCTGTACCACCAGTTCGCCGGCAAGGAGGAGCTGTTCGCAGCGGTCTTCGAGCAGGTCGAGGCGGAGATCGCCGAACGCCTGGCCACCCAGCTCGGCTCCGGCACCGACCCGGTCGCGGTGCTCCACGACGGCATCGACGGCTGGCTGCGGATCTGCGCGGAGCCCGAGATCAGCCGGATCGTGCTGATCGAGGCGCCGGCAGCCCTCGGGTGGGAGCGGTGGCGGGAGATCGGCCAGCGCTACGGCCTGGGCCTGGTCGAGCTCGCCATCCAGGGGCTGCTCGACGCGGGGTTGCTCCCGGACCAACCCGTCCGCCCGCTCGCGCACGTGCTGGTCGGTGCGTTGGAGGAGGCCGCGCTCTACGCCGCTCGGGCCGACGACCCGGCCCGTGCCACCGCCGAGGTCCGCACCAGCCTGATCGGCATAGTGGACGGACTAGTGCGGGCCCGTCGCTAGGCCCTGACCAACCGCACGAGGTGGTCGACCACGTGGTCGGTGGCGACGTCCTGCCGCTCCCCGGTCCGGCGGTCCTTGACCTCGACGACGCCGTCGGCCACTCCCCTGCCGACCACGACGATGGTCGGCACGCCGATCATCTCGGCGTCCTTGAACTTCACGCCGGGGCTGATCTTGCCGGCGCGGTCGTCGTAGAGGACCGTGATGCCGGCCTGGTCGAGCTCGTGGACGATCCGCTCGGCCGCCGCGAACACCGCCTCGTCCTTACCGGCAGCGACGAGGTGTACGTCGGCGGGTGCGACGTTGCGCGGCCAGCACAGGCCGATGTCGTCGAGGGTGCCCTCGGCGATGGCGGCCACGGCGCGGGAGGGCCCGATGCCGTAGGAGCCCATGGTGACCGTGACCAGCTTGCCGTTCTCGTCGAGCACCTGGAGGCCCAGCGCGTCGGCGTACAGGCGACCGAGCTGGAAGATGTGGCCCATCTCGATGCCCCGTGCGGTGTGCAGGGTGCCGGGGTCGCAGTTGGGGCAGGGGTCGCCGTCGCGGACCTCGGCGGCCTCGATGGTGCCGTCGGGCGTGAAGTCGCGACCGACCACGAGGTCGATCACGTGGCTGCCGTCGATGTTGGCGCCGGTGACCCACCGGGTCCCCTCGACCACGCGCGGGTCGACCAGGTAGCGGATGCCGGACGGGCTGTTCTCGCCCAGCGCCGCCGGGCCCGATGTAGCCCTTGACCAGGGTGGGGTGCTTGCGCAGCTCGGCCTCGTCCATGGGCTCGACCTCGGTCGGCTCCAGCTGCCCCTCCAGGCGCTTCTGGTCGACCTCGCGGTCGCCGGGCAGCCCGATCGCCACCGGCTCGCGGGTGCCGTCGGCGTGCTTGAAGACCACGAGCACGTTCTTGAGCGTGTCGCCGGCATGCCAGGGGCGGTCGTCGCGGGGGTACTTCTCGTTGAGGTGGGCGACCAGCGTGTCGATCGTGGGGGTGTCGGGGGTCGGCTCCGCGTGGGCGGCCGGCGCGTCGGCGTAGGGCTGCGGGCTCGGCGGCCGGACCTGCACGGCCTCGACGTTGGCGGCGTAGTCGCAGTTGGAGCAGCGCACGTAGGTGTCCTCGCCCACGGCGGCCTTCGCCAGGAACTCCTCGGACTTGGAGCCGCCCATGGCTCCGGAGGTCGCCTTGACGATGACGTACTCGAAGCCGAGCTTGTCGAAGATCCGGACATAGGCGTCGCGGTGCTTCTGGTAGCTCTCGTCGAGACCGGCGTCGTCGATGTCGAAGGAGTAGGAGTCCTTCATCACGAACTCGCGGCCGCGCAGGAGGCCGGCCCGGGGTCGCGCCTCGTCGCGGTACTTGGTCTGGATCTGGTAGATCGAGAGCGGCAGGTCCTTGTAGGAGTTGTAGAGGTCCTTGACCACGAGGGTGAACATCTCCTCGTGGGTGGGACCGAGCAGGTAGTCGTTGCCCTTGCGGTCCTGGAGCCGGAAGATGCCGTCGCCGTAGTCGGTCCAGCGGTTGGTGGCCTCGTAGGGCTCGCGGGGCAGCAGGGCAGGGAACGACAGCTCCTGGGCGCCCATGGCGTCCATCTCGTCGCGGATGATCGCCTCGATGTTGCGCAGAACCCGGAGGCCCAGCGGCAGCCAGGTGTAGATGCCGGGGGCGGCCCGGCGGATGTAGCCCGCCCGGACGAGCAACCGGTGGCTCGGCACCTCGGCATCGGCGGGGTCGTCGCGCAGGGTCCGCACGAAGAGGCTCGACATCCTGAGGATGCGGGCGGAGCGGGTCGTCCCTGACGAAGTCATGCGCGCAAGGCTACTTGCGGGCCGCGGACAGCTCGACCTAGATACCGGGCAACCTTCGACCGTCCGCGTGCGTCATCAGTGGTGACACCGGGAAAGGCCCGGGACGATCGCGGGAGAGCACGGCATGCGGAACTTGATCACCGGACTGGCGACGGCCCTGATGCTGGCGTCGGCGCTGGCCCTGTTGCTCGGCTCCTGAGCGTCCTCAGGCCTTGGTCGCGTCGTGCGCGGCCTTGATCATCGGGAACTGGAACGGGAGTCGGGCCAGGCTCGCCAGGAGCAGCGGCTTGTTGTCGCCCTGTGCCGCATCGGTCGCCATCTTGATGTTGGCGGGATAGACGGCCAGGAGCAGGGCGATGCTCGCCCAGCCCGCCGGTTTGCGCGTCCACGGCATGGCCAGTCCTGCGGCCAGCGCGAGCTCCGCGAACCCGCTCCCGACGATCACCTCGCGGTGCCTGGGCACCCACGACGGCATGATCGGCTCATAAACCTCGGGCTTGGCCAGGTGCACCACCCCGTTGACCGTGAATGCACCGATCAGGATCTTCTGGTTTCGGCTGAGGGTCACGTCGGCGATCCTGTCAGAACATGACGGTCGAGAACCTGGCCGTCTCGCGGAAGCCCACCCGTGCGTAGGCGCGCCGGGCCGGCTCGTTCCACTCGTTGACGTAGAGCGAGACCGTGGGCGCGATGCTCTCGCGGACGAGGTCGACCACGGCGGCCATGCCCGCGACCGCGATGCCTTCTCCGCGGCGCTCGGGCGGCACCCATACGCCCTGGATCTGTGCAGCGTCAGGAGTTGCGCAGGCAACCTCCGCCTTGAAGACCAGCCGGCCGTCCTCGAACTTCGCGAACGACCAGCCTCGGCTCATCAGCTGGGTGACCCGGGCCCGGTAGAGGTCGCTCTTGCCGCCCACCTCCGGCGAGACCCCGACCTCCTCGGTGTACATGGCGACGCACGCTGGGTAGAGCAGGGACATGTCCTGGCGATCGGTACGGCGTACGCCCGGGTCGGCCACGACCAGCGGCGGACCGCTGATCTCCAGGTGCGGCTGCTCCCACCGGATTTCGCGGGGCCGGCCCCAGTTGCCTGCCACGGTGTTCCAGAAGGTCCGGACGGCCACATGCGGCCCGACTATCGTGGAGACGCTGCGCATCCGCGTCATCGCCCGCTCGGCGAAGGCCCGGGCGTCGTCCTCGTCGGCCTCGATGGGCACCAGGTTGGCACCGACATGGCACGCGGCGACGAGCTCGCCCCCGTCGTAGCGACCCCACACCTCGCCGCCGAGCCAGCGGGGCTCGAGGCTGGTGGTGCGGGCGCGATAGATGGCGAAGACGTTGACGACCGGGTCACGACGCGCGAGGGCCAGGAACGGCTCGAGGTCTGCCGACCCCAGCGGTCGGACCCCGTGTCGCGTCATCGGCACGGCGGAAGCCTACGAGGTGTGTCTCCGCGATCACGGCGAATGCTCAACCTAGGGTTTGAGCATGCGCCTTCTCGGAGCCCTGCTGACGTTCGCCCTGCTGCTCGTCGGCTTGCCAGCGGCGGGCGCGGCCGCTGCTCCCAACCCCTGCCGACAGCAGTGGACCGACCTCCACCAGCTGCACAGCGAGAACGGCAACCCCGACGGCAGCGGAGCCAGCAGCCAGCTGCAGTGGCGGTGGGAGACCTACCACAACCAGGCCGGACGGCTGGCGCAGAAGGCCACCTCGGCGGACTGCGAAGGGCTCGGCGCGTTCGCGCAGACGTGGGACGGACTCGAGCGGCTGATGTACGGCCTGCACCGCCACGACTACCTGTTCCAGCTGCGCATCGCCAACGGCGGTCTGCGCCACTTCCGGGAGTTCACCGGGCACAACCCGGGCCGCCCCATCATGCGCGCCTTCAAGTTCCTGCGCGTGCAGGCACGTCTGGCCAACGAGGACCTGGCACCGATCTTCGCCGCAGCTCCCGCCGTCAGCACCTTGCGGCGCACTCAGGTGACCGGCTACCTGCGCGACTTCCGCAACGCCGCCCGCGCGAGCAAGCACGCAATGAAGGCCCGGGACTGGGTGCGGATCATCCGCGACGCCGACCTGTACGAGGAGTAGCTACACCTAGCTGACGGTGACCTGGGCCGCTGCGCCGTCGACCGACTCCATGCCCTCGGCGATCCGCATGGCCTCCTCGATCAGGGTCTCGACGATCTGCGACTCGGGCACGGTCTTGATGACCTCGCCCTGACGAAGATCTGGCCCTTGCCGTTGCCGGAGGCGACACCGAGGTCGGCCTCGCGGGCCTCGCCCGGCCCGTTGACGACGCAGCCCATGACGGCGACCCGCAGCGGCACCTCGAGGCCGTCGAGCCCGGCGGTCACCTGCTTCGGCGAGCTTGTAGACGTCGACCTGGGCGCGGCCGCAGCGAGGGGCAGGAGACGATCTCGAGCTTGCGCGGGCGCAGGTTGAGCGACTGCAGGATCTGGATGCCGACCTTGACCTCCTCGACCGGCGGCGCCGACAGCGAGACCCGGATCGTGTCGCCGATGCCCTTGCTGAGCAGCGCGCCGAAGGCCGTGGCCGACTTGATCGTGCCCTGGAACGCCGGGACCGGCCTCGGTGACGCCGAGGTGCAGCGGCCAGTCGCCGGCCTCGGCGAGCAGCTCGTAGGCCCGGACCATCACGACGGGGTCGTTGTGCTTGACCGAGATCTTGAAGTCGTGGAAGTCGTGCTCCTCGAAGAGCCCGGCCTCCCAGACCGCCGACTCGACCAGGGCCTCGGGCGTGGCCTTGCCGTACTTCTCCAGCAGCCGCGGGTCGAGCGAGCCGGCGTTGACGCCGATCCGGATGCGAGGTGCCGCGGTCCTTGGCGGCCGCGCGATCTGCTTGACCTGGTCGTCGAACTTGCGGATGTTGCCCGGGTTGACGCGTACGGCGGCGCAGCCGGCGTCGATCGCGGCGTAGACGTACTTCGGCTGGAAGTGGATGTCGGCGATCACCGGGATCTGCGAGTGCTGGGCGATCTCGGGCAGCGCGTCGGCGTCGTCCTGGCTGGGGCAGGCGACCCGGACGATGTCGCAGCCGGTCGCGGTCAGCTCGGCGATCTGCTGGAGGGTCGCGTTGACGTCGGAGGTGAGCGTGGTCGTCATCGACTGCACCGAGACCGGGGAGTCGCTGCCGACGCCGACCTTGCCCACCTTGATCTGGCGGGTCTTGCGGCGCGGGGCGAGCACCGGCGGCGGGGCCTCGGGCATGCCCAGGCTGATCGCGGTCATGCTGCAGCCTAGGCTACGAGGACCGACCGAACGGCGTGAGTCGCCGCTACGTCAGGTGCGACCGGCACGACGAGGTCGCCGACGATCAGCACCACGCCCATGACCAGCAGGCACGAGGCCACGACGTAGGCGACCGGCAGGAGCTTGGCGGCGTCGACGTAGCCGGGGTCGGGCCGGCCGCGCAGCCGGGCGAACCCGCGGCGCACGGCCTCCCAGAGCGCACTGGCGATGTGGCCGCCGTCGAGCGGCAGCAGCGGCACGAAGTTGAACATGCCGATGAAGAAGTTGAAGCCGGCGATGAGCATCAGCAGGAAGACCGTCTTGTCCGTCGACGGGGAATTCCTCGTGGGACACGGTCTCGCCCGCGAGCCGGCCGCCGCCCACGATGCTGACCGGGCTGTCCTGGGTCGCGCGTCCTCGAGACCCGACGATCGCCTGCCCGACGTCCCAGCACCTTCACCGGCAGCGTGGCCGAGGGCCTCGACCGTGTCGACGGTCATGTGCCCATCTGCTCGAGCGGTGTAGATCGGGCCGCCGGTCGTCGACCACGGTCGAGGTGGTCGGGGTGACGCCGAGGAAGCCGACCTCGCGGTCAGCGTCTCGTCGGTGCTCCGACGTGGGTCGGGCCTCGACGGTCGTGTTGGTGGTGCCGGTCAGCTGCTGCGCCGTCGCGCTCGTAGCCGATCACGGCGTTGCCGTCGCCGTTGTCGCGGATCAGCTCGCGCAGCTGGTCCCAGCCGGTGACCGCGGTGCCGTTGAACGACGTGATCACGGTCGCCGGGCTGCAGCCCGGCCTCGGCGGCCGGGCTCGGCGGGTCGGTCGGCGGTGCAGTCGCGCTCGCTCGTCGGTCGTAGGGCACGACGCACTGCGAGACCTCGTCGATCACCGGCGGACCGGCGTCGACCTCGCGTCGGGTTGCCGTAGGTGGCGAAGACGGCCCAGAAGATGAAGAACGCGATCAGCGATGTTCACCGACGGCCCGCCGGCCATCACGATGACCTTCTTCCACCAGGCCATCTTGTAGAAGAGCCGGTCGTCGTCGCTCGGGCTTGACCAGCTCCCACTCGGCCGCGCGGGCGTCGGAGATCAGCTGGGTGAACATGCCGGTGTTGGACTTGCGGACCTTGGCGACCTGGTTGCCCTGGGCGTCGAGGTCGACCTCGTCGGCGAGCTCGCTCCGCGCCCGGGCGGCAGCATCCCGACGATCTTGACGTAGCCGCCGAGCGGGATCGCCTTGACGCCGTACTCGGTCTCGCCGACCTGCTTGCTCCACACGGTCGGGCCGAAGCCGATGAAGTACTGCGTGACCTTCCCGCCGAACTTCTTGGCCGGGATCATGTGGCCGAGCTCGTGCAGGCCGATCGAGGCCAGGATGGCGACGACGAAGATCACCACGCCGAGGGCGTAGTAGAAGGCGGTCACTGCGGTGCTCCTTCGATCAGATCCGTGCGGCTTCGTGCACGGGCCCAGGCGTCGGCGGCGAGGACGTCGTCGACGGTGAGCGTGCTCCTCCGAGGGTACGTCGTGGCGCGCAAGCACGGCGGCGACCGTGGGCACGATGTCGGTGAACGCCAGCCGCCCGGCGCGGAAGGCCTCGACGCACACCTCGTTGGCGGCGTTGTAGACCGCCGGCGCGGTGCCGCCGCGCTGCGCCCGCGGTCCGGGCCAGCGCGACCGCCGGGAACGCCTCGTCGTCGAGCGGGAAGAACTCCCACGTCTCCGGCCGGGTCCAGTCGACGGCGCGGCGCGGCGTCGGGCACCCGGTCGGGCCAGGCCAGGCCGAGCGCGATCGGGATCAGCATCGTCGGCGGGCTGGCCTGCACCAGCGTCGAGCCGTCGACGAACTCGACCATCGAGTGCACGACGCTCGTCGGGTGCACCACGACCTCGATCCGGTCGAACGGGATGCCGAAGAGCAGGTGCGCCTCGATCACCTCGAGCCCCTTGTTGACCAGGGTGGCGGAGTTGATCGTGATCACCGGGCCCATGTCCCAGGTCGGGTGGGCCAGCGCCTGCTCGGGCGTGACCTCGGCGAGCTCGGCGCGGGTCCGGCCGCGGAACGGTCCGCCGCTGGCGGTCAGCACCAGCCGGCGTACCTCGTCGGCGGTGCCGCCGCGCAGGCACTGGGCCAGCGCGCTGTGCTCGGAGTCGACCGGCACGATCTGGCCGGGCTTCGGCGCGCTCGAGCACCAGCGGGCCGCCCATGATCAGCGACTCCTTGTTGGCCAGCGCCAGCGTGTTGCCGGCGTCGAGCGCGGCCAGCGTCGGGCGCAGCCCGACGGCGCCGGTGATGCCGTTGAGCACCACGTCGCACGGGCCGCGCCGGCGGCCTCGGTCGAGGCCTCCTCCCCCAGCCCGTGAGTACGCCGGGCGCGAACTCGGCGACCTGCCGCTCGAACAGCTCCGGGTTGACGCCGCCGGCGGTCAGCCCGACGACCCGGAACCGGTCCGGGTTGGCCCGCACCAGGTCGAGCGCCTGGGTGCCGATCGAGCCGGTCGAGCCGAGGATGACGATGTCGCGTCGAGCCACGCCCCCATCCTCTCGTACGCGACTCACGCGATGGCGAGGGCGGCGCGATCGCCCTGACCACCGCCTCCGGCGGATAGTCGCTCCAGATGCCGAGCGACGGACGGATGTTCGAGAGATAGCCCGATGCGAGAGGAAACGCATCGCTCCCGACGACCTGGCTCACGCAATACGCTCAGTCC
>CAWJRK010000043.1:0-56465 GCA_963845215.1 uncultured Actinomycetota bacterium
CTGTCATGGAGGGGACCTTCCGTGTGCTGGCCATGGTGTGGTTATCAGAGCTGGAGAGCGCGCCGGCTCAACCCTTGAGTGCGCCGGACATGAAGCCGCGGACGTAGTGCCGTTGGAGGGCGAGGAAGAGCAGGATGCAGGGCAGGGCGAGGACGACCACGCCGGCTTCGGTGGCGCCGTAGTCGACGATGCCCATCACCTGCTGGCGCATGTTCGCCACGGCCAGCGGCAGCGGCGACTTGTCGGAGTCGCTGATCAGCACCAGCGGGGTGATGAAGTCGTTCCAGGCGGCCAGGAAGGCGAACAGGCCCACGGTGATCAGGCCGGGTTTGACCGCCGGGAGCAGGACGTGGCGCAGCGCCCGGACGAGCCGCAGCCGTCGACTCAGGGCGGCCTCCCGCAGCTCGGTGGGGATCGCCTCGAACGAGATGCGCATCATGAACGTGGCGAACGGCAGCTGGAACATGGTCAGCACCAGCGACAGCCCGATCAGCGAGTTCTGCAGGCCGAGGTCGTTGAGCAGCACGTAGAGCGGGATCAGCAGCGTCGCGTACGGGCACCATCAGGATCGCCAGGGTCACCAGGAAGAGCAGGTGCGGCCGGGGAAGCGGAACAGCGCGAAGGCGTACCCGCCGAGCAGCGACACCGCGAGGGTGAACGGCACGGTCATCACCGACACGACGATCGAGTTGAGCAGGTACGGCGATGCCGGCCTGGTAGTTGGCCAGGGTCTGGTAGTTGCCGAGGCCCCAGCCCGACCTGGGCGCTGCCGGCCTGCGGGGAGACCGACGCGACGCCGCCCAGACCAGGGGAAGAGGATGACCAGGCCGCCCGAGGACCCAGGCCGGCGTACGACGACCAGGTCGAGCGCAGAGCGGGTGCGCCGTCGCGGCGGTCGCCGCGGAGCACGGGACGGGCTCGGCGGAGACTGGCACGGTCAGTCAGCTCTCCTCGCGGCGCGCAGGCCGCGGAACTGCAGGACGTTGATGACCAGCAGGCGCGACCAGCACCAGGATCGACAGCGCCGGCGGCGCGGCCGAGGTCGTTCTGGCCCTGGAAGGCCATGTTGTAGATGAGCTGGACGATGGTGATCGTGCTGTTGTCCGGCCCGCCCTTGGTCAGGATGTAGAACTGGTCGAACGCCAGCAGCGAGCCGGTGACGCAGAGGATCGTGCAGAGCGCCAGCGACGACCGCAGCAGCGGCAGCGTGACGTAGCCGGAAGGTCTGCCAGCGGCCGGCGCCGTCGAGCCGGGCCGCCTCGTAGACGTCGCCCGGGATGCTCTGCAGGCCGACGAGCAGCAGCAGCATGTAGAAGCCGGCGAAGCGCCAGACGATGAGCGCGACGGTCGACCACAGGCGCCGACGTCGGGGTGCCGAGGAACGAGATCGGCTGTCGGTGACGCCGGCGGCCCGCAGAGGGTCGTCGAGCGGGCTGCTCTGCGGGGAGTAGAGGGCGTAGAACAGCAGCGAGGCCGAGGCCAGGCCGAGCGCGCTCGGCACCAGGAACGAGGTGCGCAGGAAGCCCGTTCCAGCGGTTCGACTCCTGCACCAGCAGCGCCAGCCCGAGGGCCAGGCCCAGCAGGATCACGGTGGTGACGACGGTGTACTTGACGGTGAACCAGACGGCCGGCCAGAAGCAGCCGGTCGTCGAGGGCGTCGGTGAAGTTCTCCGGGGCGTTCCAGCCCTGTTGCCGGCGAACAGGCCCCAGTCGGAGACCGACATCCGCGCCACCAGCACGATCGGCACGACGAAGAAGACCAGGACGAACACCGCGGTCGGTGCGGCGTAGGCCCAGCCGGTCAGCGAGCCCGAGCGGCGCAACGACGTGCGCCGGCGGGCCGTGCGGCTCCGCGGACGCCTGCCTCGGCGGCTCGGTCAGAGTGTTGCGTTGCCACGATCTGGTCCTGCCTCCCGCAGCGAGCGCAGGTCGGAGAGGCAGGCCCGCGCGGGGTGCCGGGGCGCTGCTCGCCCCGGCACCCCGCGGGCTCACTGGCCGAGCACCTCGGTGATGGCCTCGTTGTCGCTCTCGAGCTTCGACGCGTCGCCGAAGACCTGGTTGCGGAACAGGGTGACCCAGGGGCTGCCGGGGGCGTTGAACGCCTGCTGGAAGTTCACCGCGAACGGGGTCTTGCTCTGCGACGCGGCCGACCTCGTTGATGGTGCCGACGCGCGGGTCCTTCGCCGAGTACTCGTTGTCGGCCAGGTCGGTGCGGGCGCACGGTGCTGTTGTTGGCCGCGAGCACGCTCGACCTGGGCGTCCTCGGACGTCAGCCAGGACAGGAAGTTCCAGGCCTGGTCGGCCGTTCTTCGGAGTCCTTGGAGATGCCGATGCCGTCGCCGCCGACGAAGGTCGACGCGCCGCCGTTCACGCCCGGGATCGGGGCGACGCCGACGTCGACGGTCTTGGCGGCGGTCGGCAGCAGGGTCGCCGGGTACGGCATCACGCCGATCTTGCCCTCCTGGAAGGCGGCGACCCAGGTGGCGCCGGTCTCGTCCTTCGAGCCGGGGGCGATGGCCCCGGCCGTCCTGGAGGTCACGCCAGGTGCCGTAGACCTCCTTGGCGGCGGCGACCGTCGAGCAGGGACTCGGTGCCCTCGGCGTTCATGACCTCCTCGCCGCTGGCCCAGATCATCGGGAACCAGGTGAAGACGCGCAGCCACCGCAGTTGCCGCCGAAGTAGGTGCCGTAGGTGTCCGGCTTGTTGAGCTGTCTGGACGGCGAGCGCCTGCTCCTTGAACTCCTCGAGCGTCGTCGGGCCCTTCTCCGGGTCGAGGCCGGCCTCCTTGTAGAGGTCCTTGTTCCAGAACATCACCGACAGGTCGAGCACGAACGGCAGGACGTACTTCTTGCCGTCGTACGTGCCGGCCGTCGATGTGCGCCTGGTTGATCTTGTCGGCGTACGGCAGCTCGACGATGCGGTCGGTGATGTCGCTGAACAGGCCCGGCCTTGGTCCAGTTCGGGCACGTAGACGATGTCCGCGGCGAACAGGTCGGGCAGGTCGCCGCTGCCGGCCGCCGCGCCGACCTTCGCGACGTAGTCGTCGTTCGGGACGATGGTCAGCTCGACCTGGTTCTTGTGGCACTTGTTGTACGCGTCGACCAGCGCCTTCGCCTGCAACTCCAGCGGCGCCCGGGTCCACAGGGTCAGCGTCGGCGCCGTCGTCGATGCCCTCGGCCGCCGACCGCTGCCGACTCGGCGGCCGCCGGCGTCGCCGTCGTCGTCGTCGTCCGAGCCGCACGCGGCGAGCCAGAGCCAGTCAGGAGCCCCGCCGCCGCCACTCGCGGCGACCGCCCTGCGGACGCCCTTAGGGGTGCATCCTCACTGTGCTCCTCCTCGAGCCCGAGCGACGGCCGCCCGGGATCTGGCGGCGGCCGCACCTGCGTCGCTGCGGGTCGGATGGTTTCGCGATAGCGCTCGTGAGCGGTACGCTCATCCGACAGCTACCAAGTCAGCAGGTATCCACGCATCAGTCGGACTGGCGACGCTCGGCGACTATCACGAGACCCTGGGTCCCGAAAACGTTTTCAGAACGTATTGCGATACGCTGATGCGTGTCAAGGCTCGACGGTCACGGTCCGGCAACGCCGGGCGAGGGAAGCGAGGACGCTCGTGGCGACACCCTCCGGACGTCGGGCGACGAGCCAGGCCGTCACCCTGCGCGACGTCGCCCGGCTGGCCGGCGTCTCGGTCGCCACCGCGTCGAAGGCGCTCAACGGCCGCGCCAGGTCCGCGCCGAGACCCGGGCACGGGTCGTCGAGGCCGCCGAGCAGCTGTCCTTCTCGCCCAACACGCTCGCCCAGGGCCTCATCACGCAGCGCAGCGGGACCGTCGGCCTGCTGACTCGGACCTCGAGGGCCGGTTCTCGATCCCGATCCTGATGGGCGCCGAGGACGCGTTCGGCTCGGACCAGACCTCGGTGTTCCTCTGCGACGCCCGCGGCGACGCGCATCCGCGAGCACCACCACCTGCGGGCGCTGCTCTCGCGCCGCGTCGACGGGCTGATCGTGGTGGGGGCGCCGCCCGACCGCCCGCCGCTCGCTGGGCCGCGACCTGCCGGTCCCGGTCGTCTACGCGTACGCGCCGTCGGAGGACCCGGCGGACCTGTCGCTGGTGACCGACAACGTCGGCGCCGGCCGGCTGGCGGTCGACCACCTGATCCGCTGCGGGCGCCGCCGGATCGCGCACATCACCGGCGACCCGACTTACGGCGCCGCGCAGGACCGCGCGCGCGGAGCGCTCGCCCGCGCTCGACGAGGAGGGCCTCGAGCTCGCGGCGGGCAGGTCTGGTTCGGCGCCGTGGTCCGAGGCGTGGGGCCGCGGCGCGACCCGGATGCTGCTGCAGCAGCACCCGGACGTCGACGCCGTCTTCGCCGGCTCGCGACGAGATCGCCCGCGGCGTCCTCGACGTGCTGCACGAGGCCGGGCTCGACGTGCCGTCCCAGGTGCGCCGGTCATCGGCTTCGACAACTGGGAGATCCTCGCGGCGAACGCGCGGCCCCCGCTGACGACCGTCGACATGAACCTCGAGCAGCTCGGCGCGGTCGCGGCCCAGCGGCTGTTCGCCGCCATCGACGGATCCAAGGGCGGCATCGAGAGGCTTCCCTGCCGCGTCGTCACCCGCGACTCCACAGCGCCCGCCGAGTAGGCCGCAGGCAACCGGACCCTAGCCGGCGGCCAACCGCGGGGTCTTGACCCAGGCGTTGCGGCGGAGTGCGAGGTTGGCCAGCGCGCGAAGCGACACGAAGAACCACACATAGCCGTAGGAGGTGAAGACCAGGGCCGCGCCGGCACCTGGAACCATCGGAACGGGTGCGGCGCTGTGGCGCTGGTAGGTGCCCAGGAAGATCGTGACCGGCAGCACCGACAGCGCGAGGCTGGCGAACCGGCGCGGCAGACCGTAGGGCACGACAGGGAGGAAGTCGTTGGTGCACCTGGACGAGGCCGCGGCGCCCGAGCAAGCCGACCGCAACCGTGTAGGAGACGAGCAGCACGGTGACGCACCAGGACCAGGTAGAGCATCAGGTCGAGGCGCGCGGCCAGCGGCGCCGCCGAGCCGCCGCGAGGGCCACCGCAGGTGTCGCCAGCACTGGTAGTGCCCCTGGATCCACCGGGTCCGCTGCCGCAGCAGCGGACGCCAGCGTCGAGCCCCTGCTGGTCGACGTGGTCGATGTGGCAGAACCGGGTGCGCCAGCCCGCTCGGACCAGCCGCAGCCCGAGATCGAGGTCCTGGTTAGCGCGCCGCGTCGCCACGGGTCGCCGCAGGGACGGCCACGCCGACAGTCGCGTGAACTGCCGTTGCCGCCGAGGCCCGGAGGAGCCGATCCAGTCCCGGGCGATCTGGACGAGCCAGCTGAAACCGACGAACTCGATGTCCTGCATCCGGGCCAGGATGTTGGTGTCGGCGTTCGCGATCCGGACACCGATCTGGACCGACCCGACGCTCGGGTCGCGAGAAGTACGGCGCCACGTGCGCCAGCGAGCGCTGCTCGAGGCGCCCGTCGGCGTCGACGATCACCAGGACGACGTCGTCCGCGGTCGTCCGTCGAGCCACGGGTCGCCGTCGTCCAGCCACCGCGCACCAGCGCAGTAGGCGTGGTTGAGGACCTCGCTCTTGCCCTGCCCCGCCTCGGGCGGGCACCCGACGGCTGCGCGCACCCGCGGGTCGCGCTCGGCCCACTCGGTCCGCGATCAGCGGCGTCGTGTCAGTGGAGGCGTCGTCGACGACGAGGACCCGGTGCTCGCCCGGGGTACGCAGACCCGGTCAGCGACGCAGGGTCGCATCGAGCACGAGCTCCTCGTTGCGCGCAGGGACCAGCAACACCATCAGTGGGCGTACGTCGGGCAGACGGGCGGGTCGGCGCGCGGAACCAGGAGACCGCGAACAGCAGCGACGTAGTAGGCGACGATCGCGGTGATGACCCAGCTGACGGCGGTCAGGTCGATGGTCATCCGGCGTCGTCGGGCAGACGAGGGGCGCAGGTCGTCCAAGAGGTCCTCGCCGGAGAGGTCGCGAGGTCGCGCAGCGGTGGACTTCCAGGCCTTGTCGGTGCGCGGCAACTTGCCGAACCGATGCGTCACGCATGGGCGCGCCGTCGGCGTCCATGCTGCCCAGGTCCACCGCCAGGCGCGCGCAGTCGTGCAGCGACGCGACCAGTCGGCCGCCGGCACTGCCTTCGGCGGCGGCATCATCGTCGAGTCGGTGATCTGCTGACCGAGGGCCGGCGTCGATCGCGTCGCGCCAGGTTCGGGATCTCGTCCAGGGCAGGCGCCGGTCACCGACTTCGCCGCTGCGCAGGGTGGCGCACGCCGCGATCACGTGCGAGCTGGGTGACCTGGTCGCGTGCTGCGCGGGCGGACCGCGCTGGCGGCGACGACGAAGGCGTGAGTTCGGATCGGTCGCGGGGTCCTGCTTCCCGGACTTGTCGGGTCTCTCCTGGTCGGTCGTGCGGTGCCAGACGAGCCGGCGGAACTCGGACGGTGTCGACGACGGGGCTCGTCGTCCCGAGCAGCGCGGCCAGAGCGCGACGAGCAGGGCCGCCGTCGCGAGGGCGGCGAGCCTGCGGGCGAGATCAGACGGAAGCGGCGCATGGCTCTCGAAGGGGTCGTCGTGGTCGATGCGGGTGGTCAGCTGGGCGAGGGCGTCGACGATCCGCTGCGAGGCCTGCCCGTCGCCGAAGGGCAGGGAGGTGCAGACCAGGTCGTCGTACGCCGTCGGGTCAGTGAGGAGGCGGTCGACCTCGGCGATGATGGTGGCTGGGTCGGTGCCGACAAGTCGCAGCCCGCCGGCGCTCCGTCGCCCTCCGGTCGCTCGGTGGTGTCGCGGGTGACGAGGTCGGCTTGCCGAGCGAGCAGGCCTCCTCCTGGATGCCGCCGAAGTCGGTGAGGATCACGTGCGACTTCGCATCAGGTGGACGAAGTCGGCAGGTAGTCGAGCGGCTCGGTCAGGAGGACCTGGTCGATGCCGCCGAGCACCGCCTTCACCGGCTCCTGGACGCTGGGGTTGGGGTGCGACCGGGAAGACCACCGTCAGATCGGGTGGGCGCGAACCAGGTCGGCGACGGCCTCGCAGATGGCGTCCAGGCAAGGCGGGCCGAGGATTCTCGCGGCGGTGCGCGGTGACGAGCAGGATCGGCCGGCCCGGATCGAGGAAGGGAAGCGCGCGCATCGAGTTCGGCCGCGAGCGCCGGCCGGGCAGCGATCTCGTCGGACCACGGCGAGGAGCGCGTCGACCACGGTGTTGCCGGTGACCACGACAGTCGCGGGGTCGATCCCCTCGAGCAGCAGGCACTCGCGCGGACCGCTCCGTCGCCGCGAGGTGCAGGTCGCGCGAGCTGGGTCGACCAACCGCCGGTTGACCTCCTCGGGGTAGGGCGCCCGTCGATCGTACGGTGCGCAGGCCCGCCTCGACGTGCGCGACCGGCACTCCGCCGTAGAACCCGGCCATCGCCCCGGCCATCGTCGTAGTGGTGTCGCCCTGCACCACGAGCACGTCGATGGCGAGCCGCTCCAGCTCCGCGCCGATCCTGGTCACGGCCCGGCCCGCGAGCTCGCTCAGCGACTGACCGGGCACCATCAGGTCCAGGTCCACGGACGGCGCCACGTCGAACAGGCCCAGCAGCTGATCGAGCAGGTGCCGGTGCTGCCCGGTTGAGATCACCACCGGCACATATCTCTTCGATGCGCGCAGGGCCGACACGACCGGAGCGAGCTTAATCGCCTCCGGACGAGTCCCGAGCACCACACCGACCCGCACGACCGCAGCCATCAGTAGCTCGTGATGGGGAGCATGGTCACGATGCCGGACTCGTGAACTCGGAGAGACGCCTCGTAGAAGCGACCGTTGCGCAGAGCAATCACCTTCCCGGCGCGCTTGGGCTTCCCGGCGACGTAGGCCTTGATCGTCACTCGGTAGTAGCCGGGCCGGAGGCGGACGACGGCGCGGTAGGTGCCCTTGCCGCCGATCCACGCCGTGGCACTGTGGCCGCGAGTCCGCTTCCCGACACCGGTCACCAGCAGTCGCGCACGGTTGACCGGGATGCCGGATCGGGAGGACACCTCGCCGTAGAACGTCTCCTTGTACTTCGCGCGGGCCGCGACCGACGCTGCCGCGAGGGAGTAGTCGATCGTCAGGTCACGGTCGTACGAGGGTGCGCTGCCCAGCTCACGCACCGACAGCTCGAGGGTCGGGTTGGCCGGCGCCACGACGTACAGGACGGCGGCCAGGAGCACGAAGGCGGAGACGGTCGCGACGAGGACCGAACGCAGGCGGGTCCCAAGCCTGGACGGGGAGTCCGCTCCGGATCGGACGTGTTGCGCGACGAGCATGGTTGACCTTCCTGAGGATGGTGGTGCAGCTCGGTCCGGCCGGATGCGCTACGACCGGACCGAGCTGGCTGTTACGGCAGCGGCGCCATGGTGGCGTTGACACCGGCCGTGGTCTCACCGGCGACAACGGGCCCGATGGGCGCCCCTCCCGCGTAGGTGGCCGAACCGCCCGCGGTGCCGGTCCACCACTGGGTCACGTAGGCGCCGCTCGGGTCAGCGAACCCGACCCGGTAACCCGACCCAGGAACGACACCGGATAGATGCCACGTGCCGTCTGCCTGCGAGCAGGTGCCGTAGTCCGCCGGCCCGCCCGGGTTGGTGTACAGGTAGACACACACGCCCTGCACCGGAGTACCCGAGCCGTTGGTCACCTTGCCCGACACCGATCCGGTCGTCTCCCCGCTCATCGCGGCGTTGGCCGTGGCGCTGGACGTGCCGGTCGCCAGCGCGATCGCGACGGCTCCGGCCTGGTTGGCCGCCCCGCCTGCCGTGCCGGTCCACCACTGGGTGTTGCGCACGCCCGTCGGGTCGTAGAAGGCCACGTCGTAGGACCCGGCCTCCATGCCGTAGAGCCCGTACGTGCCGTCGCCCTGGGAGCAGCTCGCGTACGACGCCGACGCGGACACGCCTTCGTCGTAGGCGAAGACGCACACGTTGCCGAGCGGGGCCGCGCTGGTCGCGTCGGTGACGGTGCCGGTGACGCGGGCGTCATTGAGGTCGGCCATCACCACGTCGGCGTTCGTCACCGCCGAGGTGATCGAAACGGGCTGGTCCAGCCACGTCGTCGCGTGCGCACCCACAGGGTCGGCGACCGCGACGAAATAGTCGCCCGCTGCGACGCCCACTGACATGTAGTAGGTGCCGTCGGCCGCCGTGCACGTTGCGTACGAGGCCGAAGGTGCGTTGCGCGCTGTGTAGAGGTACACGCAGACTCCCTCAAGCTTTGCTCCGGCGCTGTCAGTCACGGTTCCCGCAATCGACGCCTCGACTCCCTCGACGGTGAGGGTCAGCGTGGTCGCGATGGTGCCCGCCTCGCTGACGTAGTCGGGCAGGATCAGGTCGCCGATGACGGTCGTAGACGGCCGGGGGTCTTGACGATGGCCGGGTCGAAGTCCCAGTCGCACCCCGATCGCCTGGTTGTCCCGGGAGCCGTCGTTGTAGGAGACCTCCACCTTGGTCGGCAGGTAGGGCAGCTCGCCGACGTCGACGGTCTGCTGGAACTGCTCGGCGCCCTGGATCGAGATGCCGCCCTGGGAGGTCTCCGGCCGCACGTAGATCTGGGCCTCGGCGATCAGGCCGTAGGCGCTCGTTGGTGCCGTAGACCACGAACGGGTCGACGTTGGTCTCGGCGACCATCGCCGGGGTGATCTCCTGCCAGGTGAACCCGACGGTGCCGCGAGCGCCGCTCTCGTAGACACGCATCCAGCGCGCTGGGCAGGGCGGGCACCGTCCCGATGGTCGTCCGGATGAGCACCGGGCTAGCGGACCGAGTCGACGGTCTCGCCGTTGGCGCGCCAGCGCAGCACGCCGGTGCCCGCGCCGCCGCTCCATGACGCCCCAGATCCGGATCCGCAGGAGCTTGGCGTCGATCGGGCTCGAAGTCGAGGTGGTTGTAGGTGTTGATGGCGAGCCCGCCGGCGTACGTCGAGCCCCTTGGTGAGGGTGACCGGCGTCCAGGTGGTGCCGTCGGTGGAGCACTCGATCGACGTACGTCGTCGACGGCTCGGGCGGCGGATGCCGCCGTTGTCGTCGTACCAGTAGATGTCGGTCGAGGAGAGCCGCACCGGGCGAGGTCCCACGCGGTACTGGATCCACGCCTCCTGCCAGGGCTGGTGCCGTTCTGTCGGCTGGCCCCAGTTGCCCCAGCCGTTGCCCGCGCCGGGGTTCGAGCTGGCCGGGGTGGTCGGCTCGCTTCACCCGCAGGTGGTTCTCCCAGGACGCAGGTGCCGCTGGTCGTGACGGTCGCCGCTGCTCCGAACTCGGCGACGATCTCCTGCTCTGGCGAGGTCACCGTGACCGGTCGCCTCGGCGTCGCGTTCTCGCCGTCGTCGGCGCGAACCGGAAGATGTAGTCACCGGCGACGGTGCCGGTCACCGGGTGGTCAGCGCGTCCGGGTCGGCGAAGATGACGCGCCGCACCCGCGGGCCGAGACGGTCTCCCAGCCGTAGGTGAGCTCGTCGTCGTACGGCACGCCGTCGTCGGTGGCGGTCGCGACCAGCTGGGTGGACAGGTTGCCGTCGCTCGAGCCGTCCCGGGCGGCGGTGACCACCGGCGCCTGGTTCGGCGCTTCCGGGATCTCCCGGCCGGAGTCGAAGGCCTGGAGCTCGGAGATCGCGGTGAACGCTCCCGGCTTGTTGCGTGAACGCGATCCGAATCTTGCTCGTGGTCACCGCCGGGAACAGCGCCTCGTTGAGCTTCGCCTGCGGGAATCGCCGGCGACTTGAACTGCTCCGGCACGGCGTGCCATCCGCCATCTCCGTCAGGCACCTGAACGAACCAGCGGGCCGGTTCGTTGTAACCGCCGGCCTGACGGTCGCTGACAAAGAATGCCTTGACATTGTCGAGCTGCTGCTCCTGCCCGAAGTCGACCTCGACGTAGCCGTTCGCGTCGGGGCTTCCATAGTTGCCCCAGTACGGCTCGTTGACCGTCTGCCCGTCGTTGATCGCATCGAGCGACACCGGCCGCTCGGTCGCGCCGATCGCGCCGGGGGTGTGGTTCATCGAGCTGCTGCTGTAGCCGGGCGTGTGGAACTGGCGCCAGGGGGTCGGCCGCGTGCCCTGCTGGGTGTACGACGAGCTCAGTGCTGCGCCCGCCACCAGGTTCGGGGCGTCCTCGGTCAGGTCGATGCCCGCCGTCTTGAGATAGCTGACAACCCGCTCGTCCTCGATCGCGGTCTCGACCGCGCTCGGGAAGTCGGCCCCGGTCGCGTCCTGGAAGGTGATCTGGACCCCGGCCTCTGCATCGACCTGGTTGGTGTTCGGGTCGTACGTGAGGTGCCCCAAGCTGGCGGCGCTCACCTTGCGGTCACCGTCGATGAACAGGCTGTAGCCCGCTCCCAGGTTGTACTTCGTGCCGTCGGGGTCCCAGACGATGGTGACGTCGTGACCGTGGTAGCGCAGGTTGTTGACCATGAAGTGGTCGTAGCCCAGGTCGATCGGCCACAGTTCGATCTTGTCGTCGGACCGCGGCTGGATGCCGCCCATGTCTTCGACGTAGATGTAGTTCATGTTGCCGAGCATCACGTGGTTGGGGTTGTTGCGGTTGTAGGTCTTGGTGGTCGGGTTCCAGTTGGAGTAGTACTCCGCCTGGTTCGGGACCCGGGCGTCACCGCCGGGGTAGATGCTCCACGCCATCCACTGCAGAAGGCGTTCGGCGTACTCCGGGGTGATGTACTTGCTGCTCCGGGTCGTAGTGACGCAGAGCGGACCGCACCGCGCGGTACTGCACGGTGAAGTTGATGTTGGAGAAGTTGTTCGACCCGCCGATGTTGTACGCCGTCTGGTCGTACTGGTTGGCCGTGTAGAACGGGAAGATCGGGAAGTTGTCGCCGTAGGTGCAGGAAGCGGAACCCGTCGACGTAATCGGCGGCACTCGTCGACGGGGATGAGGTTCTCCGCGTAGACGTCGTACAGGTTCGACTCCTTGCCGGGATGCAGGGCGCGCTCCGCCGCCGGGCAGCGGGTTCGGGTGTGCCGTTGGACGACCGCTGCCGACTCGGCGCCGTGTGACGTCCGGGCCGGAACATCCGCATGTCCGGGCTCCACAGCTTGTCGAGGATCGCCGTCTTGATCTCGTCGGCGCGCGCCGTCCATGCTGTCGACCTTTGCCGCGGGCAGCGCCGGCGATTTCGTAGAGCTGGCGGGCGGCATCGAACGCTCCCCAGACGTACGCCGACTCGGGGCGCTCGATGGTGCGGGCGCCCGGGGCACCGGCGTTGACCTGAGGGAAGCCGAAGGTGATCGCGTCGGCGTCGTTGCCCGGCATGTAGTTGGTGTCGTACGCGATCAGGTTGTCGTCGTTGCCGTCGTAGTGCTCGAGCTGGCCGACGCCGTCGCCCTCGAAGTAGCTCGGCGAACCGCTGCGCGACCTCGGCTCCGCCACCGTGCACGTTGTAGGCCTCCAGGCCCGCGCGTGCCGAGGTACTGCGAGTAGTGGTTGTTCCAGGACGTGTGGCCGGGGCTGTCGAGGAACGCTGACGAGCCGGAGAGCTCACCGATGTTCAGGATCTGGCCGTACGCCGAGGTACGGGTTGCGGATCCACTTGGTGTCCTGCAGGTGCATCGGCTGCGTGAGCGCCACCGAGTTCTGGTAGAGGTTCACGCCCTCAATCGTGGTCGGGTACTGGTACACGTATCCCGGCGCGCAGCGTCGAGGCTGTTGTAGCGCTCGCCCCACCACCTGTAGACGATCGCCTTCTCGACGGCCGGGTCCGGCACGTCGATGTACGGGATGTCCTCGGCCCAGCGGCGGTTGAACTCCGTGATGCCGGTCTGCACTGCGTCTGCCGGCGCCATGCCGGCGTACTCCTCGAAGCTGTCGTAGGACTCGGGGATCTGGTTGTGGTAGGCAACTCCGACCACGGACAGCGAGACGGAACCACCAGCAGGGACGGTGATCTCCCGCTCGAGGTTGGTGCCGTTGCGGGTGAAGCCGTCTGCCTTGAGGCCGAACTGCATCCGTACCCACGCGCTGTCGACGAGGCCGTTGTTGGCGCCGCTCGTGATGGTGCGCGCACCGCTGAGCTCATCAGGGTTGTCTGTCGCCGTGGCGGCTGAGGGCGATGCCGTGCGCACCGTGAAGGTGGCGGGGGCACCACCAGGGTTGTTGAACTTGAGCGCGGTAACCGCGACGTTGTCGTAGGTGATGAACTTCGTCAGGTCAGCGGAGACGCCCGTCGTGCCGATCGTGTAGCGGCTGGCCGCGTGGCTGGGCGCGTTGAAGCGGTTCGCGTTCACCTCGCTGACTGTCTGCCCGGGCACCGTGACGGTGTAGAAGTTGCCGAGGTTGTTCGGTCCGCCGACGTACGCGCTGCCGGCGAACCCCATGGTGGTGAAGTTGGCGTTGGATCGCGCCGCGCATGTACAGGGAGCGGCCGCGGGTCTGGAGCACCGGTCGCTCCGAGCGGCCGCGCACGCCGAGGACCCGGTCAAGGTAGTAGTCGGTGCCACCCGCAGCGAGGTCCTTGTCGAAGATGCTCTGGTGCATGCTGTCCGCCGTGAAGGGGACGCCCGGCTGCGAGCTGGGCGTGCTACGTCGCCCATGTTGCTGTAGGTCGGGTCGCCGATCTCCATCACGTGGTTCTGCCCGTTGGTGTAGACGCCGACGTCACTCTCGTTGCCGGGGATCACCGGCGGTTCCGCTGCGGCAGGACCGGGCAGGCCGACGGCACCGGCCGCGACCAGGGTCGCGGCCAAGGTCCAAGCTGACATCCGCCTCAAGGTTCGCCTCGTCACGATTCGCTTCCTCTCATGGGCTGCGGGACCGGGATCTGGCTGCTTCGAGTGCTCCGCTGGGTGGAACGTGGGGTGATCCGCCGCGGCCATCGATGAGCCTTCCTCGCAGGGTGCCTGTGATTGACGTCACGACAGTAGGGGCATCCTCCGTCGGCGCGCAATGCTTTTCGGTGACTTTCGGTGCCTATGTGAGCGAAGCCGGCTACCGTCGTGCACGCCTCCGAGTGCGCCGACTCGAAAAGGTTTTCGGCTTGATTGGTTCTTTCCCCACCATGCGCCCTTGCGCGGGGCGTGACTGCAGCTCGGTCGAGATGCGCAGCAGGTTCGACTCCTGCCTGGGGCACCATCCGTCACTCCTGTTGCGGGTGCCTCTCGGCATCGGTGCCGAACCCCTCGAGGGTCGACCCGCTCCTCCAGCGGCATCAGCTCCTGGAAGAACGTGATGTGCAGGCCTGCGGGTGCGTCCAGCCGGGAGTTGAGGGAGCGCCACGGCGTCTCGGTCGGCGGCGCGACCAGCTCGGCGCCGTGCTCGACCAGTTTGGTCGTGCGCGCCTCGGCGTCGTCGACCTCGAACGCCACCCGGATCTTGCTCGCCGTGGGCTTGCCGACCTCGAGCTCGTCGATCATCCGGTGCTGGGAGGCGTTGACCAGCTCGAGCGTCGCTCGTCCCGCCTCGAGCAGGGTCACCCGCGCGTCGCCCTCGGACTCGAAGGCCTCCTGCTCCTCCAGGCCGAGGACGTCGCGGTAGAACGCGACCGCCTCCTCGTAGTTCTCGGCCTCGACCACGAGTCGGAGCTGACGGACGGGTCGGGAGTCGCTCTCGTTCACCATGACCCGACCCTAGGTCGCATCAGTGCGCGATGGGGGCCGGTTTCTCCTGGTCGGCCGGCGCCCGGCGTCTCTCCCACCACGAGCAGCCGACCATCACCGCGCCGGCGACGAGCGCCCCGGCAACCGCGTCGATGACGTAGTGCTCGGCGAAGTAGACGAGGGCGGTCGACATCGCGATCGGGTAGAGGAGCAGCAGCCAGCGCCAGCGCGAGGACAGTCGCCAGATGGCGTAGAAGACGAGCAGGAACGCGATGCCGGCGTGCAGCGACGGCATCGCCGCGGACTTGTTGCCCATCCCCCACAGCACCAGCGTCTGGCGGTGGAGGTCGATCTCCGACCAGCCGCGGCTGGTCAGCCGGTGCACCTCGCCCATGAACCCGTCGCGGGCAGCCATCCACGGCGGGGCCATCGGGTAGAGCCAGTAGATGGTGCAACCGGCGAAGAGCAGGGTCAGGTAGCGGCGCATCCACAGCAGCCACTCGCCGCGGTCGCGCACCCAGAGCACGCCGGCGAGGGTCAGCGCGGCGAGGAAGTGGGTGGCGTAGACGGTGGTGAAGAACGTGTCGTACCAGCGCGGCGGGTCGGTCTTCAGGCAGGGCGTGGCGCACCAGGCCTCCTGCAGGCGCTCGGTGGGCGTGACGCCGCCACCGAGCCACTCGTCGATCCGGATCGGCAGCTGGTAGCTGACCGGCAGCAGGCCCACCTCGTCGACCATGCCGCGGAGGAACCAGTACACGACCAGGCAGACGACGGGCACCCACCAGTCGCGCCAGAAGTCTCGGCTGGTCTGCCGGGGCGACTCGATGTGCCAGGCGACGACCCCGAGCCAGATCCACAGCACCACTCCGACGGAGTCGTTGGGGATGCCGATGAACCAGCTCCACGCCAGCAGGAGTACGGCGTAGCTCAGCACCGCCGTGATCCGGGTTCTCATGGCGCCTCGTTGCGGTGGTAGACGGAGAAGCGGCCGAGGTCGACAGCCAGGTCGTAGCGGGTCTCGAGGAGTTGCTCTGCCGCGTCGCCCTCGATGCCCCAGGACGCGAGCGCCGGGCCCGACGACACCAGCCAGGTAGGCGCGTCGGGTCCGGCCAGCACCTCGGCCAGCTCTTCGAGCTCGGGATCACGCACGCGCACAGGCAGGCTCCACAGATAGGGGTAGGGGCTCTCGAGGCCGGCCGCCTCGAGGATGTTGGCACCACCGAACGCCACCAGCCCGGTGTCGCCTGGCTCGGCGTGCTCCTCCAGATAGGCGATGGCGGGCTCCTCGGGCCGGTCGATCGGGCTGACCACCACCCAACCGATCGCGGCCAGGGCGGAGACCGCCGCGAAGCCGTACGCCGAGCGCAGGCTGCGCGTGGACGGCTCGCGCTGCGCGGCCGCGGCCGCCAGAACTACGAGGCCGGGCACGAGGCCCATCAGGTAGTGGAGCCAGTAGCTGCCGCCGAGGAGCACGGCGAGCGCCTCCCAGCCCAGCAGCGCGGCGGCCGGCCACCTGAGGTCGAGGCCGGCCGGCTCGGTCCTGGGTCGCCGGCTGTGCCACGCCAAGGTGATGGCCACGAACCCGGCTCCGCTGCCCACGAGCGCCAGGAGCAGGCCGCCGAGCCGGGTCGCGGTGGTGCCGGTGGCCGATTCGGCGATCACGGCGCTGGCCTCGCCGCGGAACGTGATCACCGCGTCCCACAGGTCCGCCGCGCCGGTGCCGCGCAGGTCGGCGGCCCAGAGCACGAGGGCAGTGGCCGCGACCGCTCCACAGGCCGTGCCGAGCACCAGCCGCCAGCCGGCAGTCCGCCACTGGGTCGCGGCGACGGCCAGCGCAAAGACGAAGACATCGACGATGCTCTGCTTGACCAGGAACGCCGCGGCCCCCGCCGCTCCCGCCGCCACCGCCAACAGCAGGGCAGAGCGGCGCGAGGAGCTGCGCGCCGACGCGATGACGAGCGCCACCCCGGCCAGCACGAACGGCAGCCCGAGCAGCTCGCCGTTGACGACCGAGCCGCCGAAGAGCGGTGTCGCCACGAAGACGGCGGCCGTCGCCGCGGTCAGGACGGAGGCGCGCGGCGAGTCCGGTGCCACCAGCTGTCCGATCAGGCCGGCGAGCAGCACCGCGATCACGACCGCCGCAACGCCCATCATCCGCAGCACCCACGGCCCCCCGAGCCAGTCAGCGGCCGCGAACAGCCCGACCAGCGCTGGCGGGCGGTCGACCCAGTAGTCGCCGTACAGCGACGACCCGGGTGACCACTGGGACGCGAGGATCAGGAACCCGCCCTCGTCCGGGCTCAGCGCTCTCCCGACGAACGGAACCCAGCCCAGACAGGCCGCCGCGGCCAGCGGGATGGATGCGCGCACGCGCACATGATCCCAGGCCTCAGGCGACGACCTCGAACCTGATCCCCGCTGCCTGGAGCCGCGCCGTCAGGTTGTCGCCCATGGCCTGGGCCGTGGTCACCGACCCGGCCGTCGTGGGGTTGTCGTCGAACGCGAGGCAGAGCGCCGACTCGGCCAGCATCTTCGCGGTCTCGCCGTAGCCGGGGTCGCCGCCGGAGACCTTGGTGTGGATGCTCCGGCCGTCGCCCTCGCCGATGAAGTCGACGCTGAACCACGACTTCTCGCGCTTGGCCTCATCAGGACCGTGACCCTGCTTGACCTTGCTGAGCAGCAGGTTGCGCAGCGGCTTCACCTGCGCGGAGACCGCGATCGCGCTGACGCCCGCGACTCCGCCGACGGCGTAGCGCAGGGTCTTGAGGCCGGCGTAGTGGGAGTAGCGGAACTTCGGACCGTACGCCGGCAGCGCGGCGCCGCTGCGGGCCACGATCAGCGGGTCGATGAGCGGCATCGGCAGCAGCCAGAGCCCCAGCTTCTTGTCCCGGTGCGGCTTGCCGCCCACCGGGCGCGAGGAGCGGCCGTCGGTCGAGCTCGCCTTCGGCGCGTCGTCGGGCCGAGCTGGCCTCCTTCATCAGCCGCGCCCGCGACATCGCGTTCATGGCCGAGTGGAAGGTGCCGCCGGAGAACATCCCGCTGGCACGGACCACGCCGCGCACCGTGACCGGGCCGGAGGCGGCGAGCTGCTGGACGGTGAAGAGGGCGCCGAGGTCGTGCGGGATCGAGTCGAAGCCGCACGCGTGCACGATCCGGGCGCCGGTGCGCTCGGCGGTGGCGTGGTGCTCGACGTACATCCGGTCCACGAACTCCGGCTCGCCGGTCAGGTCGACGTAGTCGGTGCCGGCCTCGGCGCAGGCGGCCACGAGCGGGCCGCCGTGGTGGAGGTAGGGGCCGACGGTGGTGATCACGACCCGGGTCTGGGCGGCGACGTCGGCCAGCGCGGCCGCATCGCTGGCGTCGGCGATGAGCAGCTCGAGCTTGGCGAGGTCCTCGTCGATGTCGGCGAGCCGGGCGCGCACGGCCTCGAGCTTGTCGCGGTTGCGGCCGACCAGGGCCCACTTCAGCCCCTGGGGGCCGTTGCGGGCCAGGTATTCAGCCGTCAGCGCCCCGGTGAACCCGGTCGCTCCGAAGATCACCAGGTCGAACGGGCGAGGTTTCTGGGTCGCAGCCATGGCCTCACTCTCTCGCACCCTGGAATTGGATGGAACCTGGGAGTAACAAGCCCGCGTCGTACCCATGACAGGCACCATCAGGGGAGTCATGGATCACGAAGCTGAGTTCGCGGCGTACGCCGACGACAACTGGGGCACGCTCGTGCGCTCGGCCGTCTTCCTGGGTTGCTCGCTGGCCGACGCCGAGGACCTCGCCCAGACGACTCTGGTCAAGTGCTTCCAGGCGTGGCCGCGGGTCTCGGCGGCCGACAACCGTGACGCCTACGTCTACAAGATGCTGATCAACGCCCTGCGCGACACCCACCGGCGCGGCTGGTGGCGCGAGCGCGCCACCGAGGACGTGCCGGACCGCGCTCTGCCCGATCACCCGATGCGCGACGCCACCGCCGAGGTCGACACCACCGACGCCGTCCACCGCGCGCTCGGCAAGCTCAGCAAGGTCAACCGCGACGTGGTCGTGCTCCGCTACTTCTCGCACCTGACCGAGGCCCAGACCGCCGAGGTGCTCGGCGTGCCACCCGGGACCGTCAAGAGCCGCTTGTCCCGGGCCCTCGCTCAGCTCTCCGCCGACCGCCACCTCGCGGACGTCTCCCAAGGAACCCCTCATGACTGACCTCGAAGACCTCTGGGACGACCTGCCGGTCGGCCCCGCCCCCACCGGGGCGATCCTGCGCGAGGCGAAGGCGCAGGCTCGTCAGCGCCGGTCGCGGCGCCGGATGCTGCGTCCGCTCTCGTCGGTCGCCGCCCTCGCGGCGCTCGGCACGGCGTTCGTGGTCGGCACCTACGTCGCCAGCCCGCCGCCGGACGGCTCCGGCCCGAGCGCGACCGGGCCGGGCGACGGCTCGGGCGCGGCCGACGTTCCACGGCGAGCTGATGGCCGGTGAGTCCTGCGACTCGCTGCTGGACTACTACGTCGAGCGCGGCCTCGAGCTGGTCGGGCCGTACGGGTGGGACTACCCGTACTACCGCGAGGTACTGACCGGAGCCATGGCCGACGTGCAGGTGAACCTGACCGGGGAGCGCTCCTGGCGCGCGCAGTTCGAGCCTACAAGGCGCCCGCCCCGGTGGCCGAGCGGGCCGAGAGCAGCGAGACCGGCACCAACGTGCAGGAGCAGAACGTCGACGAGCTCGACGTGGTCAAGACCAACGGCGAGCAGCTCTTCCGGGTCGAGGACGGCACCCTGACCACCGACGACGTCACCGGTGCCGAGGTGCGCCGCGAGTCGGCGCTCGACCTGGGCGACCTCGAGGACGGCGAGCTGTTCCTGGCCGGCGACACCGTCACGGTGATCGGCAACGACGGCACCCGGGCCAAGCAGAACCCCTACGGCTACTACGACGCTCCGCCGCCGACCACCCGCGTGCTGAGCGTCGACGTCAGCGACCCGGCAAAGCCCGCGATCACGGCCACCATGGACTTCGACTCGTCGCTGGTCACGGCGCGCCTGCACGGCGACACGGTCCGCCTGATCACCGCCGCCGGCCTGCCCGAGCTCGACTTCGCGCAGCCCGGTGGAGGGAAGCACTCGCTGACCGAGAAGGCGGCGTACGAGAAGAACCAGGAGCTGGTGCGGAAGACCACGATCTCCGACTGGCTGCCCACCGGGTCGGTCGACGGCGGCACCGACAAGCGGCTGGCCGAGTGCGAGGACGTCGCCGTACCGAAGGACGACCTGGGGCTCGACACGATGAGCGTGGTCGGGTTCGACGCGGCCGAGCCGACCACGCTGGGACGTCACCGCGCTGGCCGCCAACGCACCGCTGGCCTACGCCTCGGAGGACCACCTCTACCTCGGTGCATCGCCGCCGTCGTGGGGCGCCTGCTTCGACCTCTGCCCGCTCGTGGCTCGGACCACCACGGCGAACGAGGAAGCCGGCACCACCCACGTCTTCGACTTCGACCTGACCACCACCGGCACGGCGTACGTCGGCGCGGGCGAGGTCGACGGCATGGTGCAGGACCGCTGGTCGATGGACGAGCACGACGGCACCCTGCGCCTGGCGGTCTCGCCGACCGAGCGCACCGGCAACTTCAACTCCATCGTCAACCTGCAGCGCGAGGGCGACGCGCTGGTCGAGGTCGGCCGGCTCGACAAGCTCGGCGAGAACGAGACGATCCAGTCGGTGCGGTGGATGGGCCCGCTCGCGATCCTGGTGACCTTCCGGCAGATCGACCCGCTCTACACGGTCGACCTGACCGATCCCGAGCAGCCGACGCTGCTGGGCGAGCTGAAGATCCCCGGCTTCTCCGACTACCTCCACCCCCTCGGCCCCAACCGCCTGCTCGGCATGGGCGAGGGGCCGTCGGGCAAGGGCGGCTGGGGAGCCGCGGCCGGGCTGTTCAAGGTCAAGGACCTGACCGACCCGCGCCGCAAGGCCCTCGTCAACTACGCCCACGGCACCCAGGCCCTGGCCGGCACCGACCCGCGGCAGTTCACCTGGCTGCCCTCGGAGCGGGTGGCGCTGACCGTGATCGCCAAGGGCTGGCAGGGCCGCACCGGCTATGTCTCGGTGCTCTCGCTGAAGGACGGCGAGATGACCAACCGGATGGTGGAGGCGGAGTACGGCGTCGAGATCGAGGACCTGCGCCTGGTCCCGCTCCCCGACGGCCGCGTGGTGATGAGCACCGGCGACGGTGCGCGAGTTCTTCGATGTCTGACGGTGGTTGAGGAACGAGGAGCCGCCAGTCGACGAGCCGTCGAACGACGCAACCGGCTCGCACGTCCGACGTACGCTGAAGGCATGTGCCGCAACATCCGACCCCTGAACAACTTCGAACCGCCCGCGAGCCGCGACGAGGTCACGGCAGCCGCACTGCAGTACGTGCGCAAGGTCGCCGGGACCACCAAGCCGTCGCAGGCCAACCAGGCCGTGTTCGACGCCGCGGTCAAGGAGATCGCCCACATCACCGAGCACCTCCTCGAGGACCTGGTGACCACGGCGCCGCCCAAGAACCGCGAGGAAGAGGCGGACAAGCGGCGGGCCCGGGCCCAGTCGCGGTACGCCAGTTGACCGAGGCCGCCCTCGACCTGCTGGCCGGCCGACCGCTGGTGGTGCTGACCGGCGCGGGCCTCTCCACCGACTCCGGCATCCCCGACTACCGCGGCCCCGGGTCGCCGTCGCGGATGCCGATGACCTACCAGGACTTCGTGTCCGGCCCGGCCGCGCAGCAGCGCTACTGGGCGCGCAGCCACCTCGGCTGGGGCCGGATGAAGCAGGCCTCGCCGAACCCCGGACATCTCGCCCTGACCCGGCTCGACCCCGAACTGCTGATCACCCAGAACGTCGACGGCCTGCACGAGGCCGCCGGCTCGCGCCGGCTCGTCGCCCTGCACGGACGGATCGCCGACGTGGTCTGCCTGGGCTGCCGGCGTACGTCGTCGCGCGCGGCCCTGCACGAACGGCTGGCGGCAGCCAACCCGGGCTGGGAGGCGCGGCACGCCTCGGTCGAGGTGCGCCCCGACGGCGACGTCGAGCTCGACGACACCGATGACTTCGTGGTGCCGGCCTGTGACGACGTGCGGCGGAGTGCTGAAGCCGGACGTGGTCTTCTTCGGCGAGAACGTGCCGCCCCCGCGCGTCGAGCGCTGCTACGCCGCCGTCGACGCGCTCGCGGACTCCGGCGGCGCGCTCCTGGTCGCCGGCTCGAGCCTGACCGTGATGAGCGGCTTCCGCTTCGTCCGCCGGGCCGCGAAGGCCGGCACCCCGGTCGTGATCGTCAACCGGGGCGTCACCCGCGGCGACGACCTGGCGACGTACAAGCTCGAGGTCGGGTTGCTCGGAGTTCTTGGACGCTCTCGCGCCCGTGCTCACATCTTCCTGACGAAGATGTGGTCGGCCGCCTCGGGCACGATCTCGGCGGTCTCGCCACCAGAGCCGACGAGCACGCCGTCGGCGGTGGCGATCACGGTGATGGTCTTGTCGGGCAGGGCACCGACGCGGCGCATCGCGCTCATCAGCACCTCGTCCTTCTGCATCTCCTCGGAGATCCGGCGCACCAGCACCCGGCCCTCGACCTCGGTCGCGGCCTTCGAGAGCGGCTCGACCTCGAACATGAACTCCTCGCCGACCTCCGCCTCGCCCAGCTCGCGCAGGCCCGGGATCGGGTTGCCGTACGGCGACTCCGTGGGGTGGTCGAGCAGCTCGAGGAGCCGGCGCTCGACGTTCTCGGACATCACGTGCTCCCAGCGGCACGCCTCCTCGTGCACGAGCTCCCAGTCGAGGCCGATCACGTCGGTCAGGAGGCGTTCGGCCAGCCGGTGCTTGCGCATCACCCGGGTCGCGAGGCGCTGACCCTCTTCGGTCAGCTCCAGGTGGCGGTCGCCCTCGACGGTGACCAGGCCGTCGCGCTCCATCCTGGCCACGGTCTGCGACACGGTCGGCCCGCTCTGGTGCAGCCGCTCGGCGATCCGGGCGCGCAGGGGCGTGATGCCCTCTTCGACCAGCTCATAGATGGTCCGGAGGTACATCTCGGTGGTGTCGATCAGATCGCTCACTGGTCCATTCTTACTCATGGCGGCATCCCCTGGCAGGGTGGAGGGCAATGGGTGACATGCACTCCGGCTCGTCGACCAGCGTCCTGTGGTTCCGTCGCGACCTGCGCCTCGCCGATCAACCCGGCTCTGCTCGAGGCCTGCGCGGACGGCGCCGTGCTCCCCCTCTTCGTGCTCGATCCCGCGCTGTGGGGCCCTCGGGCGACGTGCGCCGCGCCTACCTGGGCGCCTCGCTGCGCGACCTGGCCGACCGCGATCCCGCTCAGCGTGGTCCGCGGCGATCCCGTCCGCCGGGTGGTGCTGGCCGCCAAGGAGGTCGGCGCCCAGCGGGTGCACGTCTCGGCCGACTACGGGCCCTACGGCAGCCCGACGCGACGCCGCCGTCGAGGAGGCGCTCGCCGACGCCGGCATCGAGCTGGTCCGCACCGGTTCGCCGTACGCCGTCGCGCCCGGCCGGGTGACCACCGGCGCCGGCGAGCCGTTCAAGGTCTTCACGCCCTACCGGCGCGCCTGGGCCGAGCACGGCTGGCGCGACCCGGTCGACCCGCCGAGGAGCCCGGCGTGGATCACGACCCTGAAGGACACGACCGACCTCCCGGAGCCGGATCTTCCCGACGGCATCGAGCTGCCGGAGGCCGGCGAAGCTGCCGCTCGCCGACGGTGGCAGGAGTTCCTCGACCGCGTCGCCGACTACGACGACGACCGCGACAAGCCCGGCAGTCGACGGCACCTCGCGCATGTCGGTGCACCTGAAGTGGGGCGAGATCCATCCCCGCACGATGCTGGCCGACCTCGGACGGCTCCGCTCCCAAGGCGCCGCGACGTACCGCAAGGAGCTGGCCTGGCGGGAGTTCTACGCCGACGTGCTGCACGCCCAGCCGCACACCGCGCGCGACTACCTCCGGCCCGAGTTCGCCCGGATGCGCTACGCCGAGCCCGGCAGCACGGACAGCCACTTCGATGCCTGGCGCCGCGGCCGCACCGGCTTCCCGGTCGTCGACGCCGGCATGCGCCAGCTGCGCGCGACCGGGTGGATGCACAACCGGGTGCGGATGATCGTGGCCAGCTTCCTGGTCAAGGACCTGCACCTCGAGTGGCAGCACGGCGCCCGCCACTTCATGCGCTGGCTGGTCGACGGCGACCTCGCCTCCAACCAGCACGGCTGGCAGTGGACCGCCGGCTGCGGCACCGACGCGGCGCCGTACTTCCGGGTCTTCAACCCGACCACCCAGAGCCGCAAGTTCGACCCCGACGGCACCTACCTCCGCCGGTGGGTGCCCGAGCTCGCACGACGTCGCCGACCCGCACGAGCCCAGTCCCGAGGACCGGACCCGCGTCGGCTATCCGCAGCCCGTCGTCGACCACGCCGAGGAGCGCAAGGAGGCCTTGGCCCGCTGGGAGGACATCCGGCGCTGACTTTGGTCTGCCGTCAGGCACCGACGCGGTGTCGGGCAGTACGCGGCCCTAGCGTCTTCCTGACCGACCCGCTCGGCGATGCGGCGGTCATGGCCACGTACGCCCACGACGTCGCCCTGCTCGCTCTCGTGGCAGGCTTGGCGACGTGGGCGATGAAGCGAGCCAGGCCAGCAGCGACCTCGTAGTGCCGACCCGTTTTCGCGGTCCGACGTCGTCGGGCAACGGCGGCTGGTCGGCGGGGGCGATGGCGCACCTGCTCGACCCTGCCCACGGCTCCGCGGTGACGGTGACGCTGCGCCGGCCGCCCCCGCTCGAGACGCCGATGGAGGTCGCGGCCGACGGCGCCGGCCTGGTCGCCAGCCACGACGGCGAGACGGTGCTCGAGGCCCAGCCGGCCGCCACCGAGCCCAGCGGGTCGACCCGTGTCGCCCGACGAGGCCGCGCGGCCGAGGCGGCGTACCCCGGCTGGTCGGCCACCCGTTCCCGGAGTGCTTCACCTGCGGCACCGGCCGCGAGCCCGGCGACGGCCTCCGGATCTTCCCCGGTCACGTGTCCGACCAGGGCGACCTGGCGCGCGCGGCCGCCACCTGGACCCCCACGAGTCGCTGCACGAGGACTGGCACGAGTACGCCGGCGCGAACGCCGCGCGTCGCTCGCCGTCGACCTGGGCGGCCCTCGACTGCGTCGGGGCTGGTCGGTCGACATGATCGAGCGGGCGATCGTGCTGGGCCGGATGACCGGCCGGGTCGCGTCCTGCCGGCCGTCGGCGAGGAGCACGTCGTGGTCGGCGTCGCGCGCGGGCTCGACGGTCGCAAGCAGCACACGTCGGCCTCGATCTACGACAGCCAGCGGCGCGCTGGTCGGCATCGCCGACCACGTCTGGATCGCCATCGACCCCGCGATGTTCTCGTGACGGTCAGCGCCGCCGAGTGGTGGCGGCACGCCGTCGTCTACCAGGTCTACGTGCGCAGCTTCGCCGACTCCGACGGCGACGGCATCGGCGACCTGCCCGGCATCACCTCGCGGCTGCCCTACCTCCGCGACCTCGGCGTCGACGCGGTCTGGCTGACGCCGTTCTACACCTCCCCCCAGCACGACCACGGCTACGACGTGGCGACTACCGCGAGGTGGACCCGCTGTTCGGCTCCCTCGACGACGCCGACCAGCTGCTGGCGACCGCCCACGACCTCGGGCTGCGGGTGATCGTCGACGTGGTGCCGAACCACACCTCCGACGAGCACGAGTCGGTTCCAGGCCGCGCTCGCGGCGGCGCCGGGCAGCCCGGAGCGGGCGCGCTACTCTTCCGGCGCGGCAAGGGCGACGACGGCGAGCGTCCGCCCAACAACTGGCAGTCGGTCTTCGGCGGTCCGCCTGGGACCGGGTCGGCGAACCGACCAGTGGTACCTCCACCTGTTCGACACCACGCAGCCCGACCTCGACTGGCCCAACCCCGAGGTCGGCGATGTTCGAGGAGGTGCTCCGCTTCTGGCTCGACCGGGGCGTCGACGGCTTCCGGGTCGACGTCGCCCACGGGCTGGTCAAGGACTGCGCGACCAGGTGATCACCGACGAGGAGGGCCGAGATCAGGCGCGTCGGAGCGACGGCACATCGTCGAGGGAGATCGAGGACGAGCCGATGTGGGACCAGCCCGGGTGCACGAGATCTACCGGCGGTGGCACCAGGTCCTGGCCGACGTACGACGGCGACCGGATGGCCGTCGGCGGAGGCCTGGGCGCGCACGCCGGAGGCCATCGCCCGCTACGTGCGCGCCGACGAGCTCCACCAGGCCTTCAACTTCGGACTGCTTGCGGCCCGTGGTCCGCGCCGGCGTTCGGCAAGGTGATCGAGACGACGCTCGCCGCGCTCGCCGAGGTCGCCGGCAGCCCGACCTGGGTGCTGAGCAACCACGACGTGCACCGCACGCCACCCGCTACGGCGGCGGGGAAGGGACTGGCCCGCGCCCGCGCGGCCACCCTGGTCTCGCTGGCACTGCCCGGGTCGGCGTACCTCTACCAGGGCGAGGAGCTCGGCCTGCGAGGAGGTCGACGTGGCGCCGGAGCACCGGCAGGACCCGTCGTGGCTGCCGGACCGGCAAGCCCGGTCGCGACGGCTGCCGGGTGCCGATCCCGTGGTCGGCGACCGGCCGCCGTCGGCTTCGGGCCTGGCGCCGAGCAGCCGTGGATCCCGCCAGCCCGACGACTGGTCGGCCTCAGCGTCGCCGCTCAGGCGGGCGACCCGGCGTCGACGCTCGAGTTCTACCGGACCGCGCTCGCCGCCCGGCGTGCGTGGTCCGCGACGCGACCGCCGAGGTAGCGATCGAGGTCGACGGCGACCTGCTGGTCATGCGCCGCGGCGAGATCACGGTCGCGATGCAACTGCGGCGACGACGCCGGTGCCGCATGCCGCCGAGGCGAGGTGCTGGTGGCGAGCGGTCCGGTCGGCGCGACCTTGCCGCCGGACACGACGGCGTGGCTCAGCTCGGGTCGGGCTGGCTGAGCGCGGCGTTGTAGCGGCCGAGCTCGCGCACGAAGCCGTCGAGCTGGGCGTCGGACCAGTCGCCGAGCTGCTCGTCGAGCCACTTGCGCCGGTGCTCCGCGACGTCCTGCATCCGGCGGGCCGCCTCGTCGGTGATCGACAGCAGCGTCGCGCGACCGTCGGCCGGGTCGGGAGTGCGCTCGACCAGCCCGAGGTCGATCAGGTGCTGGACCTGCCGGCTGATCGCGCCCTTGTCGATGTCGAAGATCTCGGCCATCGCCGAGGCCCGGATCGGTCCGTTCTCGGCGACGTAGCCGAGCATCAAGTACGACGCCGGCTGCAGCGACTCGTGCACGGCCCGGGCCCGCTCGCCGATCACCCGCCGGACGCGCCGGATCAGCACGCCGACCTCCTGCTCGAGCCGGCGGATCGAGTCGGCGCGGGTCTCGGTCATCGCTGCTCCACACCCCTCGGGCACGCGCTCGTCGGCCTTGTCGAGGGTCGTGCGCAGCGGCACCTCGCGGATGAACAGCACGGCGAGCAGCGCCAGGACGGCGAACGGCGTGGCGACCAGGAAGATGTGGCCGGTCGCGTCGCCGAAGGCGTGCTCGAAGATCACGCGGGCCTGGTCGGGGAGCTTGCTCAGGTCCGGGATGGAGTGGCTCTCGTGGTCGACCGCGCCGCCGGTGCTCTCTGCCACGTTGGTCGCGACGCGGCTGCTCAGGATCGCGCCCAGCACGGAGACGCCGATCGAGCCGCCCATCGAACGGAAGAACGACACCACCGAGCTCGCCGCGCCCATGTCGGACTGGGCCGTGTTGTTCTGTACGGCGAGCACGAGGTTCTGCATCGTCGCGCCCAGGCCGACGCCGAGCACCGCCATGAACGCACCGACCAGCACCAGGTTGGTGGTGTCGTCGATGGTGCTGAGCAGGGCCAGGCCGACGATGACCAGGACCATGCCGCCGACCAGCCACCGCTTCCAGTAGCCGGTGGCGCTGATGATGCGGCCGCTGACGATGCTGGAGACCAGCAGGCCGCCGACCATGGCGATCGACATCAGGCCGGCGTCGGTCGGGGACATGCCGCGCGCGAGCTGGAAGTACTGGCTCAGGTAGACCGTCGAGCCGAACATCGCCACGCCGATCAGCACCGAGGCGACCGTCGCCAGCGCGGTGGTGCGGTCGGCGAACAGGCGGAGCGGGATCACGGGCTCGGCGGCCACGCGCGCCTCGACGTACACAGCAGCGGCGATCACGGCCAGGCCGGAGGCGACCAGGAGGACGGTGGTCACCGACGCCCACTCGAACTGCTGACCGGCCAGGGAGACCCAGATCAGCAGGATGCTGACGCCGGCGATGATCAGGGTGGCGCCGACGTAGTCGATCTTGACCGGGCGCTTGACGACCGGCAGGTGCAGCTTGGCCTGGAGCACGCCGAACGCGAGCGCCGCGACCGGCAGGCCGACGAAGAAGCAGCCGCGCCAGCCGAGCGGGGAGTCGACGATCAGGCCGCCGATGAGCGGTCCGCTCACGGTGGCGAGCGCGAACGTGGCGCCGATGTAGCCGGAGTAGCGGCCGCGCTCGCGCGGGCTCACCATGCTCGCGATCACGACCTGCACCAGGGCGGTCAGGCCACCGATGCCCAGCCCCTGGATGACCCGGGCGCCGATCAGCACCTCCATGTTGGGCGCGAACGCTGCCACCAGCGAGCCGACCGAGAAGATGACCAGGGCGCTCTGCACGAGCAGCTTCTTGCTGAAGAGGTCGGCCAGCTTGCCCCAGATCGGGGTGGTCGCGGTCATCGACAGCAGGGTGGCCACGACGACCCAGGTGTAGCCGGTCTGGGTGCCCTCGAGGTCGGTGATGATGCGCGGGAGCGCGTTGGTCACCACCGTGCTGGAGAGCATCGCGACGAACATCGCGAGCAGCAGCCCGCTCAGCGCCTCCAGCACCTGGCGGTGCGTCATCTGCCCGGCCTGCTCGGCAGGCACTACCTCGGTCACGTCGTCTCGCTTCATGATCACTAGAAGGTTGTAGTGGTCAACCATATTCCCGATGGTTGCAAATGGCAACTTCTGTGACGCGGCGTACGACCGGCCTGCGGTCGTCCCTCGCGGCTTGACGCTGGCGCCATCGCAGGGAACGACAGGACAACCCGCAGGTGTGACAGTCCGTTGCTGGGTCTTGGCCCAGGTCGGGAGGTGCCGCTCCGGGGGACGTGGTCCCGGATCACCTGCGGGTCGGGTAGCCGCTTGGAATTCACCAGCAGCCAACGAACGGTACCGTCCGAGTGATGCTGGGCTGCTAGCGGGCAGCCACCTCACGCGTCCTATAAGAATTCATTCTTCGGACCACCTCCTTTCCCGTGTCCGACAACGGTAGGTCGCCGGACGACCCCACTCAAGGGGTTATCGCGGCCGCCGCGAACTGGGCGTTGTAGAGCCGGGCGTAGGCGCCTCGGCCGCGAGCAGCGAGGCGTGGTTGCCCTGCTCGACGATCCGGCCCTCCTCCATCACCAGGATCAGGTCGGCGTCGCGGATCGTGGACAGCCGGTGGGCGATCACGAACGACGTGCGGTCGGTGCGCAGCGCCGCCATCGCGTGCTGCGAGCAGCAGCTCGGTGCGGGTGTCGACCGACGACGTCGCCTCGTCGAGGATCAGCAGCGCCGGGTCGGACAGGAACGCCCGGGCGATCGTGACCAGCTGCCGCTCGCCGGCCGACAGGTTGCCGCCGTCCTCGTCGATGACGGTGTCGTAGCCGTCGGGCAGCGAGTGCACGAAGCGGTCGACGAACGTCGCCCGCGCGGCCTCGAGGATGTCCTCCTCGGAGGCGCCCGGCCGGCCGTAGGCGATGTTGTCGCGGATCGTGCCCTCGAACAGCCAGGTGTCCTGGAGCACCATGCCGATCTGGCCGCGCAGGGCCGCCCGCGGCATCGCCGCGATGTCCACGCCGTCGAGGGTGATCCGGCCGCCGTCCAGCTCGTAGAAGCGCATCACCAGGTTGACCAGCGTGGTCTTGCCGGCACCGGTCGGGCCGACGATGGCCACCGTCTGGCCCGGCCGCGCGACCAGCGACAGGTCCTCGATCAGCGGTCGCTCGGGGTCGTAGGAGAACGAGACGTGCTCGAACGCGACCTCGCCGTGGCGTACGGCGGGCACCCCGTCGCCGGCCGACTCCGGCACCTGCTGCTCGGCGTCCAGGAGCTCGAAGACGCGCTCGGCCGAGGCGACGCCGGACTGGAGCAGGTTCATCATCGAGGCGACCGTCGTGAGCGGCTGGGTGAACTGCCGGGTGTACTGGATGAACGCCTGCACCTCGCCGAGCGAGAGGCTGCCGCTGGCGACCCGGAGGCCGCCGACGACGGCGATCACGACGTAGTTGAGGTTCCCGATGAACATCATCACCGGCATGATCAGGCCGCTGACGAACTGCGCGCGGTACGACGCGTCGTAGAGCTCGTCGTTCTGCTCGTCGAAGGCCTTCTGGGTCTCCTCCTGCCGCCCGAACACCGTGACCAGGGCGTGGCCGGAGAAGCTCTCCTCGATGTGCGCGTTGAGCTTGCCGGTGCGCCGCCACTGCGCGATGAACTCGCTCTGCGAGCGGCCCATGATCTTGGCGGTGACGAACATCGTGATCGGCACCGAGACCAGCGCGATCAGCGCCGAGCGATCGGCGAGATCCAGAACATCATCGCGAGCACCGCGATCACGGTCAGCAGCGACGTGAGCAGCTGGCTCATCGTCTGCTGCAGGGTCTGGCTGATGTTGTCGATGTCGTTGGTGACCCGGCTCAGCAGCTCGCCGCGCGGCTGCCGGTCGAAGTAGCCCAGCGGCAGCTCGTTGACCTTGTCCTCGACGTCGGCGCGCATCCGGCGGACGGTGCTCTGCACCACGTCGTTGAGCAGGAAGCCCTGCAGCCAGCCGAGCACCGAGGCGCCGACGTAGATCGCCAGCACGGTGAGCAGCACGTCGCGGACGCGCGTCGAAGTCGATCGGCCGGTGCTCGAGGTAGCCGTCGAAGATCAGGTCGGTCGCCTGCCCGAGCAGCCGCGGCCCGAACGCCATCAGGGTCACGCTGACGACCGCCAGCACGACGACGCCGATCGCCTTGGTGCGCTCCGGCGCCATCCGCCGCATCAGGCGCTTGGCCGACGGCACGAAGGTCATCGCCTTCTGGCCGACCATGCCGCCACCCATCGGCCCGCGGCCGGGGGTCGGGCCGGCGCGACGACCCGCTCGGTCTCCTTCATCTGACCGGGCTGAGGCTTCTGTCCGCGGTCGTCGTCATGCCGCCTCCTCCGCGCTCAGCTGGGACTCGACGATCTCCTGGTACGTCGGGTTGTCGGCGAGCAGCTCGTGATGGGTGCCCCGGCCGACGACGCGTCCGTCCTCCATCACCAGGATCAGGTCGGCGTCGCGGATCGTGGAGACCCGCTGCGCGACGAGCACCACGGTGGCGTCGCGGGTCTCGGGCGCCAGGGCCGCTCGCAGCCGCGCGTCGGTGGCGAGGTCGAGCGCCGAGAACGCGTCGTCGAAGAGGTAGATCTCGGGCCGGCGTACCAGCGCCCGGGCGATGGCCAGCCGTTGGCGCTGGCCGCCGGAGACGTTGGTGCCGCCCTGCACGATCGGCGACTCGAGCCCTTCGGGCATGGCCTCGACGAAGTCGCGGGCCTGCGCGATCTCGAGCGCTCGCCACAGCTCCGTCGTCGGTGGCGTCCGCGCTTGCCGTGGCGCAGGTTGCTGGCGACCGTGCCGGTGAACAGGAAGGCCTGTTGCGGCACCAGCCCGATCCGCGACCAGAGCGCCTCCGGCTCGAGCTGGCGTACGTCGACGCCGTCGACGCGCACCGAGCCGGCCGTCGCGTCGAAGAGCCGCGGCATCAGGTTGATCAGCGTGGACTTGCCGGCACCGGTCGAGCCGATCACCGCGATCGTCTGGCCGGGCCGCGCCGAGAAGCGTGACGTCCTGCAGCACCGGCTGCTCCGCGCCGGGGTAGGTGAAGCCGACGCCGTCGAGGTCGCAGGTGACCGCGCACGTCGGCCGGCGGCTCCGGGTCCGCGGGCGGCACCACCGAGGAGTCGGTGTCGAGCACCTCCGCGATCCGGTCGGCGCACACCGCCGACCGCGGGATCATCATCAGCATGAAGGTGCCCATCATCACCGACATCAGGATCTGCATCAGGTAGCTCAGGAACGCCGTCAGCGCACCGACCTGCATGGTCGCCGTCGTCGACGCGCTGGCCGCCGAACCAGATGACGGCGACGCTCGAGACGTTCACGACCAGCATCACCAGCGGGAACATCGTGGCCAGCCAGCGACCGGCCGTCACCGAGACCTCGGTCAGCTCGTCGTTGGCCTTGCGCGAAGCGCTTGGTCTCCAGCGGCTCGCGGACGAACGCCCGGACCACGCGGATGCCGGTGATCTGCTCGCGCAGCACCCGGTTGACCTCGTCGATCCGCTCCTGCACCAGCCGGAAGCTCGGCACCATCTGCGACGACGACGAGGCCGACGCAGAGGAACAGCGTCGGCACGACGACGGCCAGCAGCCAGGACAGGCCGAGGTCCTCGCGCATCGCCATCACCACGCCGCCGACCATCATGATCGGCACCGAGACGGCCATCGTGCAGGTCATCAGCACGAGCATCTGGACCTGCTGGACGTCGTTGGTGTTGCGGGTGATCAGCGACGGCGCCCCGAACGTCGCCGACCTCGCGACCCGAGAACGACGACACCTTGCGGAACACCGCGGCGCGCAGGTCGCGGCCGAACGCCATCGCCGTACGCGACGCGAACCACACCGCGACCACCGAGCAGACGATCTGCAGCAGCGAGACGACGAGCATCACCGCGCCGAGGCGCATGATGTAGTCGGTGTCGCCGGTGGCCACGCCGTTGTCGATGATGTCGGCGTTGATGCTCGGCAGGAAGAGCATGGCCACGGTCGAGACGAACTGCAGGACCACGATCACGCGCGAGCCAGCGGCTTGTACGGCGCGAGGTGGGTGCGCAGCAGGCGCAGCAGCATCAGTGTCTCCCTCGGTCGGTGCTTCCCGGCGCGGGCTTCGGCGGAGGGTGCCGTGCAGGATCACGTCGACGATCTCCTCGGCCGTCAGCGGCCGGTGGTCGGAGATGTGCGGGTGGCTGCCCGAGAACGTCAGCAGCCGCAGCAGGCGCACGACCTCCTCGGGCGGCACGCGGAACTGGTCGGCGTCGGGGTCGAGCAGCCGGCCGATCGCCTTCTCGGCCAGCTGCTTGCGCAGCTCCGTCGTTCGCGGAGCTGGTCGGGCGGCCTCGGCAGCGGCCATCGCGGTCATCATCGGGAAGATCCGGAGGAAGCGGCGCTGCAGCAGTCGGTCAGCCGCGACCAGCCGCTCCCGGAGCGGGCAGGTCCAGGTCGATGCTCGCTCGATCGCAGCCAGGAACGGCTCGGGTCGAACTCCGCGTCCAGCACCGCCTCGAACAGCTCCTCCTTGGTCGCGAAGATCCGGAAGATCGTGCCCTCGGCGATGCCGGCCGCCTCGGCGATCAGCCGGGTCGTGGTCGCCCGCCCGTGCTCGAGCAGCAGCGGCCGCGTCGCGGCGATCAGCTCGTCGCGCCGCTCCTCCGGCGCCATCGGCCGCGCCCGCTCCCTCTTCTCCATCCCTCTCACGTTAAGTGAGTGAGCACTCACTCACAAATGGTTTTCGTGGCCGTATGGCCCGAACGCGTCAGGGCCGTCGGACTACCCAGGGGCCGCTGGGTGGTCCAGGAGTCGCCGGAGCGGGTGTAGACGAGGCGGTCGTGCATCCGGCCGGGACGGCCCTGCCAGAACTCCACGACCTCGGGGCGGACGACGTAGCCGCCCCACTCCTCCGGCACCGGCACCGGCGTGGGCTCGGGGTAGCGCGCCGCGACCTCGTCGTACGCCGCCTCCAGCTCGTCGCGGTCGGCGACCGGGTCGCGACTGGTGCGAGGCCCAGGCGCCGAGCTGCGAGCCGCGCGGCCGGATCGCGAAGTACGCCGCCACGTCGGCGGCCGAGAGCGGCGTGGCCACGCCCTCGATCCGGACCTGCCGCTCGAGCAGGTGCCACGGGAAGAGCAGCGCGCAGCGCGGGTTGGCCGCCAGGTCGTCGCCCTTGCGGGAGCGGGTGTTGGTGAAGAACCGGAAGCCCGTCGGCGCCGAGCGCCCTTGAGCAGCACCATCCGCGACGACGGGCGCCCGTCGGCGCGACACCGTCGCCAGCACCATCGCGTTGGGCTCGTGGAGGTTCGCCGCGCGGGCGTCGGCGAACCAGCGCTCGAACATCGCGATCGGATCCGGCGCCAGGTCGGCCTCGCGAAGCCCCGCGTCGGCGTACTCCTTGCGCATCGGCGCGATGTCGAGATCGTCGTGAGTGCATCGCCCATAGCCCGACCCTAGGACGTCCTACGACCTGTCCGTGGCGTGGGGCAGAATGCCTCCGGCGCCACCACCGTGGGCCGTCGAGCAGAGGAGCGTGCGGGATGACCGAGGTACACCACGGCCTGGAAGGCGTCGTCGCGTTCGAGTCGGAGATCGCCGAGCCGGACAAGGAAGGCTCGGCCCTCCGCTACCGCGGCGTCGACATCGAGGACATCGTCGGGCGGGTGCCGTTCGAGAACGTCTGGGGCCTGCTGATCGACGGCTCCTACACGCCCGGCCTCTCGCCCGCCGAGCCCTACAACCTGCCGGTCCACACCGGCGACGTCCGCGTCGACGTGCAGGCCGCGGTCGCGATGCTCGCGCCGGCCTTCGGCTTCGGGCAGACCTACGACATCTCCGACGAGCAGGCCCGCGAGGACATCGGCCGGCTGGCCGTGATGGTCCTGTCGTACGCCGCCCAGTCGGCCCGCGGCCTGCACCAGACCGTCGTGCCGCAGAGCGAGGTCGACAAGGGCAGCACGCTCGCCGAGCGCTTCATGATCCGCTGGAAGGGCGAGGCCGATCCCCAGCACGTCAAGGCGATCGACGCCTACTGGAGCTCGGCCGCCGAGCACGGCATGAACGCCTCGACCTTCACCGCCCGGGTGATCACCAGCACCGGCGCCGACGTCGCGGCCGCGTTCTCCGGCGCCATCGGCGCGATGAGCGGCCCGCTGCACGGCGGCGCCCCCGCGCGCGTGCTGACGATGATCGAGGCGGTCGAGAAGTCCGGCGACGCCACGGCGTACGTCAAGGGCCTGCTCGACTCCGGCGAGCGCCTGATGGGCTTCGGCCACCGCGTCTACCGCGCCGAGGACCCCCGCGCCCGCGTGCTGCGCCGCACGGCCAAGGAGCTCAACGCTCCCCGCTACGAGGTCGCCGAGGCGCTGGAGCAGGCCGCCCTCAAGGAGCTGCGCGAGCGCCGCCCCGACCGCGTGCTCGAGACCAACGTCGAGTTCTGGGCGGCCATCGTCCTCGACTTCGCCGAGGTGCCGGCCAACATGTTCACCTCGATGTTCACCTGCGCCCGCACCGGCGGCTGGTCGGCCCACATCCTCGAGCAGAAGCGCACCGGACGCCTGATCCGGCCCTCCGCCGTGTACGTCGGCCCCAGCGCCCGCAAGGCCGACGAGGTCGACGGCTGGAAGTCGGAGTGGGCCGGCTGACCAGGCCCGCCCGACCGCCGCGAACGCCGACCAACTTCGCGGTTTTCCTTGACACGGGTTAGTTAGTCCGGTGAACTAACTTATGTGACCCAGGTAACGCCGGTCGGCCGGCAGCTGCGACCCAGCGGCAAGCTGCTGCAGGAGGATGCCCGTCGGCACCACCGCTCGCTGCTGCTGCAGGCGCTGTTCCGCGACGGTCCGGCGAGCCGGGCCGACCTGGCCCGGGCCACCGGGCTGACCCGGGTGACGGTCTCCGACCTGGTCGGCGAGATGGTGGCCGAGGGCCTGGTCGAGGAGCTCGGCGCCCCGGTCGAGAGCCGGGTCGGCAAGCCGCCGACCCTGGTCGGCGTCGCGGCCGACTCGACCCACATCGTCGCCCTCGACCTCTCCCCCGACGACCGCATCCTCGGTGCGGTCGTCAACCTCGCCGGCCAGGTGGTCACCCGCACCGAGCGCCCGCTGCAGGGCCGCCACGGCCAGGCCGCCCAGGACCTCGTGCACGAGCTCGCCGACGAGCTGATCGCCGGAGCCACCAGCCCGTCCTCGGCATCGGCGTCGGCTCGCCCGGTGTCGTCGATGCCCGCGGCGTGGTGCTCGACGCCCCCAACCTCGGCTGGCACGGCACCGCGCTGGCCGACAGCCTCCGCTCGCGCACCGGCGTACCCGTCTTCGTCGCCAACGACGCCAACACTGCAGCGCTCGGCGAGCACACCTACGGCGAGGCCGAGGGCGGCGGGATGATGGTGCTGCGGATCGGCACCGGTGTCGGCGCCGGCCTGATCCTCGAGGGCTCGCTGCTGCACGGCCACCGCGCGGCCGCCGGCGAGATCGGGCACGTGGTCGTCGACCCACGCGGCGAGCAGTGCGCCTGTGGCCGCACCGGCTGCCTCGAGACCTTCCTCGCCGAGCCGCACCTCCGCCGCCGGCTCGCCGCGGCCGCCTCGCCGAAGCGGATGCTCGCCGAGACCGGCAAGCGCCTCGGCGCCGCGCTGGCGCCGGTGATCGGCACGCTCAACCTGCACGAGCTGGTCCTCAGTGGACCCACTGAGCTCCTCGACGGTGCGCTCCGCGACGCCGTCGAGAAGACCATCCGTGACCGCACGATGCCCGTGATCGGTGACGAGCTGGTTGTCCGTACGTCGACTCTCGGGGACGACGTCGTACTGGTCGGGGCCGCAGTGCTGGTCCTGGCCGGAGAACTGGGTGTCTCGTGAGAGACGTCCGCACCCCATCGAAAGGAAACATCCGGTGCGCATGAAGACAACGCTGGGCCTGCCCCTGGGCATCGCCCTGTCCGCAGTGCTCGCCCTGACCGCATGCGGTTCGGACGGCGACGACAACGGCGACTCCAACGGCAACGGCGGTGGTCCGGAGACCGCCGACATCCGGGTCTGGCTCAACGGGCCGGACACGCCGCAGGACGCCCGCGACTGGCTCAAGGAGACCTTCGAGGCCGACCACCCCGGCTCCACGCTGACCATCGAGGAGCAGCAGTGGGAGGGGCTCGTCGAGCGCCTCACCACCGCCCTCTCCAGCGACTCCGAGACCCCCGACGTGGTCGAGGTCGGCAACACCCAGGCGGCGACGTTCACGACCGCCGGCGCCTTCAGCCGACCTCACCTCCGAGCTCGACGTCGCTCGGCGGCGATGACCTGCTGGAGGGCTTCGTCGAGGCCGGCAGCGTCGACGACGACGTCTTCGCGGTGCCCTACTACGCCGGCTCGAAGTACGTCTTCTACCGCAAGGACCTCTTCGCGGCGTCCGGCATCGAGGTGCCCACCACGACCGAGGAGTTCGTCGCCGCGGCGATCAAGCTCAAGCAGGACAACCCCGAGCCCGGCGAACTTCTCGGGCTACTGGTTCCCGGGCCAGGACTGGCGCAACGCGGTGACCTTCGTCTGGAACGCCGGCGGCGACCTGGCTGTCGACGACGGCGGCGAGTGGCAGGGCGCGCTCTCCACGCCCGGAGTCCCAGGCCGGGCTGGAGACGGTGCAGACGCTGATGACCGAGGCCTCGGGCGCGGCCAAGGACGGCAACGAGGCCGACCCGCAGGTGCCCTTCTGCAACAACGAGATCGGCATGATGTCGACCCCCGGTTGGGTGATGGGCCTGATCAGCGACCCCGAGACCGGCTGCCCCGACATGGTCGAGAACATCGGCGTCTTCGCCCTCCCGGGCGCTGACGGTGAGCCGGCGCCGGTGCTGCTCGGCGGCTCCAACATCGCGGTGGCCGCGAAGTCCGCCAACCAGGACCTCGCCAAGGACGCCGTCGCGCTGATGCTCAGCGACGAGTACCAGACGATCCTGGCCGAGAACGGCCTCACCCCGGCCAAGAACTCGCTCACCCCGCTGCTCGGCGACGACGAGTTCGCCGCGGCCACCATCGAGGCCGCCAGCAACGCGAAGCTCACCCCGGCCGCGGCCGGCTGGGCCAGCGTCGAGGGCGCCCGCATCCTCGAGGACATGTTCGTCGCCCTCGCGCAGGGCGGTGACCCGGCCGACCTGGCCGCGGACGCCGACGCCGCGATGGCCGATCAGCTCAACTAACCCTCGAGATCCACCACCGTGGACGCTGACCCGTCAGAAGATCTTCTGACGGGTCAGCGATCCACGCCCAGGCCAGACCAGCACCGGAGAGGAGGAGAGTCGATGGCACAGCTCGCGGATGTGATGGAGACGGTCGATCCTCCTGCCGGGCGCTCCCCACGGCGTACGCCGTCGAAGGGCCTGCTGCCCTACGGACTGCTCCTGCCCGCCCTGGTCGCCCTGGCGCTGGCGCTGGGCTACCCGCTCGTGCGGCAGTTCGTGCTGTCGTTCCAGGAGTACGGCCTGGCCCAGCAGTTCGGCCAGCCGGCCACCTGGACCGGGTTCGACAACTACCGCGACCTGCTCGACGACAGCTACCTGTGGGTCCTGGTGCTCCGCACGGTGGCCTTCTGCCTGGTCAACGCGACCCTCACCATGGCCATCGGCGGCGCCATCGCGCTGCTGATGCGGCAGATGTCCAAGCCGGTGCGGCTGCTGGTGCAGACCGCGCTGCTGCTGGCCTGGGCGATGCCGGTGCTGGCGGCGCTGACCGTGTGGCAGTGGCTCTTCGACAGCCAGTACGGCGTCATCAACTGGGTGCTGACCCGCCTCGGTGCCGAGTACGACGGGCACTCGTGGCTGCTCAACCCGCTGTCGTTCTTCTTCGTCGCCACGGTGATCGTGGTCTGGATGAGCGTGCCGTTCGTGGCCTTCACCGTGTACGCCGCGCTCACCCAGGTGCCCGCCGAGGTGATCGAGTCCGCCGAGGTGGACGGCGCGAGCCCGCGACAGCGACTGCGCCACATCATCCTGCCGTCGGTGATGCCCGTGCTGCTGGTGGTCACGCTGCTGCAGATCATCTGGGACCTGCGCGTCTTCACCCAGATCTACGTGCTGCAGAAGGCCGGCGGCGTCACCCGCGAGACCAACCTGCTCGGCACCTACATCTACCGGGCCGGCATCGGCGAGGGCGACTTCGGCGCCGCCGCGGCAGTCGCCATCTTCATGCTGGCGCTGACCGTCGTGCTGACCGCGCCGTACGTCTTCCGCATGCTCCGCGAGGAGGACTAGTGCCTCGCCGCCCCAGCCGCACCAACCGGTCCGTCGCGAACGGCATCGGCCTGCTGATCTTCGTGGTGTTCGCGTTCCCGGTCTACTGGATGGTCTCCACCTCATTCCAGACCCGGCGGGAGATCCGCGCCCCCGAACCGACCTGGCACCCGTTCGGCGGCGGCTTCGACAACTACCGGCGGCTGTTCGAGGACGGCGAGTTCCTCGGTGCCCTGAAGATCAGCCTCATGGTCACCCTGGCGACGGTGGTGATCGCGCTGGCGTTCGCGTTCCTGGCGGCCGTCGCGCTCTCCCGCTTCAAGTTCCGCGGCCGCAAGTCGTTCGTGCTCGTGCTGCTCGTCGTGCAGATGATCCCGGCCGAGGGCCTGTTCATCTCCCAGTACAAGATGCTCGACGGTGCCGACCTCACCAACACCGTCGCCGGCCTGACCCTGCTCTACGTCGCAGCCGTGCTGCCCTTCACGATCTGGACCCTGCGCGGCTTCGTCGCTGGCCTGCCGATCGAACTGGAGGAGGCGGCGATGGTCGACGGGTGCAGCCGGGTCGGCGCGTTCTTCCGAATCACCTTCCCGCTGCTCGCCCCCGGACTGGTCGCCACCGGGGTCTTCGGGTTCATCCAGGCCTGGAACGAGTTCACGCTCGCGCTCGTCGTGATGACCCGCGAGGACCGGCAGACCCTGCCCGTCTGGCTGAGCACGTTCTCCGACGTCAACCGCGGCACCGACTGGGGCGCGGTCATGGCCGGCTCCACCCTCATCGCCATCCCGGTGATCGTGTTCTTCCTGTTCGTCCAGGGCCGGATGGTCGCTGGGTTGACCGCAGGCGCGGTGAAGGGGTGAGCATCGAACGAGCTTGCCCTCGGCGTGCTGCTGCCCGGCCTGAACCGCCCCGAGGTGGACCCCGACCTGTCCGCGCTGCTGGCCGAGGGGCTCAGCGGGGTCTGCCTGTTCGGCGCGGCCGCCACCGGTGGCGTCGCGGCCGTGCGCGCGCTGACGGACCAGCTCCATGCGGCCGGACCCGGCGCCGTGATCGCCACCGACGAGGAGGGCGGCGACGTCACCCGGCTGTACGCCGACGTCGGCAGCCCCGTGCTCGGCGCCGCGGCCCTCGGCGCTGCCGATGACCTCGGGCTCACCGAGGCGACCGGGCGGGCCGTGGGCTCGGACCTGGCCGCCGCTGGCATCGACCTCACCCTGGCTCCCGTGGCGGACCTCAACACGAACCCCGACAACCCCGTGATCGGCGTGCGCAGCTTCGGCTCCGACCCGGCACGGGCGGGCGAGCACGTCGCCGCGTGGGTGAGGGGCGCGCAGTCGGTGGGGGTCGCCGCCTGCGCCAAGCACTTCCCGGGGCATGGCGACACCAGCGACGACAGCCACCTCACCCTGCCGGTGGTGCACGCCGACCTGGCGACTCTCGACGCGCGTGAGCTGGTGCCGTTCGCGACGGCGATCGGCCACGACGTCGCGGCAGTGATGACCTCTCACCTTCTGCTCCCCCGCCTCGATCCGGAGCGTCCGGCCACCCTGAGCCCGACCGTCCTCGGCCTGCTGCGCGAGCGGCTGGCCTACGACGGAGCGATCGTCACCGACGCCCTCGACATGGCGGGCGCCTCGGGTGAGCGTGGGATCCCCGAGGCAGCGGTGCTCGCGCTGGTCGCGGGCGCCGACCTGCTCTGTCTCGGCTCCGACTCGTCGGCCGAGCTGGTGCGAGCGGTGCAGACCGCAGTGGTGGCGGCGGTCGCCGACGGCCGGCTCGGCGTGGAGCGCTTGGAGGACGCGCAGCGCCGGGCGCGGCTGCTGCGCCGGCCGAGCAGCACGGTCGCCAGCGAGCTCGACTCGGACGCCCAGCTCGTCGGCGCGAGAGCGGCACTGACCGTCGAGGGCAACCTCCCCGACCTGGCCGGCGCCGTGGTGATCCAGTGCAGCACCACGCCGAACATCGCCGTCGGCGTCGTGCCGTGGGGCCTTCCGGTCACAGGGTCACCGACGCCTGGGAAGCCGGTTGTCGCCCAGGTCAAGGACGCCCACCGGCACCCGCACGTGCGCGACCAGCTCGCGGCGCTCGCGGAGGCCGGTCCGGTCGTGGTCGTGGAGTACGGCTGGCCCGGACCCCTCGACCTCGACCTGCCCCGCATCTGTACGCGGGGCGCCTCCCGACCGAGCACGGCCGCCGCTGCCGACGTGCTGACCGCGGCTGGGTGGTCGGCGTGACGGCGTACGGCCTGGACGTCGGTGCCACCAAGACCCTCGGCGTCGTGGTCGACGACGGCGGCGCGGTGCTCGCCAGCGTGCGCCGGCCCACCGATCCCGGCCCGCAGGGTGTCGTCGCCACCGCGCGGCAGGTGGTCGAGCAGCTCCGCCGAGACTCGGGGGTCGCGCCCAGCGGACCGATCGGGGTCGGCGTGCCCGGCCTGGTGACCGACGGCGCGATGCGCCACGCGGTCAACCTCGAGGTCGGCGGCGACTCGCTCCGCCTGCAGATCCTGCTGAGCGAGCACCTCGGCCACGAGGTGCTGCTGGAGAACGACAGCAACGCCGCCGCCCTCGGTGCCGCGCAGCTGCTCGGCGCGACCGACCTGGCCTACCTCAGCATCGGCACCGGGCTGTCGGCCGGGCTGGTGCTCGATGGTCGACTGCGGCGTGGCAGGTACGGCGCGGCCGGCGAGATGGGGCACATCCCCGTCGACCCCGCCGGGGAACCGTGCAGCTGCGGCCAGCGCGGCTGCCTCGAGACCATGGCCTCAGGCGCGGCGCTCGCGCGGATGTGGCCTACCTCGACCGACGTGCCCGTCGCGCAGGAGGTCTTCGGGCGGGCCGCGACGGGCGACGTGAAGGCCGTGGCCGTCCGCGACGCCTTCGCCGGGGGCGTCGCGGCAGCCGCACGCTTGCTGATGCTCAGCGTTGACGTCGAGTACGTCGTGCTCGGCGGCGGCGTGGCCGCTCTCGGCGAGCCCCTCCGCGAGGCGGTCCGGGTGGCGCTGGTCGGCCAGTCGGAGGGCTCGCCGTTCCTCGCCTCGCTCGACCTGGCCGAGCGGGTGCGGCTGATCGGCTCGGACCAGCCGGTCGCCGCGATCGGCGCCGCCCGGCTCGGCTCGACCGCAGGCTGAGCTCGAGGCTCAGGCCCAGGGACGAGGGGCGCCCGGCTCGGCGAAGTGCTGCAGCCGGGCCTGGATCGAGCGACGGGCGAGGTGGTAGGCGCTGCCGTCGGCGTCGCGGAGCAGCGAGATCAGGTTGGCGCCCTCGTAGTAGGCGTTCAGCTCGAAGGCCAGCTGCGCTGCGTCGGTCTCCGGGCCGAGGTGCCCCAGGCTCCGGGCCTCTTCGACCACCTGCTCGACGAGCTCCATCCACTCGACATTGGCCGCGGCCAGGGAGTCCCGCACCTTGCCAGGCCGGGCCGCGAAGTCGTGTGTCGCCTTGGCGAAGAAGCAGCCGCCCGGGAAGACCCGGCCCTGGGAGTAGGCCAGCCAGGCCTCGCTCAGCGCCCAGAGCCGCTCCATTCCGGCGGGCGCGGCGAGGGCGGGGGCCACGACCGTGTCGGCGTAGATCCGGCGAGCGGCGCGGATCGTGGACAGCTGCAGCTCCTCCTTCGCGCCGAAGTGCGCGAACAGCCCGCTCTTGCTGATCTGGAGGTCCGCGGCCAGCTGACCGATGGACAGGCCTTCGAGGCCCTGGATCGAGGCGATGTCGACGGCGCGCCGCAGGACGGTACGCCGGGTCTCGTCGCCTCGGCGCACCCGGCCGTCGGTTGTCTCGGTGCTCGGGTGCCTCGGGTGCCTCGGTCATGATGACCGTCATCGTCGCACCGACAGCTCGTAGGTCAAGACCGCACCGTCGCGGTCGCTCGGGCGTGACCCCGGGCGATGCTTGGTGAGCATCCCGAGCACGGGCCGGTTGCCGGCGCCGGTCACGACCTGCACCCGCTCGATGCCGTCACAGATCATCGCGACACGCAGCTCATCGAGGAGCAGCGAGCCGATGCCCTGCCGCTGGTAGGCGTCGGCCACGACCATCGCGATCTCGGCCACGGGGTCGTCCGAGCCGCCCGCGCGCGCCCACAGGGCATGGCCGACGAGTCGGTCACCTGCGACGGCGACGATCGCGCCACCGCCGCGGCCCGCCGTACAGCAGCTGGTCGAGCACCGGCTTGGGCAGTCGCCCGCCGATGCCGGTCAGGAACCGGTGCTGGCCGGACGCCTGCGACAGCTCAGCGACGAACCGGATCAGGTCCTCACGGTCGTCCGCGACGGCGCGGCGCAGGTGGAGGTGAGCCCGTGCGGGGCGGTGAGGACGTCGTACGAGGCGGGGGCCTCGGGTATCAGCAGCGCCATTGCTGCTCCTCTCAACTAACTATACGAACGATCGTACCATTTGTTTGAGCGACGAGGTGAGGACGGCCGGCATCAGGCGGCCAGCGGTCAGGCTCGGGTGGTGCGGGCGAGGTAGGCCTCGCCGCGGGGCGAGACGGCGTACCCGACATCGAAGCTCTCGGTGAGACCGAGGTTCTTCAGCTTGCGGACGTCGATCTTGAAGGGGTCCCGCTCGCGACCGAGCTCCTCGGCCAGATCCGGTGCCCGGGTGTGCGGGCGCCGTCGGATGATGTCGAGGGTGGCCATCGTCCAGGCTCCGTGGCTGCTGGCACGGTCGAGCCGCTCCAGCCGGGCGTCGATCGCGGCCACGTCGTCGACGGTGAGCTCGGCCGACTGCCGCAGTGCGATCCGCGGGTCCTCCCCTGCCCACTCCAGCACCACCTTGTACGTCGGCAGGCTGGGGTCGTCGCGCAGGCGCTTGCGCAGCGCGTCGGCGTTCGGGTGACCGGCCAGCACCGCCTCCTCGTCGGTGATCGCGTCGGCCTCGACCATGCTGACCTCGCCGACCCGGATGACGCCGGCTGACGAGCGGAACTCCGAACCCGGCTTGACGTCCTGGCGCGCCCATCGACGGAAGGCCAGGGTCACCGAGCCGTCGCGGACACCGAGGGCGACCTTGGGCGGCAGCAGCACTGCGTCAGCCCAACCGCTCGGCGACGGACAGCAGCCTGCCGAAGCACCGGCAGACCGGTGAGTCGCGGTAGTGGCCGAAGTTGGGGATCGGGAGGTAGCCAGCCGACTCGTAGAGGGCGATCGCCCCGGGCTGGAGCAGCCCCGTCTCCAGGATCATCGCCTCGACGCCGGAAGCGCGGGCGGTGTCCTCGAGGTGGGCCAGGACGGCCCGGGCGTGGCCCTGTCGGCGGGCCGAGGCGACGACGTACATCCGCTTGATCTCGGCTGTCACGCTCGTGCCGAACGCCTCGACCTGGCGGCGGCGCCAGGCGCCCGAGGTCACCGGCTCGGAGCCGAGGTAGCCGACGAAGAAGCTGCCGTGCGGCGGATCGAACATCAGCGGGTCGATCGGGCCCTCGTCGGGGCTGCCGTAGAGCTCGGCGTACTCGAGCTGCACCTGGTCGATCAGCCAGGTGGCATCGGCATGGCCGTAGCCGACCTGCTCGATCCGCAAGGCCCCGTAGTCCACGCCTGCTCTCCGATTCCAGTCGACCTGTGGTGGGCTGCCAGAATAGAGATGGCTCTGACAGCGTCGTCAGCAACCCGACCTCGACCCGCTCGAAAGGCTGCACCGTGACCGACGCCCTCCGCATTCCCGCCGACCTGCTGCCCGCTGACGGGCGCTTCGGGGCGGGACCGTCGAAGATCCAGACCTCGCACCTCGATGCGCTGGCGGCGACCGGGTCCGCGCTGATGGGCACCTCCCACCGGCAGGCTCCGGTGCGCGACACCGTCGGCCGCGTGCGCACGGGGCTGGCCGAGCTCTTCTCGATGCCCGACGGCTACGAGGTGGTGCTCGGCAACGGCGGCGCGACGGCGTTCTGGGACATCGCGACGTTCGGCCTGATCGAGCGCAAGAGCCAGCACCTGTCGTTCGGTGAGTTCTCCGCCAAGTTCGCGTCCGCAGCCGCGGCCGCGCCGTGGCTCGACGGACCCCTCGGTCCTCAAGAGCGAGCCGGGCTCGCGGCCCGAGGCGGTAGCCGAGGACGGCGTCGACGTCTACGCGTGGGCGCACAACGAGACCTCGACCGCGGTGATGGCACCCGTCGTCCGGCCCGCAGGCACAGCCGGCGACGCGCTCGTGCTGATCGACGCCACGTCGGGCGCCGGCGGCCTGCCCGTCGACCTGGCCGAGGTCGACACCTACTACTTCGCGCCGCAGAAGAGCTTCGCCTCCGACGGCGGCCTGTGGATCGCGCTCATGTCGCCGGCCGCGCTGGAGCGAGCCGCGAGCATCGCGGCATCGGACCGGCACATCCCCGCCTTCTTCGACCTGCCGACGGCGATCGACAACTCCACCAAGAACCAGACCTACAACACCCCCTCGGTCGCCACGCTGTTCCTGATGGCCGAGCAGCTGGACTGGATGAACTCCCAGGGCGGCCTCAAGGGCATGGTCGAGCGCACCACGGCGTCCTCCGACGCGCTGTACGGCTGGGCCGAGCGGACGGCGTACACCACGCCGTACGTCGTCGACCCGGCCAACCGCTCGCTCGTCATCGGCACCATCGACTTCGACGACACCATCGACGCCGCCGCGATCGCCGCCACCCTGCGGGCCAACGGCATCGTCGACACCGAGCCCTACCGCAAGCTCGGCCGCAACCAGCTCCGGATCGCGATGTACCCCGCCATCGACGCCTCCGACATCGAGGCCCTCACCGCCTGCATCGACTTCGTCGTCGCCAACTCCTGACCTGGTCCTTCCGCGATAGTCCCTGACGATTTCGGCGTGAGATCGGCCTATGCCACCGACTATCGTCAGGGACTACCCCGCGAGGGCGGCGGCGATCTGCGTCGTACGTCGGGTGGTCGAAGGCGACCAGGCGGGCCTCGGTGACCGAGGTGCCGCGAGCATCGGCCGCTCGGAGGGTCTCGATGGCGGCGGCGATCGCGTCGTCCTTGGGCCAGCCGTAGACGCCGGCACTGACGAGAGGGAAGGCGACGGTGCGCGCGCCCAGCTCCTCGGCGACCTCGAGTCGCGCGGGCGTAGCAGGAGGTCAGCAGCGAGCGGTCGGTCTGGCCGGCGTTGCGGTTCGGGCCGACAACGTGGATCACCCACTGCGCTGGCAGATCGCCGGCGGTGGTCCAGCCGGCATCGCCCGTGGCGAGGCCGTCGGGGAAGCGCTCGACGCAGTCGGCCAGCACCGCAGGACCACCCGCACGGTGGATGGCTCCGTCCACGCCGCCACCGCCACGCATGCCGTTGTTGGCGGCGTTGACGACCGCGTCGACCTGCTGCTCGGGTGATGTCGCCTTCGACCGCGGTGATCTCCATCGGATCAGTTCTCCCTGATCAGCTTCAGCGTCGCCCGCTCGAGGGCGGCCTGGCGCTGGTCGGGGTTGTCGTAGCGGCGGCGGGTGGTGCCGTGGATGGTGCGTCCGTGCTCGTAGGCCTCGGTCACGCGCGGGTCGACGTACGCCGAGCGGGCCAGCGCCGGGGTGTTGCCGAGGAACTCCGCCACCTCCTTCATCGCTCCGACCACCGCCCGCTTGCGCGAGGCCTTGGTCTCACCCGGCTCGTCGGTCTCTGCCAGCGCGGCGGCAGCCAGCACGGTGGCGTGCCAGGTGCGGAAGTCCTTCGCGGTGGCCTCGAGCCCGGTGCTCTCGCGGACGTAGTCATTGACCAGCTCGGGGAGGATCGAGCGCCAGGAGCGCCCGTCCTTGTAGGCGAGCAGCCGCGGGTCCTCCCTACTCTTGCGCCGCCGCATCACCTCGACCGCCTCGATCACCGTTGCGTCGTCGATCTCGATGCGGTGCTCGATCCCCGACTTGCCCACGAACGCGAAGACCAGGCGGTCCTGCTGGCGGCGGACGTGCCGGCGCTCCAGCGTGGTGAGGCCGAAGCTGCCGTGCTCGTCGGCGTACGCGTCGTTGCCGATCCGGAAGTAGCCGAGGTCGAGCAGCCGCACGGCGGCGGCACAGGCACGCTCGAGCGGCATCCCCTCGCTGCCGAGATCGACCAGCACCCGCTCGCGAGCCTTCGGACCAGGGCCCGGCCGAACTCCAGCATCCGGTCGAACTTCTCGGCGTCGCGCCGGGTGCGCCACTCCTCGTGGTAGAGGTACTGCCGTCGTCCCGCGTCGTCGGTGCCGACTGATTGGAGGTGGCCGTTGTCGTACGGCGTCACCCAGACGTCCGTCCAGGCGGGCGGGATCACCAGGTCCTTGACCCGCTGCGCCAGCTCATCGGGCAGCCGGTCGCCGTGCTCGTCGAGGTAGACGAAGCCCGCGCCCGCGCGGCGCCTGGTCCAGCCGGGCTGATCGGGCGACGTCTTGCGCAGCCGCGCCATGTCAGCGCGGTCGGAGCGATCGAAGGAGTACCACGATGATGCCGATACCCACGAAGCCGCCGAGCAACCACACCCAGGTCGGCCGTTCGACGTCCAGACCATCGCCATCCGCGTCGGAAGCACCGTCCGTCGGCTCGGCCGACGGTGAGTCGGACGCCCCCGGCGGAGGCGGGTCGACGATCCGAGCGAGCCCGTTCGGCACCCGCACCCGGTAGACCGGGCTCAGCTGACCTTCGCTGCTGACGAACACCGCGCCGCTGTCGTCGACGGCGATGCCCTCACCCTGCTCCTGGTCGGGCAGCGCCAGCTCGCCGACCGCCTCCAGGCCGGGGAAGGAGTAGATCACCGCGCGCCCGTAGTCGCGGAGCACGAAGTGCCGCCCGTCGGGGAAGAACGCGCCGTCGGTGGCGAACCCGAGCACGTCGCCGATCGGCTCGAGGACGTTGAGCCCGTCGCGGTGAGGCGTTCGGGCGCCTCGTAGAGCACGCCGCCCAGCAGCGACTTCGAGACGACGTACACCCGTCCGGTGGTGGGGTGCACGAGCAGCGTCTCCGCGTCGCGCGGGCCGTCGCGGTAGCTGAGCGAGATCTCCCGAGGCTCGACGTCCTCGAAACCGCGCTTCGACGGCACCTCGAGCAGCGTCACCGACTCGCGCTCGCTGTTGTTGTCGCCGATGTCGCCGACCAGCACCGCGCCGCCGGGCAGAGGGGCGACCGCCTCGATGTCCTCGGGTTCGGTCGACCAGGTCGCCCCGCCGACCGTGCGGCCGGTGCCGCCGTCGACGACGAAGGTGCGGCCGGAGTCGCCCGAGTCGTTGACCGTGACGAAGAGGCCGTTGCGGACGACCAGCCCGCTCGACTCGACGATCTGCGGATCGCGGAACCGGAACTCCACCGCCGTACGCGTCCCCGCCCGCGACGGCCGTGCCGATCGCGAAGGGGGCCGCCACCACGACGAGGGTGACCACCCGGGCCAGCCGCATCACGGAAGCTCGGCCAGCAGCTCGGCGAGACGCGGCCGGATCCCCCACTCGGCGACCATGTCGTCGTACTCCTTGCGCACGCCGCCACCCTTGACCGCACCACCCGTGCGGACCGCGCGGAGCATCGTGTTGCGAGGCGTGTGCTTGCTCTCCACGAACTGCATGACGTCGACGCGGTAGCCCTGCAGCCGCATCAACCCCGCGCGCAGACCGTCGGTGAGGGTGTCGGCCAGCCGCTCCCGGAGGATCCCGTGCCGGGTCAGCATGGCGTACGGCGCCGGGGTCGGGGTCCGGCGCAGCTGGGCCGCGATGTCGTGGTGGCAGCAGGGTGCGGCCAGCACCAGCTGGGCTCCCCACTCGACGGACCGAGCCAGCGCCTCGTCGGTGGCGGTGTCGCACGCGTGCAGTGCCAGCACCACCTCGGGCGGCGGGTCCAGCACCGCGCCGGCGATGCTGCCGACCACGAAGCCGGCGTCCATGCTCAGCTGGGTCGCGAGCTCGCTGTTGTGCTCGTGGGACTGTTCGCGCACGTCGACACCGGTCAGCCGCACCGGCAGTCCGCGGATGTCGGCGAGGTAGCGCTGCGCCGCGAACGTCAGGTAGGCGTTGCCGCAGCCGAGGTCCGCGATCCGCAGCGGGTCCTCGACGGTCGGGCTGCGCAGGTGCCCCTTCGCCAGCGCGTCGGTGATCGAGGTGTCGAGCAGCCGGAGGAACTCCTCGACCTGGCGGTACTTCGCCTGCCGGCTCGGCTTCATCCGTCCCTCGGCATCGGACAGGCCCAGCGCCCGAAACACCGGGTCGTCCTCGCTCAGCAGCCGTTGCTTGTCGCGGTCGTGGTCGCGGTCGACCGCGACCTCCTCGACCCGCGCGGTGGTGTGCACCACCGCCTCGAGCTTCTTGGTGACGCGCAGCTGATGCGTCTCGGTGGTGGTCTCGACGTGCCAGTTGCCGAACGGCTGGTCCAGCAGGTCGTCGACCGCGTCGCGGGCCTCGTCTCCTAGCCCATGGTTGGCGGTGTGCGCCTGGGTCTGGTCGTACGCCGTCACCTGCAGGTGCGGGCCGGCCTTGAGGTCGACATAGCGCAGCTCGACCCGTCGCCAGCGCGGCTCCTCGCCGCGCTGCCGCCCCGAGGCCACCGCTCGCACCAGCACGTTCGGGTCGAGCAGGTGGGAACGCATCCGGGCCAGCGCCCGCAACAACGGTTCGTTCACTTCGACACCGCCGCGATCACCACGATCAGGAGCAGGGCCACCAGCGCGACCGGGATCACGAGTCGGCGATGGCGAGGGTTCACCGCTCGATCTTAGAAGCCAGCAGCTCGGCCAGGTGCATCGTCGCCACGCCGGCGAGGTCGTCGAGCTGCACCCGGCACGACATTCCGTCGGCGAGCACGACCGCACCCTCGTGCGCGCGCACGGCCGGCAGCAGGTGCGTCTCGGCGACCGCCACCGAGGTCTCGTAGTGGCCCTTCTCCATGCCGAAGTTGCCCGCGAGGCCGCAGCAGCCGGCCACCTGGGTCACCGTCGCCCCGGCTCGCTCCAGCAGCTGCTTGTCGACGGCCCAGCCCATGATCGCGGCCTGGTGGCAGTGCGGCTGCGCGACCACCTCGACGCCCGACAGGTCGGGCAGGGCGACGTCCAGGCGCTCGACGAGCTCGGCGAACGTCAGCACCCCCTCGGCCACCGTCACCGCGTGCTCGCTGTCGGTGAGCTCCACCGCATCGCTGCGCAGCGTGGCCAGGCACGACGGCTCGAGCCCGATCACCGGCACCCCCGAGGCGACGTAGGGCGCCAGCGTGGCCACGGTGCGCTCCATGATCGAGCGCGCCTGGTCGAGCTGGCCGGTGGTCACCCAGGTCAGCCCGCAGCAGGCGTCGTCGGCGATCACCCGCACGGTGAGCCCGGCGGACTCCAGGAATCGGATCGCCGCGTGCGCGTTGTCGGGGAAGAAGTGGTCGGTGAACGAGTCGGCCCAGATCCACACGTCGGGCACCAGGTCGGGCGCGTTCCCAGAAGCGGGTCGGAGCGCGCGTCGCAGGGTCTTCGGCGCGAACGCCGGGATCGAGCGGCGCTGGTCGATACCGGCCGTCGCCTTGGCGAGCCGGGCCACCGGTCCGAGCCGCATCACCCGGTTGGCGAGCGGCGCCATCGGTGCGGCCCGAGCGGCCCACGTCGGCAGCCGTCCGAGCAGATAGTGGCCACGGGGCCGGCGCTCGGTGGCGTCGGGACCGTCGTACTTCTGGTACAGCGCCTCTGCCTTGTACGTCGCCATGTCGACGCCGGTCGGGCAGTCGGACGCACAGCCCTTGCACGCGAGGCACAGGTCCAGTGCCTCGTGCACCGCGGGATCGGACAACCCACCCACCAGCGAGCCGTCCAGCGCCTCCTGCAGCACGCGGGCGCGGCCGCGGGTGGAGTCCTTCTCGTCGCGGGTCGCCAGGTAGGACGGGCACATCACGCCGTTGGTCGCCGGCGCGACGCACTTGCCGACTCCCGTGCACCGGTGGACCGCGTTGCCGAGCGAGCCGCCGTCGTGCACCAACCGCAGGGCGGTGCGGACCTCGTGCCGCGGCCGGGCCGGGCGGAGGTCGGCGTCGATCGGGGCGGGGTCGACCAGGACGCCGGGGTTGAGCAGGTTGTCGGGGTCGCAGATCGCCTTGACCGCGCCGAAGAGGCGCATCGACTCCGCGTCGTACATCATCGGCAGCAGCTCCGAGCGGGCCCGCCCGTCGCCGTGCTCGCCCGACAGCGAACCGCCGTAGTCGGCCAACCGTCGCGCGGAGGCCTCCAGGAACTCGCGGAACCGCGCACCACCGTCGTCGAACTCGAAGTCGATCCGCACGTGCACGCAGCCGTCGCCGAAGTGGCCGTAGGGCACCCCGTCGAGACCATGCGTCTTCAACAGCTCGTCGAAGTCGCGCAGCCACGCGCCGAGATGCTCCGGGGGCACCGCAGCGTCCTCCCAGCCGGAGTAGGCCGGCCGGCTCAGGCTGCGGGCCGCCAGGCCGGCGCCGTCCTCGCGGATCTTCCACAGACCGGCCGAGTCGACGGGATCGGTCACCACCCGGTGCCCGAGCGCGGAAGCCGCCGCCAGCACCTGGCTGACCAGCGACTCCGGCTCCGGCCCGGCCAGCTCGACCAGCAGGAAGCCGGCTCCGGGCGGCAGCTCCGGCACCTCGCCGCGAGCGCGCACCAGGTCGACGATCCGGGAGTCGAGGCCTTCGCATGCCACCAGTCGAGCACCCGCCGCCGACAGTCGGGCCTGCTCATCCACAGCCAGCAGGGCGGGCACCGCGTCGGCGGCGTCGATCATCGACGGGTAGCCCAGCGCGACGAGCAGTCGTCGCTCCTCGCCCACCAGCGACACGGTCGCCTCGCGCACCACGCCCAGCGTGCCCTCGGACCCCACCAGGAACTTGTCGAGCGAGCGCCGCTCCGGCAGCAGGTGCTCGAGGGAGTAGCCGCTGACCTGCCGCGAGAACCGGCCGAACGCCGTGCGCACGTGCGCCAGATGGGCGTCGGCCAGTGCCGCCAGCCGGTCCGGCACGCCGTCGGCCGGGAAGATCGTGTCGAGCGCGACCACGTTGTCCGAGGTGCGCCCGTAGCCCAGCGCGCGCGAGCCGCAGGCGTTGTTGCCGATCATCCCGCCGATGGTGCACCGGGTGTGGGTCGAGGGGTCCGGCCCGAAGCGCAGCCCGTGCGGTGCGGCCGCCCGCTGGAGGACAGCGTGCACCGCCCCCGGCTCGACGGTTGCCGTGCGGGCCTCGGCGTCGACGGCGAGCACCCGGTTGAGGTGCTTGAGGGTGTCGACCACGATGCCGGGTCCGACCGCGTTGCCCGCGATCGACGTGCCGGCTCCGCGCATCGTGAGCGGCACTCCAGTGGCGCGGGAGACGTCGACCAGGGCGTCGAGCTCGTCACGGTGCCGCGGCCGGACGACCACCTGGGGCACCACGCGGTAGAGGGAGGCGTCGGAGGAGTAGAGGGCTCGGGCGAGAGCGGAGTCGTCGACGTCGGAGATGTCTCGGCGGCGCAGCTCAGCGACCAGGTCGGCCCCACCGACCGGGGGTTCGCTCACCAGTGCTCCATCGAGCCCTGGAAGACGCCGGCCAGGTCCTCGCCGGTCACCGCCTTGGGCGCGGTGTCCAGCAGTCGCTGCTGCTTCAGCGAGCCCTGCGACCAGGTCGTCGACGTCGGCAGCGCCGTAGCCGACGGCGGCGAGCCCGTTCGGGATCCCGATGTCCCGCATCACCTGCGCCAGCACGTCCGGCAACGCGTCGCGGCCCGACGCCGGGGCCGACGGGTCGAGCAGCCGTGCGGCCTTCAGGTGCCGCTCCGGTGCGGCGTCGAAGGTGAACCGGAACGCCTCGGGCGCGGTCAGGGAGACGGCCATGCCGTGCGGCACGATCGGCTCGTCGTGGGGGTAGCCCTCGGGGCGGAAGTCACGCACTCGGCCGGCGACCGGATAGGCGTTCGCATGAGGGATGTGTACGCCGGCGTTGCCGAAGCCCAGCCCGGCGAACGTCGCCGCCAGGGCCATCTCCTCGCGGGCGTGCTCGTCGGAGCCGTCGGCGACGGCCCGCCGGAAGGAGGCCGCGAGCAGCGACATCGCCTTCTCCGACCACATGTCCGCGATGGGGTTCGCGCCGCAGTAGGGCACCCGCTGCTCGGGCTGCTTGGCGTCGTAGTCGGCGTACCAGCGGGCGGTGTAGCTCTCGAGCGCGTGGCACAGGATGTCCATGCCGGCCGCGGCGGTGACCATCGTCGGCTGGGTCATCGTGAGCGACGGATCGACGATCGCGAGTCGCGGCCGGAGCGCGACGTGGCTGATGCCGGTCTTCACCTTGAGCGACAGCACGTCCATCACACAGATGGTGGTGCTCTCGCTGCCGGTGCCGGTCGTGGTCGGCACCGCGACCAGCGGCAGCAACGGCACCTGGGGCGCCCGCGCCTTGCCGACCGGCGCGTTGATGTAGTCCATCAGCTCACCCGGGTTGGTGGTGAGCAGGTTGACGGCCTTCGCGGTGTCGATCGACGAGCCGCCGCCGACCGCCAGGATCGCGTCGAAGGGCCCGGCGTCGCGCGCGAAGGCGATCGCCTCGTTCATCGACTCGTCGGTCGGCTCCACCCGCACGCCGTCGTACGTCGTCACCGCGATGCCGCGGGCAGCGACCTGCTCCGCGATCCGGGCGGGGTGACCGGTGGCTGCGACGCCGGCGTCGGTCACCAGCAGCACGCGCTGCACGCCCCAGCTGGCCAGGTCGTAGCCCACCTCGGCGGCCGCGCCGGTCCCGAACTTGAGGCCGGGAGCGGCGTAGGTGAAGACGGTCTCGGTCACCTGCTCAGGTTATCGGTGCCGCCGCCAGCGCCTTTCGCACCGTCTCGACCACGGGCACCACCCCGGACTCGATGTCGGCCAGCGGCACCCAGGCCACCGCGTCGGTGGTGCCGTCCTGCTCGACCACGCGCGGCTCGCCGCCGGGCGGCACGGTGGCGGCGTACACGATGCCGATGGAGTGGAACTCCTCGTCGCGGCCCGACGGAGCCGTGCCCCGCACCCGCACGTCGTCGACCGTGACCACCTCACCGACCACGCCCTCGAGGCCGGTCTCCTCCGCGAGCTCGCGCACCACCGCGTCAGCCGGATGCTCGCCGTGGTCGACGCCGCCGCCCGGCAGACCCCATTGCCCGGTGTGGAAACCGCGGGCGGAGAAGCGGGTCAGCAGCACCGCACCGTCACGCACCACCAGTGCGTACGCCGCCACCCGCTGCATCCGGAACGGCTGGTGCGCCGCCAGCGCCTCCCGCACCAGGCGCACGGTCCGAGGCCTGCCGCCCAGCACCGCTGCCACGTCGTGCCAGGCCGCATCGACCGTCGACCCGTCGACCTCGATCACGCGTGGCGCCGGCGCGTCGATCGGCACCCAGCCCTCGTAGACCAGGCGGATGCCGTGCAGGTCGAGCGGACTCCCAGGATCGCGGCCGGGCGTGTGCCGGGGGCTGTGGTGGGAGAAGACCCGCACCTCGTCGCCGATCCGCACGTCGAGCCCGGTCTCCTCGTAGACCTCGCGCACCACCGCGTCGCGCGGGTCCTCGCCGTGGTCGACACCGCCGCCCGGCAGGGTCCAGAGGTCCTCGGTGGTCAGCCGCGGCGCGAGCTTGCTGAGCAGCACCTGTCCATCACGGATGATCACGGCGTACGCCGCCACCCGCTGTCGTCGCTTGGCCACCGGACGAAACTACAGCGGTCCCCAGGTCGGGGCGACCGCCGAGCGAGGCATCCCGTCGAGCGCGAACGACTCCTGCCGTTCGACCGCGTTGCCACCCAGGTGGGCGGGGTGCCACGGCGCCCACTCCCCCGGCCGCGGCTGGTGCTCGGGCAGCCGTTGCAGCTCCTCCAGCCCCTGCCAGAGCCGATGCCCGAGCGCATGCACGGTCTCGGTGAGGTCGTTGTCGGGACCGACCACGAGGGGCTCGTGGAAGCGCACGTCGACCAGCCGGCCACGACTGGGCGTCGGCCGTGGGAACGGCGCGTCCAGCGACCGCTTCTGCGGCCACAGCCGCTGCGAGCCCCAGATGCTCACCGGCACCAGCGGCGCACCCGTCTCGCGCGCCAGCGCCACCGCGCCCGGCATCAGCGCCCGCACCGTGTACGCCGCCGAGATGCCGCCCTCCGGGAACGCGCAGACCACCTCGCCCTCGCCGAGCAGCCGCCGGGCGATCAGGTACGCCGACGCCGGAGCCGCCCGGTCGACCGGGATGTGCCTCATGCCGTCCATAGCGCGGGCCACGGGACCGAACCGCCAGGTCTCGCGACGAGCCATGAACCGGACATAGCGGTGAGTGGGCTGCATCGCCTGCCCGATGAACACGAAGTCGGGGAAGGAGACGTGGTTCGCCGCGAGCACCACCGGGCCCGACGCAGGCACGTGCTGGTGACCCTCGCTCCGGACGTGGACATCGAGGGCCGCGATCGTTGCCCTGCCGACCGCGGTCGCCGCGCGGTACCAGCCCTCGCCCACCTGAGGCCTAGACGAACGGGGGACGCGCGTCGCGGGCCAGCGAGCGGCGACCGGCCCAGCGCCAAACGCGGGCGGCGCGGTCGCGGTCCTCGTCGGTGACCAGGTTGCCCATCCAGCGCAGGGCCAGCGTCATCATCCAGTCGGAGCGCATGCCGGCCGGTCCCAGCGTCGGCAGCAGTCGCGGGACGGTCACCAGCCCGGCCAGGCGGCGCGCGATCGAGAAGGACTCGCCGTAGTGGTGGCGGAGCAGCGCGGGCCACACGGCGGATAGATCGTCATGCTCGGTCATCACCTCGGCGACGAACCGCCCCGACTCGAGGCCGTAGTCGATGCCCTCGCCGTTGAGCGGGTTCACGCACGCCGCGGCGTCGCCGATCAGCGCCCAGTTGGGCCCGGCCACTCCCGACACGGCGCCACCCATCGGCAGCAGCGCCGACGTCGGGGCCCGCAGGTCACCGGAGAGCTTGAATTCCTCGCGGCGCTCGTCGGCGTAGTAGCTCATCAGCGGTTTGATCGCCACGTTGGCAGGGCGCTTGGAGGTGGCCAGCGTGCCGACACCGATGTTCACCTCGCCGGTGCCCAGCGGGAAGATCCAGCCGTAGCCGGACAGGATCTCGCCGTCCTGGCCGCGCAGCTCGAGATGGGAGCTGATCCACGGGTCGTCGGACATCTCGGAGGTGATGTAGGACCGCCCGGCCACGCCGTAGACGGTCTCGCGGTGCCACTCGCGACCGAGCACCTTCCCGAGCGGCGAGCGCACACCGTCGGCCACCACCAGCCGCCGGCAGGCGATCTCGTAGCTCTCGCCGTCGGCGCCCTGGAAGACCACCGCCGTCACCCGGCCGGCCTCGCGGCGTACGTCGACGGCACGCGCCCCGTCGACGGCCAGCGCACCGGCCTTGATCGCCGTGGTGCGCAGGTGGTCGTCGAGCTCGGTGCGCGCGACCGCGCTGCCCCACTCGGGCAGGCTGCCGCCAGGCCAGGGCAGGAGCAGTGTCTGGCCGAAGCCGTGGGCCCGCAGCCCCTGGTTGACCGTGTGGGCGCGCAGCCAGTCCTCGAGGCCCAGCCGCTGCAGCTCGCCGATCGCGCGCGGCGTCAGCCCGTCGCCACAGGTCTTGTCACGGGGAAACACCGCCGCGTCGGCCAGCACGACGTCCGCACCCCCGCGCGCTGCCCACGCCGCAGCAGCCGACCCGGCCGGGCCGGCGCCGACGACCAGGACATCGGTCGAGGAGGGTCGCGTGCTCACCCCTCGATTGTCTCAGGTTCAAGCGAGCAGCCGCACGCGAGGTACGAGCGCGCGGCGTGGGCGAGACGAGGTCGAGCGAGCCCCGCGACCGGGGGACGAGGTCGCGACGGGCTCGTCGAGACCATGTGAGATCAGGGCTT
>CAWJRK010000044.1:0-19522 GCA_963845215.1 uncultured Actinomycetota bacterium
TGGGCGACCCGCGCCACCCCGTTCGGCCCGTCCGACTACCAGCGGGTGGTGCGCGACTACCTGGTCGGGCTGGGGGAGTCGCCGGTCCTCTGGCGCGAAGGGCCCGACCCGAAGAAGGAGTCCAACCCCTACGACGCGGTCGACCCGTCGCGACCGTGGCCGGTCACCGACATCGGGGAGGAGTCGCGGCGCCGCATCGACGCGGCGGCCCTGGTCACCAAGATCGACCCGGAGGCGCCGGACGACGGTCTCGACGTGTTGGAGGCAGCGCGGGTCGCGGAGTGGGACGACGAGGTGGAGCGGCTGCTGGCCGAGGCGCGACGCGACCGGTCGCTCGACGTGGGCGTGGCCCTGCCGTCGAGCCTCTCGGCGACGGCCGTTTCGAGGTTGCGCGACGATCCGGAGGCCTTCGCCGCAGACCTGGCCCGACCGATGCCGCGGCGGCCGTCGCGGGCCGCGAGGTTCGGCACGCGGTTCCACGCCTGGGTCGAGACGACGTTCGGCCAGCAGGCGCTGCTCGATCCCGACGAGCTCTCGGGCCGCGCCGACGCGGACATCGAGGACGACGCCGAGCTGCAGGAGCTGATCGAGAAGTTCGCCGGCGGGTCCTTTGCCGAGCGTCCGCCGTACGCCGTTGAGGCGCCGTTCGCGCTGGTGCTGGGCGGGCAGGTCGTCCGCGGCCGGATCGACGCCGTGTACGCCGAGCAGGTCGACGGCGAGAAGGGGTTCCTGCTGGTCGACTGGAAGACCAACCGGCTGCATGACGCCGACCCGCTCCAGCTCGGCATCTACCGCGTGGCGTGGGCGGAGCTGCACGGCGTCCCGCTCGAGCGGGTGCGGGCGGGGTTCTACTACGTGCGCACCGACGACCTGGTCGAGCCGGCCGACCTGCCGGACCGGAGCCAGCTGGAACTGCTGGTCGCCGGGCCATGATGACTCTTTATACTTTCCGGCAGGTATCACGAAGTAGCACGCGGTGGGAGGCAGCTCGGTGACCGCAGCGCCCAACCCGTACACGCCCGGCCAGGTGCCCCGGGTGCTGGCCGGTCGCGAGGCCGAGCTCGGCCGGATCCGCGACCAGATCAGCCGGGTGGCCACGTTCGGTGAGCTCGGTGGACCGCTGCTGGTCTTCCACGCGCCGCGCGGGCTGGGCAAGACCTCGTTGCTGCGCACCGCACAGCGGCAGGCGCTCGAGGTCGGCTGCCTGTCGGTCTGGGTGGCCTGCTCGACGGGATCGGCCGTTCCTGCCCGAGCTGGTGCACGCCACCACCCGGACGCTGGAGCGCGCCGGACTGCCGACCGGCGCGGCCGCCAAGAAGTGGAAGAGCCGACTCGAGAAGATCTCGCTCGAGCTGGGGGTGGCCGGCCTGAAGATCGGCGGCGACGTGGTCACCCGGCCCGAGGCGGAGCCACCGCCGCCGGCCGAGACCGCGCCCATCGGCGCGCTCGAGGACCTCCTGCACGGCGCGGCCACCCTGGCTCGCGGCCAGCACGGCGCCGGGCTGATCGTGTTCCTCGACGAGCTGCACACGGCCTCGGCCGACGACCTCTCGATCCTGCTCAACACGGTGCAGAACCTCGACGGCGAGCGCGACGACAACCCACTCGCCGTGGTCACCGCCGGGCTGCCGGTGACGCCGGAGGCGATCACCCGGGCCGCGACGTTCGGCGAGCGCAGCACGTTCGTGCCCCTCGACGTGCTCAGCGACGCCGATGCCCGCTCGCTGCTCACCGTGCCGGCCGAAGAGCTCGAGGTGACCTGGACCGCCGAAGCCCTCGAGCTGCTGGCGCGTGAGTGCCGCGGTCACCCCTACCTGCTCCAGCTGCTCGGCAGCGCCACCTGGCAGGCGGCCCAGCCTCGGACCGGTGGATCGCTGACCGCCGACCACGTGCACGCCGCCATCCCGGCCGCCCGCGACCAGCTCGACGCGATGTTCCGGGCCCGGTGGTCCTCAGCGACCCCCGCCGAACGCGCCTTCATCCGGGCCATGGCGGCGGTCGGCTCCGACAACGTCACGCGCGCGGCGATCGCAGCGGAGCTCGGCCAGGAGTCGCGCTCGATCAGCGTGCCTCGCGAACGCCTCATCGAGAAGGGCGTGATCGAGCCGGTCGGCCACGGCCTGGTCCGCTTCACGATGCCGGGCTTCGCCGCCTACGTGCGCGACCGGGCACCCGACGACTAGCGCCCCGAGCCCTGCCGTCAGTGCGATCTCGACCATCCGCCCGAAGGTCTGTTCGCGCTCCTGCGAGCTGGTCTCCTCGCCGGTGACGATGTGGTCGGAGACAGTGCAGATGGCCAGCGACTTGCGGCCGTGCTTCGCAGCGATGCGTGTAGAGGGCGTTGGCCTCCATCTCGATCGCGAGGACCCCGTAGTCCACCATCCGCGTCGTGAGCTCGGGCCGCGAGGCGTAGAACGAGTCGCTGCTGAAGATCAGCCCGACATGGGCCTCGGGTGCCGCGGCCGCGGCGTCGCGCAGCAGCCCGAAGTCGGGCACGGCGGCGTAGTCGAGTCCCTCGAACGTGATCCGGTTCATCGAGGAGTCCGTGCACGCGCCGCTGGCGATCACGACGTCGCGGATCGCCACCCGGTCGGAGAGCCCGCCGCAGGACCCGACCCGGATCACCGACTCCACGGCGTACTCGGTGAAGAGCTCGTTGACGTAGATCGCCAAGGACGGCTGACCCATGCCTGAGCCCTGCACGGACACGCGCTGGCCGCGCCAGGTGCCGGTGAAGCCGTACATGCCGCGCACCTCGGTGTAGCACTCGGCGTCGTCGAGAAAAGTCTCCGCGATCCACCGCGCTCGCAGCGGGTCTCCGGGCATCAGGACGACGGGTGCGATCTGGCCGGGCTGGGCGCCGATATGAGTGCTCACGGTGGGAGCCTAGGCTCTTGATTCGTGACCTACCCGCACCTGGTGCTGACGTCGAACCCCCACGACCGGGCTGCGCTGCGGCGCACCGACGAAGCCTGGCTCGACGAGCGGTGGGCGGACCCGGCCAGTCGGGTGCTGGTCGTGTCGGGCACGCGGGTGCGACCCGTGAGCGGCGCGCTCGAGTGGGTCAGCCCGAACGACGCGCCCGAGGGCACCCGGGTCCTGCTGGGCCAGCGCGACGACAGCTTCTGGTTCGCGGTCGTCACCGGCCCGGAGCTCGCCAAGTCGGAGCCCGACGCCGTGGCACCCTCTGCGCGGCCTGCTGCCCGTGCTGTCGGGTGACGCGGTGATCGAGGCACCACTGGTCTTCCACGCGCTCGGCATCGCGGAGTGGCTCTGGGTGACCCGCTTCTGCCCCCGCTGCGGTGGCACCCTCGAGCCGCGGGCGGCCGGACACGAGCTGCGGTGCACGCAGTGCGGCACGGCGCAGTTCCCGCGCACCGACCCGGCGGTGATCATGGTGGTCAGCTCGGGCGACCCGGGCTCCGAGGACGAGCGGTGCCTGCTGGGCCGGCAGGCGATCTGGCCCGAGGGCCGCTACTCGACGCTCGCCGGCTTCTGCGAGCCGGGGGAGTCGCTGGAGGACGCCGTACGCCGGGAGGTGCTCGAGGAGGTCGGCGTGGTGGTCGGCCAGGTCGACTACTTCGGCAACCAGCCGTGGCCGCTGCCGGCCAGCCTCATGGTCGGCTTCATCGGGCGGGCCGTGACCACCGACATCGTGGTCGACGAGCACGAGATCGAGGACGCCCGCTGGTTCACCCGGGCCGAGATGAAGGCCGAGGCCGAGGCCGGCACCCTGGTGCTGCCCGGCGGCGTCTCGATCAGCCGCTCCCTGGTCGAGCACTGGTACGGCGGCCAGCTCCCCGGCCAGTGGTGATCCGGACGAGACTGCGCGTGATCAGCACGTCGGACGAGCTTGCGAGGTCGCGACGCGGTCGAGCCGGGAGGCGAGCGCAGGCTCAGCGGAGGCGAGCTTGTCCTTGATCTGGATGATGGAGGGGTTCGTCTGGGCGGTGCCGTCGGTGTAGACGAGGGTGGGGACGGTCTGGTTGCCGTGGTTGGCGGACTCGACGATCTCTGCGGCCTCGGGCTGCGCCTCGATGTCGACGATGTCGTAGCTGATGCCCTCGCGGTCGAGCTGGCTCTTCAGCCGGTGGCAGTAGCCACACCACGGAGTCGTGTACATCGTGAACGAAGCGTTCACGTCGCGGCTCTCGGTGGTGCTCTCGGTGCTGGTGTCGCTGGACATCTGGACTGTCGCCTCCGGCATCTAGGGTTTCCTCCACACGAACCACCCCGGACAAGGAGTTGTTCCCCGCATGACCCAGCCCGCCGACCTGCTGGCAGCGCTCGACCCCGAGCAGCGCCAGGTCGCGGAGACGCTACGCGGCCCGGTGCGGGTGCTGGCGGGCGCGGGCACCGGCAAGACCCGGGCGATCACCCACCGGATCGCCCACGGCGTGGCCACCGGCGTCTACGCCCCGACCGAGGTGCTGGCGGTGACCTTCACCACGCGGGCGGCCGGCGAGATGCGCGGGCGGCTACGCCGGCTCGGCGCCGGCAGCGTCCAGGCGCGCACGTTCCACTCCGCGGCGCTGCGCCAGCTCCGCTACTTCTGGCCCCACGTCCACGGCACCGAGCTGCCCACGCTCACCGAGTCGAAGATCGCGATGATCGTGGCCGCCGCCCGGCGTCACCGGCTCAACACCGACCAGGCGATGCTGCGCGACCTCGCCTCCGAGGTCGAGTGGGCCAAGGTCAGCAACGTCCACCCCGACGACTACGCCCGGCTCGCCGTCGCGCGCGGTCGATCGGTGGCCAACCTCGACGCCGAGACCGTCGGCCGGGTCTTCGGCAGCTACGAGGAGGTCAAGCGCGGCCAGGGCCGGATGGACATGGAGGACGTGCTGCTGCTGACCGCCGGCATCCTCGCGGAGGACGAGCGGGTCGCGGCCCAGGTGCGTCAGCAGTACAAGTGGTTCGTCGTCGACGAGTTCCAGGACGTCTCGCCGCTCCAGTCGGCCCTGCTCGACCTCTGGCTGGGCGGGCGCGACGAGCTGTGCGTCGTGGGCGACCCCGCCCAGACGATCTACTCGTTCGCCGGCGCGAGCGCGACGCTACCTCTCCGACTTCCCGGCCAAGTACCCGAAGACCACCTCGATCGAGCTGGTCCGCAACTACCGGTCGACGCCGCAGGTCGTCGACGCCGCCAACCGGCTGCTGGTCGCGCTCGACCAGTCGCTCCGTGGAGCTGAGGGCGCAGCGACCGGCCGGGCCCGAGGTCACCTACACCGAGCATCCCGACGAGGTGGCCGAGGCGCAGGGCGTCGCCGCGCAGATCACCAAGCTGCGCGACGCCGGCCGGCCGCTCAACCAGTTCGCCGTGCTGTTCCGGATCAACGCCCAGTCCGAGGCCTACGAGGAGGCGCTGACCGACCACAAGATCCCCTACGTGATCCGCGGCGCCGCCCGCTTCTTCGACCGGGGCGAGGTGCGGGAGGCGGTGACCCGCCTCCGCGGCGCAGCCCGGGGCGGTCAGGCCGAGGGGGAGCTCGTCGACATCGTGCGGGCGACGCTGGCCGGCATGGGCTGGACCATCGACCCACCCGAGGCGCGCGGGCAGACCCGCGACCGCTGGGAGTCGTGGCAGGCGCTGGTCGGCCAGGCGGAGGAGTACGCCGCGGCGCAGCCCGAGACCGCCGACCTCAACGGCTTCGTCGACGACCTCGACCGCCGCGCGTCCGAGCAGCACGCGCCCGGTCGCGCAGGGCGTCACGCTGGCGACGTTCCACGCCGCGAAGGGACTCGAGTGGGACTCCGTGTTCCTGGTCGGCCTGCAGGACGGCACCTTGCCGATCACCTACGCCGACACCCCCGAGGCGATCGAGGAGGAGCGACGGCTGCTCTACGTCGGCATGACCCGGGCCCGCGACGACCTCGCGCTGTCGTGGGCGCAGGCGCGCAACCCCGGCCAGGCGGCGCGACGCAAGCCCTCGCGCTTCCTCGCGCCGCTGCTGCCCGAGGCAGGCCATGTCGCGGAGCACGAAGGCGCTCGAGCCGCAAGGCCCGGATGTGCTCGGTGTGCGGCAAGCCGCTGGCCAGCTCGGCCGAGAAGACCCGGGGGCGGTGCGAGGGCTGCCCGGCGCCGTACGACGAGGAGCTGTTCGACCGTCTGCGCGAGTGGCGCCGCGTGCGGGCGAAGACCGACGAGGTGGCGGCGTTCATGGTGTTCAGCAACCGCACCCTCGAGGAGGTCGCCGAGCACCGTCCGCAGACCCCCGCGGCGTTGCTGGAGATCAATGGGATCGGCCCGGAGAAGCTCCAGAAGTATGGTGACGAAGTGCTCCAGATCGTGGGCTGAGACGGCGTCTAGACAGATCTCTCAGAAATTTCAAGAAATACCCATAAAATGGTTTGCTCATTACAGAAGCGACGGGGTAACTTTCCTGTCACACACAAACCGCGCATCACGGCCCTGACAAAGCCGGCGCCCGAAGCACCGAAGGAGGTGGCACCAGTGGACAACATCAAGAACCAGATGATCCCGATGACCCAGCAGTGGCTCAACGAGCAGATCGCCATGCCCACCTGTGGCCTCGCCTTCGGCTCGACGACCCTGCCTTCCGGCGTCTCCGGCACGTCCGCCTTTGCGGCGACGGCCCGCGAGCGTCAGATCGTGGCCATCGAGGTCGTCACCAAGGGACACGTGGGTCACGCCACGAAGCGCGATCTCGCCTACGTCCCGGGGACCACTGCCTGGAGTCCGCCCCTCTGTTGAGAGATATCAGCAGATCGGCACCTCCAGGCCGCGGAACCCACCAAGGGATCCGCGGCCTTTCTGTTTCTCGAAACAGAAGCCGCGGACCTCGCAACGAAAATCCAGCACAACGCGATCAGGTCAACGACAGGAGGTGAAACATGACCATCAGCGTCCTCGACCGCACCGATGGTGACGTTCAGGAGCCCACCCTCGGGCTGCTGCACGACCAGGCCGGAATGGTGGACGTCGAGCTACTGCCCTGCCGGATCAACGATCCAGAGCTGTGGTTCGCCGAGTCCCCCTCCGACGTGGAGTTCGCCAAGGCCCTCTGCCAGGACTGCCCAGTCCGACAGCTGTGCCTCACCGGCGCGCTCGACCGCCGTGAGCCCTGGGGTGTTTGGGGAGGACAGCTGTTCCTGCAAGGAGCAGTGATCCCCCGCAAGCGTCCGCGCGGCCGGCCCCGGAAGAACGAGGTCGCCGCCTGAGCCCAGGCAGCCGACCGACGTACCGCCATCGAGAGAACAGCACCACCCCACCCAATGAAGACCACAACGAATCGGAGCACCGACATGAACAACCTCATGCATGAGGACCTAGCGCGCGCGCATATGGCCGCGCGCCTGGGAGAGGCGCATCAGTTGCGCGCGGGCAATCGTCTTGCCCGTGCCCGCCGGCTCAGCCGCAAGGCTGAGCAGGCAGCGCAGCAGGCTCGCCTCGCCCTTGCCCGCGCTCTGTAAGAGAGGCCGGAGGCTCACCTCCATCCACCCTGATCGCGGGTGACAGACCGAAGCCGGGTACGACACGACTCACGTCGCGTCGTACCCGGCTTCCTGGTATTTGGGGGAAACTAGGAGGGTGACCACGTGCGACTTCTGCGGCCGACAGGAGGCCGACGAGGCGAAGACCCTCACCTGGACCACTTCGGTCGAGCGAGGACGGCAGCGCACCTACTGCGACGCCTGCTCGCGCGACCACCTGCGGGCGATGGAGGGCAAGCTCGACAGCGAGTGGTGGTAGCCGGTCAGTAGGGGAGCAGCGCGTCCCAGGCGCAGCCGCAGTGCGGATGGCGCTCCCACTCGTGACTGCGCGGCGGGTCGAGCGGCCCGATCTCGTAGCTCGCCGACCAGGTCGACGGTCTGCTGCCCTCCGCGAACCGGACCAGGTCGCGCACCGCCCACGCCAGGGCGAGCGACCACAGCAGCTCGTCGCGGGGCTCGAACGCGCCGGCGGCGACCGCCTGGGCGATCTGCTCGACCACGAGGTGGCGCCGCGGGTCGGGTTCGGCCCGGTGGGCGTCGACGCAGCGCAGGCAGGCTGTGTGGCCGGGTGACACGAACGGCCCGAGCTCCAGCACGCCGCCTCGCGAGACCACCAGCAGGTGGGGAGCACCCTCGCGCACCAGGTCGTCGATCGGGTCGCGCAGCAGGCTCTCCCTCACTCAGCACCAGCCAGGCAGTCGGCGGCTCCCCGCCCCGAGGTGCCGGGATCCCGGCAGCGGTCAGCGCCTCGGCGGCACGGTGCGCCAGAGGCACCGGGCCGCGTACGCCGACCGATGCGACCTCGTGCGGGCCGGCGGGCTCGGCGGGCACGACCAGATCGGCGGCGAGCAGGTCGACCAGGCAGGCGAGGGCTTCAGCGGTGGGAGCCTCCGGCGACCGTCCCTCGCGCAAGGCGGCCAGCAGACGGCGTACGCCGTCGGTGTCGGGCGCCAGCACCCGTGCGGGCGGGTCGACGCCGATCTGCAGCGTGGTGGGGTCGCGGCGGACCACGTGGACGCCGGGGCGGAGCGTGGGCCGAGGCGGCAGGTCGGGCAGCACCATGGCGGCAGGGTCACACGAGCGGCGACCGGCCCGCTGGCGTCATCCACAGCCCGCGGTCGGGAGATGACAAAGACGGCACCACCCCGAGGGGTGGTGCCGCCGCAAAAACTCTCGTAGGCGAGCCAGCTGAACGCTGCGCTCAGGCCTTGCCGAGGATTCGGTTGAGCTTCGTGCCGCAGACGGGGCAGACGGCCTTGGCCATCCGCGTGTTCTTGTCGTTGACGTGAACCTCGCCCTCAGCCTCGCGCTTCTCCTTGCACTTCACGCAGTAGAACTCGCCGCTCCAGGTTTCCGCCATGACGGCCTCCTTGCTTTGTCACTCTCGGTCGTCGCGGCGGGGATTCGGGGGGAAGCCCGCCGGAGTTCTGTGACGGTTGCCTCAGAACCACTACGACCCTACGACAGACGGGGGCTCAGGCGTGGGATGCACTGCATTCACGCTCAGGCGAGTCTTTCCGGCCGTGAAACCGCTCACGGCGCGCCGTTCCGGGCTCTCAGTAGGGTTCGGACATGCCTGAGCTGACTCATCTGCGCCTCGAACGCCCCTCCGACGGCGTCGCCCTGCTCGTGCTCGACAACCCGGACATGCGCAACGCGATGTCCGACGAGATGACCGCCTCGTGGGCCGCCGCGGTCGACGAGCTCGCGGCGGACCGCTCGGTGCGCGTCGTGGTCGTCACGGGCGAGGGCTCGGCCTTCTGCTCGGGCGGCAACACCGGCTGGATCGCGAGCGAGCCCGATGCGACCGTCGACCACCTGCGCTCCCGGATGATCGGCTTCTACCGCTCCTGGCTCTCGATCCGGAAACTCGAGGTGCCCACGATCGCGGCCATCAACGGCGCCAGCATCGGCGCCGGGCTGTGCGTGGCGCTCGCGTGCGACATCAGGTACGCCGCCGCCGGGGCCAAGCTCGGTGCGCCGTTCGTGAAGCTCGGCATGCATGCGGGCATGGCGGGCACCTACCTGCTGCCCAACGTCGTAGGGGAGGCGGCCGCGCGCGACCTGCTGCTGACCGGCAGGGTCGTGGAGGCCGACGAGGCGCTCCGCCTCGGGCTGGTCTCGCGGGTGATCGAGGCAGACGGCTTCCTCGACGAGGTGCTCGACGCGGCGGCCGGGATCGCGGCGACCGCGCCGATCGCCAGCCGGCTGACCAAGATCGCCCTGGCCGACGGCGGCCACGCCGACTTCGAGGCCTGCCTGCAGTGGGAGGCGCTGGCCCAGCCCGTCACCCTGGCCACTGCGGATCTGCAGGAGGGCATCCGGGCCAGCCAGGAGAAGCGCCGCCCGGTCTTCACGGGCAGCTGACGTCTCGTAGAAGATGAGGCCCCCGACCTGCTTCTCGACACTTGCCTTCCCCTTGCGAATGTCGATGGCGGGCCGGGGGCCTCATCTGAGGTGCACGCTAGGGACCGGAGGAGACCCAGGTCAACGAATCGCCGCCGAGCCTGTGGACAACGCTGTGGATAAACCTGTGGATGAGCAGCCCCAGCCGGTGGACGAAGGGGTGGAAAGGCGGGAATCGACTGTGGAGGACGCGCTCCCGCAGGCGGCTGATTCACCGTTGACCAGCCAGAATGCGTTTCCACCGGATGTGGAGAGAAGAAAGTTTGCCCATGGATGCCCCTGACGCGCGGCCGCCGTACGACGGCGGGCCGGTCGCGGCGCTGCGCCGGATCGCCTTCCTGCTGGAGCGCGCCCGCGAGGACACCTACAAGGTCAAGGCCTTCCGCGGCGCGGCCGACGTGATCCTGCCGATGCCGCACGACGAGGTCGTCAGGCCGTCGAGTCCGGCACGCTCACCAAGCTGTCCGGCATCGGCGCCAGCTCGGCCTCGGTGATCGCCGATGCGGTGCGCGGCGTGCTGCCCGAACGGCTCGCCAAGGCGGAGAAGGAGCACGGCCGGCCGCTGACCGACGGCGGGGCGGAGATCCGGGCACAGCTGCGCGGCGACCTGCACTCGCACTCGGACTGGTCCGACGGAGGCTCGCCCATCGAGGAGATGGCGATGACCGCCATCGAGCTCGGTCACGACTACCTCGTGCTCACCGACCACTCGCCACGCCTGACCATCGCCCGGGGGTTGAGCGTCGAGCGCCTGACCAAGCAGCTCGGCGTCGTCGACGCGGTCAACGAGCACCTGGCCGGCGCGGGGTTCCGGCTGCTCAAGGGCATCGAGGTCGACATCCTCGACGACGGCAGCCTCGACCAGACCGACGAGATGCTGGCGAGACTCGACGTACGGGTGGCGAGCGTCCACTCGAAGCTGAAGATGGACAAGGCCGACATGACCAAGCGGATGATCGGCGCGATCCGCAACCCGCGCACCAACGTGCTCGGCCACTGCACCGGCCGGCTGGTCACGGGCGGCCGCGGCACCCGCGGCCAGTCGCAGTTCGACGCCAAGGCGGTGTTCGCGGCCTGCGCCGAGCACGACGTCGCCGTGGAGATCAACTCTCGTCCCGAGCGGCGCGACCCCCCGACGGCGCTCCTGGAGCTGGCCCGCGACAGCGGTTGCCTCTTCTCGATCGACAGCGACGCACACGCGCCCGGCCAGCTCGACTTCCAGGTGCTGGGCTGCGAACGGGCCGAGGCAGCCGGCATCGACCCGGATCGAATCGTCAACACATGGCCCGAAGAGCGCCTGTTGGGTTGGGCGAACGGCTAGTTTCAGGACATGACTCAGGCCGACGTAGAGGTACGTCGCTCGAAGCGGCGCCGCCGTACGGTGTCTGCCTACCGCGACGGCGAACGGATCGTGGTGCTCATCCCGGCGTCTCTCACCCGCAAGGAAGAGGCGGAGTGGGTCGAGACGATGGTGGCCCGGATCGAGAAGGCCGAGCGCAAGGCGATCCTCTCCGACGACGACCTGTTCGAGCGCGCCCTGTGGCTCAACGACGAGTACCTCGGCGGTTTGGCCAAGCCCAAGATCGTGCGCTGGGTCGCCAACCAGAACTCCCGCTGGGGTTCGTGCACCCCCAGCGACCGCTCGATCCGGCTCTCGCACCGGGTGCAGGCGATGCCCACCTGGGTGGTCGACTACGTGCTGATCCACGAGCTCGCACACCTGCTCGAGCCGGGGCACGACGCCAAGTTCTGGGCCTGGGTCGACCAGTACCCGCAGGCCGAGAAGGCGAAGGGCTACCTGCTCGGCTGGTCGGCCGCCGCCCGGCTCGAACCGCCGTCCGGCAGCTGAGCCAGGGCCACGAAGGCGGCCAGCTCGTCGCTGGGGAGCGCATCGACCGGCCACCACGCCACGTCGAGCGACTCCTCGCTCACCTGGTGCTCGGCACCGTCGCGCGCGACGGCGCGGAACATCACGTCCAGGTGGTGTACGCCGGCTCCCGGCGCGCAGAACGGCACCGGGTGCGCATCGAGCAGCACCGGTCGCGGGTCCAGGGCCAGGTCGCTGGCGGCCAGGCCGGACTCCTCGACCGCCTCCCGCAGCGCCGCGCCGGCCAGGGTCTGGTCCTCCGCCTCCGGGTGACCGCCGAACTGGAACCACTGCTCCGACTTCGCGTGCAGCGTCAGCAGCACCCGGGCGCCGTCGGCGGAGAAGACCAGCGTGCTCGCCGTCAGGTGGTCGCGGCAGGCAGGTGCGCGTCATCGCGTCGGCGTGCTGCTCGAGGTGGGCGACGTAGCGGTCACGCAGGGAGTGCTGGGCGGCAGTCGGAGGGGTCCACGCCCGCAGGACTGCGAGCGCGTCGGCGTGCAGGCTCACTCGTCGTCGGTGGGCGTCTCTGCGGGCCCGTCGAGCAGCTTGCGCAGCTCGGCGTCGAACGCGTCCTCGGTGAGATCCTCCGGAGCGCTCGCGTCCTCGCGGAAGCCCAGCGGGTCGTCGAGGTCGGCCGACGTGGGCAGCAGGTCGGGGTGCATCCAGACGCCGTCGCGGGCCTCGGTGCCCTGACGGGTGCGCAGCGACCCCCACAGCGTGGAGGCGTCGCGCAGCCGGCGCGGGCGCAGCTCGAGCCCGACCAGGGCCGAGAAGGTCTGCTCGGCGGGGCCGCCGGCGGCGCGGCGGCGGCGTACGGCTTCCTGGAGCTTGGTCGCTGCCGGCATCCGCTCGGCGGTGGCCTGGCCGACGACCTCGTCGACCCAGCCCTCGACCAGCGCCAGGGTCACCTCGAGCCGCTGCAGTGCGGCCTCCTGCGCGGGCGACTTCGGCAGGTCGAAAAGCCCACCCTCGAGCAGCTGCTGCATCGACTCAGGGTTGGTCGGGTCGACGCCGCGCATCTGCTCCTCGATGCGCTGCTGCAGGCCCTCGGCGTTGATCTCGACGCCGCGGGCGAAGTCGGTGACCGCTCCGATCAGGTGCTCCCGCAGCCACGGCACGTGCGCGAACAGCCGCTGATGGGCAGCCTCGCGCAGGGCCAGGTAGAGCAGCACGTCGTCGTCGGTCACGTCGAGACCCTCGGCGAACACCTTGACGTTGGCGGTGACCAACGCGGCCTTGCCGGGCACGGCCAGCGGGAGCCCGATGTCGGAGACCGTGAGCACCTCGCCGGCCAGCGCGCCGAGCCCGGAGCCGACCTGGGAGGCGAGCATGGCGCCGATCGCCTTGCCGATGATGCCGAGGAGCGGGCCGGCCTGGGCCTGGGCCTCGGCGGGCAGCGCGTTGCCGATGCCCTTGACCGACTGCTCGGCGACCGGCTCGACCAGCACCTTCCAGACGTCGAGGGTGCCGACGATCCACTCGGCGCGGCTCCAGGCCGCGGTGGAGGTCACGCCCGATCCGAAATCGGTGACCTCGTCGAGCCAGTGGTCGGCCAGGCGGACGGCGTCGGCGACCGCGTCGTGGTCGCGCTGCGTCGCCGAAGGGTCGGGGGAGGCGGCCACGGCCTTGCGGGCCAGGTCGGTGGCGACGTCCCAGTTGAGCGCGCCGTCGTAGGGCTGCATCATCGACTGGAGCTGCCCGAAGATCTGGCTGATGTCCATCCCGCCCATGCCCGCGCCGAGACCGCCCCCGAGACCGCCCAGCCCGCCAGCGGCGCCGCTGAAGAACTGCTCGAAGGGCGTGCCCTTGAAGGGGTTCTGGCCCTCGTCGGGATCGTCACCAGGTGTGTTGCTCATGGGCCCACGGTACGCCGCAGCGGCAAGGCGCCAGGCTCGGCAACGCCCCGTAGAGTCGTGGTGTGGCCCACCCCGCCGTACGCCTGGTCGACATCCGCGAGACGCCGCTCGACGTCGCGGAGGTGCTCGCCTGTCTCGATGAGGAGGTCGACGGAGGAGTGACGCTGTTCGTCGGCAAGGTGCGCGACCACGACGGGGGCAAGGGCGTGAGTGGTCTCGACTACTCGGCGCACCCGTCTGCGCTCGACCGGCTCCGCGAGGTGTGCGACCGGATCGCTGCCGGCCACGAGGTCAACGGCGTCGCCGCGGTCCATCGCACGGGTCGCCTGGCGATCGGCGACCTCGCCGTCGTGGTCGCCACCTCGGCGGCGCACCGTGGCCAGGCCTTCGCGGCGTCGCGTGACCTGATCGACACCCTGAAGTCCGAGGTGCCGATCTGGAAGCACCAGGTCTTCGCTGACGGCACCGAGGAGTGGGTCGGCGCGCCCTGAGCGTCAGGAGCGCTGGTTCGACCTACCCTCGACGGGTGGAGATCCTGCTGTGGCTCGTGCCGTCCGCCGTGGTCTCGGTCGTGGCGATGCTCTGGGTCGGCTGGATCGGGCGCGAGGGCCGCGGCGAGGTGGACCGAGAGGTCGCCGTACGCCGCCTGGGTGAGGCACTGAGCCGCCGTCCGCACCAGCCTCCTTACGCCGCGAAGCCTCGCGAGCAGGACCGCAGCACCGGGATCGCCGTCCGGCCGTCTCGCCGCGCCTCCTGAACGACCTCTGAACCAGTCACTCGCAGCCTTGGCCCGGATGAGAAGGTTGGCGCCATGAGCCGCCGCATGATCGCTGCCGTGGTCGCCGCGCCACTGGTCGCTGTCTTGCTGGCGCTGGCGGCCTTCGCGCCGCTGCCCTACGTCACCTATCGGCCCGGCGGCACCCTCGACGTGCTCGGCAACGGCGACAACGGGCAGGAGATCATCCAGGTCGAGGGGCACAAGACCTACCGCGACGAGGGCCAGCTCCGGATGACGACGGTCATCGTGAGCCAGCCGAAGCAGAAGAACAGCCTCCTCGAGCTGATGGCCACCTGGCTCAACGGCGACAACGCTGTGATGCCCTACGACGCCGTCTACCAAGAGGACGACACTCCGGAGTCCAACGACGTCGAAGGCGCGGCCCAGATGGTGTCGTCGCAGGACTCGGCCATCGCGGTCGCGCTCACCGAGCTCGGCTACGAGCTGAAGCCGCTGGTCGAGGTCCAGGCGATCACGCCGGACTCCCCGGCCGACGGCACCCTCGAGGTGCGCGACATCTTCCTCGAGGTCAACGGCCAGAGGGTCGCCACGAGCGATGACGTCAGCACGGCGGTGGGGGAGACGCCGCCCGGCGAGAAGGTCACGTTCCTGATCCGCCGCGGCGACGACGAGCGCCGCATCTCCGTGGTGCCGGAGGAGGATGAGGAGGGTCGGCCGCGAGTCGGCGTCAGCCTCGGCGCCGGTTTCGACTTCCCGTTCGACGTCTCGGTCAACATCAACCCCCGCATCAGCGGCCCCAGCGCGGGCCTGATGTTCTCGCTGGCGATCTACGACACGCTCACTCCCGGGTCACTCACCGGCGACAAGATCGTGGCCGGCACCGGTGAGATCGCCGTCGACGGCGCGGTAGGCCCCATCGGTGGCATCGCGCAGAAGATCGCGGGTGCCCGCGAGGAGGGCGCCCAGCTGTTCCTGGTGCCACCGGCCAACTGCCCGGACACCGACGACGTCAACAATGGCGACATGAAGCTGGTGCTGGCCGAGACCATGCACGACGCGGTGACCGCACTCAAGGCCTGGGCCGAAGACCCCGACGCCGACCTGCCGAAGTGCAGCGACCTGGAGAGCGCAGAGGCGCAGCCGTGACCGAACCCAACGACCCGGAGCTGTCGGCCGCCTTGGACGTCGACCCTGCCCTGGCTGCCGCCGTGCTCGAGATCGAGTCGCACATCGCCGACAACGGGTGGGACCAGCCGGCCCGGCTCTATGCCCTCGTCGACACCGCCCAGCTGGTGCAGCGGGAGCCGCAGCTCGCCGCGGCCATGGGGCTGGACGCACCCTCCGAAGAGGGTTCGCTGACGCCGGTCGAGCAGGACCAGGTGGACCCCCACCTGCTGCTCGAGACCGTGCTGGAGCAGATCGTCTGGCCCGACGAGGTCGCCGGCTGCGCTGCCGTGGTCGAGCGGCTCGTGCTGCCACCGGACGCCGACGAGGCGATCCCGACCGACCCTGCCGAGGCCCAGGAGTTCGCCCGCGAGCACCCTGACCGGCAAGAGGTACGCATCGTTGCCGGAGCGACCCGGCACGGAGCGACGTACTGTGCACTACGGCTGCGCGCCCACGACGACGACCAATCGGTCGTCGGGGGCGCCGACCTGGTGCCCGGTCTACTGGCGCTGCTCGGTGCCACATTGACCAACGACCAGCAGGATCCGCAGGAGGACCAGTGAGCGAGCTCTTCGACGACGACCCCCGCGAGGACGGACCCGTCCGGACATCGCGGAGGTCCCGCGCCTTGGTGATCACCGCCATCGTGGTGATCGCCGCATTCTTCGCGCTGACCACCTTCGCGGGTCTCTACACCGACCGGCTCTGGTACAAGTCCGTCGGCTACGGCCAGGTCTTCAGCACGCTGCTGTGGACGCGCGTCGCGCTCTTCGTCGCCTTCGGGCTGCTGATGGCCGCCGCGGTGGGCGCCAGCATCTTCGTCGCCTACCGCTACCGGCCACTGTTCCGGCCCCAGTCGCCGGAGCAGACCAACCTCGACCGCTACCGCGACGCGGTCACCCCGATCCGCACCTGGCTGCTGATCGGTGTCTCGCTGGTGATCGGTGCCTTCGCGGGCGCCTCCGGCATGGGGCAGTGGCGCAACTTCCTGCTGTGGCGCAACTCCGTCCCGTTCGAGCAGGAGGACGCCTACTTCAACCGCGACATCGGCTTCTACGTCTTCGAGCTGCCGTGGCTGCACTACCTCGTCGACTTCGCGATGGCCGCGACCGTGATCGCGCTGATCGCCGGCGCGGTCGTCCACTACCTCTACGGCGGACTCCGTCTCCAGGCCAGCCGCGACCGCCTCTCGGGCGCCGCGCAGGTGCAGCTCTCCGTGCTGCTCGGGGTCTTCGTGCTGGCCAAGGGCGTCGACTACTACCTCGACCGGTTCGACCTGGTCAACGACAACAACAGCCTGTTCACGGGCATGAACTACACGGCGGAGAACGCCGTGCTGCCGGCCAAGAACATCCTGATGGTCGTGGCCCTGATCTGTGCCGTGCTGTTCTTCCTCAACATCTGGCGCCGGACCTGGCAGCTGCCGGGCGTGGGACTCGCACTGCTCGCCCTGTCGTCGATCCTGCTCGGCATGATCTGGCCGGCGATCGTGCAGCAGTTCCAGGTCAACCCGTCCGAGGCCGACAAGGAAGCGTCGTACATCAAGGCCAACATCGAGTCGACCCGGTCGGCGTACGACCTCACGGACGTCGAGACCCAGGAGTACACCAGCGACATCATCCAGGACGACGAGTACAACCAGGTGCTCACCCAGATGTCGACGGTGCCGCTGATCGACCCGCGGCTGGTCCGCGACACGTTCCAGCAGACCCAGCAGGGCCGCGCCTACTACTCCGTGGCCCCGGTGCTCGACGTCGACCGCTACGAGCTCGACGGCCAGGAGCGGGCGCTGGTGCTCGGCGTGCGTGAGCTCGACCAGTCGGGCATCAACGCCGGCGACCAGAACTGGTCCAACCTGCACACCGTCTACACCCACGGCAACGGCCTGATCGCCGCCTACGCCAACCAGCGGACCGCCACCAACCAGGAGCGGTCGGCCACCGACACCGAGGGTGGGGGCATCACCTGGGCCGAAGGTCTGCAGACCGGTGAGGACGCCCTGTCCACGCTCGACCCGGACGGCTACGAGGACCGCATCTACTTCGGCGAGCAGAGCCCGGAGTACTCCGTGGTCGGCAAGTCGAGCGAGGGCTCAGCTGACGTCGAACTCGGACTGGCCGGCACCGACACCGACCGCGAGGCCACCACGACCTACGACGGCGAAGGAGGTGTGCCGGTCGGCGGCACCTTCAACCAGTTGATGTACGCCATCAAGTTCGGCGAGCCCAACTTCCTGCTGTCCGGCCGCGTCAACGACAACAGCGACGTGCTCTACATCCGCAACCCGCACGACCGCGTCGAGAAGGTCGCCCCCTGGCTGACCGTCGACGACGACGCCTACCCGGCGCTGGTCGACGGCAAGGTCGTCTGGATCCTCGACGGCTACACCACCACCGACCGCTTCCCCAACAGCCAGCGCGAGTCGTTCGAGACGATGACCGATGACTCGCTGCAGGAGGACGTCGGCCTGCAGACCCTGCCGACCGACGAGATCAACTACATGCGCAACGCCGTCAAGGCGACCGTCGACGCCTACGACGGCACGGTGACCCTCTACGAATGGGAGGGCGACGACCCGATCCTGCGTGCGTGGATGGGCGCGTTCCCCGACACGGTGGTGCCGGAGTCGGAGATCGACGAGGAGCTCAGGGCGCACCTGCGCTACCCGGAGGACCTGTTCAAGGCGCAGCGCTACCAGTTCGCGCGCTACCACGTCGAGGAGGCCAGCGACTGGTACCAGGGCAGCGACCGCTGGCAGGTTCCCAGGGACCCGAACTCGTCGCGGGACCTGCAGCCGCCGTACCGCCTCTTCGCCAACCAGAGCGGCGGTAGCGGTGCGGCCAGCACCTGGGCCCTCACCTCGGTGTTCACCCCTTACGAGCGCGAGAACCTCGCCGCGTTCATGTCGGTCGACTCCGACGCGACCTCGGACACCTACGGCGAGATGAAGGTGCTGGAGCTCAACGACACCACCACCGACGGCCCCGGCCTGATCGCCAACGAGTTCGAGCAGGACCAGGACGTGCGCGACGCCCTGCTCGAGTTCACCACCGGCAACACGCCACCGATCTTCGGCAACCTGCTCACCCTCCCGATCGAGGACGGGTTCATCTACATCGAACCGGTGTACGCCGTCCGCTCGGGCTCGAGCGGCAGCTTCCCGATCCTGCAGTTCGTCCTGGTCTCCGACGGCGACCAGGTCGGCATCGGTGGGTCGCTCACCGAGTCGCTGCGTGACATGCTCGGCGTCACCGAGCCGAGCGAACCCGACGAGCCCGGGGAACCCAACGAGCCGGGCGGACCGAACGAACCGACCGAACCAAGCGGCACGATCGACGAGCAGATCTCACGCTTGCTCGATCAGGCACAGGCGGCGTTCGACGCGGCGAACGAAGCCCTCGCGGCCGGCGACCTCGCTCTCTACCAGGAGCGGATCGACAACGCCGAGCGCTTCATCTCGCAGGCGATCGCTCTCGACGCGCGGCGCGACGAGGCCGAGAACCCGCCCGAGGGCGACCCCTCCTCCGACCCGTCGCCGACCGAGAGCGAGTCCCCGGCCGCCGGCTGACCCACCCGATTTGTCCACCCTTGAATCCATGCCGTAACGTTGCATTCACCGACGCGGGGTGGAGCAGTTCGGTAGCTCGCTGGGCTCATAACCCAGAGGTCGCAGGTTCAAATCCTGCCCCCGCTACCAAGTGAAACCGCAGGTCAGAGGCGGTTTCCGGAGAGATTCGGGAGGCGCCTTTTGCCGTGTGTACTTGCGGACATGCTGATTTTGGCCGCAGCTTGGCCACTGGGATGGGTGTCTGCACGACGGCGGTGGACGCAGGTAGACGCTGAATCAAGCGTTCTGCGCGAGAGATGATTGGGTCGATGGAGAAGGGGTCCTCGAACGTCGCTGAAGAAGCCACCGATGGGGTGCCGCTATTCGGGACGCCAGGGTTGTGCGCCAGCGACACGCCTCTCGCGGCAAGGGCTGGCAGCGTCGCGGTGGTCATTCTCTCGGGTGAATCCGATAGCGGTCGCGGC
>CAWJRK010000045.1:0-21618 GCA_963845215.1 uncultured Actinomycetota bacterium
CGCGCCAGGTCGCGACCTTCACCCGGATCCGGTGACCGCCGATCTCGATCTCCTCGAACGACCGGTCGCACATCGCGCGCTGCACCCGGGTGGCCCGGACGCCGAGGGTCGTGGTCTCGGCGAAGACGAGGTCGCGGGCGGCCTCGACCAGGTCGTCGGCCACGAGCACCGACAGCGTGTGGGCGGGGCGGCCCTTCTTCATGATGATCGGTGTCAGCCAGGCGTCGAGCGCGCCGAGTGTCAGCAGCGACGTCAACACCCCCGGCAGCAGACGCGGGTCGAGGTCGTCGAGGTTGGTCTCCAGCAGCCAGGGCTCGTCGGAAGGCGACGCGTCTGTCGGCTCTCCGACCAGCAGCCGCACCACGTTGGCGTGCGTCTCCGGATCGCGCGAACCGGCGCCGAGGCCGACCTGGGCGACGGCCATCGCCGGCTGGGCTTCCCACTCGGCGGCGTGGGTGACGAGCAGGGCCGCACCCGTCGGCGTACACGACTCCATGGCGGCGGGCCCGGCGAGGCTCGGCACGCCGCGCAGCAGCTCGGTGACCGCGGGCACCGGCACGGGCATCGACCCGTGGGCGGCGCGCACCCGGCCCGACCCGACCGCCACCGGCGACACGACGAGCCGCTCCAGGTCGAGGTGTAGGAGGCCGGCGCACACGCCGACCACGTCGGCGATCGCGTCGAGCGCGCCGACCTCGTGGAAGTGCACCTCGTCGGGCGACGCTCCGTGCACGGCTGCCTCGGCGACGGCGAGGCGCTCGAAGACGCTGCGCGAACGTTCGGCGAGAGCGGGAGCGAGGTCGGCGGCCTCCAGCAGGGCGCGGACATCGGCCCAGGTGCGGTGCGTCGTCGAGTCGGCGACCTCCACGTGGCAGCGGGTCGCGGCCAGCCCGCCGCGCCGGACGTGCTCGACCGACAACGCGACCGGCTCCGGGGTCACCGCGTCGATCGCGGTCTGCAACACCTCGACCGGCACACCGGCGCCGACCAGCGCACCCAGCAGCATGTCGCCGGCCGCGCCGGCGCCCGCGTCGACCCAGCCGATCATGATGCCGGCCGTCCGGCCAGCCGGATGATCCGGGCGGCCGCCACCGCAGCGCCGTAGCCGTTGTCGATGTTGACGACCGTGACCCCCGGCGCGCACGAGTTGAGCATCGCCAGCAGCGCAGCGAGACCCTCGAACGACGAGCCGTAGCCGACCGAGGTCGGCACCGCGACGACGGGTACGCCGACCAGGCCACCCACCACGCTCGCCAGCGCTCCCTCCATGCCGGCAACCACGATCAGGCAGTCGGCAGCGGCCAGCCGGTCGCGGACGGCGAGCACCCGGTGCAGGCCGGCCACTCCGACGTCGGTCACCAGCTCGGCCTGGGCGCCGTGGGTCGCCAGCGTCACCAGTGCCTCTCTTGCCACGGGCAGGTCGCTCGTGCCTGCGGTGACCACGACGACGTCACCGTGCGGCTCCGGGAGCGGCCCCAGCGAAGCGGTGCGCGCGACCGGGTCGAGGGCGGCCGTCGGGTGGGCGATGGTCACCGCGGCGATCGCGGCGTCGTCCAGCCGGGTGGCGAGGACCGCCCGAGCGGGGTGGGCCTCGTGCAGCGCGCCCAGGATCTCGACCACCTGCTGCGGGGTCTTGCCCTGGCCGAAGACGACCTCGGGGTCACCGGTGCGGCGGGCCCGGTCGACGTCGAGGCGCGCGTCGGCGCCTGCGAGCACCCAGGTGTCATCTGTGGGATCGGACATCGCAGCAACCCTAGTGACCACCTACGATCGGCTGCGATGACCTCCATGTCCCCGGCGCTCTTCGACGCCCTGGTCGACTCGCTTGGCCGACCATCCGCGCCGCATCATCGCGTGCAGCGGTGGCGTCGACAGCCTGCTGCTCGCCGACGTCGCGCACCAGGCGGAGCCCGGCACGACGATCGTGGCGCACTCGGTGACCCCGGCCGTGCCGCGCGCGGCCACCGACCGCGTACGCCGGACCGCCGACGCTCTCGGCTGGCAGCTGCGGCTGGTGGAGTCCGCCGAGCTCAGCGACGAGCGCTACCTCACGAACCCCGTGGACCGCTGCTTCTTCTGCAAGACGAACCTCTACGACGAGCTCGACCGGATCGTCGGCGAGCTCGAGCCCGACGCGAGCTGGACGCTGATGAGCGGCGCCAACGTGGACGACCTCGGTGAGTACCGCCCCGGCCTGCTCGCGGCCGCCGAGCACCACGTGCGCCACCCGTTCGTCGAGGCCGGCATCGGCAAGGACGGCATCCGGGCCCTCGCTGCAGCGCGGGCGCGCGTCTGGCACGACCTGCCCGCGGCACCCTGCCTGGCCAGCCGCCTCTACACCGGCACCCCGGTCACCCCCGGCCTGCTGCGTGCGGTCGAAGAAGGCGAGATCACCGCCCGCCACCGCACCGGGCTGGAGGTGCTGCGCTGCCGGATCCGGGGCACGGAGGTCGTGCTCGAGGTGCCTGCGGACGACCGCGACCTGGTCACCGCCGCAGTGCTCGACGACGTGCTGGCAGCGATGCTCGAGCACGCACCCCACCTCGGCCCGATCGGCCTCGACCCCGAGCCCTACGCCCCCGGCCGCGCCTTCGTCCAGCTGTCTTCCCGCTGACCCGTCAGAAACATTTCTGACGGGTCAGCGGGAAGTTGGCGACGGGTCAGCGGGTGCGTCGGCGGGTGAGGACGGGGCGGAGGACCATGGCGACCAGCAGTGCGCCGCCGCCGATCAGGCCCCACCAGACGGCGTTCTCGCGGGTGTCGGCGAGCAGGTCCGGCTCCGACTCGGGCACGGCAACCGGCACGTTGTCGCGATCGCGCACCTCGCTGGTGGGCAGGTCGCCGTTCTTCGACGGGCGCAGCGGCCGCTGCAGCGCCTCGAGCGGCTGGATGATGCCGTGGCCGGTGAGCACGTTGTTGTCGGTGACCGACGCCGTGCCGGTGGCCGTCGCGTAGAGACGGGCGATCAGCTGCTGCGCCGTCTCCCCGGCGTACGCCGTCTCCAGCAGCGCCAGCACGCCCGCCACCTCGGCCGCGGCGAACGCCGAGCCCGGGGCCAGTTGCGAGGAGCTCGCGGGCGGCACGACGCAGGGGGCGCCGTTCATGCCGTAGCCCACCAGCCCGGCGGTCGGCGCGGCCAGGTCGATGGCGCTGTTGCGCAGCACGATCTCGGCCGCATCGCCACCGTCAGGAGCCGCCGCCGCGACGGCGACCACGTGGGAGTTGTCGTAGCCGGCGGGCCAGGCGTCCTTGGCGGCGTCCTCGCCGGCCGTCGGCTCGTCGGAGGTCTCGCCGTCGTCGGCGTACTCGTCGTAGAGCGGGTCGAAGTCCTGGCTCGGGCGGTCCCCCGAGGCCGCGACCACGATCACGTCGAGCCGTTCGAGCCGCTCGATCGCGGCGTCCATCTCGTCGGTGCGCGACACCGGCATCGGCACGACCGCGATGTCGGTCTGCAGCGAGGAGTCGTTGAGGACGAGGTACTGCAGCCCCGCGGCAACCACGTCCGGCGACAGGCCGATCTCGCCGTCCTCGGCATCCAGCGTGTCGTAGACCCGCACATCCACCAGCTCCGCGCCGGGTGCGATCCCGATCGTGCGGCCGTCGTCGTCGGGACCCGCGATCACCCCGGCCATCGCGGTGCCGTGCCAGTCCTTGATCTCCGGCCACTCACGGCCGCCGCGCAGCCCCACTCCGATGTTGTCCGCGATACCGCTGTCCAGCACCGCCACCACCGCGCCGGCCCCGGGGGTGCGCCCCCGGGCTGTGAGCAGCTGCTGGGCCTCCTGGATCTCGAGATCGCGCACTGGATCACTGGCGTCCGGGCGCTGGTCGACCAGGGTGTCGGGAGCGGTCACCGAGTCGCAGGCGTCGCCGGCGGCGTACGCCGGAGCGGGCGTGAGCACCCCAAGCCCGGCCACGACCACCGCGGCCGAGACGCCGACTGCCACCCTCACTCGCAGGGCTCCTGGTCGTCGCCCTGGTCACTCCCTTGGGGCGGACACCGGGCCGCGTCGACCGAGAGCGTGACGCCCTCGTCGAAGAGCGTGACCCAGTCGTCGGGAGCGACCAGCACGTCGACATCGGCATAGCCGAGCAGCTCCGGCACGTCCGGGCCCTGCAGCAGATAGCTCTTGCCCCGGCTGTCGATCAGGAACGCCTCGCCGTCGCCCGGGTCGTTGTCCCACTGCCCGGAACGCACGTAGGCGCCGGCGCCGGAGTCGACGGTGATCTCGATGTCGTCGGCTCCGACGTCGGCAGCGGCCACCGACGCCTCCTCGTCGGGTCGCTGCGCCAGGCGCACTCCGGGGGTCTCCGTGTCCGGCGTGAGCTCGGCGCACAGCTCGCCGACCGACGCAGTCAGGGGCTCGCTCGGGAAGTGCGCGTCGTCGGCGAGACCCTGCGCGAGGTCCAGCGTCACCTCACCCGTGGGCGTCAGCTCGCGCTTCTCGCCGACCTCCGCCCGCAGCAGCACGGCGGCGAACTCGGTCAGCTCTGCCGGCTCGTCCTCGGCGATCGCGTAGGTCGCACCGGACAGCTCGTAGAAGTCGCCGATCCTGGCGTTGTCCGGGATGCCACCGCTGCCGGCGTACGCCGCCGGCTCCCCGATCGGGCCCAGGCCGAGGCTGTCGACCTCCAGTGCGCCGCCGGGCGGGAACAGCCGCACCCAGTCGGCCGGCACCTCGACCGCCCCGCTCTGCACCGATCCGCTCAGCACATCGAGGGCCGTGTCGGACAGCCGGTCCTTGCCGGAGACGCGCACGGGATAGCGGTAGGCCCGCGGCGCAGCGACCCCGACCGGCGCGCCCTCGCCGATCACGTAGTAGTCGCCCTCGCTCTTGACCAGGAACCCGGTGTCCGGTGCCGCATCGGTCGCCGAGGTGTCCGACACGTTGACCTTGATGCCGCGCCGCGCGTCGGTGCAGGCGGTCCAGCCCTCGTTGATCAGGTCTTCGGCATCGGGCGGTGAGCCGGGCGCGTTGAGGATGCCGATCGGCGCCCCCACCTCGAGCGTCTTGAGCTCCTTCTCCGGCACCTGGGTGGCCTCGACGTCGGCCCCGAACAGCAGCTGCGCGGAGGTGGTGTTGATGAGCGGCCGCAGCACCGGCTCCTCACCCTCCGGCGTGTCGATGATCAGGTAGTCGGTGGCCTTCTCCTTGGAGGTGATCAGCCCCTCCTCCTTCCAGTCACCGTCGACCCGTGGCGTGAACACTCCCGTCACGGCGGCGCCAGCGATCAGCAGCACGGCGAGTGCCAGCCCGCCGACGATGGTCCGGCCCGGCCGGCTCGGCTCGACCTCGCGTCCGCCCGGTGCACCCGAGATGAATGCGGTGACCAGTCGCCGCCGGCTGAAGGAGTAGGCCTCGACGAGGTCCTTCTTGGTTGCCATGTCCGATCGGGCCGATCAGCCCGTGATGGTCTCGAAGAGACCGGTCCCGAGCACCAGCAGGGGCAGCAGCGCCAGCAGGGCCAGGCTCTCGACGACGTCGCCCATCCGGCCACGGCGCAACGACGGGGTCGAGGGCAGGAGCGTGGTGGCGAGCAGCACCGCACCCGTGCCGGCCAGGGTCACCGCGGCGGCCGGGCGCCAGTCGGGGTGCACCACCATCAACGAGACCGCGACCGATGCCAGGCCGAGGATGCCGGACACCAGGCCGACCAGCACCTCGGAGCCGGTGCGGTACTGGCGGGTCCGCAGCATCACCACGAGACACGCGACCACGGCCAGGAAGGTGCCGGCTACGCCGAGCGAGACGGCCAACGGCGCGATCAGCACCAGCAGCAGACCGACGGTGCCGGAGATCGCGATCAGGATCTCGTGCGCCAGCCGCGCGTCGGCGCCGACCTGGTCGGGGTCGATCTCGTCGGGGTCGGCGGTGATGTCGGCGGCCGAGTAGAGCTGGTCGACAGCGACGCCCGTCAGACCGAGTGCCAGCCACGGGAAGATGCTGCCGACCATGACCACGAGGGCCAGGACGACGGTGAGCACGACGGCCGCGTCGAAGTCGCCCAGCCGCAGCAGCAGCCCCGTCGCGAGGAAGACGGCACCCACGACCACCGGCGGGATCACCAGCGTGCGGCCCCGACCGAGGCCGACCAGGCAGACCAGCCCGGCCGCCAGCGCGCCCCCGCCTGCGGAGGCCAGCGGATCACCGAAGAAGTCGCCGTCGGGCGCCAGCATCAGGCCGGCGACCGTGGCATAGCCGGCACCCATCCAGGCCACCGCGACCGCTGCCTCGGCCTCGGATTGGGCGCGCGAGAGCACGATCGCCCCGGCGACCAGCGCCACGGCGACGGTCGCGGCAGCCACCGCCGCGAGCAAGGAGTCGCGCTGGATCAGCAGGCCGACGGCGCCGAGCGCCATCAGCAGCCCAGCCGCCGACAGTGCGGTACGCCGTCCGGATGCCGGCTGCCAGGGCTTGAGCTCGTGCTCGACGACGTCGGTCATGGCCTCGACCACGTCGTCGTACACGCGGGCCGGCTGGTCGTCGATGCCGGCGGTGACCGTGAGCACGCCGCCGTCCTCGACGCCCTGCAGCGTGAGGCCGGAGTCGCTGGCGAGCGGGCGACCATCGGCGGTCACCACGCGGTAGCCGCCGTAGACGGTGCCGGAGTCGAGGAGCCCGACGCTGCGCGCCAGCTCGGGGACCAGCTCGGCGACGGGGATCGCGCCCGGGAGCACGAGGTCGACGCGGCGGGTGCCGGAGGCGACGGTGACGCGGACCAGACCCGACGTACCGACGGGTGTCTGACTCATCGTCTCTCCCTCGACCTGCACTGCGAACTGTCCCGAGCCAGCCCGGAGGCTGTCATCGGCATCGTAACTCCGGCGGCACTGCGAAAGAGGGCCGGCACCTAGACGGTGACGACCCCCTCGCGGAGAGTGCTGAGTGATCAGCTGATCTCGAACTGCGCTGCCCCGCGCCGGTCCGCGGCCTGGTAGTCGGCGTTGGACTGGTAGACGGTCTTGTGGCTCTCGTCGAGCAGGTCCTTCATCTCCTGGATCGCCCAGTCCCACTTCGCCTTGGCCGTGGTGTACGCCGTCTGCGCCTGGCCGTGCCAGTCGCTGCGCAGCGGGTTGAGCTCGGACTCGAGGCGGTTCATGCGGTCGTCGATGTCCTTGACCGTCTGGTACATGTCGGCCGCAGCCTGGTCGAGCGCGGCGTGCTGGACGCGGATTCCGTCGAGGTTCATGTCTGTGTCTCCTGGATCTGAGGTCTGGGTGGGGTCAGCCGACGCGGTTGGTCAGGCGGCTGTAGTTGGCGCCCTGCGACTCGTCGGTCGAGACGTTGTCCTTCTCGGTGACGCCGAGCGAGTTCGAGAACTCGTCGAGCGCGGAGACGATGACCTTCTGCTTCTCGGTCCAGGCCTGGTGCAGCGTGAAGAAGGCCTGGGCGCCTGAGCCGCCCCACTTGCCCTGCACTCCTGCGATCTGGTCGGTCAGCTTGCCGGCAATCCGGTCGAAGTCTGCGCGGGCCTCGGTCACCATGCCGGCGGCGCGGCTGAGAGTGCCTTCGCCCTGGCCGAACTCCTGATTCGTCATGTCGCCTACTCCTTCGTCGGCGGCTGTGGCCGCGCGATTGTTGTGATGGTCTGGGGTGTTGGTGTGACGGTGGTGCTCGATCCGGATAGGGGTCGTGTTACCCGGGGCCTAGGGCGTTAAACCTTGGCCCGTCAATTCCCACAGGCGCCGGAAGAGACCGACGGCGACGACGACCGCTCCCAGGGCGAAGGCGCCGCTGATGCCTTCGGCGACCTCGGCCCGTCGTGACCACCACGGCGAGCGCCAGCCGCGGCCCACTGCGACGGCGACCACGACCAGCAGCACGGCGAGCCCGATCGCGGCGCCGGCGACCAGCCCGAGGCCGGGGCCGTCGAGCCGGTCGAGCAGCTCGACCGCGAGCGAGGTCCAGCAGACCAGGCCTCCGATGCGGAGCAGACCGCGGGCGGCGGTGTTGCGATAGCTGCGAGCCGCCAGCAGCAGAGCCGCACCGACGAACCCGACCAGGCAACGCGCACCGATCCGGTCGATCGGCAGGTCGGCGCTGTCGAGGAGCAGCGGCGCCGACAGGGCGGCCACCGCGGCGATCGCGGCCGATGCGGCGACGATCGTGTGGGTGCCCCGCTCCGCGACCGCGGCCACGGCCGGCCTCGGCACCACGATCCGGCCGCGTCGCCCGACCGGGCGTTCGCGCGCCGACCACGCGGTCACGGCCAGCCGCTCGATGTCGATCAGGAACTGGTCGGGCACGTCGACGGCCAGGCCCGGCACGAACCGCACGGCGAGCATGGCCAGCACCAGCAGGATCGTCCAGACGACCTGCGGTGACGCACCGACCAGGGCTCCTCCGGCAGTGACGACGAAGAGGGTCACCCCGGTGACCATCCAGACCCGCAGGGCCTCCTCCGCGCGCCGGTCCAACGCCCGGGCGACCGCCGCGGTCACGGCGGCGGTGAGCGCGGCGAAGCCGATCAGGGTCGGCAGCCGCTCCGGCGCCGGGTCCCAGGCGGCGGCGTACGCCGCGGCCAGGGCGAAGGTGGGAGCGGCCACCATCCGATGGGCGATGTAGCGGCCGATCGGCAGCACCGAGAGCACGGCCCCAGCGCCCAGCGTCGCGACCGCGACCGTGCGCAGGTCCGAGTCGCCGAGGCGAGCCCCGAACCAGCCGGCCAGCAGGGCCGCCGCGGCGGCGACCGAGCACCACAGCACCGCGAGCCGGCCGGGCTCGTCGGCCGCGGGCCGGGTCGCGCGCGCAGGCTGATGGCCCCGCACCGCGGTCGGCGTGTGCTCGCCGACCGCCACCAGGATGGCGCCCGGGCCGATGCCGGCATCCGCCAGTGCGAGGTCGGGATCGAGCGCCAGGCCGAGCCTGGTGTGCAGCCGCGGCACCCGCGCCATCCGGGTCTGCGCGGCGTACTCGCCGGCGACGTCGCTGCTGGAGGCACCGGCGGGCACGACAAGGTCGACGACACCGAGCGGGCCGTGCACGCTGAGCGCAAGGCTGTCGGCGCCGTTGGCCACTGACCGACCCACCATCGTCTGCACCGCCTCCCGAGGGCTGATGCGAGGCACATTAGTCGGTGTCGGTGAGCGTGCTTAGGATCGAGGTGTACTTCTCGGGCAGCAGGTTCGGCCCCACCGACGACCCACACACGGACTCCGACGGATGAGTGGACTGATGAGTTGAGTACGACGCTTCGCGGGGCTCGGCACGACGAGCCGGAGATGCCCAGCGGTCGGCTGGTGCTCCAGCCACCTCCGCAGATCCAGCCCAACGAGGGTGCCGCGGGCGTGATGATGAACGCGATCCCGATGCTCGGCAGTCTGGGCTCGATCGTGCTGGTGGCGACGATGGCGCGTCCGGGTGGGGGCGGCGGTGGCCGCAGCTTCATCGCCGCCGGCATGTTCCTGTTCGCCACGCTCGGCTTCATCATCGTGCAGATCGACCGGCAGCGGAAACAGCGCGCGCAGCAGGTCACGGGGTCGCGCACCGAGTACCTCCGCTACCTCGGCAACGTACGCAGCGTGGCCCGCGACGCTGCCGACCAGCAGCGCCGCGCCCTGACCTGGCGCCACCCCGACCCGACCTCGCTGCCGGCTCTGGCCGAGGAGCGGTCGCGGGTGTGGGAGCACTCCGTCACGGATCCGCACTTCCTCCACGTCCGCTACGGCCTCTGCGCCCAGCCGCTGGCGCTCGACCTGGTGCCGCCGGAGAGCGCACCGATCGACGACGTCGACCCGGCTGCCGCGTCCGCGCTCCACCGGCTCCTGGTCGTGCACCGCACCCAGCCCGACCTGCCCGCGGCCATCGACCTCCGGGCCTTCGACCGCATCGAGGTCTGCGGCGACGAGGAGCAGGCGCGCGCCCTCGCCAGAGGCATCATCTGCTCGGCGACCGCCTTCGAGTCGCCCGACAACCTGATCCTGGCCGTGCTCTCCTCCGACGACCACCTCGCCCACTGGGACTGGGTCAAGTGGCTGCCCCATGCCCAGAGCCAGGAGCTCTCCGACGCGGTCGGGCCGATGCGGATGGTGACCACCTCGCTCGCCGACCTGGCGTCGCTGCTGCCGCCCGACCTCAGCGACCGGCCGCGGTTCGGTGCCGACGAGCGGCCCGCCACTCCCCACATCCTGTTGGTCACCGACGGTGTGGAGCTGCCGCCCGGCAACCACGTCGTACCCCCCGACGGACTGCACGGCGTCACCCTGCTCGACCTGCCGACCCGCTGGCCGGAGCTCGAGGACGCCACCCGGCTGCGCATCCAGCTGCTCGACCCGGGCCCGGACGGGGCCGACGAGCAGGGCCGGGTGCCGGTGCACGCGATCCGGCTCCGCGAGGACCCGATCCGCGCCATGGCAGACCAGTGCGACCTGGCCACTGCGGAAGCGTTCGCGCGACGACTCACCCCGCTGCACACCGTCGCCGCGGGTGCTGGGGAAGCCACCTCCGCCGGTGAGATCACCGGCCCGAGCGACTTCATGGACCTGCTCGGTCTCGGCGACGTGCGCACCTTCGAGCCCCACGCCGCCTGGCGTCCGCGGCCGGCCCGCGACCGGCTGCGGGTGCCGATCGGGCTCGGTGAGGGCGGCTCGATGGTGCACCTCGACATCAAGGAGTCCGCCCAGCAGGGCATGGGCCCGCACGGCCTGGTGATCGGCGCGACCGGGTCGGGCAAGTCGGAGTTCCTGCGCACCCTGGTGCTGGGGCTCGCGATGACCCACTCCCCCGAGCAGCTCAACATGGTGCTCGTCGACTTCAAGGGTGGCGCGACCTTCGCCGGGATGTCCGAGATGCCGCACGTCTCCGCGGTGATCACCAACCTCGCCAACGAGCTCACTCTCGTCGACCGGATGCAGGACGCCCTCTCGGGCGAGATGGTGCGGCGCCAGGAGCTGCTGCGCGAGGCCGGCAACTACGCCTCCATCCGCGACTACGAGAAGGCCCGCGTCGCCGGCGAGGACCTCGCTCCGCTGCCGTCGCTCTTCATCGTGGTCGACGAGTTCTCCGAGATGCTGTCGGCGAAGCCGGAGTTCATCGACCTGTTCGTGGCGATCGGCCGGCTCGGTCGGTCGCTCGGGCTGCACCTGCTGCTCGCCTCGCAACGCCTCGAGGAGGGGCGGCTGCGCGGGCTGGAGTCGCATCTCTCCTACCGGGTGGGCCTACGCACGTTCAGCGCCCAGGAGTCGCGCGCGGTGCTCGGCGTGCCCGACGCCTACGAGCTGCCGGCCGTGCCCGGGCTCGGCTATCTCAAGCCCGACCCGACCGTGCTGACGCGGTTCAAGGCGGCCTACGTCTCGGGTCCGCCGGCCACCGCCCGGCCGCGGGTGCGCCGCGACGAGGGCGGACATGTGCGGGGCATCCTGCCGTTCACGATCTCCGAGGTGCAGGCCCTGGACGTCGCCGACCCCGAGCCCGAGCCTCAGGAACAAGCACAGCCGCAGCCGCGGGAGCAGGAGAGCCAGGAGTCGCTCCTCGACGTTGCGGTCGGGCACATGATCGGCAAGGGCGCTGCTGCCCACCAGGTGTGGCTGCCGCCGCTCGACGTGCCGGACACCCTCGACGAGCTGATGCCCGACCTGGTCGAGGATCCGCAGCTGGGGCTGGTCTCGCCGCAGTGGCGCGCCATGGGCGGGCTGGTCGTGCCGCTCGGCACCGTCGACCGCCCGCGCGAGCAACGACGCGACACCCTGACCGTCAATCTCGCCGGGGCGGCCGGGCACGTCGCGGTGGTGGGCGGACCGCGCACCGGCAAGAGCACGCTGCTGCGCACGATCGTGACCAGCCTGTCGCTGACCACGACGCCGGCGGAGTCGCAGTTCTTCGTGCTCGACTTCGGCGGCGGCACCTTCGCGCCGATGACCCAGCTCCCCCACGTCGCCGGTGTCGGCACCCGCTCCGAGCCCGACGTCGTACGCCGGATCATGGCCGAGGTGCAGGGCATCGTGGACCGCCGCGAGAACTACTTCCGGGCCAACGGCATCGACTCCATCGAGACCTACCGGTCACGGCGGGCCCAGGGGCGGGTCGACGACGGCTACGGCGACGTCTTCCTGGTGATCGACGGCTGGGGCACCCTGCGCTCGGACTTCGACGACCTCGAGATGTCCGTGCAGCAGCTGGCCGGCCGGGGTCTGACCTTCGGCCTGCACGTGATCACCGCGACGCCGCGGTGGGCGGACTTCCGGGCCGCGATGCGCGACGTCTTCGGCACCCGCATCGAGCTGCGGCTCGGCGACGCGATGGACTCCGAGATCGACCGCAAGGTCGCTGCGCTGGTGCCGGTCGGTCGCCCGGGGCGTGGCCTGGTGCAGGGCAAGCTGCACTTCCTGGGCGCGCTGCCGCGCATCGACGGCGACACCTCGGCCGAGACGCTCGGCGACGGGGTCGAGCACCTGCTGGCCAGGCTCGCAGCGGCGTGGAAGGGACCGGCCGGCCCCAAGCTGAGGCTGCTCCCGGAGCTGATCAGCCTCGACGAGGTGCGCGAGCTGGCCAGCATCTCGATCGACCAGCCGACCGACGACCAGCGGATCCTGCTCGGCATCAACGAGAAGGAGCTCGCACCGGTGCGGCTCGACCTCGACACCGAGCCGCACCTGCTGATCTTCGGCGACGGCCAGTCGGGCAAGAGCTCGGTGCTGCGTGCCTTCGTCAAGGAGGTCATGCGCACGCGGACGCCGAAGCAGGCCCAGATCGTGCTCGTCGACTACCGGCGCTCGTTGCTGGGCGAGGTGCCCGAGGAGTACCTCCTCGACTACCTCACCTCGGCGACCCAGGCGATGCCGGCACTCAAGGACCTGACGGCGTACCTCGAGAACCGGATCCCCGGCCCCGACGTCACCCCCGAGCAGCTGCGCACGCGGTCGTGGTGGACGGGCGCAGAGGTGTTCGTGGTCGTGGACGACTACGACCTGGTGGCGACGCAGCAGAGCTCGCCCGTGGCGCTGATGCAGACGCTGATCGCCCAGGCTCGCGACGTCGGCCTGCACCTCACCGTCGCCCGGCGGTCCGGTGGCGCGTCCCGTGCGCTCTACGAGCCGGTCATCCAGAGCCTCCGCGACCTCGCCCAGCCGGGCCTGCTGCTGTCCGGCAGTCCTGACGAAGGTCCCTTGCTCGGCAACCTCCGACCCACTCCTCAGCCCGCCGGCCGCGGCCGCCTGCTCACCCGCGACCGCGGCGTCGAGGCGCTCCAACTGGCCTGGACCGACCCGACCCTCTGACCGAAGGACTCCCGTGCCCCTACACCTCGTCGCGCTCGCCTTCGACGCCAATGACCCCGCCTTGGTCGCACCCTTCTGGGCCGGCGTGCTCGGCCGCCAGATGGCGGACGAGCCCGACGGTGGCATCGTGCTGCTGCCGAGCACCGACTCGGAGTTCCGGATCGAGTTCTTTCCGACCGAGGCGCCGAAGACCGGTCCCACCCAGATGCACTTCGACCTGACCAGCACGTCGCTCGACGACCAGCAGGCGACCGTGGCGAGGGCCCTCGATCTCGGCGGCCGGCACCTCGACATCGGCCAGGGTCCGGACATCGACCACGTAGTGCTGGCCGACCCCGAGGGCAACGAGTTCTGCGTGATCGAGCCGGGCAACAAGTTCCTGGCCGACACCGCCACCATCGGCGCGCTGTCGGGCGACGGCTTGGCAGAGGTCGGCTACTTCTGGAGCGAGGCCTTGGCGTGGCCGCTGGTCTGGGACCAGGACGAGGAGACCGCGATCCAGTCGCCGGCCGGAGGCACCAAGATCACCTGGGGCGGACCGCCCGTGGAGCCCAAGACCGGCAAGAACCGCCTCCATCTCGACCTCGCCCCACCGCCCGGCGCCGATCAGCAGGCCGAGGTCGAACGCCTGGTCGGGCTCGGCGCGAAGCGGATCGACATCGGCCAGGGCGACGTGCCCTGGGTCGTGATGGCCGACCCGGGTGGCAACGAGTTCTGTGTGCTGACGCCGCGCTGAGTTGCTCGGGGTGTCGCGTCGAGCGATCTTCTGGCACCGATCGATCGATCGATCGGTCACTCAGCACCATCGAGCAAGCCCGACACCCACCACGAGCTACGAATGCGTGTGCACCCCAGGCCCGGTGATCTTCAGGCCAGGCAGGTCGTCGAGGTTGTAGGTCATCTCGAAGGTCCGCCGGTAGCCGGTGTGGGCGACCCGCCAGCCGTCCGGAGTGCGCACGTAGCGGTCCTCGTAGAACGCGGCGCCCTCGAGCATGAACTTGAAGGCCTCGACGATCACCTTGTCCTGGAGGTACCAGTGGCCGGTGGCCCTGTCGCCGTCGATGTCGATCTCCGGGTGGTGGGCCTGGTGGAGAGTCAGCAACCCCTCGCCCAGGTTGTCGCGCATGTAGGAGACGAGCGAGGCGCGGTCATCGAAGACCAGCCCGTTGTAGTCACCGGTGGCCTCGGGCACGAAGCAGTCCTCGAACTCGTCCCACTTCTTGGAGTCGAGGGTGCGGAGGTAGCGGTACTTGAGTCGGCAGATGTCGTCGAAGTCGGTCACGGGACAAGAACGTAGTGGTGATCACGTCCGGGTGAGACGTGGTTGTAACTCTCCGTCAATCTCCCGGCGACCTTCGTCGCGCAGGCTTGGTGCATGGACACGACAAAGGACCCCAAGGACGAGATCGAGATCCGACGTGAACAGCGTGCCGCCCTCAAGGCCCGGCACGCCCAGAAGGTGACCACCCTGATGAACGAGCGCGACGACCTGCGCGGCGTGCACGCGCTCGCCGACTTCGTCGCCGACGCCGTTCGCTGGACCGCCTGACCCGTCGACCCGGGTCGGCGGTCAGCGGCGGCCGGTCTTGAACATGCCGCGGGCGATCTCCCGGGCGGCGGTGCGCATGAAGTCCTTGAACGCGCCCGACTCCACGACGTCGCGCACCAGCCCGCCCTCCTCCTGCTTGGTCGTGCGGCTCGGCGCCCTCTTCGGCGCCTTCGCCTGCTTGGCCGCCTCCTTCTCGGCCGCGACCGCGGCCTCTTCCTCGGCCTTCTTCGCCGCGCCCGCCTCCAGCTTCACCGCCAGCTTCTCGCGGGCCGACTCGCGGTCGATCGCCTCGGCGTACTTCGCATGCCGCGGGCTCGCCGCCACCGTGGCCTGCATGGCGGCCGGGTCGCTGGGACCCATCAGGGACTCGGGAGCGCGTAGCCGGGTCCAGGCCACGGGCGTGGGGGCGCCGCGTTCGTTCATCACGGTGACCACGGCTTCGCCGATGCCGAGGCTGGTGATCACCTGACCGAGGTCGTCGTACGCGCTGTGGGGGTAGGTGTTGACGGTGGCCTTGAGCGCCTTCGCGTCGTTGGGCGTGTGGGCGCGCAGCTGGTGCTGCACCCGGGAGCCGAGCTGGGCCAGCACCTCGTCGGGTACGTCGGTAGGGCTCTGCGTCACGAAGAAGACCCCGACCCCCTTCGAGCGGATCAGCCGCACCGTCTGCGCGATCTGGTCGAGGAAGGCCTCGGACGCGTCCGCGAAGAGCAGGTGGGCCTCGTCGAAGAAGAACACCAGCTTGGGCTTGTCGATGTCTCCGACCTCGGGGAGGTCGTGGAAGAGATCCGCGAGCAGCCACATCAGGAACGTCGAGAACACCGCCGGGCGGTCCTGCAGGTTGGGCAGCTCGACCAGGGAGATCACGCCCTTGCCGTCGGCTGTGACCTGCAGGAGATCGGCGGACTCGAACTCCGGCTCGCCGAAGAACGCGTCGGCACCCTGGGTCTGGAACGTGATCAGCTCACGCAGGATCACGCCCGCCGTCGCCGACGACAGGCCGCCGAGCTCCTTGAGGTCGGCCTTTCCCTCGTCGCTGGTGAGGTAGCCGACGACCGCGCGCAGGTCGGCCAGGTCGAGCAGCGGCAGACCGGCCTGGTCGGCGTAGTGGAAGACCAGTCCGAGGCTGGACTCCTGGGTGTCGTTGAGCCCGAGCACCTTGCTGAGCAGAGTCGGCCCGAAGGCCGTCATCGTGACCCGCAGGGGTACGCCGGTGCCCTGGCCGCCGAGCGCGTAGTACTCGACCGGGAACGCCTTCGCCACCCACTCCTGGCCGACCGAGCCGGCCCGCTCGGTGACCTTTTCGCTGGTCTCACCCGGCGTCGCCAGCCCGGACAGGTCACCCTTGATGTCGGCCGCGAAGACCGGCACGCCAGCCGAGCTCAGCTGCTCGGCGAGCAGCTGGAGAGTCTTGGTCTTGCCGGTGCCGGTGGCTCCCGCGACGAGCCCGTGCCGGTTGAGCATGCCGAGCGGGATCCGGATCCGGGTGTCGGCCAGGGTCGTCGCGTCGAGCATCAGCCCACCGAGCTCCAGGGCCATCCCCTCGAAGGCGTAACCCGGAGCGACGGCCGCGACGATGGGAGACTCGGGGGCGGGGTTCTCGGTCATGGGCCTGACCCTAATTGCCTCCGCTTATAGTCACCGAGTGATCTTCAAGCGTGTGGGTGACGGGAGGCCGTATCCCGACCACGGCCTCGACGCCCGCGCGTGGGCCACGCTGCCGCCGCGACAGGTGCGGCTCGACGAGCTGGTCACCACCAAGGACACCCTGCAGCTGGCCGCCCTCCTCGACGAGGACTCCACCTTCTTCGGCGACCTGTTCGCCCACGTGGTCGAGTGGCAGGGCGACCTCTATCTCGAGGACGGCCTCCACCGCGCCCTGCGCGCGGCGCTGCAGCAGCGCAACGTCGTCCACGCCCGGATCCACCGAATGGACGCAGCATGAGTTTCGATCTCCTGCGCAAGTTCCGCTCCCTGGCCACGCTGAGCGTGCTGGGCGTGCTGATGCTCGTGGGTGTCACCTGGGGCTGGTCGGCCGCGACCTCGCCGCTGCCCGACTACGAGGATCCGCCGATCTGCGAGAACGCGACCGTCGCGGCCGGCGACAAGGTCTACCCCGACCAGGTCACCGTCAGCGTGATCAACGCCGGTGGCCGCGACGGCCTCGCGGGTCGGACCATGGAGCAGCTGGTGGCCAAGGGCTTCTTCGAGGGCGAGACCGCCAACGGGTCCGCGACGGCGAAGGTCAACGGAGCCGAGATCTGGACCGACGACCCGGACAGCGCAGCGGTGCGCCTGGTGGCGACGTACCTGGCCAAGAACGGCAGGGGCGTCGTGGTCAAGGAGCAGGAGCCCGACAGGCTGGGGATCAACGTGGTGGTCGGCGCCCAGTTCGAGGCAGTGGTCACCGGGCGGAAGGCGATCGCGGCGAAGACCGACGCGACCGTCTGCTCGCCGCCCGTCGTCGACGACGACTGAGGGCTACTCGTCCAGCCACTGGGCGAGGCGGCCCCGCAGGCTCACCTGACGCAGCCGCTGCTCGGTCTGCTCGCGCAGGCGGCGCGGGGTCACCACCAGGATCTCGTCGCCGTGGTGCAGGACCGTACGCCGCTCGGGCACGATCGTCTCGCCGCCCCGGATCACCATCGAGACCGATGCGCCCGGTGGCAGCCGGAGCTCGCCGACCTCCACGCCGTGCATGCGCGACGCCGTGCTGATGGTGACCTGGAGCAGGTCGGCGGCGACGCGTTCGAGGGGCGCGGCCTCGACCTCGAGGTCGCGTGGTTCGGAGCGCCGGGCGACCTTGAGCACGCGCGCGACGTACGGGAGCGACGGAGCGGTCACCAGCGTGTAGACGACCACCATCACGAACACGATGTCGAAGAGGCGTTCAGCGTCAGGCACGCCCTCGGCCAGCGGGATCGTGGTGAAGACGATCGGCACCGCTCCCCGCAGACCCGGCCCACGACAGGAAGGTCAGCTCCCGCCAAGGCATCCGTTGCACCGAAGAGCTGACCAGCACCGAGATGGGTCGGGCGACGAACGTGAGCACCAAGCCCGCGGCAACCGCGATCCCGACGGTCTCCCCAGGTGAGCCTGCCCGGCGAGAGGAGCAGCCCCAGCATCACGAACAACCCGATCTGAGCGATCCAGGCGATCCCTTCCGAGAAGGACCGGGTCGCCGTGCGGTGAGGCAGCTCCGAGTTGCCCAGCACCAGCGCGGCGACGTACACCGCCGCGAAGCCGGATGCGTGCACAGCCGCCCCACCGGCGTAAGCCAGGATCGTCAGGCTGAGCACGGCGATGGGGTAGAGACCCGACGACGGGAGGGCGGCACGACGCAGCAGCCAGGCCCCTCCGAAGCCCACCGCCAGCCCGATCAGGACGCCGGCCACCAGCTCGGCCACGATGATGGCGGCGACCACGAACACCCCATGGTCGGAAGCAGCGCCGGACGACACCAGCACGACCAGGACGACGACCGGTGCGTCGTTGAGCCCCGACTCCGCCTCGAGTGAGCCGGTCAGCCGCTTCGGGAGCGGTACCACCCGCAGCACCGAGAAGACAGCCGCGGCGTCGGTGGCAGAGGTGACCGCGCCGAGCAGGACTGCCATCTGCCACGGCAGACCGAGCAGGTAGTGCGAGGCCACTGCGACGATGCCCACCGAAGCCGTGACCCCGATCGTGGCCAGAGCCACGCCGACCCGCATCGCTGGCCGGATCTCGTGCCAATTCGTGGTCAGACCGCCCTCGGCGAGGATCAGCACCAGGGCGGCGAACCCCAGGGCGTGGGCGAGCTCCGCGTTTTCGAAGGGGATGCCGAGCCCGGCCTCGCCGAGCACCACCCCCATCAGGAGGTAGAACAGCAGGCTGGGAACCCCGATGCTCGACGACAGGCGTACCGCGAGGATCGCCAAGAAGGTGACGGCAGAGCCCACCAGCAGGAAGGTGTCGAGCTGGTGGACGTCGAACGTCATGTCACCTCGGCGAGCAGTCGGGGCGGCGGGTACGCAGTCTATCTGTGCCGGGCCCTCGCCCACCCTGCCGTCTCGGGCCGCCGAGTCAAGCAGTCGGGGTGTAGCCGGGACGCCCGCTGGCGTCCCACTCCTCCCAGAACGAGGTGAACTCCTCGCCGAGGAACGGGTCGCCGCCGGTCATCGCGATGCCGCCGCGGCGTACCGTCCAGTCCCAGGGCGAGAGCTCCTGCGCGATGGCCAGGTGGGTCTTGGCGGCCTCGGTGCGGCCGTGGCGCTGGAGGTACGCCGCCACCCGGCGCTCGGCGAGCGCCTGCTGCTCGGCGTCGGTGCGCACCGTCGGCTCGGTCTCGGCACTCGCGGGCAGGGTGCCGTCCCGGACCCAGGCGCGGAGCAGGTCGTGGTGCTGCTCGCTGTCGATCTTGGTGAACTCGCGGAACTGGTCGTCGCCCGGCGCGATCGTCGGCGGCTTCACGATGTTGTCGTCCTCGTCGACCCACACCACGCTCGGCACGTTGGTGATGCCGTAGCGCTCGGCGGTCACATGCGCGGTGTCGACCGCGACCGGGTACGTCGGCTGCCCTGCCTCGATCCAGGGCCGCGAGTCCTCGGGGTCGGCGTCGAGCGCGACCGAGAACAGCTTGAGGCCGGAGTCGGCGAGCTCGTCCTGCAGCTTCTGCCAGCCGGCGAGCTCGTGCCGGCAGCCGCACCAGGACGCCCAGGTCACCAGCACCCGCTTGCTGCCGGAGAAGTCGTCGAAGGAGACGGGGTTGCCGTCGACATCGGAGAGGGCGAGAGACGGAGCCTTGCCGTCGGCCAGCTCGCGGGCACGGGTCTCGGAGCCGTGGGCAAGGGCGACCACGCCGGCGTCGTCGTCGCGGGCGACCAGCAGGCCGAGCGCCTCGGCCCAGCCCCGGAGGTCGATCCGGCTCTCGTCGCCGGGCGCGGTGATGGTGCGACCGAACAGCGGCACGCACACCTCGCCGCGACACAAGCCGACCGGCTTGAGCGTCCAGCCGGTCGCCTCCGCGAGGGCCGCCGCGTCGACGTACCCGTCCTCGACGGCGAGCTCGTGCTCGCGACCGTCGGCGTCGATCAGGACCGTGTTCATGTCTGGCACGCGGTCAGGATCGCACGAAACTGGAACTTGTTCTAGATTTGCCTCATGACCGAGCCAGCGAAGGGGACCGTGCTTCCCGAGGTCCTTCCCGCCACCGCGTTGCCCACCGATGCGCCGTCGTACGACGTGGTCGTGGTCGGCTTCGGCATCGCCGGCGGGTGTGCGGCGCTGGAAGCCGCCCGCGCCGGAGCGCGGGTGCTGCTGCTCGAGAAGGCAGCGGTGCACGGCGGCACGTCGAGCATGTCGGGCGGCCACTTCTACCTCGGCGGCGGCACCGCGGTGCAGCAGGCGACCGGGCACGACGACTCGGCCGAGGAGATGTACAAGTACCTGGTGGCCTCGTCCAAGGAGCCGGAGCACGACAAGATCCGGGTCTACTGCGACGAGTCCGTCGAGCACTTCGACTGGCTGGAGGCGCTGGGCTTCGAGTTCGAGCGCTCCTTCTTCCCGGGCAAGGCGGTGATCCAGCCCGGCACCGAGGGGCTGATGTTCACGGGCAACGAGAAGGTCTGGCCGTTCGTCGAGCAGGCGGTGCCCGCGCCGCGCGGCCACAAGGTGCCGGTGCCCGGCGACACCGAGGGCACCAAGATCGTGATGGACCTGCTGCGCACCCGCGTCGAGGAGGCTGGGGTCGAGGTCCGCTACGAGACCGGCGCGACCAACCTCGTGGTCTCCGATGCCGGCGCCGTCGTCGGCCTGGGGTGGCGCAGCTTCGACGAGCACGGCGCGGTCGCGGCGCGGTCGGTCGTGGTCGCGGCCGGCGGTTTCGTGATGAACGCCGACATGGTCGCCGAGCACACGCCCGCCCTGGGCTCGAAGCTCTTCACCCTCGGGTCGACGTACGACGACGGGCTCGGCATCCGGCTCGGCGCGTCCGTCGGTGCGGAGCTCAAGCACATGGACGAGCCGTTCATCACCGCACCGGTCTACCCGCCGTCGGTGTTGGTGAAGGGGCTGCTGGTCAACACCGAGGGCCGTCGGTTCGTCGCCGAGGACAGCTACCACGCGCGGACCTCGCAGTTCGTGATGGAGCAGCCGGACTCGGCGGCGTACCTCATCGTCGACAGCGAGCACGTGGAGTACCCGAAGATGCCGCTGGTTCCGCTGATCGACGGCTACGAGACGGTCGCCGAGATGGCCACGTCGCTGGACCTCGACGAGGGCACCCTGCAGGCGACGCTCGACCGCTACAACGAGCACGCCGCCCGCGGCGAGGACCCCGACTTCCACAAGGGTGCCGACTGGCTGGCGCCCCAGGCCGTGGCGCCGTGGGCGGTGTTCGACGTACGCCTCGGCCACGCGCTGTACGCCGGCTTCACCCTCGGCGGCATCCGGGTGACGGTGGACGGCGAGGCCCAGCGCCCCGACGGCTCGGTCATCCCCGGCCTGTACGCCGCCGGCGCCTGCGCCTCCAACCTCGCCCAGGACGGCAAGGGCTACTGCTCCGGCACCCAGCTCGGAGAGGGGTCGTTCTTCGGCCGGCGGGCGGGGCGGCACGCGGCTGCCGCAGGGATCCCAGCCTGAGCTGGGATCCAGTCCCCACCCGTAGGCTCGCCCACGTGAGCGATCGCTGGGCAGTGGCCACCCGGGCGAACGTGCCGCCGTTCCACGTGATGGACCTGCTGGCGGCGTCGGCCGAGCGGCAGCGCACGCACGGGGACCTGCTCAACCTGCTGGCCGGCCAGCCCAGCACCGGCGCGCCGAAGCCCGTCAACGACGAGGCGATCCGGCTGCTGCAGAGCGGCGACCCGCTCGGCTACAC
>CAWJRK010000046.1:0-12026 GCA_963845215.1 uncultured Actinomycetota bacterium
CGACGAGATCTACCACGGCATCGAGTACGCCCCGCTGGAAGGTGCCGAGCGGTTGGCCCGGTCGGCGTGGGAGACCAGCCGCGAGGCGATCGTGTTCGCCAGCTTCTCCAAGTACTTCTCGATGACCGGCTGGCGGATCGGCTGGATGCTGGTGCCCGACCGGCTCCGCCGCGCGACCGACGTGCTGACCGGCAACTTCACGATCTGCCCGCCCGTGCTCGCGCAGCGCGCCTGCCTGGCGGCGTTCGAGGAGGCGACGTACGCCGAGCTCGACGGCCACGTGCGGCGCTACGCCGGCAACCGCCGGCTCCTCCTCGACGGGCTGGCCGACCTCGGCGTCACCCGGCTGGCCCCGGCCGACGGCGCCTTCTACGCATACGCCGACATCGGTCACCTCACCGACGACTCCATGGCCTTCGCCCACGAGCTGCTGGCGCGCACCGGCGTCGCGGTGGCGACCGGCATCGACTTCGACACCGTCGAGGGCCACCGCTACATCAGGTTCAGCTTCGCGGGTCCGCGCGAGGTCATCGAGGAGGCGCTGGTCCGACTGCGTCCGGTGCTCGCCCCATGACCAGCTCGATGACCGGATGACCGACGCCGAGTCAGGCTCGCCGGGTCTGCTGGTCGCGGGCGACGAGCAGACGCACCAGGAGCTGCTGGCGATCAGCTCGCGCTAGCCGGCCAACCCTGACGCTCCCAGACCGTCGGCGGCAGGCCCGAGCCCGCGATCGGCTCGGCCCGAGCGACCGTGCCGAGCCCGGCGACGTACGCCTTGCGGATGAAGCCGTTGCGGATCCGCTGCGGGTGGTCACCCACGGCCTGGGTGCGCACGATCTTTGCGGTGTCGTAGGAGATCTTCGAGATCTTGTCGGACCCGCTCCACGAGATCAGGCAGTGCTTGCCGTCCCACGAGGGCGTCACCCAGTAGGGCTTGAGCCCGCCCATGATCAGCGGACTGGGCTTCCGGGTCTTCACGTTGACCACGGTCGCGTAGTCCGACATGGTGCCGGCCACGCAGATCTTGGTGCCCTGCGGGTTGGCCGCGATGCCGTGGTGCGCGGAGTCGAGCAGGTACATGATGCGCGGAGTGTTCGGGATCAGGTTCGGCAGCCGGGTGAGCCGGCGGATCTTCCCGGTCGCGCGGTCCATCTCCACGAAGCCGTGGAAGTAGGAGAGCTGGAAGTAGATCGTCTTCTCGTCGGGCGAGAGCGTCATCGGGCGCACCGACGTGCTGAAGTCCTTCACCCCGAAGTCCGTCAGCGCCTTCTCCAGGTTGTAGAGGCGCTCGACCTTGAAGGTCTTGGCGTTCACGATCTGGAAGCGGCGCTCGCCCTCGAGGGGATCGGGCAGGCCCGGCTCGTCGAGCGGGCTGTAGACCGTGCCGATGCTGGCGTGCAGGATCCGCTTGCCGCCGTCGATGAAGACGCTCTCGTGCGGCGAGCCGCCCGACTTGAAGCGACCGACCTCCTTGCCGTCGGACATCCGCAGCACGTGTACGACGTTGGCGGTCGAAGCACTGACCACGACCTGGCGGCCGTCCGGCGAGATCGCCATGTGGTCCGAGCGCACGCCGCCGACCTTGAACCGCCACACGATCTTCTTGGTCTTCAGGCTGATCGCGACCACGTCGGCGAACGACGGTCGCGAGATCACCACGAGCTTGCCGTCGTTGGAGGAGTACATGTCGTCGACCAGCTGGTCGTGACCTTCACCGATCAGCGTGCGGATGGCCAGGAAGTAGACGAGGCGGTAGGGGTCGCTGAGGATCTCCTGCATCCGCTCGTCGTAGTCCGGCACGACGTCGATGGTGCCGAGTCGCTGCAGAGAGTCCGGCGCCAGGATGTCCGCCGTACCTCCCCAGTTGTTGCCGACGAAGACAGCTCTGCGGGTGCCGTCGGGAGCCGGGCCGGGCTCGGCGGCCGCAGCAGACACCGTGCCCAGACCGGTCAGCGCCAGTCCGGCGCCCAGCGCTCCGGCCATCACCCGGGACCACATCGTGCCCATCATCCGTCCAGTTCCTCTCGAGCGCCTTGGGTCAGCCACGCAACGTGTTGCGCGCTCATCATGGTGGATAACGTGTTTCGCGACAGGTCGTCACGGGTATGCGGTCTGCGACACGACAGGCGAGGTGGAGATGTACGGCGACTCCGACGTGGTGCGCAGACGCGCCGGTCAGCTGCGCGAGCAGGGCGCCGACGTGCGCGCGCTCGCCGACCAGCTCGTCGCGCAGACCGAGTCCCTCGGCTGGACCGGGAGGGCCGCCGAGTCGATGCGCCAGCGGATCCAGGAGCGAGCCGCCCACCTCCGCGCCGCCGCCGCGCAGCACGAGACCGCAGCCGAGTCCCTCGACCATCACGTGCACGCGGTCGAGGTCACCCAGGACACCATCGCGGAGACCGAGCGCCGGGCCACCGCCCTGGTCGCGGACGCCCGCACCCGGATCGCCCGGATCGAGTCCGCCAACGAGGGCCAGGCCGAGACCGGCCTCCGCACCGTCCCGGACGCCGATGACCGGACCCTCGCCGACTTCGTCCCTCCCCCCAGCGGTCACCGCGACTGGCTGACCGTCGACCTACCCGGTCTCTGACCACCCGACCACCCGAGGACCCTCGTGCCCACCATCGACCTGAGCGCCCCGCCGCCACCGCCCGGCGACACCCTCGACGCGCTGCCCCGCCGAGTGGCGCTGACCCTCCCCGAGCTGCGGCTGGTGGCCGACCGCGCCGGCGGCGCGCCGCTGCCGTTCGACCTGCGCTCGCCCGGTGAGACCCCGGCGATCGAGGGCAGGCTCGGGCAGAGCCCCAGCACCACCCAGCACCAGGCGTACGCCGACGCGCTCGACTCCCTGCACGATCCCGAGACCTCGCTGGGTCGCCGCGGTCTGATCACCGAAGGCGCCGTCGACGACGGACTGCTGGGCGCGGTCGGCCTGCTGGCCACCCCCGACTTCGCGGTCGACATCGACATCGTGACGGGAGCGGTGCAGGCCAAGGCCTGGCACCGCGAGGCCGGCGGCGCGGTCGCCACGCTGGCCACCGTCGACGGCATCGTCTTCGAGCTCGCCTGGTTCGCGACCTCGCAGTGGTCGAGCGAGCTCGGCCGGGTCGCGGCGCTGCCCGAGGAGGTAGCGGTGAGCGAGTCCCGCGTGCCGCCGATGGTGGTGCTGCCCTACGAGCTGGCCGACGCCGCGGCCGAGGCCATGGTCGGCTCGCGCGCCGACCTGCTCCCGGTGCTGGCCGCCCAGCACCACGGGGAGGTGCTCGACGGGTCGGGCGCCCCGCTGGGCGACCCGGAGGTGGTGGGCATCCTGTCCGCACTCAGCTCCGAGGCTCGCGGCCGGCTGCGTGCGCTGGTGGCCGACGTCTCCGGCGACGCAACGACCGTGGTCGGCGTGGTCTCGTGGACGCTGCTGACCGACGGCTGGCACGCCCTGCGACCGCAGGAGTCCGACGGCGACCTGCGCGTCGACGTACGCCGAGTGGCCGCGGCCGATCTCGGCGCCGAGCTGGCTCCCGTGCTCGCGGCGGTGACGTCGTGACCACCCAGCCGGACCAGAAATCCGTGGTCGCGTCCGCAGCGACCGAGGAGCGCTTGGCCCGGCCACGGCCGTCGAGGCGGCCGACCTCGCCGACAAGTACGACCGCATGATGCGTCTGGCCGAGCTGTTCGACGACTCCGGCGAGGAGATGCGGCAGCGGGCCAAGCTCGGCGCCGACGTGATCAACGATCCGGCCTTCGCCGATTCCGCGGAGCTGTCGAAGGCGACCCACGCCCAGGCCGAGGCCGACCTCCGGGCGGCGACCACCGGCAAGCAGGGGCTGCTCACGCGCTCCATCGAGCTGGACGCCGACGCGCTGGTGCTGCGCGCCACGGTGCTCACCTATCGCTGGATCGACGAGCTCCAGGACGCCGCCTACCAGACCCTCGGCTCCATCGCCGGCCGCGCGATCGGCTACCTCGCCCCTGAGGTCGCCCTCGGCGGCGCCATCGTCTCGGCCGGCCTGATCGAGACCGACGCGCTCGACCGCGACGGGGTGGCGGCGTACCTCTCCGAGCTCGCGGACAGCAACCCCGAGCTGATGGAGCACGTCACCAGCGGTGGCGGCGGGCTCATCGACGGGCTGCAGATGCGGTCGGTGCTGACCGCTGGCGTGCTCTCCGGCGACCAGGGACGTCTCGCCGCCCACGGCGGACTGCGCGCGACGGGCATCGACTCGATGTCGGCGGCCTTCGGTGCCGCACTGCGCGACATCGCGGGCGGCCTCGTGGAGTCGGCGCCCGTCGAGGACCTGGTGACGGCGGACGAGGGCGTGGCGCCGGCCGGGCTCGCGGAGCTCATGTCCGCCCTCGAGACCTGCTCGAGCAGCGTCGCGGTGCGACGGCTCCGGCCCGGCCGCTACATCGCCTACCTCGCTGGTCCCGACGGCGGCAACGGCCGACGGCTCCGGCTGGTCGGCGGCGACCAGGCGGCGTACGCCGCTCACGTCGTGCGCACCATCACCGAAGCCGTCGAGGGAGACCCCGGCGCCCACGTGATGCTGGTCGGGTCCGCCCAGGGCGGGGTGGCCGCCGCGGAGGTGGCGGCCTCGGTGAGCTCGGAGGCGTTCGTCATCGACCAGGTCGTGACCGCGGGCGCGCCGTCGGCCCACGTGCCGAGGATCCCGGAGAGGATCCGGGTGCTCTCGCTCGAGGACAGCTCCGACCCGGTCGCGCTGCTCGGCTCGCTGGTCAGTGCCGGCGCCCCCAACCGGGTCACGGTGGTCTTCGACGGCGTCCCCGCCAACGGCACCAGCGTCTATGTCACCGGTGGCCGCGCTGCCGACGAGGCCGCGCACCCCGAGCTGAAGGACGAGATCCTGCGCCTCCAGGGACTCGGCTACCTGGCTGGTCGATGCTGACCCGTCAGAAGATCTTCTGACGGGTCAGCGGTCAACCCGCCAGGTCATGAACAAATTCGCCGAGCTGGGTGAGGTTGCGGCACTCGACCATCGGGACGATCTCGCTGTACGTCGGGGCGGCCGAGTCGCCGGTGCCCCAGTGGCGGCGGTGCTCGGGGTTGAGCCACCAGGAGTGCCGGGCGGTGCCGGCCAGCTCCTTGAGCACGCCCTCGTTGAGGTCGCTGTAGTTGGAGCGGGCGTCGCCCAGGATGAGCAGCGATGACTTGGGGCCGAGGGCGTCGCCGTGCTCGTCGGCGAACTTGGTGAACGCCCGGCCGTAGTTGGTGCGGCCCCACAGGGCCGCGTGGGCCGTGCTCGCCGCGAGGTCGGCCATCACGTCGGCGACGTCGGCGCCAGGCCGGAAGTGGTGGGTGACCTCGTGCACGTGGTCGATGAACGTGAAGGCGCGCACCTTCTGGAACTGGTCCTGCAGCGCGAACACCAGCAGCAGCGTGAACTGCGCGAAGTTGGCCACCGAGCCGCTGACGTCGCACAGCACCACCAGCTCGGTGCGGTGCGGTCGCTTCGGCTTGTGGTGGGTGGTCAGCGGCACGCCGCCGGTCGACATCGAGGCGCGGACGGTACGCCGGAAGTCGAGCGGCCCGCGCCGCTTGGCGTGGTGCTCCTGGGTCAGCCGGGTGGCGAGGCGCCGGGCGAGCGGGTAGATCTCACGGCGCATCTCCTCCAGGTCGGCCTTGCGCGCAGAGGTGAAGTCGAGCCGGTCGATGCTCGGCCGGATCGCCACGTTGGCGACGTGCTCGGGACCCTTCTCCTCGGCGATCCGGCGACGCGCATCGTCCTCCACCATCCGGGTGAAGCTGCCGATCCGCCGCCCGGCCGACCGCTGTGCTTCCTCCTCGGTGCGGCCCTCGGCCAGCAGCGCCTGCACGATCTTGTCGATCAGCTCCGACGGCGCCACCCGCTGCAACGCCGTGTACGCCGACCACGACGACAGGCCCGGCCCGCGGCCCGGCATCGCCCCGAAGCGGCCGACCATCTCGGCGGCCAGCTGGGCCATCCGCTGCCGGTCGTCCTGCTCGAGAGCGTCCTGCAGCTCGGCGCGCAGGTCAGCGAGCGCCTGTGCGTTGTCGCGCACCCCACCGGAGTCCTCGTCATCGGTGCTCGAGCCGGTCGAGGCCCCGGCGCCCACCAACCGCGGGAAGTAGATGTCGAACAACGCGTCGAAGGTCGGCCGCTGGGTCTGCTTCTTGACCAGGGTGGCGGCGTACCCGGCCTGGATGGTGGTGCGGTCACTCCAGTCGAGCGCGGTCAGCGCACCGATCGCGTCGAGGTCCTCGGCGAGCGAGACCGACAGGCCGGCCGCCCGCAGCGACTCGAGGAACGCGATGTGGCGGTCGACCAGGCCCGATGTCATTGGCGCAACCTCAGCTCCTTGACCGCCCGCTGGTGGTCGGAGTCGTGCTTGAGGATCACGCCGAGCGTGTCGTCGATGACCTTGTCGTCGAGGTCGCGGATCTCCAGCGCGATCAGGGTCCGGGCCCAGTCGACCGATTCCGCGATCGACGGGGCCTTCTTCAGCTCGAGCTCACGCAATCGCCCGATGGTGGCCACCAGCTGCTCGGCCACCCGGTCGTCGAGGCCGGGCACCTGCGACGAGACGATCTCGCGCTCGCGCTCGGCGTCCGGGTAGTCGAGGTGCAGGTAGAGACAGCGCCGCTTCACGGCCTCGGAGAGCTCGCGCGTCGCGTTGGAGGTGAGGACGACGAAGGGCCGGCGGGTCGCGACGACCGTGCCGAGCTCGGGGATGGTCACCTGGAAGTCCGACAGCACCTCGAGCAGCAGCCCCTCGACCTCGACATCGGTCTTGTCGACCTCGTCGATCAGCAGCACCGTCGGCAGGTCGCGCCGGATGGCGGTCAGCAGCGGCCGGGTGAGCAGGAACTCCTCGGTGAAGATGTCGTCGTGGGTCTCCGACCACGCCCTGTCATTGGCGGGGTTGGTGTTCGTGGACTGGATGCGGAGCAGCTGCTTCTTGTAGTTCCACTCGTACAGCGCGCGGGCTTCGTCGAGACCCTCGTAGCACTGGAGCCGCACCAGGTCGGCCCCCGTCGCGCGGGCGACCGCCTTCGCCAGCTCGGTCTTGCCGACCCCGGCCGGGCCCTCGACGAGCAACGGCTTCTCGAGTGCGCCGGCGAGAAAGGCAGTCGTGGCCGTCGCCGGGTCGGCGAGGTAGCCGACAGCAGTCAGCCGTTGCGCCACGTCAGCGGGCGATGCGAACCACGTCATACCGGTCATCCTCGCTCATCCACGTCACTCGCCGCCCGACGGATCGTTGTACCGGACGTGACCATCAGCCGCCCCCGCCCGAGGCGGGCCTCGCTCGTCGTGAGCGTGGCCAAGGCCCTCGCGCTCGGGCTCGTGCTGGTCGCCTTCGTCTCGACTCTCGCAACAAGTACGCCGACGCGGGCCGAGCACCCCTCGGCAGTGCGCCTCGACCTCGGCGCCAAGGACCTGCAGCAGGCGATGTCGGAGCACCGCTGCACGACCACCGGCTTCGGTGCGAGCGCCACTCCGCGATCGGCGCTGGTCCGCCGCGACGGCGTGCTGCGGCACGTCAGCTTCGAGCGGGCGTGGTCGGTGTTCACCGGCCAGGCGCCGGGCGAGCTGCTGGCCGTCTGCCTGAGCGAGGTCTAGCCGACTAGTTCCAAGGTCTCGCACGCTCGCCTGCACGATCCCTTGGAATTGCCCGTCAGTCGCCGAAGGAACCGTGACGTCCGGCGCCTGACGCGAACCGCTGTGCACCTTCCAGCGCGCCGTCGGCCAGCGACCGCAGACCGTGCTCGAGCTCGACCCGCATCGCGTCGACCTCTGACCGACCCTCCTGGTCCAGCGCCGAGAGCCGGTCGTTGCGCAGGCAGGCCTGGGGCAGCCCGGCGATCTCGGCAGCCAGGGTCTCCGCCCGCGACCGGGCCGACCCGGGCGCGACGACGCGGTCGACCAGCCCGATCCGCAACGCCTCGTCGGCGGTCACCGCTCGACCGGTGAGGATCAGGTCCATCGCGCGACCCGCACCCACCAGTCGTGGGAGGCGCACCGTGCCGCCGTCGATCAGCGGCACCCCCCACCGCCGGCAGAACACCCCGAACGTCGCGTCCGCCGCGGCAACCCGGAGGTCGCACCAGATCGCGAGCTCGAGGCCGCCTGCCACGGCGTACCCCTCGACTGCCGCGATGACCGGCTTCGACAGGCGCATCCGGCTGGGGCCCATCGGGGCATCGCCGTCCTCGGTGACCTGGTTGCCGCGCTCCGTGCCGATCGCCTTGAGGTCGGCGCCGGCGCAGAACGTGCCGCCCGCCCCGGTGAGCACCGCCACCGACTGCGACGCGTCGGCGTCGAACGCCCGGAACGCCTCGACCAGGGCGACCGCGGTCGGGCCGTCGACGGCGTTGCGGGCCCCGGGCCGATCGATGACGACGGTGGTGACGGGTCCGGTGATCTCGACAGAGACGCTCATGGATCGAGCGTAGAAGGGACTCTCAGCGCGATGCCCTAGAGTGATCCACGCCACATCCACCCTTTACAACGGATCGTCCGGCACGTTCCTGCCGGTGAAGGAGAAAATTGTCATGGCTTCAGTCACGTATGCCTCGGCCCAGCGGATCTATCCCGGATCCGACAAGCCAGCAGTCGACGATCTCAATCTGGAGATCAAAGACGGAGAGTTCATGGTCCTCGTCGGACCCTCCGGTTGCGGCAAGTCGACCTCCCTGCGGATGCTCGCGGGTCTGGAGGAGGTGACCTCGGGAGCGATCCACATCGGTGACCGCGACATCACCCACCTCCCGCCCAAGGACCGCGACATCGCGATGGTCTTCCAGAACTACGCGCTCTACCCCCACATGACCGTCGCCGAGAACATGGCGTTCTCGCTGAAGATGGCGGGGGTCGGCAAGGACGAGCGGCGCACCCGCGTCGAGGAGGCAGCGCGCCTGCTCGACCTGGCCGAATTCCTCGACCGCAAGCCGAAGGCGCTCTCCGGCGGCCAGCGGCAGCGCGTCGCCATGGGTCGCGCGATCGTCCGCCAGCCGCAGGTCTTCTGCATGGACGAGCCGCTCTCGAACCTCGACGCCAAGCTGCGCGTCTCGACCCGCACCCAGATCGCCGCGCTCCAGCAGCGGCTCGGCGTCACCACCGTCTACGTCACCCACGACCAGGTCGAGGCGATGACGATGGGCGACCGGGTCGCGGTGATGAAGGACGGGATCCTCCAGCAGGTCGACACTCCTCTGGCTCTCTACGACAAGCCGGCCAACCTCTTCGTCGCGGGCTTCATCGGCTCGCCGGGCATGAACCTGATGAGGGCCACCGTGAAGGAAGGGCAGGCCTCCATCGGCGGCTACGCCGTCCCGATCCCGCGCGAGGTCGCCGGCCGGATGTCGGGCAACGAGGTGGTGGTCGGCGTACGCCCCGAGAACTGGAGGATCGTCACCGCCGAGGACGGCGGACTGCCGGTCAAGGTCACGGTGGTCGAGGAGCTCGGCGCCGACGGCTTCCTCTACGGCACCAGCGACGTCGGCGGCACGCCGGACAACATCGTGGTCCGGGTCGAGGCTCGCCGCGAGCACCAGAAGGGCGAGACGATCCACGTCACGACCGACCCCAACCACGTGCACGTGTTCGACAGCGTCACCGAGGCCAGGCTGACCGAATGACCTCCGAGTCCGGACGCTACGACGAGCTGCCTCCCTCGGTGAGCCTCGACGAGACCATCGCCGAGCACGACCCGGACGACGCTACCGACCCGCACGCCGGGCGCAACGTCAGCATCGACGAGGCGCTCGGCGCCGGCGGCTGACGCTGATCAGGATTTGGGCGGGTGGGCCGCCACTCCTCTGCGAGCAACGCGTAGATGAGGAGGTCGGCCCACTCGCCTTTGAACATCTCGGCCTTGACGTGGTGTGCCTCCGCCCGCATGCCGAGCCGAGCAGCCAACCGCGCCGAGCCGGTGTTGCGCGCGTCCATGAGCGCGGTGACCCGGTGCAACCCGAGGTCGCCGAACGCCACGTCGAGCATCGCGCGGCAGGTCTCGGTGGCGTAGCCCTGTCCGGCGACGTCCGGGTGGAAGACGTAGCCGATCTCTCCTGACCGATGCTCCTCGGAGTGGAAGAAGAGCACGACGTCACCGACGAGGCGGCCGCCGTCGATCGTCTCCGCCCCCAGGGTCAGCGCGTCGCCCTCGGCCACGATCGCGGTCCTGGCGAAGGGCCCCTCGAGGCGGGCGGTCAGCACCTCGGTGTCCATCGGCTCGAACGGCAGGTAGCGACACACCTCGGGGTCGCCGCGGTAGGTCAGCAGCACCGGGATGTCGGCGGTGGTGAGTGGCCGCAGCCTCAGCCGTTCGGTGGTGATCGGGTAGGTCGGGCGCAGCTCCACCGCAGCATCATGCCCGGGCGGTCACGGTCAGCCAACGCCGGCTCGGCGGCGCTGCAGCGCATTGCCGGCGGCGTTCATGCTGCGCGAGAGCCGCGGCGTCCTCCTGGCCATCCGCAAGGCGACCCGGTCGAAGGGGTTGGGAGCCGGCGGCTCCGCCTCGACGGGTACGTCAGCCGTGTCGGAGCCGGCAGCGGCAAAGACCTCCCAACGCCCGGGAATGCCCTTGAGCTCGTGCTCACCGCGCGGGCGGAAGGCCAGCTCCGACCCGAGCGAGAGGTCGCGCACCGTTCGCGAGACCAGCACCTCGTCGGCCTCCGCCATCGCCGCGATCCGGGCACCGAGGTGGACGGCCATGCCGGTGACGTCGTGGCCGGTGTGCTCCAGCTCGCCGGTGTGTACGCCGGACCGGACCCGCAGGCCCAGGTCGTGGGCCTGCGTGCGGATCAGGCGGGCGCAGTCGACGGCGCTGCTGGGTCCGTCGAAGACACTGAACGTGCCGTCACCGATGACGTTGACGACCCGGCCTCCCGCGTCGTCCACCAGCAGCCGCACCTGGCGCTCGTGCGCCGACCGCATCTCCCGGTAGCCGGCGTCGCCGACCCGGGCCAGCACCTCGGTCGAACCGACGACGTCGGTGAACAGGACTGTGCCCAGGAACCGGTTCAGGCCGGCGCCGCCAGCCCGGCCGGTCACCATCTCGATGACGTGGTCGAAGCCCGGCACCCAGGCCTCGCCCATCGACGTACCGAGCTGGGTCGGCGGCAGCGAGTGGTACTCGGCGCCGGGGATGACCTCGGCGACGTAGCGCGGCACCGACTCGGGCATGCCGCTCAGCGGGATGCCGAGCACTCGCGTCGGCACGGGCACCGACTTGAAGATCTCGGTGAAGTCGAGCTTCAGGATCCAGTCGCGGTACGCCATCGCCGCGGCCCGGGGCGCCGAGCACCGCTCCATCATCCCGGCGAGCCTCTTGTTGTAGCCGGTCGCCTGGCCGGCGTCCCAGTTCTCGAGCGAGTCGCCGGAGCCCCAGGCGTCGAACGACCGGTGCCAGGCGGCCAGGAGCCGCGGGACGACCTCGCGTGGCCACCCGCGCTCGAAGACGTGCTCGGTCTCCACGCCGCACGCGAACGGGTGCAGGAGCACCAGGTTGCGGACCCGATCGGGGTCGGTCGCGGCGACCAGCGCCACCACCGCACAGGTCGAGAAGACGCCCGACAGGGTGGCCTCGCTGGAGGCCGACCTCGTCCATGACGGCGAGAACGTCGCCGGCCTGCTGCTCCACAGTCGGGACGTAGGAGACGGGATCGGAGAGGCCGAACCCGCGGCGCTGCATCACGACGCACCGGCACTGGGAGCCCACCCGCTCGAACACGGCGTGGATGTCGGGATCGGTCCACAGCAGGTCCAGGTGGCCGCTGATCTCGAACATGAAGACCGCGGCGCGCGGGCCCGAGCCGAACACCTGGTAGGCCAGCGTGCAGCCGTCACGCTCGATGTAGCGGGTGGTGGGCTCCACGGACAACCCCAGTGCTCAGGAGACTGCTGCTGATCCTACTGATGCACCGCCCGAAGCGGCCGCCGAGCGGCTGTTCCGGCTAGTCTTTATTTCCGGAACGCAAGTGGCCCCCGGGTACGTGTTTCCGGGCAGGTCAGGGGCCACTTCGGCTGGCGGTGGCGGTGGGATTTAAACCC
>CAWJRK010000047.1:0-375169 GCA_963845215.1 uncultured Actinomycetota bacterium
CGGCTGGTGCGACAGCAGGTGGATCCGCGGGTTCGCGCAGCCGATGGTCCGGTGCCGCACGAACTGCCCGCGGGTCTCGTTCGGCACGTAGACCCGGAAGCCGGCCACGGCCGTCGGCCGGCACCTACGCCGCGGGTAGACCGCGCGCGCTCGCCTCCGAGACGTTGCTCTTCACCCGGTCACCCGGCGCCAGGATGTAACGCGCGGACGGTGCCGGGCACGCGGTCGGCCGGCGCCCCGACCTGGGTGCCGTCGCCGCCGCCGACGTACGACAGGCCGCCGTAGCCGCCGATCTTGCAGCTGTGGTCCGAGACGTTGGTCAGGATGATCCGCCCGAAGCGGTGACTCATCCCGGCATCGCCGCCCCGATAGCTCGCGACCAGCTCGCCATTCGTGCACGGTGGCGTCGTGGCGTACGCCGGACGCCGGCACCACCAGGCCCGCCGCCGCCACGACGGCCACCAGCAACAGCTTTCGTCCTCATGCCGCTGAGACTGGCCCAGGGACGGAGATAGTTGCCGAGCGGTCAGACGAAGGGGCGCAGCTTGTCCAACGACTCGGTCGGCACCTTGATCGCGACTCCCTCGCCGATGGCCCGCAACCGCCACTGCTCGCCGTCGCGGAAGATCTTGGCCATCACCAGGCCGGTCTGGGGCACGCCCTCGGTGAGGGTGAAGCGCGCCAGCTCGACCTCGCTGTCGTCGACCAGCCGGCAGTAGGCGTTGTTGACCCACTCCAGCGAGTGGCCCTGGTAGCTGCTCACCATGAACACGATCGTGTCGACCGGGCCGTGCACCCGGCTCAGGTCCACCGTGAGCACCTCGTCGTCGCCTTCTCCGCGGCCGGTCAGGTTGTCACCGAGGTGCACGACGGACCCGTCGCGGGTCTGCAGGTTGTTGTAGAACGCGAGATCGAAGAGCTTGCCGTCGGTGAACTGCACGGCCGACGCGTCGAGGTCGATGTCGGGCGCGCCGGTGCCCATGGCGCCCGCGGTGCGCTCCTTGTCCCAGCCGACGCCCATCTGCAGGCGGCTCAGCGGCCGGCCGTCGTCGGCCGCCAGCAGCAGCTCCTGACCCTTGGCCAGATCGATCACGTTCGGTCCTCTCGTCCGTAGGTTTCCGAAACTACCTGGCCTGTGTGTGCCCTTGCCTTTGCAGCCACCGGGTCTCGATACGCAGAAGGCCTCCCGAGCAAGCTCGGGAGGACCTTCCGCTACTCGACCTGGTTCGTTTCACCAGACCTTCGCGCTGACGCGCTCAGTTCTGGTACGAACCAAAGTCGAAGTCGTCCAGCGCAACAGCCTGACCGGAGCCGGCGTTGCCGAACTCGTAGTCGTAGGAGTCGTAACCGGTGACGGAGTACGCCGCGGCGCGGGCCTCCTCGGTGGGCTCCACCCGGATGTTGCGGTAGCGCTCCAGGCCGGTGCCGGCCGGGATCAGCTTGCCGATGATCACGTTCTCCTTCAGGCCACGCAGGCTGTCGGAGCGACCGTGGATCGCGGCGTCGGTGAGCACCCGGGTGGTCTCCTGGAAGGAGGCCGCCGAGAGCCACGACTCCGTGGCGAGCGACGCCTTGGTGATGCCCATGAGCACCGGGCGACCCGAGGCCGGAGTGCCGCTCTCGGAGACAACCCGACGGTTCTCCTCCTCGAAGCGACCGCGGTCGACCAGGTCGGAGGGGAGCAGGTTCGTCTCGCCCGACTCGATGACCGTGACCCGGCGCAGCATCTGCCGCACGATGATCTCGATGTGCTTGTCGTGGATCGCCACGCCCTGGCTGCGGTACACCGCCTGGACCTCGTCGACGAGGTGCTCCTGCGCCTTGCGCACACCGAGGATCCGGAGCACGTCCTGCGGGTCAGGAGTACCGACGATCAGCTTGTCGCCGACCTCGATGTGGTCGCCGTCGGCCACGAGCAGGCGCGACCGCTTGGACACGGCGTACTCCTGGACCTCGGAACCGTCGTCCGGGGTGACCAGGACCTTGCGGGCCTTGTCGGTCTCCTCGATCTCGACGCGGCCGGCGGCCTCGGCGATCGGCGAGCGACCCTTGGGCGAACGCGCCTCGAACAGCTCGACCACGCGGGGCAGACCCTGCGTGATGTCGTCGGCCGAAGCCACACCACCGGTGTGGAAGGTACGCATCGTCAGCTGCGTGCCGGGCTCACCGATCGACTGGGCCGCGATGATGCCCGACGGCCTCGCCGATGTCGACCAGCTTGCCGGTCGCGAGCGACCGGCCGTAGCACTTGGCGCAGGTGCCGGTCTTGGCGTCACAGGTCAGCACGGAGCGGACCTTGACCTCCTCGATGCCGGCCGCGACGAGCTCGCCGATCTTGATGTCGCCGAGGTCCTCACCAGCAGCCACCAGCGTCTCGTTGGTGTCGGGGTGGGTGACCTCGACGGCCGACGTGCGGGCGTACGCCGCGGTCTCGGCGTTCTCCGCCTTGACCACCGTGCCGTCGTCGCGACGGTCGCCGATCCGCTTGGGCAGGCCGCGCTCGGTGCCGCAGTCGTCCTCACGGATGATCACGTCCTGCGAGACGTCGACCAGACGACGCGTGAGGTAGCCCGAGTCGGCGGTCCGCAGTGCGGTGTCCGCCAGACCCTTGCGGGCGCCGTGGGTCGAGATGAAGTACTCGAGCACGGACAGGCCCTCACGGAAGTTGGCCTTGATCGGGCGCGGGATGATCTCGCCCTTCGGGTTGGCCACGAGGCCACGCATGGCCGCGACCTGCCGGATCTGGTTCATGTTTCCGGAGGCGCCGGAGTCGACCATCATGTAGATGGGGTTCTTCCGGTCGAAGTTCTTCTCCATCGCGATGCCGACCTCGTTGGAGGCCTCGGTCCAGATCTCGATCAGGTCCTGGCGACGCTCCTCGTCGGTGACGAGACCGCGCTCGAACTGCTTCTGGACCTTGGCCGCCTTCTCCTCGTAGCCGGAGAGGATCTTGACCTTGTCGTCCGGGGTGGTGACGTCGTCGATCGAGACGGTCACACCGGAGCGGGTGGCCCAGTGGAAGCCGGTGTCCTTGAGCGCGTCCAGCGACGCGGCGACCTCGACCTTGGTGTAGCGCTCGGCCAGGTCGTTGACGATCGCGCCCAGCGCCTTCTTGCCCACTTCGTAGTTCACGTAGGGGTAGTCGGCCGGCAGGGTGTCGTTGAAGATGGCGCGGCCCAGCGTGGTGTCGAGGGTGAGGGACTGGCCCTCCTCCCACTCGCTGAGGTCCATCTCGAGCGGCGGCACGATGTCGGTGAACCGGATCTTGACCTTGCTCTGCAGCGCGATCTCACCCCGGTCGAACGCCATGATCGCCTCGGCCTGCGAGGAGAACGCGCGGCCGTCGCCCACCTGACCGTCACGGTCGGTGGTCAGGAAGAACAGGCCGATGATCATGTCCTGGGTAGGCATGGTCACCGGACGGCCGTCCGACGGCTTCAGGATGTTGTTGGTCGACAGCATCAGGATCCGGGCCTCGGCCTGGGCCTCGGCCGACAGCGGCAGGTGCACGGCCATCTGGTCGCCGTCGAAGTCCGCGTTGAACGCGGTGCAGACGAGCGGGTGGATCTGGATGGCCTTGCCCTCGATCAGCTGCGGCTCGAAGGCCTGGATGCCGAGGCGGTGCAGCGTGGGTGCCCGGTTGAGCAGCACCGGGTGCTCGGTGATGACCTCTTCGAGGACGTCCCAGACGACCGGGCGCGCGCGCTCCACCATCCGCTTGGCGGACTTGATGTTCTGCGCGTGCGAGAGGTCGACGAGCCGCTTCATCACGAACGGCTTGAAGAGCTCCAGGGCCATCTGCTTGGGCAGACCGCACTGGTGCAGCTTCAGCTGCGGACCGGAGACGATGACCGAACGGCCGGAGTAGTCGACGCGCTTGCCGAGCAGGTTCTGCCGGAAGCGACCCTGCTTGCCCTTGAGCATGTCGGACAGCGACTTCAGCGGACGGTTGCCCGGCCCGGTGACGGGACGGCCACGGCGGCCGTTGTCGAACAGCGAGTCGACGGCCTCCTGCAGCATCCGCTTCTCGTTGTTGACGATGATCTCGGGCGCGCCCAGGTCGAGCAGTCGCTTGAGCCGGTTGTTCCGGTTGATCACGCGGCGGTAGAGGTCGTTGAGGTCGGAGGTCGCGAACCGGCCACCGTCGAGCTGCACCATCGGGCGCAGGTCCGGCGGGATGACCGGGACGGCGTCGAGCACCATGCCGCGCGGCTCGTTGCCGGTCTTGCGGAACGCGTCGACGACCTTGAGCCGCTTGAGCGCCCGGACCTTCTTCTGGCCCTTGCCGGTGGCGATGGTCTCGCGCAGCGACTCCACCTCGGCGGTGGTGTCGAAGTCCTCGAGGCGACGCTGGATCGCCGTGGCGCCCATGTGACCCTCGAAGTACTTGCCGAACCAGTTCTTCATCTCGCGGTAGAGCAGCTCGTCGCCCATCAGGTCCTGGACCTTCAGCGCCTTGAACGTGCTCCACACCTCGTCGAGGCGGCCGATCTCGGCCTCCGAGCGCTTGCGGATCTGGTTCATCTCGCGCTCGGCACCGTCGCGGACCTTGCGCTTCGCGTCGGCCTTGGCGCCCTCGTCCTCCAGGGCGGCCAGGTCCTCCTCGAGCTTCTTGGTGCGGTCCTCGATCATGCCGTCGCGGCGCTTCTCGAGACGCTCGCGCTCGAGCTGCACCTTGCCCTCGAGCGAGGACAGGTCGCGGTGGCGGGCGTCCTCGTCGACGGCGGTGATCATGTAGGCCGCGAAGTAGATGACCTTCTCGAGGTCCTTCGGCGCCAGGTCGAGCAGGTAGCCGAGCCGGCTGGGCACACCCTTGAAGTACCAGATGTGGGTGACCGGAGCGGCGAGCTCGATGTGGCCCATGCGCTCACGGCGCACCTTGGACCGGGTCACCTCGACGCCGCAGCGCTCGCAGATGATGCCCTTGAAGCGCACGCGCTTGTACTTGCCGCAGTAGCACTCCCAGTCCCGGGTGGGACCGAAGATCTTCTCGCAGAAGAGGCCGTCACGCTCCGGCTTGAGCGTGCGGTAGTTGATGGTCTCCGGCTTCTTGACCTCACCGTGGCTCCAGTTGCGGATGTCGTCCGCAGTGGCCAGGCCGATCTGAAGCTGGTCGAAGAAGTTCACGTCGAGCACGATGGCTTTTGTCCTTCGTTAGTTCTGAGTTTCAAGCTGTTGACCGAGGGGAGGCAGTACGCCGCGGGGCGGCGTACTGCCTGACACCTCAGACTTCTTCGACGGAGCTGGGCTCGCGACGGGAGAGGTCGATGCCGAGCTCCTCCGCTGCGCGGAACACGTCTTCCTCGGCGTCGCGCATCTCGATGGCCGTGCCGTCCTGCGACAGCACCTCCACGTTGAGGCACAACGACTGCATCTCCTTGACGAGCACCTTGAACGACTCGGGGATGCCCGAGTCGGGGATGTTCTCGCCCTTGACGATCGCCTCGTAGACCTTGACGCGACCGGGCACGTCGTCGGACTTGATCGTGAGCAGCTCCTGCAGGGCGTAGGCGGCGCCGTACGCCTCCATCGCCCAGACCTCCATCTCGCCGAACCGCTGGCCACCGAACTGGGCCTTACCGCCCAGGGGCTGCTGCGTGATCATCGAGTAGGGGCCGGTCGAGCGTGCGTGGATCTTGTCGTCGACGAGGTGGTGCAGCTTCAGGATGTACATGTAGCCGACCGCGACCGGCTCCGGGAACGGGTCTCCGGAGCGACCGTCGAACAGGCTCGCCTTGCCGTCCTCCTTGACCACCCGCACGCCATCGCGGTTGGGGGTCGTGGAGCCGAGCAGACCGACGATCTCGTCCTCGCGGGCACCGTCGAACACCGGCGTCGCCACCTTGGTGTTCGGAGCGGCCTTGTCCGCGTGGATCTTGATCAGCCGCTGCTTCCAGTCGGCGTCCTTCTTGTCGTCGTTGAACGCGATGTCCCAGCCCTGCTTGGCGAGCCAGCCCATGTGCAGCTCGAGGATCTGGCCGACGTTCATCCGTCGCGGCACACCCAGCGGGTTGAGCACGACGTCGACCGGGGTGCCGTCCTCCATGAACGGCATGTCCTCGATCGGCAGGATCTTCGCGATGACGCCCTTGTTGCCGTGACGCCCGGCGAGCTTGTCGCCCACCGAGATCTTGCGCTTCTGGGCGACGTAGACGCGGACCAGCTGGTTGACGCCCGGGGGCAGCTCGTCGCCGTCCTCGCGGTCGAAGACGCGGACGCCGATGACCGTGCCGGACTCACCGTGCGGCACCTTCATCGAGGTGTCGCGCACCTCGCGCGCCTTCTCACCGAAGATCGCGCGGAGCAGCCGCTCCTCGGGGGTGAGCTCGGTCTCGCCCTTGGGCGTGACCTTGCCGACCAGGATGTCGCCGGTGGTGACCTCGGCGCCGATGCGGATGATGCCGCGCTCGTCGAGGTCGGCCAGCATCTCCTCGGAGACGTTCGGGATGTCCCGGGTGATCTCCTCGGGGCCGAGCTTGGTGTCGCGGGCGTCGACCTCGTGCTCCTCGATGTGGATCGAGGTGAGGATGTCCTCCTGCACCAGGCGCTGGCTGAGGATGATCGCGTCCTCGTAGTTGTGGCCGTGCCACGGCATGAACGCCACCAGCAGGTTGGTGCCGAGCGCCATCTCCGCCTTGTCGGTGCACGGGCCGTCGGCGATCGGCGTGCCGACCCCGAGCTTGTCGCCCTCGCTCACCAGCGGGCGCTGGTTGATGCAGGTGCCCTGGTTGGAGCGGCGGAACTTGGCCAGCTTGTACGTCGTGTAGGTGCCGTCGTCGTTCATCGTCTCGATGACGTCGGCGGAGACCTCCTTGACCACACCGGCCTTGTCGGCCACGACCACGTCGCCGGCGTCGACCGCGGCGCGGTACTCGATGCCGGTGCCGACCAGCGGCGAGTCGCTCACGATCAGCGGCACCGCCTGACGCTGCATGTTGGCGCCCATCAGGGCGCGGTTGGCGTCGTCGTGCTCGAGGAACGGGATCAGGGCGGTCGCGACCGACACCATCTGGCGCGGCGAGACGTCCATGTAGTCGACCTCGCCGGCCAGGATCTCGGAGACCTCGCCGCGGCGCTGGCGGACCAGCACGCGCTCCTCGACGAAACGGCCCTTGTCGTCCAGGGCCGCGTTGGCCTGGGCGATGACGTAGCGGTCCTCGTCGTCGGCGGTGAGGTAGTCGACCTTGTCGGTGACCTTGCCGTCCTTGACCTTGCGGTACGGCGTCTCGACGAAGCCGAACGGGTTGATCCGTCCGTACGACGCGAGCGAGCCGATCAGGCCGATGTTGGGGCCTTCCGGGGTCTCGATCGGGCACATGCGGCCGTAGTGCGACGGGTGGACGTCACGGACCTCCATGCCGGCGCGGTCGCGGGACAGACCACCGGGACCCAGCGCCGACAGGCGACGCTTGTGCGTCAGGCCGGCGATCGGGTTGGTCTGGTCCATGAACTGCGAGAGCTGCGAGGTGCCGAAGAACTCCTTCAGCGCAGCCACCACGGGCCGGATGTTGATCAGCGACTGCGGCGTGATCGCCTCGACGTCCTGGGTCGTCATCCGCTCGCGGACCACGCGCTCCATCCGGGCCAGGCCGGTGCGCAGCTGGTTCTGGATCAGCTCACCGACGGTCCGCATCCGGCGGTTGCCGAAGTGGTCGATGTCGTCGGGGTTCAGCTCGAGCGTGCCGACGGGGCCTCGACCTCGGTCTTGCCGTCGTGCAGCGCCACGATGTACTTGATGGTCGCGACGATGTCGGCGATCGTCAGCGTCTGCTGGTCGAACGCCTCGAGCAGGCCGAGCTTCTTGTTGATCTTGTAGCGACCGACCTTGGCCAGGTCGTAGCGCTTCGGGTTGAAGTAGTAGTTCCTCAACAGCGTCAGCGCGGCCTCGCGGGTGGGGGGTTCGCCGGGGCGCAGCTTGCGGTAGATGTCGAGCAGCGCGTCGTCCGGCCCCTGAGTGTTGTCCTTCTCCTCGGTGAGCTGGATCGACTCGTACTGACGGAGCTCGCCGATGACGGCTTCGTAGTCGTAGTCCTCGCCGGTCTCCTCGGCGATCGGCCTGGAAGGCCTTGAGCAGCACGGTGACGTTCTGCTTGCGCTTGCGGTCGAGACGGACGCCGACGAGGTCGCGCTTGTCGATCTCGAACTCCAGCCAGGCGCCCCGCGAGGGGATCAGGCGGGAGGTGTAGATGTCCTTGTCGGACGTCTTGTCGGCGGTGCGCTCGAAGTAGACGCCCGGCGAGCGGACGAGCTGCGAGACGACGACGCGCTCGGTGCCGTTGATGACGAAGGTGCCCTTGGGGGTCATCAGGGGGAAGTCGCCCATGAAGACCGTCTGGCCCTTGATCTCACCGGTGTCGTTGTTGGTGAACTCCGCCGAGACGTAGAGCGGAGCGGAGTAGGTGAAGTCCTTCTCCTTGCACTCGTCGACGGTGTACTTGGGGTCGTAGAAGACCGGGTTCTCGAACGAGAGCGACATCGTCTCGGAGAAGTCTTCGATCGGGGAGATCTCCTCGAAGATCTCGGTGAGGCCGGACTTGGGGCTGACGTCCTCGCCAGCGTCCTTGCGGGCCTGGACCTGCGCCTCCCACTTCTCGTTGCCGATCAGCCAGTCGAAGCTGTCGGTCTGGAGGGAGAGGAGCTGGGGAACCTCGAGTGGTTCTTTGATCTTCGCGAACGAGATGCGGTTGGTCTTGGAGGAGTTAGCAGAGGTGCTGCGCGCGGCCAAGAGGTGTCCTTCGACGGTGACGCGGTGGGGTCGCACCTCCCACCACTGGATCAGCCACCGGAAGGCGATCAGCATCTGAGGGCAGGCGCAAGGCGCCACATTACCCGAAAATAGGCGTCACCACAAGGCGCGCAACAACGGCTGCATGCGCCGCAACGACGAGCGTTCCGAAGATCATGCGTCCACCCGGCCCTCAGGTCAAGCACCTGCGCAGCGCGGCTTGGTGCGAGACCGGCGCGTGGCGGCCTCAGCTGGCCGACGACGCACCCTCGTTGACGATGCTGTCGACCCGCCAGGTGCCGTCTTCCTGGACCATCTGCAGCGTGGCCCAGACCGGCAGCACGAAGTCGTCGGCGTTCGCCTTGTGGTCACCTGGTTGATCAGCACCAGGATGTCGCGCCCGGTCGTCGGTGACCCGGACGATGGCCGAGCCCTTGAACTCGGCCTGCACGATCGCCTTCTGCGCGGTGGCGTCCTGGCGGCAGGTCGTTCATCAGCTCGCTGTGCTCGCCGGCGTAGTCCGTGGTCATGTAGGACTCGGCGTCGGCGTTGCCGGCGTCGAAGGTCCGGTAGTCGTAGGACAGCACCGGCACCGCGGCCTGCTCGGCTGCGGTCAGCGCGGCCGCCGCGTTCTTCTCGGTGTCCAGGGTCGCGCTCGTCGTCGTCGTCCCCGGCGTCGACCCACATCACGATGGTCACGGCCAGCACCGCGGCGGCCACGAGGCCGACTGCGGCCAGCAGCCAGGTCGCGATCGCGGAGGCTCGTCCTCGGTGGCAGCTCGATCCGGCTGGCCGGGTCCGGTGTCGGGCTCGGCTCGGCTCGGGCTCCGGGCTCGGGTCCGGCTCAGGTTCGACTCCGGCTCGGGACGTCCGGCTCGGCTCCGCGACCGGCGAGCTCGGCGTCGTACGCCGCTCGCCGCTCCGGGTCGAGCAGCACCTCGGCGGCGTCGTTGTAGGCGCGGAACCGGCGGTCGCCCGGGCCGAGGTCCGCGATGGCGCTCTTCCAGGCCGCCCGGATCTCGTCCTCGGTGGCGTCCGGCTCGACGTCGAGGACGTCGTAGAGGCTGAGGCTCACGGCTGGCCTCCCTCGCTGGGCAGACGGAGCTGCGGCTGGTCGGCGCCCTCGGGGATCTCCGAGATCACCGCGTAGTTGTCGACCAGCCACTCACCCTGGGTGTGCACCAGCTGGACCGCCCACCGCTCGGGGTTGCCCGGCAGCTTCAGCCGCTTGTTGGGGTCGCGCGGGCTTGGGGTAGGAGTCGGTGCGGACCCACCCGACCAGCACGATCGCCGAGTCCTGGTCCATCGAGGCCACGCCCACGGCGTAGACCTTGGCCGAGCGGCCGTAGCCGGACTGGGCGACCTGGGCCTCCGGGATGACCACGCTCTCCTCGAAGCCGGCCGCGAACTTGGCGGTCAGCAGCTCCTTGACGCCCTCGACGTAGCGCGGCATCTGGTTCTGCTCGTCCAGCCAGGACGGTCCGTAGGTGTTGACCCGGATCACGAACTGCTGGGTCTGCGTCATCAGCTCCTCGCGCTGCGCCTGCGGCTGCCCACCGGTGTCGGCGGCCTCGTCGTCGTTGGTGACGAGCAGGACGCCGAGCGAGACCAGGCAGCCGACGATGACCGCGACGAAGACGACGAGCAGCGCGGAGCGAGACCTGGTCGATGCGGGGTGACGAAGGCGTCGCGGAATCCGTGCTGGCGTCAGCTAGTGCGCCATCAGGGGCTGGAGGTACAGCCACTTCCACGACTCCTCTCCGAGCGACCGAGGGGCCACGCTACCGGCCGACGCCAAGGTCGACGGGTCGCCCCAGGTCAGCTTCGAGGTGGTGGGGTCGTACGAGGCGACCACGGGCGCGTCGTAGTTGGCCGGCGCCCGGGGCGGGATGTTCTGCTCACCACGTGAGTTGATCGGCGGCGCCTCGGTGCAGCGAGCATCGGTGTTCATCGGAAGGTTGCTGCGCTGCTGCGGGAGCGCGCTTGTCGGCAGGGTCGTAGCCCTCGTAGCACGGCGTGGTGGTGTTGATGATCAGCCCGAAGTGGGCGTCGTAGAGCCCGGTCGCGGGCGTCTTGGAGACCACCGTGAAGCTGCCCTCGACGACGTAGGGGTAGACCACCAGCAGCTGCTCGACGCCCGGCAGCCGCTTCTGGATCACCTCACCGGTGATGGCCAGGTTGCGGATCAGCTCGCCCAGGTCGACCTTGTTGGTCTCCAGGAAGTCACGCAGCTGGTTGGCGGTGAACGAGCCGGTGTCGATGACCTTGCGCAGGTCACCGTCGGCGTTGGCGAAGGCCTCGCTGAAGACCGAGAGCTGCGAGGCGAAGGTGCGCAGCGCGCCGTCGGAGGCGACCTGCCCGTTGAGGACGGTGTTGGAGTCCTCGATCAGCGCGGTGGTGACGTCGAAGTTGTCGTTGGCGGCGTCGATGAAGGAGTTGCCGGAGTCGATGATGCCGCTGCAGGTCCTCGCCGGCGCCGGCGAACGCCGCCCCGACCTCGGAGACGGTCGTGCGCAGCGCCTCCTGGTCGACCGACGACACGGTGTTGGAGATGTCGGTGAGCAGCTGGTCGGTCTGGATCGGCAGGCGCGTGTCGGCCTCGGCGATCTGCGAGCCCTCCTCGAAGTACGGCCCGTCGTCGGTCTGCGGCTGCAGCTCGACGTACTGCTCGCCCACCGCGGAGCGGTTGCCGACCTGGGCGATCGCGTCGGCGGGGATGTCGTCGTGGTCGTTGTCGATGTCGAGGTAGATGTCGACGCCCTCGTCGGTCAGCTCGAGCTTGTCGACCCGGCCGATCCGGACGCCGCGGTAGGTCACCTCACCTCCGGCGAAGGCGCCGCCGGAGTCGGGGAAGTGGGCGATGACCGTGTACGCGTCGTCGACCACGATGCGGTCGAGTCGGGCGTAGCGGGCGCCGACGTAGGAGACGCCCACCAGCGTGATGATCACGAAGATGACGAGCTGGATCTTGGTCCGACGAGTGATCACGGCTGCACCACCATCGGGGGGACGAGCATGGTGACCAGGCCCGGGTCGTAGCTGGTCATCAGCTGCTCCATGGTCGGTCCGCTGGTGTTGCGTCGCCAGCGTCGACGAGCCTGGGTCGAAGACCGCTCTGGCCGAGCAGGCCGCCGAGGCCGAGACCGTCCAGGACGCCGCCGAGACCGCCCTGGCCGAGCGCCACCGTTGTTGCCGTTGCGCTGTTGCCGCCGACGCCACCGAGCAGGCCGCCCAGGTTGCAGAGAGCCGGCAGGTTGAGGCTGTCGCAGAGCTGGTTGAGGACCCGGCGCGGGATGCCGGCGCAGTTGCGCGGCGTCGGGTTGTTGGCGCACAGGGTGAGTGCGTCGCTGACGCCGGCGCAGAGGTTCGGCAGGTCGAGCAGGTCGTCGAGCGACACGCCGCCCGGCAGGTTGCTCAGCGCCGTGCACGGCAGGCCCGGCAGGAGCGGCTTGGTCAGGTCGAGCTCGAGCGTGATCGAGAGGTTCGTGAAGTCACCCATGTGCAGGTTGCGAGCCACCTGGGGGTCGCGACCGACGACCTCGTCGACGAACGGGAAGGTCAGGGACACGTTGATCGAGTCGATGAACGCGTCGCCGGAGTTGGCGAGCTCGGTGAGCACCGGCTGCAGCTGCCGGAACGGCCTCGATGGTGCTGTCCTTCGACGCCTTGATCACGCGTACGCCGACGTCGCCGAGGCGGTTGAGCGCGCCCAGCATCTTGACCAGGTCCTCGCGCTGGCCGTCGATCGACTCCAGCGCGCTCGGCAGCTCGACCAGTGCGGCGTCGATGCTGTCCTGCTGCTCGCGGGCCGACGAGGCCAACCGGTCGAGGGAGTCGATGGCGTTGACGATGTCGGTGCGGTTCTCGTCGAGCTGACCCATCAGGGAGTCGATCTGGGTCAGCACCGACTTGGCGGAGTCCTCGCGACCCTCGAGCGCCAGGTTGAGCTCGCTCGCGATCGTCTTCAGCTGCGCGACGCCACCGCCGTTGAGCACCAGGCTCAGCGCGCCCAGCACCTCCTCGACCTCGGGGTTGCGGCCCGAGCGCTCGAGCGGGATGATGTCGCCGTCGCCGAGCGGATTGTCGCTCGCGCCCTCGGTCGGCGGCGAGAGGGAGACGAACTTCTCGCCCAGCAGGCTGGTCTGGCGGATCTCCGCGATCGCGTTGTCCGGGAGCTCGGTGTCCTTCTGCAGCTCGAGGGTGACCTTCGCGGTGTAGCCGTCGAGCTCGACGTCGGTCACCTTGCCGACGTTGACGTCGTTGACCTTGACCGTCGACTGCGGCACCAGGTCGAGCACGTCGCGGAACTCGACCGTGATGCTCATCGGGTCGTCGCCGACGTCGGTGCCGCCGGGCAGGGGCAGCTGGTAGACGTCGAAGTCACAGCCGCTCAGCACGACCGAGCTGATCAGCAGTGCGACGCCCGCGGCGAGCTTCTTGCGCATCATCGGACCGTCACCAGACCGTTCAGCGAGAGGTCGAACTTGCTCTGGTAGACCGGCTTCCGGCTCTGCTTGCCGGAGTCGCCGAAGGCGGCTCGATGGGCGCCCGGGGGCCGGCAGCAGTCCCTCGATCAGGTCGCAGATGGTGCCCTGGTCGTCGTTGGCGCTCACCAGCGCGCACAGCAGGCGACCGGGGTCGCTCTCGAGCTCGTGGACGAGGTTGCCGAGGTTGGCGTTGGTGTCGAGCGTGCCGGTGTCCGGGTTGTAGGCCAGCGCCAGGTTGGTCAGCGCGACCGGTGCGATCCGCAGGATCTGGTCGAGCTCGGAGCGACGCTTCACCAGGATCTTGGCGACCCGGTTGAGGCCGGTGATGTTGCGGCCGAGCGACGCCTTGTTCTCCTCGACGAACGTGCCGACCTGGCCGAGCGCGGTCGAGAGGTTGGCGAGCGCCGCGGAGAGCTCGTCGGACTCGCCGGAGAGCATGGTGGAGACGTCGGCCAGCGACTGGTTGAACCGGCGCACCGTGTCGTCGTTGTCGGCCAGCGTGGAGACGAAGCCCTCGAGCTCGGTGAGCGAGCCGAACAGCTCTTCCTTGTTGTCGTCGAGGGTCTCGCTGAGCGTGCTGAAGTCGGCGAGGGTCTGCCGGAACTTCGCACCCTGGCCGCCGAAGTTGGCGGCCGTGGTCTCGAGCAGGTCGGTCAGCGCACCGTTGGCGTTGGCGCCGTTGGGGCCGAGAGCCACGGTCAGCCGGTCGAGGCTGGAGTAGATCTGGTCGAGCTCGAGCGGCACCGCGGTGCTGGTCCTCGTCGAGGCTGACGTTGTCCTCCAGCACCGTCGCCGCCGTCGTAGACGGGAGTGAGCTGCACGTAGCGATCGCCGACGATCGAGGGCGAGATGATCACGGCCTGCGCGTCGGCGGGGACCTTGATGTCGCCGTCGTACTTCACCACGACCTTGACCCGGGTGCCCTCGGGCGTGACCGACTCGATCTTGCCGACCGCGACGCCGAGCACCCGCACGTCGCTGCCTTCGTAGAGCGACACGGTGCGCGGGAAGTAGGCGGTCAGCGTCTTGTCGCCGCCGTCGCCGCTGAACATGACGATGGCGCCGGCCACGACGAGGGCCACGATGATGAACGGGACGATCGCCCGCTGCAGGAGGCTCATCCGATGCCACCCCCGTTGCGCGGGTTGGGGACCGGGGGCAGGTTGTCGATGTAGGTCTCGAACCAGGGACCCGTGCCGAGCGTGTTGGTGAAGACCCGGTAGAAGGGCTCCATCAGCCGCAGGCTGTTGTCGAGGTTGTCCTGGTTCTTGTTGAGCACCGCCAGCACGTTCTCGAGGTGGGCGAGGGCCGGCTTCAGGTCCTCGCGGCTCTGCGACACCAGCGCGGTCAGCTCCCTGGACAGGGTCGAGGTCGAGACGAGCAGGTTGTGCACCGCCTCGCGGCGGCCGACCAGCGCCCGGAACAGGACGTCGGAGTCACGCATCAGGGTCACGATGTCGTCGTCACGCTCGTTGAGCACGGTCGAGACGCTCTCGAGGTTCTGCAGCAGCGAGTTGATCTGCTCGTCACGCGAGGCCACCGTCTCCGAGAGGGCCGAGACGCCGCTCAAGGCGTTCTGGAACTCCTCGGGAGTGTTGCGGGTGAGGTCGGCCAGCGTCGTGAGCGACGCGGCGAGCTGGTCGGTGTCGATCTCGGCCGAGGTCTCGGCGAGGCCCTCGAACGCGTCGACGACGTCGAAGGGCGAGGTCGTGCGTGCGACCGGGATCGTGGACCCCTCGTCGAGCTCACCGTCGCCGTCCGGCTCGAGGGAGAGGTACATGGCGCCGAGAAGGGTCTTCACCTTGATCGCCGCGCCCGTGTCTTCGCCGAGGGTCGCGTCGGTCTTCACCTTGAAGCCGACCCTGACCACGCCGTCCTCGAGCTCGACGGAGTTGACCTTGCCGACCCGGACACCCGCAATGCGCACCTCGTCGTTGACCCGAAGGCCGCCGGACTCGGCGAACGAGGCGTAGTAGGTGTCGCCGCCGCCGATCAGGGGCAGGTCCTGGGCGCGGAAGGCGGCCAGCACCAGCAGCACGATGGCGGCCAGGCTGGCGGCCCCGATGATCACGGGGTTGCGCTCGCTGAACGGCTTCATCCGAGATCACACCTCTCGGCGCCGACCGTGTAGTCGATCGGGACGGTGATGTTGGCAGGCAGCTTCACCCGGCCGTGGAACTCGCACAGGTAGAAGTTGAACCACGATCCGTAGATGGCGGTCCGCCCGACCTTGTTGAGCTTGATCGGCAGCACCTGGAGCGCCCGGTCGAGCTCCGCCTTGTTCTTGTCGGTGATGGCCGCGAAGCGGCGCAGCTGCTTGATGTCCTCGACGAACGGCGCGCGGATGCCCTCGATCAGGTCGGCGGTCTCCACGGTCAGCTCGGAGATGCCGTCGAGGGAGCTGAGGATCGCCTCGCGGTCGTCCTTCAGGCCGGTGATCAGGGTGCGGAAGTTGATGATCAGGCTGCTCAGCTGGTCGTCGCGGTCGGCGACGTGCTGGAGCACGAAGTCGAGGTTGTCGATCAGGTCGCCGATGACGGCGTCACGGTCGGCCAGCGTCTGGGTGATCGAGGCCGTGTGGCCCAGCAGGCTCTCGAGCGTGCCGCCCTCACCCTGGAAGACCTGGACGATCTCGTAGGACAGCTTGTTGATGTCGTCGGGCGAGAGCGCCTGGAACAGCGGCTTGAAGCCGTTGAACAGCACGGTCAGGTCGAGCGCCGGTGAGGTGCGGTCGACCGGGATCGTCGCGCCGTCGCCGAGCACGTCGGTCTCGCCGGCCTCCTGGCTCAGCGAGATGTAGCGCTGGCCGACCAGGTTGCGGTAGCGGACCGAGGCGTGGGTCGCCTCGGTGAGGTCGGTGCCTTCGTCGACGGTGAACGTGACGAGCGCCCGGGTCTCGTCGACGACCTCGACCTTCTTCACGGTGCCGACCTTGACGCCGGCGATCCGGATGTCGTCGCCCTTCACCACGCCGGTCGCGTCCGAGAACTGCGCCTTGTACTCCTTGGTGCCCGAGAAGGAGATGTTGCCGATCGTGATCACCAGCAGGCTGGTCGCGATCGTGGTGACCAGCAGGAAGATGACCAGCTTGATCAGGTCGTTGGTCGTCTTCTTGTCGAGGCGTGCCATCAGCGAGCAGCCTCCCCGACCAGCGGGCCGGCCATCAGCGCGCCGAGGTCGGAACCCCGGAAGCCGGTCTGCGTCGAGCATCTGCCTGAGCACGGCCGCATCGGCCGGGCTGCCGGAGTAGCGGTAGTCGCCGTCACCGAAGGGCGCCCGGGAGGTGCCCTTGCCGGTCGGCTCGTCGACGCCGTCGTTGAAGTCGGGCTGGTGGCGCACGGGGTTGGACTGGCTCCAGGGCGGGTTCGGCAGGTGCAGGCAGTTGGGCCCACGGTTGTCCGCGGTGCGCGGCTTGTCCTGCGCCTTGTAGGCACGCGGCTGGCGCGGCAGCGTCTCGAGGATGATGTGCAGGATGAACCCGCGGAACGCCTCTGCCTCGAGCTTGCCGACGTTGACCAGGCCCTGGGTCAGGCACGGGAACTCGGTGGAGTAGCGCGCCAGCACGCGCAGCTGGGCGGCGCTGGCCTCGCCGAGCCGCACCAGCTCGTCGCCGTTGTCCTCGAAGAAGACGCGCGCGGTGTCGGAGAACGACGAGATGTCGGTGAACAAGGCGTGCAGCTGGGCCTCGCGACCCTCCAGGGTCGAGGCCGTGGTGATCGTGTTGTCGAGGATCTGGGCCACCTCGGGCAGTACGTCGGCGTACGTGTCGGAGACCTGCGGCCGTCAGCCGCAGGTCCTCGACCAGGGCGGGGATCTGCGGGTTGATCCGCTTGAGGTAGGCGTCGATCGTCTCGAGGTTGTCGCCGAGCGCGTCGCCGCGACCGTCGAGAGCGGTGGAGAGGGCGTTCAAGGTCATGTTGAGCTGGGCCGGCTGCACGGTGGTCAGCAGCGGGTAGAGGTCGTTGAGCACCTGCTCGACCTCGGTGCTGACATCGGTGCGCGGGATCACCGTGGCCGACGTGATGTGCTGCGACGACGGGTCCTCGGGCACGATCAGCGACACGTACTTCTCACCGAACAGCGTCTTGGGGACGATCGAGCCCGTGACGTTCTCGGGGATGTCCTCTTCCTGGCCCTTGAAGATGCCCAGGGTGATCTCGGCGCCGTCGCTGGTCGACGTGGTCTCCAGGACCTCGCCGACGATGACGCCGCGGATCTTGACGTCGGCGCGCTCCGGCAGGTTGAGGCCGATGTTCGTGGTCCGGAGGGTGACCTTCTCGTAGTCGGTGAACTTCTTGGTGAAGATCGCGTTGGTCAGCCAGACCGCGCCCACCAGCATGGCGAGGAAGATGATGCCCAGCACCCTGGGTCGGAAAATAGAGCTCACGCCGCTACCCCGCCAATCTGACGGTGGTGGTGGTGCCCCAGATGGCCATCGACAGCAGCAGGTCGACCACGTTGATCGCCACGATGCTGGTGCGCACGGCGTGACCCGACGGCCACGCCCACGCCAGCGGGCCCGCCCGAGGCGGTGTAGCCGTGGTAGCAGTGGATCAGGATCACCATGATGGCGAAGACGAGGACCTTCCCGAAGGACCATAAGACGTCGCCGGGTGGCAAGAACTTGTTGAAGGTGTCGTCGTAGGTGCCCGTGCTCTGTGCGAAGAACTGGGTCACCACGAGTCTGCTGGCGAAGTACGACGACAGCAGGCCGACGACGTACAGCGGCACGATCGCGATCAGGCCGGCGATGATCCGGGTGGTCACCAGGAACGGCAGCGAGGGGACGGCCATCACCTCGAGGGCGTCGACCTCCTCGGAGATCCGCATGGCGCCGAGCTGAGCGGTGAAGCCGCAGCCGACCGTCGCGGCCAGGCCGATGCCGGCGACCAGCGGCGCGATCTCGCGGGTGTTGAAGTAGGCGGAGACGAAGCCTGCGAAGTTGGCGGTGCCGAGCTGGTTGAGCGCGGCGTAGCCCTGCAGGCCGACCTCGGTGCCGGTGAAGAAGCAGAGACCGACGATGACACCCACCGTGCCGCCGATGACGGCGAGGGCGCCGGAGCCGAGGGTCACCTCCGCCAGCAGGCGCAGGATCTCCTTCTTGTAGCGGCGCAGGGTCCGCGGCGTCCACGCGAGGGCGCGCACGTAGAACGACAGCTCGTCGCCGAGCCTGTCGAGCATCTTGAGTGGCCGTTCGTAGACAGCCTTCACCCCTGACACGTCGTCAACCTGTCTTTGGAGGCACGAGCTGGAAGTAGATGGCGCTCATGATGAAGTTCACGAGGAACAGCAGCATGAACGTGATGACGACGGACTCGTTGACCGCGTCGCCCACACCCTTCGGGCCACCCTTGGCGTTCATTCCCTTGTAGGAGGCGACGACGGCCGCGATCAGACCGAACACCAGCGCCTTGGCCATGCCTTGCCAGAGGTCTGGTAACTGTGCGAGCGCGGTGAAGCTCGATAAATAGGCCCCTGGTGTGCCGTCTTGGAGCACGACGTTGAAGACGTAGCCGCCGGCGACACCGACGACGCTGACCAGGCCGTTGAGGAAGACCGCGACGAGCATGCAGGCCAGGACGCGGGGTACGACGAGGCGCTGGATCGGGTCGATGCCGAGCACCATCATGGCGTCGAGCTCTTCGCGGATCTTGCGGGCACCGAGGTCGGCCGCGATGGCCGAGCCGCCGGCACCGGCGATGAGCAGAGCGGTGGCGATCGGCCCGGCCTCGCGCACGACGGCGAGCACCGAGGCGGACCCGGTGAACGACTGGGCGCCGAACTGCTTGATCAGGCCACCCACCTGCAGCGCGATGACCGCGCCGAAGGGGATCGCGACCAAGGCGGTCGGGATGATGGTGACGGACGCGATGAACCACGCCTGCTGCAGGAACTCCCGCAGCTGGAAGGGTCGCTTGAACAGGTTGCGCCCTACGTCAAGACCGAAGGCGAAGAGCTTGCCAGCGGTGCCGACGGGTGCGAGAACCCGTGTCGCCGTCGAGGATGCCACCGATGCCTTCCTTGCTCAGGAACCCGGGGCCATGGACATTTTGTCCTCGAACGAGCCTGGAGGAGGGGTCACGCCGTTGTCGCGGCACCAGGCTCCGGGCTCGCGCTGGCTACGTCGGGGGATGCCGTTGGAGGGCTCGAGCTGCATCGGGATCGGCGGCAGCGGCGGCATCTCCATGTCCTTCTCGGCCTCGAGCTCGTCGGCGTCCTTCTCCTCGGACATGCCGATCGGGCCGACGGTCTGGGCGTTGAGGAACTGACGCACCACCGGCTCCTGGGAGCTCAGCAGCATCTCGCGCGGGCCGAACATCGCCAGGTGCTTGTGGTAGAGCAGGCCGATGTTGTCGGGCACCGTGCGGGCGGTGTTGATGTCGTGGGTCACGATCAGGAACGTCGCGTCGATCTGCGCGTTCAGGTCGATGAAGAGCTGGTTGATGAACGAGGTGCGCACCGGGTCGAGGCCCGAGTCGGGCTCGTCGACGAGCAGGATCTCCGGGTCGAGCACCAGGGCGCGGGCCAGGCCGGCGCGCTTGCGCATACCGCCGGAGATCTCACCGGGCAGCTTGTCCTCGGCGCCGAGCAGACCCACCAGGTCCATCTTCTCCATGACCACGTCACGGATGTCGGACTCGGACTTCTTGGTGTGCTCGCGCAGCGGGAAGGCGACGTTGTCGTAGAGGTTCATCGAGCCGAACATCGCGCCGTCCTGGAACAGCACGCCGAACAGCTTGCGGATCTCGTAGAGCTCCTTCTCGGAGCAGCTCGCGATGTCGGTGCCCTCGATCACGATGGAGCCCTTGTCGGGCTTCAGCAGGCCGATCAGCGCCTTGAGGAACACGGACTTGCCCGTGCCCGAGGGGCCGAGCATGACGGAGACCTCACCGGCCGGGATGGTCAGGGTGACGTCACCCCAGATCAGCTGCTTGCCGAAGGACTTCGAGAGGTCCTCGACCTTGATCTCCACACCCATGCTGTTTCCTCCCTTGACCGCAGTCCGTCGACTGGGTCCGGATCAAAGTGTGGCGGTGCACACATCCCACTGATGAGTAACAACTCCGTTACCGCGGCGAGGTTACGCACATTTGAGCCGTACGTCACGCTCTTGACGACCAGCGAGATCGAGCCGTGACACCGGGGCGAGAACCTGCTACCCGGCGTAACGCAGCGAGAGCGGCCTCCCGGCGTACCGGGTGGCCGCTCTCGCGGTGGAACAGGCGCTGACCAGCCCCTATGTCACAAGGCCGATCAGCAGTGAGTCACTTGACGGTGACGGTGGCGCCGGCGCCCTCGAGGGCTTCCTTCGCCTTGTCGGCAGCGTCCTTGGCGACGCCTTCGAGGATCGGCTTGGGGGCGGCCTCGACCAGGTCCTTGGCCTCCTTGAGACCGAGGGACGTGAGCGCGCGCACCTCCTTGATGACGTTGATCTTCTTGTCGCCAGCGGACTCGAGGATGACGTCGAAGTTGTCCTGCGCGGCAGCGTCGTCGCCACCGCCGGCGGCAGCGCCACCAGCGGCCGGTGCGGCGGAAACCGCGACCGGAGCGGCGGCGGTCACGCCGAAGGTCTCCTCGAACTGCTTCACGAACTCCGAGAGCTCGATCAGCGTCATCTCCTTGAACGCGTCGAGCAGCTCGCCGGTGCTGAGCTTCGCCATGGTGGCGTTTCCTTCCATTCGGTGGCCCGCCGCTGGTCAGCGGGGGCCGGGTTTCAGGTGGTGTACGTCGGCCTGGGTCAGGCTTCGGTGGTTTCGCCCTCGTCGGAGGCCTCGGCGGCGGGCTCCTCGGTGGGAGCCTCCTCCGCAGCGGCCTCGTCAGCGGGGGCCTCGGCCGCGGGCTCCTCTACGGAGTCCTCGGCCGGTGCCTCCTCGGCGGCCACCGGCTCGGAGTCAGACTCCGTGCCAGCACCACCTGCGAGGATCGTGGGGTCCTGCTCGGCCTTCGCCTGCAGGGCGCCGGCGAGCCGGGCAGCCTGCGCGAGCGGGGCGTTGAGCAGGTAGACGGCCTGGCTGAGCGAAGCGAGCATCGCGCCCGCCAGCTTGCCGAGAAGCACCTCGCGCGACTCGAGGTTCGCCAGCTTGGCGATCTCGTTCGCGTCGAGAGGCTGGCCGTCGAGGATGCCGCCCTTGATGACCAGGGTCGGGTTGGCCTTGGCAAAGTCACGCAGACCCTTGGCCGCCTCGACCACGTCGCCATTGATGAAGGCGATCGCGGTCGGGCCGGTCAGCAGGTCGTCGAAGCCGTCAATGCCCACCTCTTTGGCGGCGAGCTTGGCCAGCGTGTTCTTGACCACGGCGTAGTTGGCGTTCGCACCGAGGGAGCGGCGAAGGTCCTGCAGCTCCTTGACGGTGAGACCGCGGTACTCGGTCAGCACGGCACCGGCGGATTCGTTGAACGACTCAACGATCTCCGCGACGGCGGCCTGCTTGTCTGCCCGCGCCATGGGTCTCCTTCCGAACATCTCTGAGGGAGACCGCCGCGCCGGGTCCGCCCGGAATGACGAACGCCCTGAGCGCAAGGCTCAGGGCGTCTGACTTCAGCAACGGCGTGCGTTGCGGGTCATGCTCTGTCCCCTGCGCAGGTCGTCCGCTTTTCTCCGGCGGGACTTTCGGTCGAGCTGCTGTTGCAGCATGACAACCGGCGGTCTCTGGTTACGAGTAGAAGAGTACGGGCGCCAGCGGCTCCGGTCACAAATCGGGGAGCCACCGAGTCACGTCCCACTCCGAACGTACGACGCCCCGGCCACCTGAGGTGACCGGGGCGACGAGCTGCGGGGTGACTCAGGCCTGGGCCTCGTCCTCCGCGGCAACGTTCTTCACGCGGTTCGGGTCGACCTGGACGCCGGGGCCCATGGTCGTGGAGACGGTGACCTTCTTGAGGTAGCGACCCTTGGAGCTGGACGGCTTGAGCCGCAGCACCTCTTCGAGCGCCGCGGCGTAGTTCTCCGCGAGCTGGGCCTCCGAGAAGGACGCCTTGCCGATGATGAAGTGCAGGTTCGAGTGGCGGTCGACGCGGAACTCGATCTTGCCGCCCTTGATGTCCGCGACGGCCTTGGCCGGGTCGGGGGTGACCGTGCCGGTCTTCGGGTTCGGCATCAGGCCACGGGGGCCGAGCACGCGGCCGAGGCGGCCGACCTTGCCCATCATGTCGGGGGTCGCGACGACGGCGTCGAACTCGAGCCAGCCGCCGTTGACCTTCTCGACCAGCTCGTCGCCACCGACCACGTCGGCGCCGGCCTCACGGGCGGCGTCGGCCTTGTCGCCGTTGGCGAACACGAGGACGCGGGAGGTCTTGCCGGTGCCGTGGGGCAGGTTGACGGTGCCGCGGATCATCTGGTCGGCCTTGCGGGGGTCGACCCCGAGGCGCATCACGACGTCGACGGTCTCGTCGAACTTCTTCTTGCTGCCGGCCTTGGCGATCTTGATCGCGGCCAGCGGCGCGTACAGCTCGTCCTTGTCGAAGGAGTCGGCCGCCGCGCGGTAGGTCTTGCTGCGCTGCATGTCTGGTTCTCTTTTCTTCCAGTCGTGGTCTAGGTGAGCCAGCGCGGCTCTGCCACTGAGGTTGTTCTGTAACTGAGTTTGTGGGAGTGCTACTCGGTGGTGACACCCATGGAACGGGCGGTGCCTTCGACGATCTTCATCGCGGCGTCCACGTCGTTGGCGTTGAGGTCGGGCAGCTTGGTCTCAGCGATCTCGCGAACCTGAGCCTTGGTCAGCTTGCCGACCTTCTCCTTGTGCGGGACTCCAGAGCCCTTCGACAGTCCGGCGGCCTTCTTGATCAGCTCGGCGGCCGGCGGCGTCTTGGTGATGAAGTCGAACGTGCGGTCCTCGTAGATGGTGATCTCGACGGGGATGACGTTGCCGCGCATGGACTCGGTCTGGGCGTTGTACGCCTTGCAGAAGTCCATGATGTTGACGCCGTGCGGGCCGAGGGCCGTACCGACGGGCGGGGCCGGGGTCGCGGCACCGGCCTGGAGCTGCACCTTGACGAGTGCAGCGACCTTCTTCTTGGGAGGCATCTTCGTAGTTCTCTTTCTCTCTCGTGGTCATGACGAGGACGTGTGTCGCCCTCTGCCACCTGGTGTTGCGGTTGTGGTGCTGCTTCAGACCTTCTGGATCTGGCTGAAGCTCAGCTCGACCGGGGTTTCCCGGCCGAAGATCTCGACGAGGGCCTTGACCCTCTGCGACTCCGCGTTGATCTCGGTGATCGTCGCGTGCAGCGTGGCGAACGGGCCGTCGACGACCATGACCGAGTCGGACACGTCGAAGTCGGCGACCTCGATCTGCTTCTTCGTGGTCGTGCCGCCGCCGGGGGTCGAGGTGCCGGCTGCTGCCGCCTCGGCCTCGGCCGTGGCCACCACGGCGGGGGCGAGCATGTTCTCGACCTCGTCCATGGTCAGCGGCACCGGCTGGTGCAGGTGACCGACGAAGCCGGTCACCGACGGGGTGTGGCGGACGGCGGACCAGGACTCGTCGGTCAGGTCCATCCGGACCAGGACGTAGCCGGGGAGCGACGGCTTGCTGCGCGTGCGGCGCTGGCCGTTCTTGATCTCGACGACGTCCTCGATGGGGACCACGATCTCGTGGATGTAGTCCTCCATGTTGAGCGAGGTCCGGCGGTTCTCGAGGTTGGCCTTCACCCTGTTCTCCATGCCGGAGTAGGTGTGCACCACGAACCAGTCGCCCGGCTTCGCCCACAGCTCGCGCCGGAACGCCTCGAGCGGGTCGTTCTCGTCGGGGCGTCGACGCGTCGTCGCCGTCTACGTCGGCCTCGCCGGACTCGTCGGCCAGCTCGTCGGCGATCTCGTCGGCTCAGCTCGTCGGCGGCGTCGTCGACGACTGCCTCGGCGCTCGCCACGACCTCCTCGAGCGGCTCCTCGGTGGGCGCTCCGTCGGAGGAGGCGTCGAAGGCCTCGTCGTCGACGGCGACCTCCTCGGGTGCGCTGCCCTCGGCGGCGCCCTCGGTGGCCTCGACGAGCTCCTCGTCGACCGGCTCGTCGACGACCGCGTCGACCGGCTCGTCGCGGCCTCGTCCGCTCGTCACGGCGTCGTCGCCGAGCTCGTCAACGGGGTCGACGACGTCGACTGGCTGGTCCTCGACCTCGGAGGGAACCTCCTGGTCGTACTGCTCCGACACGTGCTGCTCCATCAGTTGCTGTTGCGGTGGTAGGCGGGCCGAGCGGCCATGCCTACGAAGGGCCTACGGGGGTCACGTCTGGCTCGGACCGGTGAAGATCTCGAAGGCCAGCTTGCCGAGACCCAGGTCGAGCAGGGTGATCAGCGCCATCATGAAGAGCACGAACACCATGACCACGATGAAGTAGGTGACCAGCTGCTCCTGGGTCGGGTAGACCACCTTGCGCAGCTCGGCGACCACCTGACGGTAGAACGTCGGGATGCTGGTGCGCTTGTGGGCGTCGCCGGCCTTGCTGTCCTTGGGACCGCGGACCGCGCTGCTGTCCGACACAGCCGTTCACCTCTTCGTCGTGGATCTCGTCAATGGATGTTCGTTTCCTGCAGGGCACGAGGGACTTGAACCCCCAACCTTCGGTTTTGGAGACCGATGCTCTGCCAGTTGAGCTAGTGCCCTCCGATGTCTTCCACCTGGAACCAGCCCGACTTCCGGGCATGGCAAAGCCTGGGGGAATCCACCAAACGTGGAGTCTACGGCCAACCCGAAGGCCGAGTCCAAACGGATGGCGGGCGCCCCACAAACCGGGGTGAGAACGCCAACGGCCCACCTCTACGATGGCAGACATGTCGGAGTCCCCAGCAGCCAGCAGCATTTCCGGGTCAGCCAACAACCCCAGAGACCGTCGGGTCTCCCGCCGGATCGGCGCCATCGCCGAGTCGGCGACGCTCAAGGTGGATGCGAAGGCGAAGGCGCTGAAGGCCGAGGGCCGGCCCGTCATCGGGTTCGGCGCCGGCGAGCCGGACTTCCCGACCCCGGGCTACATCGTCGACGCGGCCGTCGAGGCCTGCAAGGACCCCAAGAACCACCGCTACACGCCTGCCGGCGGGCTGCCCGAGCTGAAGAAGGCGATCGCGGCCAAGACCAAGCGCGACAGCGGCCTGGACGTCGACCCCGCGCAGGTGCTGGTCACCAACGGCGGCAAGCAGGCGATCTACGCCGCCTTCGCGGCCATGATCGACCCCGGCGACGAGGTGATCGTGCCGGCGCCGTACTGGACGACGTACCCGGAGGCGATCCAGCTGGCCGGCGGAGTGCCGGTCGACGTGCTCGCCGACGAGACCCAGGACTACAAGGTCACGCGTCGAGCAGCTCGAGGCCGCGCGCACCGACCGCACCAAGGTGCTGCTGTTCGTCTCGCCGTCGAACCCCACCGGCTCGGTCTACACCGCCGACGAGATCCGGGCGATCGGCCAGTGGGTCGAGGACCACAACCTGTGGGTGCTGACCGACGAGATCTACGAGCACCTCGTCTACGACGGCGTCGAGACCGGCTCGATGCCGGTGCTGTGCCCCTACCTGCAGGACAACTGCGTGGTGGTCAACGGCGTCGCCAAGACCTACGCGATGACCGGCTGGCGGGTCGGCTGGATGATCGGCCCGAAGGACCTGGTCAAGGCGGCCACCAACCTCCAGTCGCACGCCACCTCCAACGTCGCCAACGTCGCCCAGCGCGCCGCGATCGCCGCGGTGGAGGGCGACCTGACCGCTGTCGACGAGATGAAGGCGGCCTTCGACCGGCGTCGCAAGACCATCGTCTCGATGCTCAACGAGATCGACGGCGTGGTCTGCCCGACGCCGACCGGCGCGTTCTACGCCTACCCGTCGGTGAAGGGCCTGCTCGGCAAGGAGTACGCCGGCACGCAGATCGACAGCAGCGCCGACCTCGCCGAGTACATCCTGGACACCGCCGAGGTGGCCGTGGTGCCCGGCGAGGCCTTCGGGTCGCCCGGCTACCTGCGGCTGTCCTACGCGCTCGGTGACGACGACCTCGTCGAGGGGATCACGCGGCTCCAGAAGCTGTTCGCCTGAGTGGAGCGCGACCTGCGCCGAGCACCGGGACCATCCGAGCGACCTGCGCACGCGCTGCCCAAGGCCCACCTGCACCTGCACTTCACGGGGTCGATGCGGCACGCGACGCTGCTCGAGCTCGCCGAGCGCGACGGCATCGCGCTGCCCGACTCGCTGGTCGAGGAGTGGCCGCCGACGCTGCGGGCGACCGACGAGAAGGGCTGGTTCCGCTTCCAGCGCCTCTACGACGTCGCGCGGTCGGTGCTGCGCACCGAGGCCGACGTACGCCGGCTGGTGCTCGAGGCCGCCGAGGACGACGTGCGCGACGGCGGGCGGTGGCTGGAGATCCAGGTCGACCCGAGCGGCTACGCCGCCAAGTTCAACGGGATCACCGCGTTCACCGACCTGGTGCTCGACGCCGTCCGCGACGCCGAGCAGCGCACCGGGCTCGGCATGGCGGTGGTGATCGCGGCCAACCGCACCCGCCACCCGCTCGATGCCCGCACCCTGGCCCGGCTGGCGGCGCAGTACGTCGGACCGCGGCGTGGTCGGGTTCGGGCTGTCCAACGACGAGCGCCGCGGCGTCACCTCGGAGTTCGCCGGCGCCTTCGCGATCGCCGAGCGGGCCGGCCTGATGCTCGCTCCGCACGGCGGCGAGCTGCTCGGGCCCGACAGCATCCGGACCTGTCTCGACGTGCTGCACGCCGACCGGCTCGGCCACGGGGTCCGGGCCGCCGAGGACCCCGCGCTGCTGGACCGCATCGTGCAGACCGGGGTCGCGCTCGAGGTCTGCCCGGTCTCCAACGTGGCGCTGGGCGTCTACTCCGACCTGACCTCGGTGCCGCTGCCGACGCTGCTGGACGCCGGCGCGACGATCGCGCTCGGTGCCGACGACCCGCTGCTGTTCGGGTCGCAGCTGGCCGCGCAGTACGCCACCATGCGCGCCGCCCACGAGCTCTCCGACGAGACGCTCGCCGAGCTGGCCCGGATGTCGGTGCGGGCCTCGCGGGCGCCCGACGACACGAAGTCCGAGCGTGATCGCCGACATCGACGCGTGGCTCGCCGCCGAACCTGGGAGCATGGACCCATGAGCGGAACTGACCCCGAGGAGCCGACCCAGCCGACCTCCCCCGCCGTCCACGCCGAACTGGGAGACCTACCAGCAGCCGTCGACGCCGTCGTACCCGCAGGCGCCGTACGGCCAGGCTCCCTACGGCCAGCAGCCTTACGGCCAGCAGCCCTACGGCGGCGCGGCTTCGCCGTACGGTCCGGTGCTCACGCCGCACCCCGAGGCCAACTCGGCGATGATCATGGGCATCGTCGCCCTGGTCGGCACGTTCGTCTGCGGCATCCTGTGCGTGCTCGGCCCGTTCGCCTGGGCCAAGGGCGCCAAGGTCGCGCCGGGAGATCGACGCCGAGCCCCAGCGATGGAGCGGTCGCACGCGAGGCCACCGTCGGCTACGTGATGGGCATCGTCACCACGATCCTGATGGGCCTGGCGATCCTGGCCGTGTTCCTGATCTTCGTGATCTTCGCTGCCACCGCGAGCACGCGTGCTGACCGACTCAGAGCGAGCAGCCGACCAGCACCGGCTCGTTGACCAGGCGGATGCCGTACGCCGCCTCCACGCCGTCGCGGATCTCCCGGGCCAGGCTCAGCAGGTCGTCGGTGGTGCCGGAGCCGCGGTTGGTGAGCGCGAGCGTGTGCTTGGTCGAGAGCGCGACCCGCTCGTTGCCGTAGCCCTTGGCGAACCCGGCGTGCTCGATCAGCCAGGCGGCGCTCGTCTTGACGCCGCCGTCGGCCGGCCACGTGGGTGCGCCCTCGGGCACGACCTCGGCGGCGACGACCGGGTTGGTGAAGAACGAGCCGGCGCTCCAGGTGTCGTGGTCGGCGGCGTCGAGCACCATCCCCTTGCCGCGACGCAGGCCGAGCACCGCCTCGCGCACCTCGGCGGCGGGCGCTCGCTGCCCGACCTCGACGCCGAGGGTGCGGGCCAGCTCGGCGTACGTGACGGGTGCGCCGAGGTCGCCCTGCCGGAACTGGAAGGTCACGCTCGAGGACGACGTGTCGGCCGGGGTCGGCCTTGAACCGGGAGGTCCGGTAGCCGAAGCCGCAGTCGGCGTTGGCGAAGGTGCGGATGCCGTTGAGCTTGCGGTCCCAGACCCGCACGCTGCGCGATGGTCTGCGAGACCTCCTGGCCGTAGGCGCCGACGTTCTGGATGGGCGTGGCGCCGACCAGACCGGGGATGCCGGCGAGGGCCTCGACGCCGATCCACCGGCGATCGACCGCGGTGGCGACGAACGCGTCCCACGACTCACCGGCCGCGACGGTGACCATGGCGCCACCGCACGACGGGTCGTCGCCGACGTCGGCGGCCACGCCGGTGGTCGCGATCTCGACGACCGTGCCGCGGAAGCCCTCGTCGGCGACCACGAGGTTGCTGCCGCCGCCGAGCACCAGGCACGGCTCGCCCGCGGCGTCCGCGGCCGACACCGCCTCGATCAGCTCGTCCTCGGTGCGGGCGGTCACGAACCGGTCGACAGGACCGCCGAGCCGCAGAGTGGTGTGGTCGGCGAGCAGCTCAGGCACGGACGACGGCCTTGGGCATGCCGAGCACCTTCTGCCCGCCACAGGTGACCGTGAGCATGACCGTGGTGAGCCCGTCGTCGGTGCCCTTCACCTCGCCGGCGACCTCGATCTCGACCGCAGCCGTCGGCCGGCACCACGACCGGCTGGGTGAACTTGCAGCCGAGGCTGACCACCTCGGCGCCCGGGAACCACTCGGCGACCGCTCGCGCCGCCAGCGCCATGGTGTACATGCCGTGGGCGATCACGCCGGGCAGGCCGACGCTGGTCGCCACCGCCTCGTCCTGATGGATCGGGTTGTGGTCGCCGCTCGCCTCGGCGTAGCGCACCAGGTCGGCCCGGGTGATCGCGCGAGAGCGTCTGCGGCGGTCGGCGGAGGCGCGAGGCACGCTCATGCGTCCGGTCCTCGGTGCAGCAGGGTCGCGCCCGCCGTACAGACCACGGCGCCGTCGGCGTCGGTGATCTCGCTGCTGGTGCTGATGATGTCGGCGCCCCCGATCTGGCGCAGGCCGGCCACGGTCAGCGTCGCCGACAGCACGTCGCCGGCGACGATCGGCCGCGTGTAGGCGAACTTCTGCTCGCCGTGCACGATCCGGAAGAGGTCGACCGCCTCGGCCTCGAGGAAGGCGTTCATGGCCTCGAAGGCCATCACGATCGGGAAGGTCGCGGGCGCCGGGCCACCGTCGTACGAACCCCCCGTGGCGGCCGCGAACTCGCGCAGCTTCTCTTCGGACACCGCATAGGGTCGCGTGGGTGGGAAGGTGCGGCCGACGAGCGACTGGTCGACTGGCATGCCACCAACCTAGACGACCGTGGCCGGCCCTCGCCGTGGTGCTCCTCGTGCTCGCGTCGGGTTGCACCGGCGCGACCGACGACCCCGATCCGGATCGGGACCGGACTCGCCAGGCCGACACCCAGGACGGGCTGCGGCCCACCTGCGTTCGCCGACGTACGCGGCCGGGCGCCGCGCTACCTGAAGCGGCAGCTCGACAGCTTCCCCAACGACCAGTCGATGTGCGCCGGGGCGTGGCTGCCGCGCGCCCAGGCGAACTTCACGCCCCAGGGCCTCGCCATCGACGGGCCGATCGCGCTCGTCAGCGGGTACGACGGCGGGGGCGGCCTCGGCACCCGGTTCTGCCGGGTGCAGCGGGTGCACCTGCGCTCGGGGAAGCTCCTCGGTGAGGTCGGGCCGGTCGAGGGCGCGGTCGGCTCCGCGGCCGCCCGTCGTGTGCCGGCACGGCGGCGGGCTGCTGCTCGACGACCACGGACTCTGGCTCGTGGAGACCGACCGCCTCTGGCTGCTCGACCCCGCCACCCTCGAGGTGGAGCGCGCGTGGGCGCTGGTCGCGCCGGTGCGTGGCTCGTTCGCGGTGCACGACGACGAGGGGCGTCTCGGCCTCGGCGGCTTCCGGCGCAGCGGGCCGGCGCGGATGTTCTGGTTCGAGCCGGAGGACGTGCTCGCCGGCGACGTGCTCGACCTGACCGAGGCGGCCGCCACGGACACCCAGCGCGTGCCGCCTGGGCCCAGGGCGCCATCTGGGGCGATCTCGGGCCGGGCCCGGCCGGCGTCTGGTTCGCCACCTCGCACACCTACTGCGGGGTGCTGGTGGGTCCCGGAGGCGTCCGCCGCGGGTTCCTGCCGGAGCCGAGGGGCTCGACCGGCGGCACCACGACGTGCTGTGGGCACTCAGCGAGTCGGCCACCCGGCCCTACCAGCTCGAAGGCGGTCGGCCGATCGTGCCGATGCTGGCTCGCTTCGACGTCTCCGAGGGCATCGGCGCCTGGGAGCGGCCGTCCTGCGTGCCCGGGCGGGGTTGAGGTTCAGCGTCGTCGCTTGGAAATAGCGCTGACCCGTCAGAAACGCTTCTGACGGGTCAGCCTGGAAACGCTGGGGTCAGCGGGTTTCCTTGTGCTCCGTGTGCTTGCGGCAGCGCGGGCAGAACTTCTGCAGCTCGAGGCGGTCGGGGTCGTTGCGCCGGTTCTTCTTGGTGATGTAGTTGCGCTCCTTGCAGTCCACGCACGCGAGCGTGATCTTGGGGCGAACGTCGGAGCTCTTGCTGGCCACGGGAAGTCCTTCTGCTGGAAAGTTTCTTGATCTATGTCGCTGGGCTGTAGCGGGAGCGGGACTCGAACCCGCGACACCACGATTATGAGTCGTGTGCTCTAACCACCTGAGCTACCCCGCCAGAGTACGTGCATACCCGCACCAGAGCCCCTTTACGGAATCGAACCGTAGACCTTCTCCTTACCATGGAGACGCTCTGCCGACTGAGCTAAAGGGGCAACGACGGAGAACGATACACAGGGGGATCGAGGATTCTGAAATCGGTTCACGGCACCCGATTTCCACCGTCAGATGCGCCACATCGGAGCGGTCAGGCAGTGGCGACGATCTCGCCGTGCAGCAGCGCGATCCAGCCGTCGGGATCCTCGGTCCAGGCGTGCCAGGCGGCCGAGATCGCCTCCAGCTCCGCGCGGGTCGACAGGCCCTGGGAGAGCAGCTGCTCGGAGAGCGCCGAGGTGAGGATCCGGTCGGCCCACATGCCACCCCAGTACGCGCGGTCGTCCGGGTCGGTGAAGCACCAGGTGCTCGCGGTGGCCGTGACCTGCTCGAAACCCGCCTCGTGGGCCCAGGCCTTCAGCCGGCGTCCCGCGTCCGGCTCGCCTCCGTTGGCGCGGGCAGCCGCCTGGTAGAGCTCCATCCAGCGGTCGAGCTCGGCGTGCTGCGGATGCCACGCGAAGGCCTTGTAGTCACTGTCGCGGACGGCGACCACGCCGCCGGGCCGGCAGACCCGGCGCATCTCGCGCAGGGCCTGCACCGGGTCGGCGACGTGCTGCAGCACCTGGTGGGCGTGCACGACGTCGAACGAGTCGTCGGGCAGGTCGAGGGCGTGCACGTCGCCGACCACGAAGTCGGCCTCGATCCCGCGTCGGCCGAGCTCGGCACGACTCAGCTCGAGCGCGTCGTCGTTGGCCTCCAGCGCGGTCACCCGTCCGGGCGCCACCCGCTCGGCGAGGTCGGCGGTGATGGTGCCGGGGCCGGCGCCGATGTCGAGCAGGCTCTGCCCGGGACGCAGCTGCGGCAGGAGGTACGCCGCGGAGTTCTCCGCCGTGCGCCAGCGGTGCGAGCGGAGCACCGACTCGGCGTGACCGTGGGTGTACTTCGGCGCCGTCGTCATGAGGCGGTGATCCTGGCGAACGGCGCGGCTTCCTCGAGCTCGTAGGCCAGCTCGAGCAGCATCGCCTCGCGGCCGGCGGCGGCGCCGAACATCATGCCCAGCGGCAGTCCGCCCGAGGTCGTCGCCAGCGGCAGCGAGATCGCCGGGTCACCGCTGATGTTCTGCATCGGCGTGAACGCCACCCAGTCGAGCAGCTTGTCGACGATCGTGTCGTAGTCCTGGGTCGGGTCGAGGTGGCCGACCCGCGGGGTCTCGGTGGCGAGGGTCGGGGTCAGCGCGACGTCGTAGCTCTCGAAGTACGCCGCCGATGCAGCGGTGGTGCGCTTCAGCCGCCTGATGGCGCCGGGGATCCGATGGATGTTGCGGGTCGCGTGCGCGGCCAGCCCGAGGGTGAGGTTGTCGTGCTGGGTCCGGTCGAAGGTGCGGCCGTGGTAGCGACGACCGGTGCGCAGCAGGAACATCGCCAGCATCGACCAGTAGAGGAGGAAGTCGTCCGGGAAGCTCTGCTCCACGGGCACGTCGGCCTCGACGACGGTGTGCCCCAGCTCCTCGAGCAGGCGGGCGGTCTTCAGGGTCAGCTCGGTGACCTCGGCGTCGGCTCCGCGGCCGACGCCGTGGGTGTGGATGGCGATCCGCAGCCGCTTGCGACCCGGGCGGGTGATGTCGCCGACCGGCGTGAGCTTCAGGTTGCGGTAGACCTTCTCGGCCTCGCGGAAGAAGGCGGCGGTGTCGCGCACGGAGCGGGTCACCACGCCGTCGGAGACGATCCGGATCGGCATGTCGCGCATCTGCTTGTCCTGGGCCAGGCGGTCGCGGGTCGGCTTGAGGCCGACCAGCCCGTTGACCGACGCCGGGATCCGGATCGACCCACCGCCGTCGTTGGCGTGGGCGATCGGCACGGCACCTGCGGCGACCAGCGCCGCAGAGCCGGCCGAGCTCGCACCAGCGATGTGGTCGGTGTCCCACGGCGTACGCACGGTCCCGAGGCGCGGGTGCTCGGCAGCGGCGCTGAAGCCGTACTCCGACAGCTGGCTCTTGCCCAGCGGGATCAGCCCGGTGGCCAGGAACATCCGGGCGAAGTCGCCGTCCCGCTTGGCCGGGTGTCCGACCCACGAGTCGGCGCCCTGCATGGTCGGCATGCCGGCGACGTCGACGTTGTCCTTGACCAGGGTCGGCACTCCGGCGAAGTAGCCGCCGCGCGGGTCGCGGGCCTCCGCGCGGGCCCGGTCGTAGGCGGTGAACGCCATGCCGTTGAGCTCGGGGTTGACCTGCTGCACCCGGGCGATCGCGGCGTCGACCGCATCGCGCACCGACACCTCGCCGGCATGGAGGGCGTCGACCAGTCCCACCGCATCGAGGTCACCGAGGGCGTCGTCACCGAAGGCATGCACACGCGTCATGACGTCAAGTTACCGGCGAGGATCGGCCGCTTGCGGATGGCTCACGATGTGGCCTCAGAAGAGCAGGACCACGAGGAGCGGGAAGACCAGGCTGATCGCCAGCGCGGTCAGCCCCATCGAGAGCCCGGCGAAGGCGCCCTCGGTCTCGTCGTCGTGCAGCATCCGGGACGCACCGATGCCATGGGACACCGCACCCTGCGCCAGACCCCGGGCGAGATGGTCCGGACCCGCAGCAGGGTGAGCACCCGGGGCCCGGCCACCGCACCGAGGATGCCGGCGATGATCGCCAGCACGGCGGCCAGTGGAGCGATCGCGTCGGCGCGCTCAGCGATCGCGATCGCGACCGGGGCGGTGGCGCCTTGGGCGCGACCGTGCGCGCGAGCAGCTCGTCACCACCGAGCAGCCCGCACCAGCAGGATCGCGCTCCCGACCGACACCACCGCACCGAGCACGATCGCGAGCAGCAGCGGCACCACGCGCCCGGCGAGCCGGTGTGCGTGACGGTGCAGCGGGACCGCGAGGGCGACCGTGGCCGGACCGAGCAGGAACGCGATCAGCTCGGTGCCGGACCGGTAGTCGGTGTAGTCGATGTCGAGCACCGTGATCACCGGCGCGATGATCACGATCGCGACCAGCACCGGCTGCGCCAGCGAGTGGCCACCGGTGCGGTCGCGGAGCTCGCGGCCCACGGCGTACGCCGCGAGGGTGAGCAGCAGGAAGAAGACCGGCGAGTGGATCGCCCAGTCCCAGGTCTCGTCCAGGCGGTTCACGGGCTCTCACCCGGGCGACGCCGGACCAGCAGGGTGACCGTCCAGCCGACCACTGCCAGGCCGAGCAGCCACGAGCCCACGACAGCCACGGCGATGGGCAGGGCGTCGTCGCGCAGGGTCGCGGCGTAGGCGACCACACCGACACCGGCCGGCACGAACATCAGCTGCAGATGCTTGAGCAGGCCGTCACCGGCCCGCACCGCTGCCGCGTCGTCGTCGGCGCGGCGGGCGCGGAGCAGGACGAAGAGCAGCATCATCCCGACCACCGGGCCGGGCACCGGCAGATCGGTCAGCCGCACGAGCACCTCGCCGACGAGCTGGCAGGCGAGCAGCCAGGTCAGTCCGGTGATCACCCGGACATGGTGGCGTACGCCGGGTCAGCGACCTCGGCGGTGGCAGCCCACGAGATGCGGGTCGAAGATGCCGATCGCCTCCATCAGCGCGTACATCGTGGTCGGTCCGACGAACGCGAAGCCCTTCTTCTTCAGCCCCTTCGAGAGCGCCAGCGACTCGGCCGAGGTGGTCGCCATCTCGTCGGTCGTCCGCCAGGCGGGTGGCTCGTCGGGGGCGAAGGAGCGCACGAACTCCTCGAGCCCGCCCTCCTCGCGCAGCGCCACGGTGGCCCGGGCGTTGGTGACGGCGGCGTCGATCTTCAGCCGGTTGCGCACGATGCGCGGCTCCTCCATCAGCCGGGCCTTGTCGGCGTCGTCGAAGGCCGCGATCCGCTCGGCGTCGAAGCCGGCGAAAACCTCGCGGAAGGCCTCGCGCTTGTTGAGGATCGTCGACCAGGACAGGCCGGACTGGAAGGCCTCCAAGGTCAGCCGCTCGAGGTACGCCGACTCGCCGCTGACGGGGTTGCCCCACTCCTCGTCGTGGTAGTCGCGCATCACTCCCGGCCCGCCCGCCCACGGGCAGCGGGGCACGCCGTCCTCACCGATCACCGGTCCCATGCCGGCCATCCTTCCGGACGCCGCCGACAGCTCAGTGCCGCTCCTTGAGCCGGGCGTTGGGGAGGGCGGGCGCGGGGATGGGCGGGCTGGCGTCGTCGACGGGGACGCCGAAGCGCCCGTCGAGCAAGCGCTCGCCGTCGATCTGGCCCTGCCACTCCTCGCGGAAGGCGACGATCTCCTCGTGGCTGCGGCCGACGAAGTTCCACCACATCACGATCGACTCCCCGAACGGCGGGCCGCCGAGCACCAGCACCCGGGCCGGATCGGTGTGGGCCACCAGCTCGATGCGGTCGCGGCCGACCGGCACGTAGGCGAGCTCGGCCGGCTTGGTCTCGAGGCCGGCCACAGTGAGCATGCCGGAGTCGACGAGCACGCCGTGCTCGAACGACGGGTCGACGTCGAGGGACACCGAGGAGCCGGCCTCGAGCACGAGCTCCGCACCGAGGAGCGGCGTGTGGGTCGTCACCGGTGAGGTGTCACCGAGCAACGAGCCGAGGAAGACCCGGGCCTCCCAGCCCGCTCCGGCCAGCGCCTCCGGCGTGTAGTGCTCGAAGCCCGGGTCGGTGTCGCGGGCGGCCTCGGGCAGCGCCACCCACAGCTGCGCGCCGTGGAGCGATCGGGTCTCCGGCGTGGAGACCTCGGAGTGGCTGATGCCGTGTCCGGCGGTCATCAGGTTGACCTCGCCCGGCCGCACCATCGCCCGGTGGCCGGCGCTGTCGCGGTGCTCGATCTCGCCGGTGAACAGCCAGCTCACGGTCTGCAGCCCGGTGTGCGGGTGCGGCGCCACGCTCATGCCGCCGGTGTCGTCGACGAGGTCGGGGCCGTAGTGGTCGACGAAGCACCACGCGCCGATCAGGGAGCGCTCCCGCTGCGGGAGGGTACGGCGTACGGTCATCGCCCGCAGGCCGCCCAGCGGCACCTCGCGGGGAGTCAGGATCTCCACGTCGTCTACCGACCCTGCCGTGCAGGTGACCTCGTCGGGACGAGGGTCAGGGTTGCTCATGCCTCCACCGCCGCTCAGCTCAGCTGCACCGGGTCGGTGCTGCGCTTGTCACCCGACTCGCTCGCGACCGCGCCGGAGGAGTCGCTGACTCCCCCGCCCCGGCCGGTCGGGGGCTCGAGCCGCACGATCACCGACTTGGAGGTCGGGGTGTTGCTGCCCACGGCGGTCGACTCGAGCGGCACCAGCGGGTTGGTCTCCGGGTAGTACGCCGCCGCGCAGCCGCGCGGCTGCTCGTAGGCGACGATCCGGAAGTCCGGCGCCCGCCGCTCGGACCCGTCGGACCACTCGCTGACCAGGTCGACCAGGTCGCCGTCGGTGTGGCCGAGGTCGAGGATGTCGTGGGGGTGCACGAAGACCACCCGGCGGCCGCCCTTGACGCCGCGGTAGCGGTCGTCGAGCCCGTAGATCGTGGTGTTGAACTGGTCGTGGGAGCGCAGCGTCTGCAGCAGCAGCCGACCCTCCGGCACCTCCAGGATGTCGATGCGGGCTGACCGTGAACAGCGCGAGGTCGTGCTTGGTGTGGAAGGTCCGTGAGTCGCGTGGCGGGTGCGGCAGCACGAAGCCGCCGGGCTGCTCCACCTTCTCGTCGTACGCCGCACAGCCCGGCACCACGTTGGCGATCCGGCGGCGGATGGCCGTGTAGTCGGAGCGGAAGTCGGCCCACGGGATGCCGTGCCGGTCGCCCAGCGTCGCCTCGGCCAGCGAGCAGACGATGTCGACCTCGGACTTCAGGTGCTTCGAGGCCGGCTTGAGCGGACCCTTCGAGGCGTGCACCGCCGACATCGAGTCCTCGACGGTGACCCGTTGCTCGCGGCCACCGGTCTTGTCCTTCTCCGAGCGGCCGAGCGCCGGCAGGATCAGCGCGTCGCGACCGGTCACCACGTGCGAGCGGTTGAGCTTCGTGGACACGTGGACGGTCAGGTCGGCGCGGCGCATGGCCGCTTCGGTCACCGCGGTGTCCGAGACCGCGGAGACGAAGTTGCCGCCCATCGCGAAGAAGACCTTGACCTTGCCGTCACGCAGCGCCTGGACCGCGTCCACCGTGTCGAGGCCGTGCTCCCGCGGCGGCTCGAAGCCGAACTCGTCGCGCAGCGCGTCGAGGAAGTGCTCGGGCGCCCGCTCCCAGATGCCCATCGTGCGGTCGCCCTGCACGTTGGAGTGGCCGCGCACCGGGCACAGGCCGGCCCCCGGCTTGCCGATGTTGCCCTGCAGCAGCGCGACGTTGACGAACTCCTTGATCGTGGCCACGGAGTTGCGGTGCTGGGTGATGCCCATCGCCCAGCAGAAGACGGTCGCCGAGGAGTCCCGCAGCATGCCGGCCGCCTCCTCGATCAGCGGCGCGGTCGAGACCGGTGGCCCGCTCGACCTCGGCCCAGTCGAGGCGCGTCAGGTGGTCGGCGTACTCGGCGAAGCCGTGGGTGTGCCGCTCGACGAAGTCGCGGTCGACCGCTCCCCACTCCAGCAGCAGGGCACCGAACGCCTGGAACAGCGCCAGGTCGCCGTTGACGCGCACCGGGCAGGTGGAGGTCGGCGAGGCCGGTGCCGGCGATCAGGCCGCGCGGCGACTGGGGGTTCTTGAAGCGCACCAGCCCGGCCTCGCGCAGCGGGTTGATCGCCAGGATCTTGGCGCCGCGCTTCTTCGCCTTCTCCAGCGCGGAGAGCATCCGGGGGTGGTTGGTGCCGGGGTTCTGGCCGACGACCAGCAGCAGGTCGGCGGTCTCGACGTCGTGCAGGCTCACCGAGCCCTTGCCGATGCCGATCGTCTCGGCCAGCGCCACCGAGGTCGACTCGTGGCACATGTTGGAGCAGTCGGGCAGGTTGTTGGTGCCGAAGGCCCGGGCGAAGAGCTGGTAGGCGAACGCCGCCTCGTTGGAGGTCTTGCCGGACGTGTAGAACACCGCCTGGTCGGGGCTGTCGAGCCCGCTGCAGGTGCTCGGCGAGCAGCCCGAAGGCCTCGTCCCACGACACCGGCTCGTAGTGGGTGCCGCCGTCGCGCAGCACCATCGGCTCGGTGATCCGGCCCTGCTGGCCCGAGCCAGTAGTCGGTCTTCTCCGCGAGGTCCGCGAGCGAGTGCTCCGCGAAGAAGCGCCGGTCGACGCGGCGCAGCGTCGCCTCCTCGGTGACCGCCTTGGCGCCGTTCTCGCAGAACTCCGCGGTGTGCCGGTGCTCGGGATCCGGGTCCGGCCACGCGCAGCCCTGGCAGTCGAACCCGTCGACCTGGTTGAGCTTGAGCAGGGTCTGGGCCGTGCGGCGTACCCCCATCTGCTCGACGGCCCGCTTCATGCTGACCCCGACCGCGGTCAGCCCGGCCGCGGCATGCGCGGACCCACCGACCTCGAGATCCGACTCGTCGATGTCCTTGCTCGGTGCCCGGCGAATCATGCCTCCCATCCTTGCCTCGCGCCGTCAAGGACGCTGACCCGTCAGAAGATCTTCTGACGGGTCAGCGGGAGGTCAGCTGTTGGAGAAGACCGCCGGCCCGCCATCGGTGTCGCCCGTGCTGCGGCCCGCCCAGGTCCAGGCGTACGCCGGGTCGTCGACCGCCAGCCCGCCCTCGCCGAGGTCGAGGGGGGCGAAGGTGTCGACCATGACCGCCGACTCCTCGAAGTACTCGACCCCGAGCGAGGCCTCGATCGCCGACGGCTGCGGACCGTGGGCGAAGCCACCCGGGTGCAGCGAGATCGAGCCGATGCCGATGCCGGAGCCCTTGCGCGCCTCGTAGTCGCCGCCGACGTAGAACATGACCTCGTCGCTGTCGACGTTGGAGTGGTAGTAGGGCACCGGGATCGAGAGCTCGTGGTAGTCGACCTTGCGCGGCAGGAAGTTGCAGATCACGAAGTTCCAGCCCTCGAAGACCTGGTGCACCGGCGGCGGCTGGTGGATCTTGCCGGTGATCGGCATGTAGTCGTCGATGTTGAACGTGTAGGGATAGAGGCAGCCGTCCCAGCCGACCACGTCGAACGGGTGGGTCGCGTAGGTCATCCGGGTGCCGACGATCCCGGCGGAGGTGCGGTGCTTGACCAGCACGTCGACGTCGCTGCCCTGGTCCCGACGGGGCCGACAGCACCTCGGTGGGGCCGTGGAGGTCGCGCTCGCAGTACGGCGCGTGCTCGAGCAGCTGCCCGAACTTCGACAGGTAGCGCTTCGGCGGCGCGATGTGGCTGTTGGCCTCGATCGCGTAGAGCCGGCTGGGCTCGGCCGGCAGCCAGCGGTGGGTGGTGGCGCGCGGCACGATCACGTAGTCGCCGGTGCGGTAGCCCAGCGCCCCGAAGACGGTCTCGACGGTGCCGCTGCCGGCCTCGACGTAGACGCACTCGTCGCCGATGGCGTTGCGATAGAGAGGCGAAGGGCTCGGTGCCGGTGACGACGTAGCCGATGCGCACGTCGTTGTTGCCGAGCACCAGCCGCCGGCCCTCGACCGGGCAGGCGCCGGTGGTGAGGTCGTGCAGCTTGAGGTGGCGCGGCTTCAGCGGATGGTTGGGCGTGCGCGACTGGTCGGGCAGCTCCCAGACCTCCGAGGCGACGATCGCCGACGGCACCCCGCGGTGGTAGAGCAGCGAGGAGTCGGAGGAGAAGCCCTCCTCGCCCATCAGCTCCTCGTAGTAGAGGTTGCCGTCGGGGTCGCGGTGCTGGGTGTGCCGCTTCGGGGGCACGGTGCCGATCTGCCGGTAGTGGGCCACCGTCGCTGACCTTTCGCTCGTTCGATAATCGGACAGATTTCGCCGTTATCTGGGATATGTCTACAGTAGGACGCGTGTCAACGGAACTCGAGCCCACCTGGTCCGGCCTGATCGACGACGCCGCGATCTTCCCGCCCGGCAACGCGCCGCTGCACGAGGCGACCGCGGCCTACGGCGCCCGCGACGCCGAGCACGGCGCCGGCCTGGTCGGCACGTTCGTGCTGAAGGACACCGATCTGCCGCTGGTCCGCGGCTTCGGCGGCCCGCTCTCGGTCGTGGTCACCGGCGGCGCCGGCCAGCTCGAGGGCCCCGCCGGGCTCTGCCGCAAGCTCGGGCTCGAGCTGGCCGGGCTCGAGATCGCCCTGCGCGACCTGGACGACCTCGGCCGGCAACGCCCGGCGCGTGGTCGCCGCGGTGTACGCCGCCCGCGACGCCGGCTCGCTCGACCCCGACCTGCCGGTGTACGTCGAGCTGCCACCGACCGAGCCGTCCCACCAGTGGCTCGCCGCGGCCGACGAGGTGGCCGGGGCCGAGCTGCGGCTGAAGTTCCGCACCGGCGGGCTGGAGGCCGACCAGCTTCCCGACCGCGCCGCACGCTCGCCGCGTGGATCGACGCGGCGCTCGACCGCGAGACGCCGTTCAAGTGCACGGCCGGGCTGCACCGCGCGCTGCGCCACACCGGCGACGACGGCTTCGAGCACCACGGCTTCCTCAACGTGCTCGTGGCCACCCTGCAGGCCTTCGACGGAGCGCGCGCCGGACGACGTCGCGGCCACCCTCGAGGATCGCGAGCTGGAACCCGTGGACGACCTGGTCCGCGCCCGCCGCTGGTTCACGTCGTTCGGCTCGTGCAGCATCGACGAACCGCTGGCCGACCTCCGCGCGATGGGGCTCGTCGCATGACCGGCTTCGGGCTCGACCACCTGCCCTACGGCGTCTTCTCGGTCGACGGCGACCGGCGCCGCGTCGGCGTGCGCTATCGAGGACACCGTCATCGACCTCGCCGCCGCCACCGGCCGCCCCGAGTTCGACCACCCGTCGCTCAACGCCTTCCTGGGCCTGGGCGCCGTGGTGTGGCGGGAGACCCGCGAGGCTGTGACGGCTCTGGCCGCCGGCGGCAACGCGCCGGCGTACTCGCTCGACGAGGTGGAGCTGCACCTGCCGATCGAGGTCGCCGACTACGTCGACTTCTACGCCTCGCTCGACCACGCCACCAACGTCGGGCGGATGTTCCGGCCGGACTCCGAGCCGCTGACCCCCAACTGGCGGCACCTGCCCGATCGGCTACCACGGCCGCGCCGGCACCGTCGTCGCGAGCGGCACGCCGGTCGTCCGGCCGAGCGGGCAGCGGAAGGCACCGACGGACGAGGCGCCGACGTACGGCCCGAGCACCCGGCTGGACATCGAGGCCGAGCTCGGCTTCGTGGTCGGGGCCGGCTCGCGGCAGGGCGATGCCGTGCCGGCAGCTGCGCTCGACGAGCACGTGTTCGGCGTGGTCGGCCTCAACGACTGGTCGGCGCGCGACATCCAGGCCTGGGAGTACGTGCCGCTCGGGCCGTTCCTCGGCAAGTCGTTCGCCACCTCGATCTCCCACTGGGTCACGCCCCTGGCGGCGCTCGACGCCGCCTGGGTGGACCTGCCCGGCCAGGACCCGCGGCCGCTCGACTACCTCGACCCCGACCACGCCCGCGGCCTCGACATCGACGTCGAGGTGGTGCTCAACGGCGAGGTCGTCAGCCGGCCGACGTACTCCTCGATGTACTGGGGACCGGCCCAGATGCTCGCCCACCTGACCGTCAACGGCGCCTCGCTGCGCACCGGCGACCTCTTCGGCTCGGGCACCATCAGCGGCGCCGAGCGCGACCAGCGAGGCTCGTTCCTGGAGCTGTGCTGGGGCGGCCAGGAGCCGTTGGCCGGCGGACGCACCTTCCTCGAGGACGGCGACGAGGTGGTGCTGCGCTACTCGGCGCCCGGCGTCGCCGGCGGCCGGATCTCGCTCGGCGAGGTGACGGGGCGGATCGAGCCCACGAGGGCCTGAGTTGGGGCGACAGCCGCCCGCGGATCACGATCCGTTCACCGGACCCCGCGAGGGTCGCCCCGTGCGTATCGCCCAGCTGGCCAACTTCATCGGCCCTGCCTCCGGCGGGATGAAGCACGCCGTCGACGCCCTCGGCCGCGGCTACGTCGACGCGGGGGCCGAGCGGCTGCTCGTGATCCCCGGCCCGGTCGACGCCGTGACCTCGACCGAGTCCGGTGACGTCGTCCAGGTGCGGGCGCCCCGGGTCGGCAGCGGCTATCGGCTGATCGTCGAGCCGTGGCGGGTGATCGACGTGCTGGAGAAGTGGCGGCCGACGTCGGTCGAGCTGAGCGACAAGCTGACCCTGCTGCCGGTGGCGCGTTGGGCCCGTCGGCGCGGCGTCGGCACCGTGCTGATCTCGCACGAGCGGCTCGACGACATGTTCGCCCTCCGCACCGGGCTCGACGCCAGCGCCAAGCTGTCGATCAAGGTGCTCAACCGTCTGCTGGTGCGCTCCTTCGACGCGATCGTGGTGACCTCGAGGTACGCCGAGGCAGAGTTCCGCGAGGTCGCCGACAACGCCGGCTGCCCGGTCCGCCGGGTGCCGCTGGGCGTCGACCTCGAGACCTTCCGGCCGCATACCTCTCCCGCCGACGACGGCGTGCTCAAGCTCGCGCATGCCGGCCGGCTCTCCCGGGAGAAGTCGCCCCACCTGGCCGTCGCGACCGCGGTGGAGCTGCACCGCCGCGGCGTACCCGTCTCCCTGGACGTCTACGGCGCCGGGCCCCACCTCGACGAGCTGGTCGAGCTGGCAGGCGCGGCACCGGTGCGGTTCCGGGGCTTCGTCGAGAGCCGCACCGAGCTCAGTGGGGCTCTCTCCGCGGCCGACATCTCCTTGTCCGTGTGCCCCGGCGAGACGTTCGGGCTGGCGGTGCTCGAGGCGCTGGCCAGCGGCACCCCGGTCGTGACCGCCGACCGCGGCGGCGCCCGCGAGCTCGTCGACCTCGCGTCGGGTGGCTGGGGCGCGCCCGATCCTGCGGCCCTCGCCGACGCGGTGCTCGAGGTCGCCGCGCGCCCCCAGTGGCTACGCCGCGCCGCTGCCCGGCAACGGGCCGAGCAGTTCCCGTGGTCGCGCTCGGTCGAGCGCATGCTCGACGTGCACGCCGACTTCTCCGGAGTGGGGCTGCGCATCGCCTGAGGCGGGCAGCGGCAGCCACTCGGCGGTGACGATCTTCTCGATCCGCAGTCGGGCCCGCGAGGTCAGCAGCAGCACCGGCACCAGGCAGGCCACCAGCATGCTGCCCAGCACGATCGCCAGGTAGGCGCCGTGCAGGGACGAGTCGAGCGGGGCGACCAGGCCGCCGATCGTCGAGGCGGCGATCACGCCGGCGAACGCGACGCGGGACAGCTTCATCGCCACGAAGAACGGGACCACCCACAGCAGGTACCAGAGGTGCACCACCGGGCCGAGCAGCACAGAGACAGCCGTCATCAGGGCCAGGGCCTGCAGGGCCCGGGTGCGGTCTCCAGTCCGCCCGCGGAAGGCGACCCACAGGATCACGCCGATCGTGACCAGCGTGCCGACGGTGCGCACCAGGTGGAGCAGGGTCGCCGGAGCGAGGCCGAGGCCGAGCAGATCGGCGCTCCAGTCCAGCGCGCCGCCGGCCACGGTCGTCAGGGAGAGCGGAGTGTTCACGGTGCCCGGCACCGTGAGCCCCTGCACCCAGCCGACGCCCAGGCCGGTCACCACCCCGAGGCCGACGAGCCCGGCGACGGACACCGCGGCCGCGGCGACGAGCCGGCGTAGCCGCGGAAGCAGGGCGGCGCCGACGGGCAGCGAGACCAGCACGATGGCGATGCAGACCAAGCCACCTGGTGCCTTGACCGCCGCCGCGAGCCCGCCGAGCAGCGCACCTGCCCACCACCTCTCAGCGCCGACCACCAGTGCCGCAGCCATCAGGCCGACCATCAGCAGGTCGTTGTGCAGACCGCCGACACCGTTGGCGAGCATGAGCGGAGAGGCCAGCACGAGCGCCGAGGCCAGGGCAGGGTTGACGCCGGTCCAGCTCGCCAGCCGCGGCACCGCCCACGCGAGCAGCACGAGTCCGACCAGCGCGACCAGCCGGTGGCCGATGACCAGCACCCACGGGTTGCCGGTCTGGGCCGCGGCGAGGTCGCCGAACAGCAGCGGCACCGGGCCGTACGGCGTGATCGTCTCCATCCAGCGCTGGTCGACGGCCTGGACGATGGGCCCGTGCAAGGACGCCGGTCCGTGCTCGTACGGCGACAGCCCGAGATGGGTGAGCATGCCCTGGGCGGCGTAGGACCAGCCGTCCCGCGAGAAGAGCGGCGGCGCCAGCACCAGCGGCGCACTCCAGACGACCGTGGCGTGGCGCACCAGCGAGAGTGCGTCGTCACGGTCCTCGCCGGTGGCCAGCGCGACGTGCCGGCACAGCGACAGCCACTGGCCGGCCAGCAGCCCGAGGCCGATCAGCACCAGCGCCAGCGCGGCCATCCGCCCGGACTCGGCGCCGCGGAGGTCGCGCAGCAGCTCGGAGTGCATCACCGCGGTGGAACGGGGCAGGGTCGAGACGACCAGCCCGCCCAGCAGCACGAGGACGCTGCCCACGAAGCCTCGGATCAGCACAGGGGGAACCTAGGTGCGCTCGAGGGGTCGCGGGCAACGGACGGGTGAACGCTCCGAGTCGGCATCCTTTCGACACCGTGACTAGGTTTGGCCCATGGGCCTGCTCACTCCGATCGCCGTCCGGATCGGCGCCATCCCCTGGATGCCGAAGTTCCTCCCCCAGGTCGTCTGGCTGGACACGAACCTGCAGAAGGCGACCAAGGGCCGCTACACCGTGCTCGACATCGCCGGGCTGCCGAACCTCGCCCTGACCGTCCCCGGTCGCAAGAGCGGCATCCCCCGGACCACGCCCCTGCTGTGCGTGCCGCACGACGGCGGCTGGCTGATCGCCGGCTCCTACTTCGGCGGACCCAAGATGCCGCTGTGGGTCAACAACCTGAGGGCCACCGACAGGGCTCACATCCGGTTCGACCGCGAGGAGATCGACGTGACCTGGCGCGAGGTCGAGGGCGACGAGCGGGCCCGGATGTGGCAGGTGATGCTCCGCACCTGGCCCAACTTCGCCAAGTACGAGGAGCGCACCACCCGCGTCATCCCCGTCTTCTACCTCGAGCGCGCATGAGCCAGGTCGACGCTGCTGCCAACGCCGTCCAGTTCGGTCAGCACCCGGCGCCCACGCACGTGGTCGCCCATCTCAGCGACCCCCACCTGCTGGCCGGTGGAGTGCTGCAGTTCGGCGCCGTCGACACCGAGGCCGGCCTGGCCCGGGCGCTCGAGCGGCTGCGCCACGTGCACCCGGCGCCCCAGGTGCTGGTGTTCACCGGCGATCTCGCCGACAAGGCCGAGCCGGCGGCGTACACCCGACTGCGCGAGCTGGTCGAGCCGGTGGCTGCCGAGCTGGGAGCCCAGCTGGTCTGGGTGATGGGCAACCACGACGAGCGGGCGGAGTACGCCGCCGCCCTGTTCGACGTCGAGAGCGACGCCACCCAGGACCGCGTCTACGACGTCGCCGGGCTGCGCGTGATCGCGCTGGACACGAGCGTGCCGGGCTACCACCACGGCGACCTCACCGACGACCAGCTGGCGTGGCTGGCCGACGAGCTCGCGACACCCGCCGAGCACGGCACGATCCTGGCCATGCACCACGCGCCCATCCCGGTGCCGATGCTGCGGGCGGCCGAGATCATCGAGCTGCTCGACCAGCACCAGCTGGCGGCCGTGGTCGAGGGCTCCGACGTGCGCGCGATCGTGGGCGGGCACTTCCACTTCTCGACGTACTCGATCTTCGCGGGCGTGCCCGTCTCGGTCGCCTCGGCCAGCTGCTACACCTCGGACCCGGCACCGGTCGAGCGGTTCGTCTCCGGTGTCGATGGCCACCAGGCGATCACGATGATGCACGTCTACCCCGACCGGATCGTGCACACGATCGTGCCGCTCGCCGAGGCGCCGGAGGTCAGCGGCTACCCCACCGACGTGATCGCTCAGCTGGAGACGCTCACCGCGGAGCAGCGGCGCGAGGAGATCTCTCGCAAGGACTCGGCGTTCAACTCACGCAGCTGAGCCGAGCGTGGTGAAGCCCCGACCACACCGAGGTGCGGCCGGGGCATTTCCACCCTCCCGTCAGGGTGCGACGAAGTCCGACGAGTCGCCGGTGATGATCACGTAGAACGCCTTGCGGTTGCCTGCAGGAGCGACACCGCTGGTGACTCCCCCGTTGGACAGCCGCGGGCTCACCACGAAGCTCGTGGCGTTCTGCGCTCCGGCCGGAGCGCAGTTCGTCGGCCCGGTCGGCGGCGTCGTGGGAGCGCCGACGTTGCAGCGGCTGACCGCGATCTCACCGGAGAACTCGGCATTGGCGTCGGCCCCGGTAGTGCGACCGGCCGAGCCGCCGCCGTCCTGGTCCACGGTGTTCTGCAGCACGATCGTGGCGAAGATGCCGTTGTCGCTCAGGTCCTCATTGGCGTTGAGGTAGACGTTGCCGTTGGCGCGCAGCGAGTTGTCGGGCATCCCCACCGGAGCGGTGTTGGTCAACGTCGGATAGCCGGCGACCAGCGTGAACCCACCGGACTGCGCGGCGATCGTGCCGTCGGCGCCGATCAGCGCCCACCGGTTGACGCCGGGGAGGCCGCGCGGTCCCTGGGCGCCGGAGGGGAGGCCGCCGGCGAAGTCTTTGGACTTGAGGGAGCCGTCGCGCACATCAGCGGACTTCACCGTGTCGTTCTTGATCTTGCCGCTGGTGACGGCGTTGTTCTTGAGGTCGCTGGTGCCGATCAGCCCGGCGGCGTACGACGTGCCGCCCATCGCGACGACGAGCGCGATCAGGGAGATGACCAGGGAGAGGCTGGGCCGCTTCCGGCTGTGCTGCTTCATGTGGAGGCCTTCCGGTGAGGGTGAACTGGATCACAGGGACTTCGGAGCCCTTGCCCGATCGGATGGGTACTGGCCTCGCACCGGGGCCTTGCGCTGCACGCACCCTGAGCACGCCAACCGGTCAACGACTTCCGAGACACACCGCTAGCCTGCAAACGTGACCGATCCGCTGGCCGAGCTCGAGCGAGAGCTCCGCGCCGACGTGCCACCCGGCATCGCCTCGTTGCCTGCCGAACGGATCGCCCACCTCACCGCGAGCCTGCGGGAGCAGCGTCACGCGCAGGTCGAGGCGGCGGACGCAGCGATCGAGAACGGGCTCGGATTTCTGCCGCGAGTCGTGCGGCTGGCTGTGCGCAAGGCGCTGATGGGATGAGCGATCGACTCGACGTACGCGCGGAGATCATCAAGATCGCCCGCCTGCTCGAGGTCGACGAGGCCGACCTCGCCTACCTCGGCGACGTCGCGGCCGACGACCTGCGTGACTTCCGGGCCAAGGCGACCGACCGCCTCTTCACCAGCGCGCCCGGCCTGGCCCAGGCCGCGGCGGTGGCCAGGCTGATCCCGTCCCGGCTGGTCGCGACCGTCGCCCAGCGGGCGTTCGGCCCGGTGCTCTGCGCCCGAGCTGCCGGCGGTGCCGATCCCGGCAAGGCGGTCGACGTGGCCCAGCACCTGCCCGCGGACTTCCTCGCCGACGTCGCCGTGCATCTCGACCCGCGACGGGTGGCGACGATCATCGCCGGCGTGCCTCGGGAGCTCGTCGTGCCGGTCGCGCACGAGCTCGAGCGACGGGCCGAGTTCGTCACCATGGGCCGCTTCCTCGCATTCGTGCCGGACCACGCGATCGCGGCCGCGATCGGGGCGCTCACCGACGAAGCCATGCTGCGTACGGCGTTCGTGCTGGAGCACAAGGACCGGCTCGACCACGCCATCGGCCTGCTGCCACCCGAGCGTCTGCCCGAGATCATCCACACCGCCTCGCGGCTTGACCTCTGGTCGGAGGCCCTCGACCTCCTGCACCACGTCTCCGACGAGCGGAAGGGACCGATCGCCGACCTGCTGGCCGAGCTGCCGGAGGAGGTCGTCTCAGAGCTGGTGGCCGCGGTCTCCGCCGAAGGCCTCTGGTCGAGCCTCCTGCCCGTCGTACGAGTGATGCAGCCGGAGGCCCGGGTGGCCGTCGCGGGCAAGTCGGCGTTCCACACCTCGGCCGTGCTGACCGAGATCCTGGACGCGGCGATCGCCGACGACCTGTGGCTGGACCTGGTGCCGCTCGTCGACGCGCTGCCTCCGGAGGCGCTGACGCTCGTCGCGGAGGCCGTGGCCGACCTGTCGGCCGAGCGCCTGGCCGGACTGGTGTCCGAGGCGACCGCCGCTCCGCAGACGATGGACACGCTGCTGCGGATCGTCACCGAGATGGACGCCGCCGGGCGCCGGCCGGTGATGGAGGCCATCGAGCGCAGCGCCCACCGCCTCGGGCTGGACGACGAGCTGCGCGGATAAGGTCGCTCGCCGAAGAACCCAGAAGGCCCCCCACCAGCTAGTGGTGAAGGGCCTCGGTGGCAGGTGCTGGATTCGAACCAGCGAAGTCGATGACGGCTGATTTACAGTCAGCTCCCTTTGGCCGCTCGGGCAACCTGCCAGGGGTTGTCACCCCGGCACTTGGCCGGTGGGCAACGAGGCACGAGAATAGCGCAGCGGCAACGACACACGAAAACAGGAACAGGTGACACCAGTGGGCGACTCCTCCTTCGACATCGTGAGCAAGATCGACCGCCAGGAGGTCGACAACGCGCTCGGCCAGACGGCGCGCGAGATCGCCACCCGGTTCGACTTCAAGGGCACCGGCGCAACCATCGAGTGGCAGGGCGACGAGGCGATCGAGATCTCGGCCTCCGCCGACGACCGTGCGACCGCCGTACTCGACGTCTTCAAGCAGAAGCTCATCAAGCGCGACCAGAGCCTGAAGATCCTCGACGCCTCCGAGCCGCGCCAGTCCGGCCAGGCAGTCCAAGATCGGGATCGCCCTCAAGGAGGGCATCAGCTCCGAGGACGCGAAGAAGATCAGCAAGCTGATCCGCGACGAGGGCCCCAAGGGCGTCAAGGCGCAGATCCAGGGCGACGAGCTGCGGGTGTCGTCGAAGAAGCGCGACGACCTGCAGGCCGTGCAGGCGCTGGTCAAGGCCCAGGACTACGAGTTCGCGGTGCAGTTCACCAACTACCGCTGAGCTGTGCGTGGCGGCCGAGGCTGACCGGCCCAACCCGACCGGCTCAGGCCGCGTCGAAGAACGCGTGGACGCGCGCCAGGGCCTCCGTGCGGCTCTGCACGCCGAGGCGGAGGAACACGTTCTCGAGGTGCTTGCGCACGGTCGCGTCGGAGAGCCCGAGGGTGCGCGCGATCTGCGTGTTGCTGGCTCCCGTCGCCACTTGGCGCAGGACCTCCCATTGACGTGGCGTGAGGTTCGGTTCGCCACGAAGCTCCCGGTCGCGGCGCGCGTGCAGCTCGGCCAGGTGCGGGCGTACGAGTGCGAGCATCGCCTTCTCGCGTTCGGAGAAGTCGGGGCTGTCCTTACTGCGCCACAGCAGGAGACGTCGATCTGTCCCGGCCAGCGCCGCCATCGGCACCAGGATCCTCGTCCCTGATCTCCATCGCTTCGTACAGCGAACCGAGCGGGGTGTTGGCGAACGCCCGGGTGCGCCATCGCTCCGCGTGATGCAGGAGGGTGGAGTAGTCGCCTGTTGCCAGCGGACCAGCGCAGCCGTCCTCCTCCCAGAACTGCTGCCAGAACAGTGTCGTGAACTCGTCGGCCATGCCGACGGACTCCTCGCGTTGCACTCCGTCGTCGGTCACGAACAGCACCCTGAGTCGCTGTTCGGCGACGTCCATCAGCTGGAAGGTGATGTCGTCGCACGGGATCAGCTCGCGCAGCCCGGTGAGGACGTCGGCGTAGAAGATGTCGTCGGCGGCGGCCGGCTGGCAGGCGATCGAACACTCGAGCAACGCGCGGACGTCGCTATCGGTCATCACCCAGTGACCCGTCACGGCGCCACCTCCGCTCTGTCGATGCCCCTTCAGGCTACTGCGACCGCGTCGGATGAGACATACGCGTTTTCGCGTACGCCGATCCTCCAGCGTCGAACGTCGCATTCCGTTGCGCCGCAACCCAGAGCACCGTCCAACCATGACTACAACATCGAGCAACCACCGTCAGATCCCCTTCATCGCCGCCGCAGCCACCGCCCTGGGCGGCGCCCTGTTGGCGGTCACACTCAGCGGCGCGCAGGCTGCGCCGGGAGCCGGATCCCCCACCGCCCCCGGCGGCGCACCGGGCCAATACGTCGAGCACGGCTGCTTCACCACACCCCTCACCTGGAACCACGCCGTCGACGGACCCCTGCCCCGGTGCTTCACGTACACCCCCTGATCGTCACCGGCGTCGGGTCCGCCCGACTAGACGGAGCTGAGGGCGCGGACGGCGACCCGGACCGTACGACGGCGCATCGCCCGGTCGAGCGTGGTCTCGCCACGCACCAGCCGGGTGAACTGGCGCCAGCCGAGGTCGGTGCCGCCGATCAGCTGGTGGAACACGGCCGGGGCGCCGCTCGAACGCGCGCAGGCAGCGCTCGCCCGCGGCCATCTCCGGGACCGAGGGTCACGCTGATCGCTGGTCGAGTACGCGCGTTGCAGGCCGACACCGTCGAGGTGGGCCGCCGCGACGCGCCCGGCCAGATCGCCGGACCGCACCGCGAACGAGATGCCCTCGCGGGTCCACGGCTCCAGCAGGCCGGCGGCGTCGCCCGGCGAGCAGCAGCCGGCCGGCGCCGAGCGGGGAGGTCGGCGTCCGACACCGGGTCAGGTGGCCGGAGTCGTGCAGCACGCGCAGGCCGTCCAGGCCCAGCTGGCGCACCAGCGTCGGCCAGGTAGGCCCGGGTCTCGACCGGCTCGGCCCTTGGCCGCGATCACGCCGACGGTCAGCGAGTCGCCCTTCGGGAAGACCCAGCCGTAGGACCCGGGCAGCGGACCCCAGTCCAGGTGGATCCGGTCCGCCCACTCGGCGGCCCGGGCGCCGGCGTCCAGCTCGAGCTCGAGACCGAGGTCGACCCGACTCGAGACTGACCCCGACCAGGCGGGAGACCCGGCCGGAGGTGCCGTCGGCGCCGATCACGACCCTGGCCCGCAGCGACCCGTGGTCGGTGGTGACGGACACCGAGTCCGGCTCGTGCGGACACCTGGAGCACGGCGCACGGCGTCCGCACGTCAGCCCCTGCGGTCGCAGCCGGCATCGGCCAGCCAGGTCGTCGAGCTCGCTGCGCGCGGCGGTCTCGATCAGGGTGCCGTCGGCCGATCGATCGATCGATCGGCCGCCCCGCGGAGGGTGAACGACGCGCGCCGGATGTCAGCCCGGCTCGGCGGCGCTCCCGGCAGGTGGGCCAGAGCCGGTCCGATCAGCCCGCCCCCGCAGGTCTTGTAGCGGGGGAACTCAGCCCGGTCGAGCAGGGCGACCCGGGCGCCGGCCGCGGCGGCCGCCCGCGCGGCAGACGACCCGGCGGGGCCCGCCCCGACGACCACCACGTCGAAGTCCTCCGCCGCCACCACGCGAAAGACCCTAGTCTCGGCCGCATGCCGACTGCGCGACCCTCCGCGAGCATCACCATCGACGCCCCGCTCCAGCTGGTCTGGGAGGTCATGCTCGACACCGAGTCGTACGCCGAGTGGAACCCGTTCGTCGAGCGCGCCGAGACCGCGATCCCGCCCGCCGTCGGCAACCCGATCGTGCTGCACGTGCGCTGGGCCAACGGCCGCACCACCCGGTCACCGGAGCGGATCAGCGCCATCGAGCCGCCCGCCACGACCGCCGGCGTGATCAGCGCGCGCCTCTCCTATGTCTACGAGGGCTGGCCCGCCAGGCTCGGACTGGTGCGCGGCACCCGCTACCAGCGGCTGAGCCAGCGGCCGGGTGAGCCGACGGCGTACGACACCGTCGAGGAGTTCTCCGGACCGCTGGTGAAGCTGGCCGGCCCGGGTCGGGTCGCCGACGGCTTCCGCCGCCATGCGGAGGGACTCAAGCGGCGCGCGGAGTCGCTCTGAGCGCGGCCCAGAGCGCGAAGCCGAGGATGGCGATGCCACAGACGATGTCGACCACGACGTGGGTCTGCCTCCACCACACCATGTCGAAGGCACCGTCGACGGTGTAGTGGCCGAAGCCGATCAGGCCGCTCACCGAGTAGCCGGTGAGCGCCACGGCAGCCCCGGTGATCCGGCCGCGGAACCACAGCCACAGCCCGAGGATCCCGGACGCCGTGAAGACGAACCAGGCGACACCGATCACGGTCTTCGACGGAGCAGGAAGACCGTCGTCGCCCGGCTGGGGGTAGTCGTCGTAGTTGACGTAGTTGTCGGTGTAGTGGACGACCGACACCACGAACGCGACACCGAGGAGCGCGAGCAGGATCCGAGTGGCCTTCTCCATCGCACCATTGTCATGCACCGGTCGTGCAAGCTCGTCCCGAGGTGGGGTGCGGCCACCGCGGGACGAGCGATCGGGGGTGCGTTCTCAGACGGCTTTGGCTCGCCGGTGTTGACGTGCGACGAGCGCAGCGAGGAGCCTCGAAACCTCCGGACCACGAGCCAGACCGGCCCACGTGTCGCACATCACGCCCCGGAGGGCATCCACGGGGGGAGACGAGGCTTGCCCATTAGCCGAGGCGACTATCGTGGAAAGCTGCGAAGGGGTTACGTGCCAAACTGAAACGTGTTCCTGTTTTGGCCGATAGCCCACGTACGATCGCACGTCAGGCGCGAGCACGATTCCAGCTCTGAGCACCATCAGAGACAGCAGTGACGAGGAAGTGGACGAGTGTCCAAGCAGGTCAAGCAGCTCGACCGGGTGATCATCCGGTTCGCCGGCGACTCCGGTGACGGCATGCAGCTCACGGGAGACCGGTTCACCCAGGAGTCGGCCGTCTTCGGCAACGACCTGGTGACCCTCCCCAACTTCCCCGCGGAGATCCGCGCTCCCCAGGGCACGCTCCCTGGGGTGTCGTCGTTCCAGGTGCACTTCGCCGACCACGACATCCTGACCGCGGGCGACGCTCCCGACGTGCTGGTGGCGATGAACCCGGCGGCGCTGAAGGCCAACCTGGCCGACCTGCCCAAGGGCGCCCAGATCATCGTCGACACCCACGACTTCACCGGCCGCAACCTGACCAAGGCCGGCTACGACGTCAACCCGCTCGACTCCCTCGACGACGGCGGGGTCGGTGGCGAGCTCGGCGAGTTCGCCGTCTTCCCGCTCGACCTGACCGGCATGACCGTCGAGGCGGTCAAGGAGTTCGGCCTGTCCCGCAAGGACGCCGCCCGCGCGAAGAACATGTTCGCGCTCGGCCTGCTGTCCTGGATGTACGGCCGCCCGATCGAGTCCACGATCGCGTTCCTCGAGAAGCGCTTCGCGAAGGTCGCCGACATCCGCGACGCCAACATCACGGCGTTCAAGTCCGGCTGGAACTTCGGCGAGACCACCGAGACGTTCGCCGTGCAGTACGAGGTCAAGCCGTCGCCGATGGCGCCCGGCACCTACCGCAACATCACCGGCAACCTGGCCCTCTCCTACGGGCTGGTCGCGGCCGGCGTGCAGTCGGGCCTGCCGATCTTCCTGGGTTCCTACCCGATCACCCCGGCCTCCGACATCCTCCACGAGCTGAGCAAGCACAAGTCGTTCGGAGTGACCACGCTGCAGGCCGAGGACGAGATCGCCGGCATCGGTGCGGCCATCGGTGCTGCGTTCTCCGGCTCCCTGGGCGTCACCACGACCTCCGGGCCGGGCATCGCCCTGAAGTCGGAGTCGATCGGCCTCGCGGTGATGACCGAGCTGCCGCTGCTGGTGATCGACGTACAGCGCGGCGGTCCGTCCACCGGACTGCCGACCAAGACCGAGCAGGCCGACCTGATGCAGGCCATGTTCGGCCGCAACGGCGAGGCGCCGGTGCCGATCGTGGCGCCGCAGTCGCCCGGCGACTGCTTCGACGCCGCGGTCGAGGCGGCCCGGATCGCCGTCACCTACCGCACCCCGGTGATGCTGCTCTCCGACGGCTACCTCGCCAACGGCTCCGAGCCGTGGCGGATCCCCGAGATCGCCGACCTTCCGGTGATCGAGCCCGAACTTCGCGACCGAGCCCAACCACGACCTGCCCGACACCGTCGGCAAGGACGGGGAGACGGTGCCCGGCGGCAAGGACTTCTGGCCCTACCTGCGCGACGAGGAGACCCTGGCCCGCCCCTGGGCGATCCCCGGCACCGCCGGCCTCGAGCACCGCATCGGCGGTCTCGAGAAGGGCAAGGGTCACGGCAACATCTCCTACGACCCCGCCAACCACGACTTCATGGTCCGCAGCCGCCAGGCCAAGGTGGACCGGATCGCCGACTCCCTGCCCCCGCTCGAGGTCGACGACCCGTCGGGCGAGGCGCAAGGTGCTGGTGATCGGCTGGGGCTCGACGTACGGCCCGATCGGCGCCGGCTGCCGCCGCGTCCGCAAGGCCGGCTACCACGTGGCCCAGGTGCACCTGCGCCACCTCAACCCGTTCCCCAACGACCTCGGCGACATCCTCAAGCGCTACGACAAGGTGCTCGTGCCGGAGATGAACCTCGGCCAGCTCTCGCTGCTGCTGCGCGGCAAGTTCCTCGTCGACGCCATCGGCTACAACCAGGTCAACGGCATGCCGCTCAAGGCCGCCGAGCTCGCCGAGGCCATCGGCGGCCTGGTCGCCGAGGCCGAGGGCGTCACCGTCGACCTGACCGTTCCTAGTGCCGAGGAGGCACTGTCGTGACACCCCCACCGACCACGCAAGAGCTGCCCCTGCCCGGGCTCCGCTCCGGCATCGAGCTCATCCCCACCAACGACCAGCCGCAGACCGGCAAGGAGTACACCTCCGACCAGGAGGTCCGCTGGTGCCCCGGGTGCGGTGACTACGCCGTACTCAAGGCCGTCCAGGGCTTCCTGCCCCAGCTCGGCCTGCGCCGCGAGAACATCGTGTTCGTCTCCGGCATCGGCTGCTCGTCGCGGTTCCCGTACTACCTCGAGACCTACGGCATGCACTCGATCCACGGCCGCGCGCCGGCGATCGCCACCGGCATCGCCACCGCCCGCGAGGACCTGTCGGTCTGGGTCGTCACCGGCGACGGCGACGCCCTGTCGATCGGCGGCAACCACCTGATCCACGCGCTGCGCCGCAACGTCAACATGACGATCCTGCTGTTCAACAACCGGATCTACGGCCTGACCAAGGGTCAGTACTCCCCCACCTCCGAGACCGGCAAGGTCACCAAGTCCACCCCGATGGGCTCGCTCGACCACCCGTTCAACCCGGTCTCGCTGGCGCTGGGCGCCGAGGCCACGTTCGTGGCCCGCACCATCGACTCCGACCGCAAGCACCTGACGTCGGTGCTGTCAGCGGCTGCTGCCCACCGCGGCACCTCGTTCGTCGAGATCTACCAGAACTGCCCGATCTTCAACGACGGCGCGTTCGACGCGATCAAGAACAACGACACCAAGGCCGACGCGATCATCCCGCTGGTGCACGGCGAGCCGGTCAAGTTCGGTGTCGAAGGGTCCAAGGGCCTGATCCGCGACTCGGCGACCGGCGGCGTGAAGGTCGTCGAGGTCGCCGACGTTGGCGAGGACGCGCTGATCGTCCACGACGCCCACAACCCCGACCCGACCATGGCGTTCGCGATCTCGCGTCTCACCGACTCCGGCTACCTCAACCAGTCGCCGATCGGGATCTTCCGCCAGGTCGAGCGCGCGACGTACGACGACCAGGCCCGCGGCCAGATCGAGACCGCCCGCAGCGAGGCGCCCGGCGAGCCGGCCGACCGGCTCGCGGCGCTCGTCAACGGTGGCGACACCTGGACCGTCGTCTGACCCCACCCCCCTCCAAGACAACGAAGGCCCCCACCCGGATCCGGTGGGGGCCTTCGGCTGTCTGGGACTGAGCGGGGCCTACGTGTAGTAGACGCGGATCAGCTTGGAGTACGACGTGGCGTACTTCTTGTCGGACGGGACCTTCACGTAGAACCAACCGGTGGCCTTCAGCCCGCGCCAGGAGTAGTTGCCGCGGCCGTCGGTGCGACCGGACTTGAAGGTGCGGTACTTGCCCTTCTTGGTGGTGGAGCGGAGCAGCGTGATCTTCTTGTTCTTCGCGCCCTGCACCTTCCCGAAGAACTTGTAGCTCGTGCGCCCCTGCTGCTTGAACTCGAACTTCACGTTGCGGCGCCGGCAGAGCTGGCCGTCTCGGCGCTGACAGCCGCTGCCTTGGCAACGGACTGAGCCGCGTTGGCGGAGGAAGCGGTCGTGAACGGCACCAGTCCGACCAGGCAGAAAGCGAGGACGGCGATGACAAGGCGGTGCATACGCATGGTTCCCCCTCAGGAACTCGCGGGACGTGGCGTGCGCCGGGAACCCTCCCCGGTCTGTGCACTGTCCAAACCCTGACGGCACCCGAACGCAGGGATAGGTAATCACACTCTTTAAAGTGCTCGTGTGCCGGACTCGCGACGTGGATTGTTGCTCGGGACCACGGCCTATCTCCTCTGGGGCGCGTTCCCGCTCTACTGGCCGCTGCTCGAGCCGGGCGGCGCGTTCGAGCTCCTGGCCCACCGCATCCTCTGGTCGATGCTGACCATGGGCGTCCTGGTGCTGCTGATCGGACGCCGGACCCAGCTGAGAGCGATCTGGGCCGACCGACGGGTGCGACTGCTGCTGACGGTCGCCGCCGTCACGGTCACCGTCAACTGGGCGACGTACATCTACGGCGTCAACAGCGGCCGCGTGGTCGAGACCTCCCTCGGCTACTTCATCAACCCGTTGGTCACGGTGCTGATGGGCGTCGTACTGCTCAAGGAGCGGCTGCGGGCCCTGCAGTGGGTGGCGATGGGCGTGGGCTTCCTCGCGGTCAGCGTGCTCACGTGGGACTACGGACGCCTCCCCTACGTGGCGCTCATCCTGGCGTTCTCGTTCGGCACCTACGGCCTGGCCAAGAAGACCGCCAACGTCGGCGCCGTCGAGAGCCTGGCGTTCGAGACCGCAGTGATCGCGCCGTTCGCCGCGGCGTACGTCGCCTGGCTGAGCATCACCGGCGCCGCCGAGTTCGGCGCCCACGGCGCAGGCCACGCCCTCCTCATCACGACCACGGGGATCGTCACCGCCATCCCGCTGATCTGCTTCAGCGCGGCCGCCACCAGCGTCTCGATGGTCTCGCTGGGACTGTTGCAGTACCTCGCCCCGATCCTTCAGTTCGGCCTCGGCGTGCTCGTCTTCAACGAGGACATGCCGCCCGGCCGCTGGGCCGGCTTCATCCTGGTCTGGCTAGCCGTCTCCGTCTTCACCTTCGAGGCCGTCAACCACCGCCGCCGCCAGCTCCGCCTGGCCGTGGAGGCGTCCGCAGCGGCTTGACTGCTGACCGGTGCACTCTGGTGGTCGGGCCGGGATTCGTCAGCCGACCACCACGGTGTACGTGTTAGCTACAGGCCTACGTCGTGCGGACAGCCACAGCGTCGGCGAAGGCCTCGAGGGCAGTGCGGACGGCTCCAGCGGGGAGGACCGAGAGGAGGGCCTTGGCCTCCTCGGCGCGGGCTAGGACATAGGCACGTGCCTCGGTCATCGCCGGGTGCTTGCGGAGCAGCTCGAGCGCTTCGGCGTGGAGGGCGTCGTCGCTGAGGTCGGCGTCGAGAAGCTCGAGCAGGCGGGCGTCGGCGGGGTCGGTCGATGCCCTGGCCATCAGCACCGGGAGGGTCGGCACGCCTTCGCGTAGGTCGGTGCCCGGCGTTTTGCCGGACTCCTGCGACTCAGAAGCGATGTCGAGGATGTCGTCGGAGAGCTGGAATGCCGAGCCGACGATCTCGCCGTACGCCGTCAATGCGCGCTCGATCTCGGGGCCGGCGCCGCCGAAGAGCGCGCCGTAGCGCGCGGAGGTGGCGATCAGCGAACCGGTCTTGCCGGCGACCACGTCGAGGTAGTGCTTGAGCGGGTCCTCGCCGGGGCCGGGCGCGACCGTCTCGAGGATCTGTCCCTCGACCAGGCGGCCGAACGTCTCGGCCTGGATCCGCACCGCCTCCGGGCCCAGCTCGGCGGTCATCTCGGACGACTTCGCGAACAAGAAGTCTCCGGTGAGGATCGCGATGTGGTTGTCCCAGCGGGAGTTGGCGGAGTCTGCGCCGCGACGCAGGTCGGCCTCGTCCATCACGTCGTCGTGGTAGAGCGAGCCGACGTGGGTGATCTCCACGACGCAGGCAGCCGTGATCACTTCCGGGGAGTCGGGTCGGTCACCGGCCTCGGCGGCGAGCAGCACCAGCAGCGGCCGGAACCTCTTGCCGCCGGCGGCCAGCAGATGCTGCGCCGCCTCGGTGACGAACGGCGCGCGGCTCTGGGCGTGCTCGAAGAGCTCCTTCTCGACCATCGCCATCCGCTCCCGCAGTCGCGCGGCGAGCGCGTCGTCGGCAATCGGCAGGGCGAACTCGCCCGTCGGCGGACCGGAGTCAGGTGTCACCTGATGAAGTCTCCCGCACGGGCCGCGAGGTCGAGCACGGGGCCCGGCACGACGCCGAGCACGAGGGTCGCCACCGCACAGACGAAGACCGTCACGGTGGTGAACGGCGACGCCGGCTGTCCCTGCGCCTGTTCCTGGGCCGACTCATCGTCCGGCTCGGAGAAGAACATGACCAGGATCAGGCGCACGTAGAAGTAGACAGAGATGATGCTGGTCGCGATCGCCACGAGCACGACCGGCCAGGCACCCGCAGAGAGCGCGACCGCGAAGACCGCCCACTTGCCCACGAAGCCCGCAGTGAGCGGGATGCCCGCCATCGAGAGCAGGAAGAACGCGAACGTCGCGGCCAGCAGTGGCGAGCGCTGCCCGAGGCCGCGCCACCTGGCGAAGGTCGCGGACTCACCGCCCGAGTCACGCACCAGGGTGACGATCGCGAACGCGCCGATCATCGAGAAGCCGTACGTCGTCAGGTAGAAGAGCACCGCCTGCAGCGAGGTGACCTGGCCGTCGGCGAGGTCGGTCGCGCTCTGCACGCCGAGCACGCCGGTGAGCAGGAACCCGGTGTGCGCGACCGAGGAGTAGGCCAGCATCCGCTTGACGTCGGTCTGCACCACGGCGAGCACGGAGCCCACGATCATGGTGAGGATCGCGATCACCCAGAGCATCGGCTGCCAGCTGGTGCGGTCGGCGTCGAAGGCCACGTAGAACAGCCGCAGGATCGCGCCGAACGCCGCGATCTTGGTGCCGGCCGCCATGAAGGCGGTGACCGCGGTGGGCGCACCCTGGTAGACGTCGGGGGTCCAGTTGTGGAACGGCGCGGCCCCGACCTTGAACAGCAGGCCGACAGCCAGCATGCCCATGCCGAACAGCAGCAGCGCGTCGTTGCCGATGTCGTTGCGGATGGCCTCGTTGATCCGGGCGAACTCCATCGAGCCGGCGTAGCCGTAGATGAGGGCGACGCCGTAGAGGAAGAAGCCGGAGGAGAAGGCACCGAGCAGGAAGTACTTGAGCGCCGCCTCCTGGCTGAGCAGCCGGCGCCGGCGGGCGAGCCCGCAGAGCAGGTACAGCGGCAGCGACAGCACCTCGAGGGCGACGAACATGGTGAGCAGGTCGTTGGCCGTCGGGAAGAGCATCATGCCGCCGACGGCGAACATCAGCAGCGGGTAGACCTCGGTGTGGTCGAGGCCCTTGGTCGACGCCTGACGCTCGGCCTCGGTGCCAGGCAGTGCCGCCGCCTGGCCGGCGAACGCGGAGACCCCGGCCTCGAGCTTGCGCTCGGCGAAGAGCGCCACACCGCCGATCGCGAAGATCAGAATGAGGCCCCACAGGTAGACCGTCGGGCCGTCGACCACGAGGGTGCCCTCGGCGCCGACGAAGCCGCGACCGGCGCCGTCGCCGACCTCCACCAGGTCGGTGGCGATCAGGCAGGTGCCCACCAGCGCGGCCACCAGTCCCGAGCCGGCGAGGCCGATCTGCACGAAGTGGCGCTGCTCGCGCGGCAGGAACGCCTCGACGACGACTCCCAGGCAGGCGACGCCGAGCACCGCGATGAGCGGCCACAGCTCGGCGTACTGGATGACGGGCTTGACGAAGTCCATAGTCATGACTCCTTATTCCAGGCCGTCGCGAGCGGCGTCGCGCGGAGTGCCTGGCAAGGCGGACGAGGGAGGCGTGGCGGAGCCACGACGACCGAGGACAACGAAGTCCAGGCGCCCGCGCGTCGTCGCGTAGCAGGGCTGGGAGAAGGCGTCATGGCTTAGTGACCGCCTTCCTCTCCGGTGCCGGGCAGGTACGTCGGGGGCGTCGTCATGCACGCCGACGTGTTCCATCAGCGAGTCGATGGTCGGGTTGCTGACGTCGAGCAGCGGCTGCGGATAGAAGCCGAAGAAGACCAGCGCCAGCATCAGCGGCGCGATCGCGCCGATCTCACGCACGGAGAGATCCTTCGAGCCTTCGACCTCCGTCGGCGTCGCACCGGTGAAGATCCGCTGATACATCCAGAGGATGTAGATCGGCGCCAGCACGATGCCGGTCACGGCGATCGCGCCGACCCACCAGCGATAGTCGAACGCCGACAGGATCACCAGGAACTCCGAGACGAACGGGCTCAGCCCGGGCAGTCCCAGCGTGGCGAGCCCGGCGACCAGGAACAAGCCGGCCAGGATCGGCGTGGCCTTCTCGATGCCGCGCATCTGACTGATCAGCGTGGTGCCGCGGCGGCGTAGCAGGTAGCCGGCGAGCAGGAACAGCGCTGCCGTGCCGATGCCGTGGTTGACCATGTAGAGGATCGCGCCGGACTGGCCCTGGGTGCTGAACGCCCAGATGCCGAGCACGATGAAACCGAAGTGGCTCAGCGACGTGAGACCGATCAGGCGCAGGACGTCATCCTGGCCGATCGCGATCAGGGCGCCGTAGACGATGGAGATCAGCGCGAGGGTGATCACCACCGGCGTCGCCCACTGCGAGGCATCCGGGAAGATGCCGAGGCAGAACCTCAGCATCCCGAAGGTGCCGATCTTGTCGAGCACGCAGACCAGCAGCACGCTGGTGCCGGGCGTCGCGTTCTCGGTCGTGTCCGCCAGCCACGTGTGCACCGGAAACAGCGGTGCCTTGATCGCGAACGCGATGAAGAAGCCGGCGAACAGCCAGCGACCGGCCGTCGTGTCGATGTCGAGCGCCGCCAGGTCGGAGAGTAGGTACGACGGCGTGCCCTGCTGGGCGGAGACGACGTAGAGGCCGATCACCGAACCCAGCAGCACCAGGCCGCCACCGAGCTGGAACAGCAGGAACTTCAGAGCGGCAGCGCTGCGTCCTGCCCGTCCGAAGCCGCCGATCAGGAAGTACGCCGGGATCAGGGTGGCCTCGAAGACCACGTAGAAGAGGAACACGTCGGTGGCGGCGAACACCGCAAGCGACAGTGCCTCGAGCGCGAGCGTCCACGCCAGGAAGGCCCGGGGGTTCGTGTCGCCGTCGTGCCAGCCTGCGGCGATCACGATCGGCACCAGCACGACGGTCAGCAGGATCATCAGCAACCCGAGACCGTCGACACCCAGCGCGTAGTGCACGCCGAACGCCTCGATCCAGGAGTGCTGCTCCTCGAGCTGCATGCCGTCACCGACGTCGTACGACGCGGCGATGACGATGCCGACCACCAGAGTGGCGACGGCGAAGCCGAGACCGGCCACCTTGCTGAAGGCGGCAGGCAGGAAGGCGACTGCGAGCGCGCCGACGAGCGGCAGGGCGATCAGGACGGTGAGGATCGGGAAGTCGTTCACGACCAGTTCACCGCCAGCAGGGCCAGGACGACGATGAGCACGCCGCCGAGGATGGAGAGGGCGTAGGAGCGGACGAAGCCGTTCTGGACCCGCCGCAGCTGACCACCGAGCGCGCCGATGCCGATCGCGCCACCGGTGAAGAGACCGTCGGCGCCGTGCTTGTCGACGGCGAGCAGCCCACCGACCAGCCGGCGGCCGGGCTCGACGACCAGGCCCTCGTTGATGGCGTCGCCGTAGAGGTCCTGACGGGCCGCCTTCGTGGCGAAGGAGACGTCCTGAGGAGCCTCGCGCGGCACGTCACGCTTGCCGACCAGGATCCAGGCGAGCGCGACGCCCACGGCCACCACCGCAACCGTGATCAGCGTGATCAGGATGATCGGGATGGGCGGTTCGTGGTGCTCGGCGTGGCCGACCACCGGCTCGAGCCACTCGACGATCCAGTTGCCGAGCAGCAGGAAGCCGCCGAGCACGGAGAGCGCGGCCAGCACGATCAGCGGGATCGTCATCACCTTGGGCGACTCGTGCGGGTGGACATCCTTGTCCCACCGCTCCTTGGTGAAGAACGTCATCAGCATCAGCCGGGTCATGTAGAACGCGGTGATGCCGGCGCCGAGCAGGGCACAGAGACCGACCACCGTGTTGTCGATGAGCGCGGTCTCGATGATCTTGTCCTTCGACCAGAAGCCGGAGAAGCCCGGGAAGCCGATGATCGCGAGGTAGCCCATCGCGAAGGTCAGGAAGGTGACCGGCAGCATCTTGCGCAGGCCGCCGTAGTGGCGCATGTCGACGTCGTCGTTCATGCCGTGCATGACCGAGCCGGCGCCGAGGAACATGTTGGCCTTGAAGAACCCGTGCGTGAGCAGGTGCATGATCGCGAACGCGTAGCCGGCGACACCGAGGCCGGCCGCGAGCATCATGTAGCCGATCTGGCTCATCGTCGATCCGGCCAGGGCCTTCTTGATGTCGTCCTTCGCGCAACCGATGACCGCACCCCACAGCAGCGTGACCGTGGCGACGATGACCACCGCTGTCTGGGCAGCCGGGGCGAGCTCGAAGACGAAGTTGGAGCGGACGATCAGGTAGACGCCGGCGGTGACCATGGTCGCCGCGTGAATCAGTGCCGACACCGGGGTCGGGCCTTCCATCGCGTCGAGCAGCCAGGCCTGCAGCGGCACTTGGGCCGACTTTCCGCAGGCGCCGAGCAGCAGCAGGATGCCGAACGCGTTGAGCGAGGCCTCGGTCGCGCCCGACGACACGGCACTGATGCCGGAGAAGCTGGTGGTGCCGAACGTGACGAACGCCAGCGAGATCGCGAGCACCATGCCGATGTCGCCGACGCGGTTGATCACGAAGGCCTTCTTGGCCGCGGCGGCCGCGGTCGGCTTGTGCTGCCAGAAGCCGATGAGCAGGTACGACGCCAGGCCGACACCCTCCCAGCCGAGGAACAGGCCGAGGTAGTTCTCGGACAGCACCAGCATCAGCATCGCGGCGACGAACAGGTTGAGGTAGCCGAAGAAGCGGCGCCGGCGCGGGTCGTGCGCCATGTAGCCGATGGAGTAGACGTGGATCAGCGAGCCGACGCCGGTGATCAGCAGCAGGAACAGCGCCGACAGCGGGTCGTAGAGCAGGTCCATGCCGACGTGGAGGCCGCCGACCTCGATCCAGTCGTAGAGGTGCTGGCCGACCTGGCGCTCCGACTCGTCGCGACCGAGCAGTGAGAAGAACAGCACCAGGCTGAGCAGGAAGGAGCCGACCGGCAGCGCGGTGCCGAGCAGGTGACCCCACTTGTCCGTGTAGCGGCCGCCGAGCAGCAGGATGACGGCGCCCAGCAGCGGCAGGGCGATCACCAGCCAGATCAGGTCGAACACACCGTCGCCGGACGTCGGGGCCACGACAGGAACGTGGCCGCCCTCGGCGGCCATCGTCACAAGACCCTGTGGATACGTCAGTAGCTGCATCGAACCCTCAGAACTTCAGCAGACTGGCGTCGTCGACCGAGGCCGAGCGACGGGTGCGGAAGATGGTCATGATGATGGCGAGCCCGACCACGACCTCGGCGGCGGCCACGACCATCACGAAGAAGGCGGCAATCTGCCCTTCGAGGTTGCCGTGCTGCTTGGCGAAGGCCACCAGGGCGAGGTTGCAGGCGTTGAGCATCAGCTCGACGCACATGAACACCACGATCGCGTTGCGGCGCGTGAGCACCCCGACCGTGCCGATGGTGAACAGGATTGCGGACAGCACTACGTACTCGGTCATGCGTCACGCCCCTGCTCGTCCTCGGTCGTGTTGGCCGGGGCGCCCTGCTTGCCGGAGGTCTCCGGCATCTCGGTCGGGTCGAGGCCGAGCTGGCGCTGCACCTCGTCGATGTCGTCGGCCAGGTCGGGCGCCGAGCGCACGTTGCCGCGGGCGGCCAGCGTCGCGGAGACCGAGGTCTCGGCGGCCGTGCCATCGGGCAGCAGGGCGGGGGTGTCGACCGCATTGTGCCGGGCGAAGACCCCCGGTGCGGCCAGCGGTCCGAGATGCTTGCCGTGCTCGGCGTAGTCGCGGACCCGCTGCTGGGCGAGCGCGGGCTGGCCGGGCTTGGGCGTGAGGCGCTCGCGGTGGGCGAGCACCATCGCACCGACGGCCGCGGTGATCAGCAGGGCGCTGGTGGTCTCGAACGCGAAGACGTACTTCGAGAACAAGATGTTGGCCAGCGCCTGGATGTTGCCCTCGCCGTTGGCCTCCTCGAGGCCGACGGTGGTGCCGAGAGTGATCTGCGAGAGACCGATCACGAGCACTGTGCCGAGGATGAGCCCACCGAGCCAGGCAAGCGCCCGGTGACCGCGGATCGTCTCCACCACCGAGTCGGAGGCGTCGACCCCGACCAGCATCAGCACGAAGAGGAAGAGCATCAGGATCGCGCCGGTGTAGACGATGATCTGCACCGCGAAGAGGAACGGCGCCTCCAGCACGAGGTAGAGGATGGCCAGGCTGATCATCACGACCGCCAGCAGGAGGGCGGCGTGCACCGCCTTGCGGACGAAGAGGACGCCGAGCGCAGCCAGCACCATCACCGGCGCCAGGATCCAGAAGGCGGTCATGCCTTGGCCTCCCCCGGAGCCGGAGCGGAGAACTCGCCACGGTAGTAGGCCTGGTCGTCGTCGCCGAGCAGCATCGCGTGCGGCGGCTGCACCATCCCGGGCAGCAGCGGCGCCAGCAGGTCGGACTTCTCGTAGATGAGGTCCTCGCGGTTGTCGTCGGCGAGCTCGTACTCGTTGGTCATGGTCAGCGCGCGGGTCGGGCAGGCCTCGATGCACAGCCCGCACAGGATGCAGCGCAGATAGTTGATCTGGTAGACGCGGCCGTAGCGTTCGCCGGGGCTGAAGCGGGCGTCCTCGGTGTTCTGGTCGCCCTCGACGTAGATCGCGTCGGCGGGGCAGGCCCAGGCACAGAGCTCGCAGCCGATGCACTTCTCGAGGCCGTCGGGCCAGCGGTTGAGCTGGTGCCGGCCGTGGAACCGGGGTGCCGTCGGCAGCTTCTCGAAGGGGTACTGCTCGGTGACGACCTTCTTGAACATGGTCCGGAAGGTGACGCCGAAACCCGCTACCGGGTCCCAGAACTGCTCCTTCAAGGACTTGCTCTCGTTGTCAGACGGCTCAGCCATCGCGTGCTCCCTCCTCAAAGGGTTGCTGCATGGGTGCGTCGAAGACGAGCGGAGCAGCGGCACCGCGGACGGGGCCGCCCTCGGGCATGGCTGGGACGGGGAAGCCGCCGGCGACCGGCTCTGCCGGGCCGGGTCTCGAGTCCACACGTCCGTCGTCGCCGACGAAGAAGATCACCAGGAAGATGCCCGCCAGTCCGCCGATACCGATCAGGAGGTACTGCCGATCGATGCCGCCGTCCAGCGAGATCGCGCGGATCGTGGCCACGGCGATGATCCAGAGCAGCGAGATCGGGATCAGCCGCTTCCAGCCGAACGCCATGAACTGGTCGTAGCGCAGTCGCGGCAGTGAGCCCCGCAGCCAGATGAAGATGAAGACGAAGAAGAGGACCTTGCCGAAGAACCAGATCAGGGGGACGTAGCCCTCGTTGGCTCCTTCCCAGACGCGGTCGATCCAGAACGGCGCGTGCCAGCCGCCGAGGAACAGCGTGGTGGCGACGGCAGAGACGGTCGCCATCGCGATGTACTCGGCGAGGAAGAACATGGCGAACTTGATCGAGGAGTACTCGGTGTGGAATCCCCCGACCAGCTCGCCCTCGGCTTCGGGAAGGTCGAACGGCGCCCGGTTGGTCTCGCCGACCATGGCGATCACGAAGATCGCGAACGACGGGAACAGGATCAACCCGAACCACAAGTCGTCCTGGGCGGCGACGATCTCGGAGGTAGACACCGACCCCGCGTAGAGGAAGACCGCGACGAGCGACAGGCCCATGGCGACTTCGTAGGAGATCATCTGGGCGCTGGACCGCAGCCCGCCGAGCAGGGAGTACGTCGAGCCGCTGGACCAGCCGGCGAGCACGATGCCGTAGATCTGCATCGAGGCGACAGCCAGGATGAACAGCACCGCCACCGGCATGTCGGTGAGCTGCAGGGGCGTGGTGCGGTCGGTGAACGGCAGTCCGACCTCGGGACCCAGGGGGATCACGCTGAAGGCGAGGAACGCAGGCACCGCGGCGAGCACCGGCGCCAGCACGAAGACCAGCTTGTCGGCCGCCTTCGGGATGATGTCCTCCTTGAACATCAGCTTGGCGCCGTCGGCCAACGACTGCAGCAGGCCGAACGGGCCGTGCACGTTGGGGCCGATCCGGTGCTGCATCCGGGCCACGACCCGGCGCTCCCACCAGATGTTGAAGAGCGTGAGCAGCACCAGGACCAGGAAGATCAGCACGGTCTTGATCAGGATCAGCCACCAGGGGTCCTGACCGAAGGCGCCGAGGTCGTCGGCGGCCATGGGCACCACGACCTGGCTCAGGGTGGACATCATGAGCCGCCTCCCGTCACGCGGACCCGGCTGCCGGGCGAGGCCACGTCGGCCAGGATCCCGTTGCCGGTTGAGTTGGTCGGGAGCCAGACCACGCCGTCGACCAGGTCACTGGTGATCTCGGCCGGCAGCGTCACCGAGCCACGGTCACCGGTCACCGTGACGGCGGGACCGACCGCGTCGAAGACCGTCTCGGAGACGCGGACGACGACCGCTCGCGCGGTGGCGCCCAGGTGCTTCTCGCCGTCCTGCATCGAGCCGTTGTCGAGCATGGGCTTCCACGTGGCCAGCGCCAGTCCGTCGGTGGAGGGGGCGGCAGCGGGCACCGCGGTCATGGTCGCCCGCGGGCCGTCCCACGGCCCCATCTCCTCCAGCTGCGCCCGCGCCTCGGCGACGGTGCGGAACCCGAGCGGGGCGTCCTAGCTCCTCGGCGATGCCGGAGAGGACGCGCAGGTCGGGCAGCGAGGCGGGGTTGGCCAGCACCTGGTCGAACGGCCGCGGCCGTCCTTCCCAGGTCACGAACATGCCGGCCTTGTCGGTCACCGGGGCGACCGGGAAGACGACGTCGGCGACGCGGGTCACGTCGGTCTCGCGGAGCTCGAGGGCGACGACGAACGACGCGGCCTCGATGGCCGCACGGGTGGCGGCGGGGTCGGCCGTGTCGTCGGGGTCGACGCCACCGATCACCAGGCCGCCGAGGTCGCCAGCCGTCAGGGCGGCGACGATCGCGTCGCCGTCACGGCCGGGGGTCTCGGGCAGCTGGTCGACCCCCCACGTGGTGGCGGCGTCGACACGGGCCGAGGCATCGGCAACGGGACGACCACCGGGCAGCAGCGTGGGCAGGCAGCCGGTCTCGAGCGCACCCCGGTCACCGGCGCGGCGCGGCACCCAGGCCAGTCGAGCCCCGGTCTTCTGGGCCAGCGACGCGGCTGCGGACAGCGCGCCCGGCACGGTCGCGAGCCGCTCGCCGACCAGGATCACGGTGGTCTTGTCGACGCCGTAGTCGGCGTGTCCGACCAGGGATTCCATCGCGGCGGGCTCGCCGCCGGGGGCGGTGGGCACCAGCGTGCCGTTCATCTTGGTCAGGCCGCGCGTGGTGAACGGAGCGATCGCGAGCACCCGGGTGCGCCCGGCCCGCACGGACTTGCGCAGCCGCAGGAAGATCGCGCCGGCCTCGTCCTCGGGCTCGAGCCCGACCAGGACCACGGTCGAAGCGCTCTCGAGGTCGGCGTACGTCACCGAGCCGCCCTCGGGGCCGGTCAGCACCACGTGGGCAGCCAGGAACTCGGCCTCCTCGGCGGAGTGCGGTCGGGCCCGGAAGTCGATGTCGTTGGTGCCCAGCGCCACACGCGCGAACTTGCTGTAGGCGTAGGCGTCCTCGGCGGTCACCCGACCGCCGGTGAGTACGCCGACCGCACCGGCCTCGCGCAGGCCCTGGGCTGCGCGGGCGAACGCCTCGGGCCACGAGGCCGGTCGCAGCGAGCCGTCGTCGTCACGGACCTGCGGGTAGGTGAGCCGGTCGGGCTGCTGGGCGTAGGTGAACGCGAAGCGGTCCTTGTCGGTGATCCACTCCTCATTGACCTCGGGGTCGTTGCCGGCCAGGCGGCGCATCACCTTGCCGCGGCGGTGGTCGACGCGGATGGCCGAGCCGCAGGCGTCGTGCTCGGCGACCGACGGCGAGGAGACCAGGTCGAAGGGCCGCGATCGGAAGCGGTAGTCGGCCGAGGTCAGCGCGCCGACCGGGCAGATCTGGATCGTGTTGCCGGAGAAGTAGGACTCCAGCGGCTCCTTCTCGTAGATGCCGACCTGCTGCAGCGCGCCACGCTCGAGCAGCTCGATGAACGGGTCGCCGGCGATCTGCTCGGAGAAGCGGGTGCAGCGGGCGCACAGCACGCAGCGCTCCCGGTCCAGCAACACCTGGGCGGAGATGTTGATCGGCTTGGGAAAGGTGCGCTTGATGCCGCCGCCGGTGGAGAAACGGGACTCACCACGGCCGTTGGACATCGCCTGGTTCTGCAGGGGGCACTCGCCGCCCTTGTCGCAGACCGGGCAGTCGAGCGGGTGGTTGATGAGCAGGAACTCCATGATGCCCTGCTGCGCCTTGTCGGCGACCTCGCTGGTCACCTGGGTGCTGACCACCATGCCTTCGGCCACCGGCAGCGTGCAGGAGGCCTGCGGCTTCGGGAAGCCGCGACCGTTGCCGGCGTCGGGCACGTCGACCAGGCATTGCCGGCAGGCGCCGACCGGAGCGAGCAGCGGGTGGTCGCAGAACCGCGGGATCTGCACGCCGACCTGCTCAGCGGCCCGGATGACCAGGGTGTCCTTGGGCACGCTGACCTGGATGCCGTCGATGGTGACGCTGACGGTCTCGGTCTTCTCCGGAGCCCGGTTGTCAGAGGTCTGGGTCATGCCGTGGCTCCTTCGGCGGCGAAGACCGTGGACGCGGCGGGGTCGAACGGACATCCGCCGTGAGAGAGGTGCGCGAGGTACTCGTCGCGGAAGTACTCGATCGAGCTCGAGATCGGGCTGGTCGCACCGTCGCCGAGCGCACAGAACGAGCGGCCGAGGATGTTGTCGCACTGGTCGAGCAGCAGGTCGAGGTCGGACTCGCTGCCCTGGCCGCGCTCCAGGTTGGCCAGTGTCTGCACCAGCCACCACGTGCCTTCACGGCACGGAGTGCACTTCCCGCACGACTCGTGCTTGTAGAACTCCGTCCAGCGCAGCACCGCGCGCAGCACGCAGGTGGTCTCGTCGAACAGCTGGAGCGCCCGGGTGCCGAGCATCGAGCCGGCCGCACCGACCGCTTCGAAGTCGAGGGGTACGTCGAGGTGCTCGGCCGTCAGCAGCGGGGTGCTGGAGCCGCCCGGCGTCCAGAACTTCAGCTCGTGTCCGTCGCGCATGCCGCCGGCGAGGTCGATCAGCTCGCGCAGCGTGATGCCGAGCGGTGCTTCGTACTGGCCAGGCTGCTTCACGTGACCCGACAGCGAGAAGATGCCGTAGCCCTTGGACTTCTCGGTGCCCATCGAGGCGAACCAGGTGGCGCCGTTGGCGATGATGCTCGGCACCGAGGCGATCGACTCGACGTTGTTGATCACCGTCGGGCTGGCGTAGAGGCCGGCCACCGCCGGGAACGGCGGGCGCAGTCGCGGTTGGCCGCGTCGCCCTTCGAGCCCTTCGAGGAGAGCCGTCTCCTCGCCGCAGATGTAGGCGCCGGCGCCGGCGTGCACGACGAGGTCGAGGTCATAGCCGGTGCCATAGATGTTCTTGCCGAGGTGGCCGGCGGCGTACGCCTCGGCGACCGCTGCCTGCAGCCGGCGGATCACGTGGAGCACCTCGCCGCGCACGTAGATGAAGGCGGTGTTGGCGCGGATCGCGAACGAGCTGATGATGACGCCCTCGACCAGCGTGTGCGGCGTGGCCATCATCAGCGGGATGTCCTTGCAGGTGCCTGGCTCCGACTCGTCGGCGTTCACGACGAGGTACTTCGGATTCGGGTTGTCCTGCGGGATGAAGCTCCACTTCATGCCGGTCGGGAAACCCGCACCGCCACGACCGCGCAGACCGGAGTCCTTGACCGCGGTGACGATCGCGTCGGGCTCCATGGCGAGCGCCTTCTTGGCAGCGGCGTAGCCACCGCGGGACTCGTACGTCGCCAGGGTCCAGGCCCGGTCGGCGTCCCAGTCGTCGGTGAGCACCGGGGTCAGGGTGTCCACGCTCACGAGGCGTCCTCCTTGTTGCCCGAGCCGGCCGTCTTGTCCTGCTCGGTCTCGGTCTCGGCGCGCGAGGTGTCGGCCTGCTCCGCGGCTCCGGTCTTGGTGTCGGCCGTGGAGCCGACCGCCTTGGTCGAGCCCTCGCCACTGTCGGGAGCAGTCCAGCCGCGGTCGCGCGCGATCTTCAGCCCGACCAGGCTGGCGTGCCCGGCAGCCGGGCCTTCGTCGGCGAGGCCGTCGGGGAAGCCGGCGAGCACGCGCTCGGCCTCGCGCCAGGTGCAGAGCTTGGGGCCGCGGGTGGAGTGGACCTCGGTGCCGGCCCGCAGGTCGTCGACCAGCTGGGTGGCGGACGCCGGGGTCATGTTGTCCATGAACTCCCAGTTGACCATCATCACCGGGGCGTAGTCGCAGGCCGCGTTGCACTCGACGTGCTCGAGCGTGACCTTGCCGTCTTCAGTGGTCTCGTCGTTGCCGACATCGAGGTGCTCCTTGAGCCGCTCGAAGATCTCGTCGCCGCCCATCACCGCGCACAGCGTGTTGGTGCAGACGCCGACGTGGTAGTCGCCGACCGGCTTGCGCTTGTACATCGTGTAGAACGTCGCGACGCCGCTGACCTCGGCGGCCGTGATGTCCAGGATGTCGGCGCAGGCCTCGATGCCCTCGGGCGTGATCCGGCCGGACACCGACTGCACGAGGTGCAGCATCGGCAGCAGGCCCGAACGCTTCTCGGGGTAGCGGGCCGCGATCTCGCGCAGCTCGTCCAGGGTCTTGTCGTCCAGGGCCGTCGCGCTCATCGGTCGACGCCTCCCATCACGGGGTCGATCGAGGCGATGGCGACGATCACGTCCGAGAGCATGCCGCCCTCGCTCATGATGCTGGTGGCCTGCAGGTTGTTGAACGACGGGTCGCGGAAGTGCGCGCGGAACGGGCGGGTGCCGCCGTCGGAGACGACGTGGGCACCGAGCTCTCCGCGCGGGCTCTCGACCGGGACGTAGGCCTGGCCGGCCGGGACCCGGAAGCCCTCGGTCACCAGCTTGAAGTGGTGGATCAGCGCCTCCATCGACTCACCCATGATGTGGCGGATGTGGTCGAGGCTGTTGCCCATGCCGTCGCTGCCGATCGACAGCTGGCTGGGCCAGGCGACCTTCTTGTCGGCGACCATGACCGGCGCACCCTCGAGGCCGGCCAGCCGGTCGGCACACTGCTCGACGATCTTGAGCGACTCGTGCATCTCGTTGAGGCGCACCCGGAAGCGACCGTAGGAGTCGCAGGTGTCCCAGGTCTGGACGTCGAAGTCGTAGTCCTCGTAACCGCAGTAGGGCTCGGTCTTGCGCAGGTCCCAGGCGTAGCCGGTGCTGCGCAGCACCGGGCCGGTCATCCCCAGCGCGAGGCAGCCCTCGAGCTCGAGGTGGCCGACGTCGTCGAGCCGGGCCTTGAAGATGGGGTTGGCGTTGCAGAGGGCGGCGTACTCGGGCAGCCGCTTCTTCATCAGCGCGACGACCGCGCGGATCTCGTCGAGCGCCCCCGGGGGCAGGTCCTGGGCGACCCCGCCCGGCCGGATGAACGCGTGGTTCATGCGCAGGCCGGTGATCAGCTCGTAGAGGTCGAGGATCAGCTCGCGCTCCCGGAACCCGATCGTCATCACGGTCAGGGCGCCGATCTCCATGCCGCCGGTGGCGATGCAGACGAGGTGGGAGGAGATGCGGTTGAGCTCCATCAGGAGCACCCGCATGACGCTGGCCTTCTCGGGGATGTCGTCCTCGATGTCCAGCAGTCGCTCGACGCCCAGCGCGTAGGTCGCCTCGTTGAAGAACGGGCTCAGGTAGTCCATCCGCGTGCAGAACGTGGTGCCCTGCACCCAGGTGCGGTACTCCATGTTCTTCTCGATGCCGGTGTGGAGGTAGCCGATACCGCAGCGGGCCTCGGTGACCGTCTCGCCCTCGATCTCGAGGATCAGGCGGAGCACGCCGTGGGTCGACGGGTGCTGCGGACCCATGTTGACGACGATCCGCTCCTCGCCTTCCTCGGCGAGACCTTCGGCGATCTGGTCCCAGTCCTGACCGGTGACGGTGAACACCTTGCCGTCGTGGGTGTCGGAGCTGCCGGCGTAGAGATCTTCGGTAGTGCTCATCAGTTGTAGGACCTCCGCTGGTCCGGCGGCGGGATGGTGCCGCCCTTGTACTCCACAGGGATGCCGCCCAGCGGGTAGTCCTTCCGCTGGGGGTGGCCCGGCCAGTCGTCGGGCATCAGGATCCGGGTCAACGAGGGGTGGCCGTCGAAGATGATCCCGAACATGTCGTAGGTCTCGCGCTCGTGCCAGTCGTTGGTGGGGTAGATGCCGACCAGCGAGGGCACGTGGGGGTCGGCGTCGGGCATGGAGACCTCGAGCCGGATGCGGCGGTTGAACGTCATCGAGAGCAGGTGGTAGACCGCGTGCAGCTCGGCGCCCTTGTCATCGGGGTAGTTGACCCCGCTCACGCCCGCGCAGAACTCGAAGCGCATCCGCGGGTCGTCGCGCAGCAGCTGGGCGACCGCGAGCAGGTCCTCGCGGCGGACGTGGAAGGTGATCTCGCCGCGATGGATGACGACGTTGCCGAGATTGACGGTCGTCTCGAGGGTGTCGGCCACCTCGTCGTACCAACCGCCGAAGGGCCGCTGCGCGGCACCGGGGTAGACGATCGGCTGCACCAGGCCGCCGTAGCCGCTGGTGTCGCCGGTGCCCTTCGTGCCGAACATGCCGGTGCGTACGCCGACCTGCTGGACCTCGGTGTCGAGCGTGGCGGGTGCGTTCTCGGGCGACTGCTCGACCGCCGGCTGCTCCGGAGCCTTGTCGTCGTCGCTCAACGCAGCTGACCCTTCATCTCCGAGGTGGGCAGCGCCGCCAGGGCGGCGGTCTCGAGCTCCTCGATCTGCGCGGCCCGGTTGGCGCCGAGCTTGGCGTGCTGCACCTGGTCGTGCAGCTTGAGGATCGCGTCGATCAGCATTTCGGGCCGCGGCGGACAGCCGGGCAAGTACATGTCGACCGGCACGACGTGGTCGACGCCCTGCACGATCGCGTAGTTGTTGAACATCCCGCCGCTGCTGGCGCAGACACCCATCGCCAGCACCCACTTGGGCTCGGGCATCTGGTCGTAGATCTGGCGGAGCACCGGCGCCATCTTCTGGCTGACCCGGCCGGCCACGATCATGAGGTCGGCCTGGCGCGGGCTGGCGCGGAACACCTCCATGCCGAACCGGGCGAGGTCGTACTTCGGCCCACCGGAGGTCATCATCTCGATGGCACAGCACGCGAGCCCGAAGGTCGCCGGCCAGAAGCTGGCCTTGCGCATGTAGCCGGAGAGGCCCTCGACGGTGCTGAGCAGTACGCCGCTCGGCAGCTTGTCTTCAATGCCCATTGCTTGTTGCCCTCAATCCCACTCGAGCCCGCCGCGGCGCCATACATACGCATAGGCGACGAAGACGGTGGCGATGAAGATGACCATCTCGACCAGCCCGAAGAACTTCATCGCGTCGAAGTGCACGGCCCACGGGTAGAGGAAGATGATCTCGATGTCGAAGACGATGAAGAGCATCGCGATGATGTAGTACTTCACCGGGAACCGGCCGCCACCGACCGGCTGCGGAGTGGGCTCGATGCCGCACTCGTAGGAGTCGAGCTTGGCCCGGTTGTAGCGCTTGGGGCCGACCACGAAGCTGGTGGCGAGCGAGCCGATCACGAAGATCGTGGCCAAGGCGGTCAGGAAGAGGACCGGTGTGTAGAGCTCCATCCCTGGCTTCCTCCTGGGCCGTCGATTGTGACTTTGTGAAGAGAATCACTAGGCGCGCAGCCGTCAGTCTGCCACTCCTCAGGCCGCCCGTCACACCCGGGTTGGGAACACCGGAAACCGGCTCTCACCAGGGCATTTAACTCATATTCGCGTTGCCTAAATGTCGATCGCTGGTCGAGCAGGACCCCTCACGCCTCGCTGGCGCTCGCTTTCGTTGGTCGAGCAGGAAGGCGCCCCCGGCGCCGACCGTTGTCCAGACCCCTGACACCCCACGAGGTCTCGACGACGCTCGCTGGCGCTCGCTGCTCGACCAACGGAATCTCCCGTCCACGCGGTCTCGACGACGCTCGCTTTCGTTGGTCGAGCAGGGAGGCGCCCCCGGCGCCGACCGTTGTCGAGACCCCTGACACCCCACGCGGTCTCGACGACGCTCGCTGACGCTCGCTGCTCGACCAACGAAATCTCCCGCTCACGCGGTCTCGACGACGCTCGCTTTCGTTGGTCGAGCAGGGAGGCGCCCCCGGCGCCGACCGTTGTCGAGACCCCTGACACCCCACGAGGTCTCGACGACGCTCGCTGACGCTCGCTGCTCGACCAACGGAATCTCCCGCCACGAGGTCTCGACGACGCTCGACCAACGACGTCAGCTGCGTAGCGTCGACCGGGTGGCGCGGTGCAGGGCGACGATGCCGCCGGAGAGGTTGCGCCACTCGGGCTGCTGCCAGCCTGCCGTCGCGACCAGGTCGGCGAGGCCCTGCTGGTCGGGCCAGGCGCGGATCGACTCGGCCAGGTAGACGTACGCGTCGGGCGAGGAGGAGACCGCCCTGGCCACCGCCGGCAGTGCCTTCATCAGGTACTCGATGTAGACGGTGCGGAACGGCGACCACGTCGGGTGGCTGAACTCGCAGACCACCAGACGGCCGCCGGGCTTGGTGACCCGCAGCATCTCGCGCAGGCCAGCGAGGGGGTCGACGATGTTGCGCAGCCCGAAGGAGATGGTGACGGCGTCGAACGTCGCATCGGCGAAAGGCAGCTGGGTGCCGTCACCCGCGGTGAACGGCAGGTGCGGCTTGGCCTGCTTGCCGACACGCAGCATGCCGAGCGAGAAGTCGCACGGCACCACGAGTGCGCCCCGGTCGGCGAACGGCTGGCTCGAGGTGCCGGTGCCCGCGGCCAGATCGAGCACCTTCTCACCCGACTGCGGGTCGACGGCTGCGATCACGTCGTGACGCCAGCGGCGGTCCTGGCCCAGGGAGAGCACGTCGTTGGTGACGTCGTAGCGTCGAGCGACCGCGTCGAACATCGTGCGTACGTCGGTCGGCTGCTTGTCGAGGTCTGCGCGGGCCACCTGCGAAGACTACGGCTGGTCACGGCTTGGTCACGGAGCGGGGGAAGGCCGCGAGGGGAGCAACCTTTCGGGTCTTCTCTGCGTCACCTTGGTGTCAGCGAACTCCCGAGAAGCACCAGCACCCTCCCCTGTTCAGGAAGAAGCCATGAAGATCGCCCGTCGTCTCGCGCTCACGCTCGTGATCGTTGCCATCGTCTCCGCCGCCGTCTACGGCACCGGTTGGGGCTTCGACTCCGAGAACCCTTCCGGCGGACCGGGTGCGGACTCGAGCCAGGCCGGCTCGCAGGTGCTCGACCCCGACCCCGAGCCGACGGAGCCCACCGAGACTCCGGACCCCACGCCGACCGAAGAGCCCGAGCCCACCGAGACGCCCGAGCCGACGCCGACCGAGGAGCCCGACCCGGCAACGGTGCCCGGTGAGACGCTGCTCGGTCCTGGCGACGAAGGCGACCGGGTGCGGCGGGTGCAGGCCCGGCTGCGGCAGATCGAGTGGTTCGAGGGTGACGTCACCGATGTCTACGGCGACAAGACCGCTGAGGCAGTGAGCGGCTTCCAGGCCAAGCGCGAGATCCCGGTGACCGGCGAGGTCGACCAGCGGACCCTCGACCTCCTGCACGGCATGACCACCGAGCCGACCGAGGCCGAGCTCGCCAACGAGGTGCCGTCATCGAACGGCAACGTGCCCGGCCCGCTCGACCCCAGATGCGAGACCGGCCGCGTGCTCTGCATCGACAAGAGCAGCAGCACCCTGCGCTGGGTGGTCGACGGCGAGGTGCGGATGACGGTCGACACCCGCTTCGGCGGCTCGGCGACACCGACCCGCGAGGGAGTCTTCAGCGTCTTCATGAAGGACCGCGAACACGTCTCCTCGCTCTACGACAGCTCGATGCCGTTCTCGATGTTCTTCTCCGGCGGCCAGGCCGTGCACTACTCGTCGGACTTCGCGGCGGTCGGCTACAACGGCAGCTCGCACGGGTGCGTCAACGTGCGCGACTACGACGGGCTAGCGGCACTCTTCGACCTGGTCGCGATCGGCGACAAGGTCGTCGTCTACTGGAGCTGAGTCAGTAGCTGAGTCAGTCCGCGATCTCTTCGAGGATCTCGACTGCGTGGTCCAACGACAGACCCCGGCCGCTCAACCAGTAGGTGCGCCCCTCGGCACCGAGCTGGCACTTGAGGCCGGTCGGGTCGCCCTCCGGCTCGGGCTCCCCGGCAGGCACCGTCGGGCTCCAAGCGAGGTCGCACAGCACGTCCCCGTCCCGCACGAGCTCGAAGGGTGCGCGGGCGAGCCCGAGCTGGTCGGCGTCTGCCTGCGGTCCGCTCGGGGCGAACGGTCCGGCTGCCTGGTCGACGACGGTGAGCGTCACCAGCCGCTCGCCATCGTCGGTCCGGTAGCTGCGTACGACCACGGGCTCGTCAAACACGTCCTCGAGGCCCGCCTCGGCGCTGTCGACGAGCTCGCTCGAGTCGTCGGCGCGCAGGCCACCGGGGAGCGAGTCGGGCAGGTCGAGGTCGCTGTCGGTCGCCTGCTCGATCGCGAGGGCACCCACGACCACGGCGGCCACCACGACCAGTCCGAGCAGCATGGCCACGACGGAGGGACGAGTGGCCGGCTCGGGGTGCGACTGTTCGCTCATGGCGCGTGAGACTACGTGAGGTGGGCCACCGTCCAGCGTTCCGCAGGGAACCGTTGAGTACGCTCGAACTCGTGACGACTGGCGCCATCCCGGCTGACCCCACGCCGGGCACCCTGGTCGTCCGGACCGTCCCGCTGGATCTGGATGCCGCCACCGAGCTGGTCGACCTACTGCCGACTGAGCACCCCGTTGCGTGGGTACGCCGCGGCGACGGCGTGGTCGGCTGGGGTGTGGCCGCCTCGGTGGAGACCACGGGGCTGACCAGGTTCGCGGACGCCGACAAGTGGTGGAGCGAGACCGCCGCCCGGGCCGTGGTGCGCGACGAGGTCGCGGAGCCCGGCACGGGGCTGATCTGCTTCGGCAGCTTCGGCTTCGCCGACGACCCCGGCGACTCCCTGCTGGTGGTGCCCGAGGTCGTGGTCGGCCGCCGCGGCGACTCCGCCTGGCTCACCACCGTCTCGGTCGGCGGGCTGGACCTGCCTGCCACCCAGGACATCGAGGTGCTGCGGGCACCGGCCGCCCCGACCGGCGTGAGCTTCGCCGACGGCGCGCTCAACGGCGAGGAGTGGATGTCGGTCGTCGCCGACGCCGTCTCGCGGATCAACGGCGGCGACCTGGAGAAGGTCGTCCTCGCTCGCGACCTGGTGGCCACCGCCGACGGGCCCATCGACGTCCGGTGGCCGCTGCGACGGCTGTCGGCGACGTACCCGATGTGCTGGACGTTCCACGTGGCCGGCCTCTTCGGCGCGACCCCCGAGCTGCTGGTGCGCCGCGAGCGCGGCCTGGTCACCTCGCGGGTGCTGGCCGGCACCATCCGCCGCACCGGCGACGACAATCGCGACCTGGCCCTCGCCGCGGCGCTCGCGCGCAGCTCGAAGGACCTCGAGGAACACGAGTACGCCGTCCGCTCGGTCGCCGACGCGCTGGAGCCGCACTGCTTCTCGATGAACGTGCCCGAGGCGCCGTTCGTGCTGCACCTGCCGAACGTGATGCACCTGGCCACCGACGTCAACGGCGTGGTGCACGACGCGGCGACCGTCTCGTCGCTGCAGCTGGCTGCCGCCCTCCATCCGTCGGCCGCCGTCGGCGGGACCCCGACTCCCGAGGCCCAGGCGCTGATCACCGAGATCGAGGGCATGGACCGCGGCCGCTACGCCGCCCCCGTCGGCTGGATGGACGCCGACGGCGACGGCGAGTGGGGCCTCGCCCTGCGCTCCGCGCTGGTCGAGGGCGACACCGTGCGGCTCTTCGCCGGCTGCGGCATCGTCGCCGACTCGCAGCCCGAGGACGAGCTGGCCGAGGCCCAGGCCAAGTTCGTCCCTGTGCGCGACGCTCTCGCAGGCGGCTAGCCAGCCCACGCTGGTTGAGGTGCGAGGAGCGCCAGCGATGTCCTGGCACAACACAAGGAGCGCCAGCGACGAGCCTCGAAACCGGCGGGCGCTGGCGTCTCCTGTCGCTGACTGGGTCTCGACGCGCCCGTCGCGCCCTCGTCTCCTGCGCGCGCTGTCCTGCCGCGCCATGACTTGCCAATCGCGCTATTGAACGATATTCAAGAGGGATGACCTACCAGGCGATCATCGTCGGCACCGGCTTCGGCGGCATGGGCGCGGCCATCCAGCTGAAGCGACTCGGCATCAACGACTTCGTGATGCTCGACCGGGAGGACGACCTCGGCGGCACCTGGCACGTGAACCGCTACCCCGGTCTGGCGGTCGACATCGCGAGCGTCACCTACTCCTACTCCTTCGAGCCCAACCCGCACTGGCGGCACTGGTACGCCCGCGGCCCCGAGCTCAAGCAGTACGCCGAGCACGTGGCGGAGAAGTACGACCTGCGCCGCCACATGCGCTTCAACGCCGCCGTCGACGGCGCGCGCTGGGACGAGGAGGCGCAGGAGTGGGAGGTAGCGGTGGCCGGCGGCGAACCGGTGCGGGGTAGCTACCTGATCACGGCGACCGGTTTCCTCTCCCAGCCCCGCCTGCCCGACATCGAGGGCGTCGGCGACTTCACCGGCACGGTCATCCACACCGCGAAGTGGGACGACAGCGCGGACCTCGACGGGAAGCGGGTGGCGATCATCGGCACTGGTGCGACCGCCGTACAGCTGATCCCCGAGCTCGCGAAGCGAGCCGGCCACCTCACCGTCTTCCAGCGCACGCCGATCTGGGTCACGCCCAAGCTGGACTTCACGATGCCCGGCGCGGTCCGCCAGCTGTTCGCGAAGGCACCGGTCACCCAGAAGGTCGCGCGCAAGGTCAACAGCGCCTGGCTCGAGGCGATGATGGTGACCGCGGTGATCCACTACCGGCAGGGCAAGGTCTTCAACCAGATCGCGGCCAGGATCGCCAAGCGCCACCTGCACGACCAGATCAAGGACCCGGCGATGCGGGAGGTGTTGACGCCCGACTACTCCTTCGGGTGCAAGCGCCCGACGTTCAGCAACACCTACTACCCGTCGTTCACCCGCGACAACGTCGACCTCGAGACCACCTCGATCGAGCGCATCACGCCCACCGGCATCACCACCAGCGACGGCCGCGAGCACGAGATCGACGTGCTCGTCCTGGCCACCGGCTTCGACATGTGGGACGCCAACTTCCCGGCCATCTCGGTGATCGGCCGCGACGGCAAGGACCTCGGCAAGTGGTGGCGGTCGACCCGCTTCCAGGCCTACCAGGGCATCGCCGTGCCGGGATTCCCCAACTTCCTCAGCCTGGCGTCGCCGTACTCCTACTCCGGCCTGTCGTTCTTCACGACCATCGAGGGCCAGATGAAGCACATCGACCGCCTGCTCTCGGAGGTACGCCGCCGCGGGGCGACCACGTTCGAGGTGCGCGACCCGGCCAACGAGGAGTTCCTCGGCTGGGTCACCGAACGGCTCGACGACTCGGTCTTCAGCCTCGGGCAGTGTGCGACCGCGCGCAGCTACTACTTCAACCAGCACGGCGAGGCCGCCCTGCTCCGTCCGAGCTCGACGCTCAACACACACAAGGAGGCCGCGAGCTTCCCCGTAGACGACTACGCGTACAGCTGAACCGCCCTACGCTGACCGGATGACCGCTCACGCGCTCGCCGAGGAGCTGCGCCGGCGCCGCGACTGGCAGGCCGCGTACGACGCCTTCGCGGCATTGCCCGAGCGCACCGGTGCGACGGTCGAAGGCCTGGCGGAGTCCGCCTGGTGGCTCGGCCGGATGGACGAGTCCATCCGGCTGTACTCCGAGGCGTTTCGGCTGCACACCGACGCAGGGGACGGCGGGCCGGCCGTCCTGGTGGCGGTGCAGCTCTCCATCTGCACGCGCCTGGTCGGGGAGGCCGCGCAGAGCGCCGGCTGGGTGAACCGCGCGCAGCGAATACTCGAGGACCTGCCCGAGTGCTCGGCGCACGGCTACCCCCTCTACCTCGGCACCGCCGGTCTGACCGGCTCCGACCTCGAGGCGGCGGACGCCAGCAGCCGTCGGCTGCAAGAGCTCGGCCGGCGCTACGACGACGCGACGCTCTCAGCGCTCCGCAGCCGCTCCGCTCGGTCGTTCGGCCGCTAGCCCGGCAGGTCGAACCAGAGGCCGTCGACGGCGTACCAGGCACCCGCGAGCAGCGCGACGTGCACCAGGAACGTGAAGCCGATCCCGACCCACAACCAGGGCGAGAGCCCGTGGTCCACGAGCTCGCCGTTGGGGTCCGGTCGCACCGAGAACGGGAACGAGCTGACGCACAGCGCGCGGTTCGGCTTGCGCGGGTCGGCCAGGATCACGCCGTTGGCGTACGGCAGCCCCCGCAGCGTGAAGGTGCCGTCGGTGTCGTCGACGCGGTAGTTGATCCTGGTCTTGCTGGCTGGGCCGCTGTACCACTGGGTGGTGGCCACCCAGCCTCGTGCCTGGCGGATCCGCATGTTGTTGTACGTCGTGCCGGAGTAGTAGCTGCCGCGCGAGATCTCGTCGGCATTGGTGACCGTCGCGACCTTGCCCCACTTGAGCAGGCCGGCCCGGCGGACGTAGCGGCGACCGCGCACGAGAGCGATCGCCACGATGCCCACGATGAACACACCCGGGACCAACCAGGGGAAGAACACGAACAGCGCGATCGGTGTCACGCCGACCATCGCGATCGCGAACAGTTCCCACCAGCTCAGGGCGAAGAACGAGGCGACCCGGAACGTGAGCGGCACGCGTCGCGGCGGCTCGACGAGTCGATCGACCGTGGTGGGCTGCACCGGGTCGCCGGTCAGCGCGCCGAACATGCCGGCGAACTGCTCACCGAGGCCGAACTGACCGAGCTGACTGAGCTGCTCCTGCACCTGCCGCGCCATCTCGGGGCCGAGGATCGCGGTCAGGTCGAACGCCTCAGCCCCCTCTCCCACCGGAGTCCCGGAGGCGCTCACCGGCGGCGGGTCGCCGTACGGCACGCCGTTGGCCTCCCCCGCCTTGGCCTGCGCGAGCTCGGCCTGCACCTTGGCCACCTGCGCGGCGGCGTCGCTCAGCTGTCGCTCGAGCTCAGCGACGCGTTCCGGGCTGAGGTCGCCGGGTTCGGTCATGGACGCACCTCCTGTGTCGGGGACGAGTATGGGGCCACCGACCGCCTGCGTATCCCTCAGACCGGATCCGGTAGCTCCAGAGGGGTGCCGGCTTCCAGCCACCGCAGCCGCGACGCGACCGACGGGGGCGCCTCGTCGAGTGCATCCCGAAGCGCCGACTCCTGCTGCGTGAAGTGGGACCAGCCCTCGAAGTGCACCGGCACCGCCGCCTCGGGGCGGATGAGGTCGACCGTCCGGATGGCGTCGCGCCCGTCCATCGAGTACTTCAGCGGACCGGTGATCGGGAACCTCACGCGCCCGAGGTGCACCAGCGCCGTGTGTACGTCGAGCCGCTGCGCGACCTCTCGGATGCCGCGGTAGAACACCGTGTCGCCGGACATCCAGAGCGAGCGCGTCCAGCCCTCCACGAGCACCGAGAAGCCGACGACGTCGCCCACGATCGGCTTGCTCAGCGGAGGGCCGTGGCGACACGGCGTCGCGGTCACGGTCAGGGCGGGCTTCCCGGGGGTCTCGACACGCAGGGTGTCCCAGGCCCTCAGACCCGAGACCCCTTCTCCCAGCCGACGGGCTCCGCTGACCGTCGTGAGCACGCGCGGGACGGCGGCGAGCTCGCGTCGACCGAGGTCGTCCAGGTTGTCGGCGTGCTGGTCATGGCTCAGGAGCACCAGGTCGACCTGACCTGCGTCCTCGAGCCGGACAGCTGGCCCGACCGTCTTCGTCGACGACGTGCCCCATCCGAATCCGTACTTCTTCCCTGGCGGGTCGAACGTCGGATCGGTGAGGATCCGCCAGCCGGCCACCTGGATCAGGACGGTGGGACCACCGACGTGGGTCAGTTGCATGGAACTGACCGTAGAGCCATCAGGTCGCGTCCGTCGCAGCCCGAGCGGCGGCCTGGCTGTGCTCGAGCGCCCAGTCGAGAGCGTGGTCGGCGATCTGCTCCCAGCCGGGCTCGGCGCAGGTCCAGTGCGAACGACCCTCGAACAGCACGTAGTCGGTGAACGCAGCGGACTTCTTGTACTTCTTGAAGTTCGACTTGTTCACCGACGGCGGCATGATGTTGTCCGCGCCGCCGGCGATGAAGAGCAGCGGAGCCCGGTCGTCGTTGTCGTAGTCGACCCAGGTCTCCTGGTGGCCCGGCTTGAAGTTGGCGATCAAGCCGTAGTCCCAGACCCAGCGTCCGGGCGCCGGAATGGCGTAGCGGTCGTAGGCCTCCTTGGCCGCGTCCTCGTCGAGGGTGTTGGTGAACGCGTAGTGGAACTGCTTCTCGGTGAAGCCCACCGCCTGGTGCCGCTTCGAGGGGCTGTTGAGCGCCGGGAACAAGGACTTGATCTGCGATGCCGGGTTGACCCGCACACCCTCCGTCGGCGCAGAGTCGATGGCGACCCCTGCTGCCCCGAGACCGCGGGCGAGCAGCATCTGCGTGAGTGCGCCGCCGAACGAGTGGCCCATGATGATCGGCGGCTTCTCCACCGACTCCACGACGGAGGCCAGGTGGTTGATGGTGTCGGTGATGTCGCAGTCGGCGATGACTGCGGGGTCGGCCCGCAGCGCCTCTACCTCCACCTCGAAGCCCGGGTACGCCGGCGCGAGGACGCGGAATCCGCGCGCCTCGAAGTGAGACACCCAGTGCTCCCAGCTGCGTGGGGTCACCCAGAGTCCGTGCACGAGCACGATCGTGTCGGGAGTGGTCTGCTCAGCGCTCATGGGTCAACCTCCGCGGGAGTCGGGTCGGACCTCGACGGTGGCAGGCGTCGCGTGCCGGCAAACGGCCCTGGGAGACGATTCGTCGGCCCTGAGTGCCAGGAATCCGCAGCCTGACCAGACCGGTGGCGTTGTCGCTTGTCCGTGGCGGGTCAGCCTTCCTAGGCTCCAGGCAGACAACCCGGCAGCGTGAGGAGCAGCAATGGCCGTGCTCCTCGACACGACGTGGGTGCCGGAGACCGATCGCCACGATGTCTTCCGCTCCGCGATGCTCGAGGCATCAGGGTCGACGCGGGTGGATCTCGAGACCCCACCTGGCGGCATCTCGGGCCGCATGGAGCTCCATTCGCTCGGCGAGGCGCGCATCTTCACCGCCCAGTGCACGGGCATCGAGATGCGTCGCGACCACCGGACCGCTCGCGGCGCCTCGCCCGACGCCATCGCGGTCGCCGTCCACGGGGTCGGTGTGGGCAGGCACCAGCTGGGTGATCGTCAGCGGCTGGTGCGGACTGGCGACGTGATGGTCGTCGACGTGACCAGACCCTTCGACTTCGCCTGGAGCGGAGACGGATCGTCGACCTCGCTACAGGTCCCGATCTCCGAGCTCGGGCTGCCGCTCGACGCCGTCCAACGGGCCGCACCACGCCTCGAGGCCAGCCCGCTCTACCCCATCGTCAGCCGCTACTTGGTCGAGCTGACCCGTGACGCCGAGCAGCTGAGCACAGGCTCGTCCGCAGCGGCACTCGGCGAGGCAAGCGTGCAGCTGATCCGGGCCTTGCTGAGCGGGGCGATCGACCACCACCCGCGAGCCCACGAGGTCGTGGAGCAGACCTTGCTGGCGCAGGTGCGCGTCTATGCGCGGCAGCATCTGCGGGACCCGACGCTCAACGCGGGCGCGGTGGCCGCGGCGCTCTCGGTCTCCCGACGGCAGCTCTTCCGCATCTGCACCAGCGCCGACTTCAGCCTGGAGCAGTACGTCATCGGCAAGCGACTCGAGGGCGCCAAGACCGAACTGGCTCACCCCTCCGCGGCTTCCCTGTCGATCGCGCGGGTGGCGCTCTCCTGGGGATTCAAGGACCCCACTCACTTCGCGCGGCGGTTCAAGGCGGCGTACGGCATGTTGCCGCGCGACTGGCGCCGGCACGCTCAGGAGGAGCTCGGCGGCGAATAGCGTCAGAGATCCGTGCCGTCGGGGATCCGGACGAACTCCTGTCCGGCGTCGCCGAGGAAGCGGCCCATGTGGGTGTCGACGATGCCGAGCGCGAACTCGGAGTAGACCCGGTCGTGGATGCCGAGGTTGCGCGGTGCGCCGACGAGCCGGACGAAGTCCAAGGCCTCCGAGATCTTCAGCCACGGCGCGGAGACCGGCGCGCACAACAGGTCGATCCGCTCGCCGGGATCGGTCAGCGCGTCGCCGGGGTGGTAGACCCTGTGGTCGCCGAGCGTGAGGACGTAGCCGCTGTTGAAGAACTGCGGGAACTCCGGGTGGATCACCGCGTGCTGCTCCCCCACCGCCCGCACCGGCAGGCCGGCGTCGAAGGTCTCGCCCGGCGCCACCACCGTCACTCGCTCGGCGGCGTCCGGCACGTCGTCACGGAGCTTCGCCGCCACCGCCTCGATCGTGAAGATGCGGGCATCGCTGGCGCGCAGCAGGTCGGGTGCGTAGTGGTCGGGATGCTCGTGGGTGATGAGGACGGCAGCCGCGCCGTCGAGCGCCTCGGGGGTGGCGAACAGTCCGGGGTCGATCACGACCACGACCCCGTCGTGCTCCAGCCGCACGCAGGAGTGGCCGAACTTCGTGATCCGCATGCGGCCGAGAATAGCTACGCGGTCTGGTGGTGCACGTAGCACCAGCGCCAGTCCTCGCCGGGCTCGGCGGACTGCATGACGGCGTGGGTGGACTCGTGGAAGTGGCCGGTGGCGTGCTGGCCAGGTGAGGAGTCGCAGCAGCCGACGTTGCCGCAGACCAGGCACTCGCGCAGGGCAACCCAGCGGGCGCCGTCGGCCACGCACTGGGCGCACACCGGGTCAGGGGTCGTCTCGATCGCGGGGTACGTCGCGAGGTGGTCGCATTCCCCTCCCGTCGGTCGTGCCCCGCGTGCCGTGCGGAGGTCCTCGCGCTCCTCGGTCGCGCGGTCGAGCATCGACTCCTCGACGTCGAGCATTGCCAGCACGTCGCTGACCACCTCCGACGGCACCGTGCCCCCGCTGCGGATCTCCAGGATCCGGCCCCGCTCGGCCTCGATCATGGCGAGCCGGATCCGCGCGTAGAGGTCGCTGGGCGACTCCTCGTCTGCGGTGGTGCCGAGCCGCTCCCAGGCCGCGAAGTTGCGCTGGTTGATCCGCTGCTTGATCAGGTCCACGACGCCGTGGTGGTCCTCGTACTCCAGCTCCTCGAGCGCGTGGTGCCCCGCTTTCGAGGCCTGCTGCAGCAGCGTCGCGCGGGCCAGCGCGTCGTCCATCGGGTCGGGCGACGGCACCTTCAGGCGCCGGGCGATCACGGGAAGGCTCAGCCCTTGGATGAGCAGAGTGCCTGCCACGACCGTGAACGCGATCAGCAGCAGCACCTCGCGGTGCTCGGTGTCCTCCGGGATGATGAACGCCGCCGCCAGCGTCACGACTCCGCGCATGCCCGCCCAGCCGAGCAGGAAGGTGTAGGTCCACGGCGGCTGCTTGCCGGTCACCGGGTCCAGGCCGGGCCGGACCAGCAGGTAGCGGACCGGGAAGACCCACACCAGCCGGAGCACGATCACGGCCGCCAGCGTGAGCCCGCAGACCGCCGCGATCCGGGTGGCCGACAGGTCGCTCTCCCCGACGTCAGCAAGGATCCACTCCGCCTGCAGACCGATCAGCAGGAAGACGGCGTTCTCGAGGATGAACGCGACCGTGCGCCAGTTGGTGCGCTCGGCGATCCGCGACTGCGCGTCCTGCAGGATCGGCGCCTTGTGGCCGAGCAGGAGGCCCGCGATCACGACCGCGATCACGCCCGAGGAGTGCACCTTCTCCGCCGAGATGTACGCCGCGAACGGCACGACCAGCGAGATGCCCACGTCCATCAGCGGGTCGGTGACCCGCTTGCGCAGCCAGGCCACGACGATGAAGAAGGCGATGCCGATCAGCAGGCCGCCTCCGGCAGCGCGCACGAAGTCGACGCCCACGTCGAGCGCCGTGACACTGACGGCCGTCGCAGCGATGGCGGTGCGCAGGGCGACCAGGGCGGTCGCGTCGTTGAGCAGCGACTCGCCCTCGAGGATCGTGACGATCCGTCTCGGCAGGCCGATCCGGCGTCCGACCGCGGTGGCCGCCACGGCATCGGGTGGCGCGACCACCGCGCCGATCGCGATCGCGGCCGGCCAGCCGAGCCCGGGCAGGAGGGCGTGCACGAGCACGCCGACGCCGGCCGTGGTGAAGACGACCAAGCCGACCGAGAGCAGCAGGATCGGCCGCCGGTTGGCGTTGAAGTCGACCAGAGACGTCTGGATCGCCACGGAGTAGAGCAGCGGCGGCAGCAGGCCGAGCAGCACCACTTCCTCGTGGAGGTGCACCTCGGGCATCCCCGGCACGTACGACGCGGCGATGCCAGCGACCACGAGCACCAGCGGCGCCGGGATGTCGAGCCGGCCGGCGATGGCGGTGACCGCAAGGACGCCCGCGACGAGAGCGACCAGGAACACGGCGATATCCACGGGCGACATTGTCCCTGAGGCCTGGCTGGGTCGTCAGGTGCGTTCAGCGGCGACCCACAACATGGGGTCGCCCCAGCCGAGCTCATCGAGCCCGAGCCGCATCAGGGCCAGCGAGACCAGGGTCCGCCGATGGGCCGCGAACGTCAGCACGTGGGCGATCATCCCGCCGTAGGTGAAGACCGCTGCCGGCACGCAGGTGGCGTCGACGAAGGTGTCGTCGAGCCGGCCCGCCGCCACCACGGAGTGGACGTGAGCCAAGTACGTCGGGCCCTCCTCCGCGAGGCGCTGCCGCATCGAGGTCAGCGACTCGTGCTCCTCGACCGACCAGTCGTAGTCGCGGGTCGCCATCGCGGCGTTCCACATGCCCATCTGGCCGACCAGCCGCGACAGCACCCGCCGGATGGTCTCCTCGTCGTCGTCGGCGTTGATGCCGAGCGGCTCATCGAGCTGGGCGTCGCTGAGCCGCTCCGCCACCCGCACCAGCTCGCCCGTGAGCCACACGTGGTGCTCCACCATCCTGATCAGCAGGTCCATCGCGGACACCTTGTCTCGTGCGGGCAGCCTCAGACTGCCGGGTGGGTGGAAGTGCACGCCGCTCGGCGCTTCGATCTGGATGTGACCGGGCTTGCGGCGCCAGGCGGCCGGCGCAGCGCCGTACGCCTTGGTGAACGCGCGCGTGAACGCCTCGTGCGAGCCGTAGCCCGCTTCGACGGCGATGTCGAGCAGCGGCGCGGTCGTGGTGATCATCCGGTACGCCGCGCGCTCCAGCAGCAGCCGGCGGCGGAAGGCCCGCGGTGGCTCGCCGGCCACCGACTTGATCATCCGATCGAAGTGGAACCGTGAGAAGTGCAGGCGGGCCGCCCACTCCTCCCCCGACCGCGAGCCGATCTGAGCGTCGTCGAGTGCCTCGCCCAGCTGGCCGACGAAGTCGGCGAAGGTGTCGGCTGCGCTCATGCCACGAGTCTCAGCGCCGAGGCAAGGTGCCGACTTGATCGCCCTTGCCGAGCACCGAAAGCAGCCCGGCGGCGAAGCCCACGAGCCGGTCCGGCTCGAAGCGGTCCGGGTCCTCCAGCAGCAGCCTCCCGAAGTGCTCGAGCACGCCGATCAGGGCGTGGGAGGCGAGCTCCACGTCGATGGCCGGGCCGCCCCGCAGCTCGATGCCGACGGCCAGCAGGTCGACGAGCTGGACACGGATGCGTTCGCGGTCCGCGTCGATGCGGACCCGCACCGCCTCAGGGGTCCCGTGGGGAGCCAGCAGGATCGGCCGCCAGGTGAGCTGGTCGTTGCTCACCCGGTCGATGAGGGCGCGGAGGGCGTCGAGGATCCATGCGTCGGGTCCGCCAGCCAGAGGAGAGTCGAGCTGGTCGGGCAGCACCTCGGCGAGCTGGGTCAGCGCCCGGGCCTGCTGCCGGTCGAGCAGGGCGCCGAGCAGCTCGTTGAGGCCGGCGTACGCGCCGTAGACGACCGGCCGGGTGACGCCGGCCTCGCGGGCGATCGCGTCGACCGAGACTCCTTCGTAGCCCTCCCGCACGATCACCTGGATCGCGGCGTCGAGCAGCTGCTCGCGGCGGACCTCGAGAGGCACCCGCGCGGCGTACGGCCGTCGCTTGCTCACCCCCACACCCTAGGCCAACTCTTCCACTTACTACAGCACTGTAGTAATTTGGGTGGATGAGCCTTCGCAAGCAGCGCGAGACCACCCCCCACGAGGACTACGGCTTCTTCGGTCCGGACTCGATGACCTGGAAGGTGTGGGGCTACTCCACCTCCGCAACGATCGGGTTCCAGCGCGCGGTGGTGGTCGAGGAGCTCGACCCGGCGCTGATCGCCGCGGTCGACAAGACCCAGGACATCTTCTACCGCCCACGCACTCGCTACGACCGCACGCTGCGCTACTTCTCGATGGTGGCCTTCGCCTCGAGCCGCGAGACCGCGAAGATCGCCGACATCCTGGTCAAGATCCACTCCAAGGCGGTCGGGATCGACCCGTTGACCGGCAACAAGTACGACGCCAACGACCCGCACAGCCAGCTCTGGATCCACATGACCGCGTGGCACTCCATCCTCTACGCCTACGAGCGCTACGGCCCGGGCCGGCTCACGCAGGCCGAGGAGGAGCAGTACTGGGCGGAGTGCGCCATCGGTGCCGAGCTGCAGACCTGCGACCCCGCCGACGTGCCGCGCACCCGCGAGGGAGTGCGTGAGTACTTCGAGTACATGCGGCCGCGGCTGGCCGGCAGCGAGGCCGCGCAACGGGCGATGGACCACCTGCTCAACGCCGACGTGATGCTGCCGCCGATGCCGCGCCTCATGCGCCCCGGCGCCTGGGTCGTCAGCAAGACACTCCGCTACGGCACCATCGCCACGATGCCGGTGTGGATGCGGAAGATGGGGGGCCTGCGGCAGCCCAAGATCGTCGACGTGCTGGTCCAGCCGGTCCTCAAGATCTCCTTCCGCGTGGTGGAGAGCAACACCCGGATCAAGCTCACCGTGCTGCGGCTGATCTCACCGATGACCCTGCCCGTGGTCGAGCCGATCGTGCGCGGCGTCGCACCGACCAACCCCGAGGTCCTGACGCCCGCCGAGGCTCGCGCCCGCTACGGCTACGACCGGCCGCGCGATGCCCACCTCGAGCTCCGGGCACGACAGGCCGCCCGGGTCCTGGGTGAGGGTGCCGAGCCCAGCAACGAAGGCCTGGTCGAGTCGGAGCCGATCCTGGGAGCCATGGCCTAGTGGGGACGCCCGAGGAACGAGGGCGAACCCGCTGATGGTGGTCGAGCGAGCCGCGCGACCGAGGAACGAGGTCGCGACCGGCGTGTCGAGACCTCGGGAGGTCAACGGCTACTGAACCGCTGTCGGTGGTCGCCACTAGCGTCGCGAGCATGCGGGCTGGTGGCTGAAGGATGTCGGTTGAGTCAGGGACGCAGCGCACGGATCCGCGCGTCGAGCTCGCGGCGGTTGTCGCGCCGCACCCTCACCTCGATGACCTCGATGCCACCGTTGGGGTTGGCCAGGGCCTGCTCCAGCTCGGCCAGGCTCCCGGCCAGCCAGTGGGGGGTCCGGGTGGCGGCGCAGAGGCTGGCGAGATCGACCCCGTGCGGCGTGCCGAAGAGCGCGTCGAATCGGTCCGCGTGCTGCTCCGCACCCTGCTCGAGCACGGAGAAGATCGACCCGCCGTCGTCGTTGACCACCACGAGCGTCAGGTCCGGCCGGGGCTCACCCGGTCCGAGCACGAGGCCGTTGCTGTCGTGGAGGAACGTCACGTCGCCCATCAGAGCCAGCGACCGGGACGAACCGGTGCGCCCTAGCGCGGCACCGATCGCGGTGGAGACGGTGCCGTCGATGCCGGACAGCCCACGGTTGGCGATCACCTTGCGCCGCTCGCCGACCACGTAGGGCCGGGCCATCAGGTCCAGGTCGCGGATCGGGTTCGAGGCGCCCACCACCAACAGACCTTCGGGTGGCAGGGCCCGGCTGACCGCACCGACCACGGCGTACGGCGTGAGGTCGGGTTCGTCGGCGAGCAGCCGCTCGAGGTCGGCTGCGACCTCGCGGTCGGCGTGCTGCCACTGCTCGAGCCAGGCGGGGTCGTCGGCCTCGGCGGTGGGTCGCTCGACGAGCGTGGAGGCAAACGGCCGCTCGCTCCAGACCCCGGCCGCCGCGGTGGACAGCACCTCGACGTCGTCGCGCGCCAGCAGCCGGGTGACCGGCCGGGACAGCGTCGGATGGCCGAAGACGACGACCCGCTCGATGCTGCGGCCGAGGTCGGTGTCGAGCAGCAGGCGGTAGCAGCGGAGCGCGTGCGTGCCGGTGCGGGCGCCGCTCGTCGGCTCGGCGAAGAGCGGCCAGCCGGCAGCCTCCGCGAGCTGGCGCGCGGGTGGCCCGGCGTCGTCACCTGCGACCACCACCGTGCGCGGGCCGAGCGGGATCGGGGTCGTGTGCCTGGGAACTCTCTCTGGGTCGGCCTCTGGCACACGACCCGGTGGCGTCCAGCGATCCTCGGGCACCAGTGGGTCGTCGAGCTGCACGTTGAGGTGCAACGGGCCATCGCCCCAGAACATCACCCAGTCGGCCGCGGCGAGGTCCATCGTCTCGACCAGAGGCCCGAAGATGCCCACCTGGTCGGTGGTCTGGTTCGCACTGGTGCCGCGCAGCCGAGCCGGCCGGTCGGCGGTGACCACGACCAGCGGCAGTCCCGCATGCGCGGCCTCGAGCACCGCGGGGTGGAGGTTGGCGACAGCAGTGCCGGAAGTGCAGATCACCGCCGCCCGAGCTCCGACCCGGGTCAGTCCCAGCGCGAGGAAGCCGGCCGTGCGCTCGTCGATCCGCGTATGCAGTCGGACCACGCCCGCCGCGGCAGCGTCGTAGGCCGCGAACGAGAGCGGCGCGTTGCGCGAGCCCGGCGCGATCACGATCTCGGTGACCCCGGCTTCGACCAGCGACGACACCACGCGGCGCGCGAGGTCGGCCGATGTTGTCACGAGCCACGATCCTGCCGCAGTGCGCGCAGCTCGGCGAGGCGGGCCTCCCAGTGCGCGACGCGTTCGGACGGCGCGGCGAGCCTGGCTAGGGCCGACTCGTCGACCTCCGGGCGCACGACGGGCAACGCTCCGCCGACCGGCAGCAGCGACTCGACCACCGGGTCGTCGGTGAGCAGCTGCACGGTCGCGAGTCCGCACGCGAACGGCAGCTCCGGCAGGGCGGCCGCCAGCGCGACACCCGCTGCGATGCCGACCGAGGTCTCGAGGGCCGACGACACCACGACCGGCAGGCCGATGTCCTCGGCGATACGCAGGCAGGCCCGGACTCCGCCCAGCGGCTGCACCTTCAGCACCGCGACGTCGGCGGCCTCCAGGTCGCGCACCCGGTAGGGGTCGGCGGCCCGCCGGATGGACTCGTCGGCCGCGATCCGTACGTCGACGCGGCGGCGTACGCGCGCCAGCTCCTCGACCGTCGCGCAGGGCTGCTCGACGTACTCGAGTCCCGCGGCCGCCCGGTCCAGCAGCGCAATTGCGCGCACCGCGTCGTCGACCGACCAGCCGCCGTTGGCGTCGATCCGCACCGCACCGCTCGGCCCCATCGCCTCGCGCACCGCCTCGAGCCGGGCCTGGTCGTCGGCCAGGGTCTGCCCGGGCTCGGCCACCTTCACCTTGGCGGTGCGGCAGCCCCCGCGGCGCACGATCTCCGCCGCTTCGTCCGGGCCGACCGCGGGCACGGTCACGTTGACCTCGACCGAGTCGCGCAGCGGCGCCGGCCAGTCACCGGCCGCGGCCTCCTCGGCGCACCGGAGCCACGGCTCGGCCTCCGGCGCGGCGTACTCGAGGAACGGGCTCCACTCGCCCCAGCCGGCCTCGCCGCGCAGGAGCATCCCCTCGCGCACGGTGATGCCGCGGAACCTCGTGCGCATCGGCACCGACCAGACGGCTAGCTCAGTCACGCGCCAGCTCCATCAGGGCCAGGCGGTCGGGCTTGCCGTTGCCGAGCATCGGGATCGCGTCGAGCGCGACCAGCTGCCGCGGCGCCCACGACCGCGGCCGGGTCTCGGCCACCCACTCGCGCGCCGCCTCGAGCGACAACGAGCCGACCACGAAGGCCACGACCCGGTTGCCCCACTCCTCATCCGCAACGCCGACCACCTCGGCGGCACTCACGTCCGGGTGCTCGCGCAGCCGGGCTGCCACCGCTGGGCCGGGCACGTTGACGCCGCCGGTGACGATCATGTCGTCGAGCCGCCCGAGCACGGTGCAGCCGGCCGTCCTCGTCCATCCGGCCGGCGTCGGCGGTCAGGAACCATCCGTCCACCAGGACCTGCGCGGTCAGCTCGGGGTCGTCGGCGTACTCGTCGAAGAGCGTGGGCCCGGCGATCCGGATCCGGCCGCCACCGTCGGTCGCGATCGCGACGCCGTCGAGCGGCAGGCCGTCGTAGACGCAGCCACCGGCGGTCTCGGCCGAGCCGTAGGTCGCCACGACGCGCACGCCGGCCTCCTCCGACCGACGCCGGAGCGACGGGTCGATCGGCCCGCCACCGAGCAGCACCGTGTGGGCTCGTCGCAACGCCGCCAGATCGGGCGGCGAGTCGAGCAAGCGCTGCAGCTGGGTCGGCACGAGCGACGTGAACCAGCCGGCGTCGTCGGGCCAGTCGGCGACCGGCTCGTGCCCGGCGACGAGCGACCTGACGATGACCTGAACCCCCGCGACGTACGTCGGCGGGAGCGTGAGCACCCACTGCCCGGACCCACCCAGCCGCCGCTCGGTCGCGCCGACCGAGGCCAGCACGGCCGCCTGGGAGAGCACCACGCGCTTCGGGACGCCGGTCGATCCGGAGGTCTCGACACACAGCCGCACGTCGTCGGGGCCGTCGAGCCAGCGACGCAGCTGGTCGACCACCTCGTCGGGCCCGCCACGCGGACTGAGCAAAACCACGCGACGAACGCTACTGCCGAGGGCGAGAATGCCAGCAATGACCTCGCGGCTCTCGCGGATGCTTCCGCCCACTCCCCTGGCGCGGAAGCTGTCGGTCCAGTCGGTGCTCTTCGCGGTCGGCGAGGGCACCTTCATCACCGGCAGCGCCGTCTTCTTCACCCAGATCGTCGGCCTGTCCGCGGCCCAGGTCGGGCTGGGTCTCACCATCGCCGGCGTCGTCTCCTTCTTCCTCGCGGTGCCGCTCGGCAAGCTCGCCGACCGCGTCGGGCCGAAGCGGATGTGGGCGATGGGCGCCTTCGCCAGCGCCGCTTTGTACGCCGTGTGGCCGCTGATCCACGGGTTCACGGCGTACCTCGCGATGATGATCGTGCTCGAGGCGGTCAGCACCGCTGGCTGGTCCGGCCGGGGCGCCTACACGATCGACGTCTTCCCGCGCGAGGAGCGGGTGCAGTCGCAGGCGTTCATGCGTGCTGCGCTCAACATCGGCTTCACCGTCGGCGCGATGATCGGCGGGTTCGCGCTGGCCTTCAACAACGACGACCTCGTCCAGTCGGTGCCCTGGCTGACCGCGGTGATCCTGGCCGCCAACGCCTTCTACATCACGCGCCTGCCCGACGCCGAGCACGACCAGGCGCCGGCCGAGGCCGACCAGCTCGTGAACACCGGAGCCCTGCGCAACAAGGGCTTCCTGATGCTCAGCGCCTGCGACGGCGTGCTCGGCACCAACCAGGTGCTCCTCAACATCGTGATCCCGCTCTGGCTGGTCGAGGAGACCGATGCACCGCGGGTGCTGCTGGCGTGGCTGTTCGGCACCAACACCGTGATGGCGGTGCTGCTGCAGGTTGCGGCCGCGCGCGGCATCGACTCGGTCGACCGGTCGCTGCGAGCCGCGCGGATCAGCGCCTTCTTCTTCGTGCTCTCCTGCGGCATCGTGCTGGTCACCCACGACACCATCGGCTGGGTCACGATCCTGCTCGTCTGGCTGGGCCACGTCACGGTGACCGGCGCCGAGCTCTTCCAGTCCGCGGCCCACTGGGGCTTCATGTCCGAGCTCTCGGACCCCCAGCGCCGCGGTGAGTACCAAGGCGCGGCACACCTCGGGGGGACCGTCGGGCACATCTGGGCTCCGGCGGCCTTCACGTTCCTGGCCATGGAGTGGGGCTCGGCCGGTTGGATCGTGATCGCGTCGACCGTTGTGATCGCGGCCCTGGGGATGGGTCCGTCGGCGCGCGCGGCCGAGCGGTTCCTGGCCAAGGACATCGCGCCCCAGCCTGCCTGACCGTCTGCTGCCTGACCGTCCTGGTTGACTGACTCCTTGTGGCAACCCCTGCTCAGTGGCTCGCCGGCGCGCGGCCCCGCACCCTTCCCGCAGCCGTCGCTCCCGTGCTCGCCGGCACCGGCGTGGCGGCGTACACCGACGAGTGGGTGTGGTGGAAGGCGCTGCTCGCCCTGGTGGTGAGCGTGGCGCTCCAGGTCGCGGTCAACTACGCCAACGACTACTCCGACGGCATCCGCGGCACCGACGACGTCCGGGTCGGTCCGATGCGGCTGGTCGGGTCGGGGACGGCGACGGCGTCCGCGGTGAAGCGGGCGGCGTTCGCGGCCTTCGGCGTGGCCGGCGTGGCCGGGCTGGTGCTCGCCGCAACCACCGCCTGGTGGCTGGTCGCCGTCGGCCTGGTCTGCGTGGTCGCGGCCTGGTTCTACACCGGCGGCTCGAAGCCCTACGGCTACCTCGGCCTCGGTGAGGTCATGGTCTTCGTGTTCTTCGGGCTGGTCGCCGTGATCGGCACGACGTACGTCCAGACCGAGTCGTGGGAGTGGGCCGCGCTGTACGCCGGCGTCGGCATCGGTGCGCTCGCCTGCGCGATCCTGGTGACCAACAACCTGCGCGACATCCCGACCGACACGGTGGCCGGCAAGCGCACCCTCGCCGTACGCCTCGGCGACCAGCGCACCCGCTCGCTCTACGTGTTGCTGGTCTTCGCCGCCGCGGCAGCCGTCGTCGCGGTGGCCGCAGCGACCAGCTGGTGGGTGCTCATCGGACTCGGCTTCGTCGGCGTGGCCAACCCCGCGGTGCGCACCGTGGTCGGTGGCGCCTCCGGTCCCGGCCTGATCCCGGTGCTCCAGCAGACCGGCCTGGCCGAGCTGCTCTGGGCGGCGCTCGTGGCCACGGCTCTGTTCGCCACTGCCTAGCCGACCCCGACGTACGCTCGGACCATGACCTTCCTCATCATCGTGGCCGTGATCGTGATCGGCTTCGTCGCGTGGCGCATGCGCGCCTCGCTGCTTGCCAAGGTGCTCGGGCAGGACAAGAGCCGCATCGAGCGCCAGCTCAACCGCCGCAAGCGGGGCTAGTCCGCGTCCTCCTTGGACCGCATCTCCTCGATCTTCGCGGTGGCGCGCTGAGCGCGCTCGTCGACGCGCTGCGCGAACGCCTCCCGCTGCGGAGCGAGCACGAAGTACGACGCGATCCCGCTCACCACGAACCCGATCATCACCACCCACAGCACCGGCACCGTGTCGCTGAAGATCGACCAGATCCCGTACACGATCGCCGCCGTCGCGAAGAACACCGCGATCCGTAGGAGGGTGTAGGTCCAGAATTGCTTCACGGTTCGAGGGTACGCATCACCACCTTCGGCCTACATTGGAGGGGTGTTGAGGTTCCTGCTCGTGGTGATTCTGTTCGCAGTCGCCACCTACTTCCTGGTCCGGCTCATGCAGGAGCGCGGCCTCTCGCCCCAGCAGCGCCCCAAGCCCAAGCCGAAGCGCCCCAGCACGCCTCCCAAGATGGTGGCTCCCGACGACGACGAGGACTTCCTCCGCGACCTCGACCGCAAGCGGCTCAACCCCGAGGACCCGGACTGATGGTGACCGGCGTGTCGAGACCCGGTCCGTGACGCTGGTGTCCAGCGATCCAACGATCAGCCAGCGGGTTTCGAGGCTCGTCGCTGGCGCTCCTGAGACCAACCACCGTGGGTCGAGTGGCCGTGCCAGCACAGGGGTCTCGACAACGCGGTCGCTCGTCCCTCGCTCCCGCTGCTCGACCAACGATTCTCTTCGTTGGTCGAGCAGGCCGAGCCCCTGGGCGAGGCCGTCGTCGAGACCCCGCAAGCTCACACGCGAACCCGACCCCATCGCCTAGGGCGGACCGGCTCCGGGGTCTCGACAACGCGGTCGCTCGTCCCTCGCTCCCGCTGCTCGACCAACGATTCCCCTCGTTGGTCGAGCAGGCCGAGCCCCTGGGCGAGGCCGTCGTCGAGACCCCGCAAGCTCACACGCGAACCCGACCCCACCGCCTAGGGCGGACCGGCTCCGGGGTCTCGACAACGCGGTCGCTCGTCCCTCGCTCCCGCTGCTCGACCAACGATTCCTCGTTGGTCGGCAGGCCGACCTGGGCGAGGCCGTCGTCGAGACCGCAGAGCCGCTCTCGGGGACCTGGGCCGTGTTCGATGCGAGGTCTCGACGACGCTCCCGTTGGTCGAGCAGGCCGAGCCCCTGGGCGAGGCCGTCGTCGAGACCCCGCAAGCTGACACGCGAACCCGACCCCATCGCCTAGGGAGGACCGGCTCCGGGGTCTCGACAACGCGGTCGCTCGTCCCTCGCTCCCGCTGCTCGACCAACGAATCCTCTTCGCTGGGCGAGGCCGTCGTCGAGACCCGCATGCAGAACCGGTCTCGCGGGGACCGGCTCCGGGGTCTCGACGACGCGGTCGCTCGTCCCTCGCTCCCGCTGCTCGACCAACGATTCCCCTCGTTGGTCGAGCAGGCCGAGCCCCTGGGCGAGGCCGTCGTCGAGACCCCGCAAGCTCACACGCGAACCCGACCCCACCGCCTAGGGCGGACCGGCTCCGGGGTCTCGACAACGCGGTCGCTCGTCCCTCGCTCCCGCTGCTCGACCAACGAATCCTCTTCGCTGGGCGAGGCCGTCGTCGAGACGCCGCGACCTGACACGCGAACCGGCTCTGGGGTCTCGACGACGCTCGACCAACGAGCCCGTCCGACCACCGCTGACGGGTCAGCGAAACCGGGCGGCGTGGTCGGCGACCCAGTCGGCGAATGTCTTCGCCGGACGGCCGAGGACCTGCTCCACCGTGGGGTCGACGGTGGTGGAGGCGGTGTCGGAGGTTGCGTACCAACCGATCACGAAGTCGGCATCGGCTCGGGAGACGCCGGTGGCGACGAGGCGGTCCACGGCTTGTTCGTGGGTGATCGGGACAAGGTCGAGGTCGCGGCCCAGGACCTGGGACAGGATGGCGATCCGTTGGCTCGGGGTGAGGGACTCGGGGCCGGTGAGGTTGTAGGCGCGGCCGGCGTGGCCGTCGTCGAGCAGTGCCGTTGCGGCCACCGCACCGATGTCGGCTTCGTGCACCAGGGCGCTGGGAAAGTCGTACGGCTCGCGGATCAGGCCCTCGGCGCGGATGGAGTCGACCCAGGTGAGGGTGTTGGACATGAACTCCTGCGGCTCGAGCCGGGTCCACTCCACTCCCGAGTCCGCCACTGCTTGTTCGACGGGGCCGACTCGCCGCCCCAGACCACAGTCAGCCGCCGCACCCCGGCGGCCACCGCCTGCTTGACCAGCTGAGGACCGACCTCGGCGAGGCCGGCGGTCACCGTGATGTGCAGTCGGTCGACACCGTGCAGGGCGGTCTCGAGGCCTTCCGGCTCGGTGTGGGTGCCGGCCACGATCTCCACCTCGGCCGGAAGCAGTTCGGCAGCCGCGGCCGGATCACGGGTGAGCGCTCGGACGTGTTCGCCTCGGCTCACCAGCTCCGCCACGACGTGGCGGCCGGTGTTGCCCGTGGCACCAGTAACAAGTGTTGTCACAGTCGAGCTCCTTTCGTCTCTGTCGACGCTAGGAGCTCAACCGCGCTTGAGGTCAACCCGAACTGGTGACCACCGGGTCGATCGAGCCCGGCGCGGGAGCGGAGGCGTACGAGTGCTGGCTGGCGCTGGAGAAGTAGTTGATGCCGATGAAGTTGAACCACAGGGTTGCCACGCCCACCAGAGCGAGGATGGCGGCGTTGCGGCCCTTCCAGCCGGCGGTGGCCCGCGCATGGAGGTACGCCGCGTAGACGACCCAGGTGATGAACGCCCAGACCTCCTTCGGGTCCCAGTTCCAGTACGACGACCACGCTTCCTTGGCCCAGATCGGCCCGGTGATCAGCACGGCGAAGGTCCACACGGGGAACGCGAAGGCGTGGATCCGGTACGAGATCCGGTCGAGCGTCTCGAGAGGAGGCACCCGGGAGAGCGGGCCGTAGGTCTTCTCGGGCTTGCGTAGCTTCAGCAGGTAGATCGCCGACAGCAGCCCGCCGAGTGTGAACCCGCCTGTCGCGATGATCGCGGAGACGACATGGATGACCAGCCAGTACGAGTCGAGCGCCTCGGGCAGCGGGGCGACGTCGTCGTGCAGCCAGATCACCGCCACCATCAGGAAGGTGACCACGAAGCCGACGACGAGCGGCGAGATCCAGTTGAGCTGGTAGCGCCGGTAGAGCACGAGATACATCAGCGTCACGACGAACGTGCCGGACAGCGTGAACTCGTACATGTTGCCCCAGGGCACCCGGTTGGGCTCCGCGGCCATCCCCCGGCTGACCAGCGCCACCAGGTGTACGCCGGCGGCCAGCAGGGTCAGGATCAGCCCGAGTCGGCCGAGGAACGCCACCCGCCGCTCCTGGTCGGGCGCGGCCGGACCTCCGGTCGCGACGGCGACTCCGCCACCGGCATCGGCATCGGCATCGGCAGACGCGCTCTTCGCGGCAGCCGGCGTACGCAGCGACGCCCACTCCGCGACGTGGGTCAGCAGGGCCAAGAAGTAGACGATGCCCGCGGCAGCGACGGCCTGGTCGCTCAGCAGTCCCCAGTCGGCGTCGGTCACTGTTGCTCCTTCAGCTTTGCTACGAGCTCCGCAAGTACGTCGGTCACGTCGCCTCCGCCGGACCGGTCCAGGGCGGCGACGTCCACCATTGTGACCCCACCCTCGCGACGGGCCCGCACCCAGACCCTCCGCGGCCGGATGAACAGCGAGCCGAGCAGTCCGAGCAGGGCGAGCACCACACCGGCGAGGGCGATCCGCTGGCCCGGCGACTTGCTGATCTGGATCCGCACCCACGGCTCGACGCCCTCGAACGTCACCGAGCCGAGGCCGTCGGGCAGCTCGATGGTCTGGCCGGGCACCATGTCCAGCCGGAACGGCTTGCCGTCGGCCTCCACCTGGTCGGCCTGCGACTTGTCGAGCACGTAGATGGACTGCGACGGGCCGGAGTCCATGCTGAGGTTGCCGGCGTAGACGAGCATCGAGAGCAGGGGGTTCCCCGGGGCGGGGAAGTAGGTGATCGGGTCGCCCTCGGCGGTCGTTGTGTAGCTGGGATAGAGAAGTCCTTCCAGCCCGATGCCGGCCGGCTGCGCGTCCTGCGCCTTGACCACGCCGAAGGACAGGAAGCTCGAGTCCTGCGGCAGGAAGACGCTGGGTCCGGTGGCGGCGATGTTGCCGTTACCGTCGCGGACGGTGATCACGGGCGCATAGCCGTGGCCGACGAGGAACAGCTCGGTGCCACCGATCTTCAGCGGGTGGTTGACCCGCAGGTTGTACTCCTGCTGCTCCCCGTCGATGCCTTCCTGGTAGCCCAGGCTCGCGTCGAACGCCCTTGCCGTCCCCGCCCGCGGCCCGTCGGTCAGCCACTCGACGTCGAAGTCGTCGACCGTGAAGGAGAAGTTGTCCATGCCCTCGAGCGTGAACAGCCGCCCGGGCGAGAAGTCGTCGTACTGGTTGGGGTTGTTGGCGAACCCACCGCCCTGCGGCACGATCACCGCGCCCTGGTAGCCCCACAGTCCGCCCATCGCGAAGCCGACGAGCACCACCAGCACCGACAGGTGGAAGACCAGGTTGCCGACCTCACGCAGGTAGCCGCGCTCGGCGCTCACCGAGCCGTCGCCACCATCGTCGCGGAGCCGGTGTCCGCGCTTCAGCACCGCGCGTGCCTTGGCCAGCACCTCGTCGACCGACTCCGAGGTCTCGTACGACGCGTGGTCGGGAAGCCGGGTCAGGTTGCGGGGGGCAGCGGGCGGCTGCGCGCGGATGCCGCGCCAGTAGTGGTAGGTGCGCGGCAGGATGCAGCCGACCAGCGAGAGCACCAGCAGGATGTAGATCGCGGAGAACCACGCCGAGTCGTAGACCGAGAAGAGGTCCAGCCGCTCGTAGATCGGCGCCAGCGTCGGGTGGTCCTCCTTCCAGCGCGAGGTGCCGAGCGAGTCCACGCTCTCCTGCGGGATCACCGACCCGGGGATCGCGGCCAGCGCGAGCACCAGCAGCAGGATCAGGGCGGTGCGCATCGAGGTCAGCTGGCGCCAGCTCCACCGCGCGAGCTCGCGCGCGGTGAGCTCACCAGCCCGGCGCTCGTCGCCGGATTCGTCGTCGCTCATACGCCGACCGTCGTGGTGGAGACGACGTTGGTCTGCAGCCAGGTGACGACCCAGTCCCACCAGCCGGAGACGAGCAGCACCCCGACCACCACCAGCAGCAGTCCGCCGAGCCGCATCACGAGCTGCTGGTGGCGGCGTACGAACGACAGGGCGCCCAGGGCCTTGCGGTAGGCGAGCCCGGCGGCGATGAACGGCAGGCCGAGGCCGATCGCGTAGAAGCCGGCCAGCACGGCGCCCCGGGGCACGGTCGCCTCGTTGAGCGAGAGGGTGCTGATCGCGGTCAGGGTCGGCCCGATGCAGGGCGTCCAGCCCAGCCCGAACAGGAAGCCGAGCAACGGCGCCGCTCCCAGGCCAACCGCCGGCACGGCGTGCACCCGCCACTCGCGCTGCAGGAACGGGATGAGGCCGGCGAACGCCAGGCCCAGCACGATGGTGAGGGAGCCGAGCACCACGGTGATCGTGCGCCGCTCGTCGACCAGCCACTGGCCGACGGCTCCGGAGAGGGCGCCGATGGTCACGAACACGACGGCGAAGCCGAGCACGAAGAGCACCGACCCGAGCAGCATCCGGCCCCGGCGTACGTCGGCCTCACCGCCCGCCAGGTCGGCACCGGAGAGCCCGGTGGCGTACGAGAGATAGCCGGGCAGCAGCGGGATCACGCACGGGGAGAAGAAGGAGACCAGCCCGGCCACGATGGCGACCGGGATCGCCAAGGGCATCGAACCGGAGAGCGCCTGGTCCTGGAACCACTCACCCATCAGCCCTCACCCATAGCCGTGCCCGTGGCCTCGGACGCCACCTCTTCCACGATCTCCACCAGCGTGAGGCGGGAGGGGAGCTGGCCGATGATGCTCGCGGCGATCCGGCCCTCGGCGTCCAGCACCACGAACGCCGGCACCGTGTACGGCGTGAGGGCCCCGGTGAAGTTCTTCAGCGCCTGGCCGTCGTTGCCGTCGATCGAGGGGTACGACACGTCCTTCTCGCGCACGTAGGCGCGGGCGTTGTCCACCGACGACTCGCGCACGTCGAGACCGACGAACTCGGCCGTCCCAGCCAGGTCCTCGACCGCGCCGTTGACCTCGGACTGCTCGGCTCGGCACTCCACGCACCACGCGCCCCAGACCACGACCACCAGCGGTTTGCCGCGGTAGTCGGCGAGCGAGATCTCGTTGCCGTCGAGGTCGTCGGCCCGCAGCGCGATCGGCGAGTTTCGGTCGTCGACGGCGAGCTGCCGGACGATGCCGTTCTCGGTGGTGTAGCCCTTGTCGCCGGAGTCGGGCAGGCCCGAGCAGCCGGCCAGCACTGTGACCAGCGCGGCGACCAGCAACCCCAGCGAGACCAGGCGACGAAGCATCAGGGGCGCATCTCCTCGGGGGCGCCGCCGGCAGAGAACGGCGCCTTCTTGTCGCCCTTCGGGATCAGGTCACCCGCCGGCTCGCTGTAGGAGACCTGCGCGATCCGGTCGCCCACGAAGTGGAACGACGTCAGCGAGCACAGCGTGCACTGCCGCTTGCGCGGGTCGTGCAGGAACGACCGGCCCTCGACGTGCAGGCGCGTGGTCCAGATCGGCAGCTGGTGCGAGACGATCACCGCTTCATGGCCCTGGGCCGCCTCGCGGGCGTCGTGCACGGCGGCCATCATCCGGCCCACGATCTCCTTGTAGGGCTCGCCCCACGACGGCTTGAACGGGTTCCACAGGTGCCGCCAGGTCGCGGGGTTCTTCAGCGCGTTGCGGCCCGCACCGAACTGCGCGCCCTCGAACTTGTTGGCCGACTCGATCACGCGCTTGTCGAGAGTGACCTCGATCCCCCGCGCCAGCGCCAGCGGAGCGGCAGTCTCCTGAGCGCGCTCCAGCGGCGAGGACCGCACGTGGGTGATGTCGCGCTCCTGGATCGCCTCGGCGACCTGCTCGGCCATCTGCTTGCCGAGCTCGGAGAGGTGGAAGCCGTCGCGGCGTCCGTAGAGGACCCCCTCGGGGTTGTGCACCTCACCGTGCCGGAGCAGGTGGACGATGGTGTCGGGAGTCTGGCTCATGGGTTCCTCGCTGCGTTGTCGGTGGCGGAGGCCGCGGCTCGGGCGCCGGCGGGCAGGGCGTCCAGTACCCGCTGCACCGCCCGGTCGTCGTGGGCCGACGACAGGAACCACGCCTCGTAGGCCGAGGGCGGGAGGTAGACGCCGAGCGCGAGCAGGGCGTTGAAGAAGGCGGCGTACGCCGTGACGTCGGTGCGGGTCGCGGACTCGAAGTCGCGGACCGGCCCGTCGGCGGGGTCGCAGAAGAAGACCGAGAACATGGTGCCGGACGCCGAGACCACATGCGGTACGCCGGCGGCGGTCAGCGCCTCAGCGGCGGCGGCCTTGATCACCTCGGCGGCGGCGCTGATGTGGGCGTAGACGTCGTCGGTAGCCAGCCGGAGTGTGGTCAGGCCGGCCGTGGTGGCGACGGGATTGCCGGACAGGGTGCCGGCTTGGTAGACCGGGCCCTCGGGCGAGAGCTGCGACATCACGTCAGCCCGGCCGCCGAACGCCGCCGCCGGGAAGCCGCCGCCCATCACCTTGCCGAACGTCATCAGGTCGGGGGTCCAGCCCTCCAGCGCTCCGTCGAGTCCCCACTGCCCCTGAGCCGACGCCCGGAAGCCGGTCATCACCTCGTCGGAGATGAACAGCGCGCCGAAGCGGGAGCAGGTCTCGGCCAGGAACTGGTTGAAGCCCGGCTCGGGAGGCACCACGCCCATGTTGCCGGGGGCGGCCTCGGTGATCAGACAGCCGATCCGGTCGCCGTGCTGGGCGAACGCCGCCTCGACCGCACCCCGGTCGTTGTAGGGCAGCACCAGCGTCAGCCGCGTGGACGAGTCGGGCACTCCGGGAGTGCCGGGCACGGCGAAGGTGAGCAGCCCGGAGCCGCTCGAGGCCAGCAGCGCATCGACGTGGCCGTGGTAGCAGCCGGCGAACTTCACGATGACGTCACGACCGGTGAAGCCACGGGCCAGCCGGATGGCCGACATGGTCGCCTCGGTGCCGGACGACACGAGCCGCACCTTCTCGACGGGCGTGCGCGCGACGATCTCCTCGGCCAGCTCGACCTCGGGCACCGTCGGAGTGCCGTACGACGTGCCGCGCGCGACCGCCGCCTGCACCTCGGCCTGCACCTGCGGGTGGGCGTGGCCGAGGAGCATCGGTCCCCAGGAGCACACGAGGTCGACGTACTCGTTGCCGTCGACGTCGGTCAGCCACGCGCCCTGAGCGGAACGGATGAAGCGTGGGGTGCCGCCGACCGCGGCGAACGCTCGCACCGGGGAGTTCACCCCGCCGGGGGTGACGGCGAGGGCCCGGTCGAACAGCGCGCGCGAGGCGGGCACGTCGCCTGCTGTCGGGTCGGGCGGGACGGGGATCACTGGCTCATTGTCCCCGAGAGGCCCGAAGGGTCACCTGGCACCCTGTGTCAAAGGTGACAGAGCGGTGACGCACGTAACTTCGCTGTGTCAGTATTCGTTGTGGAGGATGAGGGCGCGCGGGAGGGACACCGTTCGCGGCACGATCGCGACACGAGCAGGTCGGCCCATTCCGGGCCGGCGCTCATAGGGAGATGACAATGTCGGCCAAGCAGTTCGGTCGTTGGCAGCGGGCAGTGGCAATCGTGCCGCTGGCCCTGCTTTCAGCGGCCTGGACCGCCAACCTCGCGGGGGCCGGGGTGACCGCATCGGTCACTGCCGAGGCTCCGCAGGAGGACCCGCAGACCGAGGGCACCACCGTGCCCGAAGAGGCGATCGAGGCCCCCGCCAGCGTGTCGTCCGGAGACGGCCTCGGCCTCGGCGTCGACGGTGACACCCAGCAGATCATCGCCACCTCTTCGACCAACGGCATCCCGGCGGCCGCGCTCGCGGCATACCAGCGGGCCGAGAGCGTGATCAACTCCGCTGACGAGAGCTGCAACCTGACCTGGCAGCTGATCGCGGCCATCGGCCGGGTGGAGTCCGATCACGGCCGCTTCGGCGGCAACGTGCTCGACGACGACGGCGTCGCACAGCCCGGCATCTTCGGCATCGCGCTCGACGGCTCCAACAACACCTCCGTCATCCGGGACACCGACGCTGGGCAGTTCGACAACGACTCGATCTACGACCGCGCGGTCGGCCCGATGCAGTTCATCCCCTCCACCTGGTCCGTGGTCGGGGTCGACGCCGACGGCGACGGCCAGCGCGACCCCCAGGACATCGACGACGCCGCGCTCGCCACGGCCGTCTACCTCTGCTCCGGCGACGACGACCTCTCGGGCACGGCCGGCCAGCGCGCCGCGGTCTACCGCTACAACCACTCCCAGGCCTACGTCGACCTGGTGCTGTCGATCATGGAGGCCTACCTCGACGGCGACTTCACTGCGATCCCCAACAACACGTCGGCGGCTGGCCTCCTGGTGCCCGAACCCCCCGACCTCAACAGCAACAACGGGCGGGACCCGCAGGGCACGCCTCAGGCCACCGATGGTGGCGACCCCGTCGACGCCGGCCCGACCGACGAGCCGGACGACGGCGAGACGGAGACCCCGGGCGACGGCGAGACCGAGGAGCCGGACGACGGCCTGCCCAGCTTCGTGCCTGACATCCCGCCGCTGCCGAGCACCGGGGTCACGCCGGTCGACGACCTGCTGACGCTCACGCAGGCCACCGTGCAGTGCGCCCTCGAGGGCCTCAGCGCCGTGCTGCAGCCGCAGCGCTTCCAGGAGTGCGTCCGCGGCTACATGAACCCTGCTCCTGAGCCCGAGCAGCCGTAGCAGCGTTAGCGGATCAGCCGGGCGGCCTCCGCCGCCCAGTAGGTGAGGACGATGTCCGCACCCGCGCGCCGGATCGAGGTCAGCGTCTCGAGGATCGCCGCCTCGCGGTCGATCCAGCCGTTGGCAGCGGCCGCCTCGACCATGGAGTACTCCCCCGAGATGTTGTACGCCGCCACCGGCACGTCGACGACGTCGCGCACGCGACGCACCACGTCGAGGTAGCCGAGGGCCGGCTTCACCATCACGATGTCGGCGCCCTCCTCGATGTCGAGCAGCACCTCGCGCACGGCTTCGCGGCCGTTGGCCGGGTCCTGCTGGTAGGTGCGCCGGTCGCCCTGCAACGAGGAGTTGACGGCCTCGCGGAACGGCCCGAAGAAGGCGGAGGCGTACTTCACGGAGTAGGCCAGGATCGCGATGTCGGTCTGCCCGGCACCGTCGAGGGCGGTCCGGACCGCGGCGACCTGGCCGTCCATCATCCCGCTCGGCCCGACCATGTCGACGCCGGCTGCGGCGTGGGCCAGCGCCATCTCGGCGTACACAGCGAGCGTCGCGTCGTTGTCGACCCGACCCTTCGCGTCCAGCACGCCGCAATGGCCGTGATCGGTGAACTCGTCGATGCACAGGTCGCTCATCACCGTCAGCGCGTCGCCCACCTCGGCGACCGCGTCAGCGATCGCGACGTTGAGGATGCCGGCGGGGTCGAGCGCCTGCGAGCCGGTGGCGTCCTTGTGCTCGGGGATGCCGAAGAGCATCACGCCGCCCAGACCGAGCTCCGCTGCTTCGCGGACCGCCTTGCGCAGGGTGTCGCGGCTGTGTTGCACGACGCCCGGCATCGCGGCGATCGGGCGCGGCTCGTCGAGACCTTCGCGGACGAAGAGCGGCAGCACCAGCTGCCGCGCCTCGAGAGAGGTCTCAGCGACCATCCGCCGGAGCGCAGGCGTGGTCCGCAGCCGGCGCGGCCGGATGGTCGGCAGGTGGAAGTCGCTCATAGGTCGATCTTCCTCTCCCTCGACAAGTGTGTCTCGTATCGTGCAACTCACGTTGATCTCGACACGCCCTTCACAGGCGTGCTCGATCTCTCGCTATGGCGTCGTCCCCGCTTCGCGGACCCGACGCCGCTCGATCACTGCGAGGAGCTCGCGCGACGACGACCCGTCGGCTTGCGGTCGGAGGGCTTGGTGACCGGCTCGCCGGCCTCGAGCATCGCCAGGCGGCGGGTGCCGCCGAAGTCGGCGAGGGCGTTGACCAGCTCGTCGACGTCCGGCTTCGAGGCCAGCACGTCGACCCGCAGGCCATGCTCCTCCGCCGTCTTGGCGGTCGCCGGGCCGATCACGGCGATCACCGTGGACGGGTGCGGCTTGCCGGCGATGCCGACCAGGTTGCGGACCGTCGAGGACGAGGTGAAGACCACCGCGTCGAACCGGCCGCTCTTGATCGCGTCGCGGGTCGGCGCCGGCGGGGGCGTCGCGCGCACCGTGCGGTACGCCGTCACGTCGTCGCACTCCCAGCCGAGGTCGATCAGGCCGGCCACGAGGTTCTCGGTGGCGATGTCGGCGCGGGGCAGGAAGACCCGGTTGATGGGGTCCAGCACCTCGTCGTACTCGGGCCAGTCCTCCAGCAGTCCGGCAGCCGACTGCTCACCCGAAGGCATCAGGTCGGCGCGCAGGCCCCAGGCGGCGATGGCGGCGGCGGTCTTGTCGCCGACGGCAGCGATCTTCAGGCCGGAGAACGCACGGGCGTCGAGACCGTACTCCTCGAACTTCTCGCGCACTGCCTTGACCGCGTTGACGGAGGTGAAGGCGATCCACTCGTAGCGGCCCTCCACCAGGCCGCGCACGGCCTTGTCCATCTGCAGCGGGTTGCGGGGCGGCTCGACCGAGATGGTCGGCACCTCCTCGGGCACGGCGCCGAAGCCACGCAGCCGGACCGACAGCGAGGGAGCCTGGTCCTTGGTGCGCGGCACCAGGACCCGCCAGCCGAAGAGCGGCTTGGTCTCGAACCACGACAGCGTCTCGCGGAGGTCGACGACCTTGCCGACCACCGTGATGGCCGGCGGGGCGATGCGGGCGGCCCGGGCGTCGGCGGCGATGTGCTGGAGCGTGGAGACGACGGTGGCCTGCTCGGTGGTGGTGCCGACGCTGGTCATCGCGACCGGGGTCTCCGGGGAGCGGCCGGCTGCGATCAGGCCCTTGGCGACGTCGCCGATCGTGCCGACGGCCGAGAGCAGCACCAGGGTGCGGTCGCCGGCGTACTGCTTCCAGTCGACCTTCTCGCCGCAGGTCACGACCGAGATCTCGCGGTGGTCCTTCGTGGTGAGCGGGATGCCGGCGTACGCCGGGACCGCGCCGACCGACGAGACGCCGGGCACGATCTCGAAGCCGATGCCGGCCTTCGCCACGGCCTGCGCCTCTTCCGGCCCGGAGGCGTAGAGGAACGGGTCGCCGGCCATCAGCCGAACCACCCGCAGCCCGCGCTTGGCCTGCCGGACCACGACCTTGGTGCGGGCGGCGTGGGTCAGCGGCTGGCCGTCCTCACCGAACCCGCCGTCGACGATCTCAGGACCGGCGACCTCGCCGGGCTCGCGCTCGGTGGCGTCGGTCTCGTCGCTCTCGTCCACCGGCTCGGGCGTAGGGAGCCCGAGCAGCGTGCGAACGAGCGGTCCGTGCTCGGGGGACTCGGTCACCACGACGTCGGCCTGCTTGATCAGGTCGACGGCGCGGACCGTCAGCAGATCCGGGTCACCGGGGCCGCTGCCCACGAACGAGACCCATGCGCGGGCGGCCTTCTCGGCGGCCCGCTCAGTGGTCGTGGTCGTCTTGCCTCGCGTCATGCGTTCTGCACCTTTGCTTGATCTGCTGCCGTGTCGGCTCCTTCGAGCCGTCCTGCCCCGTCGGCGAGCATGTCGCTCGCCAGTCGGTTTCCTAGTCCTGTCGCATCGTCCGGATCGCCCGACATCGACATCCGCACCGAGAGCTGGCCGTCGCGCGAGAGCGCCACCGCTCGCACCCAGAGCTCGTCTCCGTCATCACCTTCGACCACTTCTGCCAGTGCCCCGATCGGGGCCGAGCAGCCACCCTCCAACGTGGCGAGCACCGCTCGTTCTGCCTCCACCGCTGCCCGCGTGCGCGGGTCGTCGAGCACCGCCAGCTCCTTTGCCAGTACGTCGTCCGCGCACTCCACCGCCAGCGCCCCTTGCCCGGGAGCCGGGAGCATCTGCAGCGGGTCGAGCACCTCGGTGGCCTCCTCGATCCGACCCAGGCGAGCGAGACCCGCCCGAGCCAGCACGACTGCGTCGTAGTCGCCGTTGCGGACCTTGTCGATCCTGGTGTCGACGTTGCCACGAACCGGCACCACGTCCAAACCGAGGCCGAGGGCGTGCAGCTGGGAGACGCGTCGCGGGGAGCCCGTGCCGACCCTGCTGCCGACCGGCAGCTCGCCGAGGGTGAGGCCGTCGCGGGCCACGACGACGTCGCGCGGGTCCTCGCGGAGCGGCACGGCGGCGAGGTGGATGCCGACGGCGGCGGCGGTGGGCAGGTCCTTGAGCGAGTGGACGGCCAGGTCGACCCGGCCGTCGAGCAGCGCCTCGCGCAGCGCGCTGACGAAGACTCCGGTGCCGCCGATCTGCTCGAGGGAGGTGCCGGCCTCCTGGGTGCGGTCGCCCTCGGTGGCGATCTCGACCAGCTCGGTCTCGCGGCCGAGCCGGTCGCGGATCAGGGTGGCCACGTGCTCGGCCTGCGTGGTCGCGAGCCGGGAGGCGCGAGTGCCGATGCGGAGTGTGTCTCGGGAAGTCGTCATGCCAGGCCCTCCGGACGGGTGACGGCGTCGACGGCGTCGGGGTCGAGGGCGAACAGCTCGGCCAGAGCGGTGGCGTAGGAGACCGCGCCCTGCTCGTTGGCGAGCTCCTTGACGCGCACCGTGGGCTCGTGGAGCAGCTTGTCGGCGACCCGGCGCACGGTGTGCAGCACCTCGGCACGGGCGCTCTCGTCGAGGTCGGGCAGGCGTCCGTTGAGGCGCGCCATCTCGGCGTCGACCACGGCGGTGGCCATCGAGCGGAGCGCGACCACGGTGGGGGTGACGCTGGCCTGGCGGCGAGCCGCGAGGAACGCGGTCACCTCCTGGGTCACGATCCGCCGGACCTCGACGACCTCGCGGCCGGCGGCGGTGTCGTGCAGCGCGTCGGCGAGCTGGGCCAGCCCGATCAGCGTGACTCCGGGAAGGGTGGCCACCTCGGGGTCGACGTCGTGAGGCAGGGCGACATCGATGACGGCCATGGGCCGGGCGTCGGGCCGGGCGGCGGCGAGCAGCTCCCGGGAGATCAGCACGCCGGTCGCGCCGGTGCAGGTGATCAGCACGTCGGCCTTCGCCAGCTCGATCGGCAGGTCGGCCATGGTGGCCGAGCGGGCGGCGTACTCGTCGGCCAGGCGGTCTGCGCGGCCTGCGGTGCGGTTGAGGACGACCACCTCGGCGGCGCCGAGCCGGGAGACGGTGGCGGTCGCGAGGCTGGCCATCGCGCCGGCGCCGACCACGACGACGCGCTTGCCCGCCACCTCGCCGATGGCCTCGTCGGAGCGCTCGAGTGCGGCGCTGACCAGCGACGGGGCGACCTGGTCGATGCCGGTCTCGGCCCGCGATCGCTTGCCGACGCGCAGCGCCTGCTGGAAGAGGAGGTTGAGGGCGGGGCCGACGGTGCCGAGCTCCTGACCGCGGCGCAGCGCCTCGCGGGTCTGGCCGAGGATCTGCCCCTCGCCCACCGCCATCGAGTCGAGGCCGGCGGCCACCTGGAAGAGGTGGGAGACCGCGCCGTCGTCGTAGTGCACGTAGAGGTGCGGCAGCATCGTCTCGGTCGACAGCCCGGCCTGGTCGACGAGCAGCCGCGAGAGCTCCTCGACGCTGCCGTGGAAGCGATCGACCTCGGTGTAGATCTCGACCCTGTTGCAGGTGGAGATCACGGTCGCCTCGACCACGTGCTCGCAGCCGGCGGCGTCGGCGATCAGCTTCTGCACGCCGTCGTCGTCGAGCGCCACCTGCTCGAGCAGGGCGACGGGCGCGGAGTTGTGGGAGATCCCCACCACGAGGACGCTCATGCCGTGCCCGTCCTGAGGTCCGCCTGGGCCTTGCGCTGCTCGTGGTAGGCCAGGATCTGGAGCTCGATGGAGAGGTCCACCTTGCGTACGTCGACGCCGTCCGCGACGTTGATCACGGTCGGCGCGAAGTTGAGGATGCTGGTGATGCCGCAGGCGACCATCCGGTCCGCAACGTCCTGGGCGGCCAGCGCCGGCGTGGCGATGACGCCGATCGCGACGTCCTGCTCGGCGACGATCTGCTCGAGCTCGTCGAACGGCCGCACCGCGACCCCCGCGACGATCTCGTCGGTGCGGCTCGGGTCGGCATCGAGCAGCGCGACCACGCGGAACCCGCGGCTGCGGAACCCGCTGTAGTTGGCGAGCGCGTGCCCCAGGTTGCCGATGCCGACGATGACCACGTGCCAGTCCTGGGTGACGCCGATCTCGCGGGCGATCTGGTAGCGCAGGTAGTCGACGTCGTAGCCGACCCCGCGGGTGCCGTAGCTGCCCAGGTAGGACAGGTCCTTGCGGAGCTTCGCGCTGTTGACGCCTGCTGCGACCGCGAGGTCCTCGCTGGAACACGTGCGCGTGCCGGCTTCACCCAGCGTCGTCAGGGCCCGCAGGTAGACGGGCAGGCGGGCGACGGTCGCCTCGGGAATGTCCCGGGCACTCTCGCTCGAACTCCGTGCGGTCACTGCTCTACTTTCCAGCCGGACGCCGGGCGGAGGCGAACGGCTAGATAACTGTAGAAGTTTGTGAACGCGAGAACAAAACGAGAACGGGCCGGTCCGGCTGGCGGACTAGCACATGTGAGATGTCACACGCGCGGAGGGGTCCCGCCGCCGCTGCTTCATCACGGTATGACAGCATCAGCGAGCCAGCGCAGCCCGGAGGCGCACCTCGTCGACCCGCCAGAAGTCATGCTGCCGACCATCCACGAACGTCACCGGCACCTCGTCGGTGAAGCGCTGCTGCAGGTCGGGATCGTCATCGATCGAGACCTCGGAATAGGACTCGCCCAGCTCAGCACAGACCCGCTCGACGACGAGGCGGGCTTCGTCGCAGAGGTGGCAGCCGGGCCGGCTGTAGAGGGTGACCCGAGGCTCGCTCACCGGGCGCTCACTCCAGGATGCCGAGCGAGCGCCGGCGCTCGATGCCGCGGAGCCGGCCCTTCTGCACCTTGCCGGTGACGGTGAGGGGCAGCTCGGCGACGACCTCGATCCGGGTGGGCTGCTTGAAGCGGGCCAGCCGCTGCTCCGCGTGGCGGCGTACGTCGTCCTCGACAGTCGCGGGGTCGGCGCCGGGAGCGACGACGTAGGCCACCACCGCCTCGCCGGACTCCTCATCGTCGGCGCCGATGACGGCCGCCTCGGTGACCCCGGGGACTTCGAGGATCGCCTCCTCGACCTCGATCGGGTAGACGTTGAAGCCCGACACGATGATCAGCTCCTTGAGCCGGTCGACCAGGAACAGGTCGCCGGTGACGTCGAGGAACCCGATGTCGCCCGTGGACCACCAGCCCTCGTGGCCCGGGCCGTCGTCGCCCTCGGGCCAGTAGCCGCTGAAGAGGTTGGCGCCTCGGATCTGGATCTCGCCCGGGTCGTCTCCCTCGAACGTCCTACCGGTGGCGTCGACGAGCCGGATGTCGATGCCTTCGAGGCAGGCGCCGACCGAGCCGTTCTGGAGGGCCTTCGACCGCAGCGTGCTGGTCACCACCGGCGATGCCTCGGTGAGGCCGTAGCCCTGGTGGATGGCGATGCCGGTGCGCGCGCTGAACTCCTCGATCACCTCGGTCGCCAGCGGCGCCGAGCCGGAGAGAATCAGCCGCACCGGGCCGAGGCGCTCCTCGAGCTGGTCCACCGACCTCCAGTAGCCGAAGACCGGCGGCGCGACGGGCACCACGCTGCACGCCTCGTCCTCGATCAGATCGAGGGTGCCCTGCGGGTCGAACCGCTCGGCCAGCACCAGCTTGGCACGGTGCCGGATCACTCCGCCGAGCACGGCGTTGAGGCCGTAGACGTGGAACATCGGGAGCACGCCGAGCACGACGTCGTCGCCGTGCATCATCGGCGGCTCCACGGCGGCGACCTGCTCGATGTTGGCGAGCAGGGCCCGGTGGGTCAGCATCGCGGCGCGCGGCCGGCCCGAGGTGCCACTGGTGTAGAGCAGCACGGCGAGCTTCTCGGCGTCCTGCAACGGCGGGGCGGACCGGGCGGTGTCGGCGCGCAGCTGGTCGTAGGAGCGCTCACCCGGCAGCAGCGTGGTGCCGATCGCGACCACCCGGACCTGGGTCGCGCGCTCGAGCAGGTCGGCGTCGATCTCGCCGTACTCACCGTCGAGGGCGCGCTCCAGGATCGAGACAGCCTCCCGCACGCTGGTCACGGTCTCGCTGTCGGCGACGACCATCCGGGCACCGGAGTCGGCGATCATCCGGGCCAGCTCGCCGGGTGTCGACTTCGGGTTGACCGGCACCGCGACGGCCTGCGCGCGGAGGGTGCCGAGGTAGGTGGTCACGAACTCCAGCCGGTTGCCGGTGGCGATCAGCACCCGGTAGCCGGCGACGATGCCCGACGCACCGAGCCCGGTGGCGAGACGCCCGACCTCGTCGTCGAGCTGCGCCCAGGTCAGGCTGCGGCCGCCCGACTCGACCATCGCGAGCTTGTCGGGACTCTCCACCGCGGCCTCGAACACCATCGCGGTGAGGTCGTGCACGGCGGTCCCGGACATGAGGGGGATCCTACGCAGCGCTGGTTGCCCGGAAGGGCGGCTTGCAGATGTTCGTCCGGGCGACGCAACTACTCTGGCTCCCATGCCACCGCCGCCCGACCGTCGTACGCCGCCGGACCTGCGGCTGCGGTCGACGCTGGCCGGGGAGGCTGCGGCAGCGGCGACCGAGGTGGAGGCCGCGCTGGACACACCGGCAGATCCGACGACGGCGGCGTTCTTCGACGTGGACAACACCGTCATGCAGGGCGCGAGCATCTTCCACCTGGCCCGTGGTCTCCACCGCCGCAAGTTCTTCACGACGCGCGACATCCTGGGTGCGGTCTGGATGCAGGCCTACTTCCGGGTCGTCGGCGTCGAGGACCCGGACCACATCGCCGAGACCCGCAACTCGGCGCTGAGCTTCATCGCCGGCCACACCGTCGCCGAGCTCGAGGAGCTCGGCGAGGAGATCTTCGACGAAGCGATGGCCCACCGGATCTGGCCAGGCACCCGGGCGCTGGCGCAGCTCCACCTCGACCAGGGCCAGCGGGTCTGGCTGGTGACGGCGGCACCGATCGAGATCGCGCAGATCATCGCTCGGCGGCTCGGCCTGACCGGCGCCATGGGCACGGTCTCGGAGCACATCGACGGCGTCTACACCGGCAAGCTGGTCGGCGACATGCTGCATGGCCCGGCCAAGGCCGAGGCGGTCAAGGCACTGGCCGCCCGGGAAGGGCTCGACCTGGCCGCCTGCTCGGCGTACTCCGACTCCATCAACGACCTGCCCATGCTGACCCTGGTCGGCGACCCGTGCGCGATCAACCCCGACGCCAAGCTGCGGTCCCACGCCCGCGCCGAGGGTTGGCGGATCCGCGACTACCGCACCGGCCGCAAGGCGGCCCGGATCGGGCTGGTGGTGGGGGCGCTCGCCGGTGCCGCGAGCGGCACGGTTGCCGCGGGCATCGCGCTGCGTGGACGCCGGTCCTGAGAGGGCATTTGCAAATGCTCGCAACCGGGGGACACTGAACGCTCCCCAAGTTACGATGCGGGGGCCCAGGGGAGGGGATTTCAAGCATGGCTTGGGAGCGCAACGAAGTCGCTCGAGGGCTCGACAGCCTTCGTGCCGCTCTGGCGACTCTCCTGACTCCTCCCATGGCCGGCAAGCCGCTGCTCGCGACCGCCGCCGACGGCCCTCACCGGGCCGGGCCGGACCGTGCTGGCCACCTGTTCATGGAAGCCGTCGCAGGCGGCACGCCCCGTCGCCGGCTCAGACGGCTACGGCGACGCCGAGCTGGCCGCGTCCTCGGAGGACTCCGAAGAGGAGCGCACCCGGCTGATCGCGCTGGTCGAGCTGGCCCGCAAGGGCGACTCGGAGGCGTTCGGTCTCCTCTACGACCACTACCAGGGCGCGGTCTACCGCTTCCTCTTCTACCGGACCCGCTCACAGACGCTGGCCGAGGACCTCGCCTCGGAGACGTTCTTCCGCGCGCTGCGGAGCATGACCAACTTCCGCTGGCAGGGCAAGGACTTCGGCGCCTGGCTGATGACGATCGCCCGCAACCTCGCCACCGACCACTTCAAGGCCGGCCGCACCCGCCTCGAGATGACCACCGAGGACATGGGCCAGCACGACGAGCGCGCCGAGGGCCCCGAGTCCCTGGTGCTCGCCAGCCTCACCAACGAGATGCTGCTCCAGGCGCTCACCGAGCTGCCCGACGAGCAGCGGGACTGCCTGGTGATGCGTTTCCTCCAGGGCATGAGCATCGCGGAGACCGCGTCGGTGCTCGGACGCAGCGACGGCGCCGTCAAGCAGCTCCAGCTGCGCGGGGTGCGCAACCTCGCCAAGCTGATGCCGGAAGGGATCCGCAACTGATGGCCGGCGTAACTTGGCGGGCCTGCCGTTCGTTGGTCCGGGTGTCATCAGAAGTACACCCAGCAGGACGGCAGCGATGAAACCCGGATTCGCGGCGCGACGAGGCGCCGAGGAGTTCAACTCCCTGGTCGAGGGCACCTCCGTGCCCGACCCGGGCACCGTGCGCTACGCCGAGTTCCTCGAGCTGGTGACGAACCTCCGCGAGGCCCCGCAGGTGGAGCCGCGTCGCGAGTTCGTCGCCGACCTCCGCGGCCAGCTGATGACCGAGGCGGCGATCGTGCTGACCCCGACCTCGGCCCGGCTGACCGTCACCCCGCGGCGTAGCCCGCGGGAGCGCCGGATCGCGGTCGCGATCGGCGGCTTCGCGGTGGTCAGCGCAACCACGTCGATGGCGATGGCCGCGCAGACCGCTCTCCCCGGCGACACGCTCTACCCCCTCAAACGCGCCCTCGAAAACGCCAGCACCACGATCCAGATCGACGAGGACGCCAAGGGTTCGAGCCTGCTGGACCACGCGACCGGCCGACTCGACGAGGTCAACGAGCTGACCCGGCAGACCGACGAGCCCAACGCCGAGGCCGTGGCCGACACGCTGCGCGCTTTCGCAGACCAAGCCTCCTCCGCCTCCGACCTGCTCTTCTCTGCGTACGCCGAGAGCGGCCAGGAAGCCGACATCGAAGAGCTCCGGGTGTTCACCGCCCAGAGCATGTCCGCTCTCAACGAGCTCGAGACCGTGGTGCCCGACACCGCCCGCGCGGCGCTGATCGAGGCGGCGCAGGTGATCAACCTGATCGACACCGCCGCCTTCCAGCTCTGCCCGAGCTGCGGCGAGGGCGCCGCTCAGGTGCCGGAGTTCGCGGCCGCTGCCTCGGTGCAGGACCTGCTCGACAACATCGGCAAGGCGCTCGAGGCGCCCTTCATCGGTGCCCAGAACGGCAAGTCCCCCACCAAGGGCGACGCCGGTCCGAAGTCCGACGAGACGGCCAAGGGCCCGCACCGCGGCGGCCAGGCCGATGGGTCCGGCGAGGGTTCTGATGCCCCCGACGTCATCACCAATGGCGGAGTCGACGTCGGAGGCGAGCCCGGTGGCAGCGCCGACAGCAACGTGATCGAGGACCTGGCCGACACGCTCACCGGCGGCGGCAGCGGAGGCCCGAAGGACAGCTCGGACAGCCTCGACGAGGTGCTCGACGAGGCCCTCAACAACATCGTCGGCGGGTTGCTCGGCAACTAGTAGCCCCCACTGCGGTCAGCGGAAGACGGACTGCCGCTTCATCAGGGACGTGTAGAGCGTCTGCTGGATCGTCTCGCGCACCTGGTCGGTCACGTCGAAGACCAGCATCGGGTCGTCGGCAGCGCCCTCGTCGTAGTCGTCGGTGCGGATCGGCTCGCCGAACTCCAGCAGCCACTTCGACGGCAGCGGCACCAGCCCGAGCGGCCCGAGCAGCGGGAAGAACGGCGTGATCGGGATGTAGGGGATCCCGAGCAGTCGCGCCAGCGACGGGATGTTGCCGACCAGGGGGTAGATCTCCTCGGCACCGACCACCGCGAGCGGCACGATCGGCACTCCGGTGCGCAGGGCTGCCGCCACGAACCCGCCACGGCCGAAGCGCTGCAGCTTGTAGCGATCGGCGTACGGCTTGCCGATGCCCTTGAATCCTTCGGGCCAGACGCCGACCAGCTCGCCACCGCGCAGCATCCGCTCGGCGTCCTCGTTGCAGGCCAGGGTGGCGCCGCCCTTGCGCGCCAGTGTGCTGACGATCGGCATCTTGAATACCAGGTCGGCACCGAGCGGTCGCAGGTTGCGGCCGGTGTGGTCGTTGATCGTCACCATCGTCATCAGCCCGTCGACCGGGATGGTGCCGGAGTGGTTGGAGACGACCAGGGCGCCGCCCTCGGTCGGGATGTTCTCGATGCCGCGGACGTCGATCCGGAACCACTTCTCGGCGATCGGCCGGAGCGCTGCCATGAAGAAGCGCTGGGTGACCTCCTCGTCGAAGCCGTACTCGTCGACGCGGTAGTCGCCGGTCAAGCGGCGGCGGAGGAATGCCAGGAACGCCGCGAGCTGGGGCTCCCACTGGTCGCCGAAGACCTCCACCGCGGCGTGCTGGAACGCCGTGAGCAGCTCGCCGCTCGGGATGCCGCCACGAGGCAGGCGCTCGCGGCTGGTCACGGGGGGCCGCGGCTCGCGCGGCTCCGGGGTCCCTGCGGCCGTCTCCGCCTGCGACTGTTGGGCTTCGGCCGCGACGGTCGTCTCTTCCTCGATGGCCTCCGGCTCCGTCGCCTCGGGCTTCGCCGGCTTCGTGGGACGCGCAGGGGCCTTGCTGGGGGCCTTGTTGGGGGCCTTGTTGGGAGTTCTGTTGGGGGCCAGGCTGCGGGCAGCCGACGACGGCTTGCTGCCGGTGCCGCGTCCGGGGCGGCCTCGGGTGCCGATCGGGATGATCTCGGCGTCACCCATGGTCGGCTCCCGTCACCGAGGCGAGGCCGGCGCCCTCATGGTGGGTGCTCGGCAACCGGTCGGCGACCGCGGCCAGCACCTTCTCGGCCCGGCCCCCGGTCGGCATCAGGTGCGACCCGAAGTCGGCGAACGCCTCTTCGGTCGTGAAGTCCGGCTCGAACCCGAGCTCTGCGCGCATCCTGGTCGTGTCGACCCCTCGGCCGTAGGTCAGGAAGGCGAGCTGTTCGGGCGAGAAGTCGGCGATCCTGGCGGAGCGCAGGATCGAGCCGACGTTACCGACGGCGAAGGCCGGCAGCGGCAGGATCGGCCGCTGGAGTCGGCGGATGGCCTGGGAGAGCATCAGCATGCCGTCGCCGGCGACGTTGAACGTGCCGGGTGTCTCGGTGCACACCGCGTGGTTGAGCACTCGGAAGAGATCGTTCTCGTGCAGGAACTGCATGCGCGCGTCGAACCCGAGCACCATCGGGATCACCGGCAGCCGGAAGTACGACGTGAGGGGGCTGGTGACGTGGGACCCGATCACGTTGGCGCAGCGCAGGAGCGTGACCCGGCAGTCGGGGCGGCGGCGGGCGAAGCCGCGCACGTAGCCCTCGATCTCGGCGACGTCCTTGGCATAGCCGGAGCGCGGAGCCCGGCGCGGCTCCATGTCCTCGGTGAACATCGCGGGGTCGCGGCTGGAGGCGCCGTAGACGGTGGTGGTCGACTTGACCACCAGGTGCTGCACGCTCGGCGCCTTCTGGCAGGCGGCGAGCAGCTGCATCGTCCCGATGACGTTGAGCTCTTTCATGGTGTTGCGCCCGCCGGCGGTGCCCGGCGTCGCAATCACACTCATGTGGATGACGGTGTCGACGTCCTCCTTCGCGATCACCTTGGCGATCACGGGATTGCGGATGTCGGCGCGCACGAAGGAGACGTCGCCGATGTCACCGCGAGGAGGGACGACGTCGACGCCGATCACGCGGCGTACGGAGGGGTCGGCAGCAAGGGAGCGCGCGAAGCGCCGCCCCAGGTCACGGGAGATGCCCGTGACGAGGACGACTTTTCCGGTGCTACCGCTGCTCATGGGCGTGCCCTGGGCCCGGCAGGGGCTACTTGCCGAGCTTGCGACGCTGGACGCGCGTCTTCTTCAGAAGCTTGCGGTGCTTCTTCTTGGCCATACGCTTGCGCCGCTTCTTGATGACAGAACCCACAGGTACCTCGCCAAACCTCTCCAACACGCTGAGTCGCTCCGGAGAAGCCCGGAGGACCGGGCCAGCCTAACGGCCGAGGACCTGCGACAGAGAATCAAGCGGGGTGAGGTCTGCCATAATCTGCCATAGAGGCTGACCGTCGGGACTCAACCCGCGTTGTAGAAGCTGTTCCTGAGGTACTCGTTCACGTCCTCCTCGAGGACGCGGAAGGAGCGGCCGACCCGCAGCGCCGGCAGCTCTCCACCGTGCACGAGGCGGTAGACGGTCATCTTCGAGACACGCATCATCGAGGCAACCTCGGCGATGGTGAGGAACTTGGACTCCGAGAGGTCGCCCGGCTGGTTGGGGGTCATTGTGGAGCACCATTCTCTCTGCGCTCATACCGGCAGCGGCCCCGCCGGTGATCACCCGAGCACGTGTGGTGAGAATAGGGCCTGGAGTGACTCGTGGGGAAGAGGTTGCCTAGGGAAACTTCTGAGGCTGCGGCGTGTCGGCTTGACCTGGCTAGTCCGCCAGCGCTCAGAAGACGATCACGGCAGCGGGTCGAGGCCGTGCAGCGGGAACGTCGCCATCCGGGTCGCGTGCACGGCGCGGTCCAGCCAGGTGTCCGGGTCGTAGCCGTCGGCCCACGACCGCCAGGAGGGCGGCCGGCCGTCGGTGAGCGTGTCGGGAGCCGTCCTGCCGAGGGTGTACTCGACGTGCTCGCGCCACTCCCCCGGGATCTGCGTCTCCGGGTCGAGAGGGCTCCCCGCGACGACCGCCAGCAGGTGGGTCCAGGCCCGGGGCACCACGGTCACCAGCGCGTAGCCGCCCCCGCCGGTAGCCACCCACTTGCCGTCGGCGACCTCGTGGGCCAGGTCGTGCAGCGCGAGGTACGCCGCGCGCTGGCCGTCGACCGACAGCATCAGGTGGGCGAGCGGGTCGTCGGCGTGGGAGTCGCAGCCGTGCTGGGTGACCAGCACGTCGGGTGCGAACTCGCGCACCAGGTCGGGTACGACGGCGTGGAACGCCCGCAGCCAGCCCGCGTCACCGGTGCCGGGCGGGAGCGCCACGTTGACCGCGGTGCCCTGCGCCTCCGGCCCGCCGACGTCCTCGGCGGCACCGGTGCCCGGGAACAGGAACTGACCGGACTCGTGCAGCGAGATCGTGAGCACCCGCGGGTCGTCATAGAAGATCCGCTCGACGCCGTCGCCGTGGTGGACGTCGACATCGACGTACGCCACCTTCTTCGCGCCCTGGTCGAGCAGCCACTGGATGCCGACCGCGATGTCGTTGTAGATGCAGAAGCCGCTCGCGACGCCGCGCATCGCGTGGTGCAGCCCGCCGACGATGTTGGCACTGTGGAGCGACTCCCCGGTCCACACCTGCCGGAACGCCTCGTAGCTGGCGCCGACCACGTGGGCGGCCGCCTCGTGCATGCCGAGGAAGACGGGGTTGTCGTCGGTGCCGAGCCCGAGCGCCTCCTCGCCCGGCCCCGGCCGGTGCCCCATCCGGTTGACCGCCTCGATCAGGCGGGCGTCGTGGATGGTGGCGATCAGCTCGTCGTCGGCGATCGGGGCGTCGACCATGCGGAGCTGGTTCGCGCCGTCGCCGACCAGCCCGAGGGCGTCCGCCAGGCGCATGGTGAGGTCGACCCGGATGGGCGACATCGGATGCTGGGGCCCGAAGTTGTACTCGGTGAGCCGGGAGTCGAAGACCACCGTGCTCGCCCCGCTGCAGGTCATGACCGGCAAACCTACTCCGGCGGTCGCTGACCCCGGACGAAGGCCGCGACCACCTGGCCGAGCTCCTCGCCGGAGTCCTCCTGGAGGAAGTGGCCGGCACCGGCGAGCACCGGGTGCTCCAGTCCGGCCGCGCCGGGCACCAGCGCCCGCAGGATCGGGGCCATGTCGCCCGTGATCGGGTCGCCGTCGCTGAAGGCGGTGAGGAACGGTTTCTCCCAGCGGCCGAGCACGTCCCACGCGGCGCGGTTGGCCGCCGACGCCGGGTCGTCGGGCTGGGTGGGCACCAGGGTCGGCATCACCCGCGGCCCGGCCTTCGCGGACTCGTCCGGGAAGGGAGCGTCGTACGCCGCCCGGTCGGTGTCGCTCAGACCGCGCTGGCACCCCGCCTCGACGAAGCGGCCGATGTCGAGCGACTCGGCCGTCTCGACGGCGTTGCGGAACATCCACCAGAGCTCGGGCATCGCGTGGTCGCCGGTGGGCAGGCCGGTGTTGGCGGTGACGACGCGGGCGAAGCGGTCCGGGTGCTCGGCCACCAGCCGCAGCCCGATCAGCCCGCCCCAGTCCTGGCCGACCAGGGTCGCGTCGGTCAGGTCGAGGTGGTCGAACACCAGCGCCCGCACCCACTCCACGTGACGGGCGAACGAGTGGTCGCCGGTCTGCAGCGGCTTGTCGGACCTGCCGAAGCCGACCAGGTCCGGCACCACCGCGCGGATGCCCTCGGCCACGAGCACGTCGATCACGTGGCGGTAGAGGTAGCCCCAGGTCGGCTCGCCGTGCAGGAGCAGCACCACCGGCCCGTCGCTCGGCCAGTCGTGGGGGCGAGCGTCGACGTAGGCCATCCGCAGCGAGCCGCCGTCGCCGTCCGGCACCTCGGCGTACGCCGGCTCCCAGTCGAACCCGGTCAGCCCGGCGAAGCGTTCGTCCGGCGTGCGGTAGGTCTCCATCCGGGCAGTCTGGCCGATAGTCCGCTACGTATGGCACCTCTGAGGGGCGCTTTGAGGTGCCATACGTGGCGGACTATCGGGGTGTGGCCAGGCTCAGGAACCCTCGGCCAGCTCGCGGGAGCGGTCGCGGGCCGCCTCCATGGCAGCCAGGAACGCGGCGCGGACCTTGTGTATCTCCAGCTCGCGCAGGGCGGAGGCGGTGGTGCCGCCCGGCGAGGTGACCTGCTCGCGCAGCACCGTCGGGTGGGTGCCGGTCTCGCGCAGCATCTTCGCCGAGCCGACCAAGGTCTGGATCACGAGCTCGCTCGCTGTGGTGCGCGGCAAGCCGAGATGTACGCCGGCCTCGATCATCGACTCCACGACGAAGAAGATGTACGCCGGCCCGGAGCCGGAGATCGCGGTGACGGCGTCCTGCTGGCGCTCGGGCACGCGGACGACGTGACCCACCGAGCCCATCAGCGCCTCGGCCTCGGCGAGGTGGTGTTCGTCGCAGTGCGAGCCGGGCGAGATCGCCGCCATGCCCTCGTCGACCAGGGCCGGGGTGTTGGGCATCACCCGCACCACGGCCACGCCGTCGGGCACTCGTGACTCGATGAAGGCGGTGGTGATGCCGGCGGCCAGCGAGACCACGAGCTGCCCGGAGCGGAGGACCGGCGCGATCTCGTCGAGCAGGTCGCCCATGTCCTGCGGCTTCACGACCAGGGCCAGGGTGTCGGCCTTGGTGGCGGCCTCGACGTTGGAGACGACAGCGACGCCGTAGCGCTCCTCCAGCTCGGCTGCGCGCTCGGGGCGCTTCTCGCCGACCAGGAGCTGGTCGACGCGGCGGCCGGCGCGGACGAGGCCGGAGAGCAGGGTCTCCCCCATGACTCCGGCGCCGAGGATGGCTGTCTGGTTCACCTGCCAAGGATGACAGGTCCGGCTCCAGGGCGAGACCCGTCCTAGGATGCCTGCGTGAAACCTCGGATCTTCCTCGGGTCCTCCGGACAGCAGGCCGAGCTCCTCGACGCGCTGACCCGCGGGCTCGAGGACATCGCCGACGTGGAACCGTGGACGACGACGTTCAACCCCGGCACCTCGACGCTCCAGCGGCTCGTCGACCTCACCCACGAGGTCGACTTCGCGGCGTTCATCTTCGCGGCCGACGACTGGACCTCGCACGGCGATGCGCCCGGCCAGGCGTCGCCACGCGACAACGTGGTGTTCGAGGCCGGCCTGTTCGGCGGAGTGCTCGGCATGCGCCGCACCTTCATCCTGCACGCCAACGGCGCCAAGCTGCCGAGCGACCTGCTGGGCCTGACCTGCGTGCGGTACGCCGAGACGACGCCGGCCGAGGTCGACGAGATCAACCAGAAGCTGCGCACGGCGATCGAGGCCGAGGGCCGGCTGGCACAGATCGAGGGGCTGTGGTGGCAGCACTCGCTGACCGCCCGCAGCGAGACAGAGCCTTCAGCCATCAGCCTGCTGCGGATCTCGCGCGACCGCCGGGGTGGGCTGAAGGTGAGCGGGGCGGCCTGGCAGGAGGACGGCACGCTCTCCGCGCGCTACGCCAGCGAGGCAGCCCGCGAGCTGAACGATCCTTCCGGCATCTTCTACTTCCACCACGGGGAGCGGCCCCGGCACCCCGGCGCGCCGCAGTTCGAGGGCACCGGGGAGATCCGGCTCGAGTCGGTCGACCGGGCTGCCGGCTACTGGACCACGCGCTCGCCCACCGACCCGTCGCTCAACGAGCGGACGTCCGGCGTCTACCTGCGCGCGGCGCCCGACGACGTACAGGTGATGGACGGGAGCGACCAGGTGGCCCGGGCCGGACTGATCGCGGCGAAGCTCGAGGAGTGGCGGCTGATCGCCAACTCCTGATCACTTCTTGGAGATCAAGGACCTCAGGAAGAACGTCAGGTTCTGGGGGCGCTCGGCGAGGCGACGCATGAGGTAGCCGTACCACTCGGTGCCGTACGGCAGGTAGACACGCACGGTCTCCCCCGCGCTCGCCAGGCGCTTCTGCTCCTCGGGGCGGATGCCGTAGAGCATCTGGAACTCGTAGGACCCCTGCGGCCGTCCGTAGCGGCTGGCCAGCGACGAGGCGATCTCGATCATCCGCGGGTCGTGGGTGGCGATCATCGGGTAGCCCTGGCCGGCCAGCAGCACCTTGAGGCAGCGCACGTAGGACTTGTCGACCTCGATCCGGTCCTGGAACGCCACGTCGTCCGGCTCGTTGTAGGCACCCTTGCAGAGCCGCACCCGCGACCCTTCGTAGGCGAGCGCGCGGCAGTCGGACTCGGTGCGGTGGAGGTAGGACTGCAGCACCGCGCCGGTCTCGGGGAAGTCCTTGCGCAGGTCGCGCAGGATCGACAGCGTCGAGTCGGTGGTGATGTGGTCCTCCATGTCGATGGTGACCGTGGTGCCGGCGTTGCGGGCCGCGCGGCAGATGGTGCGGGCGTTCTCGAGCGCGACCTTGTGGCCTCCCCCGGGTGTCACAGCATCAGGGAGCGCCTGGCCGATCGCCGAGAGCTTCACCGAGACCTCGGCGTGGCCGGTCAGGCCCTTGAGCGCGAGGCCCCGCAGCAGCTCGGTGTACGCCGTGACGGTCGCCTCGGCCTGCTCGAGGTCGAGGGTGTCCTCACCGAGGAAGTCGAGGGTGGTGCGCAGGCCGTCGTCGACCAGCCCCGCGGTCGCCAGCACGGCGGTCTCCGTGGTCTCGCCGGGCACGTAGCTCCGCACGATCCCGGCCGAGACGGGCATGGTCGTGACCAGCTTCTTGATGGTCCGGCTGCGGGCCAGGAGCAGGAGCGGTTCGCGCAGCAACGACATGAAGAGAGGCTACGTCGCGCCCCGGCGGCCCGGGCATCAGGGCGTACGCCGCTGGAGGGTCGCCGCACCCAGCGCCACCGTGGCCACCACGAAGGCGGCGACGATGCCGACGTCGCCCCAGACCTCGGCCGTGCTGGTCGACCGCGCGAGATGCTGCATGGCCTCGACGGCGTACGACAGCGGGAGCACGTCGGAGACCGCCGCGAGCACGTCGGGCAGGTCGTCGCGCGGCACCAGGAGGCCGCAGAGCAGGAACTGGGGCAGCACCAGCGCAGGCAGGAGCTGCACCGCCTGGAACTCCGTGCGCGCGAACGCCGATGCGAACAGGCCGAGCGTCGCGCCCAGCACGGCGTCGACGACAGCCACGACCGTCAGCAACCAGACCGGGCCGGCCGGGTCGAGGTCGAGCAGACCGACCGAGACGCCGACAGCCAGGCCCGACTGCAGTGCTGCGATCAGCCCGAAGGCGAGCGCGTAGCCGAGGAGGAAGTCGAGCTTGCCGGTGGGCATCGCGAGCAGCCGCTCGAGGGTGCCGCTGGAGCGCTCGCGCAGCGTGGTCACGCTGGTCACCAGGAACATCACGATGAACGGGAAGACCGCCAGCAGCGCCGGCCCGAGCCGGTCGAACTGCGGACCGGAGTCCTCGAGCATCCACCACAGCAGCGAGATCAGCAGGCCTGGCAGCACCAGCAGCATGACCAGCGTGCGGTGGTCGCGGCGGATCTGGATGAGCACCCTGGCGGCGACGGCGACGGTGATCCGGGGCCTCATGCCGCGGCCTCCACGAGCGCGAGGAAGGCGCCCTCGACGTCGTCGATGCCGGTGCGTTCCTTGAGCGCCTGCGGGCTCTCCTGAAAGACCAGTCGCCCGTCGCGCATCAGCAGCAGCCGGTCGCACCGCTCGGCCTCGTCCATCACGTGGCTCGACACGATGACGACCGCGCCGTCGGCCGCCAGCCGGTGGAAGAGGTCCCACAGGTCGCGGCGGAGCACGGGGTCGAGGCCCACGGTCGGCTCGTCCAGGATCAACACGTCGGGCGTGTTGAGCAGCGCGGCCGCGAGGCTCACCCGCGACCGCTGGCCACCCGACAGGTCACGCACCACGGCGTCGCGGTGGCTGCCGAGGTCGACCACATCGATCGCGCGGTCGACTGCTCCGGCATCGGCGTCGAGCACGCGGGCGAAGAAGCGGAGGTTCTCGGTGACGCTGAGGTCGTCGTACACGCTGGGCGCCTGCGTGACGTAGCCGATCCGGTCGCGCAGCCCTTTGCTCCCGGCCGGCTCCCCCAGGACGGTCACGGTGCCTCCGGCGATCTTCTGTACGCCGACCAGCGCGCGCAGCAGCGTCGACTTGCCGCAGCCCGAGGGTCCGAGCAGGCCGGTCACCTCGCCGGCCGACACGTGGAGATCAAAGTCGTCGAGCACGGTGCGGCCGCCGCGGACCACGGTCAGCCCTTGCACGTCGATCGCGTTATTCATCATGTGCTGAATTATGCCAGGCGGGTCGACCTACGGCAACGGCTCGGAGAGGTAACCCTGGAGCACCGGCGCGTACGTCGCCACGAGCCGCTCGGCCGACATCGACGCGAGCGGCTCGACCGCCAGCAGGTAGCGCAGCACGACGATGCCAACGAGTTGTGAGGCGACGTGCACCATCCGGCGCTCGGGGTGGTCGATCCCGAGGCCGGTGCCCACCGGGCCGAGCACCATCTTCAGGAAGCCGTCGCGCACCAGCTGCTGCCCCTCGGGGGCGACCATGCCGCGCATCAGGCCCATGAGCGGCAGGCGCGACTCCTCGTCGTCCCACACCGACAGGAACACCCGCAGGATCCGCTCCCCCGCCCCGTCGACGCCGCCCTCGATCACCGGCAGCATCGCCACTCGCGGGTCGACCTTCACCTCAAGGGCGGCCAGGAACAGGTCGTCCTTGGTGCCGAAGTAGTGGTGCACCAGCGCCGGGTCGACCCCGGCCTCGGCGGCGACCGCGCGCACGGACGTGCCGGCGTAGCCCTGGGTGGCGAAGCGTTCGCGCGCGACGGTCAGCACGGCCGCCCGCGTGTCGGGCGACCCGGGCCGCCGACCACGACGCGGCGTCACCCGTTCCGTCGATGCCATGGGGTCAATCTACGGTCTCGGGACCACTCCTCCCGGCGTACGCCTCGGGGTGTACGCCGCCTCGTGCGACGCCCGCGAAGCATCCCCCGGCACGACGCGGCGAGGGTGCGCCGGACCCCAGGATCGGCCACATGATCACAAAGCTCGCCGACAAGATCGGCTCACGTCCCCGCCGCAGCCTGCTCGCGGTCTTCTTCTTCGTCCTGATAGCCGGCGCTTTCGGTGGCCCCGTGGCGGGCGCCCTCGAGTCGACAGGCGGGTTCGCGCCGGCGCAGGCCGACTCGACGGTCGCCATCGAGGAGATCGAGGACGCCACCGGCCGCGCACCCACCGCAGGCATCGTGCTCGTCGTCTCCACCCCGGGCGGCCTCGAGGCAGCAGCCCAGCGCGTCGACGAGGTCGCCGCAGAGCTCGCCGCCGAAAAGGGGGTCGTCGACGTGGTGGCGCCCAACCCGTCACGCGCCGGCCCCGGCCTGATCTCCGTCGACGGCGAGTCCGCGCTGGTGCTCGGCACTCTCTCCGCCGACGCAGACGAAGAAGCGGTGGCCGAGAGCGTGCTGGACCGGTTCGACGAGGCGGACGACGTCTTGGTCGGCGGGCAGACGATCGCGGGCTTCCAGATCGGCAGCACGGTCGGTGAGGACCTCGGCCGCGCCGAGACGTTCGCACTCCCTCTGCTGATCATCCTGTCGCTGATCTTCTTCGGCGGGCGGGCCGCGCTGATGCCGTTGGTGGTGGGGGCGACCACCGTGCTCGGCACCTTCCTGGCGCTCGCCGGGATCAACCAGGTCTACGGGCTCAGCGTCTTCGCCCTCAACCTCGTGATCGGCCTGGGGCTCGGCCTGGCGATCGACTACACGCTCTTCCTGGTGACTCGCTACCGCGAGGAGCTCACTCGACAAGGACCGACACCGGGCGCCATCGCCACCACGATGGCGACAGCGGGACGCACCGTCGTCTACTCGGCCCTCACGGTCACGGTCGCCCTGATCACGCTCACCGTCTTCCCACTGGGCTTCCTGAAGTCCATGGGCATCGCCGGTGCCGTCGTGGCTTTGATCGCGGCCGCCGCGTCGCTCGTCATCAGCCCCGCACTGTTCGCCCTCTGGGGCAGCAAGCTCGCCCGTCGCTCCCGCGTCAGCGCCAGCGCGCCGGAGGACCGAGGCCGCTGGTACCGCCTCTCCCACGCGGTCATGCGCCGACCCGGCGCGATCGCCGCAGCCACCGCCGTGGTGATGATCGTGCTCGCCGCCCCCGCCCTGCGTGCGAACTGGACACCGGTCGACAGCTCGGTGATCCCGCTCGACAAGAGCGCCCGGACCGTGGCCGACACCTTGACCGCCGACTTCGCCGGCTCCGGCCAGACACCGGTGACGATCGCGATCAAGGCAAGCGCCAACGAGGCCGCGGACGTTGCGGCGTACGCCGCCGACGTCAACGCCCTCGACGGGGTGGTCACGCCGGGCGAACCACGCAACCTGGACGCGAACACCTGGCAGCTCGACGTGAACGCCGATGGCGATCCGGACGGTGCGACCGCACGGCAGCTCGTGGAGGACATCCGCGGACTCGACAGTCCCGTGGACGCCAAGGTCGCCGGCGGTGCCGCCGACTTCATCGACCAGCAGGAGGCAATCAGCTCACGGCTTCCACTCGCCGTCGGGCTGCTGGTCGGCCTGACCCTGCTGGTGTTGTGGCTGATGACCGGGTCCGTCGTGCTGCCCATCAAGGCCGTGATCATGAACGCACTGACCGTGGGGGCGTCGCTGGGGGTGCTCGCGTTCATCTATCAGGACGGACGGCTGGCGGGGCTGCTCAACTACACCCCCAACGGCGGCATCGAACCCACGGACTTCCTGGTGGCCTCGGCGCTGGTCTTCGCTCTCTCGACCGACTACGGCGTCTTCCTGCTGGGTCGGATCAAGGAAGCGCGCGACTCCGGAGAAGGAGAGCGCGAGTCCGTGGCCGTCGGTCTGCAACGGACAGGGAGTGTGGTCACGGCTGCGGCGATCCTGCTCGCTGTCGCGATCGGCGCCTTCAGCACCAGCTCGATCTCGTTCATCCAGCAGATCGGTGTGGCGACGGCGTTCGGGGTGCTCGTCGACGCGTTCGTCGTGCGCTCGCTCCTGGTGCCCGCGCTGATGGGGCTGCTCGGCAAGTGGAACTGGTGGGCGCCGATGCCGCTGCGTCGCCTCCACGACCGGTTCGGCCTGAGTGAGTCCGCGAAGCCCACCGCTGCCGAGCGGGAGCTCGCCTACGCAGATACTCCCTGAGGACGACGACGCCCGGTCCGCGCGCGATTAGGGTCGAGCGCGTGACCGGGCGTCGGCAGCACCTCGTGGACCTGGGCCTGGCCCTGCTCTGCCTGGCTGCGATGGTCGTCGAGCTCGGCGTCTCCGAGAAGCCGGACGCCGGCATCACGCCGCTCTCGCTGCTCGCGGTGACGGCCGCCTCGGCTCCCGTGGCGTGGCGGCGTCGCCACCCACGCCTGGCCTACGCCGGCTGCATGGCCGGTCTCCTCGCGCTGGTCGCGGTCTCCGACATCTACCTGACGATCCCGTACCCGTCCGTGGTGACGGCGTACGCGCTGGCCGTGGCCGGCGGCGTCCGCCATGCCGCCGTCGTGGCTGTCATCACGGCGCCCGTGGTGCTGGGGATCATCGGGTTCTCCAGCCCGCACGGGCTGGTCAACTGGGAGACGCCGAAGAACCTCGGGCTGATCGCGCTCCCGCTGGTGCTCGGTGTGGCCGAGCACCAGCGGCGTCGGGTCACCGACGAGGAGACGCACGGTCGCGTCGTGGAGGAGCGGCTCCGGATCGCGCGCGACGTGCACGACGTCGTGGCCCACGCCATGGTCGCCATCAATGTGCAGGCCGGCGTCGGAGCGCACCTGCTCGACCGTGACCCCGACCAGGCCAGGCGCACGCTCCTCGACATCAAGCAGACCAGTGGCGAGGCCCTCGCCGACCTCCGCTCGACGCTCGGCGTGCTGCGCAACCACGGGGACGAGGACGATGTGCCGGTGACGCCGACACTGAGCCTGCGCGAGCTCGACAGCCTGCGTTCATCGCTCGACCAGGCGGGCCTCAAGCTCGCACTCGAGCTCGAGCCGAGCACCGCCGGGCTGCCGGCGTCCGTGGACGCGACCAGCTATCGGATCGTCCGCGAGGCCCTCACCAACGTGCTGCGGCACGCGCGCTCCGACGAGGCCGTGGTCCGGGTCCGGTGCGACGGTGACCGCGTCGTGATCGAGGTCGAGGACGACGGCGCCGGGCGGCGTACCCCCGTCAACGGGACCGCGCCGGGCACCGGCAACGGCCTGCGGGGCATGCGCGAGCGGGCGCTCGCCATCGGCGGCACCCTCGACGCCGGGCCGCGGCCCGAGGGCGGATGGCGGGTGGCGGCATCGCTCCCGGTCGGGCCGCCGTCGTGATCCGGGTGCTGGTCGTCGACGACCAGACGCTGGTGCGGGCCGGGTTCCGCGCGCTGCTGGACTCGGAGGACGACATCGAGGTGGTCGGCGAGGCGATGGACGGCGCCCAGGCGACCGAGCTGGCCGTCGCGACCCGCCCCGACGTGGTGCTGATGGACATCCGGATGCCCAACGTCGACGGGCTCGAGGCCACCGCCCGGATCACCGCAGACCCGCGGCTCGTCGACACCAAGGTGATCGTGCTGACCACGTTCGAGCTCGACGAGTACGTCTTCGGTGCACTGCGGGCAGGAGCCTCGGGCTTCCTGCTCAAGGACCTCGAGCCGGTCGCCCTGATCGACGCCGTGAGGGTGGTGTCCGCCGGACAGGCCCTGATCGCGCCCCGGATGACCCGCGCGCTGATCGAGGCGTTCGTCGCGTCGTCGCCTGACCACCGCGGCGGCGTACTCGAGCCTGTTGTGCCTGACGACCGGCTCGCCGGGCTCACACCCAGGGAGCTGGAGATCCTCGCCCTCGTGGGCCGCGGGATGTCCAACCACGAGATCGCCGCCCACCTGGTGCTCTCCCCGCTGACGGCGAAGACGCACGTGTCGCGGTTGTTCCTCAAGCTCGGCGCCCGTGACCGGGCCCAGCTCGTCGTGCTCGCCTACGAGACGGGCGTGGTGAGCCTGGCCGGCTGAGCATGTCACTGACGGTCGGACGCACTACCTGACAGTTACAACGGTCAGGAAGACGCGACAACGGTCAGTAACATCGCGCGACCGCTCACGGCGTGGTCGCGAAGAAGTGCTCGCGCGCGAACTCGACCGACTCGCGGAGATCGGCCTCGCGCTCCTCCTTGGTGCTGCAGCGCCGGGTGTTGATCTCGATCACGATCTCGCCGGCGAACCCGACCTTCGCGAGGTGGCGCAGGAACGCGTCGGCACCCATCGCCCCGCGGCCCGGCACCAGGTGCTCGTCCTTGGCCGAGCCGCTGCCGTCGGTCAGGTGCACGTGCCGCAGGCGGTCGCCGAGTCGCTCGGCCATCGCGATCGGGTCGTCGGCGGCGATGGCGGCGTGGGACAGGTCGATGGTGGTGTTGGCGTAGGGCTCTTCCGAAGGGTCGTGGCCGGGGGCGTACATCTTCGCGCCGCGCCGGGAGGACGCCCGCCAGGGATACATGTTCTCGACGGCGAACATGATGCCGGTGGAGTTCTCGAGCGCGGCGATGCCGTTGACGAAGTCGCGGGCGTAGTCGCGCTGCCACCGGAACGGCGGGTGTACGACGACCACCTCCGCGCCGACCTCGGTCGCCATCTCGGCCGACCGCTCCAGCTTGCCCCACGGCTCGGTGCCCCAGACGCGCTGCGTGAACAGCAGACAAGGAGCGTGGATGGCGCTGATCGGCATCTGGTGGTGCTCGGAGAGCTGCTTGACGGCGTTGGTCTGCTGCGACAGCGCGTCGATGCCGACCATGACCTCGACCGCGTCGTAGCCGAGGCTTGCGGCGTACGTGAAGGCGTGCGCGGTCGACTCGGGGTAGACCGACGACGTCGATAGCCCGATGCGGGTGGCCATATCAGGTCTCGTCGCGGAGGCTGAGCTTGTCGATGCGCTCGAGGATCACTCCCTCGCGCAGCGCCCACGGGCAGATCTCGAGCTCGGCGAGATCGAAGATGTCCATGCAGGCCTCGGCGACCAGCGCGCCAGGCACGATCTGGTGGGTGCGGCTCGGCGACACCCCGGGCAGCTCGGCGAGGTCGTCGGGCGCCATCGCCACCAGCTTCGGGATCCACTCGCGCAGGTCGCTGAGCTCGAGCGTGCGCGGCACCAGCGCACCCTCTCCCGACGGGGCGGCACCGCAGACCCGCGCCAGCGAGCGGAACGTCTTGGAGGTCGCGGCGGCCCGGTCGGGGGCGCCGCCGCGCAGGAGGTTGCCGGCATCGCGGGCGATCTCGGCGCGGATGCGTTTGCGGAGCTTGCGCAGTCCGGCCTCGTCGGGCATCTCCTCGAAGAAGCTGCGGGCCAGCCTCGCCGCACCCAGCGGGAGTGACCACGCCGTATCCGGCCGCTCGTCGGTGCCGCCGGCGATCTCCAGCGAGCCGCCACCGATGTCGAAGACCGCCAGGCGACCGGCGGACCACCCGAACCAGCGGCGTACGGCGAGGAAGGTCAGCCGCGCCTCGTCCTCACCGGAGAGCACCTCGATGTCGACGCCGGTGCGGTCGCGCACCAGGTCGAGGACGCGCTCGGAGTTGCCGGCGTCGCGCACCGCGGAGGTCGCGAACGACAGCATCTCCTCGCAGCCCTTGTCCTCGGCGACCACGAGCGCCTCGGCCACGAAGCCGACCAGCGCGTCGAGCCCGGTCTGCGTGACCGCGCCGTCCTTGTCGAGGTGCTCGGCCAGCCGGAGCGGCTGCTTGTGCGAGAACGCCGGCAGCGGTGCGGCGCCGTCGTGTGCATCCACCACCAGCAGATGGCCGGTGTTGGAGCCGATGTCCAGGACGCCGAGGCGCATGCCTCCAACCTACCGGGCCCCCACGGCCACCGGCCCGTAGGCTGGCGACATGCCCGAAGTCGACCTGGTGTTTCCGCGCGCGTTCGTGGAGTTCGTCAACCCCGCGGACGACAGCGAGGTGCTGCGCTGCGACCTCACCTGGCTGACGTCGAGCTACACCTGCATCTTCGGCCAGGGCTGCCCCGGCATCTACGACACCTCGCCCGACGTCGGCTGCTGCACCCTCGGCGCCCACTTCGCCGGCAAGGCCGACGAGAAGCGCGTGGCCGGCTTCGTCAAGCAGCTCGACGAGAAGCTGTGGCAGTTCAAGCCGGAGGACCGCCCGGTGAAGAAGAAGGACTGGATCGAGACCGACGAAGAGGGCGAGCGCAAGACGCTCACGATCGAGGTCGACGGCCAGCAGGCCTGCGTGTTCCACAACCGCGAGGACTTCCACCTGGGCGCCGGCTGCGCACTCCACGCGCTTGCTCTGGAGCAGGGACGCAACCCGCTCGAGACGAAGCCGGACGTGTGCTGGCAGCTCCCGATCCGGCGTACCTTCCGCGACGTCGAGCAGCAGGACGGCACGAAGTACACCGAGATCTCGATCGGCGAGTACGACCGGCGCGGCTGGGGCCCCGGCGGTCACGACCTCGATTGGTACTGCACCGGCAACACCGAGGCGCACGTGGCCGTCGAGCCCGTCTACATCACCTCGGCCGCCGAGCTGACCGCGCTGATGGGCGAGGCGGCGTACGCCGAACTCGTGCGTCACTGCGAGGCTCACGTGCGGTCGCGGTCGGCCTTGGCGCTGCACCCTGCAGATCCCGGAGCCGGCGGCTGAGCGAGCCCGCGAGCGCGGTCGCCGAACAGCGAGGAAGTCAGGCACTCGGGCGCGGAGCGCCGAGGGCCTGACGGCTTCTGACAGCTCAACATCTCGACGTCAAGAGAAGGTGACCCCGCCGTCACTTGGTTCGCCGGGAATGCAGAGAATGTCTGACATGCGCCTCGACCATCTCTCTTTCGCAGCTGGACCGGATGGTCTCGTCAGCACCGCCTCGCGCATCGGGGGACTGCTCGGCCGAGACTTCACCGACGGCGGGGTCCACCCCCGCTTCGGCACCCGCAACATGATCCTGCCCCTGGCCGGCCACACCTACCTCGAGATCGTCGAGGTGCTCGACCACCCCGCCTCCGACAAGGCGCCGTTCGGCCAGGCCGTGCGCGCCCGCTCGGCGGCCGGTGGCGGTTGGCTGGGCTGGGTCGTCGCAGTGGACGACATCAGCGTCGTCGAGCAGCGCCTCGGCCGCGAGGCGGCTGTCGGCAGCCGGCACCGCCCCGACGGCACCGAGCTGCGCTGGCAGCAGATCGGCATCAACGGGCTGATCTCCGACCCGCAGCTGCCGTTCTTCATCCAGTGGGAGGTGCCGGTCGACCTGCACCCGTCCGCCGGCGCCGACGGCTCGTTCTCCCTCGCCTCGCTGGAGATCGCCGGCGACCCGCAGCGCGTCAGCGAGTGGCTCGGCGAGACCGTCGAGGCACCGCTCGAGGACGTCAAGGTCGAGTGGGTCGCCCCCCACGGCACCCCCGGCGTGATCGCCGTGCAGGTGCAGACGCCCAACGGCCTCGTGCGCGTCTGAGCAAGCCACTGCGTGGGGCGGTCCCGAGCCCCAACATCTGGAAGACGCCGGAGACCTACGAGGTCGAGAACCGCGCCGCCGATCCCGACGGCCGGCTGTGGGCGGCGATGGAGTCGCTGGCCTCGTGGTCAGGCCGGACCGTGCTGGACCTCGGGTGCGGCACCGGCTTCCACCTGCCGCGCTTCGCGGAGACCGCATCGACGGTGATCGGCGTCGAGCCGCATCCCGACCTGCTCGCCCTGGCCGCGGCGGCGTACTCGACACCTGGAGAACGTCTCGCTCGTCGCGGGCACTGCCCAGTCGGTGCCGCTGCCCGATCACTCGGTCGACGTCGTGCACGCACGCTGGGCCTACTTCTTCGGCCCCGGCTGCGAGCCCGGCCTGGCCGAGCTCGACCGCGTCGTACGCCGTGGCGGCACCGCACTCGTGATCGACAACGACGGCTCGCGCTCGACGTTCGGGGCGTGGTTCCGGCGCGGCTACCCGCACCTGCCCCCGCCCGCCGAGATCGAACGCTTCTGGGCCCTGCGCGGCTGGACCCGCACCCCGGTCGACATGGGCTGGCGGTTCGGCTCGCGCGCGGACCTCGAGGCAGTGGTGCGGATCGAGTTCAATCCGGAGGTGGCCGAGCAGATCCTGCGCCACCACGAGGGCCTCGAGGTCGACTACGCCGTGCACCTCTGGTCGAAGGTCTTCTGAGTCTCACCGCAGCACGTGCCGGAACCAGCTGGTCCGGTCGAGGGGGTCGTAGCCGTGCCGCCGACGGCGTGGCGGCCGGGTGGTGACGGGCGCGTGGTGGTCGAGCCGGGTGACGAGCACGCCCTCCCCGCTGGTGAGGTCGGGCAGCCGGGCGGCGAGGTTCGGCACCTCCTGTGGCGGGCAGGTGGCCGACCAGACGGGTGTAGCCGCCGGCGGCGGAGGTCTCGAGCGTCGCCGCGCCCAGCCGACCCAGCAGGGACACGACCGGGCCGAACAGCTCGTCGGGCACCTCCAGCTCGAACCGGTCGATCGGCTGGCACACGCGGGTGCCGGCCGCGGCCAGTGCGGCCATCAGGACCACCGGGGCCAGATGCCGGAAGTCGGCGCCGACGCTGGAGATCGACTTGTCGAACTTCTGGTGCGGCTTGCTCTGCCGCGGCCAGTAGCCGGACTCCGTCATGGTCACCACGCAGTCGGTGACCGCCCAGCCGCTGAGGCCTTGGCCGAGCGCGGACCGGACTCCCTCCTCGGTCGCGGCGATGAACGCCGGCGGCAGGTTGCCGCGCTCGATGCCGGGCGAGAACTCGATGCCGTGACCGACCGGTGCCGCGTCGACCCGCAGTCCGATCGTGGCCAGGTAGGGGTTGTCGCCGACCTTGATCCGATCGACCGCGGCTCCGGTGCCGACCACCCGCTCGATGCAGACGACAGAGGTCTCGAGGAAGCGGCTGCGGACGCCGTAGCGCTCCTCGAGCAGCGCGGCGATCACCTCCTTCTGCACCTCCCCGTGCAGCCGCACCGCAGCCTCGCCGTGCACCTCGTCGAGGCGCAGGCCGATGAGCGGGTCCTCGTCGGCGAGCTCGGTGAGGCCGGCGAAGAGCGCGGTGCGCTGACGGGGATCCTCCGGCTCGACGAGGGCCTGCAGGGTGGCCGGCGGGAAGTGATGAGTACGCCGGATCGGCGGCTTCCCGAGGGTGTCGCCGATCCGCGCGGCCGGTCCGCGCACCACGGCGATCTGGCCGGACGTTGCGACCGCGCCCACGACCACCCCGCCGGGACTGCTGACCCCGACCTCGGTGACCCGCTGCCGCTCGCCGCCGAGCTCGACCTGGTCACGGACGCGCAGCTCGCCGGACCACATCCGGATCCACGCGCGGCGGCCGCGGTCGTCGCGGTCGACGGCGAACACCGTGCCGGCCAGGGCGCCGTCGACGCGCGCGGGTCGGGCCAGGATCTCGGTGAGCACGCGGCGGAGCTCAGGCGTGCCGGCTCCGGTGATCGCCGAGCCGGCCAGCACCGGCGTGAGCACTCCCCGGCGTACGCCGTGACGGAGCGCCCGCACGATCTCGGCCCGCGACGCCGACTGTCCCACCGCCCAGCGGGCGAGCACGCGCTCGTCGACCTCGGCCACGCCGGCCACGACCGACTCGTCCGTGAGCGGTACGCCGGCGACGCCGCGCCTCGCGCCCGCCCTCGCCCGTGACGCGGGTCAGCTCGACGACGTGCGGAGTCAGCCGACGGCGTATCTGCTCGACGACGGAAGCCACGTCGGCACCACCGCGGTCGACCTTGTTGACGAACAGCACCGTCGGCACGCCGATCCGCTGCAGCGCCCGCCAGATGACCACGGTCTGCGGCTGGACGCCCTCGACCGACGACAGCACGAGCACGGCGGCGTCGAGCACACCCAGGGAGCGCTCGACCTCGGCGATGAAGTCGGGGTGGCCGGGGGTGTCCACGAGGTTGACCGCGACCTCGTCGAGCGCGAACGACGTCACGGCGGCGCGGATGGTGATGCCGCGCCGGCGCTCGAGGTCGAGCGAGTCGGTGCGGGTGGTGCCGGCGTCGACGCTGCCGGGCGCGTCGATGACGCCGGCCTCGTACAGCAGGCGTTCGGTCAGGCTGGTCTTGCCGGCGTCAACGTGCGCGACGATCCCGAGGTTGAGCGGTGCAAGGAGTAGTGAGGTCAAGGGGCTGCTCCACGGCGAGTCGGATGGGGGTCCGGGGCGTGGTAGCAGCGCGCATGGGTTTCTCCTCGGTAGTCGGACCTCGAGGTTGGCACGACCGGCGACCCGAGTCACCCGGTTTTCCGCTGGAAGCGAGTCAGCTGGTCGCGCGTACGGCGAGCCTCGGCGTGAGCATCACGCCGGGGCCGACGGAGGCGGGGGTGGCCAGGAGGCCTTCGAGCGCCTTGACGATCTCCACCGCCGCTTCCTCGAGCGGTTGACGCACCGAGGTGATACCCGGCTGCACGACCTGGGCGACCTGCGAGTCGTCGAAGCCGACCACCGCGATGTCGTGGCCGGGGGTCAGGCCGCGGTCGGCCAGGGTGTGGAGCACGCCCATGGCCAGGGTGTCGGAGGCACAGACGAACGCCGAGGGCTGTGCCTCGTCGAGCAGCGAGGCGCTCGCCTCGCGCCCGCTGTGCACTGTGTCGTCGACCCGGGCGGCCATGCCGGTCGTGGAGAGCGCGCGGGCCTTCATGGCGCGGCTCCAGCCGGCTCGGCGGTCCTCGCCGATCCACTGGTCCTTGCGCCACCCGATCCAGGCCACGCGCTGGTGCCCCTTGTCGAGCAGGTGGTTGGTGGCGATCTCGGTGCCGGCGGCGCCGTCGACGTCGACCCAGGGGTGGGTCGCGCCGGGGTCGTCCCACGGGCGTCCGAACGCCACGAACGGCGCCCTTCGCTCCCGCAGCCAGGCCGCCTGCGGGTTGCCGAGGTAGGTGTCGGTGACCACGAAGGCGTCGACGGCCGTGGAGCGGAGGAGGTCGTCGTAGCCGGTCAGCGGGTCGCGGGCGTCGCCGGCGAACAGCAGCACGTGGTAGCCCGCCTCCCGCGAGGTCTCGACGAGAGAGTGGACGAACCGGTCCATCGCGGCGTTCGCGGTGAACTCCTGGGCCGGGCTCATCCGCAGCCCGATCAGGTGGGAGGCGCGGGTGCGGAGGTTGCGCGCGGCGCGGTTGGGCACGTAGCCGAGATCGTCGATCGCCTGCTGCACGCGCGCGAGGGTGTCGGCGCGCAGGAGGTCGGGGTTGTTGACCGCGTTGGACACGGTCTGCCGGGAGACCCCTGCGCGTTCCGCAACGTCGGCGAGGGTGGGCGCAGGCGTTGCCAACCTGCCCATGGCTTCCTCCGATCGTGATGCAGCGGACTGGCCCGACCGGGGTCTGGATCGATCCAATCGAAAGCATAACGGTCCTCCGCCGTGGCGGGCGGGCACCGTCGGTGGCGACACCTAGCCTCGGGTCATGCCCGCGTCGACCAAGACCTCCAAGCCGCCTCGCCCCGCCTACCGCTGCTCCGAGTGCGGTTGGGAGACCGGCAAGTGGGTCGGTCGCTGCGGCGAGTGCCAGGCCTGGGGGTCGGTGGCCGAGCTCTCCGCGCCGACGCTTCGGGCGACCGCCGGTCCGGTGACCACGCCCGCGGTCCCGATCGGGCAGGTCTCGGTCGAGGAGTCCCGGTCGCGCAGCTGCGGGGTGCCCGAGCTCGACCGGGTGCTGGGCGGCGGGCTCGTGCCCGGCGCGGCGATCCTGCTCGCCGGCGAGCCCGGCGTCGGCAAGAGCACGCTCCTGCTCGAGGTGGCCGCGCAGACGGCCCGGCTGCAGCCACCGCACGCTCTACGTCACCGGCGAGGAGTCGGCCAGCCAGGTGCGGCTGCGCGCCGACCGCACCGGCGGGGTGCACGACGAGCTCTACCTCGCTGCCGAGACCGACCTCGGCGCGATCCTCACCCACATCGAAGAGGTGCGACCCACCCTGCTGGTCGTCGACTCCATCCAGACCATCGGCGCCTCGGGCATCGACGGCGTGCCGGGCGGGGTCACCCAGGTCAAGGAGGTCGCGGCGGCGCTGATCCGGGTCGCCAAGACCCGCAACATCACCACCGTGCTCGTCGGTCACGTCACCAAGGACGGCTCGATCGCCGGGCCGCGGGTGCTCGAGCACCTGGTCGACGTGGTGCTGCACTTCGAGGGCGACCGCAACTCGCGGTTCCGGATGGTCCGCGCGATCAAGAACCGCTTCGGCCCGGTCGACGAGGTCGGCTGCTTCGACCTCGCGACCGAGGGCATCACCGCGGTCGCCGACCCCACCGGCCTGTTCGTCGAGAACCACCACGGCCGGGTCGCCGGCACCTGTGTCGCGGTCACCATGGAGGGCCGCCGGCCGATGCTCGCCGAGGTGCAGGCCCTGGTCACGCCCTCACCGCTCGAGCGCCCGCGGCGTACGACGTCGGGGCTCGACTCGTCCCGGATCGCGATGGTGCTCGCGGTGCTGCAGCAGCACGCCGGCATCCGCCTGCACGGTCACGACGTGTTCGCGTCGACCGTCGGTGGCGCCAAGCTCGCCGACCCGGCGACCGACCTGCCGGTGGCGATCGCGCTGGCCTCGGCCACCTTCGTCAGCCCGCTGCCCGAGGGCGTGGTGGCGATGGGCGAGATCGGGCTGGCCGGCGAGCTGCGCCGGGTCCGCGACCTGCCGCAGCGGATCGCGGAGGCGGCCCGTCTCGGGTTCCGGATGGCCATCGTGCCCGCACCACCCGGCGAGCGGGGCGTCCGTTCGGAGCGATCGGACCGCCAGATCGACGGCATGCGCGTGGTCGAGGCACCCGACGTGGTGTCCGCACTTCGGTTGCTCAACCTCGTCCAGCGGACGAAGCATGCCCTCGAGGTCGTCGACGACCGTTAGACTGCCGCGATGTCGCACCACCCCTGTGTCGACAACGCTCGACAACCGAGGAGAACAGTGCCGGGCCCCGACCGTTCAGAGGAGGCGCTGCGTCTCCGCGAGACCCTGGCCTCGATCGCCCCCGGCACCGCCCTGCGCGACGGCCTCGAACGGATCCTCCGCGGCCGCACCGGCGCCCTGATCGTGCTCGGCAGCGACAAGGTCGTGGAGTCGATCGCGTCCGGCGGCTTCACCCTCGATGTCCCGTTCACCGCCACCGGCCTGCGCGAGCTGGCCAAGATGGACGGCGGCATCATCGTCGACAGCGACATCACCCGGATCAGCCGCGCGGCCGTGCACCTGATGCCCGACCAGACCATCCCGTCGGAGGAGACCGGCACCCGGCACCGGACCGCGGAGCGGGTGGCCAAGCAGACCGGCTTCCCGGTGATCTCGGTGTCGCAGTCGATGCAGATCATTGCTGCCTACGTCGGCGACACCCGCCACGTGCTCGAGGACTCCGCCCAGATCCTGTCGCGGGCCAACCAGGCACTGGCCACCCTGGAGCGCTACAAGCAGCGGCTCGACGAGGTCTCCAGCACCCTGTCCGCGCTCGAGATCGAGGACCTGGTCACCGTGCGCGACGTCGCCGTGGTGGCCCAGCGGCTGGAGATGGTGACCCGGATCGCGCGCGAGATCGAGGACTACGTGCTCGAGCTCGGCACCGACGGCCGGCTGCTGTCGCTGCAGCTCGAGGAGCTGATCACCGGAGTCGACAGCGAGCGCGAGCTGGTGATCCGCGACTACGTCGCCACCGGCCGCCGCGGCAAGTCGCCCGAGGCGCTGCTCGCCCGACTCGAGGCGCTCTCCGCCACCGAGCTGGTCGATCCGGCCGCAGCCGCCCGCGCCCTCGGCATCGGCACCAACGACCACCTCGACGGCGCCGTGACCCCGCGCGGCTTCCGGCTGCTGGCCAAGGTGCAGCGGCTCCCGGCGCCGGTGGTCGACCGGCTGGTGGAGCACTTCGGCACCATGCAGAAGTTGCTCTCGGCAGGCGTCGAAGACCTGCAGGCCGTCGAGGGGGTCGGCGAGCTGCGCGCCCGCAGCGTCCGCGAGGGCCTGACCCGGCTGGCCGAGTCCACGATCCTGGAGCGCTACGTCTGAGCGGCTCTAGTCCTCGCGGCCCGGGTTGTTCTCCGGGCTCTTGTTCGTGGTTCTGGTTCTGGTTCTGGTTCGGCCGTGGGCTCTGGGTGATCACCTTCGGCACCGGGTTGGTCAGCTGGAACTGAACCTCCGCCGGCTCACCACCGAGCGGAGCCACCGCCACGTGGTAGTAGCCGGCCAGCGCCCAACCCCTCATTCGGGTGCACCCGGGTCGGATCGGCGGCCGTCCCAGACGATGCCGACCTCGGTGGTGAAGTCCTGGCGCACCACGACGTCCTGCTCGGGCACCGCGCGCGGGCACTCCTGGCTGGCCCAGATGTCGTCCGAGCCGGAGGTCACCTTCAGCGTCAGGTGGCTCGGGGACACCTGCCACGTGCAGGCCTCCGCGGTCCGGGTGCGCAGCTCCAGCCGGATCGTCACCTCGGAGCCAGCGACCGCCTTGTCGACCACGGGCTGCACGAGGATGTCGTCCTCGAGGCAGGGTCCGGTCGGCTCCGGCATCGGCGTGACGGTCGGCGTCGGCGCCGGCTTGTTCTTCTTCTTCCCGCCCTGCGTCCGGGTCGGGTCGTCGGTGGGCGTGGACGACGGCGAGCCAGCGGCCTGCTCGGCCACGCCGTCGTCGTCGGACGAGCCGTCGCTGCCGCCGCCCAGCAGGTTGGCGAAGACCACCACCAGCACCACCGCCAGCGAGATGACCAACGCGCGGCGCCGCCAGTACACCCGTGGCGGCAGCGGCCCCCGGGTCATCGACGTCATGGTGCGAACGCTAGTTCGCAGCCCTGCTCAGGTGGCGGTGCCACGCCATACGGGGACGCGCCAGCGGACCCGATGATGGTGGTCGAGCGAGCCGCGCGACCGAGCTTGCGAGGTCGCGACCGGCGTGTCGAGACCCGGTCAGGCACAAGAGACAATGAGGCATGGAGCTCCAGGACCGCGTCGTCGAGTGGTACGCCGACCACGCCCGCGAGCTGCCGTGGCGCGACCCGGGGGCCTCGCCGTGGTCGGTGATGGTCTCCGAGTTCATGCTCCAGCAGACCCCGGTGGCGCGCGTGCTGCCGGTGCACGAAGCGTGGCTGGAACGCTGGCCGCGGCCCGCGGACCTGGCCGCGGAGGCCACCGGTGAGGCCGTTCGGATGTGGGGGCGGCTGGGCTACCCCCGACGCGCTCTGCGGCTGCATGCGGCAGCCGTGGCGATCGTGGAGCGTCACAGCGGCGAGGTGCCGTCGGCGTACACCGACCTGATCGAGCTGCCCGGCGTGGGCGACTACACCGCGGCCGCCATCGCCAGCTTCGCCTTCGGGCGCCGCCACGTCGTGCTCGACACCAACGTGCGCCGGGTGCTCGGCCGAGCGGTGTCGGGCGTCGAGTTCCCGCCCCGATCGGTCACGGCGGCCGAGCGGGCGGTGGCGGCGGACCTGCTCCCCGACGACGACGCAGCGGCGGCCACCTGGGCGGTTGCAGTGATGGAGCTCGGCGCGCTGGTCTGCACGGCCGCCCGGCCTCAGTGCGAGCGGTGCCCGGTGGCATCACTGTGCGCGTGGCGGCTGGCCGGCCACCCGGCGTACGACGGTCCGCCCCGGGTCGCCCAGACCTGGGCCGGCACCGATCGTCAGTGTCGTGGCCGGCTGCTCGGCGCGGTCCGCGACGCCGACGGTCCGGTGCACCGCAGCCGTCTGGACGCGGCGTGGTCCGACGCGACCCAGCGCGAACGCTGCCTCGCCAGCCTGATCGACGACGGCCTGCTCAGCGAGCCTGCCCCCGCGACCTACTCGCTGCCGTCGGCCTGATCGGTGTGCTGACCCGTCAGAAGATCTTCTGACGGGTCACCAGCAGCCAGCACCTCGGCGGGGATCTTCCAGCCGTCGCGGGCGATCGCTGCCAGGGAGTCGTCGAGCCGGCCGGTGGCCCGCTCCAGGGTGGCCGCCAGGTTGGCCGCAGTGCGTCCGGTGTGGAACGGCCACTTGTTCTCGGGGGCGATGGAGGCGAGCAGGCCGGCGAGCTGGGCCTCACGTTCGGCGCCGAGGCGCTCGGGCTTGTGCTTGCCGGACTGCGGGTCGATCTGCTCGAGCAGGCCGAGGTCGAGCAGGGTCTCGAAGTCGTCCTCGGTGGTGCGCTCGAAGATCTGCATCAGGTAGCCGCGCAGCTTCTTCTCGGGAAGCCCCCTGGCGACCAGCGCCCGCAGCGCCACCGCCGTGGGCTCGCGCGCCGGGCGGAAGCTGACCTTCGAGCCGGAGTCGAGGATGTTCGCCCACTTGCGCACGAACTCCTCGCCCGACCACGACTCGTAGTGGAGCAGGCGCACCCAGTCGCCCTTGCCGGCGTCGGTGGCCGGCACCAGCTCCTGCGCCACGTCGTGTACGTCGTGCAGCGTGATCCACCGGTCCATCCGGGGCCGCAGCCCCGACTTGCCCTCGCAGTGACCGTGGAAGTAGTAGCCGTTGAGCGGCTCGTCGATCAGTCCCAGCACCTGCAGGAGGGTCAGGTCCTCCGGCTCGAGCATCCGCTTGAAGTGGGTGACCTTCCCGCCCGGCCACTCCTTGCGGCTGACCGCCTCGAGCGGGGCCGCGCGCACGTTGCCGATCTCGGCCGGGAGGTCGCTGAGCACCTGGCGGTCGAGCAGCAGGCACTCGTCACCGTCGATGTGAAACAGCCACTCGGCCCACGGGAACGGCGCCAGCATTGCCTTGGCCACGTTGGCGTTGATCCGCTGCCTGGCGTTGAGCTGGCGCGGCCGCTTGCCGTGCCACCAGTCCGCGCCCGGTCGCGATGGCGGTCACGTGCGGGTGCTTGTTCAGCTCGGCGGTGATCTTCGGCGCCGCGTCGTCGACGAACAGGAACATGTGGTCGACGCCGTTGGCCAGGTTGCGCTCGACGAACGTCTTCAACCCGGCCGCCGAGTCCTTCACCGTGCTCGCCGTGAACAACATGAGCGGGAGCCTATCGACGGGCCGACGTACCCCGAAATGACGCTGACCCGTCAGAAGATCTTCTGACGGGTCAGCGGTGAAGCTGGGTCGAGCTAGCCGGCGGCGCCGGCCTCGCCCGGGGACTCACTGCCGCCGGACTTGGGTACGTCGCGCGGGCCCTCGGGCTCGTCGAGGTCGAGCGCACCACCGGCGTCGGAGGCCGCCACCTCGGCGGTCTCGAACGGAGGCATGTCGGGCATCTTGCCGACCTTCTGGCCCTGGAACGTGAACTTGGCCTCGGCACCCTCGCCCTCGACGTCGACCAGCACGATCTGGCCGGGGCCGACCTCGCCGAAGAGCATCTTCTCGGAGAGGACGTCCTCGATCTCGCGCTGGATCGTGCGCCGCAGCGGACGCGCACCGAGCACCGGGTCGAAGCCCCGCTCGGCCAGCAGGTTCTTGGCCGGCTGGGTGAGCTCGAGGGACATGTCGCGGTCCTTGAGCCGGAGCTCGACGCCCGCGATCATGTTGTCGACCATGTGCACGATCTGGTCGCGGGTCAGCGGCGGGAAGACGATGATCTCGTCGACACGGTTGAGGAACTCGGGCCGGAAGTGCTGCTTGAGCTCGTCCTTGACCTTGCCCTTCATCCGCTCGTAGGAACCCTCGTCGCCGGACTGCTGGAAGCCGAGGTTGACGCTCTTCGAGATGTCCTTGGTGCCGAGGTTCGTGGTCATGATGATCACGGTGTTCTTGAAGTCCACGACCCGACCCTGGCGAGTCGGTCAGTCGACCTTCCTCCAGGATCTGCAGCAGGCTGTTGAAGATGTCGGGGTGGGCCTTCTCGACCTCGTCGAACAGCACGACCGAGAACGGCTTGCGCCGCACCTTCTCGGTCAGCTGACCGCCCTCTTCGTAGCCGACGTAGCCCGGAGGCGAGCCGAACAGCCGCGAGACCGTGTGCTTCTCGCTGAACTCGCTCATGTCGAGCTGGATCAGCGCGTCCTCGTCGCCGAACAGGAACTCGGCGAGCGTCTTGGACAGCCACGTCTTACCGACACCGGACGGGCCGGCGAAGATGAACGAGCCACCGGGACGCTTCGGGTCCTTCATGCCGGCACGAGTACGCCGGATCGCCCGCGAGATCGCCTTGACGGCTTCCTCCTGGCCGATGACCCGCTTGTGCAGCTCGTCCTCCATGTTGAGCAGCCGGGTCGACTCCTCCTCGGAGAGCTTGACGATCGGGATGCCGGTCGCCACGGCGAGCACCTCGGCGATCAGCTCCTCGTCGACCTCGGCAACCTCGTCCATGTCGCCCGCGCGCCACTGCTTCTCGCGCTCGGACTTCTTCAGGATGAGCTGCTTCTCCTCGTCGCGCAGACGAGCGGCGGCCTCGAAGTCCTGACCGTCGATGGCGGCCTCCTTGCGGGCCCGCACGTCGCCGATCTTGTCGTCGTACTCGCGCAGGTCGGCGGGCGCCGTCATCCGGCGGATCCGCAGCCGCGAGCCGGCCTCGTCGATCAGGTCGATGGCCTTGTCGGGGAGGAACCGGTCGGAGATGTAGCGGTCGGCCAGGGTCGCGGCAGAGACCAGCGCCTCGTCGGTGATGGTCACGCGGTGGTGCGCCTCGTAGCGGTCGCGCAGTCCCTTGAGCATCTCGATCGTGTGGGCGATCGACGGCTCGGCGACCTGGATCGGCTGGAAGCGGCGCTCGAGAGCGGCGTCCTTCTCGAGGTACTTGCGGTACTCGTCGAGGGTGGTCGCGCCGATGGTCTGCAGCTCGCCACGGGCCAGCATCGGCTTGAGGATGCTGGCGGCGTCGATCGCGCCCTCGGCCGCGCCGGCACCGACGAGCGTGTGGATCTCGTCGATGAACAGCACGATGTCGCCGCGGGTGCGGATCTCCTTGAGCACCTTCTTCAGGCGCTCCTCGAAGTCACCGCGGTAGCGCGAGCCGGCGACGAGCGCGCCGAGGTCGAGCGTGTAGATCTGCTTGTCCTTGAGCGTCTCGGGCACGTTGCCCTTGACGATGTCCTGGGCCAGGCCCTCGACGATCGTCGTCTTGCCGACGCCGGGCTCACCGATCAGCACGGGGTTGTTCTTCGTCCGCCGCGAGAGGATCTGCATGACCCGCTCGATCTCCTGCTCGCGCCCGATGACGGGGTCGAGCTTGCCCTCGCGGGCGTCCTGGGTCAGGTTGCGGCCGAACTGGTCGAGCACGAGCGACGACGACGGTGCGTCCCCACCCTGGCCCTGAGCCGCGGCAGCCTGGGTCGACTCCTTGCCCTGGAAGCCCGAGAGCAGCTGGATGACCTGCTGGCGGACCCGGTTGAGGTCGGCGCCGAGCTTCTGCAGCACCTGGGCGGCGACGCCCTCACCCTCGCGGATCAGGCCGAGCAGGATGTGCTCGGTGCCGATGTAGGAGTGGCCGAGCTGCAGCGCCTCACGCAGGGACAGCTCGAGCACCTTCTTCGCCCGGGGCGTGAAGGGGATGTGGCCGCTGGGCGCCTGCTGGCCCTGGCCGATGATCTCCTCGACCTGGGCGCGCACGGCCTCCAGGGAGATGTCGAGGCTCTCGAGGGCCTTGGCGGCGACGCCTTCGCCCTCGTGGATGAGACCGAGCAGGATGTGCTCGGTGCCGATGTAGTTGTGGGAGAGCATGCGGGCCTCTTCTTGGGCCAGCACGACTACTCGTCGGGCTCGGTCTGTGAACCGCTCGAACATGCGCATCGCTCCTGAAGCTTCGGGGTCCTCCCGCCCACCGTACGGACGGGGAGGCACATGGGGTTCAACCCCTCCATCAGCCTACGCGTTCCCGGAGCAGCCCAAAGGCCGTCCGCTCCTAGCGAACACCGAGCGAGCAGCCGAGCGCGAGGGACAAGCGTTCGGCGAGCGAAGGTCGAGCAAGCGATGCGACCGAGCTTGCGAGGCCGCATGAGCGTGTCGAGACCACGCAAGCTATGTCGTCAACCCGACCGATGTGGCCAGCCTGGGTATATCGGCTTCAGTGTGTCTCGACACGCCCGCTACGACCTCGTTCCTCGGTCGTGGGGCCTGCTCGACCCTCAGTGAGTCGGAACCGTCCTCGTGCCTCGGACGCTTCCGTCACTGAGCCTTGTCGAACGCCTCGCGGATGTCGGCGGGGATCCGGCCGCGGTCGGGCACGGAGTGGCCGTTGGAGCGCGCCCAGTCGCGGACCTCGCGGGCGGTCGGGCCCATGTTGGTGCGCGAGGAGGATGAGCGGCGGCCGCCGCGGGAGCCGGTTACCTTGCGGGCGTGGCCGACGTAGCCCGACAGGGCGTCGCGCAGACCCGCGGCATTCTTCTTGTTGAGGTCGATCTCGTACGTCGTGCCGTCGAGTCCGAAACTGACGGTCTCGACCGCGTCGCTTCCGTCGATGTCATCGACAAGAATGATGTTGACCTTTTGAGCCACGATGAATACCTCGATATCGAATAGGTGGACAGCGCGACGCATCATTCCACCCACGACCACAAAAAGGAAATGAGGAGCGGGGATTAGGAGTTACGGGCAAAGACCATTTCCAGGCCCTTGAGGGTCAACCACGGAGAATGCGCGGTAAAGCAGTTGCATTCGTCCAACACCAGGCCCGCCAGATATCCCGTGGCTATCACCTGCATGTCGCCGGACGCAACCCCCAGCTCAGCCGTCATCCGGGCCACGATCCCTTCGACCTGGCTCGCGACGCCGAACAACATCCCTGACTGCAGTGCCTCGACGGTGTTCTTGGCGATCACCGACCTGGGCCGCATCAGCTCCACCTTGCGCAGCTGAGCGCCGCGGCGCCCGAGTGCTTCGAGCGATATCTCTATTCCGGGAGCAATGGCTCCCCCGACGTACTGGCCCTGCTCGCTGACGACATCGAACGTCGTCGCGGTGCCACCGAAATCGACCACGATCGCGGGCCCGCCATAGATAGTCGCAGCGGCCAACGCGTTGATGATGCGGTCGCTTCCGACCTCACGCGGATTATCCATCAATATCGGCACGCCGGTGCGCACGCCCGGCTCGACGACCACGTGCGGCACGTCGGCGAAATGCCGGTTGAGCATGTCGCGCCATTCGTGCAGCACCGCCGGCACCGTGGCGCAGACCGCGATGCCGTCGATCGCGTCCGGCTCGGCGCCCAGCAGTCCGCGGATCAGCACCGCCCACTCGTCGGCTGTGCGCCGCTCGTCGGTCGCGACCCGCCAGTCCGCGGAGACCTCGCCGTCGGCGATCAACCCGAGCACGGTGTGTGCGTTGCCGATGTCGGCCGCCAGGAGGCTCACTGGTGCAGGTCCATGCCGATGTCGAAGACCTTGACCGAGTGGGTGAGCGCGCCGACCGAGATGAAGTCGACGCCGGTCGCCCCGACCTCCCGGGCGCGCTCGATGGTCAACCCGCCCGAGGCCTCGAGGGTGGCCCGCCCGGCGTTGAGGCGCACGGCCTCGGCCATGGTCTCGGTGGACATGTTGTCGAGCAGGATCTCGGTGCAGCCGGCCTCGAGCAGCTCGCGCAACTGGTCCAGGTCAGTCACCTCGACCTCGACCCCCAGCCCGGGGTACGCCGCCACGACCGCCTGGTAGGCCGGCAGCACGCCCCCGGCGGCGATCACGTGGTTGTCCTTGATCAGGGCCCGGTCGGCCAGGCTGAACCGGTGGTTGACGCCACCGCCGCAGCGGACGGCGTACTTCTGGAGGGCACGGAACCCCGGCAGCGTCTTGCGAGTGTCGAGCACCCGCGCGTTGGTGCCGTCGAGCGCGTCGACCCAGGCCGCCGTGGCGGTGGCGACTCCGGAGAGGTGGCAGGCGAAGTTGAGCGCGGTCCGCTCGGCGGTGAGGAGCCCACGGGTGGGGCCCTCGACCCGCAGCACGGCGTCGCCGGCCTCGACCCGGGACCCGTCGGAGCGACGGTCGGTGACCTTGACGTCGTCGCCCATGACGTAGTGGAAGACCATCGCCGCGACGCCCAGGCCGGCCACGACACCGGCCTCACGCGCGCCGAAGTCGGCAATCCCGTAGGCATCGGTCGGGATGGTCGCGGCGCTCGTGGCGTCATGGGCGCCGTCGGGCAGATCCTCTTCGAGAGCCTCGGTGATCTCCTCGTAGATCGCGGCAGGGTCCAGGCCGGCGTCGGTCAGCTCGGCGATGAGGTCACTCGGCAGGGCGGCGTAGGGGGTCACGCTGTTGCTCCATCGGTCGCGGGGGCGGGCCGGAAGACGGTGGTGGTGACGCCGTCGGACATCACCGTGTCGAAGTGGCCGGCGAACTCGGCGTCGTTGCGGTCGGGGAAGTCGTCTCGCCAGTGCGAGCCACGGGTCTCCTGACGGAGGGCGGCGGCATCGGTCAAGGCGCCGCTGATCGTGAGCAGGTTGGTGGTCTCCCACGACTCGAGGTCGATGCCCGAGGCCTGCGTCGAGCCCAGCTTGTCGAGCAGCTCGGCCGCCTCCGCCAGCCCCTCGGCGCTACGCAGCACGCCGGACCGCGAGGTCATCACCTCCTGGAGCTCGGTGCGGATCTGCCCCGCCACCAGCCCCTCCGTGCGGCCGTCGGCCACCGGGTCCGACCAATCGCGCAGCTCACCCGGCAGCACCGCCGCGATCCGGCGGGAGAAGACGAGGCCCTCGAGCAGGGAGTTGGAGGCCAGGCGGTTGGCGCCGTGCACCCCGGAGCAGGCGACCTCGCCGGTGGCGTAGAGGCCGGGCACGCCGGACCGGCCGTAGAGATCGGTGCGCACGCCGCCGGAGGCGTAGTGACAGGCAGGCGCCACCGGCAGCAGCTGGGTCACTGGGTCGATGCCGTGCGAGCGCGCGGTGGCCAGGATCGTCGGAAATCTCTTCTCCCAGAACGCGGCGCCGAGGTGCCGCGCGTCCAGCCACATGTGGGGGCGGCCCGTGTCGATCATCCGGCGCATGATCGCCTTCGCGACCACGTCGCGCGGGGCGAGGTCGGCGAGTTCGTGGACGCCCTGCATGAACCGGTTGCCCCCCTCCTCCGGCAGAGCGTCGACCAGGAACGCACCCTCGCCGCGCACCGCCTCGGAGATCAGCGGCTGCTGGCCGTGGGAGTCGGCGCCGAGGTACATGACGGTGGGGTGGAACTGCACGAACTCGAGGTCGCGCAGGGTCGCGCCGGCGCGGAGCGCGAGCGCCATCCCGTCGCCGGTCGAGACGGCCGGGTTGGTGGTCTGCGAGAACACCTGGCCGAGCCCTCCGGCGGCGAGCACCACGGCCCGGCAGTGCACGGCGCCCACCCCGTCGCGCTGGCCCTCCCCCATCACGTGCAGGGTCACGCCGGCCACGCCGCCGTCGTCGGCCAGCAGCAGGTCGACGGCCAGCGCGTGCTGGATGACCTCGATCTCCGGCGCGGCCGCCACGGCCGCGATCAGTGCACGCTGGATCTCGGCGCCCGTGGCATCGCCACCCGCGTGGGCGATGCGGTCGCGCAGGTGACCGCCCTCGCGGGTCAGGGAGATGACCCCGTCGTCGTCGTGGTCGAAGTTCGTGCCCAGCGCGATCAGCTCGCGAACGGCCTCCGGACCCTCGTGGACCAGGATGCGTACGGCGTCGAGGTCGCAAGCGCCGGCGCCCGCCACCAGGGTGTCGGTCTCGTGCTGCTCGGGGGTGTCACCGGGTCCGAGCGCGGCCGCGATGCCGCCCTGGGCCCACTGGGTCGAGCCGGCGGAGAGCACGTCCTTGGTGACGACCAGGATCTTGTCGACCGCGTCCTTGAGCCGCAGCGCCGCGGTCAGCCCGGCGATGCCGGAGCCGATGATGACCACGTCGGCCCGAGTGCTCCACCCGGGCTCTGGCGCAGCCAGGCGCCCCGGGACGCGGCGAGCCGCTGCGTCGTACATCCGGTCAGACTAGACGAGTCAGTGCGCCGTCAGGTCGCCGCGAACGAGTCCCGGTCCCGCGAACGTCTCGGCCGGGTCGAAGCCGGTGGCGAGGATCTTGTTGTCGGCGTCGACGAAGACCACGTGCGGCTTCAGCTCCTTGGCCTCGGCGGTCTCCATCTGGCCGTAGCCGATCAGGATCACGATGTCGCCGGGGTGCACCAGCCGGGCCGCGGCACCGTTGATGCCGATCACGCCGCTGCCGCGCTCGCCGGCGATCGTGTACGTCTCGATCCGCGCGCCGTTGGTGACGTCGACGATGTGCACGAGCTCGCCGGGCAGGAGGTCGGCCGCCTCGAGGAGGTCTTCGTCGACGGTCACCGAGCCGACGTAGTGCAGGTCCGCCTGGGTCACGGTGGCCCGGTGGATCTTGCTCTTCATCATGGTGCGCAGCATCAGCTGGTCCCTCCGATGGTGATGGGCAGGTTGTCGATCAGGCGGGTCGTGCCCACCCGAGCGGCGATCAGGATCCGGGCTTCGGTGCCCGGCGGGACGGTGTCGGGCAGGTCGCCCAGCTCCGGGGTGGTGATCGCGAGGTAGTCGAGGTCGACACCGACCGAGGCGCGCAACTCGGCCCGGGCCGCGTCGAGCGCCGCCTCCACGCCGTGCCGTGCCGCGCGTTGGGCCGCCCGCAGCGTGCGGCTCAGGGTCAGCGCCTGGGCGCGCTGTTCCTCGTCGAGGTAGCGGTTGCGGCTCGACAGCGCGAGCCCGTCGGAGTCGCGCTCGGTCTCGGCGCCGACGATCTCGACGCCGATGCAGAGGTCGGTGACCATCTGGCGGATCAGGGCGAGCTGCTGGTAGTCCTTCTGACCGAAGACGGCCACGTCGGGGCGGACCAGGCCGAACAGCTTCGCCACCACGGTGAGCACGCCGCGGAAGTGTCCGGGCCGGGTCCGGCCCTCGAGGATCTCGGCGAGCGGCCCGGGCTCGACGGTGACCGCCTCGCTGGTCGACCCTGTCGAGACCCCGCCCGGGTAGACCTCGTCGACGCTCGGCACGAAGACGATGTCGACGCCCTCGCGCTCGCAGATCTTGAGGTCGGCCTCCAGCGTGCGCGGGTAGCGGTCGAGGTCCTCGCCGGCCCCGAACTGGAGCGGGTTGACGAAGATCGACACCACGACCGGGCCGGTGCCGACGTGCTCTCGCGCGACGCGCATGAGCCCGGCGTGCCCCTCGTGGAGGGCACCCATGGTCGGCACGAAGCCGACCCGCTGACCCTGGCCGCGGCGGGTCGCGAGCAGGTCGGACAGCTCCGCGCGGGTGTGCGCGAGCAGTGGCGTGGCCATCAGAGGTCTCGCTGGTACGCCGGTCGCACAGGGTTGGTCAGGGTCGCGGCGGCCAGCGCCTCGTCGAGCACCTGGTTGATCTTCAGCGCCCACAGCGGCTGCACCCGGCCGTCGGTCACGGCGCGGCCGAGCGTGGCCCGGGCCATGGCGACGTACGACGGCATGGTGACGGGTGCGTTGGTCGCGATCTCGGCGAGGTGGGCGCGGACGGTGTTGACGTCGCCTCGGACGATCGGGCCGGTCAGGGCCGCGTCGCCGTGCTCGAGCGCGTTGTCGAGGGCGGCGGTGAGCAGCGGACGCAGGGTGGCAGCCGAGTCGTCGACGCCGGCCGCGTTGAGCAGCTCCATCGCCTCGGTCACCAGGGTGACCAGGTGGTTGGCGCCGTGGGCGAGACCCGCGTGGTAGAGCGTGCGCATCTCCTCGGGCACCCAGCTCACGCGACCGCCCAGGTCGGCGACGAGCGCCTCGGCCACCTCGCGCTCGGCGTCGCCGGCAGTCAGGCCGAAGACACAGCCGCTGAGCCGGTCGAGGTCGACAGCGGTGCCGGTGAAGGTCATTGCTGGGTGCAGCGCGATCACGCGCGCCCCCACGGCGGCAGCCGGGGCCAGCACGGCGAGGCCGTGGCGGCCGGAGGTGTGCACGACGTACTGGCCCTCGCGGATCGCGCCGCTGGCGGCGAGCACGGAGACGACGTTGCCGAGCATGTCGTCGGGCACGGTCAGCAGGAGCAGGTCGCTGGCGCGCGACACAGCACTCGGCTTGTCGACGGTGACGCCGGGGAGCAGTGCCTCGATGCGGTCTCGAGAGGCATCGGACTCACCGGCGGCGGCCACGATGTCGTGGCCAGCGGTGCGGAGCTTGGCGGCCAGTACGGCGCCGACGCGACCCGCGCCGACAACGCCCACGCTGAAACGCTGTGTCATGTTCCTCGAACCTTTCGTTCCAGTCCCTCCGACCACCCGCTTCTTTCGAGTGCGGGTCGGTGTGGGTACCGGACGTGTGCTCGTTTCCTGTCAATCAGGTCAACAGCAAGCGTAGGCCGCCGCTTCCCCGTTGGGAACGGAATGTGAAGTGACGCACCCGACACGCCTCCGGCGCTGCCGCCTGACCGTCCAAACGGCTCGATCGCGCCAGATGGACAGCTTCGACCCAACAGAACCTGTCCAAACAGCGCGATCGCGCCAAATGGACGGCCACCGGAGAAGCGCGGTGACTCAGCCCACCTGGAGGGGCCGAGGGGCCCGTGGGAGCCAGGTCTGGGTGACGTGGTCGACGATGTGCACGCCTGCAGGAGCGTGGATCTCGTGTACGCCGGGGAGCACCGTGCCCTCCTGGAGCGCGTTGAAGACCTCCCACTCGCGCCGCTTGCGCTTGTTGCGCCAGGACTTCGCGAACGACGACGGGTCGGTCCAGTGGGCGAACTCGTCGCCGTCGAGGTACTTCAGCTCCACGCACAGCCCGTGCGGCAGCCCGATGGAGCGGCACTTGGGCGGGGTGGTGCGGATCTCCCACTCGAACGCCTTGGTGTAGACGAAGTCGGGCCCGATCGGGAAGCCCCACTCCTCGGCGTTCTTCAGGCCCAGGTCGAGGTAGCCGTGGGAGTCGCCGTCGAGGTAGAGGCCGTGACGGGGCACCCGGATGATCGACTGCACGTCGCCCACCTGCCACCCCAGGTCGGCGATGGAGACCTCACCCTCGGTGGTCAGCACCATGTCGCCGTCCCACTTCCAGGAGTAGCGGGTGGAGACCTGGGCGAAGCACCAGTTGTAGAAGTACGACAGCGAGTGCACCGACAGCTCGTGCACGGCACGGTGCTCGGCGCCGGCGCGCGCCACCGAGAAGGGGTACGACGCCATGGTGAGCTTGTCGGCACGGCCCAGCTTCTCGGCGGTCTCGCGAGCGACCTCGGGGGTGCCGTCGGTGGAGCCGTTGTCGACGAGCAGCACGTTGTCGCAGGCGCGCAGTAGTGGCGGCAGCACGAACGGCAGCGACGGCGCCTCGTCCTTCACCCGCAGCACCGCGGTGGTGCCGGGGTGCAGCTTGCCCGTGGTCCAGGGCCAGACGATGTCGTAGTCGGTGTGGCCCTCGAGGTTGCTGATGCCGGTCGGGCCGGCGTGGGCGGTCACCGCGCGCGGCCCGCCATCCTGCGCAGCGCGCGGCGGGCCTTGGGCGGCACCATCGCGCGGAGTCCGTGCGGCAGCTTGTCGGCGCCCCGCGGTGCCTCCGCGGGGCCGGGCTTCCCCGGACCACCCTTGAGGGCGCGCTTGGTCGTCTGCTCGGCCGCGACCACCGATGAGCGCGAGATGGCCTCGGACTCGGCGTAGAGGTCGACGTACGCCTCGCGCAGCTGGTCGAGCGCGGCGTGCACCTCGGGGGCGTCACCGCCGGGGTCGGCGAGCTTGTTGAGCTCGTCCCAGGTGGCGGCGGTGAGCTCGTGCAGGCGGGGCGGGAGGTTGAGGTCGTCGAGGCTCTGGGCCATCCGGCGCAGCGACGGGTCGACGAAGCGGTGGCCGTCGCGGATCTGCTCGCTCTTGGCGTGCATCACGTGCTGGAGGCCGAGCTGCTCGCCGACGGCCATGGTGACCTTGGTCCAGTCGTCGAGCAGGTCGCCGTAGCGCACGAAGGCGCGGCCACTGCCATACCGGGCCGGCCACCGACTCGCGGGTGGCGCGCTCGGTGTGCAGCAGCATGTTGAGCCACGACGCGGTCAGGTGGGCGGCGCCGAGCTTGTTGGCGTAGTAGGTCTGCTTGCTGCCGACCACCTCGGCCGGCGGGCGCAGCATGGTGGCGAAGACGGGCGTCGCGCCGACGCGGATCGCGGAGACCCGCCACAGGGACAGGAACCAGCTCAGCCGCGGGTCCTTGACGACCAGCTCGGCGCCTTCGGAGAAGTGACCCTCCAGCCACTCGGCCGTCTTGATCCGCTCGGGCTCGCGGGTGGCGATGCGGCCGGTCTCGAACCACGCGTCGGGGCGGGCGTCGCTGACCTGCACCACCGCCTCCTTGAGCAGCCGGTCGTGGTGGTCGACGACCCAGCGCGGCTCGCCGAAGCCCTTGGGGTTGGTCGCGTCGGCGGCCACCTCGGGCTGTGGCACGTGCAGGCCCAGGATCTGCATCAGCCCGGCCATCGTGCTGGTGCCACTCCGCCCGGCGCCGGCGACGAACAGCACCTTGCGGGGGTAGTCCTCGGGCGCGATGTCTGCAGGGTCGGTCACGCTCGGGATGCTATCCGGCACTACGGTCTGAGCATGAAGTTCGGGCGACGGGCCGCCGAGACGAAGCGGTCACTGGTCAGCGTGGTGGTCCCCGTCTACAACGTCGAGGCCTACCTCCCCGACTGTCTCGACAGCATCCTGGCCTCCGAGCACGCGGACCTGGAGATCGTGGTCGTCGACGACGGCTCCACCGACGGGTCCGGCGCCCTGGCCGACTCCTACGCCGCCCGCGATCGCCGGATCCGGGTCGTGCACACGGGCAACCAGGGCCTCGGCGCGGCCCGCAACGAGGGAGTCCGGCACGCCACCGGCGACTTCCTCGCGTTCGCCGACTCCGACGACGTCGTCCCTGCGGCGGCGTACGCCGTGATGGTGGCGTCGCTCAACGAGACCGGGTCGGACTTCGCCACCGGCTCGATCCGGCGCCTCGAGGCCGACGAGCTCATCGAGCCGCCCTGGATGCGGCGGCTGCACAACCCGCCGTGGCCGAAGGCCCGGGCTGCCCAGCACCCCGAGATCCTCGGCGACGTCTTCGCGTGGAACAAGCTCTACCGCCGCTCCTGGTGGGACGGCCTCGGGCTGTCCTGGCCAGAGGGCACCCGCTACGAGGACCAGCCGACCACCACGCGGGCCTACCTCGGCGGCCGCTTCGACGTGCTGTCCGATGACGTCTACCACTGGCGGATCCGCGACGACGGCTCGTCGATCACCCAGCAGCGGGCGTCGATCGACGACCTGCGCGACCGATGGGCGACCAAGCGGATGTCGCTCGCCGCCGTCGACGCCTCGCCCGACGCCGCCGCGGTGCGCGAGATCTTCCTCGACCGGGTGCTCGCGGGCGACCTGCACCGCTACTTCGTCCACATCCCTGCCTGCAGCGACGACTGGTGGCGCACCCTGCACCGCGGCATCGGTGACATGTGGGCCGGGCGGTCGCTGGCGCACAGCGGGCTGCCACCGGTGCACCGCCTGACCGGCTGGCTGGTCCAGCAGAACCGCCGCATGGACGCAGCGGCGGTGATGCTCTGGTTCGCCAGCCTCGACGGCAAGCCGCTCCCCCAGGTGGCCGGTGACGACGGCAGCTGGAGCATGGTCGTGCCGGTGATCAACCGCGCGAGCGTCGACCCCGCTGCCCTCGCACTTCGGCCGCACGAGCTCTGAGCCGGGTAGCGTCAGCGCCGTGATCAGCCCATGATCAGTACCGCCGACAGCGGCGTGGCCCAGTGCTACGTCGACAACAGCTGGTGGTGCGGCCAGTACTGGCAGGACTACCGGCCGGAGCTGGTCGAGGCCACGCTGCAGCACCTGTGGATCACCGTGGTGTCCGTGCTCCTGGGCCTCGCCGTGGCCGTGCCGCTGGCGCTCCTGGCGCGACGCAGCGCCCGGTTCGAGACGGTCGTGGTCGGCGCGACCACGATCATCTACACGATCCCGTCGCTGGCGCTGTTCTCGCTGCTCCTGCCGATCACCGGGCTGTCCGCCACGACGGTGGTGATCGGTCTCGCGCTCTACTCGCTCACGATCCTGGTGCGCAACGTGCTGGCCGGCCTCCGGTCGGTGCCCGACGAGGTGCGCGAGTCCGCCGTCGGAGTCGGCTACGGGTCGACCCGGCTGCTGGTCCGCGTGGAGCTGCCTTTGGCCCTGCCCGTGCTGATGGCGGGCCTGCGGGTCGCCACGGTGTCGACGGTCGCACTGACCACGATCGGCTCGATCGTGTCCTACGGCGGGCTCGGCAACCTGCTCCTGCGGGCGGTCGGCAACCAGTTCAAGGCGCAGATCCTCGCCGCGAGCCTGCTGTGCGTGGCGCTCGCCGTGCTGCTCGACCTGGTGCTGGTCGTCGTACAACGCTTGCTGACCCCCTGGACCCGCCATGCTCAGTGACGTCGTCGACTACCTCACCGATGGCTCGAACTGGTCGGGCGAGACCGGCATCGGCGCCTTCGCGGTGCAGCAGCTGCTCCTCACCGTCACGGCTCTCGTCGTGGCGATGGCGCTGGGGCTGCCGATCGCGCTCTGGCTCGGCCACCTGCGTCGGGGTGGCTTCCTGACCGTCAACATCTCCAACGTCGGGCGGGCGGTGCCGGTCTTCGCGGTGCTGCTGGTGCTGTCGCTGGGCCCGGTCGGATCCGACGAGCTCGGGCCCTACGGCCGGGCCGGCCTCGCCACCTTGATCGCCCTGGTGCTGTTCGCTCTGCCGCCCCTGATCACCAACGCGTACGTCGGCATGACCGAGGTCGACCGCGACGTCGTCGAGGCCGCCCGGGGCATGGGTATGAGCGATCGCAAGATCTTCACCGCGGTCGAGCTGCCGCTCGCCATGCCGGTCGTGATGACCGGCGTACGCCTGGCGCTGGTGCAGGTGTGGGCCACCGCCACGATCGCCGCCCTCGTCGCCGGGCCGGGGCTGGGCCGGATCATCACCCGCGGGTTCGCCAACCAGAGCACGCCCGAGGTGGTGGCCGGCGCGGTACTGGTCGCCGTAGGCGCACTGCTCCTCGAGCTGGTGGCGGTCCTGGCCACCCGGTCGCTGGACCCGATGCGCCGGGTCGGCCGGCCGCGGAAGAAGGATCTACTCCTCAACGTCTGATGACCCTCGGTCTACCGGGAAGACGTTGTCGGCGGTGCGCGTTACTGTTTGGCAGCGGGTGCCGGAAGGTACCCATCGGACACGCGCGAGCCTCCTGCTCGCGGGACACAGAAGGTGGTACCTCCCATGCGGCTACTTCGCACCCTGGGCACCCTTGCGGTCGCCTCCACGCTCCTGCTCGCTGCCGGCTGCGGCAGCGACGACCTCGAGGGCAGCGGCAACGACGGCGGCAGCGACAACGACAACGCCGACAAGGGCTCGGCGGTCGTCGGCGGCCAGGACTTCACCGAGAGCCAGGTGCTCACCTCGATCTACGCGCAGCTCCTCGAAGCCGAGGGCTACAGCGTGCAGACCAAGCTGGTCACGACCCGCGACGTCTACCTGCCCGAGCTCGCCAACGGCAACGTCGACATCGTTCCCGACTACCTGGCCGGCCTGACCGACTACCTCAACACCGAGGCCAACGGCCCCGAGGCTCCGCTGGTGTCGAGCAACGACCCCGACGCGACGCTGACGGCACTGGAGCCGCTCGCCGAGGCCGAGGGCATCTCGATCCTGCCGCCGTCGGAGGCCACCGACCAGAACGCCTTCATCGTCACCGCGGAGTTCGCCGAGGCCAACGACCTCGAGACGCTCTCCGACCTGGCCGCGCTCGGGCAGCCGATCAAGCTCGGCGCACCCGAGGACTGCGAGGGCCGGGCCGATTGCGAGGGCGGCCTCACCGGCGTCTACGGCCTCGAGATCACCGAGATCGTGCCGCTCGACTTCGCGAGCTCGCAGCTCAAGGACGCCGTGCTCAACGGCGAGGTCGACCTCGGCGAGACCGGCACCACCGACGGCACCCTCGAGGACCTCGGCCTGGTGCTGCTCGAGGACGACAAGGGCATCCAGCCCGCGCAGAACCTCACCCCGGCGGTCAACTCCGACTTCCTGTCCGACAACCCCGACCTCGAGGACCTGTTCAACGAGCTCTCGGCGGCCCTGACCACCGAGGACCTGGCCGAGATGAACGTCAAGGTCGACCTCGAGCGCCAGAAGCCGGAGGACGTCGCCAAGGCGTTCTTGGAGGACAAGGGACTGATCTGATCGGCGAGTAGCCCAGCCATGAGCACTGACTCCCCGATGATCCGGCTGACCGGCGTGGGCAAGACCTACGCCGACGGCACGGTCGCCGTCCGCGAGCTCGACCTCGACGTGGGTCGAGGCGAGTTCGTGGTGCTGGTCGGACCGTCCGGCTGCGGCAAGTCGACGACGCTGAAGATGATCAACCGGCTGATCGAGCCGACCAGCGGAAGCATCGAGATCGACGGCCAGGACGTCACCAACGTCGACCCGGTGAAGCTGCGCCGCGGCATCGGCTACGTCATCCAGCAGATCGGGCTGTTCCCGCACCAGAAGATCATCACCAACGTGATGACCGTGCCGCTGCTCTACGGCGAGGCGAAGGCGACCGCCCGGGCCCGCGCCGAGGAGCTGATGACACTGGTCGGCCTCGACCCGGCGACGTACAGCGACCGCTACCCGCACCAGCTCTCGGGTGGTCAGCGGCAGCGGGTCGGGGTGGCCCGCGCGCTGGCCGCCAACCCGCCGGTGCTGCTCATGGACGAGCCGTTCGGTGCGGTCGACCCGGTGGTGCGGGTGCGGCTGCAGGACGAGTTCCTGCGGCTGCAGCGCGAGCTCGGCAAGACCGTCGTGCTGGTCACCCACGACATCGACGAGGCGGTCCGGACTGGGCGACCGCGTGGCGGTCTTCGCGGCCGGGGGGCGGCTGGCCCAGTACGGCACCCCCGCCCAGCTGCTCGCCCATCCGGCCGACGAGTTCGTCGAGGACTTCGTGGGCGCCACCCGCGGCCTGCGCCGGCTGACGGTCACCCCGATCGACATCGACCACCTCGAGCCGCTCGACGGCATCACCGCCGGCGAGCTCGGCACCGCCATCGACCTCGACTCCACCCTCGAGGAGGCGCTGGCCGCGATGCTCCGCGACGACAAGCTGATGGTCGGCGTCAAGCGCGGCGCCGAGTTCGTCGGCGTACTCACTCCGAATGGGGTGCACAAGGCGCTGCGGGCCTCGCTGGCCGACTAGGGCAGCGTCCATTTCGGCGCGATCGCGCCGATGGACAGGTTCCACCACCAGAAACCGGTCCATTCAGCGCGATCGCGCCGGATGAACGATCAGTCGATCGGCACGTCGCGATGCCACGACTGGGTGACGTACGCCGTCTCCCAGCCCATGCCGGTGTAGAGGCCGGCGGCGCCGGTGGGTGAGTCGGCGTCGACCTCGAGGGTGACGCGGTCACGGCCGCGGGCGGCCGCGTCGGCGATGATCGTGCGGAGCAGGCCCTTGGCCACCCCGCGGCCACGGGCGGCCTCGAGGACGCCGATGTAGGAGACGTAGGAGCCGTCGGGGCCTCCTGCGCTCTCCGAGGCGGTGCCGATCAGGGCACCGACGGGCTGCGGCTCGGGGCCGTCGGTCAGCTCGGCCAGCCACCAGTGGTCCCAGCGGTGGCCGGGGTCCTCGCGCAGCCGGTGCAGGAACTCGTCGAAGGTCTCTTCCCAGTGGTTGAAGTGGTCGACGAACGAGCCTTCCAACACCTCGTGCAGCTCGCGCAGGTCGGTCTCGTCGGGCATGCCGTCGCCGGCCCGGCGGACCAGCCGGAAGGTCACGTCGCGGCCGTCCCACTCGGCGGGGTCCGGCACCAGCCCGGCCTCGTCGGGGGTCACCGGCCGCTTCATCTGCCACCAGGTGCGCACCATCTCGAAGCCCGATGCGGCCAGCCATCGGTGCTGCCGCTCGTCGTCGGCGAACGCGCCGGTGTCGATCTGCTGCGAGGTCAGCCCGCGCGCCGCCCCGACCTCGCGGGCCTGGCCGACCGCCCACTCGACCAGCACGTCGGAGCACGCCCGGCCGACCGGCTCGGGGAGGCCGCGGGCCACGATGTGCACGAAGAGCATCCGGCCGCCGGCCCGGTCGTGGACGCTGCCCCACGCCTGGATCTCGCCGTCCGGGTCGCGGACCACGACGTTCTCGCGGGTGCGCAGGCCCGGCTCGGAGACCTCCACCAGCACGTCGTCGACGCCGGAGCCGGCCCAGCCGCGACCGTCGCGCTCGTGCTCGCGCAGCAGGATGGTCAGCCGGGCGACCTGGAACCTGTCGGAGGGGTCCGGAGTGCCGACCTCCCAGCCGTCCGGCAGCGCGGCCGGGAGCTCCACGAGCTCCTCGGGGTCGGACTCGAACCGGGACTCGTCGGGGATCACGAGACCCGATTGTGCCGGTTCCGTCAGGCGTGCTTGCGCTGGGCCTCGCGGGTCTGCCACTGAGCGGTGAGTACGTCGACCTCGTGCTCGAGCTCGATCACCCGCACGACCGCCTCGGTGCGGGCCGCCTCGGCCTCTTCGAGTCGGGCGGCCAGCTCGGTGCCGCGGGTCTCGGCCCGCTCGGCGCGGGCGGTGACCTCGACCAGCCTGCGCTGGGCGACGCCGGCCTCGGCCCGCGCGGCTTCGAGAGCGCCCTCGACCCTCGTGATCCGGATCTGCTGGGCGTTGATCTGGGTCTCGACGCCGGCCACGAAGCGGTGGTGCTCCGCGCTGCGGACGACCGAGAGGTCGCGGTAGTCGCGGGCCAGCTCGGCGCGGTCGCGGGCGGCGTCGCGGCGCGTGTCGCTGAGCTCGGTGTAGGTGATCCGGGTGGCGGCGGCTCCGAGAACGACGCTGGCAGCAGCGGCCGTGGCGAGCAGGAGCCACGATCCGCTGACAACTGCGCCGGCGACCAGTACGCCGGCGACGGCGAGCAACACGAAGGCGGCCAGCACGCGGGTGGACCGCTGCCGACGCCTCGTGGGCCTACCTGACGGGGAAGTCATGGCTGCAGGCTAGTTCCCGGCGCAGGGCTCGCTCCCACGCCACGCCGCACATGACCCAACCGACCCATCCGACCCACCAGCCCCAGGAGCCAGCCGGCAGGGATCAGGTCTGCGGGTCGTCGTCGCGCACCCGGCAGGCGCGCTCGAGCAGCAGCGCGGTCACCACGACCAGCGCGCTGCCGGCCGAAGCCACCAGCGACCTGACCATCCGCTGGTCGGCCAGCTCTGCGTCGACCCCGATCCAGCTCAGCGCGTAGCCGAGGTAGCCGCCCGGCGGCCAGGGCCCCCACGAACGCGCAGGCGCGGGCGAGCACCAGCCGGTTGACGGCCTGGTGCGGCAGCAGCCGCTCACGGCGTACCTGCACCGTGCGCCAGGTCGCCTGCGCGGTCACGCCCAGGATGGCGACCACGAGGAACAGGGCCAGCGGTTGCAGCCAGGACACGATCGGCGCCGTGCCGGAGATGCGCTCGGCCAGCGGATGCACCAGCCAGCCCCCGGCGAGGCCGACCACCGCCCAGCCGGCCAGGACCACCGGTGGCGTGGGCCGGAGCGAGCCGAACGGCTCCTGGTTGCCGGGCCCGCTGGGCTCGGTCACCCGATCTCGAGGGCCAGGTCTTCTCGGGGCTTCACGCCGTCGAGGCCGATGTCGGCCAGCAGGTCGGCGATGGGGCCGTGGTCCGGGAAGACGGCGTCGGGCTCGAGGTCGTACCACGGCTTCAGCACGAAGGCCCGCTGGTGCGCCTTGGGGTGCGGCAGGCGCAGCGACTCGGTGTCGCTACGCCGGTCGCCCACCAGGATCAGGTCGACGTCGAGGGTGCGCGGTGCGTTGACGACGTCGCTGCGCTCGCGGTCGAAGGCGTCCTCGATGGCCAGCGCCCGCTCCAACAGCCGGTTGGCCGCGAGGGTCGTGTCGGCGAGGATCACCGCGTTGAGGTAGGCACCGGAGTCGTCGGGCGAGTCGATCGGCTCGGTCTCGTAGACCGGGGAGACGCCGGTGATCCACACCTCGGGGGTGTCGGCCAGCGCGTCGACCGCGCCCTGCAGGCTCGCCATCCGCTCACCGAGGTTGGATCCCAACGACACCACCATCCGCCGGATCGGCCGCATCTCGCCGGTCAGGGTGTCCGCGTCGATGATGTTGGGGTTGGGGGTCTCAGTCACCGTGGCCCTCGCGCTTCCGAGTAATAGTCAGGGCGACATCCGTGAACGTCGCTTCGATCGGGGCATCCGGTTTGTGAACGGTGACCCTCGCCCATTCAACACGTCCGTCCAAGAGGCAGACATCCGCGATCCGCTGGGCCAGGGTCTCGATCAGGTCGACCGGATCGTTCTCCACGGCGGCTTTCACCGATCCGACGAGACTTCCGTAGTCCACGGTGTCATGCAAGTCATCCGAGGCTGCCGCGGCCCCGGTCGCGACTCCCAGCGAGAGATCGATCACGAAGGTCTGCCCGTCGCGCTTCTCGAAGTCGAAGACGCCGTGGTGGGCGAAGCACTCGATGCCGATGATGCTGAGCTCGTCGATGTGCTCGTCGATGTGCTCGTCGTCGTCACTGCGGACCTCCCATCTCGGTCCAGCACCCGCAGCACATCACGGCTGGCCCGCACGTCGTGCACCCGGACCCCCCAGACCCCGCGCTGGGCCAGCAGCAGGGTCAGCGCCAGGCTGCCCGCCTCGCGCTCGTCCACGTGGCGGGGGGTGCCGTCGGGGTCGGCCAGCAGCCGGCCGAGGAAGGTCTTGCGACTGGCCCCCACCAACAGCGGAAACCCCAGGTCAGCGATGCGGTCGAGCCCCCGCAGGAGCGACCAGTTGTGCTCGGCGTGCTTGGCGAACCCGAGGCCGGGGTCCAGGACGATCCGGTCGTCGGCGATGCCCGCCGCCCGGATCGCGGTCACCCGTTCGGCCAGCTCCTCGCGGACCGCCTCGACCACGCCGCCCGGGCCGTCGTAGACCGCGAAGTCGGTCATCCGGTCGCTGTGGGCCCGCCAGTGCATCGCGACGTACGTCGCCCCGCTGGCCGCGACCACCTCGAGGATCTCGGGGTCGGCCAGGCCTCCTGACACGTCGTTGACGATGGTGGCGCCCGCCTGCAGGGCCGCCTCAGCGACCTCGGCCCGCATCGTGTCCACCGACACCGTCGCGCCGTCGGCGGCCAGGGCGCTGATCACCGGCACCACCCGGTCGAGCTCCTCGGAGACCAGCGGCCGGGTGGCACCAGGACGGGTGGACTCACCACCGATGTCCAGGATGTCCGCGCCCTCGTCCCGCAGTCGTCGCCCGTGGGCGATCGCGGCCTCGCTGTCGGCGTAGCGGCCACCATCGGAGAAGGAGTCAGGAGTCACGTTGACGACCCCCATCAGCAGCATGAGCGAGAACCTACCGCCGAGAGCACTCCCGGCTCAGCGGCCCACTCGTTCGCCCTAGACTGCGGGCCGTGTCTCGACTCCGGATCCCGCGGCCGCGCCAGGAGCGCCACCAGGACCTGGGCGTCGTCTTCGTGGTCACCTACGGCCGCTCCGGGTCGACATTGCTGACCGGCATCCTGAACTCGATCCCCGGCTACCTGATCCGCGGCGAGAACCGCGACGCCCTGCACCACCTGTTCCTGTTCCACCAGACCCTCGCCACCGAGAAGGACCGGGTGCCGCGGGCCAAGGTGCGCCAGCGCACGCACCCCTTCTTCGGCATCGGCGACGTGCCGCTGGAGAAGTCCATCCGCCAGTGCCGGCAGCTGGTGCTGAGCACCCTGCTGCGGCCCCAGGAAGAAACCCGGGTCACCGGCTTCAAGGAGATCCGCTGGAACCAGCCGGACCTCGAGGAGTACGTCGCGTGGCTGCGTGAGCTCTTCCCCGAGGCGAAGTTCCTGGTCAACACCCGCAAGCACGAGGACGTGCTGAAGAGCGGCTGGTGGGCCGAGGGCGATCATGCCCAGCGGCTCGCCGGCATCGAGTCCCGGCTGCTCGCGCTGGCAGAGACGCTCGGCGACGCGGCGTACCACGTGCACTACGACGACTACGTCGACGACCCCGAGGTGCTGCGCGGGATGTTCGCGTGGCTCGACGAGACCTACGACGACGCCGCGGTCCGCGCGACCATCGCCATCCGGCACTCGACGTGACGAGCAAGACGTTCCTCCTGGGCGCGGGGTGCCAGAAGGGCGGCACGACCTGGCTGCAGGGCTACCTTGCGGCGGCTCCGGAATGCGCGCCCGGGTGGGGGACGGAGTACCACGTCTTCGACAGCATGGACCTCCCGGAGCACGCCTGGGTGCTCACGGGGATCGCCAAGCGGGCGCGGGCGGCGATCGACGCCGTCGCCGCGGGCCGGCTGGCCGCGTCCGGCAACGACCTGCACCGACTGGCCATGATCGCCGAACCGGACTTCTACTACGACTACTTCACCAGCCTGCTGGCTCCGCGTGACATCCGCTTGACGATGGACATCACTCCCAACTACGCCATGTTGTCGTCCGAACGGCTGAGCGAGATCCTCGAGGGGTTCGAGGCCCGCGGTGTACGCGCCGTCAGCGTCTTCCTGATGCGCGACCCCGTGGAACGCATCTGGTCCCACGTCAGGATGCAGAAGCAGCGACGCCCACTGCAGCACCATCAGCCCGAGCACGTGTTGGTCGAGCAACGCTTCGCCCAGGATCCGTTCGAGCTGCGCACCCGCTATGAGCACACGGTGCGGCGGCTGGACGACACCTTCGGCACTGACAAGGTCCACTACGACTTCTACGAAACGCTCTTCGACGACGACCACCTTCGTGCGCTGACCGAGTTCCTCGGTCTCCCCCACCGTGCGGCCGACCTCGACCACCGGCTCAACGCATCGCCGAAGTCGGCGGAGGCGCTACCAGAGGCGCTCGTCCACCGGGTCGTCAATCACTTCCGCGACACCTACGAGTTCGTGCGCGAACGCTTCGACGCCGAGCTCGAGACCGTCTGGCCCAACGTCCGCTACCTGGACTGAACCGGGCTCAGAACGTGTAGCCGAGCTCCTCGATCTGGCGGGCGAAGGTGCGGCGCACCAGCTCGGCCGACGCGTCGTCGTACAGGTCGTGGAAGTCGGAGCCGGCCGGCCGGGCCCCCGCCTTGGCCCGCGGCAGGGCCGGCTCGCCCGGCAGCGACAGCTGCCGCCACACCTCCGCGAGGTCGTCGGCGAGCGACTCGTAGCGGAGCACGCGGTCGACCGCGACCTCCCCCTTGCGGTGGTAGGCCTGATAGTTGCGGGTCGCGAGCTGCTCGAGGTTGGGCATGGTCAGGAACCGCTCGAAGGTGTCGACCTTCTCGTTGCGGCGCATCCAGTAGTAGAGGCTGACCACGGCGTCCCAGGGATTGCGGTCGACCGCGAACTTGAAGTAGCCGTCCCAGACCTCGGCGCCGACGATCCGGCGTGCCTTGGACGCTCGCACGTGCTCCTGCAGGCGTTCGGCCAGCGGCGGGGAGTCGTAGTGCTGCGCCGGGCGACCACCGCGCTCGGCGCGCAGCACCTCGTCGTCGGCAGGCAGCGGCGTGATGATGTCGTCGGGCCCGCAGACCCGGGACAGCTCGATCTCCACGCTGGTGCCCGCGGTCTTGAGCGTCTTCATGAAGATGAAGCGGTGCTCGTGGGAGACGATCACGGTCAGCGCGAGCTGTTGATCAGCGCCATCGCCTCGGCGCGGGTCGCCGCGTTGTGCATCTGCCCGCGGACGGCGGAGGTGATGGTGCGGGCACCGGCCTTCTTCACCCCGCGCATGGTCATGCAGAGGTGCTCGGCCTCGATCACCACGATCACGCCGCGGGCGTCGAGGAGGCTGCATCAGCGCGTCGGCGATCTGCGTGGTCAGCCGCTCCTGCACCTGCGGCCGCTTGGCGTAGAGGTCGACCAGCCGGGCCAGCTTGGACAGGCCGGTGATCTTGCCGCTCTCGGCCGGGATGTAGCCGACGTGGGCGACGCCGGTGAACGGCACCAGGTGGTGCTCGCACATCGACCACAGCTCGATGTCGCGCACCAGCACCATCTCGTCGTGGCCGAGGTCGAACGTCGTGGTGAGCACGTCCTCGGGCCGCATCCGGATGCCGGCGGTCAGCTCGGCGTACGCGCGGGCCACCCGGCCCGGCGTCTCCAGCAGACCCTCGCGCTCGGGGTCCTCACCGATCGCGATCAGCAGCTCGCGCACCGCGGCCTCGGCCCGGGGGTGGTCGAACTCCGGGATGTCCTCGGGCGCGCGCTCGGGGTGCCGGATCGGGTCGGTCATCGGATGGTCCGGGTCCGACTCAGGTCGGGCCGGCGGAGCCGGGCGCGGGCGGCTCGGGCGTCGGGGCGTCGGGGATCGGCGGTCCGCCGTGGGCGTCGCCACCGGGTCCGGGCGGGGTGAGGATCACTCCGGCCGCTTCCTTCTCGGCGAGCGCCTGGCCGTTGGCGGCGGCGCGGTCGCGGATCGCCTGCGGGATCTCGATCGGCGGGATCTCCGACGGGTTGCGGTCGGGCGAGCCGGTCCAGGCAGGCCGCTCGGGGCGGCGGCGCAGCGGCTCGAAGACCTCGGCGACCTCGGCCTTGTCGAGGGTCTCCTTGTCGAGCAGCGCGAGCACCAGCGCGTCGAGGACGTCGCGGTTCTCCTCGAGGATGTCGAAGGCCTCCTGGTGGGCGGCGGCGAGGAACTTCTTGGTCTCGTCGTCGATCATCGCGGCGACGTCCTCGGAGTAGTTGCGCTGGTGACCCATGTCGCGACCCAGGAACGGCTCGGAGTTGGCGTCGCCGAGCTTGATCGCGCCCAGCCGCTCGGTCATGCCGTACTGCGTCACCATCGCGCGGGCCAGCGCCGTGGCCTTCTCGATGTCGTTGCCGGCGCCGGTGGTCGGGTCGTGGAAGACCATCTCCTCGGCGGCCCGGCCGCCCAGCATGTAGGCGAGCTGGTCGAGCATCTCGGACCGGGTCTGGGAGTACTTGTCCTCGTCGGGCAGCACCATCGTGTAACCGAGGGCGCGACCGCGCGGGAGGATCGTGATCTTGTGCACCGGGTCGGTGCCCGGGAGCGCCGCGGCGACGAGGGCGTGGCCACCCTCGTGGTAGGCGGTGATCAGCTTCTCCTTCTCGCTCATCAGCCGCGAGCTGCGCTGCGGCCCGGCGATCACGCGGTCGATCGCCTCGTCGAGCGAGCGGTTGGTGATCACCTTCTCGTTGTTGCGAGCGGTGAGCAGCGCGGCCTCGTTGAGCACGTTGGCGAGGTCGGCACCGGTGAAGCCGGGAGTACGCCGCGCGTAGGACATCAGGTCGATGTCGGGCGACATCGGCTTGCCGCGCGAGTGCACCTCGAGGATCTTCCGGCGACCGGCCAGGTCGGGGGCGTCGACACCGATCTGGCGGTCGAAGCGGCCGGGACGCAGCAGCGCGGGGTCGAGCACGTCGGGACGGTTGGTGGCCGCGATCAGGATGACGCCGCCGCGTACGTCGAAGCCGTCCATCTCGACCAGGAGCTGGTTGAGGGTCTGCTCGCGCTCGTCGTGACCGCCGCCCATGCCGGCGCCACGGTGGCGACCGACGGCGTCGATCTCGTCGATGAACACGATGGCCGGGGCGTTCTCCTTGGCCTGCTCGAACAGGTCGCGGACGCGGCTGGCGCCGACACCGACGAACATCTCGACGAAGTCGGACCCGGAGATGGAGTAGAACGGCACGCCGGCCTCGCCGGCGACCGCGCGGGCGAGCAGCGTCTTGCCGGTGCCTGGCGGGCCGTAGAGCAGCACGCCCTTGGGGATCTTGGCGCCGACGGCCTGGAACTTCGCCGGCTCCTGGAGGAACTCCTTGATCTCGCCGAGCTCCTCGATCGCCTCGTTGACGCCGGCCACGTCGGCGAACGTGGTCTTCGGCATGTCCTTGGAGATCAGCTTGGCCTTGGACTTCGCGAACTGCATGACGCCGCGGCCGCCACCGCCCTGCACCTGGTTCATCAGGAACAGGAAGAGCAGGATGATCAGCGCGAACGGCAGCAGCGTGGCCAGGATCGTGCCGAGCACGCTGGGCTGCGGGTTCTCGGAGTTGGACTTCTCGATGGTGCCCTTGTCGACCTGGGTGTCGACCAGCGTCAGCAGCCGGGGTGCCTGACCGATGATGTAGTGGGTCATCACCTCGCTCCCGCTGTCGCGGACGCCGTCGTCGAGGGTCGCCTGGATCTGCTGGTCACCGTCGATGAAGGTGATCTCCTTGACGTCACCGTCGGTGATGTACTTCTCCATCCGCGACGTGTCGACCTCGTCGTAGCCGCCCCCGGGGGCGAGGAACTGGAGGGCGAGGAGCACGCCGACCACGGCGACGGCGATCCACAGCCACGGACCCTTGAATATGCGCTTCACAGATATCTCTCGACGATCACTTGTTGAACCCACGACGGTACACGCGGGAAGTCGTCCTGCCATTCTCGCAGGTAGCCCAACAGGGAGGCAGCGAGGGACGAGCTGACTCCGTGGGTGCAGGCAGGTCGAGCAAGCTCCGCGACCGAGCTTGCGAGGTCGCGACGGCGTGTCGAGACCACCGGGCCGATCTCGAAAAGCCGACCGCGGACCCGACCCACGTCAGCTGTAGACGTGCGGAGCCAGGGTGCCGATGTCGCGCAGGTTGCGGTAGCGCTCGCGGTAGTCGAGGCCGTAGCCGACCACGAACTCGTTGGGGATCTCCCAGCCGACGTACTTCACGTCGACCGGCATCCGCTGCGCCTCGGGCTTGCGGAGCAGCGTGCAGATCGCGACGCTGGCGGGGTTGCGCGAGGTGAGGTTGGCGGTCAGCCAGGAGAGCGTGAGGCCGCTGTCGATGATCTCGTCGACGATCAGGACGTGGCGGCCCGGAGATGTCGGTGTCGAGGTCCTTGAGGATCCGCACGACGCCGGACGACTTGGTGCCGGAGCCGTACGACGACACCGCCATCCAGTCCATCTCCACGTGGCGCGTGAACGCCCGGGCCATGTCGGCCATCACCATCACCGCGCCGCGCAGGATGCCGACGATCAGCAGCTCCTTGCCCTCGTAGTCGGCCTCGATCTCGGTGGCCAGCTCTCCGATGCGCTCGACTGATCTGCTTCTCGGTGAAGAGGACGTTGACCAGGTCGTTCTCCACGTGGGAAGAGTCCATGCGGTCAGGATTCCACAGCGGTTGGCCGGAACACGAGGTGGTCCCCGTCGCGGTACGCCGTCACGTGGCCCGGCAGCTGGATCTCGAGTCCGCGCCGTTCCAGGAGCGGGAGCATCGCCGTGACGTGGACGTAGAAGAGCTCCGAGCCGATCGCGCCGGCCTCCAGCGCCGCGAGCCGCAGGACCCGCGTGACGACCGCCCGAGGACGGTCGGCCAGGGCTTGCACGCGGAGGCCGACCGAGTCGCCGGCCTCGGCGTAGGCCATCTCGGCGAGGCCGTCGAGCAGGTCCATGTCGTCGCGCAGCTGGTCGGCGGTGCGGGCGAGCGCCTCGGTGACTCCCGGGCCCAGCTCCTCCTCGAGCACCGGGAGCACGCGGTCGCGCGCCCGCACCCGGGTGTACGCCGGGTCGTCGTTGTGGGGGTCGGCCCAGAAGTCGATGCCCTCGACCTGGCAGGCGGTGACGGTGTCGTCGCGCGAGACGTCGAGCAGCGGCCGGCGGTAGCGATCGAAGGACCGTCGCATGCCGGCGAGCGAGCGGCCGCCGGAGCCACGGGTCAGCCCGAGCAGCACGGTCTCGGCCTGGTCGTCGCGGGTGTGGCCGAGGAGCACCAGCTCGGAACCGAAGTGGTCGGCCATCTCGTCGAGCACCGCGTAGCGGGCCTCGCGCGCGGCCGCCTCCGGCCCGCGACCGGCGGCCTCGACGTGCACGCGCACGGCCGCGGTTTCGTCCACGCCCATGGCCGCCATCTGCTCGACCACCCGCGCCGCGTGGTCGGCCGACCCTTCCTGCAGGGCGTGGTCGACGGTCACGCCGACGACGCGACAGGCAGGTCACGTGCCTCGAAGACGGCCGCGGACAGCAGGGCCAGCGAGTCCGCGCCGCCCGAGCAGGCGACCAGCACGGCCTGCTCGTCGCTGACCTGGTGCCCATCGCGAGGCAGGGCGGCGAGCTCACGGCGTACGCCGCGGCGTACGGCTGCGACGGCGGGGTGGAGGCTCACCGGACGATCACCCGAGGACGCGAGCGACCCAGCCGTCGGGCTCGGACAGCTCGGCCTTCGACGGGAGGTTCTCGGGTCGCTCCCAGACCGCGTTGAACTCCTCCATGCCGACCTTGTCGACCACCCCGCGCACGAAGGCCGCACCGTCGCGGTACTGCGCCATCTTGGCGTCCAGGCCGAGGACCCGGCGCAGGATCTTGTCGAGCGTGCCGACGCCCTTGCGGCGGGTGTCGAACTTGCCGCGGATCGTCTGCACGCTGGGGATGACGGTGGGTCCGACCCCGTCCATGACCACGTCGGCGTGGCCCTCGAGCAGCGACATCATGCCGGTGACCCGGTCGAGGATCTCCTTCTGCTCCGGGGTGCTCATCAGGTCGACCAGGCTGCCGCCGTTCTTCAGCCCGCCCTTGAGCGAGTCGGTGACCCGCTTGAGCCCGTCGTCGAGGAGCTTGGTCGGCTCGACCGTCTCGGCGATCGCCTCGATCTGCGCGAAGAGGTGCTCGCGCATCCACGGCACAGCCGTGAACTGCACCCGGTGTGTCTCCTCGTGGAGGCAGACCCAGAGCCGGAAGTCGTGCGGGTCGACGTCGAGCTCGCGCTCGACGTGCACGATGTTGGGCGCCACCAGCAGCAGCCGGCCGTCGGGTGCGTAGAACGGGTCGAACTGGCCGAGCACCTTGCCGGCCAGGAAGCCGAGCAGCCCGCCCACCTCGGCGCCGGTGATCCGCGAGCCGATGGCGAGCGACAGCCCGGACGGCGCCTTCTTCGACGACAGCTTGTCGACCATCGGGGCGATCGCCACCCGGAACCCGTCGGCGTTGGCCTGGATCCAGCCCGGCGCGGTCCACGACGAGCACGGGAGCGGTGTGGTCGGCGGCGACCAGTCCGGTGAACTCGCGGACCAGGCCCGTGGAGCGGTTGGCGCCGTCCCGCAGCTCGGTGACGACGTCGTCGGCCTCGTCGCGGCTCACGGTCGGACCCTCACCGGCCAGTCGCGACCCCAGGCGGACCGCGAGGTCCCAGTCGACCATGGAGGCGGCGCTGTCAGCGGTCATGTGCCGACGGTAGTCGACCGCTCCTGAGCGTCAGGCGCCACAGCGGCAGGCGCCGAGGGCGGCCGCTGCGTTGTCGATGGTCAGCTCGGCCTTGGTGTTGTCGGGCAGCCGCACCCGGTCGGTCATCAACGCGAACAGCATCGGCACCCCGTCGGGACCGATGGCGATGCCGGCGAGCGAGTGGACGCCGGTCAGCGTGCCGGTCTTCGCGCGGACCCGGCCGCGCGCCTCTGGCCACGGACCGTCGAACCGGTCGCTCAGGGAGCCGGTGAAGCCCGCCACCGGGAGTCCGGTGAGGACGGCGCGCAGCTCCGGGCGCTCCGGTGAGATCGCCAGCCGGAGCACCTCGATCAGCGCGGCCGGGGCGATCCGGTTGGCGCGCGACAGTCCGCTGCCGTCGTACAGGACACGCGGCACCGAGCCGGACCCCTGCCTCGCGCCAGCACCTGCTCGACCCCGCGCTGACCGCCGTCGGAGGACGCCTCGCCGACCGCGGCCGCGCCGATGTGACGCAGCAGCACCTCGGAGGCCTCGTTGTCGCTGACCTCGAGGATCCGCTCGACGATCTGGCTCAACGGCGCGCTCTCGACGGCGGCGAGCTGCGTCGCTGCCGCCGGCCGCGACACCGCGCTCCGGGCGCGCCGACCACCTGGATGCCGGCCCGCGACAGCGCATCGGCGAACACGGTGGCGGCGGTCAGGGCCGGGTCGGAGACCCGCCCGTAGCCCGTCGGCGACCTGCCCCCGTCGACCCACAGCGCGGTGATCGGCGACACCACGCCGTCGGGCACGTAGTCCTTCTCCCAGGTGGGGTTGGCGCTCGGACCCGTGAACAGGCTGTCGTCGTAGCCGACCCGGACGCGCAGGCGTGCCCTGCAGCTTCAGCGCCGGGCGGTCTGCTTGGCGAGGGTGACCACGTCGGCCCGCTCTGGGTACGACGTCTCGTCGTCGGGCGGTTCCGCCTTGAGGAACGGGTCGCCACCGCCGACCAGCACCACCCGGCGGCCCGCCGGCGACCACCGACGTCTCGAAGGTGTGGTCCGGACCGAGGGCCAGCAGCGCCGCGGTCGAGGTCACGATCTTGGTCGTGGAGGCCGGGATCGCGAGCCCTTCCCACTGACGAATGCCGGCGCGGCCGGCGTGCGAACGGCGGCAACGGCAGCCAGCACGTGCGGGCCGAGCTCGCGGTCGTCGAGGTACGGCGCCAGCGCGGCGCGCACCTCGGCCGCGCTCAGCCGGGCGCTGTCGACGGGCGCCGCGGGCGCGGGCGGCAGCACCACGGCGGGCAGCTCGAGGGCGGGCGGCGGGGCCACCGTGACCGGATCGGGCGGCGGCTTCGCCGGCTCGTCCTCGAACCACCGGTCGACGCGCGGGTCGACGTACTTGTCGTAGGCGTCGCCCCAGATGGTGGACGCCGTGGCCGCGACGACCAGCACGAGGACGAGGCTGATCAGGATGCGGAAGAAGCGGCGTACGCGGGAGCGGCCGTGGCTTGCGTCACTCCTGGCCACGATCTCCCCCTTCCGACTGCGCGTTTGACGACATTGTGCGCGAGACTGTGGCTGCCGGAACCACCGGCATCTGAGTAGCGGAGGATGCACGTGCTGGAGTTCGACGTACTGGTCGAGATCCCCAAGGGTGAGCGCAACAAGTACGAGGTCGACCACGAGAGCGGTCGGATGCGCCTGGACCGGACCTTGTTCACCTCGACGCAGTACCCGGCGGACTACGGCTACATCGAGAACACCCTCGGCCTCGACGGCGACCCGCTCGACGCACTCGTCCTGCTGTCGGCGCCGACCTTCCCCGGCTGCCTGATCAAGTGCCGCGCGATCGGCATGTTCCGGATGACCGACGAGGCCGGCGGCGACGACAAGGTGCTGTGCGTGCCGTCCACGGACCCGCGCCAGGAGCACATGCGCGACATCAACCACGTGCCGAAGTTCGACCGCCTCGAGATCCAGCACTTCTTCGAGGTCTACAAGGACCTCGAGCCCGGCAAGTCCGTCGAAGGCGCCGACTGGGTCGGCCGTGCCGACGCCGAGCTCGAGGTGCACGCGTCGTTCCAGCGGGCCAAGGATCTTCCGAGCGGGCACTGAGCTTGCTCTGAGCTGGCTCGTTGCTCGGGGTCGGTCGGCCGACGCACTTTCGAGTCACCCCGGTCTCGCACCGCGATGAACCGACTGGTCACGAGCACCCGGCGTCACCGATCGATCGATCGATCGGTCACCGACAAGCAACCCGGTGTCGGGCCCGCGCTTGCGCGGGCGGCGCGCCGCCCGGCTAAGACCAGCACGGTCGACCCGAGCACCAACGCACGAGGCAAACCTCAGCCCTTGACGGCCCGGAAGTACGCGATCGCGCCGGACCGGTCGAGGGTCGCGTCGCGGCAGCCCTGGGCGCCGAGCCAGCCCATCACCTCGTCGCCGGTGCAGCCCGGGCCGAGCAGGCCGGCGAGGCGGCCCATGCGGCGCATCGGCTCGTACTGGAGCCCGCTGTCGTTGAGCAGGGCGCTGCCGGTGATCACTCCGCCCGGCCGGAGCACCCGCGCCATCTCGACCACCGCGCGCGCCGGGTCGGGGAAGCAGTGCAGGCCGGTGAAACTGACCACGACGTCGAACGAGCCCGTCTCGAACGGCAGGTCGCCCACGTCGGCGATGCGCGGCACCACCTGGTCGGAGACGCCCCGCTCGCGGGCGGCGTCCATGGTGCGGTCGAGCATCGTCTGCGAGATGTCGGCGGCGACGTACTCGACGTCCTGGCCCGGCCGGAGCCCACGCAGCGCGACCCCGCCGCCGCACGGGACGTCGAGGATCCGGTAGCCGGCCGGCTGCTCGCCGATCTCCTCGGCCGCGGCGTACAGCTTGCGCAGGTCGCTCTGTACGCCGAGCGCCCAGATCGCACCGCCGATGCGCTCGTGCTCGACGGTCCAGTCGTAGAACGAGCCCCACAGCGGGTCCTCGCTCCACCCGACCCAGGCCGGGGACCTTCAGGGGCAGCTTCAGGGCAGGGAGCTTCACGTCGGGAACCTTCACTCGTGGGCGCCGATCAGGTCGGGAGAACGCAGCATCTCGACGGGTACGCCGAACGCGTCGACGTAGTGCTCGGCCAGCGGCCGGATCTTGCGGCACAGGGAGTTGATCTCCCGGCGTGATCTGCTTCGACCGCGTCGAGGAGAGCCGCCCGTGCTCCATGAACCACGCCCGGTCGGCCTCGATCGTGCACAGCGCGTGCAGGTCGCAGAGCAGGTTGAGCGCGACCTTCTGGTCGCCGTCCGGCAGCTCGGCGGTCTTGTTCACGAACGCCTCGAGCACCAGTCGTTCGACGTGCGCCCGCGCGGCACCGATCACGTGGTCCTGCACCCGGGAGAAGACCTCACCGGGGTTCATCCCGTCGTCGATGCCGCGCTTGAGCCGGCGCGCGACCCCACCGAGCATGTGGTCCTCGCGGAAGCGCAGCATGGTCAGCTGGTACTCCGGGTCGAGCAGCCCGGCCTCCTGGTCCCAGCCGTCCTCGCCGCCGGGCAGCAGGTCGCGGACCCGCTCGAGCAGCTTGTGCACGCCGGCCTTCTCCAGCACGGTCTCGACGCCGAGGTTGGCGACGAACTTCACCATCCCGAACTGGTCGAGGTCCTCGAACCCGCTGGCGTAGTCGGTGAGCAGGCCCTTGGCCACCAGCTGCAGCAGCACGTGGTTGTCGCCCTCGAACGTCGTGAAGACGTCGGTGTCGGCCTTGAGCGCTGCGAACCGGTTCTCCGACAGGTAGCCCGCACCGCCACAGGCCTCGCGGCACTCCTGGATGGTGCGGGTGGCGTGCCAGGTGCCGAGCGCCTTGGTGCCGGCCGCGCTGGACTCGAGCAGCCGACGGGTCTTCTCGGTGTTGGGCGTCTCCTCGGTCTCGGAGAACACTTCGTGCAGCTGGCCGGCCAGGACCTCCTGCATGAAGTGCAGGGCATACGTGCGCGCGAGCAGCGGAAAGAGCCGACGCTGGTGCAGGCCGTAGTCGAGCAGCAGCTCCTCGTGGTCCTCGCTGGTCGCCTCGAACTGGCGCCGCTGCAGCGCGTACTTCGTCGCGATCGTCAGCGCCACCTTGGCCGCGTTGATGCCGGCGCCGCCGACACATACGCGGCCCTGCACGAGGGTGCCGAGCATCGTGAAGAAGCGGCGGTTGGGGTTGTCGATCTCGCTCTCGTAGCTGCCCTCGGGCGTCACGTCGGCGAACCGGTTGAGCAGGGCAGTGCGCGGCACCCGGACGCCGTCGAACCAGATCCGCCCGTTGTCGACGCCGTTGAGGCCCATCTTCGGGCCGTCGTCCTCGATCCGTACGCCGGCACACACCTTGCCCTGCTCGCGGATCGGCACCACGAAGGCGTGCACGCCTTCCTGGTTGCCGCCGAGCTCGAGCTGTGCGAAGACCACCGCCAGCTCGCCGTGCGCCGCGGCGTTGCCGATGTAGTCCTTGTTGGCCAGCGCACCCGCTGGTCTCGATCACGAACTCCTGCGACGCGGCGTCGTACGTCGCCACGGTGCCGAGGGCCTGCACGTTGCTGCCGTGGCCGGTCTCGGTCATCGCGAAGCAGCCCATCACCTTGCCGGTGATCAGGTCGGCCAGGTAGGTGTCGTGGTGGTGCTTGGTGCCGAGCTGCAGGATCGCGCCGCCGAACAGCCCGAACTGCACGCCGACCTTCACCAGCACCGACAGGTCGCCGAAGGCCAGCGTCTCGAACGCCGCGATCGAGGCGCCGATGTCACCGCCGCCGCCGTACTCCTCGGGGAAGCCCATGCCGGTCTGGCCGGTGGCTGCCATCTCGACCACGACGTCCTTGACGCGCTCGCGGAACGCCCCGCGCTCCATCGTCTCCTCGTCCTCGAGGATCGAGGCGTACTCGGCGAGGTTGGTGCGCACGAGGTCGCGGATCTCGGCGTACGTGCCGTCCAGCAGGGTCCGTAGCGCGGGTACGTCGATCTCTGGTTGGACGTACTCCTTTTCCAACGCCGGTTCGGGGCTCGCGGTTTCGGTGGCCATGAGGGCCACGCTACTCAGGGCCGCGCGTAGAAGTTCGGGGTGATCCAGTAGTACATCGACACCTCTTCGACGTCGCGGCCCGAGCGCGGCGCGTGGATGATCATGCCGTCGCCGGAGTAGAGGGCGACGTGGTAGATCGAGGACGAGCTGCCCGACGAGCCCCAGAAGACGAGGTCGCCGGGCTGCAGCTCGCTTGCCGAGATCGGCGTCGACTGCTCGTACTGCGCGACCGAGTAGTGGGGCAGCGACGTGCCGCCGGCCGCCCACGCGCCCATGGTCAGGCCCGAGCAGTCCCACGAGCCGGGGCCCTCCGCACCCCAGACGTAGGAGTCGCCGATCTGCGCCCGGGCGAACGCGATGGCCGCCTGCGCGCCGCCGCCCGGCGCGGGCGGGGTGGTGTCGGGCTCGTCGCTCGGCTGCTCGGTCGGGGTCTCGGTGGAGTCGGCCTGCTCCTCGGCGGCCTGCGCGGCTTCCTCAGCGGCCTGCTGGGCAGCCTCTTCGGCCTGCGCTGCTTCGGCCGCCTCTTCGGCCGCCCGTTGCGCAGCGGCCTCCGCTGCTGCGGCTGCAGCTGCTCGTTGCCTGGCTCGCTCCTCGAGGCCGGCCTGGCGCTGGGCCGCGAGCTCGACGCTCACACCCTGCAGCCGCGCGAGCTCGCCGATCAGGTGATCCCGCTCCGCTGCCACGGCCTGCGCCTCGGCAGCGGCTGCGTCGGCCGCTGCCCGGGCCTGGTCGCGCGCTTCCTCTGCCTGGGTCTTGGCGGCGACGGCGTCGGCCTCCGCTGCCTGGGCGCGGTCACTGGCGACGTCGGCGAGCTGCGATGCTGCCCGGAAGTCGTCCTCGCGCTGGTCCATGGCACCGCTGGCGTTCTCGAGGGTGTTGCTGCGGTCGAGCATGGTGGCCAGGTCGTCGGAGGCCAGCACGGCGGTGAGGCCGGACAGCTCCGGCATCGTCTCGTACGCCGTCACCACGGTGTCGGCGTAGATGTCGGACTGCCGCTCGTAGTCGGCGGCGGCCGCAGCCGCCTCGCGGTCCGCCAGCCGCGACGCCTTGCGGGCCTGCTCGGCCTGCCAGCGGGCGCCGTTGTAGGCCTCGGCGGCCTGGGCGGCAGCGATGCTCGAGCTCTCGAGCCGCTGGTTGGCCGCGGCCAGCGCTCCCTGCACGGAGTCGACGTCGGTGGCCGCGCCGGCGGCTGCGTCCTGGGCGTCCTGGATCTGCTCGCGCGACGGGATCGGGTCGGGCTCGGCGCTGACCTGCTGCAGCGTGGGCTGGCCCGAGAGGTGAGCCGTCAGCATCGATCCGGCGAGCACCAGGCCGAGGGTGGCGGCGGTCCCGGATGGGCGCACGTCGGACTCCTGTGAAGTGGGTAGCGGGGGGCCGCCGGGTGTTGGCATCACTAACCACGTTGGCAACTTCCAACACGCTAGTGCTCAGAAATCACATTGGGAACAGGCGTCGTTGAACTACAAACTTGTAGTTCGAGAACGCGGAGATCGGACGCCTCAGAAGGGCGTCGCGGTCAGTCCTTCTCGACCGGGATCGCTGCCGTGGTGGTGGTCGGGTGCGACTGCAGACTTCGTCGCTCGAACTTCTGGCCGGTGGCGATGCCGCCGACGTAGAAGGCGATGAACGCGATCATGATGCCGGCGATGTCGTCGGCGATGTAGTGCCAGCCGAAGTAGAGCGTGGCGACCACGGTGATGCCGAAGTTGACCCAGAAGACCCACTTCAGGGCCTTCGACTGGAGGGTGAACTGCACCATCAGCGCGATCAGCAGCGTGATCGCGCAGTGCAGGCTCGCGAAGCCGGCGACGGTCTGCATGGACCCGTCGACGTCGAACCACAGCACCGTCGCGCGGTCGGACTGCAGGTTGGACATCAGGTCGGCGGTGGGGGTCTTCGGGAGGTCGCTGTACTTCGAGGCGTACTCGAATCCCGGGCCCAACGTCGGCAGCGCGTAGTAGGACGCGGTGCCGAGGGTCCACGCGATGCACTGGGAGGTGACGAACCAGTAGCCGTAGGAGAGGTTGCGCGACCAGACCACCCAGGCGGTCACCGCGAGCGGCACCAGCGGCAGGAACCAGAGGTAGATGTAGGAGAGGAACCAGGCCGTGACGCCGGTGCCGAGGATCGCGTGCAGGATGTCGGAGGGGTCGTTGCCGAACATCAGCGCGCGGTCGAGCAGGTGCAGCTCGCGGTCGTACTCCGCATCGATGATGTCGGGGAGGAACGACTTCAGGTTGCGGTAGCTGACGTAGACGACGTAGAAGCTGGCGATGCCGAGCGACACCAGGGTGAGGCGCTCCCTGGTCCAGTGGGTGCGCAGCCGCTCCCGGATGATGGTGATGATGCTGGACGGGCGGCCCTTGGAGAACCAGATGACGCGGGGCAGCATGTCGAGCAGCAGCGCGCCGAAGAGCAGTAGCGGCAGCCGGATCCACGACGGCCCGAGGAAGCTGCCCTCCGGGTCGGACAGACCCTTGCCGACGACGATCGCCGCGATGATGGCGAGGCTGCCCATGAGCAGGGCGTTGCCCACGAGCAGGGCGTAGGCGCGGCGATACACGGGGCAAGTGTAAGGAGCGTCAGCCGCTGTTGATCACCGGATAACCGCCATCCGACCGCGATCCAGTGCCAGCGTGACCCGCTCGCCCGGACCCGGGCACGTGGTCGGAGGCGCCGACGGCGTCCACCTCGCCCACCCCGGCGACGTCGACGACGAGACGCACCTGGTCGGGCGTCGCCTGCGCCGACACCACCTCACCACTGAGCCCGCCGCTCTGCCCACTGTCGGCCGAGACCACCAGGGCCGATCGCCGCATGGCCACCGCCGGGCGCGGGCGGGAGGTCGGCCGCGGCCAGCACCGTGGCGGCCGCGGCGCCGTCGAGCACCCTGGCGTAGCCGAGGAACAGCGCCGTGTCCGGGTCGACCGGATGGGCCCACACGTCGGCGATCTCCCCCTCCTGGACCACCCGGCCGGCCCGCATCACGACCAGCCGGTCGGCGACGGCGTACGCCTCGTCGTGGTCGTGGGTGACCATGAGAGCGGTGGTGCCGGCCCGGCGCAGGATCGCTCCGAGATCGGCCGCGAGTCGCTCGCGAAGCCCGGCGTCGAGCGCGGAGAGCGGCTCGTCGAGGAGCAGGAGCCGGGGCTCTGCGGCCAGCGACCGCGCGAGCGCCACGCGCTGCCGCTCGCCACCGGAGAGCGTGGACGGCAGTCGGTCGGCGTAGCCCTCGAGCCCGACCAGCTCGAGCAGGTCCTGGACGCGTCGGGCGACGTCCGGCGCCCGGCGGAGTCGGGGTGCGTAGCCGACGTTGCGGGCCACCGTGAGGTGGTTGAACAGCTGCCCGTCCTGGAACATCAGGGCGAAGCCGCGCTTGTGGGTGGGCGTGCCCCGCAGGTCGACACCGTCCCAGCTGACGCTGCCGGCACCCACGGGCTCGAGCCCCGCGATGGCCCGCAGCAGGCTGGACTTGCCGCAGCCGGAAGGGCCGAGCACGGCCAGCACCGACCCGTCGGGGAGGGACAGGTCCGCGTCGACGACGGCGGGCTTGCCGTCGTAGCTGACCGAGACGCCGCTGAGCTCGAGCATCACCACGCTCCTAGTGCGGGCACCCGCAGTCGTTCGACGGCCAGCATGACCAGGGCGGTGACCGCGGCGAGGAGTACGGCGGCGGCCAGGGCCATGCCGTAGTTGAGCTCGCCGGGGTGGCCGATCAGCCGGAAGATCACGATCGGCATCGTCGGGTAGTCGTCGCGGGCCAGGAAGGAGGTGGCGCCGAACTCGCCGAGGGAGACCGCGAACGCGAAGCCGGCGGCTGCCAGCAGCGGCTTCCAGACCACCGGCAGGTCGACGGTGAGCACGGCCCGCAGCGGGCCGGCGCCGAGCGAGGCGGCGGCCTGGCGCTGTCGGTCGTCGATGCCGGCCAGCACCGGCACCAGCGTGCGGACGACGAGCGGCAGGGCGACCAGCGCCTGGGCGATGGGCACCAGGAGGGCGGAGTCGCGGAGGTCGACGGGCGGCCGGTCGAGGGTGATCAGGAAGCCGAAGCCGAGGGTCACCGCCGAGACCCCCAGCGGGAGCATGAAGAGGCCGTCGAGCGCGCCGCGGATCCGCCGCTCGCCGCGCGACCGCGACCGGCGGGTGACCACCGTGGCGACCAGGATGCCGAGCAGCAGCGACATCCAGGTGGCGTCGACGGCGGTGCGCAGCGAGTTGAGCAGCGCGTCGGTGACCGGCACCAGCAGGGCCTCGTTGTCGCCGACCGTGGACAGAGCGCGGTAGTTGCCGAAGGTCCAGCCGGTGTCGTCGCGGAGCGACCCGATCACGAGCGTCAGCACCGGCGTCGCGATGGCGACCAGCAGCAGCGCCGTCAGAGCCAGCTGCGGCAGGTCGCTGCGCCGCGGGCGCTGGGCGAGGGCGACCACCCGGCTCACTCCGCCCGTCGTGGGTGGCCCGAGACCGCGCGGCCACGGCGAGCAGGAGGACGACCACGACCAGCTGGAGGATCGACAGGGCGGCCGCGGCCGAGAGGTCGAGCATGTCGGTGGTGAGCAGGTAGATCTCGGTCTCGACCGAGGCGTAGCGGGTGCCGCCGAGGGTGAGCACCACGCCGAACGCCGTCGCGCAGAACAGGAAGACCACGCTCGCGGCCGAGACGATCGCAGGTCGCAGCGTCGGCAGGGTCACCGTGCGGAACACCTGGCCCGGACTGGCACCGAGGGCGGCCGCGGCCTCACCCGGGCGACGGTCGAGCGACTCCCACGCAGCGCCCACGGTGCGGATCACCACGGCCACGTTGAAGAACACCAGGCCGGCCAGGATCGCGACCGGCGTGCCGTCGAGGTGGAGGAAGCCCAGCGGACCGCTGTCGCGCAGCAGCTGCCGGAACGCCACGCCGACGACCACCGTCGGCAGCACGAACGGCACGAGCAGCAGGCCGCGCACCAACGACCGGAGCGGGAAGGCCAGCCGGTGCAGGGCGTACGCCGCCGGGAGGCCGAGGAGCAGGCTGATCGCCGTCGCGGCGCCGGCGGTCCAGACCGTGAACCACAGCACCCGATGCACCCGGGGCCGGGTGAGCACCTCGGCCACGGCGCCCGGGTCGAACGTGCCGTCGGGCCAGAACCCGCGGCCGACCATGCCGGCCACCGGCAGCACGAAGAAGACGCCGAGCACCCCGACCGGCAGCGCTGCCAGTCCGATCAGGGTGAGCGACCGACGGGTCATCAGCGGGTGGTGAGGTCGCCCCACTCGCGCAGCCACTCATCTCGGTTGGCTGCGATCTCCTCGGGGTCCACGGCGTAGGGATCGGTGGGACGCTGCGCGAACTCCGCCCACTCCTTCGGCAGCTCGACGCCGTCGAGCACCGGGAAGACGTACATGTTGTCCGCCAGCGTGGCCTGCACCTCGGGGCTGACCAGCCAGTCGACGACCGCCTGAGCGCCGTCGGGGTTGTCCGCACCGGCCAGCACGCCGGCGTACTCGACCTGGAGGAAGCAGGTGTCGAGCAGCGCGCTCGTGGTGGTGATGAACGCCGGCGAGGAGTCGTAGGAGAGCACGATCGGCCGGTCGCCGTCGGTGCCGCCGGCGGTGAAGTCCACCGAGTAGGCGTCGGTCCAGCCGCTGGTGATCTTGGTGTCGTTGGCCATCAGCCGCTCCCAGTAGTCCGGCCACTCGTCGCCGTACGCCGCGATCGTGGTCAGCAGGAACGCCATGCCCGGCGAGCTCGTGGTCGCCGCCGGGGTCACGAACAGTCCCTCGTACGCCGGCTCCGTGAGGTCCTCGAGCGTCTCCGGAGGAGTGACTCCCTCGCGCTCGAACCAGTCGTCGTCGATGTTGACGCAGACGTTGCCGTTGTCGACCGCCGTCAGCGCGCGCTCGTCATCGCCCTCGAGCGCGTAGCCCTCGACGCCGGCCGGCCACTCGGAGTCCGACGGCTCGAAGACGCCCTCGTCGAGGGCCCTGGTGGCGAAGGTGTTGTCGACACCGAACGCGGCGTCGCCGGTCGGGTTGTCCTTGGTGAGCACCAGCTTGTTGGTGAGCTCGCCGGCGTCGCCGGCGGCGCGGATCTCGAGCTGGTAGCCCGAGTCCGTCTCGAACTGGGCGATCAGCGGCTTGGGCAGGTTGAACGAGTCGTGCGTGACGAGCACGACCCGGGTGCTGCCGCCCTCGGTGTCCTCGCCCTCGTCGTCGCCCCCACCGCCGGTGAGGCTGCAGGAGGTGGCGGCGAGTGCGGTGATCGCGACCGCGGACCACAGACGCACAGAACGGACCTTCATCGTGACTCCCTTCGCCGGTGCTAACCGGAGCAGGTTCAAGGGTCTGCGGCTGTTCCGCACTCTCAGCACGCGCCCGACGGTCCGGGTGTGCTCCCCTGTCTTGTGCCGCCCAGCCTACGCAGGTGGCGGCGGCCCGTCGCGATCGGGTCGTGTGCCTGAGACCGGCCCATGGACCGTCGTCAGGCACACGACCCGACGCTACGTTCGGCTCAGCTCACGCCGCCGTTGACGAACCGGCGGTACTGCTTGGCCACCTCCTTCGCGGTGGCGGCGGTGTCGAGGAACATCAGGCTGTCGAACCGGCAGTCGCACGGGTTCTGCTCCCGGGTGTCCTGTGGGTACGAACCGCCGATCTTGATGCCCCGCGGCAGGGTGTCGCTCGTGCCGGTGCCGTCGACCTGCCACGGGTCGCCCGGGGTCACGTAGAACCCGTCGAGCGGCTTGCCGTTGCGGTACAGCGCCATGTCACCGGTGGTGTAGTCGAACGTCGCCGCCAGGTGGACCCACTGGCCCTGCGGGAGCAGCTTCTGCCAGTCCTGCGAGGCGGCGAACGTCTGCGACGCACCGGTGTCGATCCGCCGGCCGAGCGCCACGAGCCGCAGCTCGCCGTCGACCGTGATCAGCTCGAGCAGCGCGCGTACGCCGTGGCCGTCCGAGTTGCCCGACAGGAGGCCGGCGAGCCCGACCGCGTTGTAGCGGTCGTCAGGTGCCGGGGTGTTGGAGTTGAGCGCCGGGTGGGGGCCGGTCATCTTGACCCAGCCCATCACCGTCACCTGCTCGACACCCTGGAACGCCTCGAGGGTCGGTACGCCGCCCTCGTTCCACACCCCCGCCTTCCAGTCGTCGTTGCCGGCGACTCCCGCGTTGACCTGCTGGGTCTGGATGGCGTTGTTGCTGCCGGGGTAGGCGCCGTCACGCACCCGCATCTGCTTCTCACCGTTGACCAGGTCGAGGAGTGTCTCCGAGAACCCCTGGTCCAGCTCCTTGGTGTCGGCTCCACCGACCGCGAACGGGTGCTCGAAGTCGTAGGAGGCGACCAGGTCGTCCTGCAGCGACTTCTCGACCTCCTGCGGCCAGGCCTCGTTGCGGGTGCCGACGACCTTCCACACCGTGCCGTTGGCCTTGGCGAGGAGGTAGAGGTTCTTCCGCGCGTCGGTGCCGAACCGGAGGTCGACCCGCTGGTCACCCGCGAAGTCGGGCATCCGGAGCCGGTTGCCCTCGGTGTCCCACAGCTGCATCTCGTGGACGGTGGCCTCGCGGTCCCGCTCCTGCTTCAGCTGGCCGGCCTCGGACCAGAAGACGCGGCCGTCGACCAGGTCACCGAAGACGTACTTGCCCTCGAGAGCCGACAGCTCGCCGCGGTAGACCAGTCCACCGCTCATGCCGTGGCCGCTGTCGGAGCTGCACGGCCAGCCCGGCGGCGGGTCGTGGTCGAACGACGCCACGGGGTAGACGTAGCCGAGGCTCGCGTCGTCCTCGGGCAGCGGGTAGAGGTGGCACTCGTCGGCGGGGTCGTAGACGTAGCGGCCCTCGCGCTCGCTCCAGCCCAGGTTGTCACCGGCGCGCACCTCGTAGACCGCCTCGACCGCGTGCTGGCCGATGTGACCGAGGTAGAGCCGGTGCTGGCCGCCGCTGTCCCAGGAGAAGCGGTGCGGGTCGCGCATGCCGAGCGCGTAGATCTCGCCGACCGCGCCGGTGTCGCCGACGAACGGGTTGGACGCCGGCACGCCGTACTCGCCGTTGGGGCCGTTGCTCCCGTCGGGGTCGATCCGCAGGATCTTGCCGTAGGGGTTGTCGAGCTGCTGCGGGATGTCGGTGTTCAGCCCGATGCCGCCGTCGCCGACGGCGAGGTAGAGCAGTCCGTAGTCGCCGTCACGCTTCTCCGCCGTCGGGTTGAAGTCGATCTGCTGGATGCCGTGGATCTGGCTGGCGAACCCGAGCCGCAGGATCTCCCGCTGGCTGCCGGTGAACGTGTTGGCGTCCGGATCGTCCGCGGTCCACTCGGTGACCACGCCGCGCATGAACGTGTTGGGCTGGGCCGGGTACGTCGTCGGCTTGGTGTCGGCAGCACCGCCCTTCTCGGTGTGCACGGTGTAGAACTTCCCGTTCTTCTCGAACTCCGGGTCGAACGTCACGAACCCGAAGCCGCTGCCCATCCCGCGTCCGGAGTAGAAGTCGGGGAACTCCGCCTTGAGGTCGAGGTAGAGCGACCGCTGGCCGCGGTCGAGGAGATAGAGCGGGCCGTTGAGGTCCGGCACGTACTGGCGGCGGGTGCCGTCGGGCACGTCACCGATGTAGTTGATCCGGGCATGCCGCATCAGCCGGGCGTCGGTGGGCGCCGGCTGCGGCTCGCTCTTCGGGAACTGGTGGTACTCCTCGAGGACCAGGCCGAGCGACGAGCGCGCCGGGTCTTCCGGGATCGGGTCGGAGACCGGCTCACCGGCCACCGCGGCCGGGTTGCCCTGTGCCGACGGCGTCGGGGCGAACAGCGCGGCGACGAGCGCTCCCGCCGCGACTGTCACCCACCAACGGGACTGCTTCATGAGAAACTCCTGTCCGAGATGTAAGCGCTTACGTAAGCGATTACGCGACAACCTACACACGGCCAGGCTCGGGTGACAAGGGTCACAAGGTCAGGACGAGACGGTCAGCGCTCCAGGGCCACCGGGTGCTCGAAGGTGCGCAGCTTCTCCGGGTTGCGCACGGCGTAGAGCTCGGTGACGACCCCGCCGTCGAGCAGCGCGGTCAGCACCGTGTCGAGCTCGCCGTCGATCCACAGCTGCACGGCGGGAGCACCGTTGACCTCGACGACCTCGGCCCGGTCGACCGGACCGGTGCTGACGCCCTCGAGGAAGCGGAGCACCTTGTCGCGGCCGTGGATCGGGCGCAGCGCGGCCTTCTTGACCCCACCGCCGTCGGTGAGCAGCACGACGTCCGGCGCGAGCACGTCCATCAGCCCCTGGATGTCGCCGGTCGCGGCCGCCGCGAGGAAGCGGTCCATCACCTCGGTGCGCTCGGCGATCGACACCGAGGTCCGGGGGCGACGAGCCTCCACGTGACCCCGGGCCCGGTGCGCGATCTGGCGTACGGCCGCCGGGGACTTCTCGACCGCCTCCGCGATCTCGTCGTAGGGCACGTCGAAGACCTCGCGCAGCACGAACACCGCCCGCTCCGTCGGCGTCAGCGTCTCCAGCACCAGCAGCATCGCGGTCGAGACGCTGTCGGCCAGCTCGACGTCGTCGGCGACATCCGGTGCGGTCAGCAGCGGCTCGGGCAACCACGGGCCGACGTACGCCTCGCGACGGCGCGCCATGGTGCGGATCCGGTTGAGCGAGAGCCGCGTGGTGATCCGCACCAGGTAGGCGCGCTCGTCGCGGACCTCGGCCGGATCGACGTCCGCCCACCGCAACCAGGTCTCCTGCAGCACGTCCTCGGCGTCGGCCGCCGAGCCGAGCATCTCGTAGGCGACAGTGAAGAGCAGGTTGCGGTGGGCGACGAACGCGTCGGTGCCGTTCACGCGGTCGAGGGTACGGCGGCCGCCCCGGATGTGGGCCTGGCCAGCGGGAGCTCACAGACGTTCGAGAAGCCCTGGCTCTCCAGGCCCGCGGCGGAGTTGAAGCGCGAGCGCATGTTCTCCAGCGCGATCATCTGCGTCAGCTCCACCACCGCCGGCTCGCCGAGCTGGTCGAGCAGCTTCTCCACCATCCAGTCGGTGACCGTCAGGGGCGTCGTGGACATCGCCTCGGCGTACTCGAGCACGTCGCGCTCGAGGTCGGTGAACACGTCGGACTCGCGCCACCGCGGCACCTCGCTCACCTTGGCCAGGTCGAGGCCGTCGTTGTGCGCCTTGAAGTAGCCGAAGTCGAGGCACCAGCTGCAGCCGATCGTGCCGGCGCTGGCCAGCTGGGCGTAGGACTTGAGCGTCTCGTCGAGCTCGCCCCACTTCTGCACCTTGCCCTCGAACGCCATCACGTCCTTGAGCACCCGCTTGTGGTGGAAGTAGACGTAGGCGCCGTCGGGGATCTTGCCGAACACCCGCCGGGCGTAGGTGGACATGAACTTGCCGTAGAGCCCGGAGATCGGTGCCTTCGGGATCCGGAAGGTGCTGGACATGTGAACTCCTCCTTCTCGTGACGATTTCCCACAAGACACCGTTCCCCGCCGATCTGTGACATGTCAGCCTGGAGAAGTGCCCACCGTCACCGCCGTCCCCTTCGAACAGCTCGACTCGCGGACGGCGTACGCCGTGTGGCGGCTGCGCCAGCAGGTGTTCGTGGTCGAGCAGGACTGCCCGTACCCGGACCTCGACGGCCGCGACCTGGAGCCGGACACCCGCCACGTCGTGCTCCAGGACGGCGACGACGTGCTCGGCTACGCCCGGGTGCTCGACGACCGTGACGTGTGGCGGATCGGCCGGGTCGTGCTCCTGTCCACGGCGCGCGGTCGCGGCCTTGCCGACGCGCTGATGACCACGGCCTTGCAGGTCTGCGGCGGCCGCGACGTCGTGCTCGATGCCCAGTCACCGCTCGCCGACTGGTACGCCGGCTTCGGCTTCGAGGTCACCGGCCCGGAGTTCGTCGAGGACGGCATCCCGCACCTGCCGATGCGCCGAGCCCTTGTCGGCGGCCACACCTAGGGTGCCGCGCATGGACCTTCGTGTGATCGAGCTGCGCCAGTACACCCTCAAGCCCGGGCGCACCGACGACCTGATCGAGGTCTTCGACCGCGAGCTGGTCGAGACCCAGGAGGAGTGCGGGATGCGCGTGCTCGGGCAGTACCGCGACCTCGACCGGCCCGACCGATTCGTCTGGTTCCGCGGCTTTCCCGACATGGAGAGCCGGCTGGCGTCACTGACCGCGTTCTACTCCGGACCGGCGTGGAAGGAGCACGGACCGACCGCCAACGACACCATGATCGACAGCGACGACGTGTTGCTGCTGGAGCCGACGGCATTCCACCTCCCGGGCGCGCGACCGGTCGGCGAGGTCGCGCCCACCGAGCTGACCATCACCGTCTACGACGGCCGCCCTGACGTCGGTGGCGGCGAGCCGCTGGCGTTGCTGCACACGCTGGCCGCGGAGAACACCTTCCGCATGCTGCCGGTGCGCGACGCCGACGTCACGGTGCGGGTCGACCGCGGCCCGGCGCCCGACGGACTCCCCAAGGATGACGTCGTGCAGACGATCAGGGCGCAGTCGACGGCGCGGTCGCAGCTGCGGTGAAGACCACCCCGTCGGGAGTGTCCTCCCTGGTCGCCTGACCACGGGCGACCAGCAGCTCGAGGTGGGCCTTGGTCTCCATCGCGGCCATGCCCTGGCTGAAGATGTCGAGCGCGATGAACTCGTGGTCGTGCCGGGTCCAGGGCAGGTGCTGGGCGACGTCCTGACCCGTCTTCGGGCCGGAGGTCAGGGCCGCGAGGCTGAGGTCGAGCCGCTTCTCGTGATGCACCAGCAGCTCGTCGACCCGCTCGTGCGACGACGGCGCCACTGGGCCGTGCGCCGGCAGGATCGTCAGGTCGGGCAGGCCGCGGACCTTGGCCAGCGACTCCATGAAGTCGCGCAGCGGCTGCTCGACGGGCGGCACGGTGAACCCGATCGACGGCGTGATCGTCGGCAGCACGTGGTCACCGGCGAACAGCAGCCCGGCGGCCTTCTCGGCGAAGACGAAGTGGCCGGGCGTGTGCCCGGGCGTGTGCACGGCGTCGATGGTGCGCGACCCGACCGTGATCTCGTGGTCGCCGTCGAGCCAGGTGTCGGGGTAGGTCCACTGCTCGGTGTCGAGCGACTCGCCCTGGCTGCCCTCGATCCAGAGCTCCGCGATGGTGCGCGCACCGGCGGTGATCAGTACGTCGGCGAAGGGGTTGCTGCCCATGCCGTCGGCAGCGTGGATCAGGTCCAGACCCGGCTTCTCGTCGATGCCGAGCGAGACGTCGGCCCCGAACTCGTGGCCGAGCACGGTGGCCATGGTGAAGTGGTCGCGATGGATGTGGGTGACCAGAAACCGACGAAGGTCGGTGAACGAGTGGCCGATGTCGCGCAGGCAGCGCTCCAGCAGGTCGCGGGCCATCGGGATCGCCCAGCCGCCGTCGACCAGGGTCAGCCCCTGCTCGGTCTCGATGACGTAGACGTTGATCGCCTTCAGACCGTCCATCGGCAGGGGCAGCGGGATCCGCCAGATGCCCTCGGTCACGCGCCACGCGCCCTCGGCGGACCAGTGCTCGCCGGAGTCCGGCGAGACGGCGTACGCCGTGGGGGTGGTTGACGAAGTCATGTATTCGAGCCTAGGGCTCTGGTTCTCAAGGGCCGACGTCGGGGAAGCCGAGGTCCAGGGTCGGCTGCTGGATGCCGCCGTCGACCTCGAGCAGTTTGCCGGTGACGTACTGGCCGGCCTTGGAGCTGAGGTAGAGCACTGCTGCAGCGATGTCCTCCGGCTCGCCGACCCGACCGAGCGGGGTCTTGGTCTCGAGCTGGTCCATCATCTCGGGCTGGCCGGCGACGTACTCGAGCGCGCTGGTCATGATCGAGCCGACGTAGATGCCGTTGACGCGGATCCTCGGCGACAGGTCGCGCGCGGCCATCTTGGTCCAGTGCGCCAGGGCGGCCTTCGCGGTGCCGTAGGCGATGAAGCCGCGGTCTGCCGTGCGGCCCATCATCGAGCTGATCGTGACGATGCTCTTCTGGGCCTCGGGTTCGGCCTTGAGCATCAGCGGCACCGCGGCCACGCTCAACGCGTGGGCCGTGGTCACGTTGAAGCTGAACGCCTCGTTGAGGAACTCGTTGGTGGTCTTCAGGAACTCCGTCGGGAAGGTGCCACCGACGTTGTTGACGACCGTGTCGAGCCGGCCGAACTCGTCGTACGCCGCCTGGGCCAGGCCGGCCACGGCGTCGAGGTCGCTGAGGTCAGCGGCCACGACGAGCGCCCGGCGACCGGTCGCCCGGATCTCCTCGGCCACCCGGTCGAGCTGTTTCTCGGTGCGCGCGGAGATGAGCACGTCGGCACCGGCCTCGGCGAGGGCGACGGCCGTGGCGGCGCCGAGCCCGCGACCGGCCCCGGTGACGATCGCGACCTGGTCGGTGACGGCGAAACGGTCGAGGATCTTCACTTGCTCACCAGGCCACGGCCGGTGACCAGCGGAAGGTCGAGGGCGGTGACCAGACCGGGCTCGGCGGCGACCACGGCCGGCAGCGCGTTGATGATCCGCTGCGCGGTGGTGATCATGCCGGAGACGTTGTGGTCGCCGTGCTCACCGTGGTGGGTGAAGTCGACCTTCATCATCGGCTCGCCGGTGATGGTGATCCGGTAGCAGCCGTCGGCACCCTCGGGCGGCTTCTCCCACTCGGGCACCTGCTCGGGGTCGGTGCGGGTGATGTGCTCGAGCACCACCCGCGGGGTGCCGTCGACCTTGCCGATCAGCTGGAAACGGACCGCGCCCATGGTGCCGGCGGCCACGTCGCCGGAGACCGACGGCGTGTCCACCTCCGCGGCGCGGCGGTCGACCTCCTCGGTCAGCGGCTCGTCGAGGGTGATGTCGAGGCCGGCCGCGATCTGGCGGACGACGCTGCCCCACGCCATGGTCAGGATGCCGGGCTCCCAGAGGAACGCCCTGAAGTCCATCGGCTTGCCGAAGCCGAACATGTCGCCCATGACGACCGGCTGGTAGTAGGTGGAGTAGTCGCAGATCTCCGCGACGCGGACCTCGTCGATGCGCTGCGACAGGCTGGTCATCACCAGCGGGAGGATGTCGTTGGCGAAGCCCGGGTCGATGCCGTTGATGTGCAGACTGGCATTGCCGGCCTTGCAGGCGTCGTCGATGCGGGCCAGGAACTCCGGCGGCAGGATCTTCTCGGGCCACTGCAGCAGCACCGGTCCGGACGACGTCACGTTGATGCCGGCCTCCACGAACGAGATCAGGTCCTCGATGCACTCGAAGACCCGGTCGTCGGCCATCGCGGTGTGCACGATCGCGTCGGGCGCCAGCGCGATCAGCGCGTCGCGGTCGGTGGTCGCCGGGATGCCGAGCTCGCGGCCCAGCTCGGCCAGGATGCCGGCGTCCTTGCCGTCCTTCTCCGGGTTGGACACCCACACGCCGACCAGCTCGAGGTCGGGGTGCGCGTCGATCCCCGCAATGGCGTGCCGGCCGATGGTGCCGGTCGACCACACGACCACGCGGAGGGGCTTGTCGGGTTTCACCTGGGACATGCGCCGAGACTAGAACACGTTCTAGAAATGCGGAAGGGCTCGCATGTTACTGACCGTCGGAGGCACTGGCCGGGCGTTACAACTGTCAGGTAGTGAGTCCGACGATCAGTAACATGCCCGATCGGCTCAGTCGCCGGTGACGACCGGGCAGCGGGTGCCGGAGTAGATGGTCGGCATACAGCGGTTGCAGTGGATGCAGATGCCTGCGGCGCCGCGGCCGGAGGCGAGGCGGTTGACGAGGTCGGGCTCGCGCAGCACCGCGCGGCCCATGGCCACGAAGTCGAAGCCCGCCTCCATCGCGCGCTCCATGGTGTCGACCCGGTTGATGCCGCCCAGCAGCATCAACGGCATCGCCAGGGCCTCGCGGAAGCGGATCGCCTTGTCCCAGAAGTACGCCTCCTCGAAGGGGTACTCCTTCATGAAGCTCTTCCCGACCGGCGTCTTCATGCCCAGTCGCACGGGCAGCGGCATCGAGGCCGCGAACTCCTTGAGTGGTACGTCGCCGCGGAAGAGGTACATCGGGTTCATCAGCGAGCTGCCGCCGCTCAGCTGCAGCGCGTCGAGGTTGCCGTCGGCCTCGAGCAGCTGCGCGAACTCCAGGCCGGCCTCGGTCGTGACACCACCCTTGAAACCGTCGCTCAGCGACACCTTCGCGGTCACCGCGACCTCGCCCCCGACCTCGTCGCGTACCGCCTGGGCGACCTGCCGACCCAACCGCGCCCGGTTCTCGAGCGAACCGTTCCACCGGTCCTTGCGCCGGTTGAGGCCCGGTGCGAGGAAGGAGGAGATGAGGTAGCTGTGCGCCATGTGCAGCTCGAGCACGTCGAAGCCGGCGCGCACCAGCAGACGGGCGGTGGCGACGTACGCCTGGGTGATCCGGGTGAGGTCCTGCTCGGACGCGGAGCCGATCATCTGCATCGAGAGCGGGCTCGGCATCCGGCTCGCGCTCAGCGCGCGGACCCCGTTGGAGCGGCCGTTGGCGACCGGACCGGCGTGGCCCACCTGCCCGGCGATCTTGGCGCCGGTCTCGTGGATCGCGTCGGTCAGGCGCGTCAGACCGGCGAGGGTGGCGTCGCTGACCACGATCTGCTCCCGGTGCGTGCGCCCCTCGGGCGCCACCGCGAGGTAGGCGACCGTGGTCAGCCCGATCCCGCCGCGGGCGACCGCGAGGTGGTAGTCGATCAGCCCGTCGGTGACCTGCCCCTCCGGCGCGCGCCCCTCGAAGGTCGCCGCCTTCACCGTGCGGTTGCGCAGCTCGATCGGTCCGAGCCGGGCAGGGGCGAACACGTCGGGAGCCACGACCGAAACTGTAACGCGTTCTAGTGAGGCTGACAGGGCATCATTCGACTCGTGATCGTCGAGGAGCTGCGGGCCGCCGGCTGCGTGTACGCCGAGGACGAGGCCGCCCTGATCGAGGCCGAGGCCACCGGCCCCACCGACGTACGCCGCATGGTCGACGCGCGCGTCGCCGGACTCCCTCTCGAGCAGGTGCTCGGCTGGGCGGAGTTCGACGGGCTGCGGATCGCCGTCGCGCCCGGCGTCTTCGTGCCGCGTCTCCGGAGTCAGCTCCTGGTCGACCTGGCCGCGGAGCGGGCAGCCGAGCTCGACCATGCGGTGGTGGTCGACCTCTGCTGCGGCACCGGCGCCCTGGCCGCGGCCGTGCTCGCCCGGGTGCCGACCGCCGAGGTGTACGCCGCCGACCTGGACCCCGCCGCCGTCGCCTGCGCCCGGCGGAACCTGCCCGAGGCCCGGGTCTTCGCGGGCGACCTGTTCGACGCGCTGCCCGACCAGCTCGGCGGCCGGGTCGATGTGCTGGTGGTCAACGCGCCCTACGTGCCGACCGGGGCCATCGCCACGATGGCGCCCGAGGCGCGTGACCATGAGCACCGGATCGCGCTCGACGGCGGTGCCGACGGTCTGGACGTCCAGCGACGGGTCATCGCCGGCGCACCGACCTGGCTCGCGCCGAGCGGCGTACTGGTGATCGAGACCGGGCTCCATCAGGTGACGGAGACGTTCGCCGCGATGACCCGCGCCGGCCTGACGCCCGAGCCCTGCACCGACGAGGAGCGCAGCGCGGTGGCGGTGCGCGGCGTGCACGCGCACGACTGACCAGGAGGCTCCCTGCGAGCCGACAGCGGCCGCGGGCCCGTCCCCGGTTACGATTCGTGGGCAATATTCATGGGGGCGAGAGTTGGGTCGGCAATGGTCAGCACCAAGCGACGTGGAGCACGCGCGCGCACGCGCCTGGGCGTCGCCTTCCTCGCTGCCGCGTTCCTGACCGCCTCCACCCCCGCGATCGCGCAGGCCCCGGCTGTCGCCGCAACCCCGGATCTCACCGCGCGCTGGCAGTCGTCCTGGTACTTCACCCAGGCCTACTCGCTGATCCAGGGCAGCTTCACGGTCGCCGGCACGGGGGAGCAGCAGACCGTGGCCGTGCACCTCGACGGCGCCAGGTTCCTGAACCTGCCCGAGGGTTGCTACGGCAGCTCGACGGTCAACGTCCGTTCCACGATCTCCGCGGGCGTCGACACCCTCGACTGCTGGCTGAAGCCCCGCGACGGTTCGCAGACCATCTCCTTCGCCGGCCTCGTCGTGGCCGAGGCCGGGCAGACAGTGCGGGGCACGGTGCAGGTCAAGGGTGGCGGTCCGACGCACGAGCTGCCCGCCCGCGTGGCCACCAGCGGCACGGTGCCCGGAGGGTCGTCGGTCCGACTGCTGTCCAGTCCCGACTTCCTCAACGCTGACGTGGGCGACCTCGCCAAGGGACCGACCTTCTGGAGCCCCAACGGCGGCACCGAGAACTCCATCAACGCCGACTACCAGCGCGCGCTCGACACGGTGCTGGACGACTGGGCATCGATGTCACCCGAGGCCGTCCTGGTCGCCGGCGACCTGATCGACGGCTGGTGGGGCACCGACCGCAACAAGAGCGGCAACTTCGGCCCGGTCGACACCCCTGCCCAGGAGCGCGTCGCGATGAGCCGGGCGGCCGGCACCTACTACCCGCAATGGCTGCAGCGGTTCAAGAAGCACGGACTCGAGGTGCTGCCGGCCATGGGCGACCACGAGTACGGCGACGACCCGTGGCCGCGCGCGAAGCGCCTCCGGGCCCGCGCCTTCGAGGAGGAGTACGCCGAGCACCTCGGCCGGTTGCCGGACCGGTACGCCCGCAAGGTCAGCCGCCCCCGGGGTGTCCACCACGACTCCGCCTACGCGCTGCGTCCCAGCCGCGACATCCAGCTGATCACCCTCAACGTCTTCGACATCACTCCGCAGCGGGAGCGCCAGCGCGTCGACGCCGCGCAGATGCGGTGGCTGCGCAACGTGCTGGCCAAGGCCAAGCGCGACGGCGTGAAGTGGATCATCGTCCAGGGGCACACGCCGGTCCTGTGGCCCGTGCGGACCCGAGGCTCCAGCGGCCTGCACTACGAGGGCGGCGACAAGTCCGAGCTCTGGCAGGTCTTCAAGGACGGCGGGGTCGACCTCTACCTCGCCGGCGAGGTGCACGACGTGACCATGACCGAGCAGGACGGGATCACCCAGATCACGCACGGTGGCGCGTTCCAGTACGGCCTCACCAACTACCTCGTGCTCGACATCAACGACGAGTACGCCTACCTGACCCTGCGCGACTACGACGTCGAGCGCTCCGACGCCCCCGACGGCAGCAAGCTGTGGGAGACCCGGCCGTCCGGCATGCCGAAGAACCTCCGGATCGCGCCGGACCCGCTCACCATCGGCACCGGCGTACTGCTCCCCAACGGCGACCTGACCCGCCAGAGCGGCGCCCTCAAGCCCTGGGATCGATGACGTTTGCCGCAGCGTTTGCCCGCAGCGTTTGCCGCAGCGTTTGCCGCAGTGCCCACGAGACCTCGGCAATCCGGGTGATACTGCACCGGTGATCCGTACCCACCTTGTCCCCGCTCCCCTCGTTGTGGCCATCGTCATCGCCATCGCTGTCGCCGGGCTCGCTCCGCTCGGCACCTTCGCAGCGTCGGCGTTCGACCCCGACGCGATGAGCAAGGCACCGGGCGCGACGGTGATCGGCACCCAGCGGCCCGACATCCTGCGCGGCACCGGCCGCGACGACGTCATCAAGGGTCTGGGCGGTGCCGACACGGCGTACAGCTTCAACGGCGACGACGTGCTGATCCTCGGCCCCGGCCCTGGGCAAGGGGACTTCGCCGAGGCCGGCGCCGGCAACGACCGGCTGGACGGCGGCCCCGGGCACGACGTGCTCAACGGTGGACCGGGCAACGATGTCATCCTCGGCGGGCCGGGTGACGACGACATCTTCGACCTGGGTGGCAAGGACCGCGTGGACGCCGGCAGCGGCAACGACTCGGTCAACGCCGGGGCGGGCGCCGACACCTACGTCCTCGGGGACAGGCAACGACATCCTGAACCTGAGCGTCGACGGCAAGCGCGACACGATCGACTGCGGCCCGGGCAACGACAAGGTGTCCTGGAACGGGCGGCGCGACCCCAACGACCGGGTGACGGGCTGCGAGACGCTGCTCGTCGGCCGCTGAGCCGACCGTGACGCCGCCGCCGCCCAGCGGCCCGCTCTGGAAGTTCCGGACCCTGGCCCGGTCGGGCATGGTGGCGCCGCTGCGCCCCGACAAGTTCCTGCGGATGGGGGCGGTGGTCGCCAAGGGCGTCAACGCGACGACCGGCATCTCGCTCGCCGCCCGCCGCCGACCGCACGGCACCGCCCTGATCGACGAGCGCGGCAGCCTGACCTGGTCCGAGCTCGAGGCGCGCTGCCAGGCGCTGGCCGTCGGGCTGGCCGGCCTCGACCGACGCACCACCGAGCCCATCGGCACGATCGCGATCCTGTGCCGCAACCACCGCGGCTTCGTGGAGTCGCTGGTCGCGGCCTCACTGCTCGGCGCCGACACGCTGCTGCTCAACACCTCGTTCGCCGGCCCGCAGCTCGCCGACGTCGTCGAGCGCGAGGGCGTCGACCTGCTGATCTACGACGACGAGTTCGCCGGCGTCGTCGCCGCGGCCGACGAGCTGGCCGATGCGCCGGTGCGGATCCGGGCCTGGACCGAGGAAGGCGTCGCGTCTGACGAGCCGCGCGTCGACGACCTGGTGCGCGGCTACCTCGGCGAGCGACCTGGCCGACCGCAGCGGCAGGGCCGGATCGTGCTGCTCACCTCCGGCACCACCGGCACGCCGAAAGGCGCCCGCCGCCCCGGTGGCGGCGACGTCGGCACGCTGGTGGCAATGCTCGACCGGATCCCGTGGCAGGCCGAGCGCACGGTCGTGATCGCCGCCCCGATGTTCCACGCGTGGGGCTTCGGCCAGCTGCTCATCGCCGCATCGATGACCTGCACGATCGTCACGCGGCGCCGGTTCGACCCGGAGGCCACGCTGAAGATGGTCGCCGACTACCGCGCGACCGGGCTGGCCGTCGTACCAGTGATGATCGAGCGGATCCTCGACCTGCCGCACGAGACCCGGCAGCGCTACGACACCTCGAGCTTGGAGTTCGTCACCGCGAGCGGTTCGCGGATGCGCCCGGATGCCGTGGTGTCGTTCATGGACGAGTTCGGCGACGTCGTCTACAACAGCTACAACGCGACCGAGGCCGGGATGATCGCCACGGCCACGCCGGCCGACCTGCGCTTCGCCCCCGACACCGCGGGCCGACCGTGCGCCGGCACCGACGTGAAGATCCTCGACGCCGACGGAGCCGAGGTGGCGCCCGGCGAGGTCGGCACGATCTACGTGCGCAACAACAGCCAGTTCGACGGCTACACCAGCGGCGACACGAAGTCGTTCCACGAGGGCTACATGTCGTCGGGCGACGTCGGCCGGATGGACGATGCCGGGCCGGCTCTACGTCGTCGGCCGCGACGACGAGATGATCGTCTCCGGCGGCGAGAACGTCTACCCGCTCGAGGTGGAGCAGACCCTCGGCGCCCACCCCGACGTCGCGCGAGGCCGCGGTGATCGGCGTCGACGACCACCAGTTCGGCCAGCGGCTGAGCGCGTTCGTGGTGCTCAACCCCGGCGCCTCGCTCTCCCCGGACGACCTCAAGGCCCACGTCAAGGAGCACCTGGCGTCGTACAAGGTGCCGCGCGAGGTCACCCTCCTCGACGAGCTGCCCCGCAACAGCACCGGCAAGATCATGAAGCGCGACCTCTCCCCACCGTCCTGAGCGCTGACCCGTCAGAAGATCTTCTGACGGGTCAGCGCAAGGTTGCGCTGTGCGATCGGGCGGATGCCACCGAGCAGACGAGCCATCCGGATCAGCGCGGCGTACTGGATCTTCTGCATCCGTGGGGCCACCGAGGCTCCGGTCACGGAGACGGCCAGCTGACCGAGGGCGGTCAGGATCCGTTGCTCCACGGACGGTCACGCTACTGGTCACCTTCGCCCAGTAGCCTGCGCCGCGTGACCGAGACCTCGACGCCCACGCGGCGGCCCGGTGTCGGTCAGCCCGAGCTGGTTGCCGTGGGTGTGCTCGTGGTCCTGGTGAGCGGTCGCTGGCTCGCGCCGGCCCTCGACTTCCCGACGCTGCAGACGTGGAGCACGATCTTCGTCGCGATCGTGGTGCAGTCGGTGCCGTTCCTGGTCGTCGGCGTGCTGCTGTCGGCCGTCATCTCCATCCTGCTCTCGGAGCGCGTGCTGAGCGCCGTGGTGCCCAAGAACCCGGTGCTGGGCGTGCCGGTCGCCGGCATCGCCGGGATCGGCCTGCCCGGCTGCGAGTGCGCCGCGGTGCCGATCGCCGGGAGCCTGATGCGGCGCGGGGTCGCGCCAGCAGTGGCGCTGACGTTCCTGCTCGCCGCACCGGCGGTGAATCCCGCGGTGCTCGTCTCCACCGCGGTCGCCTTCCCCGGGCAGCACCTGATGGTGGTGGCGCGCTTCGTGCGCCTCGCTGGCCACGGCGGTCCTGGTCGGCTGGTGGTGCCTCTCGCGCGGCGCCCGGCTGCCGATGCTCCGCAAGCCGCCGGCGTACGACGAGCACGCGACCGCGCGCGGCCGCTTCGTCGCGACCCTGCGCCACGACTTCCTGCACGCCTCCGGGTTCCTGGTGATCGGCGCGATGCTCGCGGCCGCCGTCAACACGTTCGTGCCGCGCTCCGTGGTCGACACCGTGGCCGGCCAGGCCCTCCTCGGCATCGCGACGATGGCTGCCTTCGCCTTCGTGATCGCGCTCTGCTCGGAGTCCGACGCGTTCGTGGCGGCGAGCTTCACGGCGTTCTCCGACACCGCCAAGCTGGTGTTCCTGGTGGTCGGACCCGCGATGGACGTGAAGCTGGCCGCGATGGAGGCCGGCCAGTTCGGCGGAGCGTTCGCCCGCCAGTTCGTGCCGGTCGTGATCGGCACCGCCGTCCTGAGTGCCTCCCTGGTCGGGTGGTGGCTGCTGTGAACCGGCAGACCCAAGGGCTCGCCCTGGCCTTCCTCGGCACGGTGCTGCTGCGGCTCGCGCTCACCGATGCCTACCTGCGCTACGTCACCGAGTGGATGAAGTGGCCGATCCTGATCAGCGGCGTGGTGATGCTCCTGCTGGCCATCGGCCCGATCTTCCTCGACCCCGACAACAGCCGCGCCTCGGGCCACGATCACTCCGGCGTGCACTCCGGTGTCCCCCGGGCCACGTGGCTGCTCCTGCTGCCCGGGCTGGTCATGTTCGTGATCAGCCCGCCCGAGCTCGGCTCGTTCCTGGCCGAGCGCCGCGCCAACCAGAGCGCGGCCGCCGCGCCCGGCGAGGTGGCCTCGCTGACGGCCGGCGAGACCACGCCGTTGCTGGTCCAGGAGTTCGTCTGGCGCGCCCAGAGCGGCGGCTCCAGCCTCGTCGACCACCGGGTCGAGCTGATCGGCTTCGTGTCGCACCAGGACGACCACTGGTACGTCACCCGCATGGTGATCGGCTGCTGCGCCGCCGACGCCCTCGCCTTCCGGGTGCAGGTCGATGCCGACGGCGACCCGCCCGAGCGCGACCAGTGGGTCACGGTCACCGGCGAGTACGTCGCGGGCACCGGCATCGACGTCGACGAGACCCCGGTCCTCGCCGCCGACGAGGTGACCGAGATCGAGAAGCCGCGGCAGACCTACGAGTGAGTGTCTTCCGCCGGGTCACGATCATCGTGGCCTTCGCCGCCGTGGTCGTGGTCGCGCTGGTGCTGCGTGACCCGGGGGCCACGGATCCCGACGACGGAGCCTCGGCGACACCGTCGACGCCCGCGACACCGACCGCGACACCCTCGCCTACGCAGGTGCCCACCGAGGAGTTCTGCACGGCGTTCGAGGCGATGGCTGCCGCCCACAGCGAGCACCTGGCGAACGCACCCCCGAGTCGCTCGCCCAGGTTCAGTCCGCAGGAGAGCGGTGCTGGACCTGGCGCTCGGCACGGCGATGCCGCCGCTGGCATTCGACGGGCTCGTCTTCCTCGTGAACGGGGTGATCGGCGTGGACAGCCAGCCGGTCACGGCTGAGGCCGAAGCCGCCCTGGCGACGTTCCTGCAAGCCTCCTGCCCACCCAGCGCCTGAGCTGACGAACCACCACCAAGGACGCCGATCGAACGATCAGGGACGACAGACGCGGCAGGCGGTGAGGCCGGGTCGGTCGGCGGCGGGGGTGAGGTCCTCGCGGTGCGCGATCAGGGCGCAGTCGCGACGGTGCACCGTGGTGCCGGTGCCGGCGGTGACCGGCAGGGCGGCGGTGTCGACGCCCTGGTCGTTGAGGGAGGCGGCGCGTGAGGTGACGTCGGCCAGCACGAGCAGGGTGTCGGCGAGGCGCTTGGACGACTCGCGGCCGTCGGAGGCGATCCGGGCCAGCCAGGCGCCGAAGTAGAGGAAGCCGCCGACGAAGCACAGACCGAGGCCGAGCATGCCGCCGGAGACCAGGTAGGAGAACTGCTCGTACTGGTACGGCGTGTTCGCCGCGCCGTAGTAGCCCAGGATGATCGCGACGATGCCGAGCGGCATCAGGATCGCGCCCGCCCAGAACAGCACGACCTGGAGCATCGCTGCGTTGTTGTTCTTCAGCGGCGCCGCGCCCGAGCTCGAGGAAGCCTTCGGAAAGGTGCCGGCGCCGGCCCCCAGCCGGCTACCGCTGGCCGGTCCGGCTACGGGGTTGGCGGCGGTGCCGTCGTGCGTCTGGGCTGTCATGTCAGGCCTTTCGGAGGTCGGGCAGGCCGCTGTCGAGGCCGTGGGGACAGGGGGCTCCGCTGCCGAGCGCAGCAGCACCCATCTTGCGGAAGTAGCTGCCGGCGACGGTCGCCAGCGCGATGCCTCCGACGAGCAGGAGTCCGGGGATCGAGAAGAGCGGGGGCAGGCCGGCACCGAGCGGAGCCGCGTCGAGGTCTCGGGGGTCTCGGTGGGTGCCCGTGCCCGGGTGGCGGTGGTCTCGCGTGGTGATGGCGGTGTGTCGATCGTGAGGGCAGCGGTCACGTCGGTGCCGGTCTCGGTCGGCTCCTCGGTCGCGGGGTCGGTCGGCGGCGGTGGGCGGCGGGGTGCCACCGTGTCGACGCTGGCGCGCGGCGTTGCCGAGGGCGAGACCACGACCGCGACGACAGGCCCATGACCGCGCCGAGGCCGTTCCTGAGCTGGCGGCCTGCTCGGGGAGGCGTCGATGAGGTCGGCCAGCGGCAGCTGGTCGCAGGCTCTTCTGCAGCGGCCCCAGGTCGATCTCGACGACCATGCCGGTCACCGACGCGCTGGCGGAGTCGCCGTCCTTCTCGTAGACGGGCTTCGGGAAGTTGATGGTGATGCCGAGCTCCTGGACAGCGCGCGCCGGGACCTGGTCGGGCAGCCCGGGGATCGGGATGGGCTCGCCGACCGCCACGAACCCGTCGGGCCGAAGGCGAACCGCTGACCCAGCACGATCAGCTCGCCGTAGGCCGAGATACCGCTCGGCCTCGCCCCTGGTGCCGTCGCTGGAGACCTCGGCCCGGACCTTCAGCCCCTCGATTCGGATCAGCCCGTCGAGGATCGCGATGTCACCGAAGGCCGAGCTGCGCGGTGACGGTGGACCGTCGGTGAGCGTCTCGGGTCTGGCCGCCGAGGTGAAGCCACCGAGGTCGATGATCGCGGCGAGCTCCGGCGGCAGACCCAGGGTCGACTGCTGTCCTCGCCGTCCTCGCTGTCCTCGCCGTCCTCGTCCGGGCCGCCGGAGAGCAGGCCGTCGAGTCCGGGCAGCGGCAAGCCGGGCATCAGTCCGCCGTCGTCGCCCTCGCCCTCGTCGTCGCGGTCCTGGGCCTCGGAGTCACCGGAGTAGCCGTTCTCGGCGTGGGCCGAGCCCTCACCGGAGCCGGCGTGCTGGACGAACCCGGGGAACGGCTCGTCTTAGTGGTAGTCCCGGATCGGAGGGGTACAGGGAGTTGACCTGGACGGATAGCCGTCCTCGCCGAGGCTAGGGCGGGAAGCCGAGCTGCTCCACGAAGGTCTTGAAGCCCTCGCCGATCGGGTCGCCGGGCCACAGGTAGCTCGACCGACCGCGGGACTGGCTGGAGTCGCCCTCGACCTCGGTGTAGGCGACCTCCACCTCGCCCTGCGGGGAGCCGGGAATCGGGATCGTCGGCTCGTAGATCTCGATCTTCAGCGGCGCCGCCCACGCCGCGAGGTGTACCCGTTGAAGGCCCACGCGTAGGCGCCGGCGTGGTCGTCTCCGACGTCTCGGCGTGGGCTCCTCGCTGGGCTCGGCGGTGGGCTCCTCGCTGGGCTCGGCGGTGGGCTCGGCGGTCTCCGACGGGCTGGGTGACTCGGTCGGCTCTCGTCGGCGAACGCCGGGCCGAACGGGAGCACGGCGGCCACGAGCGCGGTCGCGAAGGTCGCGGCAACGACGCGCTTGGCTCTGGTCGTTGGGAACAACCGCTTCACGCGGCACCTCCGAGGATCACGTCGGACATGGTTTCGAGGACCTCGGCGGGTTCGCCGGTGGCGACGACCCGGCCGTTGGTCATCACGGCTGCGTAGTCGGAGACGCGCAGGGCGGTGCGAGCGAACTGCTCGATGCAGAGGATGGAGACACCGTTGGCGGCGATCTGGCCGACGGTGTCGTAGAGCTCGTCGACGATCAGTGGGGCCAGGCCCATCGAGAGCTCGTCGAGCAGCAGCAGAGCGGGGTCGGAGGCGAGGGCCCGGGAGATCGCGAGCATCTGCTGCTCGCCGCCCGACAGCGTGCCGGCGAGCTGCAACCGGCGCTCCAGGAGCCTCGGGAAGTAGGTGTAGGCCGTCTCGAGCACCGCTTCGGCCGGCACGCCGGCGTACGACATGAGGGAGAGGTTCTCCTGGACGGTCAGGTTGGGGAACACCGAGCGGCCCTCGGGCACGGTGCACAGGCCGATCTGCGCGAGGTCCTCGGGGCTCGCGCCCTGGACGTTGACGCCACCGAGGTGGATGTCGCCGCTGGTGGCCTTCTTCTGCCCGCTGATGATCTTGACCAGGGTGGACTTGCCGGCGCCGTTGGGGCCGAGCAGCGCCACGACGGCGCCCTTCGGCACCGTGAGGTGTACGCCGCGCAGCACCTCGATCCGGCCGTAGGCCGCGTGCAGGTCGATGACTTCGAGGATCGGGATGCTCATCAGACGATTTCCTCGATCGGGGTGATGGGCGCTGCCGGTATCGCCGACATGGTCAGCGTGGGGTCGGGCTCGCCGGATTCCTCGGAGTAGCCGAGGTAGGCCTGCTGCACGCGGGGGTCGGCGCGCACCTCAGCGGGCGGGCCCGAGGCGATCACCTTGCCGAAGTCGAGCACCCGGATGGTGTCGCAGACGGCCATCACCAGGCCCATGTCGTGCTCGACCATCAGCACCGCGCGGCCCTCGTCGGCCAGGTCACGCAGCAGCTCGCCGAACGCGTGGGTCTCGTGCTCGGAGAGGCCCGAGGAGGGCTCGTCGAGCAGCAGCAGCTGGGGATCCGCGGCCAGGCAGCGGGCCAGCTCGAGCAGCCGCGCGACGCCGGTGGGGATGGAGTCGGCGCGGTCGTAGGCGTACTCCGTGATGCCGACGCGCTCGAGCAGCTCGTCGGGGTCGGCCCCTCCCGGACGCAGCGCGCCGAGCACCCCGCCGTGGATGTCCAGTGCGACTCGCACGTTGTCGCGGACCGTCAGGGACCCGAAGGCCTCCAGCCGCTGGAAGGTGCGCCCCATGCCACGCTTGGAGCGCCGGTGGACCGGGGTGTGGCTGACGTTGCGGCCGTCGAAGTGCACCCGGCCGTGGGTGGGCTTCTGGAGTCCGCTGATCACGTTGAAGCAGGTGGTCTTGCCGGCGCCGTTGGGGCCGATCAGGCCGGTGATGTGACCGGACTCCGCGGTGAAGGACGCGTGGTCGACCGCGGTCACCCCGCCGAACTGCACCACCAGGTCATCGACCTCAAGGAGCGACATGAGCGGGCACCTCCCTCGTCTGGTCGGTCTGGTCGAGCTCGTCGGCCTCGTCGAGCAGCTGGTCGTCGTCGGCGGATCTACGCCGCTCTGTGGATGATCGCGGTGCGCCGGGCAGGTCGGGGAGGTTCTCCCGGACCTGCTCGGTGACCCAGGCCCGCAGCCAGCGACCGATCCGGAACATGTGGTTGGCCAGCCCGTTGGGGTCGCGGCCCAGGAGCACCGCGCCGAAGCCGATGATCGCGAAGATCAGGCCGGCGATGCTGGGGTTGTCGGACTGCATGACCGGCAGCAGCATCAGCCCGATGCCGCCGAGGGCCGCGCCGGTCACCGAGGTGACGCCGAAGACGACAGCCAGCAGCAGCAGGGTCAGGCTGCCGAAGGACAGGAAGTCGTTGGCGCCGATGGTGCCGCGCAGGCCGGCGTACAGCGCACCGGCCAGTCCGGCCATGCCGGCCGAGGCGCCGAACAGCCCGACCCGGAACCACCGCATGTCGAGGCCGAGGGTGCCGCAGGCGGCGGGGCTGTCGCGCATCGCGATCAGCACCCGGCCGAGCGCGCCACGGCGCAGCACCAGCAGCAGGATGGCCATCAGCACGAAGAAGACCAGCATCGTGAACACGTAGCCGTCGGTCGACTCGATCTGGCGGCCGAAGATCGAGAGGCGCTCGGCGTCGAGCACGCCGCCGTAGCCGAACGCGAAGTCGGCCTGGAAGACCATCTTGTCCATGATCACCGCGAACGCCAGCGTCGCGAGCGCGAGATAGAGCCCGGTCAGCCGCAGCACCGGGAGCGCGACCAGCGCACCGACACCGGCGGCGATCAACGCGGCCACGATCAGGCCGAAGAGGTTGGGTTCGTCGAGCTTGGCGTAGGCCAGCGCACCGACGCCGGCGAAGCTCAGCTGCGCCAGCGAGACGTGGCCGCCGTAACCGGTCAGCAGCACCAGCGACAACATGATGATCGCAAACGTCGCCGCGGTGCCGGCCCGCAGCAGGCTGGTCTCGGACATGCCGATGATCAGCACCAGCATCACGAACAGGAACACCGTGCCGGAGGCCACCATCCGCTGGATGGTCGGCACCGGCGCCGACACGAGGCCCTTGACCTGGCCGACCCGGAGCTGGGCCTGCGGCAGCAGGATCAGGACCGCGAACAGGAACAGCGCCGGGATCACCGGACGCACGTCGGAGAACGCGCTGTCGGCCGGGATGTAGCCCACCGCCAGGGAGTCGAGCACGCCCAACCCCATCGCGCCCGCGAACGTCAGCGGCAGGCTCTTCAGCCGGCCGACCATCGCGGCGGCGTAGGCGTTGATGACCAGCAACGTCAGCTGGTAGTAGTCCAGGCCCGACCACCGAGGCCAGCAGGATGCCGGCCAGCGCCGACAGCGAGATCCCGACCGCCCACGACAGCGCGGCGATCCGGTCGGGGCGGCCGCCGTAGAGCTGGAGCAGCTCGGGGTTGTCCACCGAGGCCCGCATCGCGGTGCCGATCCGGGTCCGGTTCAGCAGCAGGTAGAGACCGATCGCCACCACGATGGAGAGCAGGATCGTGATCAGCTGGTGGGCGGTGATCACCGCCGGCCCGACGTCGTAGCTGGTCTCCGGGAAGAACGCCGGCACGAACCGCGCCTCGGGCGGCCAGATCTGCTGAGCAAGACCGATCAGACCCACGAACAGACCGACCGTGACGACCAGGCCGACACCCACCGGCGCCTCACCGAGCCCCCGAGTGATGAACCGCTGCACGAACATGCCCGTCAGCGGCGCCACCACCAGCAGCACCAGCACCAGCGACAGCCAGATCGGCAGGTCCTGGCGCTGGCTGAAGTCCCAGAACACAAACGCCATCACCATGCCGAACGCACCGTGCGCGATGTTGAAGACCCTGGTCGTCGTGTAGGTCAGCACCAGACCGCTGGCCGCGATCGCGTACGCCGCACCCGTGAAGAGGCCCGGCAGCCCGTAAGCGATCAGTTTGTCCACGACTCAGTCCTCGATCTGCTCAGGCGCCGTTGATGAGGGGTGAGCACAGGTAGTCGCCACCGGAGACCTGCTTCCACGACCCGCTGAACTGGAAGATCTTGTAGCACTCGGCTGTGGTCTTGGTGCCGACCTGCTGAGGTGCGTGGATGCCGTTGCTGGTCCAGTTCTTGACCTTCTTCAGGGAGGCGATCAGCGACTCGCGGTTGAGGTCGCCGCCGAGCGCCACCGCCTGCTGGGCGAACAGCCTCGCCGCCGACCAGGCGTAGAGCCCGAAGAAGTTCGGGTTCGCGCCCGGGGCGACCTGGTCGAGCCAGGCCCGGTAGAGCTTCATCTCCGGGTTGTTGGAGGTGAACAGCTCGGTCGTCGAGTAGACGAACATGCCGTCGGCCAGGCTGCCTGCCTGGTCGATGTAGCCCTGGTCGTAGACCGTGGAGTCCTGCATGAACATCGCGTCCATGCCCTGCTGCTGCATGGCCTGCTGGATCTTGACGGTGTTCTGGTACGGCCCCGTGTAGACCACCAGCTTCACGCCCTTGTCCTTCATCTGCTGGACGTAGGGGGCGAAGTTGAACTCGGCAACGTCGATGCCCTGGAAGTAGGGCACCTTCCAGCCGGCCCGCACCCAGGCGTTCTTCTGGAAGGTCGCGTTGGGAGCGGCCGCGCCGGCGTTGATGTAGAGCACGCCGACGGCCTTGGCCGCGTCGGGGTACTTGCTCAGGAAGAACTTCGGCACCGCCGAGGGGATCAGGTTCGGGGTGACCGCCTGCGCGCTGAAGCAGGTCGCGCACTTGTTGCGCTCGGGGGTGGTCGACGTCGAGCGCAGGTCGGGCAGGCCACAGGCAGCCGCGGTGCCCGCGCCGCCCGAGTCGAAGGCGCCCATCGAACCCACGGCGGCGAACGCGTTGTCGCACGCGGTGGCGTAGGCCTGCTGGTCGGCGCCAGCGTCGGCGCGGCTGTCGAGCAGGTCAACGGCCAGCTTGCGGCCGCAGATGTCCTCGGTGGAGTTGAAGTAGGCGATGAAGGCCCGCGTCGCCTGCTGGGCGGACTCGAAGATCCCCGGCACCGGGCCGGAGATGTCGGCGACGTTCGCGAGCTGGATCGTGTCGTCGGTGATGCCGGTCTGGTTGCCGTCGAACCCGTCGCACGACCCTGCGTTGACGCCGCTGTCGGGGTCGTTGTCCTCACCCGGAGGGGCGGCAGGGTCGGTGCCCGGGTCGGTGCCCGGATCGGTCCCCGGATCCGTGCCGGGGTCCGTGACCGGATCCGTGCCAGGGTCCGTGACCGGATCCGTGCCAGGGTCCGTGACGGGGTCGGTGCCGGGGTCGACGATGGTGCCGTCGGGAGCCACCGTCGCGCCGTCCTGGCTGCTCAGTCCGACGACCTCGTCGGGGTTGAGCTGGGATCCACACGCTGCAAGGACGAGCGCTGTGGTGAGCGCGAGGGCTCCGACGCCTGTCGCACGAGCACGTCGCGACCGGGGAACACGCATTGAGGCCTCCATGACCAGCGAACGATTTACGCCGGACGAAGTGACGCACGCCACGCCGGAATCTCGGAGCGTGGCGCCGGTCACAGGCGGCGATTCCGGAGGGAGTATTGCAGAAAACTGGAACCTGTTCTAGGTTGGACAGGTGTCCAACCAGGTGTCCAGTCTTCCGCGACGGGAACTCAACCCTCGCCAGTCGGAGACCGTCGCGCGGTTGCTCGCGGCCGGCACCGACGAGCTGCGGGCGGTCGGGGTCGAGGCGCTGACCATCCGCACGGTCGCCCAGCGGGCCGGGGTCTCGGCCGCGACGGCGTACACCTACTTCGCCTCCAAGAACCATCTCTTCGCCGAGCTGTTCTGGCGGCGCCTCATCGCCGAGGAGTTCGAGCCGACGGGCCGCACCAGCCTGCAGCGGGTGCAGAGCATCGGGCACGACATGAGCCGGATGCTCGACGATGCCCCCGAGGTCGCCGCCGGCGCGCGGGCGGCGCTGCTCAGCTCGGACCCCGACGTGGTGCGGCTGCGCGCGCGGATCGGTGCGGAGCTGGTCCGCCGGTTCGAGGTCGCCCTGGATGGCCAGCCCGATCTCGTCGACGCGCTCCTGCTGATGTTCACCGGCGCCCTCCTGCAGGCCGGCATGGAGCTGACGACGTACGCCGAGATGAGCAGGCGCCTCGATGCCGCCGCCGCCGCGATCATGCTCGGACACTGAGAGGGCCAGCCGATGACCACCACGACCCACCCGATCGTGTTCGACCCCTACGACTACACGTTCCAGGAGGACCCCTACCCGGTCTACGCGCGGTTGCGCGCCGAGGAGCCGTTGCACCACAACCCGGACCTCGACCTGTGGGCGCTCACGCGGCATGCCGACATCGCCGAGGCCTTCCGCACCGAGGGCACCTACTCCAACTCGTGGGGCGTCGCCATCGAGCAGTCGGCCTGGGGGCCGGACGCGCACAAGGTGATGTCGATCCTCGGCATGGACCCGCCGCGGCAGAACCGCCTGCGGTCGCTGGTCTCCCGCGGCTTCACCCCACGCCGGGTGCACGACCTGCTGCCCCGGATCCAGTCCCTGACCGACCGCTACCTCGGCGAGTGCCTGGAGCTGGCCAGGGACGGTGGGGAGTTCGACTGGATCACCGACTTCGCCGGCAAGCTCCCGATGGACGTCATCTCCGAGATGATGGGCGTGCCCGAGGAGGATCGCGCCGAGGTACGCCGCCAGGCCGACATCGTGGTGCACCGCGAGGACGGGCTCTACGACGTGCCGCCGGCGGGTGCCGAGGCCTCGATGTGGCTGGTCGTCTACTACCAGGAGATGGTCGCCCAGCGCCGCCGTCAGCCGACCGACGACCTGACCAGCGCGCTGATCGAAGCAGAGATCGACGGGGATCGTCTCTCCGACGAGGACGTCATCGCCTTCCTGTTCCTGATGGTCGTCGCCGGCAACGAGACGACCACCAAGTTGCTGGGCCACGCGCTGTTCCACCTGACCCGCCACCCCGAGCAGCAGGCGTTGGTCTTCGACGGGTCCGACGCCGAACTGGTGAACCCGTGGATCGAGGAGACGCTGCGCTACGACACCTCGAGCCAGCTCCTGGCCCGCTACCTGCTCCGCGACGTCGAGCTCCACGGCGTCACCGCTCCGCAAGGCTCCAAGCTGCTGCTGTGCCTGGGCTCGGCCAACCGCGACGAGCGGGTCTTCAGCCGCCCCGACGACTACGACATCCTCCGCGCCAAGCCCGAGCTCGACCAGATCCTGTCGTTCGGCGGCGGCCGCCACTTCTGCCTCGGCGCCAACCTGGCGCGGCTCGAGGCCCGGGTGGCGCTGACCGCGCTCGTGCAGCGGGTCCGGTCGGTCGAGGTCGACCACGACCGCAGCGTCCGCGTCCACTCCGTCAACGTGCGCGGATTCGCCTCGATGCCGGCGACGGTCGTGGCGCGATGAAGTACGCCCAGCCCGACCGCCGGCCCGCTGTCGTCACCGGCGCCTCGTCCGGCATCGGCGCGGCCACGGCGCTGAGCCTGGCCGCCGCCGGCCACCCGGTGGCCCTCGGCGCCCGCCGGGTCGACAAGTGCGAGGAGGTCGCGGCCGCGATCCGGGACCAGGGCGGCGAGGCCGTCGCGCACCCGCTCGACCTCCACGACTCCGAGTCGGTCACCACCTTCGCCAAGGCGGTCTCCGCCGACCTGGGCGACATCGAGGTCGTGGTCAGCAACGCCGGGGCGGTCGCGCCCGGCACGATCTACGAGGTGGACAGCGAGCGGTTCGCCCGCGAGATCGACCTCAACCTGATCGGCGCCCACCGCTTGGTGCGGGCCTTCGTGCCCGGCATGGTCGAGCGCCGGCGCGGCGACCTGGTGCTGGTCTCCTCGGACGTCGCCGTGCAGGCCAGGCCGTTCATGTCGTCGTACGCCGCCGGCAAGTGGGGGCTCGAGGGCATGGCCCACGCGCTGCAGATGGAGCTGGAAGGCACCGGCGTGCGCGCCAGCATCGTCCGGCCCGGCCCGACCTGGAGCGAGATGGGCGCCGACTGGGATCCCGACGAGGCGGCGTTCGTGCTCAACCAGTGGGTGCGCTTCGGGCTGGCCCGGCACCCGCACTTCATGAAGCCGAAGGCGATCGCCGACGCCATCACCACCGTCGTCAGCGCGCCGCGCGGCGTCCACCTGAACCTCATCGAGGTCTCCCCCGAAGCGCCCGTGGAGGACAAGTGAGCAACATCCCCGAGGTCTCGTACGCCGTGCCCGACGACGGCTTCGGCCACCTGGCCGAGATGCGGGTCGACCCGATCGGGCTCTTCCAGCGGGTCCGCGACGAGTGCGGCGACATCGGGCGGTTCCGGCTGGCCGACCGCGACGTGGTGCTCGTCAGCGGCGCCGAGGCCAACGAGCAGTTCTTCCGGGCTCCCGAGCACGTGCTCGACCAGGCCGCGGCGTACCCCTTCATGACGCCGATCTTCGGCAAGGGCGTGGTCTTCGACGCCACCCCCGAGCAGCGCCAGGAGATGCTGAAGAACCAGGCCCTGCGCGGCGACATGATGCGCGGCCACGCCGCGACCATCGAGGCCGAGATCAACCGGATGGTCGCCGAGTGGGGCGACGAGGGTGAGATCGACCTGCTCGACTGGTTCGCCGAGCTGACCATCTACACGACCAGCAGCTGCCTGATCGGCAAGCCCTTCCGCGAGGAGCTCGACAGCAGCTTCGCCCACCACTACCACGACCTCGAGAAGGGCACCGACGCGCTCGCGTACGTCGACCCCTACATGGACATCGAGAGCTTCCGGATCCGCGACGCGGCCCGCGAGAGCCTGGTCGCGCTGGTGCAGGGGATCATCGACAAGCGGGTGGCGCGCGGCAAGGTGCCGAAGGAGGAGCGCGATCTCCTCGACGTGCTGATCTCGGTCGACTACAGCGCCGACCTGATCACCGGCATCTTCATCTCGATGATGTTCGCGGGCCACCACACCAGCTCGGGCACGGCTGCCTGGGCGCTGATCGAGCTGCTCCGCAACCCCGAGGTGATGAAGGACGTCGTCGCCGAGCTCGACGACCTCTACGCGGATGGCTCGGAGATCTCGTTCCAGGCGCTGCGGTCGATCCCGCGGCTGGAAGCGGCCCTCAAGGAGACGCTGCGGTTGCACCCGCCGTTGATCATCCTGCTGCGCGTGGCGCAGGAGGAGCTCGAGCTCGCCGGCCAGCCCATCGCGCCGGGCACCATGGTGGCCGCGTCGCCGAAGGTCTCCAACCGGATCGCCGAGGACTTCCCCGACCCCGAGCTCTTCGACCCGGGCCGCTACCTCGATCCGCGCCAGGAGGACCTGGTCAACCGCTGGACCTGGATCCCGTTCGGCGCCGGCAAGCACCGCTGTGTCGGCTCGGCCTTCGCGATGATGCAGCTCAAGGCGATCTTCTCGGTGATCCTGCGCGACTACGAGTTCGAGATGGTCCAGCCGTCGGAGTCCTACCGCGACGACGTCTCGAAGATGGTGATCCAGCTCGAGCAACCCTGCCGGGTCCGCTACCGGAGGCGGTCGTCATGACCGCGACGACCAAGGTCACCTACTGCCGCATCTGCGAGCCGCTGTGCGGGCTGGTCGCGACCGTCGAGGACGGCCGGCTCGTCTCGCTGCGGCCGGACCAGGACCACCCGCTCTCCAAGGGCTTCGCCTGTCCGAAGGGGATCGCGTTCACCGACGTGCAGAACGACCCCGACCGGGTGCTGCACCCGCTGCGGCGCACGCCGTCGGGCGAGTTCGAGCGCGTGACCTGGGACGAGGCGCTCGACGACATCGCCGCCCGGCTGAAGAAGACCTGGAAGGAGCACGGCGGCTCGTCGATCGGCCAGTACTTCGGCAACCCCGGCGGCTTCTCCTACGCCACCGCGCTGTGGGTCGGCGGGTTCTTCGGCGCGCTCGGCGCGACGCACCAGTACTCCCCCGGGTCGCAGGACATCAACAGCCGCTTCGTCGCGAGCAAGCTGCTGTACGGCGCACTCACCCAGCTGCCGTTCCCCGACCTGCCGCGCACCGACTTCCTGCTGATGCTCGGCGCGAACCCGCTGGTCTCCCACGGCAGCGCCGTGCACGCGCCCCGGATGAAGGACGAGCTCTCGGCGATCACCGGCCGTGGCGGCAGGGTCGTGGTCATCGACCCGCGTCGCACCGAGACCGCGCGTGCCTTCGAGCACGTGGCGGTGCGCCCGGACACGGACGCGTGGCTGCTGCTCTCGCTGCTGCAGGTGATCTTCGCCGAGGGTCTCGATGACGCCGCGGCCATCGCCGAGCAGACCACCGGCGTCGACCTGCTCCGCCGGGCCGCGGCCGAGCACCCACCCGAGGACACCGAACGCATCACCGGCGTGCCCGCCGAGGCCGTGCGCGCGTTGGCCCGAGACTTCGCGGCCGCGCCTTCGGCGGCGGCGTACGGCCGCACCGGGTCCTGTCTGGGCCGCCACGCGACCCTGGTCGGCTTCCTGCTCGACGCGCTCAGCATCGTCACCGGCAACCTCGACCGAGCTGGCGGCATGCTGTTCACCCGCGAGGTGATCCCCGTGCAGGGGCTGGCCGAGCGCGCCGGCATGGCGACGTACGGCAAGACCCGCTCGCGGATCGGCGACTTCCCCGACGTGCTCGGCACCTTCCCCGCGGGCGTGATGGCCGAGGAGATCACCACGCCGGGCGAGGGCCAGCTGCGGGCGCTGTTCACGATCGCCGGCAACCCGGTGCTGACGATCCCCGACGGCCCCGGGCTCGCGGTCGCGCTGCAGCAGCTCGACCTGCACGTGTCGATCGACCTCTACATCAACGAGACCAACCAGCACGCCGACTACGTGCTGCCGGGCACGACCTTCCTGGAGCGCGAGGACTACCCCTACGCCCTGGCGTTCACCAGCCCGGTGCCGTTCGTGCAGTCGACCGAGGCCGTGCTCGAGGCCTACGGCGAGGCCCGGCCCGAGTGGCAGGTCTTCGACGAGGTGGCCCGGCGGATGGGCGTCGCCCTGTTCGCGACCGGTCCGATCGCCCAGGCCCTGTCGCGGCCGCTGGTCTTCCTCAACCGGCGCGGCGTCGGCCGGCTGACGCCCCGCAAGCTGATGGAGGCCTTGCTCCGCTTCGGGCCGTACGGCGACCGGTTCGGCCTGCGGCGCGGCGGCCTCAACCCGAAGCAGCTGCGCGCCCACCCACACGGCATCGTGCTGGCCGAGCACGCCCCGACCGGGATCCTGCGCACGTCGGTCCGCCACCAGGACCACCTGGTGCACCTCGACCCGCCGGAGATCGCGGCCGAGCTGGCGCGGCTCGGGGAGGGCTACGACGACGACCCGGCGTACCCGCTGCGGCTGATCGGGCTGCGCGAGCTCCGCTCGCAGAACTCCTGGATGCACAACAGCGCGACGCTGATGTCCGGCAAGGGCCGGCGACACAGCGCGCGGGTCAACCCGGCGGATGCGACCGCTGCTGGTCTGACCGACGGCGACCCGGTGCGGATCCGGTCGCGGCACGGCGAGATCGAGACGCTGACCCTGGTGACCGACGAGGTCGGGCCCGGCACGGTCGCGGTGCCGCACGGCTGGGGGCACGAGGGCGGCAGCTGGGAGCTGGCCAACAAGTCGGGCGGCGCCAACGTCAACCGGCTCGCCTCGACCCAGCACCGGGACATCGAGCGGGTGGCCGGCATGTCGCACCTCAACGGGATCCCGGTCTGCCTGGAGGTCGTGACATGAGAGTCGTCGCGGATCTCGGGCTGTGCCAGGGGCACCAGATGTGCCAGGGCGAGGCGCCCGAGGTCTTCGGTTTCGACGAGTTCAGCGACCAGGTGGTCGTCGAGCAGGAGTTTCCCAGCGAGTCCCTGCGTCCGCAGGTCAAGGCCGCTGTCCAGTACTGCCCAGCCATGGCGCTGGCCATCGAAGAAGAGTGAGGAACCAGTGAGCGCGTTCACCCGAGACGAGATCGACGAGTTCTGGCAGAGCTGGCTGGAGGTCAACCGCGAGGCGGAGCGCCGCGGCGACTGGAAGATCATGGCCGACCACTACGCCGAGGACGCGACGTACGGCTGGATGTACACGCCCGACGAGCACTTCATGGCGATCGGCCGCGAGGAGATCCGCGAGCTCGCGATCGGGCAGGAGATGGAGGGCCTCGACGGCTGGCACTACGACTACCAGGCGACCGTCGTCGACGAGAAGACCGGCATGATCGTCGGCTTCTGGAAGCAGCGGTCGGGCATCACCGACGACGCCACCGGCGAGGAGTTCGAGATCCTCGGCATCGGCGGCTCGTGGTTCGGCGTCGTGCGCAACGCCGAGGGCAAGCTGGAGTTCGGCTGGCAGCGCGACTGGTTCGACCTCGGGTCGACCGCCCACACGTTCCTGGCGATCGCCTCCTCGGGCAAGGCGCCGCAGGGACTGCTCGACCGGATGGGCGTGCACGGTCCGTCGCAGCCCGGCCACTACCAGCTCGCGGACATCCCGTCACCGGTCTGGCCGCCGCCCGTCGAGCGCGGCGACTACATCACCCAGGAGGCCGCCCGATGAGCAACCTTCCGCCCCCGCCCCAACTGCTGCTCGACGGCAAGCTGACCGCTGCCAGCGGCGCCGCGACGTACCCGATCCTCAACCCGGCCAACGGCACCGAGATCGGCCAGGCCCCCGACGCGACCGCCGCCGACGTGGAGACCGCGATCGCGGCCGCCCGCCGGGCCTTCGACGAGACCGACTGGTCGACGAACATCGAGCTGCGGGTGCGCTGCCTGCGCCAGCTGCACCAGGCGCTGCTCGAGGAGGAGCAGTCGTTCAAGGCGCTCACGACGGCCGAGGTCGGCATGCCCGGCTTCATGATGGGTGCGGCCGGCTTCGACGTGCCGGTCGAGGGGCTCAAGTGGGTCACCGACCTCGTCGAGGGCTATGAGTTCGAGTCCGACCTCGGCGTCGCCTCCCCGATGGGCATCGCGAGCAAGCGGACCGTACGCCGTGAGGCCGTCGGCGTGGTCGCCGCGATCACGCCGTGGAACGTGCCGACCCAGATCAACCTGGCCAAGGTCGGGCCGGCCCTGGCCGCCGGCTGCACGGTGGTGCTCAAGCCGGCGCCCGACACACCCTGGCTGGCCTGCGAGCTCGGCCGCCTCGTCGCCGAGCGCACCGACATCCCCGCCGGGGTGTTCAACGTGGTCACGCCGCTGTCCAACGAGGTCGCCGCGCAGCTGACCGTCGACCCGCGCATCGACATGGTGTCGTTCACGGGCTCGACCGCTACCGGCAAGGCGATCATGGCCGCCGCGGCGCCCACCCTGAAGCGCGTCTTCCTCGAGCTCGGCGGCAAGTCGGCGGCGATCGTGCTCGACGACGCCGACGTAGCCGCCGCTGTCGGGGCCACGGCCTTCGCCGCCAGCATCCACGCGGGCCAGGGCTGTGCCCTCACCACCCGGCTGATCGTTCCCCGCGACCGCTACGACGAGGCCGTGCAGGTGGCGGCGACGACCATGGAGTCGATCGGTGTCTCGGACCCGGCCGACCCCAACGCGATCTGCGGGCCGGTGATCTCGCAGGTGCAGCGCGACCGGGTGGCGGCGTACCTCGACCTGGCGATCGCGGAGGGCGGCACCTTCGCCACCGGCGGGTCGGTCATCGACCAGGACGGCTACTGGGTGCAGCCCACGGTCGTCGCTGGTCTCGACAACTCCTCGCGGCTCGCCCAGGAGGAGATCTTCGGCCCGGTGCTGGTGGTCATCCCCCACGACGGCGACGACGACGCCGTCCGGATCGCCAACGACTCGGCGTACGGCCTGTCCGGCTCGGTCGACTCCGGCTCGCTCGAGCGAGCGAAGTCGGTGGCCGCGCGCATCCGCACCGGCACCCTCGCCGTCAACGGCGGGGTGTGGTTCAGTCCCGACGCGCCGTTCGGCGGCTACAAGCAGTCCGGCCTCGGCCGGGAGATGGGCATCGCCGGTTTCGAGGAGTACCTCGAGACCAAGACAGTCGCCGAACCGGCTTAGGAGAGACATGAGATTCAAGGACAAGGTCGCCGTCGTCACCGGCGCGGCGCAGGGCATCGGCGAGGTCTACGCGAAGGCGCTGGCTGCGGAGGGCGCGGCCGTCGTGGTCGCCGACCTCAACGCACCGTCCGGCGAGAAGGTCGTCGCGGCGATCAACGAGTCCGGCGGCCGGGCGATCTTCGTGGAGACCGACGTCTCCTCGCAGCTCTCGGCCGACGCGATGGCGACCCGCACCGTCGAGGAGTTCGGCGGGCTGGACCTGCTGGTCAACAACGCCGCGATCTACGGCGACATGCAGTTCGACCTGCTGATCTCGGTCGACTGGGAGTACTACAAGAAGTTCATGGCGGTGAACATGGACGGCGCGCTCGTGATGACCCGCGCCTGCTATCCGCACATGCAGCGCCGCGGCGGCGGCTCGATCGTCAACCAGAGCTCGACGGCGGCGTACCTCTACTCCGGCTTCTACGGCCTGGCCAAGGTCGGGGTCAACGGCCTCACCCAGCAGCTGGCCCACGAGGTCGGCGGCATGAACATCCGGGTCAACGCGATCATGCCGGGCCCGGTCGACACCGAGGCGACGCGCACCCAGGCCGGTGACGCCGCCAACGACATCGTCAAGGGCCTGGCGATCAAGCGGATCGGCCAGCCGGAGGACATGGTCGGCGCCTGCCTGTTCCTGCTCTCCGACGACGCCGCCTGGGTCACCGGCCAGATCATGGCCGTCGACGGCGGTCAGGTCTTCCGCTCGTGATTCGTGTCGGCTTCATTGGATTGGGCAACATCGGCAAGCCGATGGCGCTGCGGCTGGCTTCGGCACCGGCGGAGCTGGCGCTCGACCTCTGCGTGTACGACGTCGCGCCCGAGCCCCTCGCCGAGCTGGAGCAGGCCGGGGCGAGCGTCGCGAACAGCGTCGCCGACCTGGCCAAGCAGGTCGAGGTGGTCTGCGTGATGGTGCGCGACGACGAGCAGGTGCGCGATGTGCTCGGCGAGGTGCTGGGCGTCGCGGCTGACGGCACCGTGGTCGTCGTGCACTCGACGGTCGCGCCGGAGACGCCTCGTCAGCTGGAAATCAGTGCGGCGAAGCACGGCGTGCAGCTGGTCGACGCACCGGTCAGCGGAGGCTCGATGGGCGCCGCCGACGGCACGCTCGCGATCCTGGTCGGCGGCAGCGACGAGGCGTTCGCGGCGTGCTCGCCTGTGCTCGCCCGGATGGGCTCGATGGTCGTGCACGCCGGGCCGATCGGGTCGGGCACCAAGCTGAAGCTGGCCCGCAACCTGATGCACTTCGTCGCGTTCACCGCCGCCACCGAGGCGTCGCGGCTGGCCGAGGCCGCCGGCCTGGACCTCAAGAAGCTCGGCGAGGTGGTGCGCCACACCGACGCGATCACCGGTGGGCCCGGCGCGATCATGCACCGCGAGACCACCGCGCCGATCGCCGACGACGACTTCTGGCACGGTGTCTTCTCACACGTCGCCGCACTGGGCGAGAAGGACCTGGGCTTCGCCATCGCCCTCGCCGACGAGCTCGGCGTCGACGTGCCACTCGCCCGCGAGGCGAACGACCGACTGCGCAAGGGACTGGGTTTATGAAGGGACTGGGGCTGTGATGGGCAAGTTCGACGATCTGCCGGAGCAGCGCCGCCGCGGCCTCGAGAAGATGGAGGAGGTCTACGGCTTCGACATGTCAGACGGTGACGGCGACTTCTTCCGCTACACCGCCGACCACCTCTTCGCCGACATCTGGCAGCGCCCCGGCCTGACCGACCGCGATCGCCGGCTGCTGCTGATCGGCATGCTCGCCGGCCAGGGCGCGGCCGACGTGCTCGGCATCCAGGTGCCCGCGGCGTACGCCAACGGTGAGCTCGACGACGAGGCCCTGCGCGAGATCGTGATCTTCGTCTGCCACTACGCCGGCTGGCCCAACGGCGCCCGGCTCAACTCGGTCGTCGAGGAGACCATCGCGAAGGCGAAGCGGGCGAAGGACAAGTCCTGACCGCCACGTTCGAGGTGCTGCCCCCGGGCGGCCCCGCCCTGATGTCGGCGCGACCCGGGCCCGACCTGGCCGCCGCCGGCTACACGGAGACCGAGTACGCCGTGTCCGGCACCGCGCCGTCGTACACCGCCGACGAGCTGCCCGCCGACGGGCGCTGGGAGCTGGAGGTGTCGGGCGAGGCGACGTTCGTGACCCGCGCGGTGCTGCGGCGTCCGGCCGACCCGGCGGCGTTCAGCGGCACGCTGGTCGCCGAGTGGCTCAACGTCAGCAGCGGCGCCGACGCCGGCCCCGACTGGACCTATGCCGCCGAGGAGATCGTGCGCCGCGGGCATGCGTGGGTCGGCATCTCGGCGCAGTACGTCGGCGTCGAGGGTGGTGGCGCCGCCGTGGGTGACCTCGGCCTCGGCGCGCTCAAGACCGACGAGCGCTACGCGAGGCTGCACCACCCGGGCGACGCGTTCGCGTTCGGCATCTTCGCCGAGGTCGCCACGGCGATCGCACCCGACCTCGAGATCACCACCCGGCTGGCGATCGGGGAGTCGCAGTCGGCGTACGCGCTCACGTCGTACGTCAACGGCGTCCACGTGCTCAGCCCGGTCTTCGACGGCTTCCTGATCCACTCCCGTGGCGGCGCCGCGATGCCGCTCGGCGAGCCCGGCTGCGCCGTCGACCTGGCGGTCTTCCGCAACGATCCGGCCACCCGGGTCCGCGACGACCTCGGTGTGCCCGTGATCATCGTGCAGACCGAGACCGACCTGCTCGGCCACCTCGCCTACCTGCCCGCGCGGCAGCCCGACAACGAGTGGCTGCGGCTGTGGGAGGTCGCCGGCACGTCGCACGCCGACAAGTTCCAGATCGGGGAGTTCGAGGACTTCCTGGGCTGCCCCGATCCGGTCAACACCGGCCAGCAGGCCTACGTCGTCCGGGCCGCCGTCCACCACCTCGACGTCTGGGCACGTGACGGCGAGCCGGCGCCGGGTGCCGCGCGGCTCGACGTCGTCGACGGAGCCTTCGCGAAGGACCGGGTCGGCAATACCACCGGCGGGGTCCGCACGCCCGTCGTGGACGCACCGGTCGAGGTGCTGTCCGGCCTGGTCGGCCCGGACGCCTCGACGATCTGCCGGCTGTTCGGCAGCACCCATGCCCTGGGTGGCGACGACCTGGCCCTGCTCTACCCCGGCGGCGTTGACGACTACCTGACGGCGTACGAGCTGGCTGCGGACTCTGCCATCGCCGCCGGGTTCATGCTGGAGGATGATCGAGCCGAGATCCTGGCCGACGCCCGGCCCGACGCGCTCGAGAGGAGGACACCATGAAGACACGACTTGCCTGCCCCTGCGGGGAGACCATCCAGGGCACCGACGAGGACGACCTGGTCACCAAGACCCAGGAGCACCTCGCCGCTGTGCACCCAGGACGCGAGTACGAGCGGGAGATGATCCTGTTCATGGCCACCTGAGCCAGCCGGCCCGTCAGACCAGGTACGCCGTGACCGCCTCGGTGAGGCCGCGGCGCGCCTCGTCGATGTCGACGTAGGTCACCAGGTGCTGCTCGGTGCGCAGCCCCATCATCGACCCCGGCAGCAGCGCTACCACCCGGCGCAGCTTGTCCTGGTCGACCGGCAGCCCGTCGAACGCCTGCTTGCAGCTGGCCGCCCACTGCGCGGCCCAGCTGGCGATCGCGGCCGCCGTCTTCGGGTAGGACTTCTCCAGGTCGCGCGCGTTGCGCGGCAGCGCCATCCGCAGGTTGTTGATCGCGTGCGTCTCGGGGAGGTCGATCGCCTCCCACAGCACGTCGATGATCTCGCTCACCCGCTGGGCCACATCGGTCTGGTCCGCGACCGGAGCCGACATCGGCTCGAACTTGTCGGCGATGTGCTCGAGCACCGCCGCCCACAGCCCGTCGGTGTCGCCGAACTGGTGCTGCACGACACCCCAGGTGGCACCGGCCTCCTTGGCCACCTGGTTCGCGCTGACCGCGTCCGGCCCGCCGGCGGCCAGACAGCGGACCGCGACACTGAGCAGCTGCTGCCGGGTCTCCAACCCGCGCCGGTTGAGCCGAGTGCCCTTCGCGCTCAACGTCACGCGGGGATCATAGGGCTAGGGGCCTTCGCAACGCCTCGGCCGCTAGTCCGGCATCGACCGCCGGTCGCCCACCGGGCCATCGGCGTCGGGGAACGCCAGCGAGTCCGCGACCACCCACCACTCCATGACGTCGTACGCGAGTCGCCCCGCGATCACCGAAGGGTCCCCGTCCGACAGCCGCGCGGCCTCGACCGGGTCGCACGCGAAGATCGACATCCCTCGCCACGACTCGTCGGTCTGCTCGGCGAACGGCCCGTTGACCACGATCAGGCCTTGCTCTCGCAGCCCGGCCCGATACGCGAGGTGCTCGGCTTGGAGCTCCTCGAGTTCCTCGTCGGACATCTCGGGAGCGTCCGCCGGTCGCCGCAACACCACGACCGTGAAGACGTCGAACGCGTCGGGGATGTTGGGGTCGCGAGCCATCCCTCGAATGTAGCGACAGGAATGCCGGCCACGCCTGACCAGACGGAGTTGAGGTGCGAGGCCGCCCGCGGCCGGGCCTCGACTGGTGGCTGACACGTGGACTGTGGTGTCGTCGTCCTCCCGAAGGCGCGAAAGATCGTCGTCTCCCGCCTGTTTCCCCTTTCGCCTCCGCTGTGCCGGGTCGGCCTATCTGCGTCGGTGGAAGCTGATCTTGCCGGTGGGGTGGGTGGTCATCTCGTAGCGGATGTCGTGGGCAAGGGTGTGGTGGCGGGGGCAGAGGAGGCGGCCGTCGCGGTTGGTTTCGCCGCCTTGGCTCCAAGGCTGCGGATGATGCAGATGACACATGCCGGGCGGCCAGTCGCAGCCCTCGGCGGTGCAGCCGCCTTGTTCGATGGTCGCGACGATGCGTTGGCTCTCGGTGTGGAAGCGGCGTCTTGCGGCCGAGGTCGAGGACCTTCGACTTCCCGTCGAGGACGGCGGGGATGACCCCGGCCTGACAGGCCAGGCGGCGGGCCTCGGCGGCGGTGATCTTCTCGCCGGTGTCGAGCCGGGCGGCCTTCAGACCACCGAGGAGTGCTTCGAGGGTCATCGTGACCACGACGGTGGCGTTGACGCCGCCGGCCTTCGGGAGCGCGTCGGCGGGGTAGGTCTCGATGTACTCCTGGAACGCCAACCCCATCTTGTGGGCCGTCGGTACGCCGGGCTCGGGTGCGTGTCCGTTGACCGCGGCCTGGTGTTTGGGTGCGGCCTTCGCGAGCAGCGCCTTGCTTCAGCATCGCGGCGTGGCGGGAGGAGATGGTGAACTTCCCGTGGCACCTGCCGTGGCCGTCGTCGTGCATCCGGAACATCGCCGCGGCTTCGGCGGCTTGTTCTTCCTGCTCCAACAGTCTGGCTTCGTGGGCATCGGCTGCTGCGGGGTCGACGACCTCGAGGATCCGCTTGCCCAGGATCCGCAGGGCCTTGGCGTCGTGGTGGGCTGGCTTGGTCGAGCAGCCACTGCTGCGCCTTCGGTGCGACCCAGGCCTCGGCTTCGTCGGGGAGTGCGTCGACGGCGTGGACGATGACCGCGGCTTGGTCGACCAGGAGCTCGGCCGGCGGCGAGTGCGCGGCGTACCGGCTCGTGCGCGTCTGTGTCCAACGCCTTGGCGAGCTTCACGTCGCGGTGGGTCGCGGCCCGGGTGGTCTTGGTGGTGGTGGGCCCACCAGTTCGCGGTGCTCGTGGCACCCGATGCGTCGCCGATCTGGTTCTTCTCGCCGTGGGCGGCGACGCGGAGCTTCAGCTCGGCCACGCGTGCTTCCGCGCGGGTCAGTTCACGCAGCGTTGCTCGGGTCTGTTCATCGTCCATGGACCAGGTCGAGACCTGGATCAATTCGTCCAAGGTCTCGTGCATTTCGCTCGCAGCGACCGTGATCGGGTGTCCCCGATGTCTGGTCGATGCGGTGGTGGTCATGGGTCTATTCCAGCAGCGACCACCGACATTTCGGGGTCGGATTCCTGTGCATAACCCGCCTGTTCGGTCACGGTCGGGTAACGGTCTCGGCGGGTTGTCCACAGGCGAGTTTCCCGCTCTACTACAGGGGTCTCGACGACGCGGTCGCTCGTTCCTCGCTCCCGCTGCTCGACCAACAAAACCTCACCCGTTGGTCGAGCAGGCCGAGCCCCTGGGCGAGGCCGTCGTCGAGACCCCGCAAGCTGGCACGCGAACTGGACCCGTCACGTTGGGCGGATCGGCTCCGGGGTCTCGACGACGCGGTCGCTCGTTCCTCGCTCCCGCTGCTCGACCAACGAAACCAAGCCGACCACAGGTCGGCGTCGTCCCGATAGGCGCCATCTCCGGCCGGAGATGGGCTGGTCAAGGGCGCGAAGCGGCGAAGCGAACCCTTGACGAGCCCATCGGAGGCCGACACCATCGCGCCTTCGGGAGGACGACGCCACCACAGCTCAACGTGAACTGGACCCGTCGCGTTGGGCGGATCAGCTCCGGGGTCTCGACGACGCGGTCGCTCGTTCCTCGCTCCCGCTGCTCGACCAACAAAAGACCTCACCGTTGGTCGAGCAGGCCGAGCCCCTGGGCGAGGCCGTTGTCGAGACCCCGCAAGCTCGCACGTGAACTGGACCCGTCGCGTTGGGCGGATCGGCTCCGGGGTCTCGACGACGCGGTCGCTCGTTCCTCGCTCCCGCTGCTCGACCAACAAACCCTCACCCGTTGGTCGAGCGGCCGAGCCCCGGGCGCGAAGCGTCGAAGCGAACCTTGACGAGCCCATCGGAGGCCGACACCATCGCGCTTCGGAGGATGACGACACCACAGTCAACGTGTCGGCTCCGGGGTCTCGACGACGCGGTCGCTCGTTCCTCGCTCCCGCTGCTCGACCAACAAGACCCTCCCGTTGGTCGAGCAGGCCGAGCCCCTAGGCGAGGCCGTCGTCGAGACCCCCCAAGCCAGCACGCGAACCTGGCCACCAAGGTCTCGACGACGCGGTCAACGAGAACCGACCACAGGACGGCGTCGGCGGAGGCCGACACCATCGCGCCTTCGGGAGGACGACGAGCACCCCGAGGGACGTAGGGCAACGGCCTCACACAGGAGTGATCGGCAAGGACAACCGGGGCTCGAACTCGAAGGTCACGCCCGTGCTGAAGCCCGTGACCGCGACCTCCTCCAGCTCCGCGGCCGGCGTCTCGCGACGCACGACGACGGCAGTCCACTCATCCGGCGACCCCGACACCTCGACATCGAGGTAGGGGTCGACCGCCTGGACGATCGCCTGCAACGGGCGAGCCTCCGACGGCCCGCAGAAGGAGACCCAGGCACCGTCCTGGCTCGCCGGGGACGAGCCGACGGAAAGACCGGAGGAGTCCACCGTCGCGCCGGCGTACCCCATCGGATTCAGCAGCGGATGCAACCCGAGCACCCGAAGCGCCCCAGCCACTCCGTCCGGCGAGCCCAGTGCCCGGTGCAGACGACGCGCCGCAACACCCGCGATCCCCACGAGCTGCTTGGTCGCGATGGTCCGGAACTGGGTTTCATCGGCGCCCGTCCGAGCCCGCAACGCGATCAGGAAGCCCAGGTTGAGCAGGTGCATCTGCAGGCAGACCTCGTCGGCGATCCGCACCAGCGCGGAGTGCGAGAACGCGGTGAAGTCGAGGTCGGAGACGAGCGGACCGGAGTAGTCGGCCAGCCCGTCGTCAGCGAGATCGATCGGGTCGAGCTCGAAGGTCGCCGCCCGCGACGCCTGGACGACGGCAAGCGCGGGTATCCCCGAGACCGGCGGGTGCGACTCGTCGATGATCACGGTCCAGGCGCAGTGTGGGCTGCGGTCGGCGGGCAGCCGCGGCGGCCGGTGGATCGGGCGCACCTGTGCCTTCGGGTTGGTGGCGACCGCCGTCGCGTCGAACGTCGGGTCCTCGATGTCGTGGCACATCGACCGGACGTACTCGGGCCCCATCGGCTCGACGTCCATCAGCGCGCCGCAGTGGTCGAGGTGGAACTCGCCGTGCCACCGGTCGTGCACGGTGTAGCGGAAGTCCATGAACTGCGGCGGCGCGCCGATGTCGAGCTGCAGGCCCTTGAAGATCGTGTAGATGTCCGTGCCCTCGTAGCCGAGCGCCTTCTGCATCCGCCGGGTGTAGACCGGGCTCGACGCGGCCCACTCCTCGATCGCGATCTGGGCCATCTCCTCGCGGCCGAAGGCCGAGATGCACCAGGCCATGCCGGAGCGGTCGATCAGCTGCCCGATCAGCAGGAGCTCGGGCACGAGCGCCGCGAGCTCATCGCGGGACAACTCGGCGTAGCGGCTGGTCACGGCGCCACCGTACAGTTCGGGAACACTCTCGTGGAAGGTTGTATGACTTGTTGCACCAAGAGTTTCCCGAGCTCGGCTGCTACGGCCTCGCCGGTCACAGCGCATCGCCCCGCGACCTGCTCGACGAGGTGCGCCTGGCCGAGGACCTCGGCCTCGGCGCGGTCTTCCTGTCCGAGCGCTTCAACACCAAGGACGCAGCCGTGCTGGCGGGTGCCGCCGGCGCGGTCAGCTCGTCGATCGGCATCGGCACTGCGGCCACCAACCACAACACCCGCCACCCGCTGGTCACCGCGACGATGGCGGTCACCGCCCACCGGATGACCGGGGGCCGCTACGCCCTCGGACTCGGCCGCGGCTTCGACCTGCTCTTCGACCTGATGGGCGTACGCCGGGTGACCGGCGCCCAGCTCGAGGACGCCATCGGCATCTACCGACGGCTCTGGCGCGGCGAGGCCTTCGACCACGACGGCCCGGCCGGGAAGTTCCCGTTCCTCAGCCTCGACAGCAGCTTCGACGAGGACATCCCGGTGCTGATGATGGCCATCGGCGGCAGGACCCTCGAGCTCGCCGGCCGCGTCGCCGACGCCGTCGTGCTGCACACCTTCCTCAGCGACGAGACGCTCGCACGCTCGGTCGCCACCATCCGGTCCGCCGCCGAGGCAGCCGGCCGCGACCCGAGCTCGGTCCGCATCTGGGCCGTGCTCGCCACCGTCACCGACGACATCCCCGAAGAGGTGCGGCTCCGCAAGCTGGTCGGCCGGTTGGCGACGTACCTCCAGGGGTACGGCGAGGTGCTCGTCCGCGCCAACGGCTGGGACCTCGACGCGCTGCAGCGGTTCCGCGACGACCCGCTCGTGCAGGGCTATCCCGGCGCCTTCGACGCGATCGGCACCACCGAGGAGCTGACCCACCTGCGCGACAACGTCTTCCCACCGGAGTGGCTGGCAGCCTCCGCCACCGGCACCGCGCCGCAGTGCGCGCAGCGAGTGCTCGACCAGCTCGACGCCGGCGCGGACAGCGTGATCCTGCACGGCGCCACCCCGACCGAGCTCGCGCCGGTGCTCGACGCCTGGCGCGAGATCCGACCTGCGGGCCGGTTCGACCATCTGCCCGCCAACCCCGGCCGAGTCAGCTGACCGAGTACGCCGTGCCGCGAGCCTCGCGCGTCCAGAGCACGCCGTCGCCAGCGGAAGCGCCCTCCAGCGCCAGCTCGCGCTTGAGCACCTTGTTGGTCGCGGTGCTCGGCAGGTCGGCGGCGATCCGCACGTAGCGGGGCCACGCCTTCGGCGACAGGTCGGGCTGCTCTGCGAGGAACGACTCGAACGACTCCGGCGTCAGCGTCGTCTCGTCACGCAGCACGATCGCGGCCATCACCTGGTCGCCCACGTGCTCGTCGGGCACGGCGTACACGGCGACGCGGCTGACCACGTCGAGGCGCATCAGGATCCGCTCGATCGGTCCGGCCGCGAGGTTCTCGCCGTCGACCCGCATCCAGTCGGCGGTGCGGCCGGCGAGGTAGATCCAGCCGTCGGCGTCGCGGTAGGCGAGGTCGCCCGGACCAGTACATGCCGTGCCGCATCCGCTCGTCGTTGGCGGCCTGGTCGTTGTAGTAGCCCTGGAAGTAGCCGGCGCCCTGGGTGTTCACGAGCTCGCCGACGGCCTCGTCGGCGTTGGCCAGCGCGCCGGTCTCGTCGAAGACGGCGACGGCGCACTCGGTGACGGTCTCGGAGTTGTAGATCGCCACCCCGTCGAAGCCCTTGCCGATCGAGCCCTTCGGCGTGCCGTCCTCGCGGGTGATGATCACGGCCAGCTCGGTCGAGCCGAAGCCGTCCATCACCCGGCACCCGAAGCGCCGAGCGAACTCGTCGATGTCGCGGTCGCTCGCCTCGTTGCCGAACGCCACCCGCAGCGTGTTGTCCGCGTCGTCCGACTGCTCGGGCGTCGCGAGCACGTAGGCGAGCGGCTTGCCGACGTAGTTCATGTACGTCGCCGCCGTAGCGGCGCACGTCGGACAGGAAGCGGCTGGCCGAGAACTTCGCCGGCACCATCGCGGCACCGCTGCCGATCGCCACGGCCCAGCCGGCGACGACGGCGTTGGAGTGGAAGAGCGGCATCGAGAGGTAGCAGACGTCGTCGGGCGTCATCGCGAACCGCTCGACCAGGTTGAGACCCGAGAAGAGCACCATCAGGTGCGCCACCTGCACGGCCTTCGGCTCGCCGCTGGTGCCCGAGGTGAAGATCATCATCAGGGTGTCCATCGCCTCGACCTCGCGGTGCGGCGTCAGCTCCCCGGCACCGGCCAGCAGCGTCGACCCACTCCTCGCTCGAGGCGTCGAGCACGCGCACACCGGCGAGGTCGAGACCGTCGAGGAGCGGGCGGTGCTCGGCGTCGGTGACCAGGAGCTGGCACTCCGCACGGCGTACGTCGGCGACCAGGCCGTCGCCTCGCCGGGTGGTGTTGATGCCGCACAGCACGTAGCCGCCGAGCCCGGCGGCCGCCATCGACCGCAGCATGTCGGGGGTGTTGCCGAGCAGGGTGCCGACGTGGAGCGGGCGGTCCGGGTCGGCCAGCGCGATCAGCGCCGCGGCCTCCGCCGAGGCCTCGGTCAGGTGCTCGCGCCAGGTCCACGTGCGGTCGCCGTGCAGGATCGCCGTGGTGTCGTCCGCGAGCCGCTCGCGCAGCAGCTGCTGGACCGTCTCCGCCATCAGCCGAACGCCCGGTTCACGTGGCCGACGAGATCGGGGTAGCGCTGGAGGTGCGCACCGCCGTTGAGGTCGATGGTGGCGCCGGTGAGCCAGGTGGCCCGGGTCGTGTAGACCACCGCGTGCGCGACCTCCTCGGGAGTGCCCGCGCGACCCAGAGGCGTGTTGTCCAGGTAGTCGTCCTCGATGCCGGCGATGTCCATGGCCGGCGCGGTCAGCGGGGTGACCACGAGCCCCGGCGCCACTGCGTTGACGCGGATGCCGCGCGGCCCGAGCTCGAGCGCGGCCACTTCGGTCAGGCTGGTGAGCCCGGCCTTCGAGGCGCAGTACGCCGCCAGGCCGCCGCCCGGCTGGCGTGCGTTGAGCGAGGTGAGCGAGGTGAGGCAGCCGCCCTCGCCCAGGTGAGCGGCCGCGTGCTTGATGACCAGGAAGGCGCCCGTGAGGTTCACGTCGAGCACCCGCCGCCACTCCGCCGCGTCATGGTCCGCGACCGGAGCGAGAGTGCTCACGCCGGCCGTGTTCACCACGACGTCGAGCCGGCCCTCGCTCTCGACGACACCGGCCATCAGCGCGACCACCGACGCCTCGTCGGTCACGTCGACCACCTGGTCGGCGCCGGCGAGGTCCGCGGTCACCACCCGGCAGCCGTCGGCGGCCAGGGCGACTGCGGTCGCGGCGCCCAGCCCGGAGCCGCCCCCGATCACCAGTGCGACGCGGTCGGTCATCGTGCTCCTTCGGACTGCAGCTTGCGTTGCTTGGCGACGAACCGGGTGCCGGCCTTCGAGACGAAGTTCGGTGCCAGCCGGCCCACCCGCCACGCGAACCTGGCCTGGATCGGCGTGACGAGCATGGGCTGGTTGGCGGCCACTGCCGCGAGCGCCTGCTTCGCCAGGGTGTCGGGGTCGAGCGGGCGCTTGATGCCCTGGCCCTTGAGGTAGTAGTCGCGGCCGCTGAAACGGCCGAGCTCGCCCTTGTCGAGCAGCGGCGTCTCGACCGCGGCCGGGCACAGCACGGTGACGCCGACGCCGTGCGCCGCCGCCTCGGTGCGCAGGGCCAGGGACAGACCGACGACCGCGTGCTTGGTCATCACGTAGCTGGTGATCAGGCCGGCCGCCATCAGCCCGCCCATCGAGGCGGTGTTGACGATGTGGCCGTGGCCCTGGCGCACCATCACCGGGTACGCCGCAGCCACACCGTGCACCACTCCCCGGATGTTGACGTCGATGATCGAGTTCCAGTGGTCGAGGGTGAGCTCATGGGTCTCGCCCCCGAAGGTGATCCCGGCGTTGTTGAACATCAGGTCGATCGTCCGGTGTCGGGTGACCACGCCGTCCACGACAGCCGCAACGGCCGCTGCGTCGCGCACGTCGAGGGCCACGGCGGCAGCGGAGCCAGGCCCGTCAGCCGAGTCGACGGTGCGCTGAGCGGCGTCGAGGTCGAGGTCGGCGACCGTCACGTGAACACCTGCCGAGACCAGCCTGCGGCTGAGGGCGGCCCCGATGCCGGAGCCACCGCCGGTCACCACTGCGCTGCGTCCGGCCAGGTCGGGCATCGAGTCTCCGTCGTTGCTGCGTCAATGGAAGGGAACCCACTAAGAACTAGAACACGTTATGGCCGGCCGAGCACGCAAGTCAAGAACTATTGACAGGTGTCAATTGCGGCCTTAGCGTCGCCCGGGTGACCCTCCCCACCACCGCCGTGATCGGCGCCGGCATCAGCGGGCTGACCGCCGGCAAGATGCTCAACGACTACGGCGTGCCGTACACCTGCTTCGAGTCCTCGGACCGGGTCGGCGGCAACTGGGCCTTCCGCAACCCCAACGGCCACAGCAGCGCGTACCGCTCGCTGCACATCGACACCTCGAAGCACCGGCTGTCCTTCAAGGACTTCCCGATGCCCGACGACTACCCCGACTTCCCGCACCACACCCAGATCAAGGACTACCTCGACGCGTACGCCGACGCGTTCGGCCTGCGCGAGCACATCGAGTTCGGCAACGGCGTACAACACGCGCACCGGCGCGACGACGGCGGCTGGGAGCTCACCGACCAGGCCGGCGAGACCCGGAGCTTCGACCTGCTGGTCGTCGCCAACGGCCACCACTGGGACCCGCGGACGGCCGACTTCCCGGGCGAGTTCACCGGCGAGACCATGCACTCCCACCACTACATCGACCCCACCGAGCCGCTCGACCTCAAGGGCAAGCGGATCCTCGTCGTCGGCCTCGGCAACAGCGCTGCCGACATCGCGGTGGAGCTCTCCAGCAAGTCGCTGCAGAACACGGTGACCCTGTCGACCCGCAGCAGCGCGTGGATCGTGCCGAAGTACGTCTACGGGCTCCCGGCCGACAAGTACTTCGTCACCTCCCCGCACATCCCGTTGCACTGGCAGCGCTGGCTGATCCAGAAGATGCAGTTCATGACCGGGTCCAACCCCGAGCTCTACGGCCTGCCCGCGCCCAACCACAAGTTCTTCGAGGCCCACCCGACCCAGTCGGTCGAGCTGCCGCTGCGGCTCGGGTCGGGCGACATCACCCCCAAGACCAACGTGGCCCGGCTCGACGGCTCGACCGTGCACTTCGAGGACGGCACCAGCGACGACTTCGACGTGATCGTCTACGCCACCGGCTACAACATCACCTTCCCGTTCTTCGACCCCGACTTCCTCAGCGCACCCGACAACCGGCTCCGGCTGTTCAAGCGGATGTTCAAGCCGGGCCTCGACGACCTGGTCTTCATGGGCTTCGCCCAGGCGACGCCGACGCTGTTCCCGTTCGTGGAGAGCCAGGCCCGCCTGCTCGGCGCGTACGCCGTCGGCCGCTACCAGCTGCCCGACCCGGACGAGATGGAGCGGGTGATCGACGCCGACCAGCAGAAGTTCACCGGCCACGTGCTCGACCGGCCGCGCCACACCCAGCAGCTCGACTACTTCGTCTACGAGCACGACCTCCGCGCCAAGGAGATCCCGGCCGGACTGAAGCGGGCAGAACGTCGGCCCGGCAGCTCATGAGGTCCGCCACCGACCGCCGCCCGGCCGCCCGCGGCGACGAGCGCCGCGACGCGCTGCTGCGATCGCTCGACGAGCACCTGCAGGAGTCGAGCCTCGAGTCGATCAAGATCGCCGACATCTCGCGCAGCGCCGGCGTCACCCGCTCGGCGTTCTACTTCTACTTCGAGAGCAAGGCGACCGCGGTGGCCGCGCTCATGGAGCAGATGTACGACGAGTCGTTCGCCGCCGCCGACCACCTCACCGGCGACGGCACGCCCGGCCGAGAACATCGAGGCGGTGATCCGCGGGCTCTTCGCCGCGTGGGACCGCCACCAGCACCTCTACCGCGCGATGCTCGAGGCGCGCGCGACCAACCCCGCCGTCCGCGAGATGTGGGAGAGCGACCGCGAGTCGTTCGTGCCCGCGGTCGCCTCGATGATCGAGGCCGAGCGCGAGGCCGGCCGGGCGCCGGACGGTCCCCCGGCCGACGCCCTGGCCGCCATCCTGCTCGAGCTCAACGACCGGATGCTCGAGCGACTCGCCCTCGGCGGTGGCCTGCCGCGCGAGGACCTGGTCGCCGTCGTCGTCCACATCTGGCTCAGCTCGATCTACGGGAGCAACTCGTGACCCTGAAACCCCCGGCCGACCTCACCTTCCCCAGCGGCAGCGACCAGTGCGCCGCCTGGCACTTCGCGGCCGCCGACGACTCGCTCGCCGGCCCGGCCGGTCGCCCGGTCGTCGTGATGGCCCACGGCCTCGGCGGCACCAAGGACTCCGGGCTGGCGCCGTTCGCCGAAGGCCTCGCCGCGGCCGGCCTCGACGTGCTCGCGTTCGACTACCGCGGCTTCGGCGCCTCCGGCGGCGAGCCGAGGCAGACGGTCTCGATCGCCGGCCAGGTCGACGACTACCGCGCCGCGATGGCCGCGGCAGCGCGCTTGCCCGGCGTCGACCCGCGCCGGCTGGTGCTGTGGGGCGTCTCCGTCTCGGGCGGCCACGTGCTCGAGGCGGGCGCCGGGCGCGACGACGTCGCCGCGGTCGTCTCGCTCACCCCGCTGGTCAGCGGTGCCGCCGCCGGCCGGCTCGCCCTGGCCCACCACTCGAAGAGCTCGATCCTGAGCTCCACCGCGTCCGGGCTGCGCAGCAAGGTGGCGGCAGCTCGGCAGCCCGGTGATGATGCCGATCGTCGCCCGCCCCGGCGAGGTCGGGGCGATGACCCTCGACGGCGCCTACGAGGCCTACACCGCGATGGCCGGCCCGACCTGGCGCAACGAGATCGACGCGACGATCGGCCTCGAGCTGGGCGGGGTGCGACCCGGGCGCTTCGCCAAGGACATCACCTGCCCGCTGTTCGTGCAGATCGCCGACTTCGACCGGAGCGCGCCACCGCAGGCCACCGCCAAGGCGGCGGTCAAGGGCCGCGCCCAGGTGCGCCACTACCCGTGCGACCACTTCGACGTGTGGCCGGGCAACGACCAGTTCGACGCGGTGCTCGCGCACCAGGTCGCGTTCCTGCGGCGGATGCTCTCGCCGACCTCGGTCGGGGACGGAGGCCGCTACCCCAGCACCGACCTGAGGATCAGCAGCGTCGCGCTGGCAGCGCAGATCGACAGCAGCAGGCGGCGTACCCGACCGTGATCGAGGTGGTCGCGCACCGGACCGGAGATCAGGAAGCCGACGAGGAGCACCGGCGTGAGCAGGAGGAAGAGGTGGAACTCTTGCAGCGTCATCTCGCCACTGATCCCGAGCCCCACCAGCGAGAACGCCGCGCCGACGATGAAGTAGACGCCGAGGGTCGAGCGCAGCACGTCGGACTCCTCGCGCTGGTAGACGATGGCCATCGGCGGTCCGCCGATCGAGGTGGCGGTTCCGGCGATCCCGGAGACGAATCCGGCACCCAGGAGCGTCGGCCGAGTGAGGCGTAGGTCGACCGCGCGAGCCGTGAGCGCGACCGCCACCAGCACCATGGCACCGACCAGGACGTTCAGCACCCGGATCGGGCTGATCGCGACCAGCCACACCCCGACGACCGTGCCCGGCACCCGGGCGCCGAGCGCCCACGCCAGGCCGCGCGGGTCGGCGCTGCGCCAGTCACGGCTGAGGGTGAGCAGCTGGGTAGACCATGGCGAGCCAGAGCGCCAGGCCCGGCAGGAGCTCCGGCTCGGTCAGCCCGATCACCGGGGCGAGCACCAGCCCGACCCCAAGGCCGACGACGCCCTGGATCGCGGAGCCGACGAGCAGCGCACGGCCAGCGCGGCCAGCGTCCAGGGGTCGACGCCGAGCATCCCGCCACCCTACGGTCGCGGCGATGACCACCTTCGAGCACCTGCTGCGGCCCGGGCGGATCGGCTCGATGAGCCTGCGCAACCGGATCGTGATGTCGCCGATGGAGACGATGTACGGCACCCCCGAGGGCTGCCGTCGGAGCGCACCGTCGCCTACTTCGCGGCCCGCGCCGCCGGTGGCGTCGGCCTGGTGACCGTCGGGGCGACCGGCATCGACCACCACCACCCGGAGACCCCCGGCGGCCTGCACCTCGGCACCGACGAGGCCGTCGCGGCGCACCGCGAGCTGGTCGACGCGGTGCACGAGCACGGCGCCAAGATCCAGCCGCAGATCGTGCACGCCGGCCCGGACGGACTCGGCCCGGAGATGCACGGCGTCACCTCGCTCGGGCCCGTCGGTCATCCCGTCGTACCTGACCGGACGGCCGTCCACCGAGGTGACCCACGAGCAGATCGCCGAGATCCTCGACCTCTACCGCGCCGCCGTGCGCCGGGCCCGGGAGGCGGGCTACGACGGCATCGAGCTGCACGCCGCGCACGGCTACATGTTCCTCGGCTCCTTCCTGGCGCCGCAGCGCAACCGACGGACCGACGACTACCGCGGCACCTCGGTCGAGGGCCGGATCCGGGTGGTGCTCGAGGCGCTGCAGGCGATCCGGTCGGAGGTCGGCGTCGACTTCCCGATCACGCTGCGGATCTCCGGCTACGAGCGGGTCGCCGGCGGACGGCCGATGTACGAGACCGCGCGGGTCGCGCCGCTGCTGGTCGAGGCCGGGGTGGACGCCTTCCACGTCAGCGGCGGGGTGATCGACCGGCTGGTCACCACGATGGTCAACGGCTCCGACGACGGCGACGGTCTCAACGTCGGCGCCGCCGCGGCGGTCAAGGAGGTGGTCGACGTGCCGGTGATCGCGGTCGGCCGGCTGCACGACCCGGCGCGGGCCGAGGCGGTGCTGGCCGACGGCCGCGCCGACTTCGTCGCGCTGGGCCGGCCGCTGCTCGCCGACCCCGACCTGCCCGACAAGCTGGCCGCCGGCGCGGCGGACCGCGTACGCCGCTGCATCTCGTGCGAGAACTGCATCGACTCCCTCGAGCAGCGCTTCTCCACCGACTGCGCGGTCAACCCGTTCACCGGCAGGGAGGCCGAGCTCGTGCTGTCGCCGAGGCCGAGCCGGCACGTGGTCGTGGTCGGCGGCGGGCCCGGCGGGCTGGAGGCGGCGCGGCTGGCCGCCGGTCAAGGTCACCGGGTGACGCTGCTCGAGCGCGCTGAGCAGCTCGGCGGCGGCATGCGTGCTGGGCTCGCGTCGTGCACCCCGAGAACGCGCCGTTCCTCTCCTGGCTGCTGCGCCGAGATCGGCTGCCGCTGACGTCGACGTCCGGCTCGGTCAGCGCCGCGACGGTCGACGACATCGCGGCGCTCGCGCCCGACGCCGTCGTGGTCGCGACCGGTGGCCGGGTGGTGCTTCCCGACCTGCCCGGCGCCGACCTGCCGCACGTGTACGCCGGTCGACGCTCTGATCGGCGCGCTGATGGCGGACCGCCAGGGCCCGGGTCGGCGGGTCACCGTGCGTCGGCGGCGACCTGGTTGCGGTCGAGATCGCCGAGCACCTGGCGAGCCGACGGCCACCTGGTGGCCGTGCTCCACGACGGCGACGACCTCGCGACCGACGTCGGCAGCAAGCGGCGCACCGAGCACCTCGACCGCCTGGACCGGCTCGGCGTCACGGTGCACGTCGCGGCGACGGTCGGAGCAGGATCGCGCCGGCCGCAGTCATGTTCACGCCCGAGGGCGGCACCACCCGCGAGCTCGCGGCCGACGCCGTCGTGCTCGTCGGCGTCGTCGAGCCCGACCTCACGCTGCGCGACGCCATCGCCGAGCAGTTCCCCGACCTCGAGGTGCACGCCGTCGGCGACTGCACCGGCCTCGGCCTGATCCGCGGCGCCACCGAGGCCGCCGCCCGGGCGGTCGCCGCCCTGCGCTGAGCCCGGCGTCCCGCTGTAACACGCCGTTACCGACACTTCCACGCCGTTGCAGCGGCGTGGAAGAAGGGTGGACGGCGTGTTACATGTTCCGGCCAGCCCGCCTCAGAGCATCCGCGACAGGTGCCGGTTGCGGCGTACGACGGTGTGCGAGAGCACCAGCCCGACGTGGACGGCGATCACCGCGAGCAACGCGATCTGGGCGGTACGTGCACCGGGAGCCAGTCGTCCTCACCGGCCACGAGCAGCAGACCGGTCGCCGGGGTCACGATCAGCAACGTCAGCAGTAGCTTCTCCAGCCAGTGCTCGAGCGTCCGTTCGCCGGGGCTGAGGTGCTCGGCCCACGGTGGCAGTGGTGTCGTGCGCCGCCAGAGCATCCGCACCAACGCCAGCCCGATGATCGACAGGCCGAGCACGACGTGCAGCGTCGAGGGACCGTCGTCGTCCGAGTCCGGCCGGCCTCCTCGAGGCGCTTCTCCTCCTCGTCCCACCGTTCCTCTGCGGCCTCGCCCTGTGCCTCCGCCTGTTCCTCCAGGCGTTCCATTCGCTGGTCGAACCGGTCCCTGGCGCTGTCGTCGACGGACATGGTCCAACCGACGACGAACTGCGCGACCACCGCGCCGACGGTCAGCCAGTGCAGCAGCTTGGTGACGGCGCCGTAGCCGTGCTCGCCGTTGCGGAGGTGCATGGAGTGAGTAGTACCCCAGGCACCCTGAGGCGACGCGTCAGCCGATCCCGCTGGCGTCGAGCAGCGTCTCGACGGCGGCGCGGGCGGCGGGGGTGGAGCCACCCCTGACCACGGAGTAGGCGTTGGCCCCGTCGAAGACGAGGGTCAGCTGCCGAGCGAGGAGCAGTTCCCGCAGCTGGCTGCTCCGGTCAACGCCTGAGGTCGTTCAGCGGAGCGTGAGGTCGGCCCAGACCACCTTGCGCTGGTCGTCGGCCTCCTCGATCCCCCACGACGCGGACAGCGCTGCGACCATCAGCAGCCCCCGTCCGTGCTCGTCGGTCATGCTCATCGGCTGGGGCTCAGGAGTGCCGGACCCACCGTCGCGCACCTCGATCCGCAGTGCGGCCTGGCTCAGGGCCAGCCGGATCCGGTACGACGAGTCCGCATGGGTGATGGCGTTGGCAGCCAGCTCGCTGACCACGATGAACGCGTCGTCGAGCAGCGACTCGATGCGCCAGGCGGCCAGCCGCTCGCGCACGAACCTGCGGGCCTCGCGCACGCTCGCCAGTTCCTGCGGCAGCTCGAGCATCGCCTCCTCGCTGGTGTCCGGCCGGGTCACCGACTCGAGCAGGTCGACCAGGTAGTCGATGTCGGCGTCCTTGAGCACGTAGCCGGCCACTCGCTGCTCGTACCAGGACCGGTCCTCGGGATCGGCGCCGGAGAAGACGACGACCTTCGTCGCCGGTCGGATCTCACGCACCTGGGTCAGCACGTCCCGACCGGTGATGTCGGGCAGGCCCAGGTCGAGCACGACGAGGTCCGGCTCCAGCTCGGCCACGAGCGTGACCGCCGCGACGCCGGTGCTGGCCTCACCGACGACGTCGAAGCCACCACGGAAGCGGAGCGCGGTGCGCAGCAGCCGGCGTACCTCCGGCACGTCGTCGACGAGGAGGACCCGAAGATCGCGTGGCGGGCCGATCGGAGTCACCTCACTCAGCTCCGCTCGCGCTGGGCAGGGTGATCACGAACGCGCTGTCCTCGGGTCGGTACGCCGCCTCGCCGGACTGCGCCCGCGCCAGCTCGCGCACGATGTAGAGACCGAGCCCGGTGCCGCCTTCGCTGCCGGTGGCGAAGCGCTCGAAGAGCCGCTCCTGCTGGCCCGGCGAGACCCCTGCCCCGGCGTCGCGGACCACGATGTCGACCATCCCGTCGCGCAGCTCGGTCGAGATCACGACCGGCGAGGATCCGTGTCGGAGGGCGTTACCGATCAGGTTGTCCACCATCTGCGCCAGCCTCAGGGCGTCGGCCACCACCGTCACACCGGCCTCCGCGTCGACCACGACGTCGCCGGCCGTGCGTCCGCGCCGCGCCGCGCCCGCCGCGATCTCCAGCTGTTCCCTCACGTCGATCGGGCGGAGATCGAGGTTGAGTGCTTCGGCCTGGATCCGCGAGGTGGTCAGCAAATCGGTCAGCAGCCTGCGCAGCCGTTCGGCGCTCGGCTTCATGCCGAGGAGCAGCTCGGAACGCTCCTCCGGCTCCAGCATGTCCCAGTGCGAGCCGAGCATCTCCGCGGTTCCACTGAGCGTGCCGATCGGCGAGCGCAGCTCGTGCGCGGTCACGGCGAGGAAGTGCGACTGGTCGTCGGCGAACTGCTGCAGCTGGGCGTTCGCCGCCTCGAGGCTCGCGTTGGCTTCGGCCAAGGCGGCCGCGGCGCGGGCCTGCTCCTCCTCGAGCAGGAGCCGCTCGGTCACGTCGCGAGTCACCTTGCCGAATCCGACGTGCCGGCCGTGGCGGTCGAAAATGGCGGTGATGGTGACATGTGCCCAGAACGTCGAGCCGTCCTTGCGGACCCTGAGCCCCTCCTCCTCGTAGTGGCCCTCGGCCAGGGCGACCTCCAGCTCGTGCTCCGGATGGCGCCGCTCCTGCTGCTCCACCGGGTAGAACGTCCGGAAGTGCTGGCCGACCACTTCTTCGGCGGTCCACCCCTTGATCCGCTGGGCGCCGGCGTTCCAGCTGGCCACCCGGCCGTCCGGATCCAGCATGAAGATCGCGTAGTCCTCGACGGCCTCGACAAGCAGCTGCAGCCGTTCTTCGGACTGCCGTAGCTCCTCCTCGACGGTGCGCTGGACGCTGATGTCCTGCACCTGCAGGAAGAGGTAGAGCGAGCGACCCTGACTGTCGCGCACCGGGGAGAGGGTGGCCAGCACCCGGCGGCCGCCCACCCCGGCGACGTCGTGCTCGATCCGGAAGGCGTCCCGGGACAACCGGACCACCTTGTCCAAGGCGCGGTCCATCTGGCCGTCGTGGCCAGCCAGGAAGTCGGAGTACGCCGCCGACGTCAGCTCCTCGGCACGCCTGCCGAACAGCCGCGCCAGGCTCCGGTTGACCCGGACGATCCGACCGGAGAGGGTCAGCGTGGCCATGCCGATCGCGGCATCCTCGAACAGCTCGCGGAAACTCTCGAGGTGCTCCTCGAGCACCGGCTCTGCCTCACCCTCGTCCGCAGGAGCCCGGTCGTGGTCGCCGAGCACGGCCAAGAGATCGTCGACGAGGTGGTCGAGCGAGGTCGACTTCTCGAAGAACGCCGCGGCGCCGAGCTCGATCGTCCGCCCTGCCAGGCCGACCTCGGAGAAGCCGCTGTACATCACCACCAGCGTCTCGGGGGAGACCCGACGGATGTGTGGCAGCGCCTCGAGCCCGTCCATCCCCGGCATCGAGACGTCGAGCAGCAGCAGCGCTGGCCGGTGCTGCTCGGCCAGCGCTATGGCGTCGCCCCCGGAGGCGCCCTCACCGACGACCTCGAGTCGCTCCGACAGCCGCAGCCGGGTGCGCACCAGCACTCGGACCTCGGCCGCGTCGTCGACGACGACGATCGTCGGGATGGACGTCATGCCGGGAAACTACCTGCCTGGGCGGCCGACGTCTCGCTCACCGGGAGCCTCCGCCTGCGTCCGTTGCCACCGCATCGACCTTCTCTGCCTGTCCACAGCGGACGGTCTCGCGACCACCCGCGGACGTCGGTACCCTCCTGCGCGGATTCGATGCGACCTCCCGTGCGGCCGTCTAGTGTCCGGCCTATGCGCGCATCGTTTCTCCGTCGGGCGGTGGAGCGCATCCGGCCCACCCGCAGGCATCGGGCGCTCGATGCGGCGGTCGCGGCCCGCGAGCACGAGATCGCCGACGAGCTCCAGCGCAGCCTGCTCCCGCAGCAGACGATCGACGTCGGCCACCTGCGCCTCGCGACCTACTACCGCGCCGGAGTCGCGGGCACCCTGATCGGCGGAGACTGGTACGACGTCATCGAGCTCGACGAGACGCACACGGCGCTGGTGGTCGGCGACGTGATGGGTCGGGGGGTGGGCGCTGCTGCCGTCATGGGCCAGGTCAGGGCGGCCGTGCGGGCCTCCGCCCAGTGGGGACTGTCGCCGGCCAAGCTGATGGAGTCGGTCGACGCCGTCGTCCGCGACATCGCTCCGGACCAGATCGTCACCTGCGTGTACGCCGTCTTCGACCCGGCCGAATCCCTCCTGCGGTTCGTCAACGCGGGCCACGTCCCGCCACTGATCAGGCATGCGGACGGCACCACGGTCAGGATCACGAGCGAGCCGCATCCCCCGCTGGGAGTCGGCACGTCGTACGCGCCGACGCACGAGGTCGCACTGCCACCTGGGGCGAGCCTGTACCTCTACACCGACGGCCTGGTCGAGCGAAGGGGAGAGGACCTGGAGGCGGGCATCGACGCCCTGGAGCAGCTCGTGTCCACCCTCGACGTGCCGCTGCCCGACCTGCCGGAGGCCCTCGTGCGTTCACGGCTCCCCGGTGGCGTCACCGACGACGACGTGGCCGTGCTCGTCGCCAGGGTGGCGGCGCAGCCACCGGCCGAGGAGTGAGCTGGGTCAGCTCTGCCGGTGCGGCAGGCCGCAGATGCTCAGCACCTGCTGGGCGATGGTGCCGTTCGCGGCCACCAGCGCGATCCGTGAACCGTTCTCCTCCGCGGTGCGCATCGCGACGGCCAGCACGCCGATGCCCAGGCTCGGCAGGAAGTCGACGTCGGTGAGGTCCACCGACATCTCCTGCGTGCAGCCGTCCGAATGCTTCTCGATGGCCGCCCGCAGGGCGACGCCGGACAACTCGTCGACCGAGCCGCTCACCACCAGCGTGCTAGTGGCGTCGTCGTACGTCGTCGCGAGAGGCCGCTCTTCCACGAGCGAAGCCTAACCGCCAGACGACGCGTTGTCGTCGCTGCCGGATCTCGGCTTCCTCGGGTCCACGCACCCGAAGCACGAATCATGGAGCAAACGTCGCGCGCGGGACACTAGCCGGGAAGCACTGACGGGGTCACCAGCACGGGCCGGATGTGGCCCGAGGGCGTCACCCAGCCGACGCCAGGCTCGAACTGCCGGATCGTCCGCGCCGGCGATCCGCCGACCACGGCGTTGTCCTCGACCACCCCGCGTACGACCGAGCCTGCCGCAACCACGACGTTCCGGCCGATGGTGGTGCCCGGCAGGATGATCGCTCCGTGGCCGATCCACGACCCCGTTCCGATCGAGACCGGCTGGTGCGCTCCGAGCTGGCGGCCGATCGGGATGTCGAGGTCCTGGTAGCCGTGACTGGAGTCGGAGACGAAGACGTCCTGGCCGAACCACACGTCGTCGCCGAGGACGATGGAGGAGTGCGCGATCAGGCTGGTCCGGGCGCCGATCACGCACCGGTCACCGATCACCAGCCCGCGCTCGGGCAGGTGCACGTGGTCCGGCCCGTAGCCCACCGAGAGGGTCACCTGCCGCCCGACCAGGGTGTGCCGGCCGATGTGGATCGACCGGGTGCCCATCAGCGTCGCGGCCGGAAATCCGATGCAGCTGCCCTCGCCGAGGGTCCCGAACGCGTCCCCAGCCCGGGTGCCGGGCACGACCTCACCAGCCCGCTCGGCCCAGCGCCAGGCGGCCAGGATGCCGCGGTTGGCCCAGCGGCGACGTCGACTCACGCCCGAACCCTATCGGGGATGATTTTGAGCGAAACCAGTTCACGGAGGCCCAGTTGCCTGGATTATCGTGGTATGGGCGGTCCCGAGTACCGGATAGTCGTGCACGGCTTCTTCGAGCCGGTTGCCTTCGCGCTCTCGACCATGCGGGGCATCGAGCTCCTGCGGCACGATGCCGGTCAGGTGCTCTTCACCCTGTCGTCCACGACGGTGGCCCTGGCCCGTCCCATCGGCGAGGGCGTGACGACCGAGCTGCTCGTGCTCGACCACACGGGCGGCATGATCGCCTCGAACGTCGCCGAGCTGCTGCGTGGCCAGCTGGGTTTCGAGATCGCTGGGCCGGTGCGGACGATCCGACAGAGCCCGCCCGCCGAACTGCAAGAGGTCGGTGGATAGCGGGCCCTGTCGGAGTCGAACCGACGACCTACGCAGGCCAGGTCATCGGAGCGAGAAGCGGCTGATCCGCAGGTCGCCCTTCGGCACCAGATAGACGTCGTGGTTCCCGAAGGCCCGGGAGATCGCGGCCCGGACGGTGGTGTAGGAGTAGACACCGCCAGTGCTCGGCACCTGCACGGTCCCGACCAGCCGACCGGTGGCCGGGTGGTCGAGTCGCACCTCCATCGTGGTTCCGCCGGCTGCCACCCGCGCCACCTCGGCGGTGAAGGTCCGCGGACCGCGGGAGAGATCTGCATCGCGATACAGCAGCCAGTCACCGGCATCCAGGCCGACCGCGTCGCCGTCGGTCTTGGTCTCGTCGACCAGCCGGACGCCCTGGTAGTCGTCGAAGTCGACTGCCCGCACCGACCCTCGCAGATTCCGCTTCGGGATCTTCTCGCCGACCACCTGGAGCTTCGCGCTGGCCCGGATGTCGTCGGACGCTGCTCCGACCATCAGGTCCTCGGCGCTGGACTCGACGACCCAGCGGTCGCGGGTCACGTCCCAGTGGGCCAGATCGGCCGGACGGAGCTCGAACCGCACGGTCTGGGTCTGGCCCGGCTCGAGCGAGATCCGCTCGAACCCGCGCAGGGACCGGAGCGGCTGCGGGTCGCGTGAGGTGCGCTGGTGCGTGTAGAGCTGCACCACCTCGTCACCGGCTGTGCCGCCGGCGTTGGTGACGTCGACCGACACCGTGACGGGCTTGCCCCTCAGCGTCGGCGAGGACAGCCGGATCCGGGAGTAGTCGAACGAGGTGTAGGACAGCCCGTGCCCGAAGGCGTACAGCGGATCGCCGTCGTAGTACTGGTAGGTGGTGCCGTTGCGAAGGATGTCGTAGTCGGTGATGTCGGGCAGGTCGCTGGCGGAGGAGTACCAGGTCTGGGTCAGCCGCCCGGCCGGGTTGCGCTCGCCGAAGAGCACGTCCGCCAGCGCGTTGCCGGTCTCCTGCCCCGCATGCGAGGTCCACAGCACCGCAGGCACCGCGCCCTCGGCCCAGCCGATGGTGGTGGGGTAGCTGTTCTCGAGCACCATCACCGTTCGCGGGTTCGTGGCGGCCACCTGCTCGACGAGGCGGCGCTGCGCCGCTGCCAGGTCCAGGCTGGTGCGGTCGTGGTCCTCGCGGCCGTTGATGAACGGCATGCTGCCCACGACGGCCACCACTGCGTCGGCGCCTTCGGCTGCCTGCTGAGCTTCGGCGACACCGTCGACCACCACCTCCTTCTCGAAGCGAGCTGCCTGGTCTGCCGTGGTGGCGCCCAGCGTGAGCCTGCCGTCCGCCGCGACCGTGACGTAGTGGTTCGGACCCGACCAGTCGTACGCCTTCTCGTAGCCGACGTAGCGGATCACGTAGCTACCGTCGGGCTGCTCCTCGAGCTTGAACTGCTGCTGCACGAACCAGCCGTTGGGCTGGGCCTGGTCGTTGCGGAACGGGCCACCTGCGAAGCCGACGTACTTGTCGTTGGCGGCGTTGCGCAGGGTCACCACGCCCTCGCCCCACTCGAAGACGTCGAACTGCGCGTCCGCCGCGGCGCTGGTGCCGTTGGCTGCGAGGACGGCGCCCTCGGGGCCGGTCCCGCCGGTGACGTACTTGTCGGTGTCGACCTGGCGCAGCGCGATCCGGTCCACACCCTCGCTGACCCGCACCGTGGCGCCGTCGCCGAGGAGCTCGCGGACCCCGTCCGCCGGAGTCACCTCGTAGGGCAGCGCTCCGGAGTACCAGTCGGTGTACAACGTGTCGGCGAGCGGGCCGATCACGGCGACCGTGCGGTCGGATGCGGAGTCCAGCGGAAGGGTGCCGTCGTTGTCGAGCAGCACCATCGCCTCACCCGCGGCCTCGCGAGCCAGCGCTCGGTGCTCGGCGGTGCCGATGGCGTCAGCGCCGATGTCGGCGTAGGGACCGCCATCCGGGTCGAACTCGCCCAGGCGGACCCGAATGCTCAGGGCGTGTCCGACGGCCTCGTCGACGTCGGCCTCGGAGAGCAGGCCCTGCTCGAGCGCTGCGCGCAGCGCACTCACGGTGGGCCCGCCGTCCTGGTTGTCGGTGGTGAAGCTGTCCACGCCGGCCTTCACGGTCGCGGCGTCGGCCTCCGGAAGCGTGTCGTAGTAGTCCTGCGAAGCCACCAGGTTGTTGGGGCCGAACGCGTCGGTGACGTTGAACAGGGTCTCGTCGGTCCAGCCACGGACGCGGTCGCCGACATCGGGGTTGACCGTCGCCGGCCGGCCGTTGACCAGGTTGTACGACGTCATCACCCCCGTGGCTGCGTCCGCCTCGATCGGCATCCGGAAGGGCACGTCGTAGTACTCGTGCCGCAACCGCGGACGGAGATCGGAGGAGGTCGTGTCGCGACGGATCTCGTTGTTGTAGCCGACGTAGTGCTTGAGCGTGGGGGCGGCCATCAGGTACGTCGGGTCGTCGCCGCGCATGCCCCCCGCGTAGCTCGTAGCCAGGCTGCCGGTGAGGAACGCGTCCTCGGAGTAGCCCTCCTCGTTGCGGCCCGCACGTGGGTCGCGCAACGGGTCGACCACGGGCGCCCAGAGGTTCAGGCTCCAGACGTCCGGGTCCTGAGCGTGGTAGCCGCGGGCCTCCTCCCCCACTGCGGTGCCGACCCGCCGGAGCAGATCGGCGTCCCAGGTGCTGCCCAGCCCGATCGACTGCGGGAAGACCGTGGCCTTCGCGGTCACCACGGCACCCCCGTTGTCGCCGTCGGTCGACCAGGCGAGCCCATGCAGGGCCTCGACCCCGGTCTTGAAGGGCGCGATGCCCAGCCGCGGGATCGCCGGCTGGAACTGGTGCAGCATCGCGATCTTCTCCTCCAGCGTCAGTCGAGCGACCAGGTCGTCGACCCGTGCGTCGACGGACAGGCTGGGATCGCGGAACGGGTAGGTCTCGGCGCTGTCCTCGGCGACGGAGGGCTGGGCGAGACCCGCGACCGCGACGAGGGTCGCGATGAGCAGGGCCAGGAGGCTGGTCACCCACGAGGGGTGACGGAGCCGGCGTGGCGGTGTGTGGGCGGTCATCTGGTGCTCCTTCAACGAGGCGTCCTGGAGGACGCGGATCCGAGAGTTGAAACCAGGGGGGTGCGTGGTGCGCGGGCTCCTCAGAGTCCGGGTGGTGCGGCAGTGCTGGCGCGGACAGTCAGTTCGGGCGTGAGCAGGGTGGTCTCGGGGACGGTCCCGTCATCGAGGAGCGTCATCAGCAGCTCCACCGCTCGGTGGCCGAGTTCTTCGGAGGGGATCCGCACCGAGGTGACCGGGAGCGGGGACCGCTCGGCCACCTCGTCGGGACAGATGGCCACCACGGAGACCTCATCCGGGACGGCCCGGCCTGCCCGTTGCACGGCCCGGATCGCCGGCTCGACGAGCGGTTCGTTGTGCACCACCAACGACGTGAGGTCGGGGTGGTCGCGCAGCAGCCCGTCGATGAGCTCCTCGACGGCCTCGGCCGTCGGCGCACAGGGGTGGACGCTCGAGTCCATCCCCCGCTGCTCGGCCGCGTCGTCGAAGCCGCGCTCGACCCGCTGGGCAAAACCCGTCTCCCGCGCGTAGACCTCGGGCGGCGAGCCGATCAGCGCGACGCTGCGGTGCCCGAGATCGGCGAGGTGGCCGACGCAAGCGGCACCCGCGGCGGTGAAGTCCAGGTCGACGCAGGTGACCCCGGTGGTGTCCTCCGGCATCCCGATCAGTACGGCGGGCCGGTCCAGGGAGCGCAGGGCGGGCAGCCGCTCGTCGTGCATCTGCACATCCATGACCAGCACCCCGTCCACCATCGAGCTGGCCGCCACCCGTCGGAGCCCCTCCTCGCCCTCCTGGGCGGTCAGCAGGAGCACGTCGTGGTCGTGCTCGCGGGCCGCGGTGACCACCGAGGCTGCGAGCTGCATGACCACGGGGAGGTGGATTCCGCTGCGCAGTGGCAGCACCAGCGCGACCACGTTGGACCGGCTGCTGGCCAGCGCGCGGGCGCCCGCGTGCGCGCGGTAGCCGAGCGCCTCGATGGCCGCCCAGACGCGCTCCTTGGTCTCGGGCGAGATCGACCGCTTCCCGCTCAGCACGTAGGAGACCGTGCTGGGCGACACCCCGGCGTGGCGGGCGACGTCAGAGATCTTCACCATGAGCGGCGCTGCCTCCTCTGCTGTTGCGAACCAGGTCGCGGTACCACGACGCGCTGTCCTTCCAGGTGCGCGCGCCGGTGGCGTAGTCGACGTGCACGATGCCGAACCGCTTGGAGTAGCCGTGCGCCCATTCGAAGTTGTCCAGCAGCGACCACACGAAGTAGCCGCGCACGTCGACGCCGGCGGCGACCGCACGGCGCACGACGTCGATGTGGCTGTCGAGGTAGGCGATCCGGTCGGGGTCGCGGACCCGACCTTCTGCGTCGACCACGTCGGCGTACGCAGCGCCGTTCTCGGTGATCATCAGCGGGAGTCCGGAATGGTCGGCGTGCAGCCGGCCGAGCAGCTCCTCGAGACCAGTCGGGTCGACGGTCCAGCCCATCTCGGTGTGCGGCGGTGGGGTCGGCAGCAGCTCCAGATCCGCGCAGCCGACCCACGGCGAGGCGGACTCCGCGTCCGGTCCACCGGTCCGGCGGCGGACCAGCATGTGCGTGTAGTAGTTGACGCCCAGCACGTCGATCGGCACGGCGATCGTCTGCTCGTCGCCCTCCCGGACGAAGGACCAGTCGGTGATCGCGGAGGTGTCCTCCCGCAGGTCGGCGGGGTAGCCGTCGCCGAGCATCGGGCCCAGGAAGATCCGGTTGCCGAGAGCGTCGAGTCGACGCACCGCTTCGGACTCACCCCCGTCCGCGCCCCGCACGACATGGAGGTTCAGGGTCACCGACAGCTGGGCGGCATCGCCCACCACCGAGCGGAGCGCCCGGCCGGCGAGCCCGTGACCGAGGTTGAGGTGATGGGCGGCGGCCAGGGCGGCCGCGGGTTCCGTGCGACCGGGCGCGTGCCGACCCTCGGCATAGCCGACGAACGCCGAGACCCAGGGCTCGTTGAGCGTGGTCCACGTGTGCACCCGGTCGCCGAGCACCTCGCCGAGCGACGCGGCGTAGTCGGCGAACCGCTCGGCGGTCTCGCGCACGGGCCAGCCGCCGGCGTCCTCGAGCTCCTGCGGCAGGTCCCAGTGATAGAGGGTGAGCACCGGAGCGACCCCGCGCTCGAGGAGCGCGTCGACCAGGCCGTCGTAGAACGCCACGCCCTCGGGGTTGAGCGGACCTTTCCCGCCCGGCTGAACCCGGGGCCACGACACCGAGAACCGGTAGGCGTCCAGGCCCAGCTCCGCGATGGTGTCCACGTCCTCGCGCCACCGGTGGTAGTGGTCCGTGGCGACGTCACCGGTGTCACCGTCACGGACCAGTCCGGGGGTGTGGCTGAAGGTGTCCCAGATCGACGGGCTGCGGCCGCCCTCGGCCACGGCGCCCTCGATCTGGTACGCCGCGGTGGCCGCGCCCCACAGGAAACCGGGCCTCACGTCGTCTCCTCCCGGGGTGCCAGCACGACGCGCAGCGCGCCGCCGGTGGCGCTCACCATCGCGCCGAGCTCATGCTCTGTGGCCTCCCCGCCGTCCACCTCCGCGGCGCGCTCGCCCACCAGCAGAAGCTGCCAGGCGCCGGTGGCGTCGGTCGCCACCGTGACCTCGTCGCCGCTCCTGGTGGTCCGGAAGGTGGCCGCGGTCTCGCCGGACGGTCGCGGCACGATCGTCGTGACGTCCGCGCCGTCGGGCAGCCGATGCGCCTGGAGAGTGACTCCGTCGGCGTACTCGTAGTCCGGGCGGTCCGACACCTTGCCGATCGCGATCACCGAACCGGGGCGGGCCAGCAGCGGGAGGCTGTCGAACCCGTGCTCCTCGGAGACCCAGCGCGGCCCGGCCACGATGTTTCCGCTGAGCAGGGAGGTCCACTCGCCGTCGGGCACGTAGTAGTCGACCCGGCCGTCGGCGCGCAGCACCGGCGCCACCAGCAGGTCGTCGCCGAGCAGGTACTGCCGCTCGATCGTCGTGCAGGCGGGATCGTCGGGGAACTCCAGGACCATCGCCCGCATCACCGGAATCCCCTCGTCGGCAGCCTGCCGCGCGGTCTGGAAGAGATAGGGCATCAGGCGGGCCTTCAGCCGGGTGAACTTCCGCGTGAGCTCGACGGCCTCGTCGTCGAACTCCCACGGCACCCGGTAGGACGAGTTGCCGTGCAGACGGCTGTGGGAGGAAAGCAACCCGAAGGCGAGCCACCGCTTGAAGAGCGCTGCGTCGGGCGTGCCCTCGAAGCCACCGATGTCGTGGCTCCAGAACCCGAAGCCCGACATGCCCAGCGACAGTCCGCCGCGCAGGTCGCCCGCCATTGCCGGGAACGTCGCCTCGCAGTCCCCACTCCAGTGCACCGGAAACTGCTGCGAGCCGGCGGTTGCCGACCGGGCGAAGACCACTGCCTCGCCGGCGCCGCGGCGCTTGGTGAGCAGATCGAAGACGGTCTTGTTGTAGATGAAGGTGTAGTAGTTGTGCATCCGCTCGGGGTCGGAGCCGTCGTACCACGCCACGTCGGTGGGGACCCGCTCGCCGAAGTCGGTCTTGAAGCAGTCGACGCCCATGTCGAGCAGGGTGTCGAGCTTGCCGGTGAACCACTCGCGCGCCTCCGGGTTGGTGAAGTCCACCAGCCCCATCCCGGGCTGCCACAGGTCCCACTGCCAGACGCTGCCGTCGGGCCTGCGCACGAGGTAGCCGCCGTCCCTGCCTTCCTCGAACAGCTTCGAGTGCTGGGAGATGTAGGGGTTGATCCAGACGCAGATGCGCAGCCCGCGCTCCTTCAGCCGGCGCAGCATGCCCGGCGGGTCGGGGAAGACCCGAGAGTCCCACTCGAAGTCGCACCAGTGGAGGTCGCGCATCCAGAAGCAGTCGAAGTGGAAGACCGACAGCGGGATGTCGCGCTCGACCATGCCGTCGATGAACGAGGTCACCGTCTCCTCGTCGTACGACGTGGTGAACGACGTCGACAGCCACAGCCCGAACGACCAGGCCGGTGGAAGCGGTGGCCTGCCGGTCAGCGCGGTGTACTTGCGCAGGATCTCCTTGGGTGTCGGGCCGTAGATGACCAGGTAGCGCATCGACTGTCCCGCGACGCTGAACTGCACCTTGGAGACCAGTTCCGAACCGACCTCGAAGGAGACCTGTCCGGGGGTGTCGACGAAGATGCCGTAGCCGGCGTTGGTGAGGAAGAACGGCACGTTCTTGTAGGCCTGGTCGCTGCTCGTGCCGCCGTCGGCGTTCCAGATGTCGACGGTCTGGCCGTTGCGGGCCAGCGGGCCGAACCGCTCGCCGAGGCCGTAGACCGTGTCGCCGACACCGAGCTCGAGCTGTTCGCGCACGTGGTGCGCCCCGTCGGAAGTCGTGAGCAGGGCCATGTCTTTCACGCCGCTGGCGGTGAGCACGCGCCCGTCGCCGACGAGCTCCAGCCGCCAGTCGGCTCCGCGATGCACTGTTGCGCTCAGCCGGCCGCTGGTGAGAGTGGCGACCTCGTCGTCGACCCGCACCTCCACCTCGGGCTCGTCGGTGGCGACGTCGAGCTGCGGCCGAGGGGGCTGCCCGCCCGAGAAGTGGGTCAGGGTCACGCTGATCACGTCGGTCATGGGCGACGCGAGGTCCAGGGTGAGGACCGGCCCCTTGAGCAGGTCGCCGCGGTGGCGCACCGGGAACGTCGGGGCCAGCACCCGCAGCCGCTGGTCGGTGACGTCGACCTCGTGTGCGGCGGAGGGGTACGCCGCGGTGACGCCCTCGCGGAGCAGCCACTGGCCGTCGGTGAACTTCATCGTGCTCGCTCTCGGTCACGTCGGGGACGGGGACGGGGATCTGTCATTTGATGGCTCCGGCGGTCACGCCCCGGGTGAGGGTGCGCTGGAAGATGAGGAAGAAGATGATCGCCGGGAGGATGCCCAGCAGCGCGGAGGAGCTGGACATGGTGGCGTCCATGAGTCGTTGACCCTGCAGCACTCCCAGTGCCACGGGCACGGTCTGGTTGTCGTTGGAGATCAGGAAGATCAGCGGCAGGAAGAACTCGTTCCAGGTCCAGATGAAGAAGAAGACCATCAGCACCGCGAGGGTCGGGCGACTCATGGGCACCACCACGTGCCACAGCACCTTCCACCGACCGGCGCCGTCGATCTGCGCCGCCTCGATGACCTCGCGCGGGAAGCTCGACAGCACCGAGGACAGCAGATAGGTGCCGAAGGCCGTCTGGATCACCACGAAGATCAGCACGATCGCGATCTTGGTGTCGTAGAGGCCGACCTCTTTGGACAGGTAGTAGAGCGGGTAGACCAGCGCCTCGTGGGGCAGGGTGTTGGCCAGCAGGAAGACGATCAGCAGCCACATCCGGCCCTTCACCCGGCCGACGCCGAGCGCGTAGGCGTTGAGGACCGACACGATGACCGCCAGGACCGCTACCGAACCGCTGATCAGGAGGCTGTTCAGCAGCTTCTGCCCGTAGTCGACCCGGTTCCAGAAGTCGATGATCCCTTGCAGGTGGAACCCGTCGGGCATCGACAACGGTCCGTCGCCGGCGTACTCCGCTGGGGACTTGAGGGCGTTCATGGTGACGATGACGAAGGGCACCAGCATCATCAGCGCGAAGATCGTCAGCACCCCGAGCACGAGGTAGCGGAGGTAGTCATGCCTCAGCGTCATGATGCCTCCTGATCCGGGCCCTGGATGCGCAGGAAGACCACCGTCAAGCCCACGATCAGCAGCGTCAGCACGGTCGCGATGGCAGCGCCGTAGCCGACCTGCGTGCGCTCGAAGAAGTTCTGGTACGAGTAGTACGCCGGCACGTTCGTGCTCCCGCCGGGGCCGCCTCGGGTCAGCACGTAGATCGGGCCGAAGACCTTCAGCGCCGCGATCGTGGTCCACAACAGGACGACGTACACCTCGGGCTTGATCTGCGGCAGCGTGATGTGCCAGAACCTCCGCATCCAGGAGGCGCCGTCCATCTCGGCTGCCTCGTGCAGCGCTGGGTCCACCCGCTGCAGGCCCGCCATGAAGATGACGACCGGGAAGCCGAGCTGGATCCAGACCATGATCACCATGACGCTGAACAGGGCGAAGCTGGGGTCGCCGAGCCAGTCCTGGGCGAGCGACCCGAGCCCGATCCTCTCGAGAGAGGCGTTCAACGCGCCGCTGGTCGGGTTGAGGATCCAGCCCCAGACCACTCCGGCCACCGCGATAGGGAGGATCTGCGGCAGGTAGAAGCAGGCCCGGAGCGCCGCGACCGTGCCGGTGCCGAACTTCTTGCCGATGTAGTCGAACAGCGCCGCCGCCAGGAGCAGCCCGAGTGCGGTCGGCACGATGGCCATGGCCACGATCAGCGCCGCGTTGTGGCGGAACGACGCCCAGAAGGCCTCGTCCTCCAACAGCCGTCGGTAGTTGTCCAGGCCGGTCCACTCGGGGGTGCCGACCCCTTGCCAGTTCGTCAGGCTGAACCACAGGTTCATCCCGAACGGCAGCGCGATGACCAGTGCGAAGAGGATCAGGCCGGGGACCAGGTAGACCAGGTAGCCGGCCGAGCCCCGGGGAGCCCCTCCCGGCGCCGAACGCTTTCGGCGCCGGGAGGACGGCCCCGAGCTGGAGGCCCCCCGCAGTGCGGTTATCCCGATGGTCACTGCGGAAGGGTGCCGGCGTTGTCCTGGTACGGCGTGGCGATCTCGTCGAGCGCCTCGTCCGGTGTCGCGTCACCCGTCATGATCTTCTGGGTGGCCGACACCCAGGCGTCGTACCCGCCCGGCCACGGCCAGTCGGGGTAGAACGCCAGGCCGTCGTTGTCGGAGAGGGTCTGGAAGTTCGCGATCAGCTCACGGCTCTTCTCGTCGGTGATGGCCGCCGGGTCGGCGGCGACCGGCACGCCACCGTTGTTGCCGAGGATGTTCTGGATCTCCGGCGACATGGTGATGTCGATGAAGTCGTAGGCGAGCTCCTTGGCGTCGGAGTTCTCCGGCACCACCCACAGGTTGCCGCTCGAGCCGAGCGTCATCGTGCTGCCGGGGAACAGGAACGATCCCCACTCGAAGTCCTTGATGTCGGCCTGCAGGCGGCCGTACCACCAGCTGCCCGAGATCATGATCGGGTACTCGCCGGAGATGAAGCTGACCCCCATGTCCTCGGCCTTGATGCCGGTGGCGTCCTCCGAGACATAGCCCTCGTCGACCCAGTCGGCGAACGTCTCAGCGCCGTAGGTCCACGCGGCGTCATGGAAGTCGACATCCCCTTGGAAGAGCTGGTAGTCGTCGACCCAGGACCGGTCGGCCTGGCTCAGGGCGAGCTGGTAGACGATCTGCTGGGCGGGGTACTCGGCGCCGGCCAGAGCCAGCGGCGTCACGCCCTCGCTGGTGAAGGTGTCCATCGCCGCCACGAACTCGTCGTACGTCGTCGGCACCTCGACACCGTGCTCAGCGAAGAGATCCTTGTTGTAGTAGACCATCACGTACTCGGCGTAGTTCGGGATCCCGTACCACGCGCCGGAGCCCATGGTGCCGTTCTCGTCGTACCTCGCGGTGGTCTGGACGCTGGGGCTGAGCAGGTCCTCCCAACCACGGTCCGCGGCCACGGCACTGAGGTCGGTGAGCAGACCCTGCTTGGCCAGCAGTCCGGCGGTGGCGTTGCCCTTGTTGTACTCCATCAGGTCCGGCGCATCGTCGGAGTTGAGGACCATCGGAGCGGTCTTCTGGATCTGCTCGAACCCCTTCTCCTCGAACTCCACCGTCACGCCGGGGTGCGTGTCCTCGAACTCCGCGATCGCGGCGTCCCACGCCTTGCCCATCGCACTGTCCGGCCCCTCGTAGTGCCACAGCGTGAGGGTGTTGGCATCGTCCGAGCCGCCCTCGTCGTCACCGCAGGCGCTGAGCGCGAGGGCCGGCAGGAACGCGGCGGCGAGCACGGCGACCCGCTTCTTGGGTGTGAGCATGGTGTCCTCCGTGAGGCTGAGCAGCAGCTTCGATCCCGATCGTCGAAGCGCTTCGACGCAGACCATTGCAGTGTGAGCGCTATCACGTCAACCCCCATCTCGGGCCCAGGCCCGGCAGTGGGCCGGCGTCAGCCCGGTCGCCAGGAGAGCTGGCCGAGGGGCTGCAAGCCGCGTTCCCGCAGGTCAGCAGGGACAATCGAGCCACGCACATGCACGAGCCCGGGCCACTCCGTGAGGAGCGGTCCGGGCTCTGAAAAAAGTGTGCCGGAGCCGCCTGTCGGAATCGAACCGACGACCTTCTCATTACGAGTGAGACGCTCTACCGACTGAGCTAAGGCGGCCAATCGCCCGGCGAGACGGGTCAGGCCGGGCAACCCGCGGAAGTATACGGAGCCGGGCCGCGTGGAGCGAAACCGAGCCGCATGGGCCTCAGGCGGCCGCGAGCCGTGGCCGCTCGGCCGGCGCTTTGGTGCCGGTGACGAGCGTCTGCTCGGTGCCGCACTCGCAGATGAAGGTGACCAGGATGCCGCGGTCGGTGTTGCTGACCGACGTGATCTGGCTCGGGAAGACGAGCACGCGTGTGGCACACACCTGGCAGTCGTTGTCGAACATCGCTGACCTCCTGTGGCCCTCGGCGGCCCCGCTGTTCGAGTCCGTGCTCACTAGCGTGCCCGAACCTGCCACCCAGGGGTAGCCTCGCTTTCCAGAGGCACCTCAAGGAGATTCCTATGCTTTCGCTGCACCAGCTGCGCTGCTTCCTGGCCACCTACGAGCACGGTTCGCTGACGGCGGCGGCCGACGAGCTCGGCTACGCCCAGCCGTCGGTCTCCGAGCAGGTGCGGGCGCTCGAGAAGTCGCTGGGGGTCCCGCTCTTCCGCCGGGTCGGGCGGGGCGTCGTACCGACCACGCTGGCCGACACCTTGCGCCCGCACGCCGAGCAGACCATCGCCGCAGCCGAGGAGGCGCGGCGCGCGGTGCAGAGCGCGGTGTCCCTGGAGAGCGGCACGATCCGGTTCGGCATGTTCGGCGTCGCGCGCTTGTACGCCGGCGCCGCGATCGTCGCGGAGGTGCTCGACCGCTACCCCGGGGTCCGGGTGGAGCTGATCGGGCAGCACTCCCACGAGGTGCAGGACCATCTGCGCCGGGGGCGGCTCGAGGCGGCGATGATCGCGGTGGCCAACGCGGAGAGCGAGGGCATGAGCATCACGCCGGTGTCGCGCGACGAGCTCGTCTACATCTCCGCCGATCCCGAGCGACTGACCACTCCCGTCACCGCGACGCGGCTCTCGCAGGCGACGCTGGTGATGTCGGAGACGACCTGGCGCACCACCGACTCCTTCCGGGTGGTGATCCGCAGGTTCCTGCACGAGGCCGGCCACAACCCCAGCACCCGGATCGAGGTCGAGGAGATCGAGACCGCGGTGGAGCTGGTCGGCCGCGGCTACGCCGACTCGGTGATCCCTCGCAGCGCGGCCCAGCAGCTGATCCCTCGCCTGGCACCGAACGTCGGGTTCGTGTCGCTGCGCCCCAGGCAGTACGACGTGATGGCGGTCGTGCACCGCGCCGGTGCTGTCCTGTCCCCTGCCGCTCAGCTGATGATCGAGGTGGCGACCAAGCACATCCAGACGATCACCGAGCCGGTCTGAGCAGGTACCTCTCGCACAGTCGCAGCGCCTGGTCGAGGTCGCTGGTGAGGTGCAGCAGGTCGTCGTACACGCAGACGGCACCGGCGGTGATCAGCTCCTGGTGGCCGTAGCCGCCGCTGCACAGGCCGATGGTCGGGATGCCGGCCTTGGTGGCGGCGTACACGTCCCAGATCGAGTCGCCGATCAGGCAGGCGGCCGCGGTGCCGACTCCGTCCAGCACGTTCTGGATGAGTTCGGGGTCAGGCTTCAACTCCTCGGCATCGTCCGCGGTCGTCGTGTAGTCGGCGAGGTCCTCGGCATCGAGCAGGTCGAGGGCGTGCTGCGCATGGCGCGGGATCGACGAGCTGGCCAGCGCCACCATCAACCCGGCCCGGCGAAGTCGCACGAGCAGCCCGCGGGCGCCGGCGAACAACCTGGTCTCGTCGATGATCGCGTCGTACTCCTTCTCCCAGCGATCCCGCACCAGGTCACCCAGCCGCCGCTCCACGTCGTCACCGGCGACGGCCGCGACCAGCCGCTCGCCACCCATGCCGATGTGGCGGTGGATCCGCCACAGCGGCACCACGCAGTCGACGGAGCTGAATGCCCGCGACCAGGCCAGGCTGTGGTGGTAGTTGGAGTCGAGCAACGTGCCGTCGATGTCGAGGACGGCAGCCCGGAGCGTGGTCATCGACTGCGCTTCAGAGCGCGCTGCGAGCTGGGCCTTGTTCATCTTCGACCGGCCCTCGATCCCCTTGTCCTTCGCTTCCTCGTAGAGCTGGTCCCTGGTCCGTCCACCGGCGCCCTTGTGGGAGCGCAGGCCGCCGCGGCGGCCCGACGAGATGTCATGGGTCGAGGTCCGGCTGGCCTGCTTGGCCTCACCGTGCCGGGCCCGCTCCTTGTTCACCGTGCGAGCGGCGATCTCCTCGGCGGTGTCCTCGCTCTCGCCGCGTTCGAGCACACCCTCCTTGATGTGCTCGTACTGCCGCTCACGCTTCTTGTTCCATGCCTGCTGGGGCACGACGTCACCTCCTCGATCCGGGCGGCCCCGGTACCCACGGCGACGCCCTGCATGAATGGTTGCGCGAATGGCCCGGGAGCGGTCGGGCACCGGTGCGGATGACGAACCCGCAGGACGAGAGGCCAGTGCAGCTCGAGGGCGTTCCGGACGAGGAGGACATCGATCCCGCCGACGCCGCGGGCCGACTCGACGACGACCCGGAGGCGCAGCCGAACTTCACCGAGGACCAGCTGCGCAGCGACCTGGACCCGGACGACAGCTGATGTCAGTGGAATGTCAGATCGGGGGGAGGTCGGTGTCGCCAACCCTGGTCGGCGAATAGGGCAGCTGCACGACGTCCAGCACGTGCTGGGCGGGAGTGCCCATCGGGGCGAGCAGCCGCAACCCCGCTGACTGGTGCAGGTGCTCCTGGAGCACCTGCACCCCGATGCTCTCCAACGTGGTCACCTCGGTGAGATCGACCACCAACGGCACGGTGCCGCCGCGGGTCTGCAGCGACAGCTCGTGACGCAGCCGGTCTGCAGAACGGGCATCCACCGGCCCGGCCAGCGTCAGCTCACCGGGGCGGCGGGTCACGCTCAACGTGGCGGGCTCCTCGTGCTGCCCCGATGCCGTCAGCAGCTCGGCCGACCGATGCGGGAAGTGCCGGATGCGAGCCTGCGTGCCCGCCGGTCCCCGCTCGAGCTCGAACTCGTCGCAGAGTCCCTGCACCATCGCCAGCCCCCGGCCACGGTCGGGCTGCGGCTCGGCCTCCTGCCATCGGCCACGGTCGTTGACCACGATCTCCAGTGCCCCGCCGTCGGCCAGGCAGGCGTCGAGCGAGATCGTCCGCTGGTCGGGGGGATGGTCGGGCGGGTACGCATGCTCGACGGCGTTGCGGACCAGCTCGCTGACACTGTGCTGGAGTGCAGCCTCGTCGATGCCCCGCACCGACAGCGGCTCCAGCCAGTCGACGAGCTGCCGACGGGCGAGCCGCGGAGCATCACTCTCGGCCGTCATCGTGACCGACAGCGAAGCCATCGGCGCGATGCGTTGCACCGCGAGCAAGGTGATGTCGTCGACGAAGCCCTCGCGGCTCGCCTCCTCCACCAGCCCCGAGCAGATCCGTTGCACGAGGGGCAGGTCGTCGAGGGGGTCGTCGAGCTCGCGGTCGCGCACCGCGTCGGCCATCCCCACCACCTCGGTGGTGCTGCGCATCGGCGTCCGCCCCCTGCGCGCGACCAGGCCGTTGCTGTAAAGGATGAGCAGGGCGTCCTCGGCCAGCTGGTGCTCGGCCACCTCGAAGGGTCCGCCGCCACCGAGGGGGCGGCCCCCTGTTGGCGGCAGGTACACCGCGGGGTCGTCGCCGCTCAGGGCCAGCGGAGGTGGATGTCCTGCGGTGCAGTACGTCACCGCACCCGTGCGCGGGTCGAGGATCGCGACGCACAGGGTCGTCCCTCGTGCCTGGGTGACGCGGCGCGCGCGCCGGTCGAGCAGCTCGAGGGCGGCCGCGATGTCGCCATCGAGCCGGATCCGCTCGTCGAACACGGCGCGGATCTCGCCCATCACCACCGAGGCAGCGACGCCGTGGCCCACCACGTCGCCGACCGTCAGCACCACCCGGCCGTCGGGGAGCCCGATCGCGTCGAACCAGTCGCCACCCGAAGCTGTCTCGGACATGAGGTACTCGGCGGCGATGCGGGCTCCCGGCAACACGGGCAGCGCCGCCGGCAGCAACGCGTCCTGCACCGTCGTCAGCATCTCGCGCGCGGCGAGCTGTCGACTGTGGAGCTCGGCGGCCTTGTCGCGCTTCGCGCGTCTCGCCTCCACCGACTTCGTCGAGTCGACCGCCATCATCGTCACGCCGCTCACCGCACCGTCCGCACGGCGTACGGGTTCGCCGGTGAGATCGAGGAAGACCTGATGCTGCCCGCCACCCGGCAGCGGCAGCTGGAAGGGCACCCCGGCCACCGAGTAGGCGTCGCCGGTGGTCATCACCGCGTCCAGCCAGTCGCGGAGGCCCGGGGTGGTCGCGGCACCCATCACCTCCTTCGCGCCCCTGCCGAGCATCGGGCCGAAGGCCGAGCGGAACATGGCGTTGCACGCGGTGATCGCGAGGGGGTTCCCCTCGCACAGCGCCAGCATCACCGGGGCTTGCTCGAACGCGGAGGTCACGGCGTCTCGGTCACCCGGCGAGGACGTCGTCATGGAACACCTTTCCGTTGACCGATTCACGTCGTGAAGACGACCTTGACCATGCCTTCCCCCTTCTCCCGGAAGGTGGCATACGCCTCGGGCGCATCCTCGAGCGGTAGATGGTGGGTCGCGAACTCCTCGACCCCGAGCTGATCGGTCTCGTCCTCGAGCAACCTCAGAATATCGTCGCTCCAGCGCCGAACGTTGGCTTGACCCATTCTCAGCTGCAGCTGTTTGTCGAAGATCTGCATCATCGGCATCGGGTCGGCGGCGCCGCCGTACACGCCGGAGATGGACACGGTGCCGCCCCGGCGGACACTCTCGATGGCTGTGTAGAGCGCGTTCAGCCGGTCCACTCCGGCGTTCTGCATCACCACGGCCTGGACCTTCTTCGGCAGCAGCCCCAGCATCTTCTGGGCGCCCTCCGCCACGGGCGAGCCGTGGGCCTCCATGCCGACCGCGTCGATGACCGAGTCCGCACCCCGTCCGTCGGTGAGCTCACGCACCCGTGCCGGCACGTCCTTGGTGGCGTCGGAATCGATGGTCTCGGCCCCGCGACCCGACACCCGGGCCAGCCGCTCCGGCACCCGGTCGACCGCGATCACCCGTACGCCGCGGTGCAGCGCGATGCGGCAGGCCATGTCTCCGATCGGGCCGACCCCGATCACGAGCAACGTGCCACCTTGGGGCACGTCGGCGTACTCGACCGCCTGCCAGGCGGTCGGCAACACGTCGGAGAGGAACAGGAAGCGATCGTCCGGCGGGCCGTGCGGCACCTTGATCGGCAGGGTGTCCGCGAACGGCACCCGCAGCAGCTCGGCCTGGCCGCCCGGGACCTGGCCGTAGAGCTTGCTGTAGCCGAACAGGCTGGCGCCGGTGCCGTGCTCGCGGTTCTGCGTCGTCTCGCACTGGCTGTAGAGACCCTGGTCACACATCCAGCAGGTGCCACAGCTGACGTTGAACGGCACGACGACGCGATCGCCGACGGCCAAGGTCGAGACGCCCGACCCGATCTCCCGGACCACCCCCATCGGCTCGTGCCCGACGACATCGCCCGCCGTCATGAACGGCGTCAACGGGTCGTAGAGATGGAGGTCGGAGCCGCAGAGTCCGGTCGAGGTGATCTCGACGATGGCATCGGTCGGCTCCTCGATCAGCGGGTCCGGGACCTCGATCACCCGCATGTCGCGTCGGCCCTGCCAGGTCACTGCCTTCATGAGTCCTCCCTCGTCGACCTCCGTGGCGGTGCTCGTCGGTACCCACCTGAACAGCGGCTACGCGCCACCTGCACGGGGCTGGAAAGGAGCGGCCGGCTGGCCGGGAGGAGCTGCGTGAGTCCCTTTCCCGGCCGACCGGCCGTTGCTGTTACCTCGGTTCCCCGAAGTCCTCCGTTCATGGCATGGACTCGTTGGTTGGCTCGGAACGGGTCGGGGTACTGGCTCGCACCATGTTCGAGACCATGACTTTCGGCGAGCTCCGGATCGCCTTCGACGACCGTGTCCTGCGCCCGCGCCCGTGGACCGCAGAACAGTCGCGCTGGGCTGCAGAGCTGATCCGGACCGCACCTCCCGGTCCGGTGCTCGAGCTGTGCTGCGGGGCCGGTCAGATCGGGTTGCTCGCAGTGCTCGGCTCCCACCGTCGGCTGGTCTGTGTCGACGCCGATCCCGTGGCGTGTGCCTACGCCGTCGACAATGCCGAGCAGGCCGGCCTCAGCCACGCGGTCGACGTGCGGCTGGCCCGGCTCGACGAGGCCTTGACCCCCGACGAGCGCTTTCCGATCATCGTCGCGGACCCACCATGGGTGCGCCGGCAGGAGATCCAGCGCTTCCCCCAGGACCCGTTGCTCGCCATCGACGGCGGGCCCGACGGCCTCGACGTGGCCCGCCTCTGCCTGGAGGTGATCGCAGGTCACCTGTCGCCCGGCGGCAGCGCGTTGCTGCAGGTCGGCACCGTTGTCCAGGCCGAGGCGCTGGGCGATGAGCTGACGGCGTACGGCTCCGTGCTGACGGTCTCCGAGATCCGCGAGCTCGAGGGCGGCGTGCTGGTGCGGCTCGACCGCGCTTGACTCGGGCGCCGGCCCGGCTCAGGAGCTCTGAGCGGCCTCGACGACGCTGCGGGCCAGCTCCGTGAGCGGCCGATTCGTGAGGCGGGCCTCGTCGCTCAGCCACTGGTAGGCGTCGGACGCACTCAGGTCCTGCAGCTCGGCGATGACCCCCTTGGCCTGCTCGATGACGACCCGACCTGCCAGTGCCGCCTCGATCCGCTCGCGCGCCGTCTCGGCGCTGACCGGATCGGAGTTGACGATGAAGAGAGTGAGGAGGTCGGAGTAGGCCTGAGCGTGCTCCTGGGTCGCGGCCAGATCGGCGGGGTTCGTTGTGAAGAACAGGTTGAGCCCACCCAGCGTCGCGCCGCGCCACCTCAGGGGGGTGGCCAGCACATATCCGTAGCCCGCGGCGCTCATCAGCTCCCCGACGTTCGGCCACAGGTCCGCGGCTTCCTGCTGGGTGTAGCCGACTGCCAGGCCTCGCTCGACGCAATCCACGCAAGGCCCGACGCCGCTGATCGTCTGATAGGTCTCGAGGTCGCCCGCTCGATGGGACGTGGCGGAGAGCAGCTCGAGGTCGCCGTGCGTGTTGGTCACCAGCAGGCCGCCGGCCACCGCCTCGAGCCCGTCGGTCGACTGGGCGACGATGCGCACCAACATGCCCGTGAGGTCGTAGTCCTGGACCAACAGGGCCGAGGACTCGGCCCAGTCGTCCAGCAGGTGTGAGCGCGTCATGTTCAGGCCACCAATCAGTGGATCGGAAATCGGACGCGTCGCTCGACAACGGCGGACGCTAGGTCGGACAGGGTCAGCTGGTGGGCGAACGCATGAGCCCGGAGCAGGGCCAGTGCGTCGTCGGGGCTGATCTTCATCTGCGCCACCACCATGCCAGTGGCGACGTGCACCTGGGACCGCGAGGCCCAGGGACCCCGGTCGAACTCGTCGAGCCCTGCGCCCTCGGTCACCAGCGCGGCCCCCACCACATCGGCCAGGAACTTCAGCTCGTTGGGCGCCAGCTTCGGCACGCCCTGGGGCTGTGGGCTCTCGTACAGGGTGATCACGCCGAAGACGTCCACGTCCGGATGCATCGGGATCGCGTGGATCGCGGCGCTCTCCACGATGTCCTGGGCGGCGTCGACGAAGATCGACCACCGCGGCGATGCCCCCGCGGGGATCAGGCACAGCTCGATCTGCCCTGACGTGGCGGCGCTGTGGCCCGGTCCTTCACCGAGCACGTCCTGAAGGTCCTCGAGCTTCGCGGAGTTGTCGTCCGTGGCGCACAACGTCACTCGGGCCGGGTCCTCGTAGCGCACGGTGATGGCGGCACCGTCGGCCCCGGCGAGCTCGCGGTAGGAATCGCACAACCGGCCGCTGAGGGAGATCGCCGGATCCCTGGACGTGACCGCTGCGGTGAGCCGCCGCAGCAGGTCATCGGTCGACGCCATGTGCTGCGTCACCTCCTGCCCGCGGCCGAGGGTTTCGACCGGACCGCCCCGGGTTACCGGACCCGGCTGTCGAGCCGCAGGCGGCGCCGGATCGTCTCAGGAGCACGACATGACCACCTCCGCGTCGCGACCGCTCCCACCTCGCCGGCGGCGTAGGGCCACCAGGCACCGCAGCGCCGCCGCCCACCGGGCTCGTCGGCCCCGCCCGCTCCTGTCCGGGGTGCAGTCCGCCCGGAGGGTGGCCGGCCGGTTGATCGCCACCTGGTGACTCAAGCGTCAGGCCGCTTGTCCGCAGGCAACAGCTTGTGGGTGGCGTCGCACCACGGCAGGTCGCTCGATTTCTGGCACCGGCACAGGGCGACCAGCGGCCGGGTGACCGGGTGCACCCAGCCGTCCGCACCCTGGATCGTGCGCGCACCGCGCACCAGCATCGGCCCGCCTGGGCAGATCACGACGTCGGGCGCGTCGAACTGCTCGCTCATGCGGCGGAGTCCCATCGGTTCAGCAGCACGGTGGCGAAGCGGGCCTCGAGGTCGAGACAGGTGAACGCGCCGAAGAACACCTCGCTGGTCTGCTCGGGCTCGGCCGCGACCAACCCGCCGCAGATCGACCGGACCGCGAGCTGGTCGTGCACCGCGTCGGCCGTGACGTGCTCGGTGTAGTAGTCGATCATCTCCTCGGCGAGACCGAGGCGATCCAGCCCCTGAGCGAGCCGGCGCGACGGCACCGAGCTCGTGACCTCGAACGCAGCAAGATGGCCCACCGCGGCACCTCGGAGCCGACGGTGCAGGCCGAACATCGTCAGTGCGTTGTTCATCTCGAGCACCTCGAGCGGCACGTCGTGGAGGTAGGCGCCGTACTCCGACCGCAGTCCGACGGCTTCCATGCCGCGCGCGAAGAGCTGGTGGTGCAGGCGGTTCGGGTTGCCGGCGCCGTACTCGTCGTACTGCAGCTCGGCCAGCGCCGCCTTCGCGGCGGTCGGCAGCCTCGGCACCACCCAGGCGGTCGGGTCGGCCTCCTTGAGGTGGTAGATCGAGCGCAACCGCAGGAGATCGAGCACCTGTTCCTCGGTCGCCTGGGTCTGCACATGGCGTGCCAGCGAGGGGCCGTCGTGGTCCTCGATGTAGGCGAACAGGGCGGCCCCGATGTCGCCGTCGTGCTCGGGCGAGATCTCGTGGCCAGGCCACCGGGCGCGCAGCCGCGCCTCCAGGTCACGCTCCAGCTCACGGCGAACGCCGAGCATGGTGGGGTCCCACTCCGCCTCCTCCGGCACGTCCTCGAAACCTCGGTAGAAGAGCTCATGGAGCGTCCAGAGCGACAGGGCGGCGTCCACGTCGTCGTCGGCCTCGACCTGCGGGGCTGAGCACCCGTCGTCGGCACTGCGAAGGGCGGCGAACACGGCCTCGCTCAGCGAGCCGCGCGGCTTGGGCAAGATCATGGCGACAGGTACCCCAAGCGGCGCGCGGCACGCCGATCGGTCTTGACGGATTGGCCGGGTTGAGTAAGGTCCAGGAAGAGTTCTAGACCTCGTCCGCCTCGCTGGAGACAACGGCAGGCAGCAGGAACCACATGTTAAGGCGCCCCAATGACGCTACAGACTTCTGTCGCAAAACCGATAGCACATGCGCCTGACGGAGACCGAGGGGTCTCCCGCGCGGAGCGGTCTGCCCGGACCGCGGAGCTGCTCGACCGAGCCGGAAAATGCTCCGACGCAGCCGAGCGAGACGACATCCTCAACGAGGTGATCGTCCTCAACCGGGGAGTTGCCGAGGCCGTCGCTTCGCGCTACCAGGGTCGGGGAGTCGCCCGCGACGATCTGCGACAGGTGGCCTACGAAGGCCTGGTCAAGGCGGTCCGCCGGTTCGATCCGGAGACCCGCAACGACCTGCTCACCTACGCCGTCCCGACGATCCGCGGTGAGCTGCTCCGGCACTTCCGTGACCACGGCTGGACCGTGCGCCCGCCGCGCCGGGTGCAGGAGCTCCAGTGGCGGGTCAACAAGAAGATCGAAGAGCTCGAGCAGGAGCTCGGCCATGCGCCCACCGATGCGGAGATCAAGGCCGCGCTGGAGATCTCCGACGACGACTACCGGGAGGCGATCGAGGCCTTCGGCTGCTTCCAGCCGACGTCGCTGGAGCAGCCGGCCACCGCCGACTCCACCGCGACCCTCGGCGACTTCATCCCCGAGGAGGACTCCGACACCCCGGCCAGCGAGGCCCGGGTCATTTTGTCTCCCGTCGTCCGACGGCTTTCTGAGCGCGACCGGCGTATCCTGCAGTTGCGCTTCTTCGATGACCTGACGCAGGCCGAGATCGGGGAGGACCTCGGGGTCACCCAGATGCAGGTCTCCCGGTTGCTGAGTCGGATCCTCGATGATCTCCGCAGTGAGCTCGTCTCCGACGACGAAGAGGAGGAAGTGGGTTCGGTCACCTGATCCGAACCCTCCGCGCGCGTCCTGAGCGTCGTCGCCGACCACCCGGTGGCCCTAGCCCCTTCAAGGGCAGGCCACCACCGCGACAGGCGAGCGAGGGGTCATGGACGACGTCAGGCTGGCTGCGTATTTCGCGCAGGTGAGCGAGGACCTTTTCAGCGAACCGGATGAGCCGCTCACGTTCAAGCGGGTCGTGCGGCGTGCCGTCGAGGTGATCCCGGGTGTTCGGCACTGCGGTCTCACGCTGCGCGCTCGTCGCACCTGCGCCCAGTCGGTGGCGTCGTCGGACGAGGTCGCCGCGCGCGCCGACGCGCTTCAGGAGGAGCTGAACGAAGGTCCGTGCCTCGACGCGGCCTTCGAGCAGCACAACTTCGTGGTCCACGACCTGCGCACCGAGACCAGATGGCCGCAGTGGGCGTCGCGGACAGCGGAGCTCGGCCTGCGCTCCTCGATGTCGATCCGGCTCACCGCCCACCACGAGTCCGTGGGCGCCCTCAACCTCTACGGCGTCAACCCGGGTGACTTCGCCGGCGACCAGGACATCGCGATGATCTTCGCGACCTACGCCGCCGAGGCGTTGACGAAGGCCCGGCTGGTGAGCGGCCTGCGCAGCGCGATGGACTCCCGCCACACGATCGGAATGGCCCAAGGCGTGCTCGCCGTGCGCTACGACATCACGTTCGAGCGCGCGTTCCAGCTGCTGCACCGCTACTCCAACGACCACAACATCAAGCTGCGCGATCTGGCTGAGCAGGTGCTCGAGCGTCGTTCGCTGCCCGACCCGACGGAGCTTCCGGGCCACCTGAGGCAGGGGTTTGTCCCCACGCCCAGCAACCGTTCGATACGGTCCTGCCAACGACGACGTCCAGCCCCCGGCGTCGGCCAGGGTGGTGGTGCGACCGGTGGGAGGGACGGCATGGACGCGGACATCAGGATGGCGGCTCTGTTCGCCGAGCTCAGCGGGGAGCTGTCGAGCGACCTCGACGGTCCGCTGACGTTCCAGCGGGTCGTGGACCGCGCCCTCGAGGTCGTGCCCGGCTGTGACCACTGCGGGCTGCACCTGCGCAAGTCCAAGGGCAAGGCCGAGTCGGTCACCGCGACCGACGAGGTCGCGGCCGAGGCGGACCGGATCCAGGACGAGCTGCAGGACGGGCCGTGCGTCGACGCGGCGTTCCAGGAGCAGAACTTCGTCGTGCACGACCTGCTGACCGACATCCGCTGGCCCACCTGGGCCGCCCGGGCCTCGGCGCTCGGCATCCGGTCCTCGATGTCGATCCGGCTGACCGCCAACGACGCTGACGATCGGGGCCTTGAACTTCTACAGCGACGAGCCGGGTTCGTTCGACGGCGACCAGGACATCGCCACGATCTTCGCCAGCCACGCGGCCGTCGGCCATGGCCAACGCCCGGCTGGTCGGCGGCCTGCGCACGGCCCTCGACTCGCGGCACACCATCGGCATGGCCCAGGGTGTGCTCGCGGTGCGCTACGACATCTCTTACGAGCGCGCCTTCCAGGTGCTGCACCGCTACTCCAACGACCACAACGTGAAGCTGCGCGACGTCGCCGAGCAGGTGCTCGAGACCCGCTCGCTGCCCGGACAGGGGGCACCGGGGCGAAGGCAACCTGAGCCGCATGGCCGTGCACGCGGCGGGTACCGGCAGCGTCCGCGCTCATCTCTACTCGCGATGGAGGACCATGCCCAGCAAGTCCGCGAACGTGAAGAACGAGAAGCAGTACGAGAAGCTGAAGGACAAGGGGATGTCCAAGCAGCGCGCTGCCAAGATCGCCAACACGCCCGACGCCTCGAAGAAGGGCGGCAAGGCCAGCGGGAGCGGCAAGAAGAACACCGACAGCAGCCAGGGTGGCACCACGGCCCAGAAGAAGAAGGCCGGCAGCAAGGGCGGCAAGGCCGCCGCGAAGAAGAGCTGACCGGGGTGGCACTGACAGCGCTGGTCCTGTCCTGCACCCTCAAGAAGTCACCGGCCGAGTCGAGCTCGGTGCTGATCGGCCAGGAGTTCCTCGACGCCCTGCGCGAGCACGACGTGACCGGTGAGCTGGTCCGCGTCGGTCGACCACGACATCCGGTTCGGCGTGAGCACCGACGAGGGCGACGGCGACGAATGGCCGGCAGTCCGGGAGAAGATGCTGGCTGCGGACATCTTGGTCCTGGCCACGCCCATCTGGATGGGACAGCCCTCGTCGGTCTGCAAGATGGTGCTGGAGCGCCTGGACGCCGAGCTCAGCGAGACCGACGACGAGGGTCGGCTGTCGACCTACAACAAGGTCGCCGCGGTGGCGGTGGTCGGCAACGAGGACGGCGCGCACCACGTGACCGCCGAGGTGCTGCAGGCCCTCAACGACACCGGCTTCAGCGTGCGCGGCCAACGGGTCGACGTACTGGGTCGGCGAGGCGATGCACGCCACCGACTACCAGGACCTCGACCACAGGCCCGAGAAGACGACCGGCACCACCAAGACCGCGGCGGCCAACACCGCACACCTGGCGCGGCTTGCTCGTCGAGTGAGGGGTACCCACCCGCATGAAGATCGGCTACTTCCTGTCCTGCGAGGAGTACCCGCCTGCCCAGCTGCTGGTCCAGGCGCAGGCTGCCGAGAAGCCGCAGGCTTCGAGGCGCTGTGGATCAGCGACCACTTCCACCCGTGGAACGACGAGCAGGGGCAGAGCCCGTTCGTCTGGAGCATGATCGGCGCGATCTCCCAGGTCTGCGACCTGCCCGTCACGACGGCGGTCACCTGCCCGACGGTGCGCATCCACCCGGCCGTGATCGCCCAGGCAGCCGCCACCTCCGCCGGTGCTGCTCGAGGGCCGGTTCATCCTCGGCGTCGGCACCGGCGAGGCGCTCAACGAGTCCGTGCTCGGCGAGGCGCTGGCCGGAGTTCGAGGTCCGGATGGAGATGCTCGAGGAGTCGGTCGAGCTGATCCGCGAGCTCTGGAAGGGTGACGTGGTCTCCCGGCGCGGCCGGCACTACCAGCGCGAGCAACGCCCGGATCTACACGCTGCCCGACCAGCCGCCGCCGATCTACGCCAGCGCCTTCGGCCCGAAGGCGGTCAGACGCCATCGCCGGCTTCGCCGACGGCTACATCGGCACCGCACCCGACGCGGAGCTCGTGGGCACGTTCAAGGACAAGTCGGGCGGCAAGCCGGCCCAGGCCGGGTGCAAGGTGGCCTGGGCGGACACCCGCGACGAGGGCGTCGACCAGGCCCATCGGCTGTGGGCGAACGCCGGGCTGCCCGGGGAGCTGGCGCAGATCCTGCCCACCCCGCGCACTTCGAGCAGGCCTCGGAGCTGGTCACCCGCGAGTCGACGTCCGAGAGCGTCGTGGCCGGCCCGACGTCGAGGAGCACCTCGACCAGCTGAGGAAGTACGCCGACGCCGGCTACGACGAGATCTACGTCGCCAACATGGGCGCTCAACTACCTGGCGATGATCGAGGCCTACGGCTCCGAGGTCCTGCCCGCCGCTCAACCCGACCAGGTGAAGGAGAACGTCATGCCACGAGCAGGAGAACGGCCGGCGGTTGATGGTCGCCGGCATCGTCCTGGCCTTCCTGATCATCGGGGTGATCCTGATGGCCGTCACCGGGGTGTTCTCGAGTTGAGCACCAACAAGCGGCTGATCAAGGCCAGCGTCGACGAGGTCTGGAAGGTGCTGTCCGACGGCTGGCTCTACCCCGTCTTCGTGGTCGGGCGCCTCCCGGATGCGCGAGGTGGACGACCACTGGCCAGCGGTGGGCGCCGAGCTGCACCACTCCGTCGGGCTGTGGCCGGCCTTGATCGACGACACCACCAGCGTGCTGGAGGCCGAGCCGCCGACGATGCTGAAGCTGCGGGCCCGGGCCTGGCCCGGCGGCGAGGCCGAGCGTGGTCTTCCGGCTGCACCCTCGCGGTCCGGAGACCGAGGTGGTGATCGAGGAGGACGCCGTCTCGGGGCCCGGCCGACTCGTCCCCAAGCCGTTCCGGGACCCGCCGCTGGCCTGGCGCAACGTCGAGACCCTGCGTCGCCTGGCCTTCATCGCCGAGAACCGCTTCAGCTGAGCCGGTGGACACCTACGACGCAGTCGTGGTCGGCGCCGGGCCCAACGGTCTGGTCGCGGCCAACCGTCTGGTCGACGCCGGCTGGTCGGTGCTGGTGCTCGAGGCCCAGCCGACGGTCGGTGGCGCGGTGCGCAGCGACCGCGACGTACACCCCGACTTCGTGCACGACACGTTCAGCGCGTTCTACCCGTTGGCCGCGGTCTCGCCGACGATCCGCTCGTTCGGTCTCGAGGAGCACGGGCTGCGCTGGCGCCACGCGCCGGCGGTGCTCGGGCACCCGACGGCGGACGGCCGCTGGGCGCTGCTGCACCGCGACCGCGAGCTGACGGCGTCGTGGATGGACGCCGACTGCCCCGGGCGACGGTGAGCGCTGGCTCGACCTCTGCACCACCTGGGACCGGATCGGCGACCAGGTGGTCGGCGCGTTGCTGTCTCCGTTCCCGCCGGTGCGGGCGAGCCTCGGCGCCGCGGTCCGTCTGCGCGGCGCGGGCGGCCTCGACCTGGTGAAGACGTTCCTCAGCCCGGTGGCCGAGCTGGGGCGGGACCGGTTCGGCGGGCACGGCACCGGGTCTGCTGCTCGCGGGCAACGCCGGCCACGCCGACATGCCGCTCGACGCGCCGGGATCGGGGCTCTTCGGGATCCTGATGACGATGCTCGGCCAGACGGTTGGCTTCCCGGTGCCCGAGGGCGGGGCGGGCATGCTCAGCGAGGCCCTCGCCCAGCGGTCTGGTCGAGCGCGGCGGAGTCATCGAGTGCCACCGGGAGGTCGCGCGGGTGGAGGTGGTCGAGGGCCGGGCCCGCGGCGTCGGCACCACCGACGGCGACCGCTACGCCGCCGGCCGCGCCGTGATCGCGAACGTCGGCGCCGGCAGCCTCTTCGGCCACCTCGTCCACGACGACGAGCTGCCGGCGGCGGTCGTGCAGGGCATGCGCAGCTACCAGCTCGACCCCGGCACGGTGAAGGTCGACTGGGCGCTGTCCGGCCCGATCCCGTGGATCACGCCGCCGGCGTACGACCCGGGCACCTTCCACGTCGCCGACTCGCTCGACCAGATGTCGCAGGCCCTCGCGCAGGTGACGGCCCGGACGATCCCTGCCGCACCGTTCCTGCTCGCCGGGCAGATGACCACCACCGACCCGACCCGCTCCCCCGCCGGCACCGAGTCGCTGTGGGCCTACACCCACGTGCCGCAGCCGGAGCCCGCGACCGGGGACGCCGGCGACGGCACGGTCAAGGGCACCTGGGACCTCGACGACTGCGAGCGCTTCGCCGACCGGATGCAGGCCAGGATCGAGCGGCTGGCCCCAGGGTTCGGCTCGACCGGATCCTGACCCGACGGGTGCTGGGCCCGTCACGAGATGGAGGCGCGCAACGCCAACCTGGTGGGCGGCGCCGTCAACGGTGGCACCGCCCAGATCCATCAACAGCTGGTCTTCCGTCCGGTGCCGCGCCTGTCTCGGCCGGGCGGAGACCGGCGTCGGCGGGCTCTACCTCGCGTCGGCCTCGGCACATCCCGGCGGCGGCGTGCACGGCGCGCCCGGCAACAACGCCGCCCGGGCGGCGCTCTTCCACGGTCGGCTGCCGGCGACTGAGCGGCGCTGAGCGCCCGAGACGACGCATCATCCGGTCGCAGCCGCGGGCACCTGTTCCCATGGCCCTCACCTCCGTCTGGCAGGACACCCACCCCCGCAGCCCGGCCGCGCCGCCGCTGGTCGAGGGTGACGTCGACGTCGCGGTCGTCGGCGGGGGCATCACCGGGCTGACCACCGCGCTGCTGCTCGGCCGGGCGGGCAAGCGGGTGATGCTGATCGAGGCCCGGCACGTCGGCGCCGGCACGACGGGCAGGAGCACCGCCAAGGTGAGCCTGCTCCAGGGCACCCAGCTGAGCCGGATCTCGCGGCGCCACTCGACCGACGTGGTGCGGCAGTACGTCGAGGCCAACAGGGAGGGCCAGGCCTGGCTGGCGCGAGTTCTGCGACGAGCACGACGTGGAGATGCAGGTGCGGCCGGCGTACACCTACGCCACGACGCAGCACGGCGTGACCGCCGCCAAGCGCGAGCTCGCCGCTGCGGAGAAGGTGGGTCTGCCGGCCCGATGGGTCACCGAGACCGACCTGCCGTTCGAGATCGCGGGCGCGGTGCGCCTGACCGACCAGCTGCAGGTCGACCCGATGGACCTGCTCGAGGCACTCTCGCTCGAGGCCGCCGCCCACGGCGTACAGATCGTCGAGGGCGCGCGGGTCCAGAAGGTGCGCGGCAAGGGGCCGTGCCGGGTCGACACCGACGCCGGCACGGTGACGGCGGCGACCGTCGTGATCGCGACCAACCTGCCGATCCTGGACCGCGGCGGCTTCTTCGCCCGGCTCAAGCCGGCCCGCTCCTACGCCCTCGCCTTCCGTACGCCGGAGCCGGCGGTCAGCGGGATGTACCTGTCCGCGGACCGCACCAGTCGATCGCTGCGCGACGGCGTGCACGCCGGCGGGCCGATGCTGATGGTCGGCGGCGAGGGCCACACCACGGGACGCGGCGGATCGACGTCGCGGCGGCTCGACACGTTGCGGGACTGGACCGCCGAGCACTTCCCCTCCGCGACCGAGACGCACGCGTGGTCGGCCCAGGACTACACCCCCGCCCACTCGCTGCCGGTCGTCGGGCCGCTGCTGCCGGGCACCGACGAGATCCTGGTGGCCGGCGGCTTCTCCAAGTGGGGCATGACCAACGGCGTCGCTGCGGCCCTCGCGCTGTCCAGCCGCCTCCTCGGCGGGCGGATGGACTGGGCGGACGCGATGGCGTCGTGGAGCAGGCACGAGCTGTCCGGGCTGCCGACCGGCGCCTGGGTCAACGCCGAGGTGGGGCTGGAGATGACGCGCAGCTGGCTCGAGCCGCTCATTCATCCCGGGCCGGGACCGACTCCGCTCGAGGGCGCCGGGAAGGTCCGCTACGACCGCATCGGCCCGCCGACGGCCCGGTCGCAGGTGGGCGGCATCGACCGCCGGGTGTCCGGGGTCTGCACCCACCTCGGTGGGGTGCTGCGCTGGAACGACGCCGAGGAGAGCTGGGACTGCCCGCTGCACGGGTCGCGCTTCGGCCCCGACGGCCAGGTGCTCGAGGGTCCGGCGACCTGCGGACTCGCCGAACGTTGAGAGGAGGAGGACGCCGATGCCCAACATCGAACGAACGATCACCACCCGGACCCCGCCCGACGTGGTCTGGAGGTACCTGTCGGACTTCACCACCGCCAAGGAGTGGTACCCGGTCACCACCTCGACCGTGCGCGAGCAGGGCGACGGAGGTGTCGGCACCGTCTATCGCAACGTGTGGCGGATGCTCGGCCAGGAGCTGGAGATCGAGTACACCGTGGTCGAGCACGACGCTCCGCACCTGATCCGGTTGCATGGCTCGACGGACGCGCTGGAGCTGGAGGACACGATCATCGTCGAACCCGAGGGGTCCGGCACGACGGTCATCTATCGCGAGGAGTTCACCCCGCAGGGCGCCGCCAAGCTGGCGATCCCGCTGATGCCGCTGGTGCTCAGGAACCTCGCCGACGACACCGCGGAGGGGATCGAGGAACGACTGTCCTACCTGTGAACGCTCAGCACTCCAGCCCGTCCTCGGGCACCGTGCCGTCGATCAGGTAGGCCTCGATCGCCTCGTCGACACACTCGTTGCCGCTGTTGTAGGCGGTGTGGCCGTCGCCGTCGCGGGAGATCAGCACGCCGGACGCCAGCTGCTCGGAGAGCGCGACCGCCCAGGCGTACGGCGTCGCCGGGTCGCGGGTGGTGCCGGTGACGACGATCGGAGCGGCGCCCTCGCCGCGGATCTCCAGCGGCGGCTCGGTCGACGTCACCTCGATCCCGCGGCACCCGACCAGACCCCAGGCGAAGACCCGGCCGAAGGTCGGCGAGACCCGCTCGAAGTCGGCGTACTGCGCGGGCACCTGGCTCGGCTCGACGGCGTAGGGGTCGTCGAGGCAGTTGATCGCCAGGAGCGCCTCGATGCTGTTGTCGGCGTAGCCGTCGCCCTCGCGCGAGGCGTAGAAGTCGGACAGCAGGAGCAGGGTCGAGCCGTCGCCGTCGAGGGCCTGGCTCAGGCCCTGGTCGAGCAGCCGCCAGGTGTCGCGGCTGTAGAGCGGGGCGACGACACCGTAGAACGCGTTGCCGACGGTCAGCTCGCGGTCTCCCTGCTGGGTCGGCAGCGGCTCCGCGTCGATCTCGTCCATCAGGTCGGCTGATCGTCTGGATGCCCTCGTCGAGGGTGTCGCCGAGGAAGCAGTCGCCGTCGGCGGTGCAGTCGCCGACGTAGGACCGCAGCGCGGTCTCGAAGCCGCCGGCCTGGGCCAGCGCGAGCTCCCGCGAGGGCAGCGAGACGTCGACGGCTCCGTCGAGCACCAGCCGGCCGACCTTGGTGGGGAACAGCTCGGCGTACGTCGCGCCGAGCTTGGTGCCGTAGGAGGCACCGAGGTAGGTGAGCGTGGTCTGCCCGAGCGCGGCCCGGATGACGTCGAGATCGCGAGCGGTCTCGATGGTCGTGACGTGCCCGATCAAGCTGTCGGATCGCTCGACGCAGCCCTCGAAGAAGTCCTCCTGCCCGTCGGAGAACAGCCGCCTCCTCGGCGGCGTCGTCGGGCGCGGGGTCGGCGGCGACGAAGTCGTCGAGCTCCTCGTCGGACAGGCAGTCGACCGGGTCGGAGTCGCCGGTGCCGCGCGGGTCGAAGCCGATCGACGTCGAAGCGGTCGAGCAGCTCGGGCCGGAAGACGAACGAGGCCTGCTCGGCGTAGTCGGTGCCGGGCACGCCCGGGCCGCCGGGGTTGACCACCAGCGGCGCGACCACCTGGCCGGGGTCGGGCGCCGCCACCTTGTTGACCGCGAGCTCGATGGTCGCTCCGCTCGGGCTCGCGGTAGTCGATCGGCACCGTCACCGTGCCGCACTGGAGGTCGCCGCACTGCTCCCAGGAGATGGTCTGGGAGTAGAAGGGCGCGAGCTCGGGCGTGGGCGGCTCGGTGGCCGCCGGGTCGACCGGCTGGGTCGGCGTCGGCTGCACGACTGCCGACTCCGAGGTGCTCGGGTCGTCGGGGCTCGCGTCGTCGGCCAGCAGCGCGAGCAGGCCCCCGCCGACGGCCGCGGCCACCATGGCCAACGCCACCACGATCACGACGATCCGGTTCACCGGCTGCTCCCCTCGGGGATCTTGAGCGCCACCATCATGGACTCCAGCGCCAGGGCGACCGGCACGTTGAACTCCAGCATCTGCTCGCGGGCCTCGAAGATCCAACCGATCCGGCGCAGGTTGAGCTCGGGCGTCGAGGCCTGGGCGACCTGCACCACGTCGCCGCGGATCTCCTCGTTGACCAGGGGGCCCGCCGCGCCGACGGACAGCGCGACGGCGTCGCGGTAGACCGAGACCAGGTCCATCAGCCCCCGGTCCACGACGTCGAGGTGGCGCCGCTTGGCGCGGGTCTTCTGGGCGCGGTCGAGGTTGGCGAGCGCCGGTGCGTACTCGCGGGGCCGGCGGCCGCGCTCGACCACGCCGTAGCTCGCGTCGAGGTCGGACTTCTCGGCCGCGTCGAGGTCGCCGGTGATCGCGTCGGCCTCCTCCTTGGTCACCTCGGCCAGGTTGGTGGCGGCGGTCATGCAGGCGCCGAGGGTGGTCAGCCTGGTCGGCAGCGCGACCACCTCGCGCCGGCGGTTGCGGGTCGCCTCGTCGCGAGCGAGCGCTCGGGCCCGGCCGATGTGGCCCTGGCTGGCGCGGGCGGCGTACGACGCCAGCGCCTCGCTCACGCCGTCGACCCGCACCAGGTGAGCGGCCACCTGCTCGGCGGTCGGCGTGGACAGGATGAGCTGGCGGCAGCGCGACCTGATCGTGGGCAGCACGTCCTCGACCGTGGGTGCGCAGAGCATCCAGACCGTGCGCGGGGTGGGCTCCTCGATCGCCTTGAGCAGCGCGTTGCAGGCCTGCTCGGTCAGGCGGTCGGCGTCCTCGACGATCAGGATCTGCCACCGCTTGCCCACCGGGGCCAGCGCGGAGCGGCGCACCAGGTCACGGACCTCGTCGACGCCGATCGACAGCTTCTGCGGTGCGGATCACCGACACGTCGGCGTGCGAGCCGGCCAGCACCGTGCGGCACTCGTGACACGTGCCGTCGCCGCCCTGCTCGCACTGGAGCGCGGCCGCGAAGGCGACGGCGGTGTTGGAGCGGCCCGATCCGGGCGGACCGGTGAACAGCCAGGCATGGCTCATGCCGTGACCACCGACGGCTGTCTGCAGCGTCTCCGCCGCGCGCCGCTGGCCCACGAGCCCGTCCCACACCGTCACGGCGCCACCTTAGAGGGAGGCCCTGACAGGCCGGACCAGCCGTTCGGGCCAGAGATGTACAAGAACTCTTGTGATGACCGCGCGGGCCCGAGGCTCGACGGATGACCACCATCGACGTGCTCCGCGCGGTGCATCACCCGATCCGGCGACGAATCATCGAGTACCTCTACATCAACGGCGACAGCCAGGTCGGCGCGCTCGCCAAGGACCTCGAGCAGCAGGTCGGCAGCATCAGCCATCACCTGCGGATGCTCGAGCGGGCCGGCGTGGTCGAGCGGGCTCCCGAGCTAGCGACGGACGGCCGCACCAGCTGGTGGCGGCGGCGTGACGATCAGCATCAGCTGGGACGGTCGAGGACTTCGCCGACAAGCCGGCCGAGATGATGCAGGCGCGGACGGCGGAGCGACTCAACTTCGAGCACCAGGTGCGCCGGTTCACCGAGTGGCGCAAGCGCAGCGTCGGGCTACGACCCGGCCGGCGGCGGAGCTCGGCGTTCAGCGCCGACGGCTTGGCCTACGCGACGCCGGACGAGCTCGAGCAACCTGTCGAGCCTGATCAACGAGACGGTCAGCACGTGGAGCGAGTCGATCGACCGCGACGACGGGCAGGAGCGCGAACCCGTCTTACTGGTTCGCCCACGGCTTCCCGGCGCGGCCGTGACGCACCGCCGAGGCGGTCGAGGTCCCGACCTTTCGACAGGACCGGCTGGTCCGGGCGTGGCTCGGCCTCAAGGCAGTCTCGGATGCGGGCGACGCGCTCTGGACGATCGCGCTGGCCTGGACCGCGGTCCAGATCGCCAGCCCAGCGGCCGCCGGCGCGGTGGTCGCGGCCGGCGCCATCCCGCGAGCGATCACGCTGCTGCTGGGTGGCGCGATGGCCGACCGCTACGACGCGCTGCGGGTGATGACGATCGCCAACGTGGTGCGCATCGGCGTGCTCGTCGGGGTCGCCGGCTGGGTCCTGTTCGCGTCGCCAACGGTGGTCGTGCTCGTGGTGGCCGCGGTGGCGTTCGGCCTCAGCGACGCGGTCTACGAGCCCGCCGCCGGCGACGCTCGGCCCTCAGCTGGTGCGCACGTCCGACCTGGCGGCGTACGGCGGGCTCGGCCAGACCCTGAGCCGGATCGGCACCATGGCCGGCTCCGCCGTGGGTGGCGTAGTGGTCGCCGCGTGGGGCCTGGGCGGCAGCGCGGCGCTGAACGCGGTGACGTTCGGGGTGCTGGTGATGTTCCTCGTGCTCAGGCTGCGGGTGCGCTACCCGCTGCCCCGCTCCGCGCCCGAGCCGGTGCTCAGGAGCGTGCGCAAGGGCTTCACCTACCTCGGCTCGGCACCGACGGCGAGGACGCTCGTGGTGTCGCTGATGGGGCTCAACCTGTTCGTTGGCCCGGCGCTGGGCATCGGGCTGGCCGTGCGGGCGGTGCAGGACGACTGGGGCGCCGGCCTGCTCGGTCTGTGCATCAGCCTGGTCGGGCTGGGTGCAGCGGCCGGAAGCCTGGCCATGGTGCGCTGGCGTCCGAAACGCGAGGGGCTGGCGGGCTTCGGGTGGCTGGTCGTGCAGGGCACCGCGATCGCCCTGCTCGGCGTCGGGCCGGTCTGGGTGGCTGCCGTCGCCTGCGCGGTGATCGGCGTGACCGCCGGGATCGCCTCCACGCTGCTGGGCGCGATCGTGCAGGTCACCGTCGACGGCGCCTACCTCGGCCGGACCGGCGCGCTGATCCGCCTCGGTGACGACGTGTTCATGCCGGGAGCGATGGCGTTGTTCGGCTTGCTCGCGTCGGCCACCTCCGTCTCGACCGCCTTCGCGGTCGTACGGCGCCGGCATGGCGTTGGTGGTGATGCGCCCGCTGTTCGATCCAGCGATCCGCGGTCTGACGACGCCTGACCACGGCCTCACGGACGCCGAACAGGATGCCGACCCACCGCGGCGGTGACCGGAAGATCAGGTCGGCCCAGTCCTGCGGGTCGCCAGGCGGACCGCCGGGGAACGAGACGGCGTACGCATCGCACCAGTCGACGTGCGGAAGCGCGCCGGGCGAGCAGTGCCGAGTCAGGCAGCTCCACCCCGCGTGCCGCGAAGGTAGATGCGACGGATGTCAGGTGCCCTCCGGACCCACGGCGGGAGCCGGTCGGGATCCGCTGTTGTTCTACGCTCATTCTGAGTCTCCTCCATACGCCTCCGTATGGAGGTTGTGCCGTACGGTAGCGTATGGTCATGGCAAATGGGAAGCGTCAATCCTTGTCGGCCGACGACTGGACCGAGGCGGCCCTCGCAGAGCTCGCCCGTGGCGGGCTGCCCGCGGTCGCGGTCGAACCGCTGGCCAAGGCGCTCGGCACCACGAAGGGCAGCTTCTACTGGCACTTCGCCGACCGGAACGCACTCGTGGCCGCGGCTCTCGCACGCTGGGAGCAGCGCGACACCGACCGGGTCATCGCCTCCGTGGACCCGGCGGAGGATGTGGCGACGCGACTACGCCGCCTGCTCCAGCTCACCTTCACGTCGGTGCAGGACGGCACGGCACGCGGCGCCGGAGCCGGCGCGGTCGAGCTCGCACTGCAGGCCAGCGCCTCGCACCCGCTCGTCGCGCCCACCCTCGCCCGCGTGACCAAGCGGCGCCTGGCGTACCTGACGAGTCTCTTCACCGAGCTCGGCCTCACGCCGGCCCGCGCGCGGGACCGCGGCCTGCTCGCCTATGCGGCGTTCCTCGGCCATGCCCAGCTGGCACACGCGACGCCCGAACTCGTGCCGAAGGGCCGGGCGTTCACGACTCACGTCGACCAGGTCGTCGAGGCGCTGGTCAACGTCGAGCCCGGCTGAGCAGGGGCGCCACGCGCTCGCGCACCGCGGTCGCGATCGTCTCGACCGGCTCGTGCGCGTCGAGCACCAGGTAGTGGTCGGGGTCGGCGGCCGCCAGCTCGAGGTACGCCGCGCGGACCCGCAGGTGGAACTCGTCGCCCTCCTGCTCGATCCGGTCGCGGCCCTCGAACCGGCCCAGCCCGGCCTCGGGCGGCAGGTCGAGCACCACGGTCAGATGCGGCCGCAGGTCGTTGGTGGCCCAGCGGTTGACCGAGCTCGACGTGCGTCGAGCTCGAGCGTCCGGCCGGCGCCCTGGTAGGCCAGCGCCGAGTCGACGTAGCGGTCGGTGATCACCACCGCGCCCCGGTCGAGCGCCGGCTGCACCACGGTGTCGACGTGCTCGGCCTTGTCGGCGGCGTACAGCAGTGCCTCGGTGCGGTCGGAGAGCTCACCGGTCTCGGGGCTCAGCACGATCTCGCGCAGCTTGCGCCCGACCTCGGTGTCGCCGGGCTCGAAGGTCTGCAGCACGTCGTAGCCCTCGCTCGACCAGCCACTCGCCCAGCAGCCCCGACTGCGTCGACTTGCCCGACCCCTCGCCACCCTCGAAGGCGACGAAGACGCCATGCTCGGCGTACACGCCTGGGGTTGTCGTAGGTCGGGCTCACGCGCCGAACCTATCGGCACTCAGGGAGTGATGACGGCCAGGACCAGGAAGGTGAACACCGGCGCGAGCACGACCAGGGCACAGCCCAGCACCTTGCCCAACGTGGTGCCCGACCGCCGCCAGCTCGCGGCCAGGCCGACCAGCGACAGGATCCCGATGACGGCGAACGCGACCAGGCCGACCGAGATGCTGCTGTCGCGACCGCACATCGTCTCGAGCCAGTCGTCGTCGGCGATGCCGCGACCGTCGAGGGCGTCGCACTCGACCAGCTGGTAGAGCACGAACGCGTAGCCGTTGAGCGCGACCGCGACCACGGTGGCCAGCGCGAGACCGACCCAGCCGAGGGGCTTCACGACTTCTTGGCCGCGGCCTTCTTCGTCGTCTTCTTGGCGGTCGACTTCTTGGCCGCCTTCTTGGTGGTCTTCTTCGCGCCCTTCTTGGCCGCCTTCTTCGCCGGGCCGCGCTCGCGGCGCTCGGCGAGCAGCTCGGCGGCCCGCTCGAGGGTGATGTCCTCGACGGTGTCCTCCTTGCGGAGGGTGGCGTTGTACTCGCCGTCGGTGACGTACTCGCCGAAGCGGCCCGACTTGACGACGACCGGCTGACCGGAGACGGGGTCGTTGCCGAGCTCCTTCAGCGGCGGCGCGGCCGCAGCCCGCCCGCGCTGCTTGGGCTGGGCGTAGATCGCGAGCGCCTCGTCGAGGGTGATCGTGAGGAGCTGGTCCTCGGTGGTCAGCGACCGGGAGTCGGTGCCCTTCTTCAGGTACGGCCCGTAGCGGCCGTTCTGCGCGGTGATCTCGACGCCCTCGGCGTCCTCGCCGACGACCCGCGGCAGCGACAGCAGCTTGACCGCGTCGTCGAGCGTGATCGTGTCGAGCGACATCGACTTGAAGAGCGAGCCGGTGCGCGGCTTGTCGTTCTTCTTGGCGTCCTCGGGCAGCAGCTCGGTGACGTAGGGGCCGAAGCGACCGTTCTTCGCCACGACCGGACAGCCCGGTCTCGGGGTGTACGCCGAGCTCGATCTCCTCGCCGGCCGGGTTGGCGAAGAGCTCCTTCGCCTTCTCCATCGTCAGCTCGTCGGGCGGCAGGTCGTCGGGCACGTTGGCCCGCTTGCCGACCGGGTTGCCCTCCTCGTCGGGCCCCTCGAGGTAGGGCCCGTAGCGGCCGACCCGGAGGTTGATGCCCAGCTCGGGGTCGCCGACCGGGAAGGTCGCCAGCTCGCGGGCGTCGATGTCGCCGAGCCCGGTGACCAGCTCGTGCAGGCCCTTGCACGTTGTCGGAGCCGTAGTAGAACTCGGTGAGCTCGGTGACCCGGTCCTTGCGGCCGCCGGCGATGTCGTCGAGCACGTCCTCCATGACGGCGGTGAACTCGTAGGACACCTGGCGCGGGAAGTGCTCCTCCAGCAGCCGGACCACCGAGAAGGCCAGCCAGGCCGGCACCAGCGCGGTGCCCTTCTTGTAGACGTAGCCGCGGTTGAGGATGGTGCCCAGGATCGAGGCGTACGTCGACGGGCGGCCGATCTCGCGCTCCTCGAGCTCCTTGATCAGGGTGGCCTCGGTGTAGCGAGCGGGGGGCTTGGTCTCGTGGCCCGAGGCGCTGACCGACGCGGCCGAGACGGCGTCGCCCTCGATCAGCGCGGGCAGACGGGTCTCGGCGTCGTCCTTGGCGCGCACCTTCGTCGGTGCCCTCGACGTAGGCCTTGAGGAAGCCGTGGAACGTGATCACCCGGCCGGAGGCGGAGAAGACGACGTCCTCTCCAGTGGCGGCCGCGCCGCCGATCCGCACCGACACCGACTGGCCGACGGCGTCCTTCATCTGGGAGGCGACGGTGCGCATCCAGATCAGCTCGTAGAGGCGGAACTGCTCGCCGGTCAGCCCGGTCTGCGCGGGCGTGCGGAACGACTCGCCGGCGGGCCGGATCGCCTCGTGCGCCTCCTGGGCGTTCTTGACCTTGCGAGGCGTAGACGCGCGGGGCGTCGGGCAGGTACTCGGCGCCGTACAGCTCCCGCACCTGCGACCGGGCCGCGTCGACGGCACCGCCCGACAGGGTCGTGGAGTCGGTGCGCATGTAGGTGATGAAGCCGTTCTCGTAGAGCCGCTGGGCCACCGACATCGCGACCGAGGCGCTCATGCCGAGCTTGCGGCTCGCCTCCTGCTGCATCGTCGTGGTGCGGAACGGCGCGTAGGGAGAGCGCTTGTAGGGCTTGGACTCGACCGAGCGGACGTCGTACGCCGTGTCGGCCAGCGCCGTCACCAGCGCCTCGGCGCGGGCCCGGTCGACGTGGACGACGTCGGCGCCCGGCTTGAGCAGCGCCGTCCTGGCCGAAGTTGCTGCCCTGGGCGACCCGGGTGCCGTCGATGGAGTGGAGCTTGCCCGGGAACATCCGCTGGTCGTGCTTGGCGCCGGCGTCGAAGGTGGCCTCGAGGTCCCAGTAGGAGGCGACCCGGAACTTCATCCGCTCGCGCTCCTTGTCGACGACCAGCCTGGTCGCGACCGACTGGACGCGTCCGGCGGACAGGCCGGACATGACCTTCTTCCAGAGGACCGGGCGAGACCTCGTAGCCGTAGAGGCGGTCCAGGATCCGCCGCGCCTCCTGGGCCTCGACGAGGTCGTCGTTGATCTCGCGCGGGTTCGTCGACCGCCTCGAGGATCGCGGCCTTGGTGATCTCGTGGAAGACCATCCGGTGCACCGGGATGTTCTTGGGCTTCAGCTCGTCGAGCAGGTGCCAGGCGATCGCCTCGCCCTCGCGGTCCTCATCGGTGGCGAGGTAGAGCTCGTCGGCGTCCTTGAGCAGGCCCTTGAGCTTGGAGATGTGCGCCTTCTTGTCGCGCGGCACGACGTAGTAAGGAGTGAAGTCGTTGTCGACGTCGACGGCGAGCCGCCCCCACGGCTTGTCCTTGATCTTCGCGGGGGTGTCGGCGGCGTTGTTGGGCAGGTCGCGGATGTGTCCGATGGAGGACTCCACGACGAAGCCGTCCCCGAGGTACCCGCCGATGGTGCGGGCCTTCGCCGGGGACTCGACGATCACCAACTTGTGTGCCACTGCGCTGTCATTTCCTTCTGCTGCATGCCTGAAAGAGCACCGGATGGGGGCTCACGGCCGATCACGGTAGCGCGTGCTGTCCAGAGCTCATTCCCTCAGGGCTCGCCGCGGACCTCTGTCAGCGCACTCGGAGAGCCCCTGCCACCTGCTCCTGCTGACCGATGAGCATCGGCGCGCCGAGGGGCACGACGCTGACGAACAGTCCGTAGCTGCCGGGTGCATCCGGTCTCGCACCACGATCACCGTCGCGACGTCGCCCTTGACGGTGACCGTGGGGTCGTCGACCCGCACCTCGGCGGTGATCCGCCAGGCGTCGTGACCGTCGACGGTGAGGGCGCTCGAGCCCTGGTCGGTGCGGCCGGAGAAGGCGTTGTAGAACGCCGGGGAGTCCGGTCATGCAGCGTCAGCACCGACTCCGCCGCCTGCTCGAGGCTGGCGTAGCCGGTGTCCTTGTCGAGACCGCCGATGGCGTAGACGGCGACCCAGTCCGGCTCGACCTGGCGGCCGACGCTGACCACCTCGTCGGCGAAGACGAAGGCGTTGTCGAAGCCCATCGGGGCGAAGCCGTCGGGCCGCGGCGCCTCGAGCCCACCGCCGCGCAGCACGCGCACCCGGCGCCTTCCCGCCCTCGGGGGAGCCCGTGGTGCACATCGACGCGATGGCGGTCGGTGGACCGGTGGGCTCGACGGTCGGCGTCGGCTCGGCCGACGGCTCGGTCGGCGACTCGCGCCGGCGACTCGGACGGGTCCGGCGACTCGGATCGCGCTCCGGTGCCGACTCCGAGGGCTCGTCGGTCGCCGTCGGCCGTCGTCGGAGTCGTCGGTCAGCGCGCGCGACGCCGAAGAACGAGCCGACCGCGACGCCGACCACCGCGGCGAGCAGCACGGCCAGCAGGATCAGCCCGACCTTCCGGCCGGTGCCGGTGCTCGCCGGCGGAGGTCGTCGGCGGTGCGGGCGGCGCGGGTCGGCGACCAGCCCGGTGGCGGCTGGGTCGGCATCGGTGTGGTCGGCGGTCGGCGGCGGCGGAGGCGGCGGACGGTGTCGACGGTGGCGGCGACGGTGGCGGGCGACGGTGGCGCGGCCGAGGGCGGCGGCCCGACGTACGGCGTCTGGCTGGTCTCGTGGCTCCAGACCTGGCCGTTCCAGTAGCGGAACGAGCCCGGCTGACCTGAGGGGTCGGCGTACCACCCGGGGCTGGACATGGCCGACACGCTAGGCGACGAGGAACCCGGCCGCGACCAGTTCGCGCACCTGGGGCAGGTACGCCGCGCGGGTCTCCTCGGCGTCGAGGTCGAGCAGGGTGGCGACGGCATCGAGGATCTGGCCCGACGGTCAGCTCGCCGTCGCAGGCGCCGACGAGTGCCGCCACCACCGTGTCCGCCTGGTGCGCGCGGCGGAAGCCGCGCTGCTGGCGCAGCACGATCGTCGCGGGGTCCTCGGCGCCGACCGGGCCGAGTGTCTCCTGCACCAGGTCGGCGCGGGCGACCAGCCGCGACCCGAGCGTGACCTCGACCCGCTGCGGCGTCGCCCCAGTCGCGGATCGCTGCGGCGATCGGCTGCTCGACGTCGTACGGCCAGTCGAGGAGGGACCGATCGGCGGAGCCGCTCCGGCGCAGGTTGACCCAGCCGAAGCCCACGGCCTCGATCCGCTGGTCCTCGAACCACGACAGCCAGGTGTCGTAGCGCTCGAGGTAGTCGGGCGCTCCGTGGAGGCCGGCGTCCTTGAGCCAGAGCTCGACGTACGTCGCCGGGTCGACCACCTCACGCTGCACGACCAGCGACGTCGCAGTCGTCGGCGAGCCAGCCGGCGAGGCGCTCGTCCCAGGGGCGGCCGGTGGTGATCACCCAGTTGGCGAGGATCTGGCACCAGCCGCCGTCGGTGAGGTGGTCGGGCGCGGCGCGCACGATGTCCTCGACCACCCGGTCGCCGGGCAGCCCGGAGTCGCGGTAGACGAGGCGCTCGCCGGTCGCCGGCGAGATCACGAACGGCGGGTTGGTGGCGATCAGGTCGAAGCGCTCGCCGGCGACCGGCTCGAAGAACGACCCGTCGCGGACCTCGACCCGGTCGGCCGACCTCGTTGAGCTCCGCGTTGAACCGTGCGATCCGCAGCGCCCGCTGGTTGACGTCGGTGGCGACCACGCGCCGGCTGTGGCCGGCCAGGTGGAGCGCCTGCACGCCGCACCCGGTGCCGAGGTCGAGCGCGGTGCCGACCTGGTCGCGGATGGTCAGCTGGGCGAGCGAGGTCGACGCGGCGCTGATACCGAGCACGTGGTCGGCGCCGACCCGCTGCGGCCCGCCGTCGAGTCCGGGCGTGAGGTCGCTGACCACCCAGAACTCGTCGTCGTCGGCGGCGTACGGGCGACAGTCGAGGCGCGCCGCCACCTCCCCGACGCTCTGCTCGACGAAGCCCTCGGCCGCCAGCTCGGTCCAGCAGCCCGGGCAGCGCCGCTCTCCGCGTCCGAGCGACGGCCACCGTCGTCTGCAGCAGGAAGAGCCGGATCAGCGTCTCGACCGGGCTGCCACCCGTCGTACGCCGGAGGCCGGGGGTCGTCTCGTTGCGCATCAGCGCGTCGTGCGCCTGCCCACCGAGCACCTCTGCCACGCCGTCGTAGGTGAACCCGGCATCGACAAGGGCGGCCCGCAGGCGCTGGGGAAGGTCGCTCACGCCGGCCGACGCTAGCCGCCACCCCCAGAAAACACGCTGACCCGTCAGAAGATCTTCTGACGGGTCAGCGTGGATGGTGCTGGGTGCCTAGACGCTCGGGGGCGTCATCGGCTGGGTGGGCGCCGGCTCGACCGGGGTGGCCGGAGCCGCCGGCGGCGCCGGCGGGGCCGGGGTGCCGGAGTCGTCACCGAGCGTGACCTCGCGCTGCTTGGAGATGTAGACCGCGCCCACGATGATCCGCGACCGCGACCAGCGCGATGAGGATCCGCAGGACGTCGTTCTGGTCCTCGCCGACGCTCATGGAGACCACGGCGCTGGCGATCAGCAGCGAGACCAGGTTCATCACCTTGATCAGCGGGTTGATCGCCGGACCGGCGGTGTCCTTGAACGGGTCGCCGACGGTGTCACCGATGATGGTGGCCTCGTGGGCGCTCGAGCCCTTGCCGCCGTGGTGACCGTCCTCGACCAGCTTCTTGGCGTTGTCCCAGGCACCACCGGAGTTGGCCAGGAAGACCGCCATCAGGGTGCCGGCGCCGATCGCGCCGGCCAGGAAGCCGGCCAGAGCGGTCGCGCCGAGGCCGAAGCCCACCGCGACCGGCGCGAGCACGGCCAGGATGCCGGGCGTCGTGAGCTCGCGCAGCGAGTCCTTGGTGACGATGTCGACGACCTTGCCGTACTCCGGACGACCGGTGCCCTCCATGATCCCGGGGATCTCCCGGAACTGGCGGCGCACCTCGTAGACGACCGCGCCGGCGGCGCGGGCCACGGCGTTGATCGCGAGACCGGAGAACAGGAAGACCACGGCCGCACCGAGCAGCACGCCGACGATGACGGCGGGGTTGAAGACGCTGAAGTCGAGCAGGTAGGCCTCGTCGACGCCGACACGTCGGCCTCGCGCAGCTTCTCGAAGACCGAGGTCGCGTAGGAGCCGAACAGCGCGGTCGCCGCCAGCACGGCGGTCGCGATCGCGATGCCCTTGGTGACTGCCTTGGTCGTGTTGCCGACCGCGTCCAGCTCGGTGAGGATCTGGGCGCCCTCGGGGCTGACGTCGCCGGACATCTCAGCGATGCCCTGCGCGTTGTCGGAGACCGGACCGAAGGTGTCCATGGCCACGATCACGCCGACGGTGGTCAGCAGACCACAACCGGCGAGCGCGACCGCGAACAGCGAGACGGTCAGTGCGGCACCACCGAGGAGGTAGGCGCCGAAGACGGCCGCACCGATGACGAGGGTCGTGTAGACCGCCGACTCGAAGCCGACCGAGAGGCCGGCGAGGATCACGGTGGCCGCGCCGGTGAGCGAGGTCTTGCCGACGTCCTTGACGGGCTTGTAGTCGGTGCCGGTGAAGTAGCCGGTGAGGGCCAGGATGCCGGCCGACATCACGATGCCGATGACCACGGCGGCGGCGGCGATGAAGCGCGGGTCGCCCTCCGCTCCGACCAGGTCGGCGCTGATGTTGTCGAAGTCCGCGAAGCTGCCGGGCAGGTAGACGAACGCCAGCACGACGCTGGCCACCGCGGCGATGCCGGACGAGATGTAGAACGACTTGTTGATGGTCGTCAGGCCGTTCTCGCCGACCTTCGGGCGGGTCAGGTAGACGCCGGCAACCGCGGTGAGCGCGCCGATCGCGGGGATCAGCAGCGGGAAGACGAGGCCCTTGTCGCCGAAGGCCTGCGAGCCGAGGATCAGCGCGGCCACCAGGGTGACGGCGTAGGACTCGAAGAGGTCGGCGGCCATGCCGGCGCAGTCGCCGACGTTGTCGCCCACGTTGTCGGCGATGGTCGCGGCGTTGCGCGGGTCGTCCTCGGGGATGTTCTGCTCGACCTTGCCGACCAGGTCGGCGCCGACGTCAGCGGCCTTGGTGAAGATGCCGCCGCCGACTCGCATGAACATGGCGAGCAGCGCCGCACCGAAGCCGAAGCCCTCGAGCACGTCGGGCGCCTCGTCCTGGAAGCAGAGCACCACGATGCTGGCGCCCAGCAGGCCCAGGCCGACGGTGAGCATGCCGACCATGGCGCCGGTGCGCAGACCGATGCTCATGGCGGGCTCACGGCCCACGGTGTTGGCGGCAGCGGCCACGCGCACGTTGGCGCGCACGGCGAGGTTCATGCCGAGGTAGCCGACCGCGGCGGAGAAGCCCGCGCCGAGTAGGAAGAAGAAGGACCGGAAGATCCGGACCGTGGTGTCGTCTGCCGGCAGCAGAAGCAGCGCGAAGAACGCGATGCCCGCGAAGATCACGAGCGTCCGGAACTGGCGGGTCAGATACGCGTTGGCGCCCTCTTGGACCGCCTGCGCGATGTTCTTCATGTTGTCGGTGCCATCACCGGCAGCAAGCACTTCCTGGCGGAACACGAACGCCATGCCGAGGCAACCGAGTGCGATTGCAGCGACGACGATGACCAGGACGAGATTGCCGCCGGAGAGCTCCACGACAGCGGGATAAATCCCGGTCATGTGTTCCTCCTGCGATACGTGGGACGAGACACGCGCATGCTTGAGACGTGACTCAGGTCATGGATCGGGCGGAGTCTACGCAGACGGTGTGGGCCACGTCTCACCAGGTAGGAACGGCGGACAATAGCCGGTTGACCAAAGTCAGGCGAGGGCGGCGTCGGCCGACTCGTGGATCACGAAGACCTTCGCCAGGCCGGTGATCCGGAAGATCTTGAGCAGGCGATCCTGGTTGCACACCAGCTGGAGGGAGCCGTCGTGGGCGCGGACCTTCTTCAGCCCACCCACCAGCACGCCGAGCCCGGTGGAGTCGAGGAACTCCACGGCCTCCATGTCGATGACGAGGTCGTAGACCCCGGCGGCCACCAGCTCGGTGATCTTGTCTCTCAGCTTGGGCGCTGTGTAGACGTCGATCTCGCCACCGACGGCGACGATGGTGCGTCCATCGACGTCGCGCGTCTCAAGGGTCAGGTCCACGAGCTCTCCCAGCAGGCTGTGCGATCGGGCGGGTGCCACCATCCCGATTGGAACGACACCTGCCTGGAATATGTAACCACGCCGAGCGGTGAAGATGCACAGGGAAGTCGGCTGCGTCACTCCCGGCGATTCCCCGTCGGTGGCCTTTGTCAGACTCTCAGGGTGACGTCGATGGTGCGTGATCGCCCCTCCGGGCTGGGGCCTGTCATCGACCGGTTGTCGGCCGTGCCCGGTCGCGAGGACCGGCTCACCCACCTCGAGGTGCTGCCTCCGCGAGCGGCCGTGCACGCCGACTGGCCGGCCTGGGCAGCACCCGACGTCGTGGCCGCTCTCGGCCGGCTCGGCATCGACCGACCGTGGCAGCACCAGGTCGTCGCCGCGGAGGCCGCGCGGGAGGGTCAGCACGTCGTGCTCGCCACCGGCACGGCCTCGGGCAAGTCGCTTGCCTATCTGCTGCCGGCGCTCAGCGCGATCCGCGAGCAGCGCGACCTCCACGACCGCCGCGGGGCCACCGTCCTCTACCTCGCACCCACCAAGGCGCTCGCCCACGACCAGCTGACGTCGGTCCGGTCGCTCGGGCTCGACGTCCGCATCACCACCCACGACGGCGACAGCAGTCGCGAGGAGCGCGACTGGGCCCGCGACTACGCCGAGTACGTCCTGACCAACCCCGACATGCTGCATCGCTCGCTGCTGCCGAGCCACCAGCGGTGGGCGCGGTTCCTCGGCTCGCTGCAGTACGTCGTCATCGACGAGTGCCACCACTACCGCGGCATCTTCGGCGCGCACGTCTCCCATGTCGTACGCCGGCTGCGGAGGCTCTGCGCCAGCTACGGCGCCTCCCCCACCTTCGTCCTGGCCTCGGCCACCGTCGCCGAGCCGGAGCTCGCGGCCGGGCGGCTCACCGGGCTCGACGTCCTGCCCGTCACCGGCGACACCTCGCCGCGCGGCCAGGTGTCGGTGGCGCTCTGGGAGCCGCCGCTCACGGCGTACACCGGAGAGAACGGTGCGCCGACCCGGCGGGCCGCCTCCTCCGAGACCGCCGACCTGCTCGCCGACCTGGTGGCCGAGGACGTGCACACGCTGGCCTTCGTGCGGTCCCGGCGCGGCGTCGAGCAGGTGGCGCTGACCGCGGCCGATCTGCTCGCCGAGGTCGACCCGTCGCTGCCCTCGCGGGTCGCGGCCTACCGCGGCGGCTACCTGCCCGAGGAGCGGCGCGCGATCGAAGCCGCCCTGAGGTCCGGCGAGCTGGTCGGCCTCGCCGCGACCAACGCGCTCGAGCTCGGCATCGACATCAGCGGCCTCGACGCGGTGCTGATGGCCGGCTTCCCCGGCACCCGGGCCGCGATGTGGCAGCAGCTCGGCCGGGCCGGCCGCGGCGCCCAGGACGCTCTCGGCATCCTGATCGCCCGCGACGACCCCCTGGACACCTACCTCGTGCACCACCCGGAGGCGTTGTTCGGACGACCGGTCGAGGCGACGGTGTTCGACCCCAACAATCCCTACGTGCTCGGGCCCCACCTCTGCGCGGCGGCCCAGGAGCTGCCCCTCACGCCGGCCGAGCTGCCCGGCTTCGGCCCGGGCGCGCTCGAGCTCGTGCGGTCCCTGACCGCGTCCGGGCTGCTGCGCCGACGCGCCGACGCGTGGTTCTGGGCCGACCGTCGCCGCGCCGCCGACCTGGCCGACATCCGGTCCGGCGGCGGGTCGCAGGTGCAGCTGGTGGAGGCGGAGACCGGCCGCGTCATCGGCACCGTCGACGGCGGCCGCGCCCACAGCACGGCCCACGTCGGCGCCGTCTACGTCCACCGCGGCGAGACCTGGCTGGTCGAGTCGCTCGACCTCGAGGAGCACGTGGCGGTCATCGCCCGGGCGGACCCGGCGTACTCCACCTCTGCCCGCGAGGTCACCGACATCACGATCGTGGCCGAGCGCGAGCACCGGATGTGGGGCGAGTGCCGTCTCTCGCTCGGCGAGGTCGACGTCTCCCAGCAGGTGGTGTCGTACCTGATGCGCCGGCAGCCGAGCGGCGAGGTGATGGGCGAGAAGCCGCTCGACCTGCCGGTCCGTTCGCTGCGCACCACCGCCGTGTGGTGGACCGTGCCGCCCGACGCGCTCGCCGAGGCCGGACTCGCCGCCGCCGACCTTCCCGGCGCCGCGCACGCGGCCGAGCACTGCTCGATCGGCCTGCTTCCCCTCTTCGCGACCTGCGACCGCTGGGACATCGGCGGTGTCTCGACCGCGCTGCACGCCGACACCGGCCGGTTGACGGTGTTCGTGCACGACGGCCATCCCGGTGGGGCGGGCTTCGCCGAGCGTGGCTACGCCGCGGCAGCCGAATGGCTGACCGCCACCCGCGAGGCGATCGTGTCGTGCGAGTGCGCGGAGGGCTGTCCGTCGTGCATCCAGTCGCCCAAGTGCGGCAACCAGAACAACCCTCTCGACAAGGCCGGGGCCGCCCAGCTGCTCGATGTGTTGCTCGCCCACGCAGGACCGACTACGGAGTAGCCTCAGCCCATGCTGATCCTGGGCCTGCTCCTCATCGCGGCAGGCGGACTCCTCGTCGTCGCCGGCATCTTCACCGCCAACACGACCGGCACGGGTGCCGCGATCGAGATCGTCGGCACCGAGGTGGGTGCGGTCACCCTGTTCCTGCTCGGCCTCGGGTCCGGCGTCGCGATCCTCTGGGGTCTGTCGATCACGAAGTTCGGCGCCGGTCGCAGCCTCAAGCAGCGCCGCGAGCGCAACAAGCTCAACGAGCTCTCCGAGAAGCTCGACAAGGTCGAGGCCGAGCGTCGCCCGCGCGACGACGACTCGAACCCGCCGCACATTTGACGAGCAGCACCGCGCGAGGCACGAGCGCGGTGCGTCGCGAAGAAGATCGAGCAAGCCCCGCGACCGAGGAACGAGCCGCGACGGAGCGTGTCGAGACCCGGTGAGCTGCGTGGAACGTCGGATCAGCCGGCAGGACCGGCCCGCGCCTCCGCACCGAGGTCGCCGTCCTGCCCCAGCCACCTGGGCCCCGCGACCTCGACGGTGACCAGTGCGTCCTGTCCGTCGATCGCGCACGACAGCAACTCGGCGCCGTTGGCTGCGGCGACGTCGGCCGCCGACCGGCACGGGTCGCGGCCGCGGGCCAGAGCCGAGGCAGCGGCCAGGGCTGCGAGGTCGGCCGCGGACTGAGCCGTCCGGTGGGCCCGGACCATGGCCGCGACCACCCCCAGGGCCGAGCCGATCAGCAGGACCACGGCCAGGCAGGCGACGGCGAAGACGGTGACGGCCCCGCGATCGTCGGTCCGTCTCATGGCGAGCCCTCCTCGGCGACCGCCACCGCCTCCGCGCTGACCTCCACGCCCGGCAGGAACGAGAAGAGCCCGCCCGGACCCCGCACGTGACCGGACGCGGTCACCACCACCTCACCTTCGGTGGTGGTGACCGTGACCTCGGCGCCTTCCGGCGCCACCCGCTGGCCGCGCGCGACCGCCTCCCCGGGGTCGTCGCCGCGGGCCACGGCGCGAGCGGTCTCGCGGGCCGCGTCGACGGTGCGCACCTGGGCCACACCGACCGAGAGCAGCCACACCAGGCCGATGGTCACGGCCACCAGGATCGGCAGGACGAGCGCGAGCTCGGCCGTCACCGCTCCACGCTCCGACCGCAGGGAGGCGATGCTCATCCGAGGCCGAGCAGACCGAGCACGTGGTCGAACAAGGTCTTCAGCAGCTTGTCGCCGAAACCGCCGGTGAGCAGCTTGTAGAGCAGCCCGGCCAGTCCGGCGCCGGCGGCGGTGCCGACGGCGTACTCGGCGGTGGTGATGCCGCGCTCGTCGCGGGCCGGGTGGGGTGTCGGTAGGTGCATGTGATCTCCTCTCGGACCGGCCGCCCGATGCGGCCGCTACCAGGACCTTCGGCGCTGCCGCCGACCAGGTCGAACCACTGCCGGCGAGCCTGTGGACGAGCCCGGTCCGGGGTCCGGCTGTGCATGACAGGTGGCGCAGATCCCCTGTCACCAGGCCAGCCCCGACATCAGGCCGGCGATCAACGGCACGATGCCGATCAGCACGAACGCCGGCAGCAGGCACAGCCCGAGCGGGACCGCGGCCTTCACCCCGACCGCCCGGGCCCGGTCCTCGACGTCGGCCCGGGCGGTGCGCGCAAGGCCGTCGGCCAGCCGCTCGACGGCCGCCACCACGGGCGCGCCGCTCTGGTGCGCCCTGCTCATCGCCCGCCCGAGCGCGGCCAGCTCGGCATCGACCTCCGCCAGCTCGGCCCAGACCCGCACGGGGTCACCACCGAGCGCCAGGCGGGCGGCGACGCTCCGGAGTCGATCGGCGGCCGGACCCGGCAGCGCCTGGCACACCAGCTGGACAGCGGTCCCGGGCGCCGCCCCGCCGCGCAGCGCCGAGCCGAACAGCGACACCACGTGCGGCAGCTGGCGGCGGACGGCCTCGCGCTCGCGTACGACGCCGGGAGGTTCGATCCGCCCGATCGCGACCCAGGCGCCCACCCCGACCGCGGCCGCCGCGACGACCCCCGCCGCGCCTCCGAGGAACACCTGGGCGCCCAGTCCGGCGAAGGCCGAGACCAGCAGCCGCTGGCGCACGAGCAGGCCACCGTCGGGCGGCGGTGTCGGGGAGGCGGCGGCACGGACCGACGGCGTAGGTCGACCGAGCAGCGCGACCGACAGGCCGGCGGCGCAGGCGCAGAGCCAGAGCGTCACGCCGGCCGGTCCACGTCGCGCGCGATCGCCTCGATCCACCACAGCCCGGCGAAGCCGAACCCGAGACCGCCCACCAGGCACGCCAAGCCGACCGGATGTCCGAACAGGAAGCCCCACGGGTCCCCGCCGGAGCCCGAGCCCATGGCCAGCGCCAGCAGCGGGAGCGCCGCGACCAGGCGCGCGGTCGCCCGCGCCGACGCCAGCTCGCCCTCCACGATCCGCCGCGTCGTCTGGGCACCACGCAGCTCCACCGCGACCCGGTCCACCGCATCGGCCAGGCCGTGACCGGCGCCCTGCGCGACCTGCCAGGCGGCACCGACGTAGACCAGGTCGCCGGCCCCCGGGTGCGCCGCGACGGACCGGAACGCCTCCGGCACGTCGGCACCGATCCGGAACGCCTCGGCCACCGGGCGCAGCGGCGCCCAGTCGTCGGCGGCCTTCTCGAGCGCGACCGCGGGTGGCCGGCCGGCCGTGAGCTCGGCTGCCAGCTGCTCGCAGGTCTCCATCACCCGGGCGGCGGCCTCTGCGGCCGCCCGACGTCGTCGTCGTACGCCGACCAGCCGGTGCCCAGCCAGGACGGCCGCAGCAACCACGGCCGCCACCACCAGCGCCTGCCCAGCGAGTGCGGCCGTGGCGACCAGCGCCAGGGCGGCGGCCGGCAGCAGCAACCCTCGCCGCCGGCCGGGCTCGGCCCCGGGCACCCGCCGGGAAACCCGGGGCAGGAGCAGCAGCACGACCGCGGCGCAGCAGAGCGAGGCGACGACGATCATGCGGCCGTGCGGGCCGCGACCAGCTCGGTGAGCCGCGAGGCTGCCGGACCCCTCGAGACCGCACCGGCGGCGTCGACCTCCAGCGCGGCAGCCATGGTCACGAGCCCGTCGGCTGCCCGGGTCGGCACCGCGACCTGACTGAGTCGGCGACGTCCCTCGCGTCCACGGGTCAGGTGGAGGACGACGTCGACCGCGGACGCGAACTGGCTGTGGGCGGCCGCTCGGTCGAGCCCGGCGGCCAGGGCCAGCGCCTCGACCCGCGCGGGCACGTCGAGGGCGGAGTTGGCGTGCAGCGTGCCGCACCCGCCCTCGTGGCCGGTGTTCATGGCGGCGAGCAGGTCGACCACCTCCGCGCCGCGTACTTCGCCGACGACCAGCCGGTCGGGCCGCATCCGCAGCGCCTGACGCACCAGGGTCCGGAGGTCGATCGCGCCGGCCCCTTCGATGTTGGGCGGCCGCGCCTCGAGGCCGACGACGTGCGGGTGGTCCGGGCGCAGCTCGGTCGCGTCCTCGACCACGACCAGCCGCTCACGCGCGTCGACCTCGCCGAGCATCGCGGCGAGCAGGGTGGTCTTGCCCGAGCCGGTGCCGCCGCTGACCAGGAACGCCAGTCGCGCCCCGATCACCATCCGCACCACTTCGGCCACGGGTCCCCCGACCAGCTCGTCGAGCGCGAAGCCACCGCTGCGCGGCACCCGCAGCGAGATGACCGTGCCCGGACGGGCGACGGGTGCCAGCACCGCGTGCAGGCGGGTGCCGTCGGCGAGCCGGAGGTCGACGTGTGGAGTCGCGTCGTCGAGCCGGCGACCACCGAGCGCGGCGAGCCGCTGGGCGAGCCGGCGCACGGCTGCATCGTCGGGGAACACGACATCGGTGAGCTCGAGCCCGGCGCCGCGGTCGAGGTAGACGTGGCCGGCGCCGTTGACGAGCACGTCGGTGACACCCGGCGTGCGCAGCAACGGCTCGAGCGGACCGGCACCGACGACCTCGCGGCGCAACGACTCGTAGACGCTGAGCACCGTCGCGTCGCCGACCGGTCGCCCGGCCTCACGCAGTGCGACGGCGACCCGGTGCGGCGTGAGCTCGCCGGGATCGCGCGCCAGCCTTTCGCGGACGGCGTCGAGCAGCTCGTCGTTCATGCCGCTGTCGGGAGGGGCACGTCGGCTGCGGCGGCGAGCACGCCCGTCGCCGCCCGCCCGAGCCGGCTCCGCGACGACCGCACCGGGCCGAGGCCCAGGTCGATCGACTCCTCCAGACCTCGCTGGTCGAGCATCGTGGTGAGCACCGGCACGCCGGTCGCGGTGGCGATCTCCGCCGGCGCGACACCGTGGCCGCGCAGCACCAGCCGCAGCCCGTCGAGGTCGGCGAAGCGGTGACACACCCGGGCCGCGGCCGCCACCCCGGCCACGCTCGGCACCACCATCACGAGCAGGCGGTCGCAGCGCGCGGCCAGCTCGTCGACGAGCGGGTCGGGCGACCTCGGCAGGTCGAGCACGACGGTGTCGTGGCCGCGCCGTGCCGCCGACAGCGCCTCGCGGGCGGCGAACGCCTGCAGCGAGCCGGTGGTGCGGGCGTACCAGGACAGCACCCCGAGCCTCCCGCGCCGCGGCAGCGCCTCCCGCAGCGAGCGGGCACTGAGCCGCCCCGTCGTCTGGCACAGCGCATCCCAGCGGACGCCGTCCTGCCGCTCCAGGCCCAGCACCCGGTCGACGCCCGGGCCGAGCGGGTCGCAGTCGACGACCACCGCATCGCCGGAGGCCGCGGCCACCTGTCCGAGCGCGCACGCGAGCGTGGTCGCGCCGGCTCCGCCGGAACCGCCGATCACGCCCAGCACCAGCCCCCGCGGCCGATGGGTGTCGCCCAGATCGGTCAACGCCTCGACCACCCAGGTGTCGGATCGCGGCAGCTCCGCGACGTTCTCGGCGCCGAGGTCGAGGGCCGTCCGGAACAGCTCGTCGACAACCCTGCCCCACGCCACCACGTGCACGCCCGGTCGGCGCACGGGTCTCAGGTCGGCCATCTCGGCAGCGACATCGGCGCCGACCAGCACCAACGGCGCCACGGCCCAGGACCGCAGGGCGGTCACGCCGTCGGGCGCCACCTCCGGGGTGATGCCGGCTGCGGCACCGAGTCGCAGCAGCTCGTCGAGCAGGGTCTCGTCGCGGGTGACGAACAAGGGAGTGGTCATGTCAGGCAGGGTGTCCGCGACGGCCGTCACCCCAATCCAAGCTGCTCCGACCCTGGGGAGAACTCCCGGTCCGCCGCGCCCTGTGGATGTCTACTGGGCGCAAATCCCGCACCTACGATGGTGAGGTGGCAGCAACCGCGGCCTTCTTCGACCTCGACAAGACGATCATCGCGAAGTCGAGCACGATGGCCTTCAGCAAGCCGTTCCAGGCCGGCGGCCTGATCTCGCGGCGCGCGGTGCTGCGCTCGGCGTACGCCCAGTTCGTCTACGTCGTCGGCGGCGCCGACCACGACCAGATGGAGAAGATGCGGCAGTTCATGTCGCAGCTCTGCGCCGGCTGGGACGTCGCCACGGTCCGCGAGATCGTCGCCGAGACCCTGCACAACATCGTCGACCCGCTCGTGTACGACGAGGCGGTGTCGCTGATCGAGGAGCACAAGCTCGCCGGCCGCGACGTCGTGATCGTGTCGACCTCGGGCACCGAGGTGGTCGAGCCGATCGGCGAGATGCTCGGCGCCGACCACGTCATCGCGACCCGGATGAAGGTCGAGGACGGCGCCTACACCGGCGAGATCGAGTACTACGCGTACGCCGAGGAGAAGGCCACCGCGATCCGCGCGCTGGCCGAGCAGCTCGGCTACGACCTGAGCGAGTCCTACGGCTACAGCGACTCCGTCACCGACGTACCGATGCTCGAGGCCGTCGGCTACGCCCATGCCGTCAACCCCGACCGCGAGCTGCGCCGGACCGCGGCCGCGAAGGGCTGGCCGGTGCTGGTGTTCACCAAGCCGGTCGCCCTCCGCAGCCGGCTGCCGCTGCCGCCCGCGAAGCCGGCCCTGGCGGCACTCGCCGTCGGCGGCGTCGTTGCCGTCGGCGGGGTGATCTGGGCCAACGCCCGGCGCCGCCGGCTCGGCGCCTAGCGCCCACCCGCGAAGGCTCAGCCCCAGAAGACGTCCTCGGCCTCCTGGTCGGCGGAGAACAGCCACACCTCGGCGACCAGGTCGTCGGCGACCCGGAACAGGTCGACACCGGTCATGTCCAGATCGGCCTTGCCCTCGGCCCGAGCCGAGAACCTGACCGGCAGGGCCACGACGTCACCGTTGACCATCGGTCCGCCCGTGGGCTGGAGGGCGAACGTGCCGTTGCTCCGCTGCATGAAGCCACCCAGCAGCTCGAGCACCCCGTCGCGTCCGACGTGGTCGCCCGCGAGGGAGTGGGCGCCCGGCTGGTGCCAGACCACCTCGGGGTGGAGGCTGGCGGCCAGCGCCTCCATGTCGCCGGCGGCCAGGGCGTCGCTGTAGCGGTGGAACGCGGTCAGTGCAGTCATGGGTGGTGCCTTCCGTTCTCCGGCTCCGGATGAGCCGCCAGGTCTCGACGGTATCTTCTGGTAACCTGTTACCTCAACGTAACTAATGGAGGCTCCGTGGCCGAACATCCCGACTGGAACGTGCTCCTGCGCACCTGCCCGTCGCGCACCTCCCTGGCCGAGATCGCGAACAAGTGGACCGCGCTGATCGTGGTGGTGCTGGGGCAGGGACCGCTGCGCTTCACCCAGCTCCGGGACCAGGTCGACGGCATCAGCCCCAAGGTGCTGGCCGAGACGCTCCGACGGCTCCAGCGCGACGGCATCGTCACCCGCGAGGCGTACGCCGAGATGCCCCCGCGGGTCGAGTACGAGCTCACCGACCTCGGCCGCACCCTGCGCGTCCCGCTCGACGCACTGCGGGTCTGGGCCGAGGCGAACATCGACGACGTCCTCAAATCCCGAGACGCTTTCGACCGGGCCTGACCGGCGACCAGCCGTCGCCCACTCCCGGATACCGGACGGTACGCCGACACGCCGGAGCCGCTTCGGCTCACCGCGCCGGCGGTCGCTCGGGAGGCCGCTGCAGGCCGGACACATCGAGGCAAAGTCAAGCCTTGAACGCGCCCTCCATCCGGCGTACAACGGACCCAGCACAACAACTCAAGAGCAGCACGTGATCCGGGTACCCACGCGGCGATCTACCCTTCCTACAGGGCGCTAGCACGAGGGATATTCCCTCGGCGGCAACTAATCGATGCACGCTTGGTAGCCATCGGAATCACGTGTCAGCGGTGGCACTCGAGATTCCAGTGAGAGCTCGGGTGCCACCTGCACGTGCGGATGGTTTCGAGGCTCCTCGCTGCGCTCGTCGCACCTCAACCACCGTGTGGTCGCGTCAATCGACAGAGCGCTTGAGCGGGCTCGCCTCGGCGCCGGCCGCGTACGCCTCGGCGGCGTACAGGATCCAGGCGTGTACGCCGGCGGCGCCACCTTCGGCGTAGCCGCGGAGGTTCGACTCGTACTGCGGGCGCAGGGCCAGGTGGCCGGCCTCGGGCACCACGAGCGACTTCTCGTCGACGCCCCGCGACACGAGGATCAGCCGCTCGGTGGCCCGGGCCACGATGCCGTTGTGCGAGGCGAACGGCGCCGCGGTCAGCAGCTCCGCGTGCACCACCGCGGCCAGCAGCAGCGCGGGCGCGTCGCTGGGAGTGGTCAGCACCGTCGCCATGTCGCGCAACCGCGCTGCCGACTCGGCGTCGCGCGGACGGCCGAGCTCGTCGTCGGCGACCGAGCCCGTGGCCGCCAGCGCGTGGATCCGGGCCAGCGCCTGGAGCGGAGTGCGGGTCAGCACCGGGGCGAGGGAGAGCAGCTCGGTGGAGAGGCGGAGGGCGTCGTTGGCGATCCGGTCGCCCGTGCCGTCCCGCACCTCGGCCAGCGAGGACGCCGACCCCTCGAGCACGCCACTGGCGTGCGCGCCCCGCAGCAGCGACTCCGCCGTGTGCTCGGGCGAGGTCCGGCGCAGGCCCCGGTCGCGGAGCATCACGTCGATGCCGTCGCGCACCGCGGCGTACGCCGAGGGCACGCCTTCGAGAGACACCAACCACGCCAGGGGATCCGAAGCCACGGCCGAACCCTAGTGGGGCGGTAACCTCGCAGTGATGAGCGATGACCCGATGACCTCGATGACCCAGTGCAGCGCCAGGCCCGGTCCTTCGGCGCCGTGGCCGACGCCTACGAGCGCGGCCGGCCCGGCTACCCGGCGGAGGCAGCGGCCTGGCTGACCGGCGACGAACCGCTGACCGTGCTCGAGCTCGGCGCGGGCACCGGCAAGCTCACCCAGCAGCTGGTGGCGCTCGGTCACGACGTGCACGCCACCGACCCCGACGAGGCGATGCTCGACATCCTGCGCACCAACCTGCCCGGTGTCCGCACCTCGGTGGGTGGCGCGGAGCAGATCGCCGCGGTCGACAACTCCTACGACGTGGTGGTCGGCGCGCAGTGCTTCCACTGGTTCGACCACGACGTCGCGCTGCCCGAGATCCGCCGCGTGCTGAAGCCCCGAGGCCGGCTGTCCCTGGTCTGGAACGTCCGCGACGAACGCATCCCCTGGATCAAGAAGCTCGGCAGGATCATCGGCACCCAGGAGCAGGTCTACGACCCGACCGAGGTGCTGCAGTCGTCCCTGCGGTTCATCGTGGTCGAGGACAAGGTCTTCAAGCACTGGCAGACCGTGGACCGCCGCTCGATCCAGGACCTGGTCGCCTCGCGCTCCAACATCGCCACCCTCGAGCCCGAGGCGCGCGCCGCGAAGATGGCGGAGCTGCTCGAGCTCTACGACAGCTACGGCCGCGGCATGGACGGCATGCAGGTCCACTACGAGACGCGCTGCTTCCGTTCGCGGGTCGTCAAGAGCCCGATCGTCACCGACGTGCCGACCACCGGTGTGGCCGACCCCGAGGGTGGTTCGAGCCCGACCTCGCCACCCCGCGACGACGACGACGGCACACTGCTGATCGACTTCCGCTAGGGGCACGGGCACGATGTGCCCATGGCACGGGCCTGGCGGCGTACGCACCTCGGCACCGAGGCCGACCGCGCCACGTTCCGCACGCTGCACACCGCCTCGCTCGCCTCCCCCGCGCTGCGCGAGGGCCTCACCCAGGAGAGCGCCGAGCGCTCGATCCGGCACCTGCGCACCCTGCTCGGCACTCCGGCCCTGGCGCTGACCGACACCGCCGGCGTGCTGGCGTGGGACGGCGCCGGCGACCACCACTCGCCGCAGGTCGCGCAGCTGGTGAGCGACACCCTGGAGCGCGGCCACATGCGCAGCTTCGACCGCAGCCGGCTCAGCTGCGACGAGACCGGCTGCCCGATCCGCACCGCCGTGGTCACCCCGCTGGTGGCCGACGAGCGCATCGTCGGCACCCTGCAGGCGTTCGCGCCGTACCCCACGGCGGGCCTGGCCCGCGCCGCCGACGAGGTGGCCAAGTGGGTCTCCGGCCAGCTCGAGCTGGCGGAGCTCGACGCCAGCCGCACCCGGCTGATGGAGGCCGAGGTGCGGGCGCTGCGCGCCCAGATCAGCCCCCACTTCATCTACAACTCGCTCGGCGCGATCGCCAGCTTCGTGCGCACCGACCCCGACCGGGCCCGCGAGCTGCTGCTGGAGTTCGCCGACTTCACCCGCTACTCCTTCCGCCGGCACGGCGACTACACGACGCTGGCCGAGGAGCTGAAGTCGATCGAGCGCTACCTGCTGCTCGAGCAGGCCCGCTTCGGCGACCGGCTCCAGGTGACGCTGAGCATCGCGCCCGAGGTGCTGCCGGTCGCCGTACCGTTCCTCTGCGTCCAGCCGCTCGTCGAGAACGCCGTCCGCCACGGCCTCGAGGCGACCGGCACGATGGCGGCGCCGGCCACATCCGGATCGTGGCCCACGACCGAGGACAGGACTGCGTGATCGAGGTCGAGGACAACGGGTCGGGCGAGGACCCCGACAAGGTACGCCGCGCGCTGTCCGGCGACAGCGCCCTCGACTCGGTGGGCCTCGGCAACGTCGACGCGCGGCTGCGCAACGCGTTCGGCGACGACTACGGGCTGGTCGTCGAGACCGCTCCCGGTGCCGGCACCAAGGTGATCGTGCGGGTGCCGAAGTTCGCGCCGGGGGTGCAGGCATGATTACCCCGGGGGACCCCACATGAGCACGCTGACGGTGCTGGTCATCGACGACGAACGGCCGGCCCTCGACGAGCTGGCCTTCCTCCTCGACGGCGACGATCGGGTCGGCACGGTGCTCACGTCCGACTCCGCCACCGACGGGCTGCGGATCCTGCGGGAGGCCGAGGTCGACTGCGTGTTCCTCGACATCCAGATGCCCGGCCTGACCGGGCTGGAGCTGGCGCAGGTGCTGAGCCGCTTCAAGACGCCGCCCGCCATCGTGTTCGTGACCGCGCACGAGGCGCACGCCGTCGACGCCTTCGACCTGCAGGCGGTCGACTACGTGCTGAAGCCGGTGCGCGCCGACCGGCTCGCCGAGGCCGTACGCCGGGTGGTCGAGGGCGGCGACCGCGCCAGCGGACCGTCGCTCGACAGCCAGGTGGCGGTCGAGCGCGGCGGGGTGACCAGGTTCCTCGACCGCGCCGACATCACCCACGTCGAGGCGCAGGGCGACTACGCGCGCCTGCACGTGACCGGCGACTCCCACCTGGTGCGCACCCCCCTCTCCACGCTCGAGGAGGAGTGGCGGCCGGCCGGGTTCGTCCGGATCCACCGCTCGCTGCTGGTCTCCCTCGCCCACATCCGTGAGGTCCGGATGGACTCCGGGCGGTGCACGGTCGTGGTGGGTGACGTCGAGCTCGCCGTCAGCCGGCGGCACACCCGCGAGCTGCGGGAGCTGCTGGTCAGGCGAGCGGCGCCCAGTGGCTGAGGACCCGCCGCCGCAGCGGGTCCGGGTCACCGGCCCGCCCCGGCGACGCGCCCCGCAGACCCGCACCGGCGACATCGACGAGCAGACCCAGCTCGGCGGCGTCTACCTCGGGTCGCTGCTGCGCGAGCAGCTGACGCTGGCGCTGCGGATCATCGCCCTGCTGGTGCTCGGCGTGGGCTCGATGCCGCTGCTCTTCCACCTCGCTCCCGGGCTGGCCGACGTACACCTCCTCGGCCTGCCGCTCGCGTGGCTGCTGCTCGGCGTCGTCGTCTACCCGGTGCTGCTCGTGCTCGGCTGGCGCTACGTCGTGCGCGCCGAGCGCAACGAGCGCGACTTCGCCGAGCTGCTCTCGGAGCTGGACCGGTGAGCGGCGCGCCGGGCGTCGTCGCCGTCGTGCTGGTCACCGTCGCGACGCTGCTGATCGGCACCTGGGGCCTGAAGTTCTCGCGCACCACGAGCGACTTCTTCGTCGCCTCGCGCACGGTCCGGCCGGGGCTGAACGCCTCGGCGATCGGCGGCGAGTACCTCTCCGCCGCCAGCTTCCTCGGCGTCGCCGGGCTGGTGCTGACCTTCGGCGCCGACATGCTCTGGTACCCGATCGGCTGGACCGCCGGCTACCTCCTCCTGCTCGTGCTGGTCGCCGCTCCGCTCCGGCGCTCCGGTGCCTACACGCTGCCCGACTTCGCCGAGGCCCGGCTCGACTCGCGCGGCGTGCGCGGCGTCTGCTCGCTGCTGGTCGTGGCGATCGGCTGGCTCTACCTGCTGCCGCAGTTCCAGGGCGCGGGCATCACCCTGGCCGCGGCCATCGACGCGCCCAGCTGGGTCGGGCCGGTGATCGTCAGCGCGGTCGTGCTCGCCAACGTGACCTCGGGCGGCATGCGCAGCATCACCTTCGTCCAGGCCTTCCAGTACTGGCTCAAGCTGACCGCCCTGCTGCTGCCGGCCGCGGTACTGCTCATCGTCTGGGCCGACGACGGCTCACCCGGCTCGCGGATGCCGGCAGGCGACTGGTCGTTGCCGCTGGCCTCCGGCGGCGGGCCCGGGCTCTACACGACGTACTCGCTGATCATCGCGACGTTCCTCGGCACCATGGGCCTGCCGCACGTCGTGGTCCGCTTCTACACCAACCCCGACGGACGGGCAGCCCGCCGGACGACGCTGGTCGTGCTCGGTCTGCTGGGGCTGTTCTACCTGCTGCCGCCGATCTACGGCGCGCTCGGTCGTGTGTACGCCGCCGACCTGGCCACCAGCGGACGCTCCGACGTGCTGGTGCTGGAGCTGCCGCGGCTGATGGTGGCGGGGGCGGGCGGCGAGGTGCTCTCCGGCCTGGTCACCGCCGGCGCGTTCGCGGCGTTCCTGTCCACGTCGTCGGGACTGGCGATCGCCGTGGCCGGCGTGCTGAGCCAGGACGTCACGAGCCGCAACTGGTCGGGCCGCCGGCTCGGCGGCGTCGCGGCGTTCCGGGTCGGGGCGGTCGTGGCCGTCTCCGTGCCGCTGCTCGTCGCGCTGACCCTGCCCAACGTCGGCGTCGCCCGCGCGGTCGGCCTGGCCTTCGCGGTGGCGGCCTCGACGTTCTGCCCGCTGCTCGTGCTCGGCATCTGGTGGCGCGGCCTGACCGACGTGGGCGCGATCGCCGGCATCGCCGCGGGCGGCCTCGGCTCGGGCAGTGCCGTCGTCTGGGTGCTCGCCGACGGCACCGCCTCCGGCTGGGGCGGCGCGCTGCTCTCCCAGCCGGCGGCCTGGTCGGTGCCGCTCGCGTTCGCGGTGATGATCGGCGTCTCCCGCGCCACCGCCGCCCGGGTGCCCGCTCACACCCGGCGGTTCATGGTGCGGCTGCACACGCCTGAGGTGCTGGAGCTCGACCGCGGCTAGATAGTCCGCCATCGTATCGGCACCTCAGATGCCTCACAATTCAGGTGCCATGCGTACGCGGACTATCGGGCGCTACGTCGCCACAGCCAGCCGGTAGCCCCGCTTGACCACGGTCTGCACGATCCGAGTCCCCAGAGCAGCACGGAGGCGGGCGACCGCCATCTCGACCGCGTGCTCCGAGCCGGCAGTGCCGGACGGGAGGGCGGCGAGCAGCTGGCGACGGGAGACGACGTGGCCGGGGTTGATCATCAGGCACTGGAGCACCGCGAAGGGCGCGGGCGAGAGCTTCGCCTCGATGCCGTCGATGAAGACCACCCCACCGCAGTCGCTCGGCACCAGCAGGGTGTGGCCGGCCACGTCGAAGGAGACGCCCGTGGACCGCGCGGGCAGCTCGTTCTCCAGCTGCTTGACCATCGCCACCAGACGCGACCGCACGGGGTAGATCGACGGCACGCCCCACATCTCGAAGGCCGCGGCGGTCACCGGGCCGACGCAGGAGGCGACCACGTCGGCCTGGAACGCCCCGATCAGCTCGTCGCGGCGCCCGGTCGAACCAGCCGCCTCCATCAGGGCCGCCACGGCCGGGGCCGAGGTGAACGTGACGGCATCGAGCTCGCGGTCGGCGATCTGGTCGATCAAGTGGAACATCGGCTCGGGGTCGTCGGCACTCAGCACGCGGTAGACGGTCACGGTGGTGACGTCGGCGCCCTGCCGGCGCAGGGCGTGCGCGGCCATCGACAGCGACTGCCCGTGCTCCTGTACGACGATCCGCAGACCGGTCAGGTCGCGGCCCCGCAGGTGCTCCAGGACGTCCTCGAACGCCTCGGACTCCGGCGCCCACAGCTCCTGGAGCCCGCGCCGCCGGAGCGCGCCGACACTCTTCGGGCCGCGCGCCAGGATCTCGGCAGCCCCGAGCGCCGCGAGCAGGTCATCGAGGATGCCCCAGGCCTCGGCCGCCGCGAACCAGGCCTTCATGCCGATGCCGGTGGTCGCGAGGAAGAGGTCGATGGGTCGGCTCAGCACGTCGGCGGTCGCCTCGCGCAGCGACTCGTCGTCGACGTGGTTGGGGTTGAGCGACAGGGCGGGCGCCCAGATGACCTTCGCCCCACGCCGCTCGAGCAGGCTCACCTGCTCCTCGACCTTGCGCGCAGCCGTCACCCCGACCACGAAGCCGTCGAGGGGAAGGAGCGAGTTCATGTCCCTATTCTCGCCTGTCACCCACGACCACCGCGCCCTCGTCGGTGACGTGGACGTCGTACGTCGGCACCCTCATCGTCTCGTCGTCGAGGCACTGACCGGTGCGCAGGTCGAAGGCCTGCTTGAACATCGGGCTCGCCACGAACGGCACCTCGACGCCGTCGCGGGTCTTGGTGCCCACGATGCCGCGGGCCAGCACCGACGCCCGCGAGCACGGGTCGTAGTTGGAGAGGGCGAAGACCCGGTCGTCGTGGGTCCGGAAGACCGCGACGGCCTCGCCACCCACCAGCGCGCAGACCCCGCCCTCGACCTCGATCTGGTCGAGCCGGCAGACGGTCGTGTACGTCGTCCGGGTGTCGCTCACCGTCGTCCCCGGCCCGCTCACTGGGGTGCCCCGACCGGGATCGACGCGCCCAGCGAGACCGGGCCGTCGGAGTCGCCGGCCTGGATCTGGCCGCGCTCCTCGACGAACGAGATGTGCGGGTCGGGGGTGTCGGGCGCGTTCACGAAGGACACGAAGCGAGCCAGCTTGTCCGGGTCCTCGAGCGTCGCCTGACCACTCGTCGAAGTAGCCCTCGACGTGCCGGCCCATCGCCGCCTCCAGCTCCGACCCGAGCCCGAGCACGTCGTCGACCACGACCTCGCGCACCCGGTCGAGGCCGCCGTCGAGGCTGTCGACCCAGGGAGCGGTGCGCTGCAGCCGGTCGGCCGTGCGGATGTAGTACATGAGGAACCGGTCGAGGTAGCTGATCAGCGTCTCGGTGTCGAGGTCACCGGCCAGCAGCCGGGCGTGGGCGGGGGTGGCGCCGCCGTTGCCGCCGACGTACAGGTTCCAGCCCTTCTCGGTGGCGATCACGCCGAAGTCCTTCGACCGCGCCTCGGCACACTCGCGCGCACAGCCGCTGACGCCGCCCTTGAGCTTGTGGGGCGAGCGGAGCCCGCGGTAGCGGAGCTCGAGCGCGATCGCCAGCCCGACCGAGTCCTGCACGCCGTAGCGGCACCAGGTCGAGCCGACGCACGACTTCACGGTGCGCAGCGACTTGCCGTAGGCGTGCCCCGACTCGAAGCCGGCCTCGACCAGCCGCTGCCAGATCGCGGGCAGCTGCTCCATCCGGGCGCCGAACAGGTCGATCCGCTGGCCGCCGGTGATCTTGGTGTAGAGCCCGAAGTCGCGGGCGACCTCGCCGATCACGATCAGCTTCTCGGGCGTGATCTCGCCGCCGGGGATGCGGGGTACGACGGAGTAGGTGCCGTTGCGCTGGATGTTGGCGAGGTACGCGTCGTTGGTGTCCTGCAGGGTCCGGTTGGCCTCGTCGAGCACGTGCTCGCCGAGCTGGCTGGCCAGGATCGAGGCGACGGCCGGCTTGCAGATGTCGCAGCCGCGACCGTGACCGTGCGCCTCGATGATCTGGTCGAACCTCGTGTAGCCGTGCACGGCCACGACGTCGAAGAGCTCCTGCCGGGTCAGCGGGAAGTGCTCGCAGAGGCTGCGGTCGATCTCCTTGCCGACCGAGGCGAAGTGGTCCTCGACGATCTTCTTCACCGTCGGCTTGCACGACCCGCAGGTGCTGCCGGCCCCGGTGCACTTGGTCACGCAGGTCGCGTCCGCACACGGCGAGTCCTCGGAGGCCACCGCCGCGATGATCTCGCCCTTGGTCACGGTGTTGCAGGAGCAGACGACCGCCTCGTCCGGCAGGCCGATGTCCACGGCGCCGCGCGACGCCGGGAGGATCAGGTCCTCGGGGTTGGCGGGCAGCTCGATGCCGCCCTTGCCGCCAGCGGCGACCATCGGCCGCAACATGCCGTACGCCGACGCGTCGCCGACCAGGATGCCGCCGAGCAGCCGCTTGCCGTCGCCGGTGACCACGAGCTTCTTGTAGTGGCCGGCCACCGCGTCGGCGAAGACCAGCTCCAGGGCACCCTCGGTGGTGGCGAACGCGTCGCCGAAGCTGGCGACGTCGACGCCCAGCAGCTTGAGCTTGGTGGACATGTCGGCGCCGGTGAACTGCCCCGGCCCGCCGAGCAGCGCGTCGACCACGACCTCGGCCATCGCGTAGCCCGGGGCCACCAGCCCGTACATCGTGCCGGCCGGCGCAGCACACTCGCCGATCGCCCACACGTGCTCGTCGGAGGTCCGGCACTGCTCGTCGACGAGCACGCCGCCGCGCTCGGCCACGGCCAGCTCGGCGCCCCGTGCCAGGGCGTCGCGCGGGCGGATGCCGGCGGAGAAGACCACGATGTCGGCGGCGACCGGCTCGGCGTCCTTGAGCGCCAGCCCGGTCACCCGGACCTCACCGAGCACCTCCTCGGTCGCCGCGCCGGTGTGGATGGTCAGCCCGAGCTTCTGGATGTGGCGGGCCAGCATGCCGCCGCCGGCGTCGTCGACCTGCACCGGCATCAGCCGCGGCGCCATCTCGACCACGTGGGTCTCGAGTCCGAGCTGCACCAGCGCGTTGGCTGCCTCGAGCCCGAGCAGGCCACCGCCGATGACGGCGCCGACCTTGGCCGAGCCGGCCGCGTCACGGATCGCCTCGAGGTCCTCGATCGTGCGGTAGACGAAGCAGCCCGGCAGGTCGCGGCCCGGCACGGGCGGCACGAACGGCGCCGCGCCGGTGGCCAGCACCAGCTCGTCGTAGTCGACCGTCGTGCCGTCCGCGAGGGTCACCGTCTTCGCGGCCGGGTCGATGTGGTCGACCGCGGTGCCGAGGAAGAGCCGGACACGCGGGTCGTCGTACGCACCGCCGGGAAGGAGGGAGAGCTCGTCGGCGCCGACCTCGAAGAACGACGTCAGCGCGACCCGGTCGTACGCCGCGCGGGGCTCCTCGCCCAGCACCACGACGTCGTAGGTCTCGGTGACGCCGCGCTCGATGGCGGCCTGCACGAAGCGGTGGCCGACCATGCCGTGGCCGACCACGACCAGCTGCTTCCTGCGGTGGATCATGCGCGTGCTCCTTGGGTTTCGGGGGCGGGGGTCGGACGAGAAGGTCGCGGACCGACGGCAGGCAGCCACCGCAGCCGGTGGTCGCGCGGGTGGTGGCGCGGACCTGGTCGAGCGGAGGCGCAGGCGCGGATCGCGCCGGCGGTGACTCCGGCGCAGGCGCAGATCTCGGTGGTCGTCGGCGAGGCGCGACGGCGGTGCCTTCTGGTCGCCGATGAGCAGGGCGCCGGGCTCGTGGTCGGCGAGGCGGACGCCGCGGTCGAAGTACTGGGTGATCAGGCCGATCCGCGACAGGTCGCCGACGAAGGTGCCGGCCACGATCATCCGGTCGCGCACCACCAGCTTGCGGTGGGTGCCGACCACGGGGTTGGTGACCTCGACGACCTCGCCCTCGGTGCGCTCCGGGTCGCCGAGCACCGCGACGTCGAGGCCGGTCGCGCGCAGCCGGGCCACGCTGCGGCTGCCGGTGTAGGTGACGTCGTCGCCGGCCAGGTGCGCGGCCAGCAGGCCCGGCCTGCTCCCAGGCCGGCGCGACGAAGCCGGTGGTGCGGTGCTGCGTGCTCGGCGCAGTCGCCGATGCGCGTGGATGTGCGGGTCGTCGACCGACTCGAGCTGGTCGCCGACCACGATGCCGCGGCGCGGTGGTCAGTCCGGCGCCACGGGCCAGTGCGGTGGAGGGGCGGCCGCCGGCGGTGAGCACGACCAGGTCGGTCTCGAGCCGGTAGCCGTTGTCGAGGCGCAGGCTGAGCGTCCCGGCGTTGCCGTCGAGCCGGACGGCCCGGGCACCGGTGTAGACGGTGGTGCCGAGCCGGGCCAGGTCGCGCTGCAGCACCGAGCCGGCCGGCGCGCCGACCTGGCTGCGGAGCACGTGCTCGCCGCCCTCGACGATCTCGGTCTCGAGGCCGCGCACGCTGAGCGCCCGGGCCACCTGGAGACCGAGCAGGCCGCCACCGACGACCACGGCCCGGCGGGCGGCGGGCACCGCCTGCATCAGCCGCTGGCAGTCGTCGAGGCTGCGGAAGGCGTGCACCTGCTCGTGCAGCCGGCCGTCGAGCTGCACCAGCCCGCGGATCGGCGGGAGGCTGGGGATGCTGCCGGTGGCCAGCACCAGGCGGTCGTAGGGGATGCAGGTGCCGTCGACCAGCATCACGTCGCGGTGCTCGCGGTCCACGCCGAGCACGCGGGTGCCGACCCGCAGGTCGACGCCGTGGTCGGCGTACCACTCGAGGGAGCGGAGGGTCAGCGCGTCGACCGGGTGCGTGCCCTCGAGCACGGCCGACAGCAGGATCCGGTTGTACGGCGCGTGGCGCTCGTCGCCGAGCACGGTGATCCGGTCGCCGGTGTCGCGCGCGACCAGCTCCTCCACCAGCCGGGTCGCGGCCATGCCCGACCCGACCACGACGATCCGACGCGCGCTCATGTGCGCACCGCCGCGGCGCAGACCTTGAACTCCGGCATCCGGCTGGACGGGTCGAGGGCGTCGTTGGTGAGCTTGTTGGCGCCGACCCAGTGGAACGGCACGAAGACCGTGTCCGGGCGGATCGTGCTGACGATCCGCGCGGGCGCCTTGAGCTCGCCGCGGCGGGTCGAGACCAGCACCGGCTCGCCGTCGTGCGCCCCGATCCGGTCCGCGAGCTGCGGGTGCATCTCGACGAAGATGCCCTCGTCGGTGAGCTCGCGGATCCGCCGGGTCTGGGCGCCGGACTGGTACTGCGCGAGCACCCGGCCGGTGGTCAGGTGCAGCGGGTAGTCGGTCGCACGGCACCTCGGCCGGGCCGGTCACCGACACCGGCACGAACCGCGCCCGGCCGTCAGGGGTGGCGAAGGAGTCGGCGAACATCCGCGGCGTGCCGGGGTGGTCGGGCGTCGGGCAGGGCCAGAAGACGCCGTGCTCGGCGCGGATCCGGCCGTAGTCGATGCCGGCGTAGTCGGCGCGGCCGCCCGACGACGCGCGCCCGAGCTCGGCGAAGATCTCCTCCGGCTCGATGGAGAACGGCACCGGCGAGGCCAGGCGCTCGGCCAGGCCGGCGATGCACCTCGAGGTCGTTGCGCACCCCCTCGGGCGCGGCGACGGCCTGCTCGCGCAGGATCACCCGGCCCTCGAGGTTGGTCATGGTGCCGGTCTCCTCGGCCCACTGGGTCACCGGCAGCACGACGTCGGCCATCGCGGCCGTCTCCGACATCACCATGTCGGCGACGACGAGGAGGTCGAGCGCCGCGAGCCGCTCGGTCACGTGCGTCGCGTTGGGGGCGGAGACCACGATGTTGCTGCCGAAGACCAGCAGCGCCCGCGCACCCCCGGGCGTGCCGAGACCGTCGAGCAGCTCGTACGCCGACAGGCCGGCGCCCGGCAGGTCGGCGGCGGGCACTCCCCACACCCGCGCGACGTGCTCGCGCGCGACGGGATCGTCGATCATCCGGTAGCCGGGCAGCTGGTCGGCCTTCTGGCCGTGCTCACGGCCGCCCTGGCCGTTGCCCTGGCCGGTGAGGCAGCCGTAGCCGGCGTACTCCTTGCCGGGCATGCCGAGCGCCAGCGCGACGTTGATCCAGGCCAGCACGGTGGCGGTGCCCTGGCTGTGCTGCTCCGCGCCGCGCGCGGTCAGCACCATCACCCGCGCGGCCCCTCCGAGTCGGGTCGCGAGGGCGCGCAGCTCGTCGGCCGGCACGCCGGTGACGCGCTCGACCCGCTCGGGCCACCAGGCGGAGACGTCGCGGCGGACCACGTCGAAGCCGGTGGTGCGGGAGGCGACGTACTCCTCGTCGACGGCGCCGTCGGCCACGAGGAGATGGAGGATCCCCAGCGCCAGCGGGAGATCCGTGCCCGGCACCGGCTGCAGGAAGGTGTCGGCCCGGTCGGCGGTGGTGGTGCGCCGCGGGTCGATGACGACGACGTGGCCACCGCGCTCGCGGAGCCGGTCGAGGTGGCGGGCGGCCGGCGGCATCGTCTCGGCCAGGTTGGAGCCGACGAGCACGACGACGTCGGTCTGCTCGATGTCCTTGAGCGGGAACGGCAGGCCGCGGTCGATGCCGAACGCCTGGTTGCCCGCCGAGGCCGCCGACGACATGCACCAGCGCCCGTTGTAGTCGATCTGCGAGGTGCCCAGCGCCACCCGGGCGAACTTGCCGAGCTGGTAGGCCTTCTCGTTGGTCAGCCCGCCGCCGCCGAAGACCGCGACCGAGTCCGCGCCGTGGGTCTCGCGCAATTGCGCGACTGCGCCGGCCACCAGGTCGAGCGCCTCGTCCCACGACGCCGCCCGCAGCTCACCGGTCGCCCGGTCGCGGACCGAGCGGCGTGGTCAGCCGCTCGCGGTTGCCGCGCAGTCCGGTGGCGGTCCAGCCCTTGCGGCACAGCGCACCCTCGTTGACGGGGAACTCCGGCCACGCCTGAACCTCCAGGGCGGGACCACGCTTGGTGAGCGTCATCCCGCACTGGAGGCTGCAGTACGGACAGTGAGTCTTGGTCATGGGTGCTTTCGAGTGGGTCGGATCAGATGCCGACGCCCGCGTAGCTCGTCGCGGCCTTGGCCGGAGCGGGCTTGCGGAGGTAGACCAGGTAGGTCACCGAGGCACACACGATGTAGAAGAACGTGAAGACCATGAACGCGGTCTTCGTGGCCTCGAGCGGGTCGGTGATCCAGGGAGAGCCGAACGTGATCGGGATGAGGAAGCCGCCGATGGCACCGACCGCTCCGATGATCCCGACCGCGGCCGAGGCCCGCTTGGTCGAGTTGAGCAACGCCGCGGCGTGCTCAGGCGTGTTGGGAGTGGCCATCCGGTCGGCCTCGGTCTTGAAGATCGCCGGGATCATCTTGTACGTCGAGCCGTTGCCGAGGCCGGCGAAGAAGAAGATCATCAGGAACATGCCCAGGAACAGCGGGAACACGTCGGAGTTGGCGTTGACCGCGTTGACGGCGGCCTCCGGGAACTGGAACGCGGCCGGGTCGGCCTTGATCGTGGCGAGCGCCTCCGCGGTGGGCGGCGGCGGGAGCGGCTCCAGCAGGCTCAGCGTCCAGAGCACACCGAGGGTGCTGGCGACCATGCCGCCGAAGCAGATGAGGGTCATCTTGGCGCCGCCGTACTTGTCGGCCAGCCAGCCGCCGAGCGGCCGGGAGAGCGACCCGACCAGCGCGCCGAGGAAGGCGTAGAACGCGAAGTTGATGCCGATCCCGACGACGCCGGGCACGGGCTGGCGCCAGAAGTTGAGCTTGATGAGCAGCGGCATCGCGGCGGAGTAGCCGATGAACGAGCCGAAGGTGCCGATGTAGAGGAACGACATCACCCAGGTCTGCTTGTTCTTGAGCACGCTGAGCTGCGACCTGGTGTCGGTCTTGGCGGTGCCGAGGTTGTCCATGAAGAAGTACGCCGCGAGGGTGGCCAGGACCGCGAGGCCGGCGTACACCCAGGCCGCGCGCTCGAGGTTGATGCCACCCTCGGAGGCCTTCACCAGGCCGAAGATGCCGGCGCCGCCGACGATGATCGGCAGGAAGAACTGGATCAGCGAGACGCCGATGTTGCCACCGGCGGCGTTGAGGCCGAGCGCGGAGCCCTTGAGCCGGGAGGGGTAGAAGAAGTTGATGTTGGCCATCGAGCTGGAGAAGTTGCCGCCACCGAAGCCGGCCGTGGCCGCGATCAGGCAGAACGCCCAGTAGGGCGTGTTCGGGTTGGTCACGGCCCACGCGAACCCGAGGGTCGGGATCAGCAGCAGGGCCGCGCTGACCATCGTCCAGTTGCGGCCACCGACCTTCGCGACCACCAGGGTGTAGGGCACGCGCAGCAGCGAGCCGACCAGGTTGGGGATGGCGACCAGGAAGAAGAGCTGCTGCGGGGTGAACTCGAAGCCCATCGACAGCAGGAACGCCGAGCTGACGCTCCAGATCAGCCACACCGAGAAGCCGAGGTGCTCGGCGAAGATCGACCAGATCAGGTTCCGCTTGGCGACGTCCTTGCCACCCGACTCCCAGAACTCCTGGTCTTCGGGCCTCCAGTCGTCGATCCAACGTCCTGTGCGTCGGGCGGGCGGGGCTTCAGCTGGTGCTGGGGCGGTGGGGGTGGTCGTCATGGGGACACTCCTGAGAGATCGGCTGCCCACCATGAAAGGGAGGAGACGTTTCGGGTCGCCGTCCGCTGTCGCGACCGAACCGTCAACTTGTTCTCACACCCTCACGGCAAAAGTTGCCTCTTAGGCAGGTGGGTCTGGACTGCGCGTGACCGTTCGTCGCGCTCAGGCGACCGCTCACCGACTGCTGGTCGCCGCCCGCCGCACCGCAGTTGCTGAGTGCTGACGACGGGTACCGGCCTCCCTAGCGTGACCGTGATCACAACCCCCTCGGAGAGGCAGACCCGTGACATCAGAGACCCAGGACCCAGGTGGCGGCAACGGCGGCGGCGGCCACCGCTCCGACCACCCGATCTACGTCGAGCTCCAAGAGACAGCCGACTTCGCGGAGCTGCGCAGCAAGTTCCGGCGCTTCGTGTTCCCGGCGACCTTCGCCTTCATGACCTGGTACCTGCTCTATGTCGTGATGTCGAACTGGGCCACCGACTTCATGAGCACGAAGGTCGTGGGCAACATCAACATCGCGCTGGTCTTCGGCATCCTCCAGTTCGTCTCGACGTTCGCCCTCGCCTATCTCTACGGCCGCTACATGGAGAAGAACGTCGATCCCCTCGCCCGCAAGCTCAACCAGCGCTACGAGGACGAGCACGCCGGACACGCAGGAGGGGTGGCCTGATGAGCTCCGAGACCCTCTCCACGATCCTGTTCCTGGTGATCGTCGCGATCACCATCGCGATCACGTTCTGGGCCAGCCGCAACACCAAGAGTGCCGCCGACTACTACGCGGGCGGTCGCTCCTTCAGCGGGTTCCAGAACGGCCTGGCCATCTCCGGTGACTACATGAGCGCCGCGTCGTTCCTCGGCATCTCGGGGGCGATCGCGCTCACCGGCTACGACGGCTTCCTCTACTCCATCGGCTTCCTGGTCGCCTGGCTCGTGGCGCTGCTGCTGGTGGCCGAGCTGCTGCGCAACTCCGGTCGCTACACGATGGCCGACCAGCTGGCCTACCGGATGCGCCAGCGTCCGGTGCGCACCGCAGCAGCCACCTCCACGGTCGTGGTGTCGATCTTCTACCTGCTCGCGCAGATGGTGGGTGCCGGCGCCCTGGTGACGCTGCTGCTCGGCATCGAGGGCGAGTGGGCGATCCGGTTCACGATCCTGGTGGTCGGCCTGCTGATGATCTTCTACGTCGTCGTGGGCGGCATGAAGGGCACCACCTGGGTGCAGATCGTCAAGGCGGTGCTGCTCATGTCGGGCACCGTGCTGATCACGGTGCTGGTCCTGGCGGAGTTCAACTTCAACCTCAGCGAGCTGCTGGGCGCTGCGGCCGACAACTCCGGCAAGGGTTCTGCCTTCCTCGAGCCCGGCCTCAAGTACGGCCTGACCACGACCAGTCAGATCGACTTCCTGTCGCTCGGCCTGGCGCTGGTGCTCGGCACGGCCGGCCTGCCGCACATCCTGATCCGGTTCTACACGGTGCCTACCTCCAAGGACGCGCGTACGTCGGTGAACTGGGCGATCGGCCTCATCGGCTCGTTCTACCTGATGTCGCTGGTGCTCGGATTCGGCGCGGCGGCGCTGCTGAACACCGGTGCCGGCAGCGATGTGGCCAACAGCGGCGGCAACCTGGCCTCACCACTTCTGGCCGAGGAGGTGGGTGGCGGAGCCGGCTCCGGTGGCGGTGCCGTCCTCCTGGCGTTCATCGCGGCGGTGGCCTTCGCCACGATCCTCGCCGTGGTCGCCGGCCTGACGCTCACGTCGGCGTCGTCGGTCGCCCACGACCTCTACGCCAACGTCTGGAAGAAGGGCAAGGCCAGCGAGAAGGACGAGATCAGGGTGGCCCGGATCGCGGCGTTCGCGATCGGCATCGTCGCGATCGTGCTGTCCATCTTCGCCCAGGAGCTGAACATCGCCTTCCTGGTCGCCCTCGCCTTCGCGGTCGCGGCGTCGGCCAACCTGCCGGCCCTGGTGATGAACCTGTTCTGGAAGCGTTTCAACACCCGGGGCGCCACCTGGGCGATCTACGGCGGACTCATCACCTGCGTCGGCCTGGTCTTCTTCTCGCCCACGGTCTCCGGGCCGACCGGCGTGTTCTGGACCAGCGTCGACTTCTCGTGGTTCCCGCTGGCCAATCCGGGCATCGTCTCGATCCCGGCCGGATTCCTGTTCGGCATCCTCGGCGCGCTCACGTCGCGCGACCCGGAAGCCGAGGAGGCCTACGTCGAGCTCGAGGTGCGCTCCCTCACCGGGGCGGGCTCCGAGAAGGCGGTCATCCACTGAGCTCCCGCTGACCCGTCAGAAGATCTTCTGACGGGTCAGCGGGCCTACGACTCGGGGGGTCTGGTCGTGTGCTTGAGCCCGGTCCATGGACCGGTCTCAGGCACACGACCCTCCCGCCGCTGGAGCGTGAGTCCTAGGGTGGCCAATGCGGACGTATCGAGAACTGAACGAACGACCACGGGAGACAGATCGTGACCGAAGAGCCCAATGAGGGTGGGACGCTTTCCAACCTGCTCAAGGAGGACCGTCGGTTCGAGCCGCCGGCCGACCTGGCTGCGAACGCCAACCTCAAGGAAGAGGCGTACGCACGTGCCGACGCCGACCCCGAGGCCTTCTGGGCCGAGCAGGCCGAACGGCTGAGCTGGGACCAGAAGTGGGACCGGGTGCTCGACTGGGACAACCCGCCGTTCGCGAAGTGGTTCGTCGGCGGCACCATCAACGCGGCGTACAACTGCGTGGACCGGCACGTCGAGGCCGGCAAGGGTGACCAGGTCGCCTTCCACTGGATCGGCGAGCCCGAGGGCGACACGCGGGACATCACCTACGCCCAGCTCAAGGACGAGGTCTCCCAGGCCGCCAACGCCCTGACCGACCTCGGCGTCGAGAAGGGCGACCGGGTCGCGATCTACATGCCGATGATCCCCGAGGCCATCGTGGCGATGCTGGCGTGTGCGCGCATCGGCGCACCGCACACGGTGGTCTTCGGGGGCTTCTCCTCCGACGCCCTGGCCACCAGGCTCGAGGACTGCCAGGCGAGGGTCGTGATCACCTCCGACGGCGGCTACCGCCGCGGGGCACCCTCTGCGCTGAAACCGGCGGTGGACGAGGCGCGCACGAAGACGGACGTCGTCGACAAGGTGCTGGTCGTACGCCGCACCGGCCAGGACGTCGAGTGGGACGACGACGTCGACGTCTGGTGGCACGACGCCGTCGGCGGGGCGTCCACGGAGCACGCGTGCGAGTTCTTCGACTCCGAGCACCCGCTCTACGTCATGTACACCTCCGGCACCACCGGCAAGCCGAAGGGGATCCTGCACACGACCGGCGGCTACCTGACCGGGGCGGCGTACACGCACTGGGCGGTGTTCGACCTCAAGCCCGAGACCGACGTCTACTGGTGCACCGCTGACATCGGCTGGGTGACCGGCCACAGCTACATCGTCTACGGGCCGCTCGCCAACGGCGTGACCCAGGTGCTCTACGAAGGCACGCCCGACAGCCCCGAGCGTGGCCGCTGGTGGAAGATCATCCAGGACCACAAGGTCTCGATCTTCTACACCGCTCCCACCGCGATCCGCTCGTTCATGAAGCAGGGCAAGGAGATCCCCGACCAGTTCGACATGTCCTCGCTGCGGCTCCTCGGGTCGGTCGGCGAGCCGATCAACCCGGAGGCCTACATCTGGTACCGCACCGTCATCGGGGGCGACCGCACCCCGGTGGTCGACACCTGGTGGCAGACCGAGACCGGCATGATCATGATCAGCCCGCTGCCCGGCGTCACCCACGGCAAGCCCGGCTCGGCGATGATCCCCATCCCCGGCATCGGCGCCGACGTGGTGACCGAGGAGGGCGAGTCGGTGCCCGACGGCTCCGGCGGCTACCTGGTGCTCACCAAGCCGTGGCCCGCGATGCTGCGCACCATCTGGGGCGACGACGACCGGTTCATCGACACGTACTGGTCGAAGTACAAGAAACAGGGCTACTACTTCGCCGGCGACGGCGCCAAGAAGGACACCGACGGTGACCTCTGGGTGCTCGGCCGGGTCGACGACGTCATGAACATCTCCGGCCACCGACTCTCCACCACCGAGATCGAGTCGGCGCTGGTCTCTCACCCCAAGGTGGCCGAGGCAGCCGTCGTCGGTGCCAAGGACGAGGACACCGGCCAAGCAGTCTGCGCGTTCGTGATCCTGCGCGACGAGGCAGGCGATGGCGGTGAGGACATCGTCGAGGAGCTGCGCAACCACGTGCGCAAGGAGATCGGCGCCATTGCCAAGCCGAGGCAGATCATGATCGTGGCCGAGCTGCCCAAGACCCGCTCCGGCAAGATCATGCGCCGCTTGCTCAAGGACGTCGCCGAGCACCGCGAGATCGGCGACGTCACCACCCTCGCCGACTCCTCGGTGATGGAGCTGATCGAGAAGGGCATCGACTCCGGCAAGGGCGAGGACTGACCCTCAGGGCTCGCTGACCCGACCGACGAGCAGTGCCTCCAGCAGCTGGGGGACGGTGATGACCCCGATCAGGGAGGCCTGCTTGCCGGGTCCGTCGACCACAGCCGCCAGGGGGCAGCGGTTGGCCGCCATCACGGCCGCGATCTCCAACATCGTGTCGTCGGCCTGCACCACCGGCAGGGGGGTGCGCTCCTTCGGCAGCATCTCGGCGACGTTCTTGTCGGCCAACGCGTCCCACAGGTTGTCCGCGAACTCCTCGTCCAGCACCCGTGCCAGGGTGGGATCGTCCTGCACGTAGGGCGGGATCAGGAAGCGCAGGACCTGGGAGCCCGGGAGGATCGCGACGGGGTGTTCGTGCTCGTCGACCACCACCAGCCCGGGGCGATGCTGCTCGGTCAGCAGCCGGGCCGCGTCTGCCGCCGGCGAGTCCGCCCGCACGGTCGGGTAGGGCGCCGCCAGCTCCTGTGCCTTCACCCCACCGACCATAACGGACGGGGCCGGGAGCTGGGACAGCCTCGGCCGGGCCGTGGAGCCGGACGATAGGGTCGCGCACAGGAGTGCCGGGAAGTCTGGTCGGCGACCTTGTCGTCGACCCCTCAGGAGCCCCCGTGGCGACCATCGCCATCTGCATCTTCGTCGTGGCCTATGTCCTGCTCGCCACGGAGAAGATCCACCGCACCAAGGTCGCCCTCGGCGGCGCGGCCCTGATGCTGCTGCTGCGGATCACCGACGCGGAGAAGGCCTTCTTCGACGACCACACCGGCATCGAGTGGAACGTCATCTTCCTGCTCTTCGGGATGATGGTGATCGTCTCGGTGCTTCGCCAAACCGGAGTCTTCGAGTACCTGGCGATCTGGACCGCCAAGCGGACCAAGGGCAAGGCCTACCGGCTGATGGTGATGCTGTGTCTGCTCACAGCCGGCGCGTCGGCCCTGCTCGACAACGTCACGACGGTGCTGCTGATCGCACCCGTCACGTTCCTGGTGTGCCAGCGGCTGGGACTGCGGCCCGAGCCCTACATCATCGCCGAGGTGATGGCCTCGAACATCGGTGGTGCGGCCACGCTGGTCGGTGACCCGCCGAACATCATCATCGCGGCTCGGGCCGACCTGAGCTTCAACGACTTCCTGGTGCACATGGCGCCGATCGTGCTCGTGCTCCTGGCGGTCTACTGCGTGCTGTGCCGGCTCTTGTTCCGGAAGGACTTCCACTACGACGCCGAACGAGCGGCCTCGGTGATGAAGCTCAACGAGCGCGAGGCGATCACCGATCCAGCGCTGCTCGGCAAGTCGTTGGCCGTGCTGACGTTGGTGGTCGCGGCGTTCGTCCTGCATCCGGTGCTCCACTACGAGCCCTCGGTCGTGGCCCTGCTCGGTGCGGGCCTGCTCCTGGTGATCACCGACATCGACATGTCGCATGCTCTCGACGAGGTCGAATGGCCGACCCTGCTCTTCTTCGCGGGTCTCTTCATCATGGTCGGTGGGCTGGTCGAGACCGGCGTCATCGGCTCGGTCGCGGAACGGACAGCGGAAGCAACCGAGGGGCAGCTGGGAGTGGCCACGATGGGGCTGCTGGGTGGGTCGGCCGTGCTCTCGGCCATCGTGGACAACATCCCCTACGTCGCCACGATGAGCCCGATCGTCTCCGACCTCGTGGCCGATCAGGGCCCCGATGGGGGCGTGCTCTGGTGGGCGCTGGCTCTCGGCGCGGACCTCGGCGGCAACGCCACCGCCATCGGCGCGTCCGCCAACGTGGTGGCCCTGGGCATCGCGGCGCGACAGGGCCACCCGATCAGCTTCTGGATGTTCACGAAGTACGGCCTGGTGGTCACCGCCGTGACGGTGTCCCTGTGCGTCCCCTACCTCTGGCTGCGTTACCTCTGATCGGCGCCCGGCTGGGCCAGGGACTCGTCGGGCTCGTCGGGCTCGTCGGGCTCCGCTTCCGGTCCCGTCCTGGAGGAGCTGGCGAGCAGCAGAAGCACGCCCAACGCGGCTGCGACCACGGAAGAGAGCAGGATGCCGATCTTGGCGTCGTCGGTGAGGCTCTGCGACTCCGGGAACGACAGGCCGGCGATGAAGAGCGACACCGTCAGCCCGATGCCGGCGACGGCGCCGAGCCCGCCCAGCATCAACCACGAGGTCCGGTCCGGCAGCCGTCCCAGACCCAGTCGCACGGCCAGGAACGCCGCCGCCAGGATGCCGAGGGGCTTGCCGACCACGAGACCGGCCGCGATGCCGAGCCCGGCCGTCGACGTGACGGCGTCGCCGAGCACACCGCCCCGGAGATCGACTCCGGCGTTCGCCAGTGCGAAGACGGGGAGCACGGCGTACGCGGAGACCGGGTGCAGCATGTTCTGCAGTCGCTCGACGACCGGCACCGACTCGCCGAACAGGAACCGCAGCCGGACCAGCTCGTCTGGATCGAGGGCGCGGTCGCGCAGGGCGCGGTGCGCATACTGCCGCGCCACGTCCTCGTTGAGCAGCGCCGTCGCTGGGGTGATCAGACCGATCGCCACGCCGGCCAGGGTCGCGTGCACCCCCGACTCCAGCGTCGCGAACCAGACGCCGATCCCCACCACAACGTAGGCGGTGATCGCCCAGATCCGGACGAGTCGCATCACCACCATCAGCACCAGCAAGGCGATCGCCACGCTCAGCCACACCAGGTCGAGGTCGTCGGTGTAGAAGGCGGCAATCACGATGATCGCGCCGATGTCGTCGACGATCGCCAGGGTCAGCAGAAAGAGCCGGGCGGCCGAGGGGATCCGGCGTCCGAGCAGGCCTACGACCCCCACGGCGAACGCGATGTCGGTCGCCATCGGGATGCCCCACCCAGACGACGCCTCGGTGCCGCCGGCCACTGCCAGGTAGATCAGCGCCGGCACGGCCATGCCGCCGATCGCGGCCACGATGGGCAGCGCGGCTGTCCTCGGGTCGCGAAGATCGCCTTGGACCAGCTCGTACTTGATCTCCAGGCCGACGACGAAGAAGAAGATCACCATCAGCGCGTCGTTGACCCAGTGCTGCAGGCTCTCCTCGATGTGGAGAGACCCGATCTCGATCGAGATCTGGGTGTGCCAGAAGGAGTCGTAGCCTCCCGACCAGGGTGAGTTCGCCCAGGCCAGGGCTGCGAGGGTGGCGACCAGCAGCACCAGCGAGCCCGAGGTCTCGATGCGGAGGAACTCCCGCACCGGCCGGGCCACGAGACGCGCCAGCGGCTTGTTGCTGGCGCCCCAGGTCGGTCCCCGTCGCCAGACGTCGTCGTCGGCGATGTCGCCGGATGAACGGGGATCGGGTCGGATCACGGCAGGTGCCCTCAGAAGTCGTCGGAAGATGGTGCCGACCAGGCTTCCCGGCTCTCCTGTTCCCGACTCTATCGGAGTAAGCCAAGCGCTATCGGTAAGGTCGCCCCATGGCAACCCAGCAGGTCAAACCCGACGACGAACCCACCATCGGTCGTCTGGTCCACGACGCCAGCCGCGACATCTCGACTCTGCTCTCCAAGGAGATCCAGCTCGCCAAGTCCGAGCTGAAGGTCAGCGTCAAGGCAGGCGGCATGGGCCTCGCCCTCTTCGCCGTCGCGGGCTTCGTCGCACTGCTCGCGATCATCATGCTGTCGGTCGCCATCGCCTACTTCATCCACTGGAACGGCGAGGGCCTCGCCCTCCACTGGTCCTTCCTCTGCGTCTTCGGCCTCTACCTCCTCCTCGCCGCCCTCCTCGACCTTCGTCGGCGTCAAGAAGGTGAAGAAGGTCAAGGCGCCCGGAGAAGGCGATCGAGCAAGGTCGAGAGATCCCCCGCGCTCTCAGGGGTAAGAGTTGACGCAGGCGAGCGGAGCGAGCGTGCGTCGATGGTGGTCGAGCGAGCCGTGCGACCGAGGGACGAGGTCGTCACTGGCGTGTCGAGACCTCGCAAGCGATCTCGCTGACGCAACCGCTCAGCCAGCGCAGTCGCCGGTTGACACCTCGTCGGAGCTGTTGCGGCCGTCCTCGGCGCTCTCCTCGACCTGCTCTGCTGTGAGGGCGTAGCCGGTCTCGTCGTCGGTCACCGAGGCGGCGAAGACGACGCCGACGACGTCGCCGTCGGAGTCGACGATGGGGCCGCCGGAGTTGCCGGGGCGGACCAGGCCGCGCACCGAGAAGACCTCGCGGATGACGGTGCCGTCGCCGTAGATGTCGGGTGAGCGGAGGCGCTGCTCGGAGCGGATCCGGCCGACCTGGACGTCGTAGGGGCCGTCCTGGGGGTAGCCGAGGATGGCCACGCCGTCCTTCTCCTCGGCGGAGGTGTCGAAGGGCAGTCCGTCGAGGCTGCCGGTGTCGAGGCTGAGTACGGCGATGTCGAGGTCGGGGTTGTAGTAGACGACGTCGGCCGGCTCGGTGGAGCCGTCGATCTCGACCTCGGGGTCGTCGACGCCGGCGACCACGTGGGCGTTGGTCATCAGCCGGCCGGGCGCGTAGACGAAGCCGGTGCCCTCGATGCCGCGGCCGCAGTCGTTGCTGCCGCGGATCTTCAGGACGCTGGGCTCGGTGCGGACGACGTCGGGATCGGTCAGGAGGCGCTTCGGGCCCGGGCCGACCTCGACGATCCGCTCGGGCGCGAACGGTTCGAGGTAGCGGGGGAAGAAGCTGGCGCCGACGACGTCGTTGAAGGCCTGAAGCACGTTGCTCGCCGACTGCGGCAGCGCGTCGTTGACCTTGCCGAGCACCGCCGACTCGCGCACCAGCGGGGTGACCGTGCCGATCCGCGAGCCCGAGACGGCGACGCCGAGCGCCCAGGCCACCAGCAGCACGGCCAGCGCGCTCAGCAGCGCACCGCCCGCCGCGTCGATCGCCCGGACCGGCTGCCAGGTGATGCGTTCGCGGATCCGCGCACCGGCCAGCTGCAGCGCCGCCTGGCCGAGCGACGCGGCCAGGATCACGATGAACAGGGCACCGAGCGAGACCATCAGCGATGGCGAGGCGTCACCCAGGGCGACGGGAGCCAGCCAGACGCCGAACAGGCCGCCGAGCAGCAGACCGGTGGTGGCGAAGGCGCCGGTGATGAACCCCTGCCAGTAGCCGGACAGGGCGTAGGCGAGCACCAGCACGACCAGCAACCAGTCGAGGGCGTTCACGACGACCCCTTCTCCCAGTCGGCGCGAGCCTGGAACGCGGTGTTGGGCTTGAACTCGGTGCGCGTGGGGTCACTCTGCAGCATGTAGCTCGGGAGATCGTGGAGCGGCGGGTCGTCGAGCGGGGTGGTCCACCCGAGGTAGTCGAAGAGCCGCGAGATGATGCCCGCGGTGAAGCCCCAGAGGATGACGTCCTTCTGCTCGCCGATCAGGAAGCCCGGCCCCACCCAGCCGCTCGGGTGCTTCACCGCGATCCGGTGGGTCTCCTCGATCAGCTCGTCGAGCGGCACCCGGTAGACCGCGTGCACCTCGTCGAGCGACACCGCCCGCACCGGGCTGGGCTCGCGCCACCAGGCCAGCAGCGGCGTGACCGCGAAGTTGCTCGGCGGCAGCCACAGCTCGGGCAGCTCGGCGAAGATCTCGACGCCGGCCGGGTCGAGCCCGGTCTCCTCCTCGGCCTCGCGCAGCGCCGCCTCGCGCGCGGTCTCGCCCTCGTCGATCGAGCCGCCCGGGAACGACACCTGGCCGGGGTGGGACCGCATGTGGTGGGCCCGCTCGGTGAGCAGCAGGTCGGGGCCCGGCCTCGCCCTCACCGAACAGCATGAGTACGGCGCCCCGGCGCGGGTCGGAGTCCTCCGGCGGCATGAAGCGGGTCAGCTCGTGCACCGTGATCGAGCGCGCCCCGGCCTCGACCGGTCGCAGCCACTCGGGCAGCTCGGGGTGCTGCTGGTGGATCTGTCGGGGTCACAGCTGGATCCCGAGGTTGGCGTCGACCAGCTCGACCAGCTCGTCCACGGACTCGACGACTCCCGCCGTCGGTGCGAGGGAACCGTCAGCCCGCACGAAGATCACACTCGGGATCCCCAGGGTGAGGTTGAAAGGGTCCTTGCCGGCCAGGTCGTCGGCGGTGTCGGCGACGAGTGGGTAGGTGACCCCTGTGTCCTTGACGAGTTCCATCGCCGACTCGGTCTGCGGGTCGCGGACGTTGATCCCCAGCACCCCGACCTGGTCGCCGTACTCCTCGTAGAACGCCTGGAGCGTCGGCATCTCCTTGCGGCAGGGGACGCACCAGCCGGCCCAGACGTTGATCACCAGCGGCCCCTCGAGCGTGGAGAGGTCGACGTCCGGCCCCCCGCCGAAGCACGGCACGGTGACGGCTGGCAGCTCGTTGGCACCGGTGCCCGGACGGCACGGCTCGACGCCGGCCTCCTTCTTCTCCTCGCGGAGCTGAGGGGTGTCCACGTCGATCTTCGCCTTGTTGGGGAAGGTGAAGTCCGGCGCGTCCGTGCACCCGGCGAGCACGACGGCACCCAGCAGCGCGAGCGCCGCGCAGGCTGCACGTCTCATGCGCGACTCTCGGTCTTCACCAGCTTGGCGGCCACCTCGGGGTCGGTCGGCCCCTCGCCGTACGCCGGGCACCACTTCGCCACCGGGCAGGCACCGCACGCCGGCTTCTGCGAGTGGCAGACCCGGCGGCCGTGCCAGATCACGTGGTGGCTGAGCATGGTCCAGTCCCGTTTCGGGAACAGCGCGCCGACGGCGTGCTCGACCTTCACCGCGTCGGTCTCCTCGGTCCAGCCGAAGCGGCGCGACAGCCGACCGAAGTGGGTGTCGACGGTGATGCCGGGGAGGCCGAAGGCGTTGCCGAGCACCACGTTGGCGGTCTTGCGGCCCACGCCGGGCAGCGTCACGAGGTCGGCGAGCTTGGCCGGAACGTCGCCGTCGTAGTGCTCCACGAGCGCGGCGCTCAGCTTCAGCAGCGACTCGGTCTTGGCCCGGAAGAAGCCCAGCGGGCCGAGGATCGTCTCCAGGTCGGTGCGGTCGGCGGCGGCCATCGCCGCCGGGTCGGGGTATGCCGCGAACAGCGTCGGGCGCACGGCGTTGACCCGCTTGTCGGTGGTCTGCGCGGACAGGACGGTGACCACCAGGCACTGGAACGGGCTGTCGAAGTCGAGCTCGGACTTCGCGTCGGGATAGGTGTCGGCCAGCACCCGGTCGATCTTCCGCGCGCGCCGGACCAGGGACGTCGGGGTCTCGTCGGCGGCGGCTGGGGCTGGCACCGGGCCAGCCTACGGCGCCGCCCCGACAGCCTCTCCGGGCAGATCCACCCAACTGTGCGGGACGTGATTACGTTGTGACCTGGACCACTGGATAGGATCGCGCCTGACGTCATCCCCTAGGAGGATCCGTGGACAACGACGTACTCCGCCAAGCTCCGCTGTTCAGCGCCCTCGACGACGAGGCGGCTACGGCACTGCGGGCGTCCATGTCCGAGAGCCGGGTCCGCCGCGGCGATGTGCTCTTCCACGAGGGTGACTCCGGCGACAAGCTCTACATCGTGCTCGACGGCAAGGTGAAGCTCGGCCGCACCTCGTCCGACGGCCGCGAGAACCTCCTGGCGATCCTCGGCCCCGGCCAGATGTTCGGCGAGCTGTCGCTCTTCGACCCCGGCCCGCGCTCGGCCACGGTCACCGCGGTGACCGACTCGAGCTTCGCGTCGCTCTCCCACGAGGACCTGCTGCGCTGGCTCGAGGGACGCCCGATGGTGGCCCGCGGCCTGCTCGCCCAGCTGGCCGGCCGTCTGCGCCGCGCCAACGACGTCGTCGCCGACCTGGTCTTCTCCGACGTGCCCGGTCGCGTCGCCAAGGCCCTGCTCGACCTGGCCGACCGCTTCGGCCGCACCGCCGACGACGGCGTCCACGTGCACCACGACCTCACCCAGGAGGAGCTGGCCCAGCTGGTCGGCGCCTCCCGCGAGACGGTCAACAAGGCGCTGGCCGACTTCGCCGCCCGCGGCTGGCTGCGCCTCGAGCCCCGCTCGGTCGTGCTCATGGACGTCGAGCGGCTGGCCCGCCGCGCCCGCTGACCCGGACCTGGACAGTCTCTGGTCTGCCGGGTGACCGTCCAAACAGCGCGATCGCGCCAGATCGACGAGTGGCGGCGGCCTCAACCTGTCCAAACAGCGCGATCGCGCCAGATCGACGAGTGGCGGCGGCCGCCCCAACCTGTCCAAACAGCGCAATCGCGCCAGATGCGCCAGCAACCGTGAGTCGGTTGGAGTGGCGCAGGTCGCGTCACTCACGCAGCGAAGTGCTCCTTCCACAGCGGTTGAATGGGCGGGACGTCTCCCCAACCGCGCAGGACGAGCTGCCGACGAACCCGACGCAAGGTCCGCTCGGGCTCGACGAAGATCCCCTTCGAGGTGACGACGAGGATCCGGTAGCCCTCGTCGTCGAACTCCTCGCGGCGGTCGATGTCTCCCTCCCACTGCGTTGGGTCAGTCGCGTGATGGCGGCCGTCGTACTCGATGATCAACTTGATCCCCGGATAGGACAGGTCGAATCGCCGCCTCCAGGTGCCATCGTCGCGGAAGAGCTTGAAGTTCACTCTTGGCTCGGGAAGACCGGCGAGCACTATCAACATGCGAAGCCGGGTCTCCATCGGGGAATCCACACCGTCTCGGACGTACTCCGCGGCCGCGGTCGCCAGGCCGGCGTAGTAGTCGGAACTCTCGCGGCAGGCCTTGAGCAGCTCTTCCGAGGTGATGTCGTACTTCCTCACCAAGGCGTCGCCGAGAATGACTCGCTCCACCAACGACAACATCCCAGCGCAGTCAATGAAGGTCGCGATCGGATCCGTGGTCCTGATTCCCCGTACGACGATCACTCGCCGCATCCGCTTGGTCACGTGAGGCTTGACCCTAGGGCGGAACCTGCGGTCTTCATGCTTGCCGACCGTCACGTGCGCGAACGGATGATCAGGGATGGGCAACCTGAGCACCTTCGCCGCGCTGAGATGGCTCGCGAACGCATCGTCTGGGTGAATCGCGAGCGCCGCTCTGATCAAGGTGTCGTCGTCGAGCCCGTCGCGGTGCACCCACACACTGCCGACAATCTGCTGAAAGTCGCGTCGCCGGAGCAGCTTGAGCGCTCCACCAGCGGCAATCCACTGGGCCCGCGTGAAGGGGTGATTGACGTTGAGTGGCTGCCTCTTCCATGCCGCGACCATTCCCACCTGGACCGGTGGGCGTTCGTTCTCCACAGGCCGATTTGCACTGACCGCGTCCATGTCCATCTGGCGCGATCGCGCCAGATGGACAAGGACGCGGGTGTCAATCCTGCACAAACAGCGCGATCGCGCCGAATGAACGGTCAGGCCTGGGCGGCCAGATAGGCCAGCTGGGCGCGCACCGACCACTCGGCCACGGGCCAGAGGCTCTCGTCGACGTCGCGGTAGACGACCTCGACCACCTGGCGCGGGAGGTCGTCGTCGTCGGCCGACTCCGGGCTGAGGGTGACGCCGAGCTCGGCCAGGGCGTTCGTGACCTGGGCGAGGCGCTCGCGGCGGTGGGCGCCGTAGTAGTCGAGGACGCCACCGGCGTCGTCGAGCACCGGCCCGTGGGCCGGCCAGATGGTGTCGACCTCACCGTCGGTCACCAGCGCCCGCATCTTCGTCGATCGAGTCGAAGTAGGGGCCGAGCTGGCCGTCGGGGTAGGCGACGACCGTGGTGCCGCGGCCGAGCACCATGTCGCCGCTGAGCAGCGTGCGCTCGGCGGGCAGCACGAACGAGATCGAGTCGGCGGTGTGGCCGGGGGTGGTGACCACCCGCAGGTGCAGTCCGTCGACCTCGAGGTCCTCACCGTCGACGACCGGCGGCGCGCCCAGGCAGTAGTCGGGGTCGAGGGCGCGCACCGCGCAGCCCTTGGTCTCGGCGAAGGCGCGGGCCACCTCGGAGTGGTCGAAGTGGTGGTGGGTGAGCAGCACCAGGCCGACGTCGCCGGTCGCCTCGACGAGCAGGTCGAGGTGACCGTCCTCGATCGGACCCGGGTCGACCACGACCGCGCGCTCGGCGCCGGGCTCGCGGAGCACCCAGGTGTTGGTGCCGTCGAGCGTCATCATCCCGGGGTTGGGCGCGAGGTAGCAGCGGCCGCGCTCGCCGAACCGGCCTCCGGTCCAGGGCTCGCTCACGAGCGGCGCCGCTCCGCCACCAGCGGCCGCAGCCGGTCGGGCATCGACAGCGTGAACCCCTCGCCCAGCACCTCGACGCTCGGCGTGAACATCTCGACCGAACGCCCAGCGGCGGCGGCGAGCACGTCGTCGGGGCCGGCGTACTCGCCGATCTCGAGGCAGGTGAGGTACGTCGGCGGCAGCATCATCACCTCGCCGGCGTCGGCGCCGGCGGCCGCGTCGCGAGCCGGCAGCCAGGTCACCTCCGACGACTCGGTGGACACGTCGCGGGTCAGCTGCCCCTCGGGCAGCCGGGCCACGAAGAACCAGGTGCGGTAGCGCTTCGGCTCGAAGACCGGGCGTCAGCCAGCCGTCCCAGGTGCCGAGCAGGTCGGTGCGCAGCACCAGCCCGCGCCGGTTGAGGAAGTCGGTCATCGACAGCTCGCGCGACTCGAGGGCGACCCGGTCGGCCTCCCACTCCTCGCCGGTGGTGTCGGCGACGACCTCGTCGGCCGACGGCCCGGCCAGCAGCACGCCGGACTCCTCGAACGTCTCGCGCACCGCGGCGCAGACCAGGGCCCGCGCCATGTCCTCGTCGACACCGAGCCGAGCGGCCCACTCACCGGCGGTCGGCCCGGCCCAGGCGACCTCGGCGTCGAAGTCGCGCGGGTCGACGCCGCCGCCGGGGAAGACGCACATGCCGCCGGCGAACTCCATCGAGACCTGGCGGCGCAGCAGGTAGACCTCGGGCCCGGAGGCACCGGGCCGCAGCAGCACCACGGTCGCCGCGTTGCGGGGCTCGACGGCCGCACGGGTGCCGTCGTCGTACTCCTTGGCCAGCTCGACCAACCGCTCCGGCAGGGGCACCGGGGGCAGCGGGATCTTCACGAGACCTCGACGAGCAGCTCGACCTCCACCGGCGCGTCGAGCGGCAGCGAGGACACGCCGACCGCCGACCGGGCGTGCACGCCGGCGTCGCCGAAGACCTTGCCGAGCAGCTCGGAGACGCCGTTGGCCACGCCGGGCTGCCCGGTGAAGTCGGGGGTCGAGGCCACGAAGACGACGACCTTGACGACCTGCGTGACCGCCGACAGGTCGCCGACCACGGACTTCACCGCGGCGAGCGCGTTGAGTGCGCACTGCTGGGCGCACTCGTAGGCCTGCTCGGCGCTGACGTCGTCGCCGACCTTGCCGGCCAGCATCAGCTCGCCCGACTTCATCGGCAGCTGGCCGGAGGTGAAGACGTGGTTGCCGTTGCGCACGGCCGGCACGTAGACCGCCACCGGCTTCGCCACCTCCGGCACCGCGAGGCCGAGCTCGGCCAGGCGCTCCTCCGGGCGTGCTCATGCGTCGAGGGGCCGCTTGAAGTAGCCGACCAGGTTCTCGGGGTTCATGCCCGGCGCGATCTGCACCAGCTCCCAGCCGTCGGAGCCGAAGTTGTCCAGGATCTGCTTGGCCGCGTGCGTGAGGATCGGCGCGGTCAGGTACTCCCACTTGGTCATGCGCCGCACCCTACTCGCGGTCGCACCGCCGTCATCCCGTGGGCTGACGCCGCGCTGGTCCCGTCGGTCTACCGTGACGCCATGGATGCCGGACCCACCTCCCGACAGCCGTGGCGGCTGCCGGCGTGGGCGAACCGCTGGCTCGACGTGGCGATCGTCGGCATCCTGATGCTGGCGACCCTGGCCTACCCGGTGGCCGGCGTCGACTGGTCGTGGATGGTCCTGGCCACCGCACAGCTGGTGCCGCTGCTGTGGCGGCGCCGCCACCCGGTCGCGGTGTTCGCCGCCGTCGCGGTCGCCAGCGGCGCCCAGGTGGTCTGGATCGACGTACCCCTGCACAGCCAGGTGGCGTTCCCGATCGCGCTCTACTCGGTGGCGCGCTTCTCGACCGCCCTCCCGGCCGCGATCGCCCTCGGCGGTCGCGCTGGTGGCGGCGGCGGTCGCCTCCGTCGACTGGCTGATCGAGTTCGGGGCGACGCTCAAGCCGAACACGTTCTCGCCCTACTTCCTGACCATGGCCGGCATCGTGGTCACGGCCTGGGCGCTGGGCACGCTGGGCCGGACCCGCCGCGCGTACGTCGACGCGCTGATCGAGCGCGGCGAGCGGATCGAGCGCGAGGCCGCCCAGCAGGTGGCGCTGGCCGCGTCGGACGAGCGGGCCCGGATCGCCCGGGAGATGCACGACGTGGTCGCGCACGGGCTGACGGTGATGGTGGTGCAGGCCGACGGGGCTCGGTACGCCGCCGCCGCGTCGCCCGACGCCGCGACGGACACGCTCGCCAACATCTCCACCACCGGCCGGGAGGCGCTCACCGAGATGCGGCGGCTGCTCGGGCTGCTGCGGGCCGAGGAGACCGGCACCGCGCCGCAGCCCCGGCTCGCCGACATCGCGGCGCTGGCCGCCGAGGAGCAGGTGCAGGCCGAGCTGGTCGGCCTGGAGCGTCCGGTGCCGGACGGCCTCGCCCTGACGGCGTACCGCGTGGTGCAGGAGGCGCTCACCAACGCCCGCAAGCACGCCGGCCCCGCGGCCACGACGCACGTGCGGGTCTGCGTCGGCGACGACATCGAGATCGTGGTCGAGGACGACGGCCGCGGCGCCTCCGCGCTCGACGACGGCCACGGTCTCGGCCTGCTCGGCATGCGCGAGCGGGTGCTGGCGCACGACGGCACCATCGAGGCCGGACCCCGGCCACACGGCGGTTTCCGCGTGCAGGCGAGGCTGCCCCTGTGATCCGTGGCCAGAAGATCCGGGTATTTCTCGTCGACGACCAGCAGATGGTGCGCGCCGGCTTCCGGATGCTGGTGGAGAGCCAGCCCGACCTCGAGGTCGTCGGCGAGGCCGGCGACGGCCAGGAGGCGGTCGAGCTGCTGTCGGTCACCGGCTGCGACGTGGTGCTGATGGACGTGCGGATGCCCCGCCTCGACGGCGTCGAGGCCACGCGTCGGATCACCGCGCGTCGAGGGCGCGCCGCGGGTCGTCGTGCTGACCACGTTCGACCTCGACGAGCACGCGTTCGCGGCGATCCGGGCGGGCGCGGCGGCGTTCCTGCTCAAGGACGCGCGACCCGAGGAGCTGCTCGACGCGATCCGCACGGTGCACGCCGGCGACTCCGTGGTCGCGCCGAGCACCACCCGCCGGCTGCTCGAGCACTTCGCCGCCACCCTGCCCGACCCGACGCCGGCCGGGCCCGACTCTCGGCTCGCCGAGCTCACCGAGCGGGAGCTCGAGGTGCTGGTGCTGGTCGGCCGCGGCCTCGTCCAACCAGGAGATCGCCGCCGAGCTCTACGTCGCCGAGGCCACCGTCAAGACCCACGTCAGCCGGCTGCTCGCCAAGACCGGCTCGCGCGACCGGGTGCAGCTCGTGGTGCTGGCGTACGGCGCCAAGCTCGTCGGCTGAGTCGCGTCATCCCGCAGGCTGACCCCAGGACCATCCCGCGGCCTGACGATCGGCGCGCCGGATCCTGACAGCGTCGTCGGCATGATCCAGACGACCCCCGAAACCACGTCCACCGACACGCTCGCCGCCAGCGCTCGCGGCCTGACCCGCGTCTACGGCAAGGGCGACGCTGCCGTGCACGCGCTGCGCGGCGTCGACCTCGACCTGCCCGCCGGCCGGTTCACCGCCATCATGGGCGCGTCCGGCTCCGGCAAGTCCACGCTGATGCACTGCCTGGCCGGGCTCGACCTCCCGACCGAGGGCCAGGTGTCGGTCGCCGGCGTCGCGCTCGAGACCCTCGACGACACGGCGCTGACGATCTTCCGGCGCGACCACGTCGGCTTCGTCTTCCAGTCCTTCAACCTGCTGCCCATGCTCACCGCGGAGCAGAACATCCTGCTGCCACTCGAGCTGGCCGGCCACAAGCGCGCCCACGCCGGGCAGCGGCTCGACCTCGTCGTCGACACCCTCGGCCTGCGCGACCGGCTGGGCCACCGCCCCAGCGAGCTCTCCGGCGGCCAGCAGCAGCGGGTCGCGATCGCCCGCGCGCTGGTCACCAACCCGGCGATCGTGTTCGCCGACGAGCCCACCGGCAACCTCGACAGCACCACCTCGGCCGAGGTGCTCGGCTTCCTCCGCCGCTCGGTGCGCGAGCTCGGGCAGACGGTCGTGATGGTGACCCACGAGCTCGATGCGGCGGCGTACGCCGACGACGTCGTCGTCATCGCCGACGGCCGCATCCACGCCCACCTGACCAACCCGTCGTCCGACCAGCTCGTGAGCGCCCTGACGGGAGGCGTGCGATGAGGTCGGTCCTGCTCGCGTCGCTGCGCACCCACACCCGCCGCTACCTCGCGGCCGTGCTCGCGGTGACCATCGGCGTCTCGTTCATCGTGGTCACCGCCGCGATCTCATCCGCGGCCCGCGACGGCATGCAGTCCGGCGTCGCGGTGCCGTTCGCAGGCGCGGACGTCGTCGCCGACGGCCTCACCGGCGAGGAGGCTGCGGCCCTGGTCGATGGAGCCCCCGACGCCGGCGCCGAGGCCGCGCTGCTCGGGTGGACCATCCAGCCGGTGCACCGCGACGACCAACAGCTCGCCGACGACGTCGACATCGCCCAGATCACCATCAGCCCCGGGCTGCGGTGGCAGGTCCTCGAGGAGGGTCGGTTCCCGACCGAGCCGGGCGAGGCCGCGGTCGACATCAACCTGGCCAAGAAGGAGAACGTCGTCGTCGGCGACCGCATCCAGATCGGCACCGGTGCCCAGACCCGAAGCCTGAGCGTGACCGCACTGGTCGACTCACCCGCCACCATCGTCTACGCCCAGATCTACGTGCCCTGGGCCGACCTGGCCACCTGGGCGGATGAGACGTACGTCGACAGCGTGGCCTGGGCCGGACGCGGCTCGCTCGACCAACAGACCGACGCCATCACCGCGATCGCGCCGGACGCGACCGTGCAGTCGCGGGACGACTTCGTGGCGGAAGCCCAGGTGGAGGCCAACAACGGCGTCGACGTGATGGCGATGGTGCTGCTGCTGTTCGCGGCGATCGCGCTCTTCGTCTCGGTGCTGGTCATCGCCAACACGTTCTCGATCCTGTTCGCCCAGCGGCAGCGCGACTTCGCCCTGATGCGCTGCGTCGGCGCCACCCGCCGCCAGGTGCAGCGCTCCATCCGCGCCGAGGCGCTCGCCCTCGGCATCGGCTCGTCGCTGGTCGCGCTCGCGATCGGCACCGGTGTCGGCCACGGCATCGTGGCCCTGGTCAACAGCCAGTGGCCCGAGGCCCGGCTGGGCGACGTCGAGATCGCGATCGGCTGGTACGCCGCCGGCCTGGCGATCGGCACGCTGGTCACGTCTGTTCGCCTCCTGGCTGCCCACCCGCCGGGCGGTCACCGTCAGCCCGCTGGCGGCGCTGCGACCGGACACCGGCGTCGACCTCCGCACCACCGCCGGGCCGCTGGCGGATCGCGGCGGGAATCGCGGCCGTCGTGCTCGGCGTCGTCCTTCTCGCGGCTGTCGGTCACCGCCACCAGCGCCTTCGTGATGGTGGCCGGCGGAGGGACCACGTTCGCGGCGTGCTCCTGCTCGGCCCGGTGCTGGTGCCGGCCCTGATCCGCCTGGTCGGGCGGCTCGCCCGCCGCCTGGCCGGCGCGCCCGGACGGCTCGCCACCGACAACGCCGTGCGCAACCCGCGGCGTACCGCCACCACGACGGCGTCGCTGCTCGTCGGGGTCACCCTGACCACGGCGGTGCTCACCGGGATGGCAAGCGCCCGGGCCGCGATCGGCTCGGAGATGGACCTGCAGCACCCGCTCGACGGTGCGATCACCGCGACCTCCGAGTCGCTGCCCGCAGGCCTGGTCGACGACGTGCGCTCCACTCCCGGCGTGGTCGAGGCGGTTGCGGTGCCCGGCGCGCTCGCGAAGGTCGAGGGCATCGGCAAGATCCCGGTGCTCGCTGCCGGCGACCCGGCCGGTCTGGGCCGCGGGGAGACGTCGACCCTGTCGGCGCGACCGGGCGTGATCCGCCTGCACTGGGGCGAGCTCGGCGACGGCCAGTCCGAAGGCGACAAGGTCCTGGTGACCGTGGGCGACCGCACGGTGGCGTTGCGGATCGTCACCGGCGAGGGCTGGGGCCACGCGGGGCTGGTCGCCCCGGCGACGCTGGCCCGGCTCACCGAGCGCACCCACCACCCAGGCGATCTGGGTGCGAGCCACCGACGGCGCCGACCCGGAGGACCTCGGCGGCGACCTCGAGGCACTCGCCGGGCGCTACGACGCCGAGGTCGAGAACGGCCTCGCCGACCGTGCCTGGGTCGACCTCCAGCTGGACGTGACGACCGGGGCCGTGGTCGGGCTGCTCGGCATCGCCGTGGTGATCGCGCTGATCGGCATCGCCAACACCCTCGGCCTCTCGGTGCTCGAACGGGCTCGCGAGAACGCGCTCCTCCGCGCGCTCGGGCTGACCCGGCGCCAGCTGCGCACCACGCTCGCGATCGAGGCGGTGCTGCTGTCGGTGGTGGCCACCCTGATCGGCACGTCGCTCGGGGTCGCCTTCGCCTGGGTGGGCGTGCAGTCGCTGGTCGAGCCCGTCATCGACGGTGCGAGCGTCGCCTACCCGGTCGGCCAGCTCGCGCTCGTCGTGCTCGTCGCCGGGGTCGCCGGCCTGCTCGCCGGCGTACTGCCTGCTCGACGGGCCGCCCGGATCACCCCCGCCGCCGGCCTGGCCACCGAGTGACCTGACCGCCATCGGGTCGTGTGTCTGAGGACCTGCTCCAGGTCGGTCTCAGGCACGCGACCCGTCAGGGACGGGAGCCGACGGCGTACCTCACGTGGGTGGCGTACGCCGACTGGTGCACCGAGAGCGGCTCGAGGTCCAGGTCGTGGGTGAAGCCCTCGAACAGGTGCTTGCCCGCCCCGAGCACCACCGGCGCGGTCGAGATCGCCAGCTCGTCGACCACGCCCGATGGCGAGTCCCTGCCGGATCAGGTCGGCACCGCCACCGAGCGCGATGTCCTTGTCCGCCGGCTTCCTCGCGCGCGCACTGCAGGGCGTGGTCGAAGCCGTCGACGAAGTGGAAGCCGGTCGCGGGATCCGGCTGGTCCTCGATCCGGTGGGTGAGCACGATCAGCCGGCCCGGAAACGGGTTGGTGCCGCCCCACGCACCCGCCGCGTCGTACATCCCGCGACCGCAGATCCCCGCGCCGAGGTTGCTGACCAGCGAGTCGTAGAACGCCTTGTCCTCGCCCGCCATGCCGTTGACGTCGTGCTCGCTCTCGTAGGTCCAGGGACCGCCCATCACCCAGTAGTGCAGGCGCTCCCCGCCCGTCCCCAAGCCGTTGCCCGGCCCGTCGTCGGGTCCCGTGATGTAGCCGTCGAGCGATGTCGTGATGCTCGCGATGACCTTGCCCATGGTGTCCTCCTGAAACGACGGTATTCCTGTTTCGACAGGGATGGGACACCCCAACTCATCGCCGCGGTGGGGCCAGCCACTCCTCGAACGTCTGCGTGCCCGCGCGGGCCGTCGGACTTCGGCAGCAGGGCTCCGGACCGCATCGGCTTCCCGGCGCCGGGCATCCACACCGGCACCACTCTGCGCCCGTGGCCGCGGGCCTGCGAGACGCGGCGGGCCAGGTCGACCATCTGGAGCGGCTCGGGTCCGGCCAGGTCGGGCACCCGGCCCGACGGTCCCGCCTCGGCGAGGTCGACCAAGGCCTCGCCGACCTCGTGGGCCGCGATCGGCTGGCTGAGCATCCGGGGCACCAGCGAGAACGGCCCGATCCGCACGAAGTGCAGCACCTGTGCGGCGAAGTCGTGGAACTGGGTGGCCCGCAGGATGCTCCACGGATCGTCTCCGTCCGACGACGAGCTGCTCCTGCAGACGCTTGCCGTAGTAGTAGCCGAGCGGCACGTCGTCGATGCCGACGATCGACAGGGCGACGTGGTGGCCGACGCCGGCCTCCTGCTCGGCCGCCAGCAGGTGCCGGGTCACCGCGCCGAAGAACGCCTCGGCGTCAGCGCGCTTCTGAGCGGTCGAGTTGCTGGCGTCGATGACTGCCTCGACGCCGGACGAGCCGCTCGGCCAGGCCGGCGCCGGTGGTGAGGTCGACCCCTGCGCTCCGGGTCAGTACGACGACGTCGTGACCGCGCTTCCTGGCCGCGTCGACCACGTGGCGGCCGACCACGCCCGTGCCTCCGGCGACTGCGATCCTCATGCGGCAGCCTCCCGGCCCCGGCCGACCGCGACGAGCAGATAGACCGCCAGCAGCAGCGTGATCGCCAGGGAGACCGACTGTCCCACCGCATCCAGCGACTCCAGCTCGTCGACGTGCACCAGGTGGTAGGCGAGGTGCGGGGCGCTGAACATCGCCCAGGCCGCCGCGACCACCAGCGTCACGTGACGCTCGCGCCACATCAGCGCCAGGACTCCGATCAGCGCGAGGGCAAGGTAGAACGCGCCGACGTCGCGCACGAGGTGCTCGTTGTAGGGACCGTCGATGCTGACCCAGGTCCGGCCCAGGCCCGGGAAGCTGTCGTAGAAGGACCGTGGGAACGGCGCGGCCCAGCCCGCCGACGTACAACGCGGAGGCGGTGAGCACGGCCAGCGCTGCCGTGTGCGTTCGAGAAGCCATGTGCCGAGTGTCGGTGATCGCGTCCACACTGGGAACCATGGCGTACGACGAGCGACTGGCCGATCGGATCCGCGAGCTGGTGAGTGCGCACGCGCTGGTGGACGAGAAGAAGATGTTCGGCGGCCTGGGCTTCCTGATCGGCGGCCACCTGGCGGTGTGCGCCAGCCACGACGGTGGCCTCCTGGTGCGCACCGACGGCGAGCGGCGTCGCCGAGCTCCTGCTCGACGACCACGTGGAGCCGATGACGATGGGCGGCCGGGAGTCGAAGACCTGGCTCCGCGTCGCTCCCGACGGCGTACGCACGAAGGTTGCGCTGCAGACCTGGGTCGAGCGAGGCGTCGCCACGGCCCAGGCGTTCCCGCCGAAGTCCGCCAGAGGTTGAGCTTCGAGGCTCAGACCAGCTCGGGCTCGGTCTTCTCGCGCACCTCGTCCTCGGTGACGCCGGGCGCCAGCTCGACCAGCTTCAGCGCCTCCTCGGACGCCGGCTCGATGTCGATGACGCAGAGGTCGGTGATGATCCGCTGCACGACGCCGCGACCGGTGTAGGGCAGCGAGCACTCGTCGACGATCTTGTAGGTGCCGTCGCGGGCCACGTGCTCCATCAGCACGATCACCCGCTTGGCGCCGTGCACCAGGTCCATCGCGCCGCCCATGCCCTTGACCATCTTGCCGGGGATCATCCAGTTCGCGATGTCACCGGTCTTCGAGACCTGCATCGCGCCGAGGATCGCGGCGTCGATCTTGCCGCCGCGGATCATCCCGAACGACGTCGCGGAGTCGAAGAACGACGCCCCTCGCCGCAGCGTGACGGTCTCCTTGCCGGCGTTGATCAGGTCGGGGTCCTCGTCGCCCTCGAACGGATAGGCACCGACCCCGAGGATGCCGTTCTCCGACTGCAGCACCAGCTCCACGTCGTCGGCGACGTAGTTGGGCACCAGCGTCGGCAGCCCGATGCCGAGGTTCACATACGAACCGTCGACCAGCTCCGAGGCAGCCCGCGCCGCCATCTCTTCACGACTCCATCCAGCTGCTCAGCCATGCTCAGGCCTCCACTCGGGCGTCGGGCGGGGTCGCACGGTGCGCTTCTCGATCCGCTTGTCGGCGGCTTGCTCCGGGGTCAGCTCGACCACGCGCTGCACGAACACCCCCGGGGTGTGCACGTTGTTCGGGTCGATCTCGCCGGGCTCGACCAGCTCCTCGACCTCGGCGATCGTGATGCGGCCGCACATCGCGGCCAGCGGGTTGAAGTTCCTGGCGGAGTCGCGGTAGACGAGGTTGCCGTGCCGGTCGCCCTTCCAGGCCCGGACCAGCCCGAAGTCGGCGACGATCGCCTCCTCCAGCACGAATTCCTTCGGGCCGTCGACGGTCTCGAAGGTCTGGGTCTGCTTGGGCGGCGACGACACGATGACGTTGCCGGCCTCGTCGTACTTCCAGGGCAGCCCGCCCTCGGCGACCTGGGTGCCGGCGCCGGTCACGGTGAAGAACGCCGCGATCCCCGAGCCACCGGCCCGCATCCGCTCGGCCAGCGTGCCCTGCGGGGTCAGCTCGACCTCGAGCTCACCGGAGAGGTACTGCCGCGCGAACTCCTTGTTCTCCCCGACGTAGGAGGAGATCATCCGGCGCAGCCGCTTGGCCATCAGCAGCCGGCCCAGCCCCCACTCGTCGACGCCGCAGTTGTTGGAGACCGCCTCCAGGTCGGTCACCCCGACCTCCAACAGCGCGTCGATCAACACCGATGGCACTCCACACAACCCGAACCCACCCACCGAGAGCCGAGACCCCGAACCGATGTCCGCCACGGCCTCCGCCGCCGAACCCACGACCTTGTCCATCCCTGGAGGTTAATGCTCCGCCGGCGCCGCGCGCTGCCGGGCCCGCCGACCCTGGATCGCGGCGATGGCTGCAAGCACGGGCACCGAGAGCGCGATCAGGCCGAGGATGATCGGCAGCCGCAGCGACAGCGTGTACGCCCGGCCGTCCTTCACTCGCACCTCGACCTCCTCGCCCTCCTGGTCGCTGTTGGCGCCCTCCACGATCCCCGTGGTGGTGGTGCCGCCGAGCGTCCAGGTGCCGGTGCACACGTAGCTCGCCGGCTTGGCCCGGTGCTCACACTCCTGCACCACGGCCGTCGTGGGCTCGCCCGAGACCTGCGAGTAGATGATCCAGGCCGCCCCGCTCCCGAACCCGATCACCCACAGCAGCACCAGCACCACGCCGACCAGGGGTGCGCTCTTCGGGGCCGGTGGTGGCGGAGTCGGCGGCGGAGTCGGCGGGGGAGGCGGCGGGGGAGGCGGTGGGGGTGGGGGAGGCGGTGGGGGTGGGGGAGGCGGTTGTGTGCTCATGTCGCTGACGCTAGGTGGCCTGCTCGTCAGCCTCAATCACGGAAACCCTCAACGTTCAATGGGGAGGCGGGCGAGGCTCGTGTCGCTGCTTTCCCAAGGGAAGCAGCGGCGGCTGTGCCGAACCTCAATCAGTCAGCTTGGACGCGATCTGGCTCCGCGACCGGATGCCGAGCTTGGCGTAGGTGCGGCTCAGGTGCACCTCGACGGTGTGGATCGAGACGTTGGTACGCCGGGCGATCTCCTTGTTGCTCAACCCGTCGGCCGCCAGCCGGGCGGTGGCCTCCTCGGCGGGGGTGAGCCCCTCGGCCGAGCCCTTCTTCTGCCGGCCGCCGACCTTGGCCAGCTCGGCAGCCGCCACCTCGGCCCAGCCGTCGGCACCGGTGGCCAGGAACCCTTCGCGGGCCTGCTCGAGCGTCTGCCGGGCACGGCCCCACTGCTTACGACGGCGCAGCGCACTGCCCAGCGAGAGCTGGGTGCGGGCCGCATCGACCATCAGCCCGAGCACGGTGAGCCGGTCCGCCGCCTCCGACATTCCGCCGTCGGCGTCGGAGACCTCTCCCGTGCCCTCGACCAGCGCCAGGAGGTGCTCGGTCCGCGCGGTCATGGCCAGGCCCCAGGGATGCTCCTGTTCGACTGCCCGCTCCCGCAACCAGGCGATGACCTCCCTCGCCTCGTCGAAGCGGCCGAGCAGCACTAGGGTCTCGGCCAGCTCGGGAGCGAGCGGGAAGATGTTGGGCTCGCGCACCTCGGCGCGCAGCACCCACTCCCACGCCTCGCGGAACGCCCGCTCCGCATCATCGAGCCGGCCCTCCATCAGGGCCGCGATGCCGGTCACCCGGGTCGCCTCCAGGGACAGCCAGACGTGGCCGAACTCGCTCGCCTTCTGGCCGGCGATCGAGGCCCAGCGCCGGGCCTCGTCGGCGTTACCGGTCTGCATCTCGATCACCGCGTGCGACACCTCTTCGTCGGGCGACTCCTTGTCGCCGAGGTCCGCGTCCTCCAGCACCGAGAGCACCGAGCGCGCCTCCTCCACCCGGCCGCTGCGGGTCAGCAGGTCGAGCAGGTGGATCCGCAGCGACATCGAGTCCCGGAGCTGGCCCTCGGCCTCGGCCGCGGCGATGGCCTCGCGCAGCCGCGGCTCGGCCTCTGCCGGCAACCCTCGCCACACGAGGCGCTTCATGTGGACGATCCCGTCCGGACCCTCGGGAGGGAGACCCGAGTGCACGAGGCACCAGTCGCGGCCCTGCCCTGAGGTCGCTCCCGACGCGATCGCCTCGTCGGCCAGTGCCATGGCGGCGGGCACACCGGAGACCAGCATCCCCACGTGGATGAGCGCCTTCACGTCCAGTGCCTGCGAGCGCACCTCCGGGTCGTCGCCACACTCGGCGAGCGCGTTGTCGATGAAACGCTCGACGTTCGCCATGTTGCCCACGATCCCGTCGAGCATCATCAGCCAGGCGGTGCCGCGGTCGCGGCCGACCGGCAGCGAGTCGATCTCCGCGGTGAGGAAGTCGGTGACGCGCTGACCCTCCCCGGCGGCAGCCATGCGCGAGGCCAGGTCCAGCACCCGCTGCGCCCGGCTCGGTGAGCCCTCCGGAGTCTTCGCCAGCGCGAGCTCGGCCAGCTCGACGCCGGTCTCCACCGCACCGCGGGCCGCGGCGGACGCCGACTCCGTCGACAGCAGGTCGGCGAGCTCGTCGGTGGCGTCCGTCGTACCCCTGGCGAGGTGGCGGGCCCGGCTCTCGGGATGGTCGCCGAGCTCGGCCAGCTTGAGGTGCAGGTCGCGCTGGCGGGCCGGCGTCGCGCCCTCGCGGGCAGCCGCGGCGAGCAGCGGGTGCCAGGCGCGCACCCGGCCACCCTCGGCGACGGTCACCAGTCGGTCGCGTGCGGCGGCCTCGACGGCCTCGAGCCCGACCAGCTGCACCAGTGCGTCCTCACGCACGTGCGGGTCGAGGGCCACCGCGAGCAGCAGGGTGCGCTGCTCCTCGGGCAGGTCACGCACGCGCACGCCCAGCATCGTCGCCATCTCCTCGGGTACGCCGAGGGGCTCACCGATGCCCGGGATACCGCGCTCCACGAGCACCCGGCCCACCTCCAGCGCGAAGAGCGGGTTGCCGCGCGACTGCTCGTGCACCATCCGGAGCACCCGCGGGGTGACCACCAGCGCGAGGTGCTGGATCAGCAGCCGCGCCGTCTCGTCGAGGGACAGCAGCCGCGGCTCGACGTACTGGAGATGCTGTCGCACCAGCACCGCCTCGAGCGGGCTGCGCTCGAACCCCGCCCGGCGGGTCATCAGGAACTGCACCGTCGCGTCGTCGAGGCGTCGCGCCGCGAAGCTCAGCGCCTCGAGCGACGTGGGGTCACCCCACTGCACGTCGTCGACGAACACCGCCACCTGGCGATTTCGCGAGAGATGCTCGAGCACAGCGTGTACGGCGACCGAGATGGCCTGGCGGTTGGTCGCGTCGGTGGCCGGCCCGCGCAGCAGCACCGCATCGAGCGCTTCGCGCACCGGTGGCTGGAGATCTACTCCGGAGAGGTCCACGTCGCCGAACAGGTCGAGCAGCACCGCGCCCGAGTAGCGCTCCTCGCCCTCACCGGGCGTGGCCACCAGCACGTGGGCGCCGAGCTCGGTGGCCGCCGTCATGCCCGAGCGCCAGAGCGCCGACTTGCCCACCCCCGGCTCCCCGAGCAGCACCAGCCCGCCGGGGGTCGCGGACGCCAGGAAGCCCGCGAGCGCGGCAAGCTCCACGTCGCGTCCGACGAGCGAACCTTCGGCGCCCATGCTCGAACCCTAGGCCTTGGGGCCCACTACAGTCCGTGTCGTGGCTGGTCAGAAAGGTCCCGATTGGGACCAGGTGCGCCTTCATGTCGTCACGGGCAAGGGCGGCACGGGCAAGTCCACGGTCGCGGCCGCACTCGCCCTGGCTCTCGCGTCCCAGGGCAGGCAGGTGCTGCTCTGCGAGGTCGAGGGACGACAGGGCATCGCCCGGATGTTCGACGTCGACCCGCTCCCCTACGAGGAGCGGCGGCTGACCACCGGCCTGCCCGGGCCGGGTGAGACCCGCGGCGGCGTCGTACACGCTCTGCACATCGACCCGGAGTCGGCGCTGCTGGAGTACCTCTCCATGTACTACAAGCTCGGACGGGCCGGCCGAGCGCTGGACCGCTTCGGCGTGATCGAGTTCGCGACCACGATCGCTCCCGGGGTGCGCGACGTGCTGCTGACCGGCAAGGTCTTCGAGGCGGTGCAGCGCAACAGCCGCAACAAGGGCGCGATCCAGTACGACGCGGTGGTGCTCGACGCGCCACCGACCGGTCGGATCGTCCAGTTCCTCAACGTCAGCAACGAGCTGGCCGGGCTGGCGAAGGTCGGTCCGATCAAGTCGCAGTCGGACACGATGATGACGCTCTTCCGCTCGCCGCGGACCGCCGTCCACCTGGTCACGGTGCTGGAGGAGATGCCGGTGCAGGAGACCGCCGACGGCATCACCGAGCTGCGCGAGGTCAACCTCCCGGTCGGCGGGGTGGTCGTGAACCTCGTCCGCCCACGGGACCTCTCCGCCGACGATCTCGCCGCGGCGCGCAGCGGCAGCCTCGACCGGGCCGTCATCGCGGCGGAGCTCAAGACCTCCGGCATCGACAGCGACAACGGCCTCGTCGACGGCCTCCTCACCGAGGCCCACGACCACGCCGAGCGGCGCGCACTCGAGGAGTCGCAGCGCACGCTGGTCGGCCGCCTGGGCGTGCCCACCTACGAGCTGCCCCGCCTGCCCGAGGGCGTCGACCTCGGCGTGCTCTACGAGCTGGCCGCCTTGCTGAGAGAGCAGGGCATGGCATGACGAGAACCCGCACCCGAGTCGGGCCGCAGGCCACCGCCGGCAGCCGCGAGCTCGACGTGGACGCGCTCCTCGACGACCGGGGCACCGGCATCATCGTGTGCTGTGGGTCCGGCGGCGTCGGCAAGACCACGACGTCCGCAGCCCTCGCGCTTCGCGCGGCGGAGCGGGGCCGCAAGGTGGTCGTGCTGACGATCGACCCGGCGCGCCGGCTGGCGCAGTCGATGGGCATCGAGGCGCTCGACAACACGCCCCGCCCGGTGGCCGGCGTCGACGAGGCGAAGGGCGGCAACCTCGACGCGATGATGCTCGACATGAAGCGCACCTTCGACGAGGTGGTGGAGAGCCAGGCCACCCCGGAGAAGGCGAAGCAGATCCTCGAGAACCCCTTCTACATCGCGCTCTCCAGCTCCTTCGCCGGCACGCAGGAGTACATGGCGATGGAGAAGCTCGGTCAGATCCACGCCGACGCCAAGAAGGACGGCAGCTACGACCTGATCATCGTGGACACCCCGCCCTCCCGGTCGGCGCTCGACTTCCTCGACGCACCCGAGCGGCTGTCGAGCTTCCTCGACGGCCGCTTCATCCGGTTGATGCTGATCCCTGCCCGTGGGCCGGCCAAGCTGATGACCGCCGGCTTCTCGCTGATCACCAACGCGCTCACCAAGCTGCTCGGCGGGCAGGTGCTGACCGACCTGCAGACCTTCGTGTCGGCGCTCGACACGGTCTTCGGCGGCTTCCGCCAACGGGCGCAGAAGACCTACGCCCTGCTGCAGGCCGACGGCACGGCGTTCATCGTGGTCGCCGCACCGGAGCCGGACGCGCTGCGCGAGGCGGCGTACTTCGTGGAGCGGCTCAGCGAGGACCGGATGCCGCTGGCCGGCCTGATCGTGAACCGGGCGAGCCCGCGACCCGAGGGCACGCTCTCGGCCGACGAGGCCATGGCCGCTGCCGCGCGGCTGCGCAAGAAGGATCCCGAGTCACTCACGGCCGGTTTGCTGCGGCTGCATGCCGACCAGTCCCGGCTGGTCGAGCGGGAGGCGCTCCTGCGCGAGCGCTTCGCGGCCGCTCACCCTCAGGTGGCCACCGCCGTGGTGCCTGCTCTGGCCGGCGACGTACACGACCTGGACGGCCTGCGAAAGGTCGGAGATCTGTTGGGCGGAGACGGGTACTAGTACCTGCAAGAGGTGGTACTAGGACCCTCTGGCGATGCGCACGAGCCCACCACGTGCGCCGTCGCCCCGAGATCCGAGAAAGTTCAGACCGAAGCCGCGACTGGAGCCGTCGTGTCGGCCTGCTCGCGAGCGGTCTCCAGGACCGCGCGCCACGAGGCGTTCGGGCGGCGGCGCAGCAGGGCCCGGCGCTCGCGCTCGGTCATGCCACCCCAGACGCCCCACTCGATCTGGTTGTCGAGCGCCTCAGCGAGGCACTCCGTGCGCACGGGGCAGCCCGTGCACAGCTGCTTGGCCTTGTTCTGCTCCGCGCCACGGACGAAAAGCTGGTCCGGTTGCGAGACCCGGCAAGCGGCCCTCGGCGCCCAATCTTCTACCCACATGATGTTTGTCCCCACATCGACTTCGAGAGCAAGGCCTGCGTCCCCATGACGCCACCGAAGTTTTTTACTCCCGTGTGAGAAAGTTAAAGAACTTCTTCGGCAACGGACAGGCTCGTTCGTCTCAATCTCACTAGTCCGAAATGACTAGTCCATGACTAGGCAAAAACCTCGGGTAGCACACGAAACTGGGGTTCGCTGAGCGCTCACGTACGCTGAGCGCATGCCAAGACCGCGCTCCGAGCGCCTCTCTGCGCCCCGAGTGCTGTCCCATCTGGCGGTGATGGCCGTCGTCTCCGTGGTGCTCGGGGTGGTGGTCTCCGGGCTCGCGATCCCGTTCGCCGGCCTGGTCGGTTTCACCACCAACCAGGTGGCCGACACCATCGACGACCTGCCGACGGCGCTGGAGGAGACCGCGCTGCCGCAGAAGACCAAGATCGTCGACCGCCAGGGCAACCTGATCGCCCAGCTGTACGACCAGAACCGGATCAACGTCTCGCTGACCCAGATCTCTCGCAAGATGGTCCAGTCCATCGTCGCGATCGAGGACTTCCGCTTCTACGAGCACGGCGCGATCGACCTCAAGGGCACGATCCGCGCCTTCCTCACCAACGCCGCCAACGACGGCGTCGTGGTGCAGGGTGGCTCGTCGATCACCCAGCAGCTGGTGAAGCTCACCCTCCTGCAGCAGGCCGAGACGAGGGAGGAGATGGCGGAGGTCACCGACGACTCCTACGCCCGGAAACTGCGCGAGCTCCGCTACGCCATCGCCCTGGAGCAGGAGCACACCAAGGACTGGATCCTGGAGCGCTACCTCAACACCGCCTACTTCGGCGACGGCGCCTACGGCATCCAGTCGGCCGCCCGCCACTACTTCGACGTCAACGCCAAGCAGCTCAACCTCAACCAGTCCGCGATGCTGGCCGGCCTGGTGCAGAACCCCACGGCGTACGACCCGACGAACTCACCCGACCGCGCGCGCCTGCGCCGCGACGTCGTGCTCGACCGGATGGCCCAGCTGAAGCGTGATCTCCGCAGCAGGTCGCCGACCGCGAGAAGGCGAAGGGTCTGGGGCTCGACACCCAGCCCGCCGACAACGGCTGCGTCAACTCCCAGGCGCAGTTCTTCTGCGACTACGTCGTCCGCTACCTGATGAAGGACCGCGCACTCGGGAAGACCGCGAAGATCCGCAGGGAGCGCCTCTACACCGCCGGCCTGACCATCCGGACCACGGTCGACCTCGACTACCAGGCCGCCGCCGACACCGCGGTGGCGAGCGCACGTCAACCCGACCGACAACGCCATGGGCGTGCTGGCGATGGTCGAGCCCGGCACCGGTGAGGTCAAGGCGGTCGCGCAGTCCCGGCCGATGGGTGCCAAGAAGCGCGAGGGCGAGACCTACCTCAACTACACCGTGCCGTCCGAGTACGGCGACGCCAACGGATTCCAGGCCGGGTCGACGTTCAAGGCGTTCACGCTGGCGGCGGCCCTCGAGGCGGGCCTCCCGCTCAGCCACGTCGTACCACTCGCCGAGCCGGATGACGTTCAGAACGCAGTCGACTTCGCGCAATGCTCCGTTCGGCCCCGACCTCGGCGGCACCTTCGACGACCCCCAACTCGACCACTCAGCGGTCCGATGAACATGTACAGCGGCACCAGGTACTCGGTGAACACCTACTTCATGCAGCTCGAAGCAGGAGATCGGGCTCTGCCCGGTGTACGAGATGGCCGAAGGGATGGGCGTCCGCCTGACCAACCCCGACTCGAGCTGTTCCCCTACCTGACGCTGGGCGTTGCCGACGTCAGCCCGCTGGAGATGGCGGAGGCCTACGCGACCTTCGGCGCGCGCGGCCTGCACTGTGACGCCCGCCCGGTGCTCGAGATCCGCGACGCCGCTCGCAACGTGATCAAGGAGTACCCCGCGAACTGCGACCAGGTGATGGAGCAGTCCACGGCCGATGCAGTCAACGACGTGCTCCGCGGCGTCATCGAGGGCGGGTTCGCTTCGGCTGAGGCGCTGTCGGTGCCGGCGGCGGGCAAGACCGGCACGACCGGAGTCCAGGCAGGCTCACCGACGGTGGCCTTCGTCGGCTACACGCCGCAGCTCGCGACCGCGGCGATCATCGCTGGCCTCAACGACAGCGGCCAGCCGATCTTCCTCGAAGGGCTGACCATCGGCGGCAACTACATCTCGTCGGTCTCCGGCTCCGGCTTCGCCGCACCGATGTGGGGCGACGCGATGAAGGCGATCGACGACACGCTCGACTACGACGACTTCGTCTACCCCAGCACGGTCGAGGGCGCGGGTGTGACAAGGGTGCCTGCCCCGGAGAGGCCCGGACGTGGCGGTGGCCGACGACGACGGCGGCGACGACGGCGGACGGTGGGAACGGCGATGGGAACGGCAATGGCAACGGCAACGGCAACGGCAACGGCGGCAACGGCGGCGGGAACGGCGGCGGCGGCAACGGCGGCGGCCGGTAGCGCTCAGCCGAGCTGGCGGCGTACCTCCGCGGCGACGGCGGCGCCGTCGGCCTTGCCCTTGACCTGGGGCGTGACCACGCCCATCACCTTGCCCATGCCCTTCATGCCGTCGGCGGCCGCGCCGGTCTGCTCGATGGCGGCGGTGACGATCTCGGCGATCTCCCTCGGCTCGAGCTGCTGGGGCAGGTAGTCGGCGATGACCTCCGACTCGGCCCGCTCCTTCGCGGCCTGCTCGGGCCGGTTGCCGTCCTCGAAGGCAGTCGCCGCCTCGCGCCGCTTCTTCGACTCGGTCGACAGCACGCCGATGATGTCCTCGTCGGTCAGCTCGCGAGCCTCTTTGCCGGCCACCTCGGCGTTGGTGATGGCGGTCAGGATCATCCGCAGCGTCGACGACCGCACCTCGTCCCGCGCCTTGATCGCGGTGGTGAGGTCGCTGCGCATCCGGTCCTTGAGAGCACTCATGCTGTCCATTGTGGCAGCCTGACCGGGTGGCGCTGATGCGGATGTTGACCCGTGCGGCCGGTGCCGGCGCTGCCGCCGGCCTCGGCCTGACGGCGTACGCCGCCTGGGAGGCCCGGGCCTACACCCTGCGCCGGGTGGAGGTGCCGCTGCTGCCGCCGGGGAGTCGGCCGCTGACGGTGCTGCACCTCAGCGACATCCACATGACCCCGGGCCAGCACCGCAAGCAGGAGTGGCTGCGCGGGCTGTGGTCGCTGGAGCCCGACCTGGTGATCGACACCGGCGACAACCTGGCCCACCGCGACTCGGTGCCGGTCGTGCGCGACGCGCTCGGGCCGCTGCTGGATCGGCCGGGGGTCTTCGTGCACGGGTCCAACGACTACTACGCACCGACCCTGCGCAACCCGCTGCGCTACCTGCTGCCCGACGACGGAAAGCGCAACATCTCCACCCAGCTCCCGTGGCGCGACCTGACGGAGACCCTGACCACCGCCGGCTGGCTCGACCTCACCAACGCGCGGTCGTCGCTGGTGGTCGGCGAGACCACGTTCGCGTTCGCGGGGGTCGACGACCCGCACCTGCGCTACGACCGGCTCGACAAGGTCGCCGGCGCGGCCGACCCCGGCGCCGACGTACGGCTCGGCATCACGCACGCGCCGTACCTCCGGGTCCTCGACCAGTTCGCCGCCGACGGCTACGACGCCGTCCTCGCCGGCCACACCCACGGCGGCCAGGTCTGCCTGCCGGGCGTGGGCGCGCTGACCACCAACTGCGACCTGGACGCCGCCCGCGCCAAGGGGCTGCACCGCCACCCGGCCGCCTCCGCGCCCGGCGACCCGGGGTCGGCGTGGCTGCACGTCTCGGCGGGCATCGGCACCAGCCCGTTCACCCGGATCCGGGTCGCCTGCCGCCCCGAGGCCACCCTGCTCACCCTCGTCCCGAGAGCTTGAACCCGATTGCGGCCGAAGGCCGGTGCTGAGGTAATGTTCCCCGCGCATCGGGCTGTGGCGCAGCTTGGTAGCGCGCCTCGTTCGGGACGAGGAGGCCGCAGGTTCAAATCCTGTCAGCCCGACCATGCACCACCTGCCGGATCCGCGTTGAGTGGGTCCGGCAGTGGTCATTTCGGAGGTGCCCCCCGAGTCCTGCGCGGCCCTCGGCGTCGCGCTGGGGTCTCGCGGCCACGCGCCGGGACATCGTCGATCTGGCCCCGGAACCGATCGACCCGGTCGACGACCACGTCCCAGGCGGCGTTGCTCACCCCGGGGTGGTCCTCACGGTTGATCTCTGTCAGCGCTTCAGCCAGATCCACGATCGCGCGACCGACGACCGCACGTGCCCGGCGGGGCGGCAGTCCCCACGATGCTCCCTCGTTGACGAAGTCCGCGACGTCGATCTCGGCCATCGCGAACTTGTTGTTGACGTCCAGGGCCGAACGCCTGTTGTCCCTCGGATGATGCAGGTGCATCGCGATGTCATAGGCGGGACTCAGGGCCACGCTCCCGTCGTCATGCCGGATGAAGGAGACGTTCTTCGCGTGCATGTCGGTGTTGCCGACCAGATGAGAGAACACCGCCAGCCTCAGCAGGTCGTCCGGGTTCGACCCATCCAGCCGGAGGACGTCTGCCCCTTGGTGGAGGGACGGCATGGTCGATCCCCATTGGAACTTGCGGTTCGGGTCCGCCGTATTGAGGCCAATGGCCTGAGCGAGGTCTTCCTGGTGCACTCGGGCGAGATCGGGCGTCCGGTCGTAGCGGGACACGGCGATGCCTCGGACCGTGTCGGTGGCGAAGACCTCCGCTTCCACGGTGGTCAACGACATTCGTCGCGCGAGATCGAGGCAGGCAACCTCGGTGTCCACGACATCGGCCAGGTCGGTGTCCAAGGACTGTGCTCGCTTGATGATCCAGGACGACGCCGCTCCGTCCTTGCACGTGAACCACGTGCCGGCCTGACGATGGAGCGTGATCTTGGGAATCATCCCGGGCAGGGTGCTCGATTCCACGAGCCCGCCCTCACCAGCCGGCGAATGCTCGTCGGCCCTGAGCAGGCGTTCCGCGACAGCTGCTTCCGTCGTCGGCTCGTAGTGACCGGCCGAGGTGGGGTCGCCCTCGTCGGGCGTCACGAAGATCGCGGCGCCCAAGGTGTCGCGTCCGTACGCGCGGATGAGCCCGAACGTGTCGTCGGGGGCAACCCCAGCGCTCAGCGCCTGGTTGATGCGCGCGTTGCCTTCGGGCAGCAGCCCGTCCAGGTAGTTGTGCACCAGCGCCGGCACTGGCGTGTCGCCGATGCTGAGCTTGGCGGAGAGCAGTCGGGCCCCCGGGCCCCAACGCTCGAGCGCGGCTGCGGTCCAAGCGAGGTGGAGCTTCCCGACGCCGGGCTCGGTGAGCACGGCCACCCGGGTGCCATAGAGCCACACGTCGAGCGCGCGAGCCACCATCAGCGAACGTCCTCGGGGCTTGCGCTGCTCACGATCTCGACATGTGCTCCCAGCTCCCGCAGGAGCTCGAAGAGGCGTACGGCGTAGCGCGTCTCCTTGCCGCGTTCGATCTCGTAGATGTAGCGGCGCTCGATGCCCAGGCTGTCGGCCAGCTCGGCCTGGGTGAGCCCGCGGTCGAAGCGCAGCCTGGCCATTGCATCGCCCAGGGCCCTGGGCGAGCGGACGGTCACCCGCTGAATCTCCATGCCGCCCCCGTCATGCGTTGTTCTTCACTCATCTGGCTAATGCGTTGTTTTCAACACTTTAGCAGAATGAGCGGATATTCACTCATAGGCGGCTGGTGGCCGGCGCGCTCGTCACCCGACGAGGCGCCTGGCTTCGCTCTCGGCCGGGGTCCTCGCCGAGCCCGGCCCGAGCGTGGCCCAGGCGATGAAGCAGACCGCGAAGACGACGTACCAGGCCGACATGGCCACCTGGAGCGCGTTGTGCCGCAGCTCGACGTGGTCGCCGTGGGGCACGAACCAGACGGCGTAGGACCAGAAGACGAGCAGCGTCGGCAGCACCCAGGCGCGCGCCTCGAACCACGCGAACGCGAGCAGGGGCAGGCACCAGACCCAGTGGTGGCTCCAGGAGATGGGCGACACGATCAGGCCCGTCAGCGCCACGACGAGCAGCGCCGCCCCGTCGCCCCGGCGCCGGTAGCAGTACGCCGCCGCTGCCAGGCCGAGCACCAGGATCACCGCGGACATCAGCGTCGAGACAGCCGCGGTGTCGATCGTGTGAGTGGCCCGGACGACCCAGCCGCGGACGGTCTGGTTGGTGGAGTTCTCGAGCCGGCCGACCCGGCTCGGGTCGAAGAGGTGGTGCGTCCAGTAGTCCCAGGTCGATGTCGGCGCGAGCACGGCCGAGACGACGAGGCTGGCGCCCAGCGTGGCAATCGCCCCAGCAGCGGCGCGGAACCGCCTGGTCACCAGGAGGTAGACGATGAAGATCCCGGCCGTCACCTTGATCGCGGCGGCCACGCCGATCCCCACCCCGCGCCAGCGCGAGTGCTCGGGCAGCAGGAAGTCCCCGAGCACCAGGCACAGGATCAGCAGGTTGATCTGGCCGAGGTTGTTGTTGAGCATGACCGGCTCGCACCACAGGGCCACGGCCGCGAGGAGGGGTACGGCGAAGCCGAGGTCCGCGCGCTCGGCCGTGAGCCTGCGGACGGAGAGGTACGCCGCGGCCACCACGAGACCGACGTTGAGGAGCAGCGACAGCGTGTCCGCCACCCCGCTCGAGAGCAGGAGGAGCGGCGTGAACACCACCGCCGCGAACGGCGGGTAGGTGCCGAGCCCGTGGACGCCGTGCAACGGGCCGTAGAGATAGGTCCCGTCGACGAGTGCCTGGGCCTCGGCCCGGTAGACCGAGATGTCGACATAGCTGGTCGGGCTCCACCAGAGCCTCAGCGCGAGGTAGGCGGCGGCCGACAGACCGAACACCACCCACGCTCTCCGCGAGGTGATCAGGCGCGGGCGCGCGGTGGCACGTTCGGAGAGGAGCGCCGTCATGTCTTTACTTTATGAATGGCTGGTGAGCGGCGCCTCCGCCTCAAGTGCCGACCGGCCGAACTTCAGGACAATGCTTCAGCGGACCCGTGTCCCTCGAGGTACGCCGCCACGAGGCCCCCGAGGCTCGGGAGGTGGTACCCGCCCTCCTGGACCGCCACGGCCGGCAGCCCGGTCGCGCCGAGGAGGGTGCCGGCCGACCGGTAGCCATCGACGGTGACCAGCAGCGGGCTCTCGGGGTCGTCGACCGCGGCGTCGACCCCGAGCGACACGACCAGCGCCGTACAGCCCTCGGCGACTGCCCACTCGGCCAGGCCGCCGACCGCCTCCAGCCAGGGACCGTCGGCGGATCCTTCGGGCAGGGGCACGTTGCGGGTGGCGCCGACGCCCTCGCCGGCGCCGGTCTCGTCGGCGTAGCCCACGACGTGCGGGAACCAGCCGGCAGCCGGGTCGACGTGCACCGATCCGTAGAGCACGTCGGCGCGGTCGTAGAAGATCGCCGCGGTGCCGTTGCCGTGGTGGGCGTCGATGTCGATCACCGCCACCCGGTCGTGCCCACCGTCGCCCCCGCCATCGATCAGCGCCTGCGCGGCGACGGCGGCGTTGTTGAGGTAGCAGGACCCGCCGAAGCCCGCCGGGGTCGCGTGGTGCCCCGGCGGCCGACACAGGGCGTACGCCGCGGGCTCGCCACCGAGCACGAGGTCGACCGCGGTCAGGGCACAGTCGACCGCCGCCCGGGCTGCCTCCCAGGTGCCGGCGCCGACCAGCGTCATCGTGTCGTAGGCGTAGGTGCCGGCCTCGGCGTGGATCGAGACCGCAGGCCGGGTCGGGAGACCGGCGGTCATCGCCGGCGTCGGGAAGAGGTAGGGGACCACGCGCGACTGGCCGACGAGGTCGACGTACGGCCCCTCGAGCCAGCGCTCGGCAGCTGTCGCGAGGAAGGTCAGCATCGCGGGGTCGTGCACCCGGGCGAGCACGTCGTCCGGATGGGGCGTCGCCTCCACCAGCCGGTGCCCGCCCTCGGTGAGCGCGGCCACGATCGCGTCGACCCGCTCGGCCACCTCGGTGCCGGTCGTCGCGACCCCCACCCACACCTCGTGCTGAGGGTCGTGGGCGCGGGTGGTCGGCGACCACACGACGGGCATCCGGTACTGATCCATGAGTCAGCAGTATGGCGCTGCGCCACCGAACTGGACAGGATGAGCCCATGCCCCGCGCGCGTGAGATCGGGATCGAGATCGGCGTCCTCCCGACCGGCCCGACCAACTCCGTCCTCGATGTCCCCGGCGTGGGCCTGGGTCACACGACCCTCCATCGCGACGAGCCACCGCCGCCCGCGGGACGCGGCACCGCCCGGACGGGCGTGACCGCACTCGTCGTGGCCGACGACGCCTACTCGCGGCCGCTCGCCCTGGGCGGCGCCGTGCTCAACGGCGCGGGTGAGTGCACGGGCTTCATCGGTGCCGGCGAGTGGGGGCTGCTCGAGACGCCGATCTACCTGACCTCGACCATGCAGCTCGGACGCGTCTACGACTCGGCCTGCCGGATCGAGCTCGAGCGCGATGCCCGCGTCGCCGACGCCGTGGTGATCCCGGTGGTCGGCGAGTGCGACGACTCGTTCCTCAACGACTGTCGCCGGATGCAGGTCGAGCACGAGGACGTCGTGGCCGCTCATGCCGCCGCCCTGGCGTCGCGGGGGGCCGGCGAGTCACCGGCCGAGGGTGCCGTCGGCGCGGGCACGGGCATGTCCTGCCTGGGCTTCAAGGGCGGCATCGGTACGTCGTCGCGGGTCACCCCGGCGGGCCACACTGTGGCGGTGCTGCTGCTGACCAACTTCGGCGAGCGCAAGCGGCTGACCGTCGACGGCGTACACGTCGGCCGGATGCTGCCCGAGGACCCACGTTGACCAGCCCGAGCGGGCGGAGGGTTCCTGCATCGGCGTGGTGGTCACCGACGCGCCGGTGATCAGCGCCGACTGCGCGCGGCTGGCCCGGCGGATCGGACTGGGCCTGGCCCGCACCGGGTCGACCGCCCACAACGGCAGCGGCGAGATCTTCCTGGGCGTCTCCACGACCCGGCGGGCGCCCGACCTGTCCTGGGAGGAGGGTCCGGTCGTCGCCGGGCCGGGTCTCAACGACCTGTTCGAGGCGGTGGTCGACGCCGCGGAAGAGGCGGTGCTCAACTCGATGCTGATGGCGCCGACCACGACCGGGCCGCGACGGCAACGTCAGCGAGGGTCTGGACGCGACGACCGTGCGAGCGGCTGCTCGCGGAGCACCCACGTGGGTAGCGAGCTCGAGGTCCGCCTCCCGATGCGGGACGGCGTCGAGCTGGCGGCGACGCTCTATCTCCCCGACGACGACCGCGGCCCGCAGCCGTGCCTGATGGAGGCACTGCCCTATCGCAAGGACGACCTGACGTCGTCGTACGCCGAGAGCTACCGCAGGCTCCGCGACGAGTTCGGCTACGCCGTGTGCCGGGTCGACGTCCGCGGCACCGGCTCGTCGGCGGGCGACCCCACCGACGAGTACCCGGAGGCGGAGCAGTCCGACCTGGTCGAGGTGATCGCGTGGCTGGCCGACCAGTCCTGGTGCGACGGCAACGTCGGCATGTGGGGCACGTCGTACTCCGGCTTCAACTCGCTGCAGATCGCCGCCGAGCGCCCGCCGGCCCTCAAGGCCGTCTGCGCGATCTACTCCAGCGACGACCGGTGGACCGACGACGTGCACTGGCGGGGCGGTGCGCTGCGGCTGGTCGACCTCGTGGACTACGACCACTACATGACGCCGATGATGGTGCTGCCGCCCGTGCCGGCTGTGTGGGGCGACAGCTGGCGGGACGAGTGGCGGCGGCGGCTCGAGACAGTCGAGCCGTGGATGCTCACCTGGCTGCGGGAGAACCGCGACGGGCCGTACTGGCGACACGGCTCCCTGCGGTCCGACGGCGACGGCAACGGCTACGACCGGATCGAGGCCGCCGTGATGCTGGTGGCCGGCTGGGCCGACGGCTACCGCAACAACACGTTCCGGACGATCGCCGCGCTGCGCGAGGCCGGCGTGCCGCACCGGCTGCTCGCCGGGCCGTGGGTGCACGCCGATCCCACGACCGCCTACCCCGGGCCACGGCTCGACCTCGACATCGAGATGGTGGCGTGGTTCGACCGCTGGTTGCGCGGGGCCGCTCCGCAGGACGACCGGGTCGAGGTGTTCGTGCGCACGGCGACCCGACCGGCCGCCTTCCTCGACCAGCACGAGGGCTACTGGGTGCGGGACACCTGGCCGTCGGCTGCGTCGTCGGTCGACACCCGGGAGCTCTCCGGCCCCAGGTCGCTGGTCGTGAAGCCGGACGTCGGCACGTCGGCGTGGATCGACTGCGCCGGCCACCTGCCCTGGGGCCTCTCCGGCGACCAGCGCGAGGACGACGCCTACTCGCTGACCTTCGCATGGCCGGCGGCCGGTGAGGTGCTGGTCGGTCATCCGGTGGCTCGGCTGCAGGTCAGCGCCGACGCGCCGCTCGCGTCGCTGTCGGTGAAGCTCTGCGACGTGTTCGCCGACGGAGCCTCGGCCCTCGTGACGCGCGGCAGCCTCGACCTGGCGTTCCGTGACGGCGTACACGCTCCGGCGGAGCCTTCGCCTCTCGTGCCCGGCGAGGTGTACGACGTCGTCGTCGACCTCGACGCGTGCGCCTATGCCTTCGCCCCCGGCCAGACCATCCGGCTCTCGGTCGCGGGATCCGACTGGCCCAATACGATCGCGCCCCCGGCGCCGGTCACCCTGACCGTGCACGGCGGATCGATCGACCTCCCCCTCTACGCCGGCACGCCGTGGGAGCCGAGCTTCACGGCGGGCGCGGAGACCTCCTCGGAGGAGCCGGACGGCGTCTCCTGGACCACCATTCGGGACGTGCTGCGCCAGACCACCACCTGCTCGGTCGTGCACGGCTCGACCTACGACGTACCCCACGACGGCACCGCCTCCGAGCAGTACGCAGGTGAGGTGGTGGTCGACAACGTGACGTTCGCCCAGCACGCCACCGCCACCTGCACCTACCGCCTCACCTGGCCCGGCATCGACGTGCGCGTGGAGTCTGGGTTCCGGATCGACGTGCGAGCCGAGGGCTACGACGTCACGATCGACGTGACGGCGTACGACGGCGATGAGCAGGTCTCGCACCGAGAGTGGTCCGAGCACATCCCCCGCTGAGTTCGCAGGTCGAGCAGGGAGGCGCCCCCGGCGCCGACCGAGGTCGCCTGCAGCCGCCGTTGGTCGAGCAGGGAGGCGCCCCCGGCGCCGACCGATGTCGAGACCACCTACCGGTCACGAGGTCTCGACGACGCTCGCTGGCGCTCGCTGCTCGACCAACAAGCAGGGCGGCGCCGACGTTGCCGAGACCTACGGCACTGCGGCCATCCACAGGCGTCGGCTCGGTGGGTTCGACCACCCGCGGCCGGGAACACCAGCGGAATGGCATGGACCTACATCATCGAGTGTGCGGACGGCAGCTTCTACGTCGGCAGCACGGTCGACCTCGAGCTGAGAGTGAGCCAGCACAACCTGGGCGAAGGGGCGAGCTACACCAGGCCGCGTCGCCGGCGTCCGGTGCGCCTGGTCTGGGCAGCGGAGCTCAACCGGGTGGACGACGCTTTCGCCTACGAGAAGCAGATCCAGAACTGGAGCAGGGCCAAGCGGATCGCGTTGATCGAAGGCCGTCTGACGCGATTCGCTAGCGCTCGCGCTCGACCAACGACGGACGCCCCGGCGCCGACCGTTGTCGAGACCACCGACGACGAGCTCACGAGCTCGCCGTAGCGTCGAGCAGGGAGGCGCCCCGGCGCCGACCGTTGTCGAGACCACCTACCGGTCAACTCCGTTGGTCGAGCAGGGAGGCGCCCCCGGCGCCGACCGATGTCGAGACCACCTACCGATTACGGGGTCTCGACGACGCTCGCTGGCGCTCGCTGCTCGACCAACGACGGACACCCCGGCGCCGACCGTTGTCGAGACCCCCACCGGTCAACTCCGTTGGTCGAGCAGGGAGGCGCCCCCGGCGCCGACCGATGTCGAGACCACCTACCGATTACGGGGTCTCGACGACGCTCGCTGGCGCTCGCTGCTCGACCAACGACGGACACCCCGGCGCCGACCGTTGTCGAGACCACCTACCGATTACGGGGTCTCGACGACGCTCGCTGGCGCTCGCTGCTCGACCAACGACGGACACCCCGGCGCCGACCGATGTCGAGACCACCTACCGGTCACGGCGGTCTCGACGACGCTCGCTGGCGCTCGCTGCTCGACCAACGACGGACACCCCGGCGCCGACCGATGTCGAGACCCCCACCGGCACTCCGTTGGTCGAGCAGGGAGGCGCCCCGGCGCCGACCGATGTCGAGACCACCTACCGATTACGGGGTCTCGACGACGCTCGCTGGCGCTCGCTGCTCGACCAACGACGGACACCCCGGCGCCGACCGATGTCGAGACCACCTACCGATACGAGGTCTCGACGACCACCAACGGGGCGTCAGGGGGCCGGGAAGGTCAGGCGAACGCGCTGGCCTTCGACGACGCCCTTGAGCACCGCCTTCGCGCCCAGCGCACGGGTGTCCCAGCCGCCCTGCAGGTGCCCGCTCATGACACCGCCGAGCGTCAGGTCGACGCGCATCCGCTGCGCGGTCGCGGTCCCAGGTGGCGCAGGCCGGAGACGGCCAGACCCTGCAGCAGCCGGTAGCGATCGAGCCGCAGCTTCACCACGTCGCTGCCGGTGTAGCTGAAGGTGCCGCCGCGCAGCCCGACACCCGCGCCGGAGTAGTTGTTCCACCAGCGGTCGACGACATCCTCGACGGTCAGCGCTGCGGCAGGACCGGCGCGCCGGATCCCGACACCGCTGACGTCGCCGAGCGTGCGCGGCACGATGCCCAGCGCCCGCACGGGCTCGACGTCCTCCGCACAGCCGGCGACCGATCTCTCCGAGCCGGGCGAGCTCACGAAGGCCCGCAGGATGCGCTCCGCGCAGTCGTCGCGGTCGCATAGGGCCGTGACGTGGAAGCTGTTGCGCACCACGATGTGGCGGGCGTTCGGGAACTGGTTCCTCACCAGCTCGCCCTCGGCCGCAGTCGTGATCGAGTCGAGCTCGCCGCTGAGCACCAGCACCGGCACGTCCGGGTAGCCGGCGATCGGCCGGATCGGCCCGGCCGGGTTGGCGGCGGACGCCACCGGCCAGCGGGTGCACCAGTCGAGCATCTGCCAGTCGGAGTCGGCGTACTCGCGGACCGTGAACGGGCCGTAGGTGTCGGGCTCGGCCTCGGTCCGCCTCGCGATCGCCCGCTCGAGCTGACGCTCGCGGGCGGCACCAGGCGGCGCCGTCATGTCGTAGAGCTGCGGGTAGTCCTGGCAGGCGACGGCCGCGTCGAGCCCCTCGCTGTAGTCGCGGGCCGGGCCGGCGTCCGAGCTCCCGCCGACCGACTCAGCGACCAGGCGCATCAGCGGCGCCCGATCACCCCGCAGCGCGGAGCGAAGAGAGGCGGTGAGCTCGCGGTAGAACGCCGGCGCGTACGTCGCGCCGAACGCGACGCTGGTCAGGGCGGCACCGTCGACGCGCACCGCGGTGCGCGTGCCTTCTGCGTCGTACGCCGTGCCCTGCCAGGGGCGCTCGCGCACCTGGGCGAGCACTGCGCGCAGCGTCGGCAGGAACCCCTGCCCGGCCGACCGGCACTCGGCAGACCGTCGGCAGACCTTGGTGAAGGCGGCCCGCATCGCGGGCGACTGGGTCGGATACCAACCCGTCTCGCCGTACGTCGGATACGTGCCGTCGAGCACGATGCTGCTCACCAGCCCCGGATGGCGGCCGGCGAAGGTCTGCGCGAAGAAGGTGCCGTAGGAGTCGCCGTAGAGAGCGACCGACGGCAGCCCGAGCTTGGCGATCACGGCGGCGAGGTCGTCGGCCGAGCGCTCGGAGCCGTAGTCGTCGGCGCGGTCGCCGAGCGAGCGACCGCAGCGGCCCGCGGCGATGTTGTAGGGCAGCACCAGGTTCTGGAGGTCGGGGCAGAGCAGCGGCTCCGAGAGGCCGGTGCCGCGCTGGTCGACGAGCAGCAGGTTGCGCCGCTCCAGCAGCGGCCCGTACATCGCGGCGTAGGAGGCACCGGTGCCGGTGGTGCTGTAGCCCGGGCCACCTTCGTGCGGCACCAGCGTGTCGACGGCCGGCTGCTGCCGGGCCGGCACGAACGCGAAGCCGACCCGCACGGTGCCGGCCGACGGGTTGCCCGGCTCCCACTGCCGCAGGATGCTCCCGCACAGCGCCCGCTTGACGATCTTGCAGGGCTTCAGGGTCAGGCTCCCCACCGGCACCCTCTCGGGCGCGGCCGCCACGGGCGGAGCCCGACGACGGCCAGCCCGACGCCGACCAGAGCGGCGACCAGGACCCCGCGACCCCACCGGGCGACCATCTACGGGCACCAGTCGTCCGGTGACGGTAGGCCCGGCCGATCATCGACACCAGCCTCGACACGGCGTCCTCGTTGGGCGCGAACGGGCCCGGCGCGAAGTGCGGACTGGCGAGGCCGCGCTGCACCGACTCGCACGCCGCCCAGTCCTGCTTGTTGGTGAGGTCCCAGAACTCCACGGCCGCAGCCGCGTCCGGGGCCGAGCCGTCGGCACCGGGCACCACCAGCCAGGAGCACTCCACCCAGGTCCGGTCGGGGGTGAGCGGCACCATCCGGTGGGTCATCACGTAGTCGGGGTGCGCGGAGACGAGCAGGTTGGGCAGCAGGTGCACGTACTCCACCGCCGTCGGTGGCGCGCCGGGGATCGGCGTCGCGGCCAGCTCGCCGGTCAGCGACATGGTGCGCATCCCGTCCCGCAGCTCCATCGAGCCGCCGACCCACCCGCCCGGCAGGTCGTAGTTGTCACCCGAGGTCGGCGGGCTGACCTGGCACAGCTCCGGGTGGATCAGCGGGCAGTGGTAGCACTCGTGGTAGTTCTCGGAGATCACCTTCCAGTTGGCCGCGACCTCGTAGGTGTGGCGGTTGCCCACCACGAGCTGCCCTGCCGCGTACGGCGCCAGCACCTTCTCGAAGGCACCGAGGTGCTCCTCGAACGACGGCACTTCAGGCGACCCGGCCGGATGCAGCGCGTGACCGAACACCCAGCCTTCCCACACCTGCACCGACAGCTCCGCGAGGCCGTGCTCGGCGAAGTCGAACGACTCGTCCTCCCGGAAGCCCTTGGCGCCGACCAGCTGACCCGCGAGGTCGTAGGTCCAGGCGTGGTAGGGACACACGACCTTGCGCCGGTCCGAGGTTGCCCCATCGGGCAACAGCTCGTGGCCGCGGTGGCGACAGGTGTTCGCGTACATCCGCACGGCGTCGCCGTCGCGCACCACCAAGCACTGCACATCGCCGACCATCACGGCCCGCTGGCGCACCGGTCGATCGCCCTCGGGGAACAGGTCGGCCACCCGGCCCAGGCAGGTCCAGCTGCCCGCGAACAGGTGGCGTCGCTCCCACGCCAGCACCTCGGGCGAGGTGTAGGCCTCGGCCGGCATCATCAGGACGGGCTCGCCGTCGGCCGGCGCCGCCTGCCGGACGATCTCCATCGGATCCGCGGTCACGGTGCCTCCTTCGTCGTACGTCCTATGCTGCGAGCCATGAGCGGGGGCGGAAGGTGACAAGGAGCCGGCGCAGCGTCGAGCTGCGGCGCGACGAGATCCTCGAGTCGACCACCGAGACGGTCGACCGGCTCGGCCTCGAGGCCACCCGAGTCACCGACGTGGCGAAGGCGCTGAACGTCAGCACGGCGCTGATCTTCTACCACTTCGGCACCAAGGACGCGCTGGTCGCCGAGGCGTTCGCGTACGCCGTCGAGCGCGACCTGGCCCGCCTCGACAAGGCCACCGCCGCGGGCACCGACCCGGTCGACAAGCTCCGCCGCGCGCTGCGGTCCTACGGGCCGACGGGCCCGGCCAAGGGGTGGCGGATCTGGATCGACGCCTGGGCACTGGCCCAGCGGGAGCCCGGGATCCGCAAGGTGCTCCGGCGAATGGAGCTGCGCTGGTGTGAGGTGCTGCTCGCGATGATCGACGAGGGCGTCGCGGACGGTTCGTTCACGTGCGAGGACCCGCAAGCCACCGTGGCCCGCGTCTCGGCGCTGATCGACGGGCTCTGCGTGGCCGCGCTGGTCTACCGCACCATCACCCGCGAGCAGCTGCGCGGCTGGGTAGCGGAGACCGTCGCCCGTGAGCTGGGGATCGACCAAGAAGCGCTGTCGTGACACGTCACACCAACCAGTGGGCGGCGTAGGCGGGATCGGTCAGGGCCGGGCGGTCCAACCGGTAGTCGGTGAGGTCGGTGGCGGTGCCGCCGTCGACGACCAGGTCGGCGAGCAGCCGGCCGAACGTCGGGGCGAACTTGAAACCGTGAGCGGCGCCGAGACCCACCACGACGGACTCGTGCCCCGGCACCGGCGCGATCACGAAGTCGCGGTCGGGAGTCAGCGTGTACTGGCAGCGCGACGAACGCACCGGCTCGCCGACTGCCCGGCAGCAGGTCGCCGACGAACGCGGCGAGGCGCTGCTCCATGGCCGGGTCGCGCTCCGACGTACGCCCGTCGGGGTCGATGACCGGTCCGCCGCAGTCCTGCGCGGCCTTGACCGTCGCCTCCCCGTAGCTGGGGAAGCCGTAGTAGGACGGGTCGTCCATCCAGATCCACAGCGGCATCCGCTCCGGCGCGAACCGCGCCGGCTCCCCCGGCTGGAAGTAGGTGACCTGCTCGAGCGTGACCTCGACCGGCACCCGCACGCCGAGGTGTCCGACGACGTCGTTGACCCAGGCGTCCGCGCAGACCACGAGCCCCCGGCAGCGGATCGTCCCCGTCGCGGTCTCCACCTCGAGCCCGCGCTCTCCCAGGTCGTGTACGCCGGTCACCGGGCTGCGCGGCCGGAGGTCGGCGCCGAGCGTGGTCGCCTGCTCCTGCATGGTCCTGGTGCCGAGCGCGGCCGGCACGATGGCGGCGTCGCGCTGGTAGAGCGCCATCACGTCGCTCGCCAGGTCGAACTGCGGCCACCGCGCCGCCACCGCAGCCGCGTCGAGCACCTCGTGCTCGATGCCGACCTCGGCCAGCGAGTCGACGTAGTCGATCGGCGGGATCGCCGCCCCCGGCGGGAACAGGTCCAGGCCGCCCACCTTCGTGACCAGGCTGCGGCCGCTCGCGAGCTCCAGCCGGGCCCAGTCGGCGTAGGCGTCCTGGGTCAGGCGCACGTACGCCGGCGTGTGGTAGCTGTGCCGCAGGATCCGGCTCGTGTCGTGGCTGGCGCCGTTGGTCGTGACCGAGCTCGAACCGCTCCAGCCCCACGACGCTGTGGCCGCGGCCGGCCAGCTCGTAGGCGGTCGCGGAGCCGAGCGCCCCCAGCCCGGCGACGACGTAGTCGACCTGCGTGCTCATGAGGCTCCTCACAGCGGCCCAGCCGTCGGCAGCAGCCAGCGCCGGATGTCGAGGCTGTCGTCCTCCATCGGCGCGAACCAGCCGTGCCGATAGCTGCGCGACGACATGCCACGCTGCACGGACTCGCAGACCGCCCAGTCCTGCTGGTTGACGAGGTCCCACAGCTCGCCGGCGTCGCTCGGGTCGAAGTCGGCGGACGCGGCGGCGTCGGCGGCGAAGAGCAGCGAACAGGCGACGGTGGTGCGGTCGGGCCCGTGCGGCAGGAGCACGAAGGCGGCGACGTGGTCGGCCGATGCGGAGACCATCAGGTTGGGGTAGACGAGATCGCCCTTGTGCCGGGTGCGCTCGTCGGCGTCCAGCCCCGGCAGCGGGGCGCGGGCGGTCGTGCCCGTGGTCGTGAACGTCCACGCCCCCTCGCGGTGCGGGATGCCCTTCTCCCAGTCCAGGTCGCTCCCACCACCGGCGAACGACGGCACCAGCCGCGAGAGCTCGGGATGCACCGGGCCGCAGTGGTAGCACTCGTTGTAGTTCTCGAGGATCACCTTGTAGTTGGCCGCGACGTCGTAGGTGAAGGTCGCGCCCACGACCAGGTCCGCCAGGCCGTAGTTGGCGAGCGTGCCGGCTGCGTGGGCGACCGACTCCGCCAGCGGTTGGGCCCGCTCCGGCGACAGGTGCACGAAGACGAACCCGTCCCAGGTCTCGACCCCGACCGGGTGGAGCGCGAACTGCGAGGTGTCGTCGACGTCCGCGTGCGGCGCCTTCAGCAGGCGGCCGTCGAGGCCGTAGGTCCAGGAGTGGTACGGGCAGCGCAGGGCCGCCGCCCCGCAGGCCGAACCCGCCGGCAGGAGCTGGCTGCCCCGGTGGCGGCAGACGTTGTACGCCGCATGCAGGTCGCCCTGCTCGTCGCTGGTGACCAGCACCGACTCGCCTGCGACGTCGAGCACCGCGACCCGCTGGGCGTCGGCCAGTCCGAGTGCATCGAGGCGGCCGACGCAGAACCACTCGCCGAACAGCACGGCGTCCCGCTCGACGCGCCAGGTGGCCTCGTCGACGTACATCTCCCGCGGGAGCGCCTCCTGCATCGCGTGCCTCCTTACTGATCCGTCAGTCAGTAGTGAGATCGTCTCACGACTCCTGACTCGCCACCAGATGGCAGGCCACGCGATGGTCACCGGTGGCGGCCAGCACCGGCAGTGGTGTCGTCCGGCAGCCGTCGGCGACCCCGGCGGCAGCTGCCGTGCCATCGGCGTACGCCGGGCAGCGCGGGTGGAAGCGGCAGCCGCCCGGGATCCTGGTCGGGTCCGGCACCTCGCCCTTGAGCACGACGGGCTCGAGCCGCTCGATCTCGGGGACCACCGACAGCAGGGCCCGGGTGTAGGGATGGCGAGGCGACTCGAGGACCTCCTCGGTCGTGCCGCACTCGACGACCCGGCCGAGGTACATCACGGCGATCCGGTCGGCGATGTTCCAGGCCAGGCCGAGGTCGTGGGTGACCACGACGATCCCGAGCCCGAGCGAGTCGCGCAGTCCGAGGAGCAGGGCCAGGATCTCCCCGCGGATCGAGGCGTCGAGCGACGAGACCGGCTCGTCGGCGACCAGCAGCCGCGGCCGCAGGGCCAGAGCGCCGGCGATCAGCACCCGCTGCTTCTGCCCACCCGACAGCTCGTGCGGGTAGCGCAGGAAGATCCGCTCGGGAGGGCGCAGGCCCGCCTCGGCGAGCGCCGCGGCCACCAGCTCCGCCTCGTTGCGGCCCTCGGGGTCACCCGCCACCCGTCGATGCAGCCGGATGCCCTCGGCAACGGACTCGTAGACGGTCTGCCGCGGGTTCAGCGCGCCGGCCGCGTCCTGGAGCACCATCTGCACCTCGCCGCGAAGCCGCCGCAGCGCCCGGCCCGAGTAGCTCAGGGGCTCACCCTCGAACCGCACCTCGCCCGTGGTCGGCCGCTCCAGCCCGACCAGGGTCCGGGCCAGGGTCGTCTTGCCCGAGCCGGACTCACCCACCAGCGCGAGGATCTCGCCCGCCCGGACCGAGACGTCGACCCCGTCGAGCGCCGTGGCGATGGCGCCGGCCCGAGTGGTGAACTCCACCCCGACCCCCGCGGCCTCGAGCAGTGGCACGCCATCCATCGAGGTGCTCATGCCTCTCCGATCCGGATGCACGCAGCCAGCCGGCCGCCGACCTCCAGCAACGGTGGCTCCTCGTCGACGCACGCGTCGATCACCCGCGGACACCTCGGCGCGAACGAGCATCCTCTTGGCAGGTCGTGCGGGTCGGGCGGGTCGCCCGCCAGGCCGGCCGGCGCATACCTGGCCGCCGCATCGCCCACCCTCGGGAAGGACCGCGACAGCGCCTGCGCGTAGGGATGGGTCGGGGTCCGGAACAGCTGGTCCGCCGACCCGCACTCGACCACGCGGCCGGCGTACATCACGGCGACGCGGTCGCAGACGTCGGCCAGCACCGAGAGGTCGTGGCTGATGATCAGCAACCCGACGCCGAGGTCCTTCACCAGGCCCGAGATCAGGTCGAGGATCTGGGCCTGCACCATCACGTCCAGGGCAGTGGTCGGCTCGTCGGCGATGATCAGCTGCGGCCGGCACGCCAGGGCCATCGCGATCATCACGCGCTGCCGCTGGCCGCCCGACAGCTGGTGGGGATAGACCCGTGACCCGAGCCGCCGGCAGTCCCACCTGCTCGAGCAGCTCACCGACCCGGCGGGCCACCTCCGTCGGCGGAGAGGCCGGGCTCGTGCAGACGGATGGGCTCGGCGATCTGGGTCTCGATCCGGCGCACGGGATTCAGCGCGTGGAGGGCTCCCTGGAAGATGATCGACGCCTCGGCCCAGCGGAGCGCCCGCAGGTCACCCCACCCCATCTTCTGTACGTCGCGGCCGGAGACCAGCACCTCACCCTCGACCACGGCGTCCTTCGGCTGCAGCCGCAGCACCGTGCTCGCGAGCGTCGACTTCCCGCATCCGGACTCGCCGGCGATCCCGACCACCTCGCCCGCGCGGACCACCAGGTCGACGCCGCGGAGCGCCGGTAGCCGGCCCTCGGAAGTCTGGTACGACACGGACAGGCCGCGCAGCTCGAGCAGATCGACCATCACCGCCTCCGCAGCCGTGGGTTCAAGACCTCTTCCAGCGCCTGCCCGATCAGCGTGAAGGACAGCACCACCAGCACGACACAAACGCCTGGGGGCACGATGAACCACCACGCCCCCGTCGTCATGGCGCCGACCCCGAAGGCGGCTTCCAGCATCGAGCCCCAGGAGACCCGGGTCGGGTCACCCAGCCCCAGGAAGCTCAGCGTCGTCTCCGAGAGGATCGCCACCGCGACCGTCAGCGTCGTGTGCGCAAACACCATCGGCATCACGTTCGGCAGCACGTGGCGGGTCATCTGGTGCCAGCGGCCGGCGCCGAGCACCCGGGCCCGCTCGAGGTAGGGCCGCTCCTTGATGGTCAGGGTCTGGCTGCGGATCAGCAGTGCGGTGGCCGGCCAGCTGGTGACGCCGATGACGATGGCGATGTTGAGCAGCGAGCGGCCGAGCACCACCGCGAGGATGATCGCGAGCGGCAGGAACGGGATCACCAGGAACCACTCGGTGAGGCGGTAGAGCACCCGCCCGGTCCAGCCCTCGAAGAAACCCGAGACCAGGCCGATGACGGTGCCGATGAGCATCGAGATCGCGGTCGCGAGCAGGCCGACGAGCAACGAGATGCGGGTGCCCCAGATCAGCATCGTCAGCACCGAGCGACCGTTGTTGTCGGTGCCGAGCCAGTACTCACCCGACGGGCTCTCGAGCACGCCGCCGGTCGCCTTGGTCACCTTGAGGCCGTCGGCGTCGGCCAGCAGCGGTGCCCCCAGCGCGACCACCACGAACGTGCCGAGGATGAGCAGCCCGACCAGGCCGGCGCGGTGTCCGCGGAACAGCTTCCAGTTGCGGCGCCAGGCGGCCGCCCGCCGGCGGCGGGCGATCTGGCGGGCGGAGAGAGGGGTCGTGGTGCTCATGTGCGGACCCGCGGGTCGAGGATGCCGTAGATCAGGTTGGCGAAGAGGTTCGCGCCGATCACGGCACCCGAGGCCAGCAGGAACGTGCCCTGCAGCACGTCGAAGTCGGGGATCGAGAGCGCCTCGTAGGAGAGCAGCCCCAGGCCGGGGATGGAGAAGATCGTCTCGATGGTGATGGCTCCCGAGACCACGAACCCGATGTTGATCGCGGCCAGGGTGGTGGTCGGCAGCAGCGCGTTCGGTACGGCGTGACGCCGGCGTACCTCGATGTCGCGCAGGCCCTTGGCGCGGGCCGTGACCAGGTAGTCCTCGCCCAGCTCGTCGAGGAGCGACGACCTCATGATCAGCGCGTACTCCGCGAGATAGGCGAGGGTCAGCGTGAGCACGGGCAGGGTCAGGTGCCAGGCCGCGTCGAGGAGTCCGCTGAGTGATCCCGGATCGGCGTCGATGGAGTTCAGCCCCCCGGTCGGGAAGATGCCGGGCAGGGGGCCGACGCCGACCGACAGCGCGGCGATGAGCAGGAGGCCCAGCCACCACTCCGGCATCGAGTAGAGGGTGAGGGTGGTGCCGGTCGAGAACTTGTCGAAGCCGCCACCACGCCGCCAGGCGCTCACCATGCCGAGGTAGACGCCGATCACCGTCGCCAGGATCGTCGAGAGCCCGACCAGCGCGATGGTCGGCCACATCCGGTCGACGATCAGCTCCGAGACCGGCACGTTGTAGCGGATGGACACGCCCAGGTCGCCCTGGGCGGTGTTCTTCAGGTAGGTCAGGAACTGCTGGGGCAGCGGTTGGTCGAGCCCGTACTGCTCGCGGAACGCGTCGAGCTGCTCCTTCGAGACCACCGCGGCCCCGGGTCAGGCTCCGGGCCGGGTCACCGGGCAGCACCCGGAACAGGAAGAAGTTGACGACCAGCACGAAGCCCAGGCTGGCCGCCGCGCCCAGCACCTTGCCGAGGACGTAGCGGCCGTAGCTCCGCCGGCGGACCGGGGCTCGGCTGCTGGCCTCGGTGCCGGACGCGCTGCGGCGAGGCTGGTCACTCTCGATCGGCCGCCGTAGAACGCCGGCGCATCGCGACCACGCCGCCGCCGACCACCAGCAGCGCGACCAGCACGCCGCCACCGATCAGCACCGCACTGCTGCCGCCGTCGTCGTCACCGCCCGAGGACGACGAGGAGGCGCCGACGGCGGACTCGATGCCGTCGCAGTCGCCGGCCTCGTCGGCCGGCCGGAGCAGCGAGTAGTTGAACGCGCCGTACTGCACCAGCAGCACCCCACCGGGATCCGGCTGCGGCTGGAAGCACGCGAACCGGTCCGTGCGGAGCGCCTGGCCGTACTTCGTGTACGCCGTGACGAGGTAGGGCGAGTCGCGGAAGACGATCTCCTGCATCTGCTTGATCGTCTCGATCCGCTTCGCGTCGTCGACCTCGGCGTTCTGGCTCTGGTAGAGCTCGTCGAACTCGGGGTTGCAGTACCACGAGTCGGAGGACCCGCCCCGGGCGTCGCAGAGGAAGACCGAGAGGATCGAGTCCGGGTCGGGCTCGACGTACCAGCCCCAGTGGAACGCGTCGAAGTCGCCCTCGAGGACCACGTCGGTGAGCTGGTTGCTCTCCATCACGCTCACCTCGGCCTCGATGCCGATCTCGCCGAGCCACTCCTGGAAGAACTCCATGATGGTCGCGGACCGCTCCTCCTCGGCGCGGGCGAACAGCCGGAGGGTGCCGATCGGGCTGCCGTCGGGCATCGTGCGCAGCCCGTCGGACGCCGACCTCGTAGCCGGCCTCGTCCAGCAGCTCGCCGGCCTTCTCGAGGTCGAACGTGAACGCCTCGTCCTCGGGCGGCTCCCACCGGAACGAGGAGTACGCCGTCGGGATGAACGAGTCCCCGGGCGACCGCGGCGCCCTGGTAGGCGCTCTCGACCAGCCGGTCGATGTCCAGCGCGTAGCCGAGCGCGTGCCGGAACGCCGGGTCCTGCAGCGCCGGGTTGCCGTCGCCGAGCGGCTCGCCGCGTCTCGGGATCGACCGCGCCCGCGTTGAAGGCGATCTCCTCGAAGTACGGCGAGATGCCGTTCTGGGCGTGGATGCCCTCGCGGCCCTGGAGCGCCTCGACCTGGATGGGGGTGATGTCGTCGACGAAGTCGACCTCGCCCTTGATCAGCGCCTGGATGGCGGGGTCCTCGCTCTTGAAGACCCGGATCGCCACCCGGTCGACGTGCGGGGCACCGTCCCAGTAGTCGGGGTTGGCCTCGAAGACGTACGTCGGCCCGCCGGCCGTGCCCTCGACGAGGCGGAACCGGCCGGAGCCGACCACGGGCTGCCCGTCCGTGGGTTCGTTGCGGTAGGACTTCACCTCGTTCTGGGCGACGTCGGACCAGATGTGCTCGGGCAGGATCGGGATCGGCAGGAGCGGCAGCACTGCGTTCGGCCGCTCCAGCTCGAGCACCACGGTCGTGTCGTCGGGAGCCGTGGCGGTCTTCACCGAGGTCAGGTAGGTGCCCCAGTTGCCGGCCTCCGGACCGCCGTCGAGGATCCGGCTGTAGGTGAAGGCGATGTCCGCCGCGGTCAGCGGCTCACCGTCGGACCACTCGACGCCTTCCCGGATGTCGAAGGTCCAGGTGAGGCCGTCGTCAGTGGTGTCCCACGACGTCGCCAGAGCCGGCGCCGGCGACATGTCCTCCATCGAGTAGCCGACCATGTAGTCGTACATCAGCGCCCAGGCTTCGTACGACGAGGCCTGGTAGCCGTTGAACGGGTTGAACGAGTCGACCTCGTCCAGGAACGCGACGGTGAAGGTCACCGGCTCGTCGGCGGCGGCGTCCGCGGACTGCACCGAGAGCGGCCCCACGGAGGCGAGTCCGAGGCCCACGGCCACTGCCGACAGTCGCTGCCGCTCGGGCCGCGAGCGGGCTACGGTGCCCTCTGTGATGCCCACCCCGCCGCAGGCGCCGCGCGAACCGCACGAGCACACCGAGCACGGCGTGGTGCGCCCCGACCCCTACCACTGGATGCGCCGGGTCGACTCCGTCGAGCTGCGCACTCACCTCGAGGCCGAGCGACTCTGGTACGACACTGCTACCGGTCATCTGAGCTCCCTCGTCGACACCCTGCGGTCCGAGATGGTGGGCAGAGTGCCCACTACTGATCGGACAGTCAGTTGGCAACTCCAGGGCTGTTCCTACTACACGTCACTCCCCGCGGGAAGGGAGTACGCGCAGTTGATACGCGATTTCAACGAACCGGCAACAACCCAGGTGCTCCTCGACCTCAACGATCTGGTCGACGAATCGGGCTATGTCGAGCTCGGCCTGTCGCTGGTCAGCCCCGACCAGAGGCTGCTGGCCTACTCGGTCGATCGCACGGGCGACGAGGTCTACGAGCTGCGGTTCCGCGACCTCGAGACCGGCCAGGACCTGCCGGACCTGGTGCCGCGCAGCTACTACGGCGGCGCCTGGAGCACGGGTTCGGACCACTTCTTCTACACGGTGCACGACGAGGCCTACCGCCCGTTCCAGGTGATGGCGGCACGCGATCGGCACCCCGGTGACCGACGACGTGCTCGTGCTCGAGGAGCCCGACGAGCGCTTCGAGCTGTGCGTGCGGCTGACCCGCAGCGGGGGGTTCGTGGTGATCTGGGCGGAGAGCCGCGACACCCGCGAGGTGTGGGTGGTCGACGCCGCCGCCCCGACCTCGCCGCCACGATCGGTGGGTGGCCGGCGGACCGGCATCGAGTACCACGCCGAGCACGCGGTGCTCGGCGACGGCAGCGACACGTTGCTGGTGGTCACCAACGACGACGCCACGCGAGTTCCGGCTGGCCCGGTGCCCGGTGCCTCGCGAGGCCGACCAGGACCACACGTCCTGGTCGCCGGTGCGGCCCGAGCGACCCGACGAGCGGCTCGAGCGGGTGGACGCCTTCGCCGGCCACGCCGTGCTCAGCTTCCGCTCGCAGACCCAGCACCGGCTGCGGGTGGTGCCGCTGGACGCGCTCGCCTCCGAGGGTCTCGTGATCGCGCCGGCGTACGACTGCGGCTCGGTGGTGATCGGCACCAACACCGACTTCGCCGCCGCCGCGGTGACCGTCGAGGACCAGTCCTACATCCAGCCGCCGGTCTGGTCGGACGTCGACCTCCGCACCGGCGAGCGCACGGAGCGACTCCGGCGCGAGGCTCCCGGCCATGACCCGTCGGCGTACCTCTGTGAGAGCCGGACCGTGCCCGCTCCTGACGGGACCGCCGTGCCGGTGACGCTGGTGCGGCACCGCGACACGCCGCTCGACGGCACCGCGCCCGCCCTGCTCTACGGCTACGGCGCCTACGAGTCCGTCTACCCGGACCAGGAGTGGGACCCGGCGATCCCGTCGCTGCTGGACCGCGGCGTGGTCTACGTGCACGCGCACGTGCGCGGCGGCGGTGAAGGCGGCCGGCGCTGGTGGCTGGACGGGAGGCTCGAGCACAAGCAGCACACGTTCGGCGACTACGCAGCGGTCGCCGACGGGCTGGCTGGTGCTGGGGTCGTGGACGGCGATCGGCTCGCCAGCCGCGGCCTGAGCGCCGGCGGGCTGCTGCAGGGAGCGGTCTTCAGCCAGCGGCCGGACCGCTGGCGAGCGGTCGTGGCCGAGGTGCCGTTCGTCGACGTGGTGACCACGATGTTCGACGCGTCGATCCCGTTGACGGTGACGGAGTGGGACGAGTGGGGCGACCCGCGCCGGCGCGAGGAGTTCGACTGGCTGCTCGCCTACTCGCCGTACGAACACCCGCCGACCGGTCCTCGGCCGGACCTGCTCGTCACCGGTGCTATGCACGACCCGCGGGTGATGGTGTTCGAACCGGCCAAGTGGGTGGCGCGCCTGCGCGAGACCGACCCCGCCTGGTCGCCGCGGTGCCTGTTCCGCGTGGAGACCGGCGCCGGCGCCCACGTCGGCCCGGCAGGCCGGTTCGCGCACCTCGGCTACGAGGCGGAGATCTACGCCTGGATCCTGGATCGCCTCGATGCTGAGGTCCGCGCTCCTGGGTCAGGCGCAGCCGCCGCGTCGGAAAGCACGGCTCGCGACCACGCCTGACTCTCAGGTCAGTAGCGACTAACGTAGGCAAGCGATGATCACGACCACGCCGTTCCACCCCCGCCTCAGCGAGCTCAACACGCAGGGGCTCTACACGCACTGGCAGGGGCAGCTGTCGGCGCTGCGCTACACCAATGCTCCGAAGCACGAGTACTTCGCGGTGCGCAACGCCGTCGGTGTCTTCGACACCTCGCCGCTGTACAAGTACCGCGTGACCGGTCCCGACGCCGAGCTGCTGCTGTCGGGAGCGTTGGTTCGCGACATCCGGACCTGCCGCCCGGGCCAGGCGCAGTACACCGCCTGGTGCGACGACCGCGGCTTCGTGATGCACGACGGCGTGGTGTTCCGGCACTCCGCCGACGAGTTCCTGCTGACCGCCGGCCGGCCGGCGCTCTCCTGGTTCCAGGAGCTGGGGTCCGGGCTGCGGGTGGAGCTCGAGGACGTGACCGGCGACTACGGGATGCTGCGCGGTGCAGGGTCCGCGATCGCGCGCCGTGCTCGCGTCGCTCATGCCCGAGGCCGAGTCGCTGACGTACTTCGACCACGTGCCGGCCAAGGTCGCCGACACCGCGGTCACCCTGTCGCGCACCGGCTACACCGGCGACCTCGGCTTCGAGATCACGGTCGCAGCCGACAGCGCCGTCGACGTGCTCGACGCCGTGCTCGCAGCGGGTCGGCCACACAGCATCCGCCCCTTCGGGGAGGAAGCGCTGATGACCTTGCGCATCGAGGCGGGCCTCCCGCTCATCGACATCGAGTGGCACGACGCCCGGCTCGCACTCAGCGATGCCGACTGCGTCACCCCCAAGGAGCTCGGCTTCGGGTGGATGCTGCGCGGTGTCCGCGACGGGTCCCGCCGGTTCGTCGGCTCCGAGGCGATCCGCCGTGAGCTCGTCGAAGGCACGTCGCGGTGGGCGACCACCGGCATCGTCGTCGATCCGGCCGACTGGGACCAGATCCACCGCGCGGCCGACCTGTTCCCGCCGAAGTCCGAGCACCCGCTGCCCTACGACTCCATGGTGCTCGACGACGACCGGGCCGAGGTCGGCTACTGCACGAGCTTCGTCTACTCACCGATGCGGCAACGGCACATCGGGATCGCGCGGGTGCGTCCCGACCTGGCGGAGGCCGGCACCGATCTGCGGCTCGAGCTCGCCATCGCCCACCACAACACGACGGTCCGGGTCACTACGACCTCGATGCCGTTCTTCGATCCTCCCAGGAAAAAGGAATGAGGAAACGGGCATGAGCAGCTCGCACGACTACGACGCGATCGTCGTAGGTGGCGGCCACAACGGCCTGACCCACGCGGCGTACCTCGGCAAGGCCGGACTGCGCACGCTGGTGCTGGAGAAGAACGCGATGGTCGGCGGCGCCGCGATCACCGAGGAGCTGACGACCCGGCTTCTCGTTCACGACGTTCTCCTACGCCCTGAGCCTGCTGCGTCCGGAGATCATCCACGAGCTCGACCTGGTCGAGCACGGGTTCATGCCGCTGATGATGCCGTCGTCGTTCCACCCCACCGGCGACGGCGACTACCTGCTCTTCGGCGACGACCACGCGCAGAACCTCCAGGAGATCCGCCGGCACTCACCGCGCGACGCGGACGCCTACGAGCGCTACCACCACGATCTCGACCGGGTGTGCCAGGCGATCCGCCCGCTGTTCGACAACCCTCCTCCGAACATCTTCGGCAGCGACCCCGAGGACGCCGTCGACGTGAAGTGGCTGGTCGACCACCTCGGCGGCATCGATCGCAAGACCATGCACGATGTCGTCCGGCTGCTGACCGGCAGTGCCGCGGACTGGCTCGACGACTACTTCCACCACGAGGCGATCAAGGGCTACCACGCGTCGTCCTCGATCATCGGTTCCAAGGTCGGCCCGATGTCACCGGGCTCCGGCCTGGTGCTGCTCTTCCACAAGATGGGGGAGCACGACGGCGACCTCGGGTCGTGGGCGTTCCACAAGGGCGGCAACGGCGGGTTCACCCAGGTGCTGGCTCGGGCCGCGCAGGCCAACGGCGCCGAGATCCGGCTCGGCGCCCCGGTGAGCTCGGTGCTGACCGACGGCGGTCGTGCCGTCGGCGTCGTGCTGGAGGACGGCACGGAGTTCCGGGCACCGGTCGTGGTCTCCGCACTGGACCCGCGGCGTACCTTCCTCGAGCTGGTCGAACCTCGCGAGCTGCCGCTCGACCTGGTCGACAACGTGCGCCGGATGAAGTTCCGCGGCGTCTCGGCCAAGGTCAACTTCGCCCTCGACGGGCTGCCGGTCTTCCCGGCGCTGCCGGACACCGTCGACCACTACGGCGGCTTCCTCAACATCGGTCCCACCATCGAGTACGTCGAGCGGGCCTTCGACGCTGCGAAGTACGGCTGGTACTCCGAGCAGCCGTTCATCGACGCCGCGATCCAGTCGGTGGTCGATCCCGACATGGCTCCGCCGGGCAAGCACGTCATGTCGTGCTTCGTGCAGTACGCGCCGTACGAGCTGAAGGGGAGCGACTGGGAGACCGAGCGCGACAGCTTCGGCGACAAGGCGCAGGCCGTGCTCGAGTCGCACTTCCCGGGCTTCGGCGACCTGGTGCTGCACCGCGAGGTGGTCACGCCCGTCGACATCGAGGCTCGCACCGGGCTGACCGAGGGCAACATCTTCGCCGGGGAGTTCCTGGCGCCGCAGATGTACTTCTTCCGGCCCGCGCCCGGCTGGAGCCAGTACGCGACGCCGATCGAGGGCTACTACCAGTGCGGGTCGGGCACCCACCCGGGCGGTTGCGTGATCGGGTCGCCCGGGAAGCTGGCCAGCCAGCGGGTGCTGCGCGACCTGGCGCGGTGACACCGGGTGACCGGTTAACCCGTTCCCGGACCTGCCGTCTGAGAGGATCTGGCCATGCCCGACGAGGACCAGGACCCGTCGCGGCCGAGCCTCGAGCCTCCGTCGCTGTTCGGCCGCAAGAAGCGCGCCGACGCGGAGCCTGCAGCAGAGCGTCGACGACCCGACCGACGACCCCTCGGACGTGGCCCCCGTCAGCGATCCGACCTGGATGTTCGAGCCCCCGCTCGAGGACGAGCCCGCACCGCCCCCCGCAGACGAGCCCGAACCCCTGCCGGAGCCGCCGGCCGCCGTGCTTCCGGTCGAGGAGGTCGCCCCGGCGCTCTTCGCGGATGAGGTCGACGAGGACGAGCCGGACCCCGTGCCGACCAAGCCCCGCCGTGCGCGCCGCGAGCCCCGGTCCACCAGGCCGGCGCGCATCAAACAGCCGAAGCAGCCCAAGCCGGCCAAGCCGGCCAAGCCGACGCGGATCTCGGAACCCAGCATTCCGACCATGGCCGGGTGGGTGGCGGCGGCGTTGACCGGCGTTGCGATCGGGCTGCTGATGGTCGGGATGACCGCCGGCTCTCTCCAGGCGTGCGAGGCCGTGCGCGGCACCTCGACCTGTGGCGGCTACGGCGTACCGATCCTGCTCGTGATCATGGCCGTCCTGATCGCCATCGGCGGCTTCCTGCTCCGCCTCTTCCACGTGCCCGACCCCGGGAGCACCAGCTTCCTCGCGGTCGGGATGGTCGCCGTGATCGCCCTGCTGTTCCTGCTCGACTTCCTGCTGAGCGTGTGGATGCTCGCTGGTCATCCCGCTCATCGCCGTGTCGATGTACCTGCTCGCCTACTGGGTCACCACTGCCTTCGTCGAGCCCGCCACGGAACCTGCTGACCTCTGATTTTCCGCTGACCCGTCAGAAACATTTCTGACGGGTCAGCGGTGAATCAACGAGCGGCGATGAGCTCCGCGATCTGCACGGTGTTGAGGGCGGCGCCCTTGCGGAGGTTGTCGTTGGAGACGAAGAGCGCGAGGCCACGGTTGCCGGGGACGCCCTCGTCCTGCCGGAGGCGTCCGACGTACGACGGGTCCTGGCCGGCCGCCTGCAGCGGCGTGGGGATGTCGGACAGCTCGACACCGGGGGCCGTCGAGAGCAGCTCGCGGGCGCGCTCGACCGGCATCGCGGAGGCGAACTCGGCGTTGATCGCCAGCGAGTGACCCGTGTAGACCGGCACCCGCACGCAGATGCCGGAGACCAGCAGGTCGGGGATGCCGAGGATCTTGCGCGACTCGTTGCGGAGCTTCTGCTCCTCGTCGGTCTCGTTGAGCCCGTCGTCGACGATCGCGCCGGCCAGGGGCAGCACGTTGTAGGCGATGGTGCGCGCGTACTTCTGCGGCTCCGGGAACGCCACGGCCGAGCCGTCGTAGGCCAGCTCGGGCGCCTTCTCGCCGGCCGCCGCCACCTGGGAGGCCAGCTCCTCGACGCCGGCCACGCCGGAGCCCGACACTGCTTGGTACGTCGACGCGATCAGCCGCACCAGCCCGGCCTCGTCGTGCAGCGGCTTGAGCACCGGCATCGCGGCCATGGTGGTGCAGTTGGGGTTGGCGATGATCCGCTGGGTCGCCAGGGCGATCGCCTCGGGGTTGACCTCGGAGCAGATCAGTGGGATCGCGGGGTCCTTGCGGAACGCCGAGGAGTTGTCGATGACCATCGCGCCGGCGGCTGCGAACGCCGGCGCCAGCGCGCGCGACGTGGTCGCGCCGGCGGAGAAGAGCGCGATGTCCAGCCCGCTCGGGTCGGCGGTCGAGGCGTCCTCGACCGTGATCTCCCTACCGGCGAACGGCAGCACCGTGCCGGCGGAGCGCGCCGAGGCGAAGAACCGGATCTCCTCGACCGGGAAGTTGCGCTGCTCGAGGATCTGACGCATGGCGACGCCCACCTGGCCGGTGGCGCCGACGATGCCGATGCGTACGCCGTTCATCGGCCGGTGCCTCCGTAGACGACTGCCTCGACCTCTTCGGCGTCGAGGTCGAACGCCGTGTGCGTGGCGCGGACGGCCTCGTCGACCTGTGCCTCGTCGACGATCACCGAGATCCGGATCTCCGAGGTGGAGATCATCTCGATGTTGACGCCGGCGGAGGCGAGCGCCGCGAAGAAGCGCGCGGTGATGCCGGGGTGCGAGCGCATGCCGGCACCGATCAGCGAGACCTTGCCGATCTGGTCGTCGTAGAGCAGCTTGTCGTAGCCGACCTCGTCGCGGATCCGCGCGAGCGCCGCCATCGCGGCCTGGCCGTCGTGCCCGCGGCAGCGTGAAGGAGATGTCGGTCAGGCCCGTGGCCGCGGCTGAGATGTTCTGCACGACCATGTCGATGTTGACCTCGGTGGCTGCCAGCGCCTCGAAGATGCGCGCGGCCTCACCGACCTTGTCGGGTACGCCGACCACCGTGATCTTCGCTTCGCTCCGGTCGTGGGCGACTCCGGCGATGATGGCCTGCTCCATGGGTGCTTCTCCCTCTGCGGGTTCGGGGATGATCCAGGTGCCCTCGTTCTGCGAGAACGACGAGCGGACGTGGACCGGCATGTTGTAGCGACGGGCGTACTCGACGCAGCGCAGGTGCAGGATCTTGGCGCCCGAGGCGGCCATCTCCAGCATCACCTCGGTCGAGACCCGTTCGAGCTTGCGGGCGGCAGGGACGATCCGGGGATCGGCGGTGAAGACGCCGTCGACGTCGCTGTAGATCTCGCATACCTCGGCCCCCAGCGCCGCGGCCAGGGCCACGGCAGTGGTGTCGGAGGCACCGCGGCCCATGGTGGTGACGTCCTTGGTGTCCTGCGAGACGCCCTGGAAGCCGGCCACGATGGCGATCGCGCCGGCCTCGATGGCGTTCTCGATCCGGCCCGGCGTGATGTCGATGATCTTCGCCTTGCCGTGGGCGGAGTCGGTGATCACGCCGGCCTGAGAGCCGGTGAACGACTGCGCCTTGTGGCCGAGCTGGGCGATCGCCATGGCGACCAACGCCATCGAGATCCGCTCGCCGGCGGTCAGCAGCATGTCGAGCTCGCGCGGCGGCGGGAGCGGGGTCACCTGCTCGGCGAGGTCGCGGAGCTCGTCGGTGGTGTCGCCCATCGCCGAGACCACGACGACGACGTCATGACCCTCGCGCCGGGTGTTGACGATGCGTTGCGCGACGCGCTTGATTCCGGTCGCGTCCGCGACCGAGGAACCGCCGTACTTCTGCACGACAATGCCCACCGCGCTTCACTCCTGAGCTTGAGATCGAGGTCCGAATGACGACCCCGATTCTATCTGGCGCTCAGGTGGGCGGAGCCGACCCGTCCAGGACCGCCTCTGCGGCCTCGATCTGGTCGATCTCGGAGACGAACTCGACGTCGAGCCGGTCGTGGGCGACCACCGACAGCAGGGCGTTGAGCGCCGCCCCCGCGAGGTTGCCCCAGGAGGAGACATAGGAGAACTGCCACCACCACAGCGCCTCCTCGATGTTGCCGTGGCGGTAGTGGCGCAGGCCGTTCTCGAGGTCGGAGGCGATGGAGGTCATGTCGTCGGACAGCTGGCTCTCGACGACGTCGGGCACGTAGGGGTCGAAGACGAAGCTGTAGGTGTCGACGTTGCCGAGGATGCCGGCGAGGCGCAGCCGCATCTCGTCGAGGTCGGCCTCCTCGCCCACGTCGGGCTGGTACTTGCCGGCAGGCGTGAAGTCGCGCTGGGCTCCCAGTCGCGCGCCGGCGAGCAGCACCTGGCTGATCTCCAGCAGCAGCAGCGAGATCGCGCGGCCGCCGTCGGCCTCGCGGGCGATCGCGCGCAGCGCCAGCAAGAAGCTCGCCACCGAGTCCGCGATCTGCTGCGCGAACTCGAGGGTCTCGTCGTCGAGCTGCACCGGGATCTCCCCGGTGGCCAGCTCCATTTCCGGGCCCGAGATCTGGTCGGTCATTCGGCGTTCCTTCTTCCTGCGAATGCTCTGCCCAAGGTGACCTCGTCGGCGTACTCGAGATCACCGCCTACAGGTAGTCCACTGGCCAATCGGGTCACACGCAACTCCAGGGTGGTCAGCAGGCGCGTGATGTACGTCGCTGTCGCCTCGCCCTCGAGGTTGGGATCGGTCGCGAGGATGACTTCCTTCACGGTGCCATCGGCCAGCCGGGTCAGCAGCTCGCGGATCCGGAGCTGGTCGGGACCGATGCCGTCGATGGGCGAGATCGCGCCGCCCAGCACGTGGTAGCGGCCCCGGAACTCCCGGGTCCGCTCGACCGCGACCACGTCCTTGTACTCCTCCACGACACACAGCACGCTCAGGTCGCGACGGGGGTCGCGACAGATCCGGCACTGGTCGTCCTCGGAGACGTTGAAGCAGATGGTGCAGAACTTGACCTTGGCCTTGACCTCGATCAGCACGTCGGCGAGCCGGCGTACGTCGACAGCCTCGCTCTGCAGCAGGTGGAACGCGATCCGCTGGGCGCTCTTCGGGCCCACTCCGGGCAGTCGCCCGAGCTCGTCGATGAGGTCCTGGACGATGCCTTCGTACACGGTGGGCCGGTCTCAGAACCCGAGCTGTCCGAGACCCGGCACGCCGCCGGGCCCGCCACCGCCGCCAGCCAGCGGGCCGAGGGCCTCGCCGGCGAGGGCGTCCGCCTGGGACTTCGCGTCACGGTACGCCGCCACGATCATGTCGCCGAGGTCGGCCAGGTCGTCCGCGTCGCTGCCGTCGAAGCCCCCGGCTTTGATCTCCACGCCGGTCAGCTCGCCGCTGCCGGTCAGGGTCACCGTGACCGCACCGCCGGCGACGGTGCCGGTGACCGTCGCCTCGGCCAGCCGTTGCTGGGCCGCGACCAGCTGCTCCTGCATCTGCTGGGCCTGCTGGAGCAGAGCGTTCATGTCGAAGCCGCCCTCGCCACCGAGGCCTTCGAAGGGGTTCTGGGTCATCGGGTCACCTTCATGAGTGGGGAATCTCCTCGATCATCTCTGCTCCCAGCTCGCGGGCCAGGAGCTCGGCCCCGGCGAGCGAGTCGGAGTCGGCGTCGAGGTCGTCGGGGTGGGCATCCGCGTCGGCGTCGGCGAGCTCGGTGGACGGTGCCGGGTCGTCGGCCTGCTTGGTCTGGCGGATCGCCTTGCGCGCGGCCGCACTGGCGTCGGGCTCGGGCTCGGGCGGGGGTGCCGGGGGCGCTGCGGCCTCAGGTGCGGGTGCGGCCGGCTCGTCGCTGGCCCACGCGGGTGGGGAGTCCGGCGCAGCGACCGGTGCGGGCGCGGGCTCGGCGGGCTCGGCGGGCGGGGGCGGCGGACCGTCGGCGCTGGCGCCCGGGTCGACGATGGTCTCGATGCGCCAGTCGGTGCCGACCACGTCGATCGCCGCCTGCCGCACGATCTCGGAGCTGCCGCCCGAGTCGAACGAGTCGCGTGCGCCGGCATTGGCGAAGCCGAGGGTCAGCGTCTTCTCGTCGACGCCCACGACCTGCGCGTTGGTGGTGAGGTGGATCCAGGTGACCCGGCGGCGCTGCTTGGTGGCGTCGACGATGTCGGGCCAGAGCCGGCGTACGTCGACCAGGGTCAGGGCGCCGGCGACTGCGGGAGGGGCAGCGGCCGGGCAGCGGTCGGGGCAGGCTCGGGCTCCGGAACCGGTGGCTCCTGCTCGGCCTGCACCACTGGCACCGGGTCCGGGTCGGGGCCCGGGGTCGGCTCGGGAGTGGCCGCGGGCCGGTCCTGGACGGGAGCCGGCGACGGGGACGGTGGGGCGGCCGCGGCGACGGACGGAGTGCCGCTGATCGCGTTGCGGCGCTCGAGCCGGTCGAGGCGGGCCTGCACTCCCTGGGTGGTGTGGTCCGCTCCGGGCAGCAGCACCCGGGCCAGAATCAGCTCCAGCAGCAGCCGCGGGGCCGTGGCGCCACGCATCTCGGTGAGACCGGTCGCGACCAGGTCGGCGGCGCGGCTCAGCTCGGCCTGACCGAACCTGGCCGCCTGGGCCACCAACCGCTCGCCCTGGTCCTGGGAGACGTCGATCAGCCCGGTGGCCGGGGCGTCGGGCACGGCCGCCACGATGACCAGATCGCGCAGGCGACGGAGCAGGTCCTCGGTGAAGCGGCGCGGGTCCTGGCCGGTCTCGATCACCTTGTCGACCACGCCGAAGACGGCCGCACCGTCACCGGCCGCGAACGCGTCGACGACGTCGTCGAGCAGGGTGTCAGGTGTGTAGCCGAGCAGGCCACTGGCCAGTGCGTAGGTGACGCCGTCGTCGCCGGCACCGCCCAGCAGCTGGTCGAGCACGGACAGGGTGTCGCGGGCGGAACCGGCTCCGGCCCGCACGAGCAGCGGCAGCGCCGCCGGCTCGATCGACACTCCTTCCTTCTCGCAGAGCTCGGAGAGATAGGAGGAGAGCAGCCGCGGCGGGATCAGCCGGAACGGGTAGTGGTGGGTCCGCGAGCGAATGGTCGGGATCACCTTGTCGGGCTCGGTGGTCGCGAAAACGAAGCGCAGGTGCGGCGGCGGCTCCTCCACCAGCTTGAGCAGGGCGTTGAAGCCCTGCGTCGAGACCATGTGGGCCTCGTCGATGATGTAGACCTTGTAGCGGTCGCGCACCGGCGAGAAGAACGCCTTCTCCCGCAGGTCGCGCGCGTCGTCGACACCTCCGTGCGAGGCGGCGTCGATCTCGATGACGTCGATGGAGCCGGGCCCACCGCGGGCCAGGTCGCGGCAGCTGTCGCACTCCCCGCACGGGTCGGCCACGGGCGCCTGCGCGCAGTTGAGGGCGCGAGCCAGGATCCGCGCGCTTGTGGTCTTGCCGCAGCCCCGAGGACCGGAGAAGAGATAGGCGTGGTTGACCCGGTTGGCGGCCAGCGCGGCGCGCAGAGGTGTGGTCACGTGCTCCTGACCGATGACCTCCGCAAAGGTCTCCGGCCGGTAGCGGCGGTACAGCGCCAGGGGT
>CAWJRK010000048.1:0-30274 GCA_963845215.1 uncultured Actinomycetota bacterium
GAGGTGGTCACGCTGTGGCTGCTCTCCACAGACAACCTCAACCGCCCCGAGGCCGAGCTCACGCCGCTGCTCCAGATCATCGAGGAGGCGGTCGACTCGCTGGCCGACCAGCGCCGCTGGCGCCTGCACCCGGTGGGCGCCCTCGACCTGCTGCCTGGCGAGCACCGCGGAGCGGCTGAAGGCGGCCGCCGAGGCGACCAGCGACGTGCACGGGATGCTCGTCAACATCGCCGTGCCTTACGGCGGTCGCCGCGAGATCACCGACGCCGTCCGGTCTCTGCTCTACGAGCACGCCGAGAAGGGCACCTCGCTGGAGGAGCTGCGCGAGCATCCTCGACGTCGAGCACATCGCCGACCACCTCTACACCAAGGGCCAGCCCGACCCCGACCTCGTGATCCGTACGTCGGGGGAGCAGCGGCTCGGCGGGTTCCTGCTGTGGCAGAGCGCGAAGTCGGAGTTCTACTTCTGCGAGGCGTACTGGCCGGACTTCCGGCGGGTCGACTTCCTGCGCGCGATGCGGGCCTACGCCCTGCGCGAGCGACGCCACGGCGCCTGACCCGCAGCTGACTTCAGCGTCACACGACCGTCATCGACCCGTCACCCCCCGTTCGGGCGTGTCGCCTCAGGACGGCGTCCTGCGAGTCGTAAGTTCGCTCCAATGACGGGTGGGGAAGCCCGTCACATCGGGAGGCTCGTTCGTGAGAATTCACGATCCACTCGCTGGGCGGGATCCTGCCTGCCGCGCGAAAGGACGCCGGCGCTCCGGCGTTCGAGCCCGACTCAGCGTCGAGACCCGGTCCATCTGCGTCGACTAGAGGACCGGGCGAGAGTGCGCGCGCGGTCAGGTAGAAGGGGTGCCCCGTGCAGGCTCATTCGGAGACTCAGGCTCAGACCCGGACCTACGTGCTCGATACCAGCGTGCTGCTGGCCGACCCTGGCGCGCTGCGGCGCTTCGCCGAACACGAGGTCGTGCTGCCCGTTGTCGTGATCACCGAGCTCGAAGGCAAGCGGCACCACCCGGAGCTGGGCTTCTTCGCCCGCAGCGCCCTGCGGATGCTCGACGAGCTGCGCGTCATCCACGGACGGCTCGACGAGCCGGTGCCCGTGGGCGACGAGGGCGGCACCCTCCGCGTCGAGCTCAACCACACCGACGCCGACTCGCTCCCGTCGGGCTTCCGCCTCGGCGACAACGACACCCGCATCCTGGCCGTCGCCCGCAACCTCGCCAACGAGGGCTACGACGTCACGCTGGTCTCCAAGGACCTGCCGCTGCGGATCAAGGCCTCCGCGGTCGGGCTCGACGCCCAGGAGTACCGCGGCGAGGCGATCAGCGACTCCGACACCGGCTACACCGGCATGGCCGAGCTGGAGGTCACGGCCAGCCAGCTCGACGAGCTGTACGACGACGGCACGCTCGACCTCGAGGAGGCCCGCGAGCTGCCCTGCCACCAGGGCCTGGTGCTGCTCTCCGACAGGGGCACGGCTCTCGGCCTGGTCGCGCCCGACAAGTCGGTCCACCTCGTGCGCGGTGACCGCGAGGCCTTCGGCATCCACGGCCGCTCCGCCGAGCAGCGGATCGCCCTCGAGCTGCTGCTCGACCCCGACGTCGGCATCGTGTCTCTCGGTGGCCGCGCCGGCACCGGCAAGTCGGCGATGGCGCTGTGCGCCGGGCTCGAGGCCGTGATGGAGCGCCGCCAGCACAAGAAGGTCGTGGTCTTCCGCCCGCTGTTCGCGGTCGGCGGCCAGGAGCTCGGCTACCTGCCCGGCTCGGAGTCGGAGAAGATGTCGCCCTGGGCCCAGGCCGTCTTCGACACCCTCGGCGCGATGACCTCGAAGGACGTGATCGACGAGGTGCTCGACCGCGGCATGCTCGAGGTGCTGCCGCTGACCCACATCCGGGGCCGCTCGCTGCACGACGCGTTCGTGATCGTCGACGAGGCGCAGTCGCTCGAGCGCAACGTGCTGCTCACCGTGCTCAGCCGGATCGGCGCGAACTCCAAGGTGGTGCTCACCCACGACGTGGCCCAGCGCGACAACCTGCGGGTCGGCCGGCACGACGGCGTGGTCGCGGTGATCGAGAAGCTCAAGGGCCACCCGCTCTTCGCCCACGTCACGCTCACCCGCTCGGAGCGGTCGCCCATCGCCGCGCTGGTGACCGAGATGCTGGAGCACGTCACGGTCTGATGCCGATGGGGCCCGTGTGACTCCTGTGACGCACGGGCCCCCACGGGCCGCCGCTTGTCCCACGAATTAACACGTTTGGTTTGCACAGGCCTCCCGGGTCAGGCAGGGTGACCCGAGATCGTTTCGTTATCAAGAGCCTCCGGGGTGCCCCAGCCAGTGTCGAAGCACGTCAAGCACGTACCGAAGCACCGAGGCGCGCCGCCGCGCCATGCCCTGGTGCAGGCACCTCGCAAGGCGCTGCGCACCACCGTGATCCTGTCGTCGGTCGCCGTCGCCGCGACCGGTGCCACCATCGCCGGCGGCCTGCTGAGCAGCCCGGCCACCACGTCCGGCGCCGCGAGCGACCTCACCGGCTCGCTGCTCTCCGGCCGCGGCACCTCGGCGGCAGCGCTCGCCGACACCAGTGGCGCCGACGCCGGCTTCGACACCAGCGACACGGAACCGGCGGCGACGGACCCGGCGACAACGGCGACCACCCCGGCCGCCGAGCCCGCCGAACGCACGCCGGTGGTGTCGCGGTCCTCCGACCGCCGCGAGGCAGCCGACCCGGTCAAGGAGGCGGCGCTGTCCGTCGACGGCGTCCGGGCCGTGACCGGCAAGCAGGACCTCTCCGACGCCGACCCGCGCGAGATCGCCCAGGCGCTGCTGGCGGAGTACGGCTGGTCCGACCAGTTCAGCTGCCTCGACTCGCTCTACACCCGCGAGTCCAACTGGAACGTCTACGCCGACAACCCCAACTCGACGGCCTACGGCATCCCGCAGGCGCTCCCCGGCTCGAAGATGGCCTCCGCCGGCTCCGACTGGGCCACCAACCCGGTCACCCAGATCCGTTGGGGCCTCGGCTACATCGAGGACCGCTACGGCAGCCCGTGCGGCGCCTGGGGCCACAGCCAGTCCAGAGGCTGGTACTGAGTCGCTGAGTGGCGTCAGTCGGTGCTGACGAGCAGGTAGCGCTCGTCGGTGATCGGACCGCCCCAGTAGATCTCCTCGGGCAGGTGGCGTACCTCGACGTGGCGGCGGTGCTCCCGGACCAGTCGCTCACACTCGGCCGCGCCGATCCCACCACCGGTGTGCCAGCGGCCCTCGACGAGCAGCAGGCGCCCTCCTGGTCTCAGCAGACCGACCCAGGCAGCCAGCGCAGCCGCGGGCTCGGGCAGTGCCCACAGCACGTGACGCGACAGCACGACGTCGCACGATCCTGCGGCGTACGCCGGAGTCGACGCGTCGCCCACGACGAAGTCGACCTCGAGGCGAGCAGCGGCCGCCTTGGCCCGTGCTCGCTCGACCATCGCCGCCGAGAAGTCGAGGCCGCGCACCCGGTGTCCCGCGGCTGCGAGCAGCACCGACAACGAGCCGGTGCCGCACCCGAGGTCCACGACGTCGACCGGTGCCGGTGGCAGGTGGTCGCTCAGCAGCCGGAGCCAGGCCGCCGCGGTCGCGGGGTCGCGCAGCCCGTGGTCGGGCTCGTCGTCGAACCCCTCGGCCTCGACGTCCCAGAACTCTCTGGGCGGCGCGGTCATGGGGTCGTCGACGCCACGAACATGGTCACGTGGCCGGCGTACTCGCGCGGGCCGTCGAAGTGCGGCAGCGTCCCAGTCGACGGCCTCGGACGAGGACGTTCAGGTAGGCCACCGCTGAGGCGTGGTCGGAGAAGACCGCCCGGGTCGCGAAGTCCTCACGGCGTACGCCGGCGAAGTGCTGGCGCAGCACGGTCTCGCCGTTCTCGCTGCTGAACGACGTGATGGCGGGCGTGCCTCCGGCGTCGCGCCGCAGCTGGGCGACGTGCTCGTCGCCGTTGGTGACCGCGACGAAGATGCCACCGGGCCGCAGCACGCGGGCGATCTCGGCGAGCCCGCGCTGCACGTCGGGCACGTGGTAGAGCATCCACATCGCGGCGACGACGTCGAAGGAGTCGTCGGCGAACGGCAGGTCCTGCACGTCGGCCCGGCGGACGCTGATCCCGCGGCTGGCGGTCATCTCGACGAAGCGCTCGGACTGGTCGATGGCGCTCACCTCGGCGTCGGGCAGCGCGCTCACGATCCGCGCGGCGAACTCGCCGGTGCCGCAGCCGACCTCCAGCACCGCTGCCCGGCCGGGCAGCCTCGATGACGGCCAGCGCCTCGCAGCCAGGGTGCCGGCCGTCGGCGGTGGGCAGCCACACCGAGCGGCGCAGGTCGAGGTTCGTCTCGGTGGCGTACTGGGCGCGGACCATCTCGGCGTCGTCGAGCGCCATCGCCCTCAGCGTCCCGTCATCGAGTCGACGTCGAGCGCTTCGTCGAGCTGCTGCTCGGTGAGCTCGCCGCGCTCGACGTAGCCCAGCTCGATCACGGTCTCGCGGATCGTGGCGCCGTTGGCCAGCGCCTGCTTGGCGATCTTCGCGGCGGCCTCGTAGCCGACGTACTTGTTGAGCGGGGTGACCACCGACGGCGACGACTCGGCGTAGCGCCGCATCCGGTCGGCGTCGGCGGTGATGCCGTCGATGCAGCGCTCGGCCAGCACCCGCGTCGACGTCGAGAGCAGCCGCACCGACTCCAGCAGGTTGCGGGCGATCACGGGCATCGCGACGTTGAGCTCGAAGCTGCCGCTCGCGCCGGCCACGGTCACGGCGGTGTCGTTGCCGATCACCTGTGCGCAGACCATCAGCGTGGCCTCGGGCAGCACCGGGTTGACCTTGCCGGGCATGATGCTCGACCCCGGCTGCAGGTCGGGCAGGTGGATCTCGGAGAGGCCGGTCGTCGGGCCGGAGCCCATCCAGCGCAGGTCGTTGCAGATCTTGGTGAGCCCGACGGCGATCGTGCGCAGCACGCCGCTGAGCTCGACCAGCGAGTCGCGGGTGCCCTGGGCCTCGAAGTGGTTGCGGGCCTCGGTGAACGGCTGGCCGGTCGCCTCGGAGAGCCGGGCGATCGCGGCCGCCGCGAAGCCGTCCGGGGTGTTGATGCCGGTGCCGACCGCGGTGCCGCCGAGGGGCAGCTCCCGCACCCGGGGGAGTACGCCGTCGAGCCGCTCGATCGCGTAGCGCACCGTCGCGGCGTACCCGCCGAACTCCTGGCCGAGCGTCACCGGCGTCGCGTCCATCAGGTGGGTGCGGCCCGACTTCACCAGGTCGGCGAACTCGGCGGCCTTGGCCTCCAGCGAGGTGGCGAGCACCTCGAGCGACGGCACCAGGTCCTCGGTCACGGCCAGCGCCGCGGCGACGTGGATGGCGGTCGGGAACGTGTCGTTGCTGGACTGGCTGGCGTTGACGTGGTCGTTGGGGTGCACGCCGTCGCCGGCGAGGCCGGCGATGACCTCGTTGGCGTTCATGTTCGAGCTGGTGCCCGACCCCGTCTGGAAGACGTCGATCGGGAACTGGGCGTCGTGCTCCCCGGCCGCCACTGCCCGCGCCGCCGTCGCGATCGCGTCGGCCTGGTCCGGTTCGAGCACGCCGAGCTCGCCGTTGGCCGCCGCGGCCGCCGCCTTGACCTGCCCGAGGGCGTGGATCAGCCGGGGCTCGATCGGGGTGCCGCTGATCGGGAAGTTCTCGACCGCCCGTTGCGTCTGGGCCCGCCAGAGCGCCTCCTTCGGCACCCGGACCTCACCCATGGAGTCGTGCTCGATGCGCCATTCGTCGCTCACGACTTCGACCCTAGCCCTTGACGTAATTGGTAACCTATCAGTTACCAATAGGCCATGGACGCCTTCGCCGCACTCGCCGACCCGGTGCGCCGCGACCTGCGTCCGGCAGGCTCGCGGCGGGCCCGGCCCGGGTGGTCGACCTGGCGGCGGACCACCCGATCAGCCGGCCGGCGATCAGCAAGCACCTGCGGCTGCTCACCGAGGCCGGACTGGCCACGGCCGAGGACCACGGTCGCGAGCGCCACTACCGGCTCGACCGCAGCCGGGCTCGGCCCGGTCCACGACCTCCTGGCCGCACTCACCATCACCCCGCCGTTCGCCGAGTCGGACCTCGACGGCCTCGACCTCGAGGTCCGCCGGGTCGGCCGCGACCGGCGGGCCGCCACCCAACCCAGCACCATCAACGAGGAGACAGCATGACCACGACCCCGACCGCCCAGGCCACCGGACACAAGGAGGTGCGCGCCGGAGTGCCGCACGTGGTGTTCACGCGCACCTTCCGCGCCCCGATCGAGGACGTCTGGGCAGCGGTCACCGAGTCGGACCGGCTCGCGCGCTGGATCGGCAGCTGGTCGGGCGACCCCGCCGAGGGCCACGTCGCCTTCCAGATGCTCTTCGAGGGCGACGAGGCGGCCGTCGGAGAAGTTCACGATCGACGAGTGCGAGCCGCCGCGGCGACTCGAGATCACCAGCGAGTCGCCGCACCCCGACGGCACCGTTCAGAACTGGCACTTCGACCTGGCCCTGGCCGAGGCCGACGGGGTCACCACGTTCACCTTCGCGCAGAGCGTGCCGGACCCGACCATGGCCGCGGGCGTCGGCCCGGGCTGGGACTACTACCTCGACCGGATGGTGGTCGCGGAGGCGGGCGGCGACGTCGCCGCGGTGAGCTTCGACGACTACCACCCGGTCTTCGCCGACCACTACCTCGCCGAGTTCTCCTGGGAGCGAGCTGGTCGCCGGATCAGCGAGGCGACGGCGCGCATGCCGGCGGCGTTCGGGTGGTAGGCCAGCGGCCGGCCCGGCAGCGGGAGGGTGGCGCCGACCGTCCAGTTGTCGTCGGCCCAGGCGTGGTGGTCGCGGCTCGCCTCGGCCACCGGCACCACCTCACACCCGGTCTCGGCGGCCGCCGCTCCGGTGAGCTCGACCAGCCGGTCGGCCAGGTGCCGCCCGAGATCGGCGTACGCCGTCCGCAGCGGCCAGGCCCGCTGGCCGTGGGCGGCAGCAGGGTGAGGTATTCGACGAAGAGGATCCGCGCGTCCGGCGAGGCCGCCCGCACGGCGCTGCCCACGGCGACGAGCGAGGCCTGCACCTCGGAGATGGCCCGCTCGCGGACGTCCGGGTCGAGCAGGTCGCGCAGCCCGCGGCCGACCACCGGCAGCAGGTGCGTGGCGCGGGGGAGCGGTCGCCGCCATCAGCGCCGGCACGTAGCCGATGTCGTTGCCGCCGATGGTGATCGTGACCAGCTCCTCGGTGCCGTCGAGGGCGCTGACCTGAGGCGGGGTGCCGTTCTGCTCGTCGGTGAGGACGTGCGCGGTGGTGGCGCCGGAGTAGCTGACGTCGACCAGGTCGAGGTCGAGCTCCGCCGCCAGCAGGTGGGGGTAGTTGCGCGCCGAACGCATCGCGAGGCGAGGGCTGCCGGGCGCCCGCGGCGTGATGCCGGGACCGGCCGCCATCGAGCTGCCGAGCGCGACGTAGCGCCCGCCGGTCATGCCGCGGCCACCCGGGCGACGTAGAGCCAGTACTGCTCGTCGCGGCCCTGCAGCAACACGTCGTGCGGCTGCGTCTCGACCTCGTCGAAGGTGGCCCGGAGGGTCTGCTCGAGGTCCGGCGCGGCGTCGGCCGACCACACCACCAGCGCGCCGCCGGGTCGCAGGGCCGACCGGGCGCTCTCGAGGAACGGCGCCTCGTAGATCACCGCGTTGCTGTCGTGCACCAGGTAGCCGGGACCGTTGTCGACGTCCAGCAGGATCAGGTCGTACGCCGCCGGCCTGGCCTCGGCCAGGGCCACCCCGATGTCGGCCACCACCACCGTCACCCGCTCGTCGGCCAGCAGGGCCGGTCCGTGCGGCACCGTGCCGTCGCGCATCCAGCCGACCAGCGCCTCCTCGACCTCGACCACGGCGCACTTCTCGACCCGGGAGTCGGCCAGCACCTCGTGCATGGTGAAGCCGAGCCCGAGGCCGCCGACGACCACGGCCCGCGGCTGCTCGACGACGGCCAGGGCCGCGGTGGCCAGCGCCTTCTCGGTGCTGAACTCCAGCGTGTCCATCACGAACACCCCGTTGGCGCGCAGCTCCAGCGAGGTCGGGCCGTCGGCGGGCCGGCGCTCGCGCAGCACCAGCTCGCCGCGGTCGGACTCGGCGCGCGCTATCTCGACGTACTCCACGGCGCTCATCCTGCCCGGGGGCGCGCCGGTGGGGCGCCGGGCCAGGACGCGCCGTCAGTCGAACAGCTCGCTGAGCCAGCTCTCCTTCTTCTTCCGCGGGGGTAGCCCTGCTGGGCGCCCTGGTAGCGCTCGTTGTAGTGCTGCTGGCGCTGGTCGCGCTCCTGCTCGTAGCCGCCCTGCGGGGCCGCAGGTGCCGGCGCGGGCAGCGCCCTGGGTGAGCGAGCGCTCGATGATCTTGTCGAGCTCGCCGCGGTCGAGCCAGACGCCGCGGCACTCGGGGCAGTAGTCGATCTCGATCCCGCTGCGCTCGCTCATGGTCAGGGTGGTGCCGTCGGTAGGACACTGCATGGTCGTCGTACTCCTGTCGTCGGTTCGTTCCAACGTACGCGGGCTGCTCCAGGTTCCGGCCCGGCGCTTCCGGGTACCGGCCAGCCATGAGCGGACAGGGCGGCAGCGACGACGGCCAGGTGTCGGAGGTCCAGAACCTCGGCGAGGACACGCTGGAGCGTGAGGGATATCTCGCCTGACGTCATACGGACGGAGCACCCGTTCACGCCATCCGGATGACGTCCCAGCGCCCTACTCGGCCGAGCGCACCCGGATCCCGCCCCCGTCAATGAGCTCAGCGGGACGGTGACGGCGCCGGAGGGGTCGGTGAAGAAGTCGTTGCCCTTGTCGTCGACCACGATGAACGCCGGGAAGTCCTCGACCTCGATCTTCCAGACCGCCTCCATGCCGAGCTCGGCGTACTCGAGCACCTCCGACCTTCTTGATGCAGTCCTGGGCCAGGCGGGCGGCGGGGCCGCCGATCGAGCCGAGGTAGAAGCCGCCGTGGTTGTTGCAGGCCTCGGTGACCTGCTTGGAGCGGTTGCCCTTGGCCAGCATCACCATCGAGCCGCCGGCGGCCTGGAACTGGTCGACGTAGGAGTCCATCCGGCCGGCGGTGGTCGGGCCGAACGAGCCCGACGCGCATCCCCTCGGGCGTCTTCGCGGGGCCGGCGTAGTAGACCGGGTGGTCGCGGAGGTACTCCGGCATCTCCTCGCCGGCGTCGAGGCGCTCCTTGATCTTGGCGTGCGCGATGTCGCGGGCCACGACCAGCGGGCCGGTCAGCGACAGCCGCGTCTTGACCGGGTGCTTCGACAGCTCGGCCCGGATCTCGGCCATCGGCCGGTTGAGGTCGATCGAGACCACCTCGCCGCTGGCGATGTCCTCGGCGACGCCGGCGTCCGGCATGTACTGCGCGGGGTCGGTCTCGAGCTGCTCGAGGAAGACGCCCTCGGCGGTGATCTTGCCGAGCGCCTGGCGGTCGGCCGAGCAGGAGACCGCGATCGCCGACCGGGCAGGAGGCGCCGTGGCGCGGCAGCCGCACCACGCGCACGTCGTGGCAGAAGTACTTGCCGCCGAACTGCGCGCCGATGCCGAACGACTGGGTCAGCTTGAGGACCTCCTCCTCCAGCTCCAGGTCGCGGAACGCCGTGGGCCGCCATGCGTGCCCTCGGTCGGCAGGTGGTCGAGGTAGTGGGCCGAGGCGTAGCTTCGCGGTCTTCAGCGCGAACTCGGCCGACGTGCCGCCGATCACGACCGCCAGGTGGTACGGCGGGCAGGCGGCCGTGCCGAGCGAGCGGATCTTCTCGTCGAGGAACTCCAGCATCCGGGTCGGGTTGAGCAGCGCCTTGGTCTCCTGGAACAGGAACGATCTTGTTGGCCGAGCCGCCGCCCTTGGCCATGAACAGGAACTTGTACTCGGCCTTCGGGCCCTGGGCGGTCGAGTAGAGCTCGATCTGCGCGGGCAGGTTGGTGCCGGTGTTCTTCTCGTCGCACATGGTCGAGCGGCGCCAGCTGCGAGTAGCGCAGGTTGAGCTTCGTGTAGGCGTCGAAGACGCCGCGGGAGATCGCCTCGTCGTCGTCGCCGCCGGTCAGCACGCGCTGGCCCTTCTTGCCCATCACGATCGCGGTGCCGGTGTCCTGGCACATCGGCAGCACGCCGCCGGCCGAGATGTTGACGTTCTTCAGCAGGTCGAGCGCCACGAAGCGGTCGTTGCCCGACGCCTCCGGGTCGTCGAGGATCTTGCGCAGCTGCGCCAGGTGCGCCGGGCCGCAGGAGGTGGGAGATGTCGTGCATCGCCTCCGACGTCAGCCGCTGGATCGCCTCGGGCGCGACCCGCAGGAAGGTCTGCCCGTCCGCCTCGAAGGTGCGACACGCCCTCGGTGGTCACCAGCCGGTACGGCGTGTCGTCCGCGCCGATCGGCAGCAGGTCGGAGTAGTGGAATTCGGGACCGTTGCTCACGGGAGGAGGTTAGTGGAGGCGGCCGTTTAGGCTATGACGGTGACCGACCCTGATCAGCTGCGCATCTCGGACGCCGACCGGCACAAGGTCGCTGAGGTGCTGCGCGATGCCGCCGGCGAGGGCCGCCTCGAGATCGACGAGCTCGACGAGCGGCTCGAGGCGACCTACGCCGCCAAGGTGTACGCCGACCTGGTGCCGATCGTGGTCGACCTGCCGGGCAACGAGCTCGCGTTGCCCACCGCGGCGATCCCGGTGCGGCAGCCGGCCTCGGGCTCGGCGGCGCGCCACGAGTCCAGCCTCGCGATCATGGGCGGGCAGGACCGCAAGGGCGTGTGGGAGGTCGGCCCGACCCACACGGCGTTCACGCTGATGGGCGGCATCGACATCGACCTGCGCGAGGCCGTCTTCGCCACCCCCGAGGTCGTGATCACCGCCAACGCCGTGATGGGTGGCATCGACGTCATCGTCAACGCACGCACCAAGGTCATCGTCGAGGGCATCGGGATCATGGGTGACTTCAGCCAGGCCCGCGACAAGGTCGAGGCCGAGCTCGACGACACCTCACCGGTGGTCCGGGTCAAGGGCGTGGCGCTGATGGCCGGTGTGACCGTCGTCCGCAAGGGCATGCCCGGCACCGGCAAGGGCCTGCGCAGGCACTGGGGCCACTGAGGTGGCCGGGGAGCTCGAGGAGTCGGTGCCGCAGCGGGTCTCCCACGCCGACCGCGACCGGGTGGCCGAGGTGCTGCGCACGGCAGCCGGCGACGGCCGCATCGACGCCGACGAGCTCGACGAGCGCCTGGCCGCGACGTACGCCGCGAGGACGCACGCCGACCTGGTGCCGATCACCGCCGACCTGCCCAGCCACGCCGGTCCGGCGCCCGAGCCGCAGCGCCACCGCGCGGTGCTGAGTGCGTTCGACCGCAGCGGGGCGTGGGTCGTGCCGACGGAGCTGAAGGTGCTCACGATGCTGGGCACCGCGCACCTCGACTTCCGCCAGGCGACCTTCGTGGAGCGGGAGGTCGTGGTCACGATCAACGCGTTCCTGGGCGGCGCCACCGTCACCGTCGGCCCGCACACCAACGTGGTGATCGAGGGCAGCGGGTTCCTGGGCAGCTACGGCGCGCCGTCCGGCCTGGTGTCCGCGAAGCTCGACGCGACCTCACCGACCGTCCGGGTGCGGGGTCGCGCCGTCCTCGGCGGCGTCAATGTCGAGCGCAAGCACCTCTGACTCGGCGTAGGGCAGCGCCTTACTCCTCCGGGTCCGACTTCGCAGCCGACTGCGCGTCCGCGCACCGCCTGCGCCTCGTCCTGCCCGGCCGACTGTGCCCGCTCCGGCACGCGCCCGGCGTGGTCCAGGTCGACGGTGAGGTTCTCGCCGGTCGCCGGGTCGAAGAGGTGCATCTTCGAGGTGTCGACCCAGATCTCGGCCTCGTCGCCCGCAGCCACCTTGCTGGTGCCGTCGAGCGAGATCACCAGCTGCGTGCGCAGGCTCTCCCCGTCGAGGTCCTTCTCCAGCTGGGCGAGCTGCTCCTGTACCTCGGGCGGCGCCTCGAACGGGATGTAGGCGAACGCCTCGCTGCCGAGCCACTCCACGACATCGATCTTGGTGCGGAACGTCGAGCCCTGCTTCGTCGACTCGACCACGGAGGCGTCCTCGAAGTGCTCGGGACGGATGCCGGCGATGAGCAGCCCGCGGCCCCTGGCCTTCTCGGCCTTGTCGGCGGGGATCTCGACCGAGCCGAACGGCAGCTTGACCGAGTTGCCCTCGACCGTGGCCGGCAGGAAGTTCATCGGCGGTGAGCCGATGAAGCCGGCGACGAAGAGGTTGCCGGGGTTCTCGTAGAGCTCCCGCGGGGTGGCGAGCTGCTGCAGCAGACCGCGCTTCAGCACCGCGACCCGGTCGCCCAGTGTCATCGCCTCGGTCTGGTCGTGGGTGACGTAGACCGTGGTGATGCCCAGGCGCTTCTGCAGCCGGGCGATCTCCGTGCGCATCTGGCCGCGGAGCTTCGCGTCGAGGTTGGAGAGCGGCTCGTCGAAGAGGAACGCGTCGGCGTCGCGCACGATGGCGCGGCCCATCGCCACGCGCTGGCGCTGACCGCCCGACAGGTTGCCGGGCTTGCGGTCAAGGTGCTCGTCGAGCTCCAGGGTCTTCGAGGCCGCCCGCACCTTCTCGTCGACGGTCGACTGGTCGGCCTTGGCCAGGCGCAGCGGGAACGCGATGTTCTCGTAGACCGTCAGGTGCGGGTAGAGCGCGTAGTTCTGGAACACCATGGAGAGGTTGCGGTCGCGCGGCGCCAGGTCATTGACTTTCTTGTCGCCGATCATCATGTCGCCCGAGGTGATGTCCTCCAGTCCCACGATCATCCGCAGCAGCGTGGACTTCCCGCAGCCCGACGGGCCGACCAGGATCATGAACTCGCCGTCCTGCACGTCGATGCTCACGTCGTTGACGGCGGGGAACCCGTCGCCGTACTGCTTGACGATGTTTCGCATGTCGATGGAAGCCATCAGGTATCAACCCTTCACTGCGCCGGAGGTCAGCCCCGCGACGATCTTTCGCTGGAACAGCAGGACGATGATGATGATCGGGATCGTGGCGATCACGGCGGCCGCGGCGAGCAACGAAGCCGGCCGGTTGAACGGGTCGGCGCCGACGAAGAACGCCAGCGAGGCCGGGATCGGGCGCGCTGCCTCGGTCGAGGTCAGCGAGATCCCGAACACGAAGTCGTTCCACGCGAAGAAGAACGTCAGGATCGCCGCGGTGAAGACACCGGGTGCGGCCAGCGGCACGATCACCTTGCGGAACGCCTGCCACGACGTGGCGCCGTCGACCTGGGCGGCCTGCTCCATCTCCCAGGGGATCTCGCGGAAGAACGCCGACAGGGTCCAGATCGCCAGCGGCAGCGTGAAGGACATGTAGGGGATGATCAGCCCGGGCCAGGTGTCGTAGATGCCGAAGGTCCGCCACATGTCGAACAGCGGGCCGATCAGCGACACCACCGGGAACATCGCGATGGCCAGCGACATCGACAGCACCAGCTTCTTGCCCCTGAACTCCAGCCGCGCGATCGCGTACGCCGCCAGGGTCGCGACGATCACGCTCAGCGTCGTGGCGATCAGGCTGATGCCGATGGAGTTGAGGATGGCGCGGGGGAAGAACGCGTACAGGTCGTCGGTGAGGACCTTGTTGTAGTTGTCCCAGCCGGCGAAGGTCCCGTCGGAGGGGAAGAAGCCGGGGTTGCCGGTCGTGATCGACTCCTCCGACTTGAACGACAGCGAGATGATCCACGCGACGGGCAGCAGGCACCAGACGAGGATGACGAGCACACCGAGCGGTACTCCGAGCTTCTTCACTTCTCTCACCCTTCCTGCCGGGCCTGGGCCAGGTCGACCCGGAACAGCTTGATGATCAGGAATGCGACCAGCAGCACGGACAGGAACAACAGCACCGAGAGTGCGGAGCCCATGCCGAGCTGGAACTGTTCGATGGTCTGTCTGTAGGTGAGGAAGCTGATCGACTCGGTCTTCTGGGCGCCGTTGGTCATCACGAAGATGTTGTCGAAGATGCGGTAGGCATCTAGCGCGCGGAAGAGAACCGCCACCATGATCGCCGCCCGCATGTTGGGGATGATCACCTTCCACAAGCGCTGCCACCAGGTCGCGCCGTCGACCTTGGCCGCCTCGATCATGTCCTCCGACACCTGCGCCAGGCCGGCGAGCAGGAGCAGCGACATGAACGGCGTGGTCTTCCAGATCTCCGAGACCATGATCGCGATGACTGCGGAGTTGGTCTCGCCGAACCAGTTGAAGCTCTCCTCGATCCCGGGCAGCCACCCGTTGATGAAACCGTTGGTCGAGCTGAACGCGAACTGCCACGCGAAGCCCGAGACGACGGTGATGATGCCGTAGGGAATGAGGATCGAGGTCCGGATCACGCCCCTGGCGAAGATCACCCGGTGCATCACCATCGCGAAGACGAAGCCGATCACCAGCTCGACCGCCACCGTGACCACCATGTAGATCACGGTGATGACGGTGGTCTGCCAGAACAGCGGGTCGGTCAGCGCCGTCAGGTAGTTGGACACCCCGATGAACTCGCGGTCGTCCGGCGCCGTCAGTGAGTAGTCGAAGACCGACAGGTAGATGGCCCGGAGCATCGGGAAGGCGGTCACGAGCAGCATCAGGATGATCGCCGGTGCGATCAGCTTCTGGCCGAGCCGGTTCTCCGCCCGGGACCGGTCGCTGGTGGCTGGCTTGCCGCCGGTGGGGGGCGGCGCGGTCACCGTCGTCACAGGAGTGCCTTTCCTTCGAGCACGTCTTGACAGGTAGTCCGCCGAGTCCTTCGGCGTGGAGTCCGGGTCGACCGAGGACGGTGAGTGCCAGCGGGCCTGGATCGCGCTGGAGATCAGCGAGTAGAAGGCGCTCTTGGGTCGCGGGCCGCCCTGATCGACGCTGGTGCGGTAGAGATTGATCAGGTCCTCGGGGAAGTCACCGCTCGCGGCGACCTCGTCGTACGCCGAGTTGGTCGACGGCATCAGGCCGTTGTTCAGCGCGAGGTCCACCTGCGCCTGGGTCGAGGTGATGCACTGCGCGGCCTCCATGGCGAAGTCCGGGTGCGCCGAGTAGGCGCCCACCCCGATGTCGATGCCACCGATCGGCGGCTTGGAGGCCTCGCCCTCGACCGTGGCCGGATACCGCGCGTATCCGAGGTCGTCGAACAGCTCCTGGGTGATCTCGCCGGTCTCGATCTGCCCCTCGTAGAGCTTGTAGACGAAGGTCCAGTTGGTCATGAACTCGCCTGCCCCCTGGGCGGCGTCGGGTTCGGCAGGGAACATCCGGCCGAGGCTGGTGCCCTCGTTCGACACCGACAGGTCGGACTGCGCGGCCGGGGAGTCGGCCAGCATCTTGATGATCTCGGCGGCCTTCTTGCCCGCATCGGAGTCGATGTCGACCTTCGCGTCGCGGCCGGCCTCGGTGTCGGACACGATCTCGCCGCCGGCGCCCTGGACCAGGGCGTTGATCAGCACGACGTAGGCCTCGTACTTGTTGGCCTGGATCCCGACGCTGCCGTTGTTGTCGGCAGCCGCTTGGATGACCTGCTCCCACGTGACCTGGTCGTTCGGGTCGGGAGTGAGATTCAGGCCGGCTGCCTCGGCCAGCGACTTGCGGTACCAGAGGACCTGGGTGTTGGCCCAGAGCGGGATCGCGAACGCCGTGTCCTCCCAGATCACGGTCTCGGCTGCGCCCGCCAGGTAGTCGCCGTCGGCCTCGACGCTCCCGGTGATCTCGTCGGCGAGGTCACCAGGGATCTCAGCGAGCCACTCGGCGTTGGCGAACTCCGCGACGAACACGGGGTCGAGGTTCATCAGGTCCGTGGAGGAGTCCTCGGCGGCCAGCCGACGGGCCAGCTGGGTGCGCTGGTCGGTCGCGCCCGACGGCAACAGCTCGACCGAGATGTCGTACTGGTCGGTGCTGCACTCCTTGGCGTACGTCTGGAAGGTGTCGACACCGTCCGGGTTGACGTACCAATGCAGGGTCGGCTTTCCGTCCTCGCCGCAGGCAGTCAGCAGGGCTGCGGCGACAACGCCGACAACACCCATCCCGAGGCCGCGGCGCCATCCCGAGTGGTTCACCATTGATCACTCCCGTCGTGGTCTGCATCACACATTCGCCCTGATCAGGTGTTTTGTCCAGCCCACTAGACGTGAGGTTAAGAGCGGGTGTAGAGCGACCTCAGGTGGTGGCGCGGTCGGCCGTACGACGGATCGCGGAGACGTAGGTCTCGAACAGGTCGGGCGGTAGGTCGTGCCCCATCCCGTCGATCACCAGCAGCTCCGCACCGGGGATCGCGGCGGCCGTCGCACGGCCACCGGAGACGTGCACCATCTTGTCGGCGAGGCCGTGGATGACCATGGCCGGCATGCTCAGGCTGTGGAGCCGGGTGGACCGGTTGGGCTGGGTCACCACGGCCAGCATCTGCCGCAGCACGCCGCTGGCGCTGACGCCGCGATCGTAGGTCTCGCCTGCCCTCGCCTCGGTCTTCTCCTTCGGCTGCGGGTAGCCCGGCGAGCCGATCAGCCGCCACACCGCGGAGCTCGCGGCGACGTAGGCCTCCCGGCTCGGGCCGCGGGAGGCGAGCAGCGTCGGCAGCAGCGACGGGTGCTGCCAGCCGACCGTGCGCTTGCCGGTGGTGGACATGATGCTGGTCAGCGAGCGCACCCGACGAGGCTGCGAGATCGCCATCGTCTGCGCGATCATGCCGCCCATCGAGACCCCGACCAGGTGCGCCGAGTCGAGCCCGAGGTGGTCCATCAGCCCGAAGGTGTCGGCAGCCAGGTCAGCGAGCCCGTACGGCGCCCGCACCCGCAGGCCCGCACCCGCCCGCACCAGCATCGACCGGGTGACCCGGCCGCCCACCCGGCTGGAGCGGCCGACGTCGCGGTTGTCGAAGCGGACGACGAAGAACCCCTGCTGGGCGAGCAGCCGGCAGAGCTCGGGGTCCCACCAGGTCATCGGGCCGCCGAGGCCCATGACGAGCACGAGCGGGTCGGCGTCGGGGTCGCCGATGGTCTGGTAGCAGAGCTCGACGCCGGGACCGATCGGGGCGAACAACTCCTCAGAGACCTGAGGCTCGACCGATTCGGGTACCGGGTGCGATGACGAACGCATACGTCAAGTCAACAGCACGCAGAGGAAAGTGACCGCCAGTGGGCCGGAAACCACCAGATTCCGTGGTGCACGCGCGTAGCGTCTGGGGTGTGACTGACTCGACCCTGGCGTCGTTCCTGCTGCCCGATGGCTTCAACCGTCCACGAGCTGTGGCGGTGCTGCGCGAGGGCAGTGTGGTGACCGAGGCCGGGCGGCTGGCGCTGGCCTCGCGTCACGCCCGTCGGCTGCGCAAGGGCACGCCGTACACCGGTCGCACGGCCCGGCTGCCGGCCGACCCGGTGCTGCTCGTGCCCGGCTTCATGGCCGGCGACGCGACGCTCGGCTTCATGGCTCGCGCCCTGCGTCAGCAGGGTTTCCGCACCTACCGCTCCCACATGCACGCCAACGTCGGGTGCACGCTCAACGCCGCAGCCCAGCTGGAGACGCGGCTCGAGTCAATCGTCATCCGCCGCGGCACCCGGGTCCAGATCGTGGGGCACAGCCTCGGCGGCATGCTGGCGCGCGGCCTCGCCGTACGCCGCCCCGACCTGATCTCCGGCATCGTCACGATGGGCAGTCCGATGCTGGCACCCGGCGCCCACCACTCCGTGCTCACCCGCGGCGTCGACGTGCTGGTCCGGCTCAGCCGCGCCGGACTGCCCGGCCTGATGTCCGAGGAGTGCGTGGCCGGCACCTGCGCCCGGCAGAGCTTCGACGAGAGCCGCGAGCGGATCCCGGCCGACGTCGCCTTCACGGCGATCTACTCCAAGCGCGACGGCATCGTCGACTGGCGAGCCTGCGTCGACCCCGAGGCGTCAGCCATCGAGGTCAGCGCCTCGCACGTCGGCATGGCCGTCGACCCCCGGGTCATCGCCCAGGTCATCGCTGCCCTGCGTCAGCACGCCGACGCCGCGAGCTCGGTGGCAACGCTGGAGATCGCCTGACCTCTCGTTGGTCGAGCAGCCGGAGCGAGGAACGAGCGACGGCGTCGTCGAGACCTCTGTGGCTGGCACGTTGACTGTGCTCGTCGTCGTCCTTGGTCGGGGCAGGCGGCGATTTCACCCCCACGTTCGGTCACAAACCGCGCCGCTTCGGCCCGATCTACTGCGGTTCGTGACCAATCGTCGGGTCGAATCCCGCGACCCTTTGGCTGTCCCGGTTGCTGGGCTCAGTGCTCAAAGTCGACAGCGGAGTAGGCGCGCAGCTTCTGCAGCTTGTGCTCCGAGGTGATGGAGCGGATCGTGCCGCTGCGCGAGCGCATCACGAGCGAGTGGGTGGTGGCGCCGCCGGCCCGGTAGCGCACGCCGCGCATCAGCTCGCCGTCGGTGATGCCGGTGGCCACGAAGAAGCAGTCGTCGCCGGTGATCAGGTCGTCGGTGTGGAGCACGTGCTCGCGGTCGAGGTCGTGGCCGGCGTCGAGCGCCTTCTGCCGCTCCGCATCGTCCTGCGGCCACAGCCGGCCCTGGATCGTGCCGCCGGTGCACTTCATCGCGCAGGCGGTGATGATGCCCTCCGGCGTACCACCGATGCCCATGAGCAGGTCGATGCCGGTGTCCGGGCGGGCGGCCATGATCGCGCCGGCCACGTCGCCGTCGGAGATGAACTTGATGCGTGCCCCGGTCGCGCGGATCTCGTCGACGAGCTGCTGGTGGCGCGGCCGGTCGAGAAGGACGACGGTCACGTCCTCGGGGGCCGAGCCCTTCGCCTTGGCGACCTGGTGGATGTTCTCGGCGACGGGGTAGCGGATGTCGACGACATCGGCGGCCTCGGGGCCGGTGACCAGCTTCTCCATGTAGAACACGGCGGAGGGGTCATACATCGAGCCGCGCGGTGAGACCGCGAGCACCGAGACGGCGTTGGTCATGCCCTTCGCGGCCAGCGTGGTGCCGTCGATGGGGTCGACGGCGACATCGCACTCCGGGCCGGTGCCGTCGCCGACCTGCTCGCCGTTGTAGAGCATCGGGGCGTGGTCCTTCTCGCCCTCGCCGATGACGACGGTGCCGCGCATGCCGATGCTGGAGATCATCACGCGCATCGCGTTGACGGCGACACCGTCGGCGCCGTTCTTGTCGCCGCGGCCGACCCAGCGGCCGGCGGCCATCGCGGCGGCCTCGGTCACCCGCACGAGCTCCATCGCCAGGTTGCGATCGGGGGACTCCGGGCCAACGACGAGACTGTCCATGGGGCGCAGCCTATCCGCGTGAGGCGCCGGGTCCGGCGTAGGTCTGGACCGCAGTTTCCTTCACCGACAGCCAGACGTCCTGTCCAGGCACGAGATCGAGCTCGCGGGTGGCCCGCGGGGTCACATCGGCGATCAGGTCGGGGTCGGCGGCGACCAGCAACCGGATGGCGTCGCCGTGCGGCACCACGCTGCGGACCGCCCCTTGCCACACGTTGCGCGCCGACCCCTCGGGCCGGGTCAGGGACACGGTCACCGCGCTGGGGCTGAACGCCCGGAAGCCCGACTCGTCGCGGATCACGTTGAGCCCGACCAGTCGCGCCACGTGGTCGGTGCGCGGCTGCGACGCGACCTCCTCGGGGGTGCCGGCCTGGGCGATCCGGCCGTCCTCGACCACGATCACGTGGGTGGCCAAGGTGAGGGCGTCGAGCGCGTCGTGGGTGACCAGCAGCGTGATGCCCTGGTACGTCGCCAGGTGGCGGGTCAGCTCGATCCGCAGCTCGGCAGCGACGCCCACGTCGAGGCCGGCCATGGGCTCGTCGAGCAGCAGGAGTGATGGGTCGGTGACCAGCGCCCGAGCGATGGCCACGCGCTGGGCCTGACCACCGGAGAGTGCCCGTGGCTTGCGGTCGGCGAGGTCGTCGATGCCGAGCCGGTGCAGCCACTCGCGGGCAGCCGCCCGCGACTCGGCCCGAGCGGTGCCGCGGGCGCGGGGGCCGAACGCGATGTTGTCGAGCGCCGTGAGGTGAGGAAAGAGCACCTGCTCCTGGAAGACCAGCCCTACCCGGCGGTCCTGCACCTGCTGCCTCAGCAGGTCGATGCCGTCGAGGTGGGCGGTGCCCTGGGCCGGCACCAGTCCGGCGAGCGCGTGGACCAGGGTGGTCTTGCCCGCGCCGTTGGGGCCGATCACCGCGACCACGTCGCCGGGCCGGGCGCTCAGGGCGACCTCGAGCCGGCCCGGCACCGTGAGGTCGATGTCCAGGCCGGTCATGTGGTCCCCGTCCCCAGCCACCGGTCCCGCAGCAGCACCAGGATGCCGATCGAGATCACCAGCATCACCAGGCTGAGCGACAGGGCGGCGTCGGTGTCGGCCTGGCGGGTGACGTAGATCAGCGTCGGCATGGTCTGGGTGGTGCCGGGGTAGTTGCCGTTGAAGGTGATCGTCGCCCCGAACTCGCCGAGCGAACGCGCCCAGCCGAGCACCATCCCGGCGGCGATACCGGGCAGGGCGAGGGGCACCGTCACCCGGCGGAAGGTCGTCCAGCGGCTGGCGCCCAGGGTGGCCGCGGCGGCGTCGTACTGGCTGCCGGCGGAGCGCAGCCCGCCCTCGATGCTGATCACCACGAACGGCATCGAGACGAACGTGTGCGCCAGGATGACGCCCCACACCGTGTAGGGGAACGCGAAGCCCGTGGCGTCCAGCAGTGGCTCGCCCAGCACGCCGGAGCGACCGAAGGCCGCACGCAGGGCGATGCCGGCCACGACCGGTGGCAGCACGAGTGGCACGGTGACCAGCGCTCGCAGGAGGCCGCGACCGCGGAAGTCGACCTTCGCCAGGAGCCAGGCGAGCGGCAGGCCGAGGACCAGACAGACCAGCATCGCTGCGGTCGAGGTCAGCACCGACAGCCGGAGCGCGTCGCGCAGGGGCTCCGAGCGCAGCTGGCTCCAGAGCCCCGGCAGGTCGGTCTCGGCAACCATCGCCACCAGCGGCACGAGCAGGACCAGGACGGCGAGGACGGCCGGCACCATCAGGGCGACGGGCGGCCGTCCCAACCGATCTCTCATGGCTGCCTGAAACCAGCCTCTGTCAACGCGGCCTGGCCCTCGTCGGAGAGCACGTAGTCGACCCAGGCCTGGGCGAGGTCGGCGTCGTCGGCCTGCTGCAGGGTCGCGGTGAAGTACGACGTCAGCTGCTCCTCGGCGCCTGGGATCGGGATCGTGGCCACCGCGTCGCCGGCGGCCACCGCGTCGGTGGCGTAGACGAGCGCGGCGTCGGCCTCACCCGAGACGACCTTGTCGAGCGTCGACTTCACGTCCTCCTCGAGACTGGCCGGGTCGGCGGTGATGCCGTTGGTCTCGAGCACGGCGAGAGCGACGCGTCCGCACGGCACGTCGTCGGCGCAGCGCACCCAGGTCGAGCCGTCGAGGTCGGCCAGGCTCTCGATGCCGGCCGGGTTGTCGGGCGGGGTCACGATCACCAGCACGTTGGTGGCGAAGGTCTCGACGTCACCGGTCACGCCGGCGTCCTCGGCCACCGACATCGAGGTCTCGTCGGCCGTGGCCAGCACGTCGCCGGGCGCGCCGTCGGCGGCCTGCTCGGCGAGGTCGGTGCTGGAGCCGAACGAGAAGGTCACCTCGGCGTCGTTGTCCGCCTCGAAGTCGTCGGCCATGTCCTCGTAGACCTCGGTCAGCGATGACGCGGCCAGGACGGTGAGCTCCTTGGCATCGCCGCCGGAGTCCCCGCTTCCACCGCCGTCGTCGTCGGAACCGCACGCGGCGAGAGGCGGAACCAGCAGCAGCAGGGTGGCCAGACCGGCAGTTCTACGCATCAGGGACGCTCCACGACGACGTTGGTTGACTTGACGGAGGCGATGGCGCGCGCGCCCGGAGCGAGGCCGAGCTCGTCGGCCGCCTCCGAGCTCATCAGCGAGACCACCCGGTAGGGGCCGCAGATCAGCTCGACCTGGGCCATCACCTTGTCCTTGGTGACCTTGGTGACGATGCCGGTGAGCCGGTTGCGGGCGCTCACGGCCGATGCGCGGGTGCGCTCCCGGTCGGGGTGGTCCGCGAGCGACTCGGCGAGAGCGGCCAGCTCGGTGCCCTCCACCACGGTGCGGCCGTCGGCCACCTCCGCTGGCAGCCGGCCGGCCTCGACCCACCGGCGTACCGTGTCGTCGCTGACACCGAGCAGCTCGGCCGCTTCCGCAATTCGGTAGGTGGTCACGGTGACATCATGCCGCATCTGCGGATGTCAGCCTCGAAAAAGCCCGCTCCTGCGCCGTGTCGGGTGCCCGGTCGGGGATCGGTGACCTCCTCTGTGAGGATTGGCCCGTGAGTCAGACGGAGAGCGGCGGTCGCTACGAGCGCTCGGCCAGCGGGCTGCTGATCGCGATGGTGGTGACCGTGGTCGCGGTGGGCGCGTTCGTCATTCTGCGGTCCTTGTTCAGCGCCGACGTGGAGATCGAGCCGGAGGAGGTCGACTACCTCTCGAGTGTCGCGCAGGTGCAGGGCGATGGCCTCGAGCCGGTGTACCCGCCGGACCTCCCGAAGGGCTGGCTCGCGACGGATGCGGGCATGGAGCCCGGGCAGCCTCCGGGCTTCCGGCTGAACCTCCTCACCGCCGATGACACGTTCGTCGGCCTGCGGCAGATCGACGACGAGATCGACGACTTGCTCGAGGAGTACGTCGACGAGTCGACCGACGAGGGCGATCCATTCGAGGTGACGGGCTCGGTCGCGTCGACCTGGGAGACCTACAGCGACGACGGGGGCGACCTGGCGTACGCCGCCGAGGTGGGCGGACTGACGGTGCTGGTCTACGGCTCGGCAGACCGCGAGGACCTCGAGCAGCTGGTGGGTTCGCTGACTACTCGTCCGCTGCCGGGCTCTGCTCCTTCTCCATGACCGCGTCGAGGCGCTTGCGGGCGCCGTCGAGCCAGTCCTGACAGATCTTGGCCAGCTCCTCGCCGCGCTCCCAGAGGGTCAGCGACTCCTCGAGCGTGCTGCCACCCGTCTCGAGGCGACGTACGACGTCGAGCAGCTCCTCGCGGGCGGCTTCGTAGGACGGCGTCTCTTCAGGCATCGGCTTCCTTCTGGTCGGGCTGCTCGGGCTCGTCGGTCTGCTCGGTGGAGGTCACGTCGGCCCGGATCCGGCCGTCGGCGACGCGGACGCTGATCTGGGCGCCGGCGGCGACGCCGGTGACGCTGGTGAGCACGTGACCGTCGGCATCCTGCAGCACGGAGTAGCCGCGCTCCAGCGTCGCCAGCGGCGAGAGGGCGCGGGCCCGTGCCCGCTGGTGGCCGATGTCGTCCTGGGCGCGGTCGAGGGCGTGGCGCACGCAGCGCCGGCTGCGGTCGCGCAGGGTGGCCAGCTCGTCGCCGCGGGCGTCGAGCAGGACCCGCGGGTCGGCCAGCACGGGCCGCGATCGGAGCGCGTCGAGCCCGGACTGCTCGCGGGCGACCAGGCCAGCCACGGACTGCCGCATCCGCAGGCGGGCCTGGGTGACGCCGTGCAGCTCCTGCACGACGTCGGGCACCACGAGCTTCGCCGCATCGGTCGGGGTCGAGGCGCGCACGTCGGCGACCAGGTCGAGCAAGGGGCTGTCGGGCTCGTGACCGATCGCGGACACCACGGGTGTGCGCGCGGCCGCCACCGCCCGGATCAGCCCCTCGTCGGAGAACGGCAGCAGGTCCTCGACCGACCCGCCACCACGGGCGATCACGATCACGTCGACCTCGGGATGGCGGTCCAGCCGGCCCAGCGCGTCGATCACCTCGGCGGCCGCGCGGTGCCCCTGCATGGCGGCGTACGCGATCTCGAAGCCGACCGCCGGCCACCGGCGCTGGGCGTTGTCGAGCACGTCGCGCTCGGCCGCGGACTTCGGCGCGGTGATCAGGCCGATCCGGTGCGGTAGGAACGGCAGCGGTCGCTTGCGCTCGACCGCGAACAGGCCCTCGGCGGCCAGCAGCTGGCGCCGCCGCTCGAGCTGGGCGAGCAGCTCCCCGAGCCCGACCATCCGGATCTCGCGGGCCTGGAGCGAGAGGGTGCCGCGGTTGGCGTAGTAGGACGGCTTCGCGTGCATCAGCACGCTGGCGCCCTCGACCAGCGGTGGGTTCAGCCCGTCGAAGAGCAGCCGCGAGCAGGTCACCGGCACCGAGATGTCGGCCACCGAGTCGCGCAGCGTCAGGAACACCGTCTGCAGCCCCGGTCGCCGGCTCACCTGCGCCACCTGCCCCTCGACCCACACCGCACCCAGGCGGTCGACCCAGCCGGAGATCGCGTTGGCGATCTGCCGCACGGGCGCCGGGGCCTGCGGTGACGTCTCCAGGGCCATGCGGGTGACCCTAAGGCCGTGAGGGACCGACGCGTTGGCGCGGTGGCCGGTCGACCGGTCCGTAGACTCGCCCCATGACCACCGATCTGGGCACGCCGCTCATCCTGACGCCGGAGGAGGCCGACAAGGCCGTCCTCCTGGCGGCGCCGCGCGGCTACTGCGCGGGCGTCGACCGGGCAGTGGTGACGGTCGAGAAGGCGCTGGACCTTTACGGCGCCCCGGTCTACGTGCGCAAGCAGATCGTGCACAACAAGCACGTCGTCTCCGACCTCGAGTCGCGCGGCGCGATCTTCGTCGAGGAGCTCGACGAGGTGCCCGCCGGGCAGACCGTCGTCTTCTCGGCTCACGGCGTCTCGCCCGAGGTGCACCGCCAGGCCGAGGAGCGCGACCTCAAGACCATCGACGCGACCTGCCCCCTGGTCACGAAGGTGCACCACGAGGCGCGGCGGTTCGCCGAGGACGACTTCGACATCCTGCTGATCGGCCACGAGGGTCACGAAGAGGTGGAAGGTACGGCGGGCGAGGCCCCCGACCACATCCAGCTCGTGCAGAGCCCGGCCGACGTGCCCGGCATCGTGGTCCGCGATCCCGCCCGGGTGGCCTGGCTGTCGCAGACCACCCTCTCGGTCGACGAGACCCTGGCGACGGTGGCCGCGATCCGGGAGCGGTTCCCCCTGCTGCTCGACCCGCCCAGCGACGACATCTGCTACGCCACCCAGAACCGCCAGCTGGCGGTCAAGGAGATCTCCAGCGACGCCGACCTCGTGATCGTGGTGGGGTCCGGCAACTCCTCCAACTCGGTCCGGCTGGTCGAGGTCGCGCTCGAGGCGGGCGCGAAGGCCTCCTACCGCGTCGACGACGCGAGCGAGATCGACGAGTCCTGGCTCGACGGCGTACGCACGGTGAGCGTCACGTCCGGCGCGAGCGTGCCCGAGGACCTGGTCGACGGAGTGCTGGCCTTCCTGGCCGAGCGCGGCTACCCCGACGCGAAGGCGGTGCACTCCGCCGAGGAGTCGCTGATCTTCTCGCTGCCCAAGGAGCTGCGGCGCGACCTGAAGGCGGCCGGCCGCGTCTGATGGCCCGCTTCGTCGACATCCATCCCGACAACCCGCAGCCGCGGTTGCTCACGCAGGTCGCCGAGGCGCTGCGCGACGACGCGCTGATCGCCTACCCCACCGACTCGGGCTACGCGCTCGGCTCGCGGATCGGCAACCGCGACGGTCGCGACCGCATCCTGCGGATCCGCGGCCTCGACGAGCACCACCACTTCACGCTGATCTGCAAGGACTTCTCCCAGCTCGGTCAGCTGGTGCACGTCGACAACTCGGCGTTCCGCGCGATCAAGGCGTCGACGCCCGGGCCCTACACCTTCATCCTGCCCGCGATGCCGGAGGTGCCGCGGCGGCTGATGCACCCGAAGAAGCGCACCGTCGGCGTCCGCATCCCTGACCACACGCTGGTGCAGGCCCTGCTCGAGGAGCTCGGTGAGCCGCTGCTGTCGAGCTCGCTGATCCTGCCGGGCGAGGACGAGCCGCGCACCCAGGGCTGGGAGATCAAGGAAGACCTCGACTCCGAGATCGACATCGTGATCGAGGCCGGCGAGACCCCGGCCGAGCCGACGACCGTCGTCGACTGGTCCTCCGGCTCTCCCGAGGTGGTACGCCGCGGCGCCGGCGACCCCGACCGGTTCGTCGCCTAGGGCGCCTAGCGCAAGCTGCGCTCTGCCTCCGCCTCGCGGATGGCCGCCACGCGCTGGCGGACGTAGAGCACGCCGAGGCACAGGGCGTAGCCGACCATCAGCGCGACGCTGTGGTGCGACAGCCCGGAGACGGTGGCCTGGACCATGCCGTCGTCGGGCTGTCCGACCGCGGCCGGCCTGGTGATGGCGAGCAGGACGAACAGGCCGCCCATCAGCAGCGGCGGCAGCACGCCGACCACGAAGAAGTCGTCGGGCCGCACGGCCAGGGCGAGCGCGATGCACAGCGCGACGAAGAAGAGGTCGAAGAGCAGACCCACCCGGACACTGGTGGCGACATCGACGATCAGCACCGTCAGCGCGAGCGCGAACCCGAGCGCGACGACCTCGCGGCCGGACTCGCGCCCTTCCTCCCACAACGTGCGGGTCGGGGTCACAACGCCACGTTATGTCGCCCATCCGGCTCGTCGGGGGCGGCGCGCCGCTCGACCGCGTGCAGCTCCACGCGCCGCGGTGTCGGCAGCTCCTCGACGTTGACGCCGAGGTCGCCGAACCGGCGCGCGGTCACCAGCACCCGCGACTCCAGCGACCCCATCGCCCGGTTGTAGTTGTCGACCGCGGCGTTGAGCGACCGGCCCACGTGGTCGAGGTGTCCGCTGAGCGTGCCGAGCCGGGCGTGGAGGTCGCGCCCCAGCCGGTGGATCTCCTGGGCCTGCTCGGCCAGCGCCTCGTGGGACCAGCCCTGCGCCACCGTGCGCAGCAGGGCGATCAGGGTGGTCGGCGTGGCCAGCACGACCTGGTGCTTGGCCGCGAACTCGATCAGGTCGGGGTCGGCCTCGAGCGCCGCAGCGAGGAACGACTCGGCGGGCACGAACAGCACGACGAACTCCGGCGTCGTCGGCAGCGCTCGCCAGTAGGCCTTGGAGGCCAGCGTCGTGACGTGGGTGCGCAGCTGCCCGGCGTGCCGAGCCAGGTGACCAGCGCGGTCGGCGTCGTCGTCGGTGCCGGTGGCGTCGAGGTAGGCGTCGAGCGGCACCTTGGCGTCGACGACGACCTGCCGGTCGCCCGACAGGTGCACCACCAGGTCGGGGCGCAGCGCACCGTCGTCGAGCCGCACCTGCTCGCTGAAGTCGCAGCGCTCCACCAGGCCGGCGAGCTCGACCGCACGGCGTAGGTGGAGCTCGCCCCAGCGCCCGCGCACCTGCGGCTTGCGCAGCGCGGTGGACAGGGTCTGGGTCTCGCGGCGCAGCGACTCGCTCGACATCCGCATGTCGAGCACCTGCTCGTTGAGCTGACCCTGCCAGCTCGCCCGCTGGTGGTCGATCTCCCGCAGCTGGTCGCTCAGGCGGTCGAGGCCCTGCATCACCTCGGCCTGGTCGACCATGCCGTGACCGACCGCGTCGACGTGCTCGGGCCGCGACCGCACCCACAGCACGCCGCCGAGCCCGCCCAGGGCGAGGCCCAAGAGAAGGCTCAGCGCAAGGCCGGCCAGCAAGATCAGGATCTCCATGCTCCGAGCATGAGGGCGACCACCGACAGAGCTCCGGGCGCACGCTTCACGCGCCGGGCAGGACGTCCTTGACGGCGTCGACCACCTTGGCCAACCGGGGCCGTTCGTCTCCGCCACTTGCCCAGACCGGATCTTGTGGCAGTGGCCCCATCGGGTCGGCGTGCTCTGCCTCGCCTTCCGGTTCGAGGAGCGAACGCCGGAAGGACTCCTCGAGAGGCACGAGTTCGTGCAGGGCGGGGAGGAGTGCCTCTCGATAGGCGTCATCGGCCGAGATCATGTCGTGGTGGAGGCTTTCGACCAGCGCCTCGACCGTCGCCGTGGGTACGTCGGTGAGGCCGCCGACCAGGGTGCCCACGAGCGCGGTCGGCAGCAAGGGCACGTTCACCTGCGGACGCGTCAGGCCAGCGTGGCGGGTGAACGCCTCGATCAGCGCCCCGTAGCGGAGCCGCTCCGGGCCGCCCACGTCGAAGTGGCGCGACGGTCCGGAGTACTGCAACGCGCCCACCAAGGCCTCGAGCACGTCGACCACGGCGATCGGCTGGACCATGGAGTCCATCCACGTAGGCACGGTGTGGACCGGAAGTCGCTCGCTGACCTGCCGGATGATCTCGAACGACGTGGAGCCGCTGCCCAGGAGGACTGCCGCGCGCAGCACCACGACGGTCGAAGAGCTGTCGCCGAGGATTCGCTCCACCTCGAGACGGGACCGGAGGTGGTCCGAGAGGTCCGCGTCGGGCACGTCGGGCACGATGCCCGAGAGGTAGATGACCCGTTTGACGTCGTGGGCTCGCACACCGGCAGCGAGGTTGCTGGCCGCTATGCGGTCCGTCTCGACGAAGTCGTGGCCACCCATGCCATGGATCAGGTAGTAAACCGCGTCGACACCCTCACACGCGGACCCCACCTGATCCTGGTCGAGCGCGTCCATGACGACGACCTCCGCCCGTTCCGCCCACCAGGGTGGCGTGCGGTCGGGATCTGAGGTCGTCGAGCGCACCTCGTGACCGCGCTCCAGGAGCATCGGGGCCAACCGTCCGCCGACGTAACCGGTCGCGCCGGTCACCAGGATCTTCACGCCTGACCATCTCCTCGATATCGGTCACCCGACGAACGCGACGAGTGCGCGCGCGACGTCGCACCGGTACCCCGCCGCGTCTCGTCCGCTCAGGCTCGCCCGAAATCGACGCTTCAGTCAGCGAGGTCGACGATCACCGGGGCGTGGTCGGAGGCTCCCTTGCCGGCGCGCTCCTCGCGGTCGATCCGGCCGCCGGTGACGCGAGCGGCCAGCGGCGGAGAGGCGAGCACGAAGTCGATCCGCAGGCCGCGGTTGCGCTCGTAGCGCTGCCGGTAGTAGTCCCAGTAGGTGTAGACGTCGGGGCCGGGGGTGTGCGGCCGGACCACGTCGACGTACCCGTCGTCGAGGAACTGCTGGAAGGCCGCGCGCTCCCGGGGGGTCACGTGGGTCGACTTCGCGAACTGCGCCATGTCGAAGACGTCCTCGTCCTGCGGCGCGATGTTCCAGTCGCCGACCAGCGCCGTCGGCTGGTCGAGCCAGGGGAGTGCGGCCTCGCGCAGGTGGGCCAGCCAGTCGAGCTTGTAGAGGTAGTGCGGGTCGTCGACCTTGCGGCCGTTGGGCACGTACAGCGACCACACGCGTACGCCGCCGCAGGTCGCCCCGATGGCCCGCGACTCGGCCGCCACCGGGTCGCCCCAGCCCGGCATGCCGTCGAAGCCGACCTGCACGTCGTCGAGCCCGACCCGGCTGATGATGGCGACGCCGTTCCACTGGTTGGTGCCGGCCGCGGCCACCTCGTAGCCCATCGACTGCAGGCCCATCAGCGGCAGCTGGTCCTCGCGCGCCTTGGTCTCCTGCAGCGCGAGCACGTCGAGGTCGTGTCGCTCGAGCAGCGCCTCGACGCGGTCGATCCGGGATCGCAGGGAGTTGACGTTCCAGGTGGCCAGTCGCACCCGCTCACCCTAGGGAATTCGGTGGCGGGCCAACACGTTGACCCAGCACCATGATCCGCATGTCTGCTGCTCCCCTCGCGACGCTGAACGGCTTCTGCCTTTCAGCCGTTGTCGCGCGGGTCGAAGCGCGACGCTGACTCACCTCCTGCAGAACGCAGGGCCGAGGGGGTGGGTCGTCCCACCCACGAGGGTCCTGCATCCCATTTCTGCACGAGAGAGAAGTAGTAGAGCCATGGCCAAGAGCCAGTTCGTCCGCACCAAGCCGCACCTCAACATCGGCACGATGGGTCACGTCGACCACGGCAAGACGACCCTGACCGCCGCGATCACCAAGGTCCTCTCCGACGCCGACCCCACGGCCAACCGGTTCGTGGCGTTCGCCGGCATCGACCGGTCGCCCGAGGAGATCGAGCGCGGCATCACCATCAACATCTCGCACGTGGAGTACGAGACGGCCACCCGTCACTACGCCCACGTCGACATGCCGGGTCACGCCGACTACGTGAAGAACATGATCACCGGTGCGGCCCAGGTCGATGCCGCGATCCTGGTCGTCTCCGCGCAGGACGGCGCCATGCCGCAGACCCGCGAGCACGTGCTGCTCGCGCGTCGCGTCGGGGTGCCCTACCTCGTGGTCGCGCTCAACAAGGCGGACACGGTCGACGACCCGGACCTGCTGGATCTCGTGGAGCTCGAGGTCCGTGACCTGCTCACGGAGTACGGCTTCCCCGGAGACCAGGT
>CAWJRK010000049.1:0-308811 GCA_963845215.1 uncultured Actinomycetota bacterium
GCAGCAGCACCGCGCCGGCCTGGTCGGCGGGGCCGACTGTCACGTTGGCGCAGACGTGCATGCCGTAGGTGAAGTAGCAGTAGAGATGGCCGGCAGGGCCGAACATGACGCTGTTGCGCGGGTCTGGCCGCGGTAGGCGTGGGAGCCCGGGTCGTCCGGTCCGGCGTACGCCTCGACCTCGCTCAGCCGGACCGCCGTCCTCCGTGCTGGATCATCGCGCCCAGCAAGGTGGGCGCGACCTCGAGCACGGGGCCAGACAGGAGCTCAGCCAGGGAGGGCGAACCGCTCACGGCGACGCGCTGCCCCTTCCACGACCTCGGCTAGCTGCTCGCCGACCCGCGCGGGTGCGGTGCCGCCGCGTCCTGAGCGCGACTCGACCGAGCCCTGCACGGTGAGCACGTCGTGCACGGCAGGTGTGAGGTGAGGCGAGATCTCCGCCAGCTGGTCGTCGCTCAGCTCGTGGAGCTCGATGCCGAGCTCCTCGCAGCGGCGTACGCAGGCGCCTGCGACCTCGTGGGCGACGCGGAAGGGCACGCCTTCGCGCACCAGCCACTCGGCGATGTCGGTGGCCAGCGAGAAGCCCTGAGGGGCCAGCTCGGCCAAGGCGGGCGGTGTCGAACTGCAGCGTGGCGATCATGCCGCTGAACGCCGGCAGCAGGACCTCCAGCGTGTCGACGGAGTCGAAGACCGGCTCCTTGTCCTCCTGGAGGTCGCGGTTGTAGGCGAGGGGCAGCGCCTTGAGGGTGGCCATCAGGCCGCTGAGGTTGCCGATCAGGCGACCCGCCTTGCCGCGGGCGAGCTCGGCGACGTCGGGGTTCTTCTTCTGCGGCATGATGCTCGACCCCGTCGACCAGGAGTCGTGGAGGGTCGACGAAGCCGAACTCACGGGTCGACCAGAGGATGACCTCCTCGGCCAGCCGGCTGACGTCGACGCCGATCTGGGCGGTGACGTAGGCGAACTCCGCAACGAAGTCGCGCGACGACGTGCCGTCGATCGAGTTGGCGCTGGGACGGGTGAAGCCGAGCTCCGAGGCGACCAACTGCGGGTCGAGCCCGAGGCTGTTGCCGGCCAGCGCTCCCCCGCCGTACGGCGACTCCTGCGCCGTACGCCGTCCGCCAGTCGGCCAGCCGGTCGACGTCACGCAGCAGCGGCCAGGCGTGCGCGAGCAGGTGGTGCGCCAGCAGCACCGGCTGGGCATGCTGGAGGTGGGTGCGGCCCGGCATCACGGTGGGTGGATCGAGGTGGGTCGCCGCCTGTGCGGCGAGGACGTCGACCAGGTCGAGCACCAGCGCGGCGACGGTGGTCGGCGTGGTCGAGGAGGTAGGACCGGAACAGCGTGGCGACCTGGTCGTTGCGGCTCCGGCCGGCGCGCAGCCGGCCACCGAGCTCGACCCCGACCTCGTCGATGAGCAGCCGTTCGAGAGCGCCGTGCACGTCCTCGTCGGACGGGTCCGGCACGAGCGAGCCGTCGGCGTAGCGCTGCGCGAGGCGGTCGAGCCCTGCGTGCAGCGCGGTCTCGTCGTCCGCGGTCAGCAGTCCCGCAGCCGCAAGCGCCTTGGCGTGGGCGTGCGACCCCGCGATGTCGTAGAGCGCCAGCCGCCAGTCGAAGTGGGTCGAGCGGGACAGGGCCTCGAGCTCCGGCGACGGGCCGCCGGAGAACCGGCCGCCCCAGAGCTTGCCCTCGTTGGTGGTGCTCACGGTGCTCCTCCGACGGTTGCGATGGCGACCGCCATGATCTCGGGCAGGTCGGGCGACGCGGCGCTGCCGTCGTCGCTGAGGGCCGTGGGAGTCCACCAGCCGGCCTGCAGGATGTTGCCGACCTCGCCCGGCTCGAGTCCCGCGAAGTGGATCTCGGTCGCGCGCTCGAGCGGCAGTGCGAAGAAGTGGTTGTCGCTGACATAGCTGCGGCCGTCCCAGGAGAACGGATGCGTTGCCCGGTGCACGGGTCCGAGTAGATCAGCCTCGAGGGCCACGATGCCGGTCTCCTCGACCAGCTCCCGGAGCGCGGCGTCGGCGAGCGACTCCCCCGGGTCGACGGCGCCGCCGATGCTCACCCAGTGCAGGACGCCGGGCGCGGCGGGGTCCTGGCCCTGGAGCAGCAGCACCTCGCCGTCCGGCGAGACCGGGAGGACGCGCGCGGCGATGCGGTGGATCGGCTCCATCAGTCGGTGCCGAACTCCATGGCGGCGGCGTCCAACGCGTCGTCGTCGGGACCGCTCTCCAGCGTCGGGGTTGGCCGCGATGGTCTCCCAGCCGCCCGCGGGCAGCTCTCCGAGCAGGATGCCGTTCTCGACCAGCACCTGGCCCTGGTCGATCGGCTGCCCGGCGTACAGCTCGAGCATGGCGCGGCTGTCGGCGATGTCGAGGTTGCGCATCGTCAGCTGTCCGATCCGGTCGGTGGGACCGAACGCAGCGTTCGCGGTGCGCTCCATCGACAGCTTGTCGGGGTGGTAGGAGAACGTCGGGCCCTCGGTGCGCAGGATCGAGTAGTCCTCGCCGCGCCGCAGCCGCAGGGTCACCTCGCCGGTGACGACCGAGGCCACCCAGCGCTGCAGCGACTCGCGCAGCATCAGGGCCTGGGGGTCGAGCCAGCGACCTTCGTAGAGCAGCCGGCCGAGACGGCGACCCTCAGCGTGGTAGTTGGCGACGGTGTCCTCGTTGTGGATCGCGTTGAGCAGCCGCTCGTAGGCGATCCACAGCAGCGCCATGCCGGGCGCCTCGTAGACGCCGCGCGACTTCGCCTCGATGATCCGGTTCTCGATCTGGTCGGACATGCCGAGGCCGTGGCGGCCGCCGATGGTGTTGGCTTCGTGGACCAGCGCGACGGCGTCGGGGAACTCCTTGCCGTTCAGCGCCACGGGACGGCCGCGCTCGAACCGGATCGACACGTCCTCGGTCTCGATCGCGACCTCGGGGTCCCAGAACTTCACGCCCATGATCGGCTGGACGATCTCCAGCGAGACGTCGAGGTGCTCGAGGGTCTTCGCCTCGTGGGTGGCGCCCCAGATGTTGGCGTCGGTGGAGTACGCCTTCTCCTTGCTGTCGCGGTAGGGCAGGTTGCGCTCGATCAGCCACTGGCTCATCTCCTCGCGGCCACCCAGCTCGTGCACGAAGTCGGCGTCCAGCCAGGGCTTGTAGATGCGCAGGTTGGGGTTGGCCAGCAGTCCGTAGCGGTAGAACCGCTCGATGTCGTTGCCCTTGAACGTCGAGCCGTCGCCCCAGATGTCCACGCCGTCCTCGTGCATGGCGCGGACCAGCATGGTGCCGGTGACGGCCCGGCCGAGCGGGGTGGAGTTGAAGTACGCGCGGCCGCCGGAGCGGATGTGGAAGGCGCCGCAGGCCAGCGCGGCCAGGCCCTCCTCGACCAGCGGTCCCCTGCAGTCGATGGCGCGGGCGATCTCGGCGCCGTACTCGAACGCCCGGGTGGGTACGCCGGAGACGTCCGGCTCGTCGTACTGGCCGATGTCGGCGGTGTAGGTGCAGGGAATGGCCCCCTTGTCGCGCATCCAGGCGACCGCGACCGAGGTGTCGAGCCCGCCGGAGAAGGCGATGCCGACCCGCTGGCCGATGGGGAGGGTGGTGAGGACCTTGCTCACGAAGTCTGTTCCTTCTTGGTTGGGGCGGTGCTGTGGTGCTGGGCGAGATCGAGGAAGCGGAGGGCCAGGGCCTGGCCCCCGCTGGGGTTGCGGCTGATCACCAGGACGGTGTCGTCGCCGCCGATGGTGCCGAGGACGTCGTCGAACTCCGCCTTGTCGAAGGCGGAGGCGAGGAACTGAGCGGCGCCGGGAGGGGTGCGCAGGACGACCAGGTTGGCGCTCGCGTCGGCGCTGACGAGCAGCTCGGCGCACAGACGTCCGAGCCGCTGGGTGGCCGCCTCGCTGCCGGACGGAGCGGAGAGCCGGCGGTCGCCGCCCTCGCTCGGGACGGCGTAGACCATGCCGCCGGAGCCGGAGCGGACCTTGAGCGCGTCGAGCTCGACGAGGTCGCGCGACAGGGTCGCCTGGGTGACCCGCATGCCTTCGCGGGCCAGCAGGTCGGCCAGCTCGGTCTGCGAGTGCACCTCCTGGCTGGTGACCAGCTCGATGATCAGCTGGTGGCGAGCGTTCTTGGTGGCCGGGCGCAGCGCCGCGTCACTCATCGCCGCTCCCGCTCTCGAGCAGGAACGTCAGGATCGCCTTCTGCGCGTGGCGGCGGTTCTCGGCCTCGTCCCAGACCACGCTCTGCGGTCCGTCGATGACCTCGGTGGCGATCTCGACGTCGCGGTAGGCCGGCAGGCAGTGCATCACGATGGCGTCGGGCTTGGCGCGCGACATCAGGTCGGTCGTGACGGAGTACGCCGCGAACACCTTGCGCCGCGCCTCGGCCTCGTCCTCCTTGCCCATCGAGATCCAGGTGTCGGTGACGACCACGTCAGCGTCGGCCACCGCGGCGGCTGGATCGCCCTCGGCGCTCACCGAGCCGCCGGTGCCGGCGGCGATGTCGGAGGCCTGGGCGAACATGTCGGCAGAAGGGAGGAATGCCTCTGGAGCACTGATGACCACGTGCATCCCGGCCGTCGCACCGGCCAGCAGCCACGAGTTGCCCATGTTGCAGGCGCCGTCACCGACGAAGGCGACCTTGAGCCCCGCGAGGCTGCCCTTCTGCTCGCGGACCGTCTGCAGGTCGGCCAGCAGCTGGCAGGGGTGGAAGTCGTCGGTGAGCGCGTTGACGACCGGCACGCCGGCGTACTCGGCCATCTCGGCGAGCTTGGCCTGCTGCGAAGGTGCGCCACACGATGACCGACGCCTGACGGCCCAGCACCCGGGCGACGTCGGCGACCGACTCGCGCACGCCGATGCCGGCGAGCTTGCCGTCGACCAGCATCGGGTAGCCGCCGAGCTCGGCGATCCCGGCGCCGAACGACGCCTGGGTGCGCAGGGTCGGCTTGTCGAAGATCATCGCGACCGTCTTCGGCCCGGCCAGCGGCTGCGCGTCGTACGGCGACGCCTTGAGCCGGGCGGCGAGCTCGAGGACCTGAGCCTGCTCGGCGGGGCTCAGGTCGTCGTCGCGCAGGAAGTGCCTCATCAGCCTGCCTCCGTGACGATCTGCGCCCAGGCCCCGCCGAGCGAGGCGATGTCGGCCTCGGTGATCGTCAACGGCGGGGCGAACCGCAGCCGCGCCGGTCCGGTGTTGTTGAGCAGGAAGCCGCGCTCCTGGGCGCGGGAGACCACCGCTGCGCCGGTCTCGCCGGTCAGCTGCGCGCCGAGCAGCAGCCCGCGCCCGTCGACGGCGGTGACGTCCGGCGTCGAGCGGAGGACGTGGGTGAGCTGCTCACCACGGGCCAGGGTTGCCTCCAGCAGGCCTTCCTTCTCGATCGTCTCGATCACCGCGAGCGCGGCGGCGCAGGCAACGGGGTTGCCGCCGAACGTGGTGCCGTGGTTGCCCGGCTCGAGCAGGGTGGCCGCGCCGCCGAGGGCGATCGTGGCGCCGATCGGGATGCCGCCACCCAGGCCCTTGGCCAGGGTGACGATGTCGGGCACGATCCCGGCTTCGGTGTGTGCCAGCCACTCGCCGGTGCGGCCCATGCCGGTCTGCACCTCGTCGACCCAGAGCAGCGCGCCGTGCTGGGCCGTCGTCTCGCGGGCGGCCTGCAGGAACCCGGCAGGAGGCACGATCACGCCGGCCTCGCCCTGCATGGGCTCGACGATGACGGCCGCGGTGGTGTCGTCGACGGCGGCGGCGAGCGCGGCCGCGTCGCCGTAGGGCACGAACGTGACGTGACCGGGCAGCGGCTCGAAGGGTTCGCGGTAGGCGGCCTTCGAGGTGAGCGAGAGGGACCCCAGGGTGCGGCCGTGGAAGGAGCCCTCCATCGCCACGAGCCGGGTGCGGCCGGTGCGGCGGGTCAGCTTGAACGCTGCCTCGTTGGCCTCGGTGCCCGAGTTGGAGAAGAACACCCGCCCAGGCTCGGCAACGATAGACGAGCAGCCGCTCGGCCAGCTCGACCTGCGGCGCGCTCGTGAAGAAGTTGGACACGTGGCCGAGCGTGCGCAGCTGGTGAGTGACCGCCTCGACCAGCGCCGGGTGGTTGTGGCCGAGCGCGTTGACCGCGATGCCGCCGAAGAAGTCGACGTACTCGCGGCCCTGCTCGTCCCAGACGTGCGCGCCGTCGCCACGCACCAGGGCCAGACGGGGCGGGCCGAAGGTGTTCATGAGGGAGGCGGCGTAGCGCTCCTGGAGGTCGCTCACGGTGTGTCCCTGGCTCATTGGGTGTCTCTGGCCTTCCGGGTCTTGGTCTCGACGCCGGGCAGCACCTGCGTGCCGACGCCCTCGTTGGTGAAGAGCTCGAGGATCACGGCGTGCGGCTCGCGGCCGTCGACGACGGTGGCGCGCGGCACCCCGCCCTTCACGGCCTGCAGGCAGGCTCCCATCTTGGGGATCATCCCGCTGGCCAGGGTTGGCAGAATCCGCTCCAGCTCCTCGGGGCTGATCTCGCCGATCACCTCTTCGGGGTCCGGCCAGTCGAGGTAGAGCCCCTCCACGTCGGTGAGCACGAGCAGCTTCTCCGCCTTCAGCGCGACCGCGAGCGCTGCGGCGGCGAGGTCTGCGTTGACGTTGTGTACGACGCCGTCGACGTCGGGCGCGATGCTCGAGACGACCGGCACCCGGCCGGCCTCGATCAGGTCGAGCACGGACTCGGGGCGAACCCGGACCACCTCTCCGACCAGGCCGAGGTCGACCTCCTCGCCGTCGACGAAGGTGTTGGTCTGCTCTGCGGTGAAGAGGCCGGCGTCCTCACCCGAGAGGCCGACGGCGAGCGGGCCGTGCTCGTTGACCAGACCGACCAGCTCGCGCTGCACCTGACCGACGAGCACCATCCGGACCACGTCCATGGCCTCGGGAGTCGTGACCCGCAGCCCGCCCTTGAACTCCGATTTGATGCCGAGCCGGTCGAGCATCGTGGAGATCTGCGGGCCGCCACCGTGGACGACGACCGGCCGGAACCCGGCGAACCGCAGGAACGCGATGTCCTCGGCGAAAGCGCGCTTCAGGGTGTCGTCGGTCATCGCGTTGCCGCCGTACTTCACCACGACGATCTTCTGGTGGTACGCCTTCAGCCACGGGAGCGCCGCGGCCAGCGTGCGGGCCTTGGCCTGGTCGGGCTTGCTGGTGTCGAACTGGCCGCCGAGCGTGCTGTCGTTCATGAGGAGTACGCGCTGTTCTCGTGGACGTAGGCGTGCGTCAGGTCGTTGGTCCAGATCGTGGCCCGCTCGGGCCCCGCCTTCAGGTCGATCGTCACGCTGACCTCACGTGGCTCGAGATCGACCTTGGCGGGATCCTCGGCCGGCGTCGAGGAGCGACATACCCAGACGCCGTTCATGGCGACGTCGAGGTCGGCCGGGTCGAACGCCGCGTTCGTCGTGCCGATGCTGGCGAGCACGCGGCCCCAGTTGGGGTCCTTGCCGAACACGGCGGCCTTGAACAGGTTGCTGCGAGCGACGCTGCGGCCCACCTCGACCGCCTCGTCCTCGCTGGCGGCGTTGAGCACGGAGATCGCGATCTCGTGATCGGCGCCCTCGGCGTCCTTGAGCAGCTGCATCGCCAGGTCGGTGCAGGCCTGGGTGAGGGCCGCGGTGAAGTCTGGCAAGGCGGGGCTGATGCCGCTGGCCCCGCTGGCCAGCACGGTGACCGTGTCGTTGGTGGACATGCAGCCGTCGGAGTCGAGCCGGTCGAAGCTGACCCGGGTGGCCGCCCGCAGCGCCTGGTCGAGCTCGGCAGCGGGCACGACGGCGTCGGTGGTGAGCACCACCAGCATGGTCGCGAGCTGCGGGGCGAGCATGCCGGCGCCCTTGGCCATGCCGCCGATGGACCAGCCGGCGCCCTCGACCACGACCTGCTTGCTGACCGAGTCGGTGGTCATGATCGCGGTGGCCGCGTCGTCGCCGCCCTCGGCCGACAGGGCGGCGTACGCCGCGTCGACGCCGGCCAGGAGGTCCTGACGGCTGCTGGTCAGGCCGATCAGGCCGGTCGAGCAGACCACCACGTCGGCCGCGCCGGCCCCGAGGTGGTTGCCGACCTGCTCGGCCGTGGCGTGGGTGGTCTGGAAGCCGTCCGGCCCGGTGTAGCAGTTGGCACCGCCGGAGTTGAGGACGACGGCGCGGACGACGCCGTCCTTCACCGCCTCCTGGCTCCACAGGATCGGGTTGGCCTTGCAGCGGTTGGAGGTGAAGACGCTGGCGGAGTCGAACGTGGGGCCGTCGTTGACGACCAGGGCGAGGTCCTTGGCTCCGGTGGACTTGAGCCCGGCTGCGATGCCGGCGGCCCGGAAGCCGTGGGGGTGAGTCACTGTCATGGTGCGAGTCCTACCGTCGTGAGGCCCAGGCCTTCGTCGAGGCCGAGCGCGAGGTTCATGCATTGCACGGCGGCGCCGCCGGTGCCCTTGGCGAGGTTGTCGACGGCACCGACGGCGATGAGTCGTCGGGCGTGCTCGTCGACGGTGACCTGGAGGTGGACGGCGTTGGACCCCAGCACCGACTGGGTCTGCGGCCACTGCCCCTGCGGGAGCAGGTGCACGAACGGCTCGTCGGCGTAGGCCTTCTCGTACGCCGCGTAGGCGTCGTCGGCGCTCACGTCGCCGGCGAGCGGGGCCGAGCAGGTGGCCAGGATGCCCCGCGACATCGGCACCAGCAGCGGCGTGAAGCTGACGGTGACCTCGGCGTCGGTGAGAGCCGGAGAGGTTCTGGGTGATCTCGGGGGTGTGCCGGTGTCCGCCGCCGACGCCGTAGGCGCTGGCGTTGCCCATCACCTCGCTGCCGAGCAGGTGCGGCTTGGCCGCCTTGCCCGCTCCGCTGGTGCCCGAGGCCGCGACGACCACCACGTCGGGCCGCACCAGGCCGCCGGCGACAGCCGGGACGAGGGTGAGCGTCGAGATCGTCGGGTAGCAGCCGGGCACGGCGATCCGGCTGGCGCCGCGCAGCAACTCGCGCTGGCCGGGCAGCTCCGGGAGGCCGTAGGGCCAGGTGCCGGCGTGGGTGCCGCCGTAGAACCGCTCCCACTCCCCCGCGTCGGCGAGCCGGAAGTCGGCGCCGCAGTCGATGACCACCACGTCGTCGGGCAGCTGGGCCGCGATCTCGCCCGACTGGCCGTGGGGCAGGCCCAGGAAGACCACGTCGTGCCCCGCGAGGGTCTCGAGGTCGGTGGGGCCGAGCACCCGATCGGCCAGCGGCACCAGGTGCGGCTGCAGGGCCCCGAGCGGCTGGCCGGCGTTCGAGCCGCCGGTGAGCGCGCCGATCTCGACGCCGGGGTGACCGAGCAGGAGGCGCAGCACCTCACCCCCGGCGTACCCGCTGGCACCGGCGACCGCGACCCGCTTCAGCTCCATGTGCATGACTATACACAGGCTTGCATGATCATGAGAAGCGGGTTGGCCGCCGCGGAACAATGCCCGTGCATCGGGTCGGCGGCCGGGTCTAGTTTCCTGGCATGACGCGACTTGACTTCCCAACGTACCTGCAGCACATCCGCGACGGAGTCCGCCCGCTTCCGGGCGGCCCTGGTGGGCAGCGACCCCGCCGCGCGGGTGCCGGCGTGTCCCGACTGGGACGCCCTCGACCTGATGTGGCATCTCGGCGCCGGCGTGCAGGGCTTCTGGGCCGACATCGTCGAGCAGCGACCCGAGGGGCCGGAGGAGGGGCGCACCGACCCCGAGCGTCCGGCGACGTTCGAGGAGGCGCTGGCGCGCTTCGACCTCGACCATGCGCCGGCTGGTCGCGGCGCTCGAGACCGCCGACCCCGCCGACCCGGCCTGGACCTGGGCGGAGGAGCAGACCGTCGGCTTCACGTTCCGGCGCCAGGCCCACGAGGCGCTGATCCACCGGGTCGACGCCGAGCAGACGGCCGGCGTGCCCCTCAGCGAGCTCGACGTCGCGCTCTCCGTCGACGGCGTCTCGGAGATCATCAGCGTGATGCTCGGCGGCTGCCCTCCCTGGGGCAGCTTCGCGCCGCTCCCCCACTACGTCCGGATGGACCTCACCGACGCCGACACCTCGATCTGGGTGCAGCTCGGGCGGTTCACCGGCACCGACCCCGACAGCGGCACCACCTACGACGACGAGGACATCCACCCCGCCGACGACCCCGGCACCGAACCCGACGCGACCGTCGCGGGCACAGCCGCTGCGCTCAACCTCTGGCTCTGGAAGCGGGGCGACGACGCGGCGCTGGAGGTCACCGGCGACCGCGGCATCTACGACCGGTTCCGGGTCGCTCTTCAGCCAGCCGCTCGACTGATGAGCCTGCCGTTCCCGGAGCCCACCACTCCGATCGAGGACCCGCGCGAGGTGCTGCTCGGCTACCTGGCCTTCTACCGCTCCGTGCTGGTCGACAAGCTCCACGGCCTCGACGACGAGGCGCTCTCGGGTAAGCACGCTGCCGTCGGGGTGGTCTCCCCTCGAGCTGCTCAACCACCTGATCCACGTCGAGCGGCGATGGCTCGAGTGGGGCTTCGAGGGCCAGCACGTCGGGGAACCCTGGGGCGACAACCGCGACGGACGCTGGCACGTCGACCCGGAGGTGACTCTCGAGACGCTGGTGCAGAGGCTCGCACGAGCAGGCCGTCCGGACGGAGGCGATCGTGCGGGCGCACGCGCTCGAGGAGATCGGTGCCCCGGGCGAACGCTGGGACGGCGAGCCTCCGGCCGCACTCGGCCGGATCCTGCTGCACCTACTGTCGGAGTACGCCCGCCACGTCGGGCACCTCGACATCGTGCGCGAACTGACCGACGGTCGCACCGGCGAACGCTGACCCGTCCCCGAGTTGGCGACGGGTCAGCCTCAACCAGACGCCGACCCGTCAGAAGATCTTCTGACGGGTCAGCTGCGCTGGACGGCTCCGGTGCGCTCGGCGGCGACGGCCACTGCGGCGTCGCGGGCGGCTGCGGTCTCGTCCTCGGTGAGGGTCCGGTCGGGCGCCCGGAACCTCAGCGCGAAGGCCAGCGACTTCTTGCCCTCGCCGATCTGCTCGCCGGCGTACACGTCGAAGAGGCGGATCGACTCCAGCAGGTCACCTGCACCGTCGCGCAGCGCGGCCTCGACGTCGCCCGCGGCGACCGAGTCGTCGACCACGAGGGCGACGTCCTCCTTGGCCAGCGGGAAGTCGGAGTACGACGGCGCCACGATCGCGTCCGGCGCCTGCTCGAGCAGCTTGTCGAGGTCGACCTCCGCGGCCACGGTGCGCGCCGGCACGCCGTAGGCTCTGGCAGACCTTGGGGTGCAGCTCGCCGGCGTGGCCGACCACCACGTCGCCGACGGAGACCTCGGCGCAGCGGCCGGGGTGCCACGGAGCGCGGGCGGTCGAGCGCACGGCGACCTCGAGGCCCAGCGCCTCGGCGACCACCCGCACCGCGTCGACGGCGTCGGCCCAGGTCGCCGGGCGGCCCGGGCCCCACCAGCCGGGCTGCTCGCGCTCGCCGGAGGCCACCAGCGCCAGGTGCAGCGGCTGCTGCGGCAGCGCCTTGTCGAGGTCGGCGATCTCGCCCTCGGACGGGCGGTGGTCGACGCCGTAGATCGGAGCGGGACCGCCGCCGTGCGGCAGGGTCACCGTCGCCGACTCGAAGAGCGCGGCGTTGGTGGCGCCGCGACCGGCGTTGCGGGCCAGGGCCTTGAGCAGGCCCGGCAGCAGCGTCGTGGTCATCGCCGGCTCCTCGGCCGACAGCGGGTTGGCCAGGCGGAGCACGGAGCGGCGCTCGTCGTCGTCGGGCAGCCCGAGGCGGTCGAGCTCGGCGGCACCGATGAACGGGAAGCTCACCACCTCGACGTAGCCGGCCCCGGCCAGGCTCCGGCCGACGCGGCGGCGCAGCTTCTGCGCGCGGGTCAGGCCGCGACCCGACGGCGGGGTCGGCAGCACGGACGGCACCTGGTCGTAGCCGACCAGCCGGGCGACCTCCTCGACCAGGTCGTAGGGGTCGGTGAGGTCGGGGCGCCAGGGTGGCGGCGTCACGGTCAGCTGGTCGCCGTCGACCGCGACACGTCGCAGCCGACCGCTCGCAGGTCGGCGACGGCCGTGTCGTCGTCGATCGGCATGCCGGTGATCCGGGCAGGGAGGTCGGCGGCGATGTCGATCTGCTCCTGCGCGGGCGGGGTGCCGACCACGGTCACGCCCGGCTCGGCCGTGCCGCCGCCGTACGTCGTCAGCAGCTCGACCACCCGGTCGGCGGCGGCCTCGCAGATCGTCGGGTCGACCCCGCGCTCGTTGCGCTTGCCGGCCTCGGAGGTGATCTTCTGGCGGCGCCCGGTGCGGAACATCGACACGGCGTCCCAGTGCGCCGCCTCGACGAGCACCCGGGTGGTGGCCTCGGACATCTCGGTGGCCTCGCCGCCCATGACGCCACCCAGGCCGATGATGCCGGAGTCGTCGGTGACCACGAGGTCCTCGGTCGAGAGCGCACGGTCGGTGCCGTCGAGCGTGGTCAGCCGCTCGCCGTCGACTGCCCGGCGCACCCGGATGGGGCCGGCCAGCTTGTCGGCGTCGTAGCCGTGGATCGGGCGGCCGGTCTCGAGCATCACGAAGTTGGTGACGTCGACCGCCAGCGAGATCGGGCGCATGCCCGACAGCTGGATCCGGCGCGCCATCCAGTCCGGCGTCGGAGCAGCGGGATCGAAGCCGGAGACCACGCGCGCGACGAAGACCGGACAGCCGGCGGCGTCGTCGACCACGACCGGGTAGCCGTCGGCGTTGGGCTCGGGCAGGTCGCGGGCGACCGGGTCGCGGAAGCCGACGCCGAAGCCGGTCGCGGCGTCGCGGGCGACCCCGCGCAGGGACAGGGCGTAGGCACGGTCGGGGTTGATCTCGAACTCGATGACCTCCTCGCGGAGGCCCAGCACGTCGAACGCGTCGTCACCGGGCTGACCGGCGTCGGCCGGCAGCACGATGATGCCGTCGTGGTCGTCGCCCAGGCCGAGCTCTGCGGCCGAGCAGATCATCCCGGCGGAGACGTGGCCGTAGGTCTTGCGGGCGGAGATCTCGAAGCCGCCGGGCAGCACGCCACCCGGGAGCACCACGACCACCAGGTCGCCGGGTGCGAAGTTGTGGGCTCCGCAGACGATGCCCTGCGGCTCACCGGTGCCGTTGGCGTCGCTGACGTCGACGGTGCACCAGTTGATGGTCTTGCCGTTCTTCTGCGGCTCGGGCTCCATGGTGAGCACGCGGCCGATCACCAGCGGGCCGGTGATGGCGTCGCCGGGGCGGTGCAGGGCCTCGAGCTTGAGGCCGAGCGCGGTCAGCCGCGCGGCGAGCTCCTCGGTGCCGAGGTCGGCGGGCAGGTCGGCGTACTCGCGGATCCAGGAGACGGGAGCGCGCATGTCAGAGCTCCGTTCCGAAGGCCGAGCTGAACCGCACGTCGCCCTCGAAGAAGTCGCGCAGGCTGTCGGCGCCGCTGTGGAACATGAACGACCGGTCGATCCCCATGCCGAACGCGAAGCCGGTGTAGACCTCGGCGTCGACGCCGCAGGCGGTGAGCACCCGCGGGTTCACCACACCGCAGCCGCCCCACTCGATCCAGCCCTCGCCCTTGCAGGTGCGGCAGGACTCGACCGCGGGCTCCTGGCCGCGGCAGACGAAGCAGACGAGGTCGACCTCGGCCGACGGCTCGGTGAACGGGAAGTACGACGGCCGGAAGCGCGTCGTGATGCCGTCGCCGAACAGCTGGGTGGCGAAGTGGTCGAGCGTGCCCTTGAGGTTGGCCAGCGTGATGCCGCGGTCGACCACCAGGCCCTCGACCTGGTGGAACATCGGGCTGTGCGTGGCGTCGTACTCGTCGGTGCGGAAGACCCGCCCGGGGCAGATGACGTAGATCGGCGGCTCGCGGGTCAGCATCGTGCGCGCCTGCACCGGTGAGGTGTGGGTGCGCAGCACGACGTGGTGCTCGGCCGGCTCGGTCCAGAACGTGTCCTGCATGGTCCGCGCCGGGTGGTCGGGACCCAGGTTGAGGGCGTCGAAGTTGAGCCACTCGGCCTCGACGACCGGACCCTCGGCGACCTCCCAGCCCATCGCCACGAACAGGTCGGCGATGTGGTCGGACATCAGCGTGATCGGGTGGCGCGAGCCGCGCGGCGCGCGATCGGTCGGCAGGGTGACGTCGACGGTCTCCTCGACCAGCATCCGCTCCTCGTGCTCGACCTCGAGCACGGCCTGTCGCCCGGCCAGGGCCTGGTTGATCGCGCCGCGCGCCTGGCCGATCCGCTGTCCGGCCTCCTTGCGCGCCTGCGGCGGCAGCGCACCGATCTCGCGGTTGGCCAGGGCCAGCGGCGAGCGGTCGCCGGCGTGCGCGAGCCGGACCCCCTTGAGCGCGTCGAGGTCGCCGGCCTCGGCGATGGCCGCCAGGGCGGCATCGCGGGCGGCGTCGACCTCTTCGGGCTTCAAGTCGGTGACCTCCACGGGGTCATAGTCGGTGTTGGGTCCGGACACGGGACGCAAGTCTAGGAATCGCAGCGCCGGGTCGGCGACCCGGTTACCTACCGTGGGCACATGCCACTGCGTCACCTGGTCGCCCAGCTGGGCCGGTTCGCGTGGCAGGAGGCCCTCTCGTGCGTGTACGCCGCGGCCGTGTTCGTGGGTCTGATCGTCGCGTACGTCGCGCCGCTGCCGCTGGCGAGGTACGACCTACTGCTGATCTGGTGCGTCGCGATCACCGTGGGGTTCTGGGCCGTCGGGATCGAGACCTGGCGCGAGGTGCTCGTGATCTGCGCCTTCCACCTGCTCGGGTCTCGGCCTGGAGATCTTCAAGGTGCACGTCGGCTCGTGGTCCTATCCCGGCGACGCGCTGACCAAGGTGGCGGGCGTGCCGCTCTTCTCTGGTTTCATGTACGCCGCCGTCGGCTCGTACATCTGCCAGGCGTGGCGCCGTTTCGACCTGCGGGTGACGGCGTACCCGGCCCTGGCGACGACGTTGGTGGCCGGGGCGATCTACGCCAACTTCTTCACCCACCACTGGATCCTCGATCTCCGGGTGCCGCTCGCCGTGGTCGGCCTCGTGGTGCTCTGGCGCTCGCGCGTGCACTTCACGGTCGGCGCTCGGCGCTACTGGATGCCGTTATCGGTGTCGTTCGTGCTGATCGGGTCGTTCCTGTGGCTGGCGGAGAACCTCGCCACCTACCTCGACGCCTGGCGCTACCCGGGGCAGCTGGACGTGTGGGAGGTCGTGCACACCTCCAAGATCGGGTCGTGGTCGCTGCTCGTCGTGCTCAGCTTCGTGCTGGTCGCCTCGGTCAAACGCTTCGAGGGCACGCTCTACGGAGTGGCGGAGCCGCACGAGGTGCTCAGTCGAGACGTCGATCCTCGGCCGGCCAGCTGACCCGCACCCTCGCCCCACCACTCGGAGCATCGGTGATGAGCACCGTCCCGCCGTGCGCCCGCGTGAGCCCGTTGACGATGTACATACCGAGCCCGGAGCCGCCGCGCGCTCCGCTGGTCCAGAACTTCGTGAACACCCGCTTCCGCAGATCGAGCGGGATGCCCTCACCTTCGTCGTCGACCGTGATCGACACGCCGGTGAAGTCGGCATCCGCCGGCAGCGGCTCGAGCGCCACGCGGACGGTGCCGTCGCCGTGCCGGACGGCGTTCTCGACCAGGTTGGTGACCACCTGGGTGAACTTGTCGGGGTCGGCCTGCACCTCGGGCAGCTCGCCGGTGATCTCCAGCTCGATCGGGGTGGCCGTGCCCGCCGCCACCGAGTCGACGATCCGGCCCACGAGCACGGCCGCGTCGGCGGGCCGCGGGTAGAGCTGCAGCCGCCCGGTGTCGATGCGGGCCACGTCGAGCAGCTCGGCGATCAGGCGGGCGAGCCGGTCGGAGTCGGCGTTGACCGTGGTCAGCATCAGCTTCTTCTGCTCGTCGGTGAGCTTGTCCCACCGGTTCAGCAGCGCCTGCACGAAGCCCTTCACGCCGGTCAGCGGCGACCGCAGCTCGTGCGCGACGGTGGCGACCAGGTCGGAGCGCTCGCGGTCGAGCCGGGCGCGGCCGCGACCCGAGCGCAGCGTGACCGCGACGGCCGACACCGGGCTCGCCGGCGTCGGCCGATGGATCCGGGCCGCCACCAGCACCTCGGTGCCGTCGGGCAGCAGCCACGACTGCTCGGGGATGCCGGTGCGGGTGCGGAGGCCGGCGTACGGCTGGTTGGCGGAGCACCAGTCCACGCCGTCCTGGTCCTGCAGCAGGAGCACGCTCTCGATCGGCTGTCCGACGCCTGCGCCGCCCGATGACCGAGCATCCGCGCGGCCAGGGCGGAGACCAGCGTCACCGTGCCGTCCGGGACCTGCCAGCACGACTCCCTCGGGCAGCGCGTCGGCCAGCGACTGCGCGGGCTCGGGCGCTGGGTCGGACACCCGGTCAGGGTAGTGCTCTGCCACCCTTCTGCCATGGATCAGAGCGCGCTCGAAGACCTCCGCCGGCTCAAGTACCGCTACTTCCGGAGCCTGGACCTCAAGGACTGGGACACCTTCGGAGACACCCTGACCGCCGAGTGCGTGGGCGCCTACGGCACCAAGGTGTACGGCGAGCCGCTCACCCTCGAGGGCCGTGAGGCCATCGTCGGCTTCATGAGCGAGAGGCTGCCGCCCGCGGTCGTGACGATGCACATCGCGAGCCACCCGGAGCTCGACGTGGACGGCGACACCGCCGAGGGGTCCTGGGCGTTCGAGGACACGGTGATCGTGCCGGAGATGCGGGTGCTGATCCGCGGCGCCGGCTACTACCGCGACCGCTACCGTCGCGACTCGGACGGTCAGTGGCGGATCGCGCACACCGGCTACGAACGGGTCTACGAGTCGATGCAGTCGCTCGACGACACGCCCAGCCACCAGCTGATCGCCAACCGCTGGGCCACGCCTCCCTCATAGGCCGGGCTGGGCCGGTGACGGGGGCCGGGGAGCGCCAAGCCGCTGGGTGCCGAAGTTCGCGTGTGGGGCACTAGCTGCGCTGGGCCTGCGCCGACGCGTAGAGGCACAGGGCGGCAGCGGTCGAGAGGTTGAGGCTCTCGGCCCGGCCGTGGATCGGGATCCGGACCCGGTGGTCGGCGAGGTCGGCCAGCTCGGCGGGCAGGCCCCAGGCCTCGTTGCCGAACAGCCACGCCGTCGGCCCGGCGAGCAGGTCGCCGGCGTCGTAGAGGTCGACCTCGCCGGCGCCGTCCGCGGCGAGCACGATGAGCCCGGCGTCCTGGGCGGCGCGGACGCTCGCCGCCGGATCGGCTGCCACCGCGATCGGCAGGTGGAACACGCTGCCGACACTCGCCCGGATGGTCTTGGCGTTGTGGAGGTCGACCGAGCTGCCGGCCAGGACGACTCCCCCGGCACCGGCCGCGTCAGCAGTCCGGATGACGGTGCCGGCGTTGCCGGGGTCGCGTACGTCGGCCAGCACCGCCAGCAGCGCGGGACGAGCCTCGAAGAGGTCGGCCAGCTGCACGTCGAGGAAGTGGCACACCGCGACCACACCGGCCGGGCTGACGCTGTCGCTCAGCGAGGCGAGCGCGCGGTCGTCGACGGGCACCCAGGCCGGCGCGGCGGCCATCAGGTCGGCGTACTGCTGGGTGGCGTCGAGGGTCGCGAAGACCTCGACCACGCAGCCCTCGACGGCCAGGGCGGCCTCGACGGCCTTCGGGCCGTCGGCAAGAAACAGCCGCCGCTCGGCGCGAACCGAACGGCGGCTGAGCTTGCGCGCCTCCTTGACCCGGCTGCTGCCGGTGGTCAACGGGGACACAGGAGTGGTCAGGCGGAGGCCTCTTCGCGGGGCGCGTTGACGTCGTCGGGGAGCGCTGCCTTGGCCTGCTCGACGATCGCGTTGAACGCCGCGATGTCGTTGACGGCGAGGTCGGCCAGGATCTTCCGGTCGACCTCGATGCCGGCGAGGGCGAGACCCTGGATGAAGCGGTTGTAGGTCAGGCCCTGGGCGCGCGCGGCCGCGTTGATCCGCTGGATCCACAGGCGGCGGAAGTTGCCCTTGTTCTTCTTGCGGTCGTTGTAGCTGTAGACCAGCGAGTGGGTGACCTGCTCCTTGGCCTTCCGGTACAGCCGCGAGCGCTGGCCGCGGTAGCCGGCGGCGCGCTCGAGAGTGGTCCTGCGCTTCTTGTGTGCGTTCACTGCCCGCTTGACGCGTGCCATGGTGTTACTCCTTGTTGCTGGGTTCGGATGCGAGCGGGATCAGATGCCGAGCATCTTCTTGGCGCGCTTGACGTCGGCCTTGGCGACCTCGACGGTGCCGGTCATGCGCCGGGTCACCTTGGAGGGCTTCTTCTCCAGGTTGTGGCGCTTGCCGGCCTTCTCGCGCAGGATCTTGCCCGAGCCGGTCACCCGGAAGCGCTTGCTCGCTCCGGAGTGCGTCTTGTTCTTCGGCATCTGCCTTCTCTTTCTCTCTACGTCGTGTTCTCGGGCTGAGGTACAGGCCTCTGGCCCGACTTCAAACTGTTCAATCGAGGCGTGACTCCGTCACGCCTCGATCTCAGGATCAAGGTTCTCGGAGCGACCGCGCTCCTTCTTCTGGGCGACCGGGCCGGCAGCGTGCGCTGCGTCGCGCTCGGCCTGCTCCTCGGCTGCCGCTTCGGCGCGCTCGGCCATCTGGTGCTCCTTGGCGACGACCTGGTCGGCCCGGGCCTCGGCCTTCTTCTTGTGCGGGCCGAGCACCATGATCATGTTGCGGCCGTCCTGCTTCGGAGAGGACTCCACGAAGCCGAGCTCCGTGACGTCCTCGGCCAGGCGCTGCAGCAGCCGGAACCCGAGCTCGGGGCGGTGCTGCTCGCGGCCGCGGAACATGATCGTGATCTTGACCTTGTCTCCAGCCTTCAGGAACCGCACGACGTGACCCTTCTTGGTCTCGTAGTCGTGCGCGTCGATCTTGGGGCGGAGCTTCATCTCTTTGATGATCACGTTGGTCTGGTTGCGTCGCGCTTCACGGGCCTTTTGGGCGTTCTCGTACTTGAACTTCCCGTAGTCCATGAGCTTGCAGACGGGCGGTCGTGCGGTCGGCGCGACCTCGACCAGGTCGAGGTCGGCCTCCTGGGCCAGCTTCAGGGCCTGGTCGGTCGGGACGATTCCGACGGTTTCGCCGTTGGGTCCGACAAGACGGACCTCGGGTACCCGGATCCGATCGTTGATACGAAGCTCGGTGCTGATGTGTCCTCCAGTGTGTTCGGGGCCCGGAGGTTCGCCCTCATCTGTGTCCCGAGGGGACCAAATGCAAGAAAGCCTCCGCTTGTCGCAAGCGGAGGCCAGTGCCGGCTCCTGATCTCGAAATGCCTCCAGACAAATGCTGGGGCACTACGGGGCCGGGGGCCTACGGACCAGACCCGACGACCTGCTTCGGTCGATGCGGGTGGGAGAACGAATGGTGCTGATCTCCGCTTGTGTGATCTGCTCGGGCGCTCTGGGTGAGTGTCCGAACTGATCGGTCAACGCTGAAGGCTATCGGAAGATTCCCCTGTGGACCCAATCCAGGCCCACCGCTCCCCTACCCGCCCGAGCGTCCAGCCCGCCGAGAGACGCACCAGGTCGTCGCCCTCGATCGCCAGCCTGACCGGCCCCGCCACGTCGACCAGCAGCGCCGCGGCACCTTCCTGCACCGCCGACTGGGCCGCGACGGTGGCCGTGACGGGCACGGGCCGGGCCTCCGGGTCCCACTCCGTCATCGTGGCGGTGGCGGTGAAGGCGAGCAGGGCCTGCCGCCCATCCGCCCCGGTCAGCAGCACCGTGGCCATGTCGCTGCTCTTGTCGTGCGCGAGCCCCTGTTCGTCGAGCTCGACCTCGCCCAGCACGGCGACCACCGGCACGAGGAGACGCGCGGCGCAGATGGCGGCCAGCACCTCGGCGTACGCCGTCGGGTCGGTGGCGTACGCCGCGAGGGCGTCGGCAAGCCGGGAGTCGGGAGCACCGGTGTCACCGGGGAACCCCGGACCGGCCAGCCTCCTCTGCTCCATGACCGAATCCTACGAGTGCGCGACCGGACCGTAGGGTTGAGGGATGGACGACGTGACGTGGGCGGTGCTGACGCTCTCGCTCACCGCTGTGGGCGGCATCTACACGTGGTTCGCCTACCAGCGTCGCGGGCTGGCGGCCGGGCTCAAGGGCGCCGGCGTCACGGTGCTGCCGCTGGCGGCGTACCTCACCAAGACCTTGCAGATGTTCACGCGGATGGTCGATGCCGTGGCGGACTGGGCGACCAGCCTCGTGTTCAACCCCGCGGTGTGGCTCGGCGTGATCCTGGCCGGGGTCGGGGTCATGCTTTTCGGCGCGGGGCGCTTTCTGGAGGCGCGGCGCGGTGACGAGCCGAAGCCGCGCCGGGAGAAGTCCAAGCCCACCGGTGAGCTTCCGGCCGGGCGCGCACCGCGGGGAGAGCCCGCGATCGACGACGATCTCGCCGACATCGAGGCCATCCTCAAGAAGCGCGGGATCAGCTAGTGAGTGGTGGCTTCGTCGACCGCAACCGCCTGTGGTCGAGGCTCGAGCACGCCGTAGCGACCCACGACGAGCCGCTCGGCACGCCGCTGATGGTGGTCGACCTCGACGCCTTCGATGCCAACGCCGACGACTTGTTGCGCCGCGCCGGGGGTACGCCGATCAGGGTGGCCTCGAAGTCGCTGCGGGTGCCGGCGCTGCTCGAGCGCGTGCTCGCGCGCGAGGGCTTCCACGGCGTGCTCGCCTACACGCTGGCGGAGGCGCTGTGGCTCGAGGGCCAGGGCATCAGCGACGACGTGGTCGTCGCCTACCCGACGGTCGACCGGACAGCCTTGACCGAGCTGGTGGCCTCGCCCCAGGCAGCGGCCCGGATCACGTTGATGGTCGACGACGCGGCACATCTCGACATCGTCGACTCGGTGCGGTCCTCCCAGGCGGTCCAGGTGCGAGTGGCGATCGACATCGACGCCGGCCTGAGGATGGGTGGCCAGCACGTCGGCCCGAAGCGCTCCCCGCTGTACGACGCCGACGCGGTGCTGGGGCTGGCTCGCGCGATCGGCGAGCGCGACGGCTTTCAACTGGTCGGTGTGATGACCTACGAAGGCCAGGTCGCCGGCGTGCCCGATGACGTGCCGACGCAGCGGGCGAAGTCGCTGGTCGTCCGGCGGCTGAAGTCGCTCTCGATGTCCCAGCTCGGTGCTCGCCGCCGCGAGATTCGCGACGCCCTGACCCGGGTCACCGAGCTGGAGTTCTGGAACGCCGGCGGGTCGGGCTCGATCCAGGACACCGCCGCCGACCCGTCCGTCACGGAGGTCGCCGCCGGCTCCGGCCTACTGGTGCCGACCCTGTTCGACCACTACCAGTCGTTCCAGCCCCGCCCGGCTGCGTTCTACGGCCTTCCGGTCACCCGTCGACCGTCGGCCGAGATTGCCACCGTGCATGGCGGCGGCTTGGTCGCCTCCGGGCCCGTGGGCGGCGATCGGCTGCCGTCACCCTGGGCGCCGGCGGGACTGCACCTGACCGGGCTCGAGGGCGCAGGCGAGGTGCAGACGCCACTCACCGGTCATCCCGCCGCGCTGCTGAAGATCGGCGACCTGGTGTGGTTCCGGCACGCCAAGTCGGGTGAGCTGTTCGAGCACACGCGCACGGTCCAGCTGCTCACTGGCGATCGCTTTGTCGACGAGGTCCCGACGTACCGAGGTCATGGCCTCGCCTTCTGAGGTGGCGCGGGTCGTCGCCGACCTCGCGACGAACCGGACCCCGACGCTCGGTGACGGGCGGCTGGTGTGCGTCGACGGCCCGGCAGGGTCGGGCAAGACGACGCTCGCTGCCGAGATCGCCGCTGGTCGCCGGAGCGCACGTCGTGCACATGGATGACCTGTACGCCGGCTGGTCGGGCATCGACCACGCGGTCACCGCCCAGCTCGACTCGATCCTGCTCCCGCTCGCCGAGGGCCGCGCGGGGAGTTACCGCCGGTTCGACTGGGTGGCCGACGAGTTCGCGGAGGAGCACGTCGTCGAGCCCAGCCCGCTCCTGGTGCTCGAGGGTGTCGGCTCCGGCACCCGGGCCCATGCGGACCTGTGCACGGTGCTGGTGTGGGTGGACGCTCCCGAGGACCTGCGGATGGTCCGCGGCATCGAGCGCGACGGCGAGGGGTTCCGCGTGCAGTGGCAGGCGTGGGCGGAGTCCGAGCAGAGGGTCTTCGAACGCGAGCGCACCTGGGCCCGAGCAGACGTGCGGGTGGACGGCACCGGCGCAGCCCAGCCCGGCGTCATAACCTGACCGCGTGCTCGGGCCCAGTGGTGAACAGTTCGCGATCGAGGGTGGCGGCTACCGAGCCGTCGTGACGGAGAGTGGCGGCGCGCTGCGCTCGCTCACCTACGCCGGCAGACCGCTGCTCGACGGCTTCGCCGAGGACGAGCAGTCGCCCGGCGGGCGCGGCCAGCTGCTGATGCCGTGGCCCAACCGGATCCGCGACGGTCGCTACGCCTTCGACGGCGCCGAGCTGCAGCTGCCGCTGACCGAGCCCAGCCGCCACAACGCCTCCCACGGGCTCGCCCGCTGGGTGGCCTGGGCGCTGGAGGAGCACACCGCCAACTCGGTCTCCCTGCAGTACCGGCTGATGGCGCAGACCGGCTACCCGTGGCTGCTGGACCTGCACGTGCTCTACGACCTCTGCGCCAACGGGCTGACCGTGACCCAGACGGCGACGAACCTCTCCCCCAGCGCGGCGCCCTACGCGTGCGGGGCGCACCCTTACCTGGCCGTCGGACCAGGTCCGGTCGACGACTGGGAGCTGACCCTGCCGGCCGCGACCCGCGCCCTGAGCGACGAGCGGCTGCTGCCGGTCGCGAAAGAGCCGGTGGAGGGCACCGCGTATGACTTCCGGGTCGCGCGGCCGCTGCGCGACACGGTGCTCAACCACGCCTTCACCGACCTCGAGCGCGACGAGGACGGCCGCGCGACCGCCGTCCTGCGCGATCCGGCGTCCGGCGCCGGCGTAGCGATCTGGGCCGATGACAAGCACCACTGGCTGCTGCTCTACACCGCCGACGACGTGCCTGCCACTGCGCGCCGGTCCCTCGCGATCGAGCCGATGACCGCGAACGCCGACGCGTTCCGCACCGGCGAGGACCTGGTCACCCTCTCCCCCGGCGGTACGCCGGGCGACGAGCTCTCCGTGTCGTGGGGCATCCGGTCGGTCGACTGATACTCAGCGCCAGCCGAGAGCAGGCGCGACGTGCTGGACCAGGTTGTCGAGCAGCTGGGCGTTGTAGTCGACACCGAGCTGGTTGGGCACGGTGACCAGCACGGTGTCGGCCGCGGCGATCGCCTCGTCCTCGGCGAGCTCCTTCACGAGCTGGTCGGGCTCGCCGGCGTAGGTCTTGCCGAACCTGGCGATGCCACCATCGATGTGGCCGACCTGGTCCTGACTGCCCGACTCGCGGCCGAAGTAGGCCCGGTCGACGTCGCTGACGATGGGGATGATGCTCCGGCTCACCGAGACCCGCGGCTCACCCTGGTGTCCCGCCGCGGCCCAGGTGTCCCGGAACCGCTGGATCTGCTCTGCCTGCAGCTGGTGGAACGGCACTCCCGTGTCCTCGGTCAACAGGGTCGAGCTCATCAGGTTCATGCCCTGCTCGCCCGTCCACTCGGCCGTGGCGCGAGAGCCCGCACCCCACCAGATCCGGTCGCGGAGACCGGGTGAGTGCGGCTCGATCCGGAGGAGCCCCGGAGGGTTCGGAAACATCGGTCGCGGGTTGGGCTGTGCGAAACCCTTGCCCGTGAGCACGTCGAGGAACACCCGGGTGTGCTCGCGGGCCAGGTCCGCGTGGTCGGCGCCCTCGGCGGGTTGGTGGCCGAAGTAGCGGTATCCCTCGATCACCTGCTCGGGTGAACCCCGGCTGATGCCGAGCTGGAGCCGCCCTCCCGCGATCAGGTCCGCCGCACCCGCGTCCTCGGCCATGTAGAGCGGGTTCTCGTAGCGCATGTCGATCACGCCGGTGCCGATCTCGATCCGGCTCGTCCGCGCGCCGATGGCGGCGAGCAGGGGGAACGGCGACGCCAGTTGGTTCGCGAAGTGGTGCACGCGGTAGTAGGCACCGTCGACCCCGACCTCCTCGGCTGCCACCGCGAGCTCGATCGACTGCAGCAGGGCGTCGGCTGCGGTCCGGGTCTGCGACTGCGGCGACGGCGTCCAGTGGCCGAACGAGAGGAACCCGAGCTTCTTGGTCATGACTCATCTCCCGGGCGTTGGTCGACCAGCGCCCGGAGCTGTCGGACGGCCTGTTTGGCGCGAGCTCCGTCGGAGCCCTGGATGCCCATCGCGGAGACCGTGTTGCCGTCGGCCAGGTCGAGGGTGACCCACGGCGCCCCGGGCGGCAGGTGTACGCCGATGACCTGGGCCCACTCGTACTCGTGGCGGCGATAGCCGTTGACCACGATCAGCCGGTCCATCTCGGCGTCCACGCGGGAGCGGATCAGGGCGTAGAGGCAGGCGAAGCCGATCAGCCCCAGGAAGACCACGGTGCCGCGCTGGAACGGCGTGACCGCCTCACGGGTCTCCTCGTCGAAGGAGATCCAGAGGAACAGCGTGATCACCAGCAGTGCGCCGCCGGCGACCGCACCGGCGATCCGTGGGCCCAGCGGCCGCCACGTGTGCGGCAGCGCGGGCAGGTCAGAGCCGGCAGGCATGGATGTCGGTGAGCAGGATCGCGCGGGCACCGATCTCGTAGAGCTCGTCCATCAGCCGCTGTACGCCGTCGCGGCGGACCATCGCGCGGACCGCGACCCAGCCCTCCTTGTGCAACGGCAGCACCGTGGGGCTCTCGATGCCCGGCGTGATCGCCACGCCCCGCGCCACCGCGGCCTCGGGGATGTCGTAGTCCATCATCACGTAGCTGCGGGCGACGAGCACGCCCTCGACCCGCCGTCGGAAGATCTCGAAGTCGGGCGGGACGGCACCCGACCGGGTGATCAGCACCGCCTCCGAGTCGAGGATGGTCTCGCCGAAGGTCTCCAGGCCGGCTTGACGCAGCGTGCTCCCGGTCTCGACCACGTCGGCGATCACGTCGGCGACACCGAGCTGGATGCTGGTCTCGACGGCGCCGTCGAGCCGGACGACGGTCGCGTCGATGCCCCGCTCCTCGAGGAACGCCCGGACCACGCCGACGTACGACGTGGCGATGCGGGTGCCGGCGATGTCGGCGACCTCGGCGTACACGCCGTGCGGGCCGGCGAAGCGGAACCGGCTCCGGCCGAACTCGAGCGGCAGCACCTCGTCGGCCTTCGCGCCGGAGTCGACCAGCAGGTCGCGGCCGGTGATGCCGACATCGAGGGTGCCCTCGCCGACGTAGAGCGCGATGTCCCGGGGCCGCAGGTAGAAGAACTCGACGCCGTTGTCGGTGTCGACCAGGCGCAGCTCCTTGGAGTCCGTGCGCTGGCGGTAGCCCGACTCGCGCAGGACCTCGGTGGCGGACTGGGACAGCGAGCCCTTGTTGGGCACTGCCACACGAAGCAGGCCCGGTGTCGGTGTAGTGGTCATGGAACCTCCTCAGAGGTGGGCGTAGACGTCGTCGAGCTCGATGCCCGTCGCGAGCATCAGCACCTGGGCGTGGTAGAGCAGCTGGCTGATCTCCTCGGCCGTGCGCTCCTTGCCTTCGTGCTCGGCGGCCATCCAGGACTCGGCGGCCTCCTCGATCAGCTTCTTGCCGATGGCATGGACGCCGGCGTCGAGTGCGCGCACGGTGTCGGAGCCATCAGGTCGGGTCCGGGCCTTCTCGCTCAGCTCGGCCCAGAGCTCATCGAACGTCTTCACGAGGGTCAAGCCTAGGCTCTCGGGCGCCTCGGCCCTGCCCCGGCTCGACGCCCTGAGACCGCGATCCATGGTGGAACCCGCGCCGAAGGTCTAGCGTCGCGGCATGAGCCGCGTGGGGACGCCAGTCGACGGAGAGCGCGTAGTGCAGCGCCAATGCCCGCTTTGTGAGGCCCACTGCGGCATCCGGGTGGAGATCGGCGCCGGCGAGCAGGTGCTGCGGATCGACGGTGACCCCGACGACGTGCTCAGCCACGGCTACATCTGCCCGAAGGCCACCACACTGAAGACGCTGCACGAGGACCCCCAGCGGCTACGGACGCCGATGCGCCGGGTCGGCGAGGCGTTCGAGCCGGTCACCTGGGAAGCGGCGTACGCCGAGATCGGCCGGCGGATGCGCGACCTCCGTCGCAAGCACGGCAAGGACTCCGTCGGCCTCTACCAGGGCAACCCGACCGCCCACTCGACCGCCGTGCTCGCCGCTGAGACCTTCAAGAAGGTCCTCGGGAGCCGCAACATCTACTCCGCTGGGTCAGTCGACCAGTTCCCGCAGTTCGTCAGCTCGATGCTGATGTTCGGCGACCACACGATCCTGCCGGTGGCCGACATCGACCGCACCGACTACCTGCTGGTGATCGGCGCCAACCCCGCGGTGTCCAACGGCTCGCTGACGACCATGCCCGACGCTCGCGGCCGGCTGAAGGCCGTGCTGGCCCGTGGCGGTCGCGTCGTCGTGCTCGACCCGCGGCGCACCGAGACCGCGCGGCTGGCCAGTGAGCACGTGTCCATCCGTCCCGGCGGCGACCCCTACCTGCTCCTCGCCATGCTCAACGTGATCTTCGCCGAAGGGCTGGACGACGCGCGCTTCGTGGGCCGACGGGCTCGATGAGCTCCGGTCGCTCGCTGCCCAGCACTCTCCGGAGTCGGCAGCAGCGGGCTGTGGCATTGACGCCGAGACGATCACCCGGCTGGCACGAGAGTTCGCGGGCGCAAGCTCAGCCGTCGCCTACGGCCGGATCGGCGTCTGCCACCACGTCACCGGCAGCGTCACCCACTGGCTGATCAACGTGCTCAACACGGTGACCGGCAACCTGGACCGGCCGGGCGGCTCGATGTTTCCCTCGCCGCCCGTCGATCTCGGTCGGCTCTTGCGGACTCTGTGGGGACCGTCGAGGTACGAGGACTACCGCAGCCGCGGTGCCGACCTCCCGGCGCTCGTCGGGGAACTGCCGCTGGCAGCGATGGCCGACGAGATCACCCGCCCCGGACCCCGCCAGCTGCGCGGCCTGATCGTGGCTGCCGGGAACCCGACCGTGTCCGGCCCGGACAGCACCAAGCTCACGGAGGCGATCGACCAGCTCGAGTTGCTCGTGTGCATCGACTTCTACGTCAGCGAGACGGGCCGCCACGCCGACTATGTCCTGCCGCCGGTGAGCCACCTCGAGCGCAGCGAGCTGGACCTCGTCTTCCCGGCGTTCAGCGTGCGCAACAACGTGCGCTACTCAGCGCGGGCGTTCGAACCGCCGAAGGGCGCACAGGAGGACTGGGACATCCTGCAGTCACTCACCGCCGAGGTGCCGCGCAATTCGCTGGTGCGACGCGTGCTCCGGGCAGCTGGACGGGTGAAGGCCGACCGCGTCTCCGCCGCTCTGATCTTCCTGGGACCGCGCGGTCGGTTGCGGCACCCGTTGCGCGGCGTCAGTGCGCGCCGGGTGAAGCGCACACCCGGAGGTCTGGACCTCGGCCCGCTCGAGCCGCGGCTGCCGGGGATCCTGCGGACGCCCGAACGTCGCGTCCGGCTCGCGCCGGGCGAACTCCTCGCCGCAGTCGCCGACCTGCGCGCGCCGGACGTCGACGCCGGCTACGACCTGCAGCTGATCGGCCGCCGCCACCTGCGCAGCAACAACTCCTGGCTCAACCGGGTGCCCGCGATGAGCAAGGGCAGCCGTCGCTGCACGGTGCTCGTGCATCCCGATGACGCCGCGACCCGTGGGCTGCGGGACGGTCAGCAGGTCACGGTGCGCTCGAGCGTCGGCGTGGTGGAGCTGCCGGCAGAGCTCAGCGACGAGATCCGGCCCGGCGTCGTGAGCATCCCGCACGGCTGGGGTGGTCCGGACGGTGGCGTCAACACCAACCTCCTGACCGACGGCGCCCTGGTGGACGTGCTGTCGGGCAACGCCGCCCTCAACGCGACCTGGGTCGCGGTCGAACCCGTGGGTGCTGTCGTCCCGCAGCCGGTTACTGCTGCGGCCGCGAGCTGATCTCGGCCAGGGTCCGGGCGGTCAACAGGGCAGCCGACGTAGCCTCGTAGCCCTTGTCCTCCTTGGACCCCTCGAGTCCGGCGCGGTCGATCGCCTGCTCGTCGGTGTCGCAGGTGAGCACCCCGAAGCCCACCGCGACCGTGTGGTCGAGGGCGACCCGGGTGAGCCCGTCGGTGGCGGCGTTGCACACGAAGTCGAAGTGCGGCGTGCCGCCGCGGATCACGACACCCAGGGCGATGACCGCGTCGTAGCCCTCGGCCGCCAGGGCGGAGGCGACCACGGGCAGCTCGAACGTGCCCGGCACCCGCACCACCTCGGCGTCAGCGACGCGGTAGTCGGCGAGGGCGCGCTCCGCGCCCGCCAGCAGTCCGTCCATGACCTGGGTGTGCCAGCTGGCCGCCACCACCGCGACCCGCAGGTCGCTGCAGTCGACCGGCTGCTGATCCGGCGCGCCGTGTCCGCTCACAGGTCGTCTCCTTCGAGCCTGGCTGGAGGGAGGCGCGAGTCGACGAGGTCGGGCAGGTCGTGGCCCATCCGATCCCGCTTGGTCAGGAGGTAGGCGATGTTGTGGTCGTTCGGGTGCGGGGTGAGCGGCACGCTCTCGGCCACCGGCACTCCGAAGTCCTCGAGGCTGCTGACCTTGTCGGGGTTGTTGGTCATCAGCCGGACGCTGTCGATCTTCAGGTCGCGGAGGATCTGGGTGGCCGTGCCGTAGTGACGGGCATCGGCGGGCAGGCCCAGATCGAGGTTGGCGTCGACCGTGTCGCGGCCGCCGTCCTGGAGCTGGTAGGCCTGCAGCTTCGCCACCAGGCCGATCCCCCGGCCCTCGTGGCCGCGGAGGTAGACGACGACGCCACGACCCTCCTCCACGATCCGCTCGAGCGCCTCGTCGAGCTGCGGACCGCAGTCGCAGCGGCTGCTGCCGAAGACGTCGCCGGTCAGGCACTCGGAGTGCACCCGGGTCAGCACCGGTTCGGCACCCCAGCCGTTGACGGCGCCGTCGCCGTACACGAGCGCGATGTGTTCGGAACCGTCCACCGTGATCCGGTAGCCGTAGGCGGTGAAGTCGCCGTGTCGGGTCGGGAGCCGGGTCTCGGCGACCCGCTCGACGAGGTTCTCGGTGCGGCGGCGGTAGCGGACCATGTCGTCGATGGAGATCATCGCGAGACCGTGCTCGTCCGCGAACTCACGCAGCTCCGGGCCGCGCTTCATGGTGCCGTCGTCGTTGACGATCTCCACGAGCACGCCGGCGGGAGTGAGCCCGGCCATGGTGGCGAGATCGACGGCCGCCTCGGTGTGCCCGCGACGTACGAGCACGCCTCCCTGGGCGTAGCGCAGCGGGAAGATGTGACCGGGCCGGGTGATCTCCCACGGCTCGGTGGCCGAGTCGGCGAGCACCCGCGCCGTGTGGGCGCGGTCGGCCGCCGAGATGCCGGTGCTGACGCCGTCGCGGGCGTCGACCGAGATCGTGTACGCCGTGCGCAGCTTGTCCTTGTTGTGCGGCGTCATCAGCGGGATCTCGAGCCGGTCGAGCATGTCGCCCGGCATCGGCACGCAGATCACACCGCTGGAGTGGCGGATCGTGAACGCCATCAGCTCGGGCGTCGCCTTGCTCGCCGCGAAGATCAGGTCGCCCTCGTTCTCGCGGGTCTCGTCGTCGACGACGACCACGGCCTTGCCGGCCGCGATGTCCTCGATCGCGCGCTCGATGCTGTCCAGTCGGACGGTCATGACTTGTTCTCCTTCTGGCTGGCTGCTGTGTAGGCGTGCACCAGCTTCTCGACGTGCTTGGCGATCACGTCGACCTCGAGGTTGACCCGGTCGCCGGGCTGGCGGAAGCCGAGGGTGGTGCGGGCGAGGGTCTCGGGGATCAGGCTGACCGTGAACCGGTCGTCGCCGGCCTCCACGACGGTCAGGCTGACGCCGTCGACGGTGATCGAGCCCTTGTCGACGAGGTACTTGGCCATCTCTGGTGGCATCTCCACCTCGACCACCTCCCAGTGCTCGCTGGGGGTGCGGCCGACGACGCGGCCGACCCCGTCGACGTGGCCTTGGACGATGTGGCCGCCGAGCCGCTTCTCGGCGGTGACGGCACGCTCGAGGTTGACCCGGTCGCCGGGCTGCACGCCGTAGAGGCTGGTCTTGTCGAGCGTCTCCTGCATGACGTCAGCAGTCCAGGTGTCCTCGGTCATCGCAGCGATGGTCAGGCAACAGCCGTTGACCGAGATCGAGTCGCCGAGCCCCGCGTCCTCGAGCACGAGGCCGGCCTTGACCGTGAGACGGATGGCGTCCCCCTGGTCCTCGACCGATGCGATGGTGCCGAGCTCCTCGACGATTCCGGTGAACATCAGGGGGTGCTCCTCTCTGCTGATACCTGGGGAGTCATGGTGATCCGAACGTTGGGAGGCTCCTGTCCGTCGATTCCGTCGAGCACGGTGATGTCCGTGACCACGGGTCGCAGGGCGTCGGAGATGGTGGCGATGCCGAGGTCGGCGACCGCGCTGCGGCCGGCCCCCAGGAGCATCGGAGCGACATAGGTGACGATCTCGTCGACCAGCCCGGCCTCGAGGAACGCGGCGGCCAGGGTCGGGCCGCCCTCGAGGAAGACGTGCTGGTGGTCGCGCGCGAAGAGCTCCTTGAGCGAGGCTTCCGGGTCGCGGGTGCGTAGGTGCAGGCTCTCGCCCTCGCCCGTGAAGATCCGGCGGCCCGGGTCGAGGTCGCGCTCCCCCATCACCACGCGCAGCGGCTGGAGCGCGATCGGCTGGTCGTGCTCGTCGCGCACCGTGAGCTGGGGGTCGTCGACCTCGACGGTGTTGGTGCCCACCAGCATCACGTCGCAGAGGGCGCGCAAGCGGTGGGTGTCGAGCCTTGAGGCCTTGCTGCTCACCCAGCGCGAGGTGCCGTCGGCGGCGGCGCTGCGGCCGTCGAGCGTGGTCGCGAACTTCCAGGTGACGAACGGCCGCCGGTGCTCGAGCGCAAACGTCCATACGGCGTTGATGGCGCGGGCCTCCTCGGCGCGCAGGCCCGCCTCCACATCGACGCCGGCGGCACGGAGCGTCGCCGCTCCCCCGGTGGCGACCGGGTTGGCGTCGGACTGCGCGAAGACCACGCGGCGTACACCGGCAGAGATCAGGGCCTCGGAGCACGGACCGGTGCGGCCGGTGTGGTTGCACGGCTCGAGGGTGACTACGGCCGTCGCGCCCTCAGCGGCTGCTCCGGCGTCGGCCAGCGCGTCGGCCTCCGCGTGCGGCGTGCCGGCGCCGCGGTGGAATCCCTCAGCGATGACGCTGCCGTCGTCGGCCAGCAGAACGCAGCCGACGCGAGGGTTGGGCCCGAGCGGCACGCCGGGACTCACCGCGAGCTCGAGGGCGCGCAACATCGCGACCTGCTCTGCGGGGGTGAATGTCATCGCCTGCTCTTCCGGTCCGTCGCGGACTCCGGGGCAGACGGCAAGGTCGACGCAAATCGCTCGTCGACGTCACCTGCGTGCGCTTCCCATCCGGACTTTAACCGTCGGTCCAGGAACTTCACCTGGTCAACCGGTCACTGGCTGTGACCGGGTCGCGGACTTCTGGACAATGGATCGTCCAGTCACCGCCGGCTCGGAATTACACCGACCCCAGAGCACGCGAGTTGTTAACTCGTCACCGACAAGCCTGCCACATGCTGCGCCGGTTCGCGCATGACCTCGGTCACGCGAGACGCGCTGGCGCCCGGAGCTATCCCCAGCTGAGGCGCAGCACGCTGGTGGCGTCAAGCGGGTTGGTGCCGCGGCTGGCGGCCAAGGCGCCGGCGCCCTCGGGGTTGCCGGTGTAGACGGCGGGACCGCCACCCACCCACGTCTGCCACCCCGCGGCGAACGCCTGGGCGAGCTCCGCCTTGGCGCCGAGCGCGGACGGCACGGGGTGCCAGACCACTCCGCGCGGGCGGTACGCCGCGAGCGGACGGATCGCGTCGAGGGGGCCTGGGTCGCCAGCCAGGTAGCGCGGCACGAGGTAGCGCGGCTGGGCGATCGGGGCGAGCAGCTCGGCGAGGGCCTCGGCGAAGATCGCGCTGTCACGCTCTACATCGGTGTCCAGCAGGATGCGCTGCCGCCCATCGGCAGCAACGTGCCACTCGACCGCCTCGGCGCCGGCGCTGGTGAGTCCGGCCCCGTGCAGGCCGTCGGCCAGCGCGTAGGCGAGCTGGACGGTGTCGGGCTCGGTGCGCAGCAGGGCCAGCACCGAGCCATTCCGCCGGTGGTTGGCGCCCAGGGCGGCTCCGAGCGCAGCGACCGCTCCGAGCAGCCAGGGCCAGGCCGGCCCCGGGCCCTCCGCGAGCATGAACGCCACCGCGGCCAGGGCGAGCAGTGCGAAGACGCCGAGAGGTGGGCGGGCGCGCCCGCGGCGGCGTACACCGGCTTCGGTCAGCACGACAGTCGGAGGGACCGGGGCGGGCCGCTGCGCGGCGAGCGCCGGCACGCGTCCGGACCCGGACTGCACCCAGACCGACAGCCGTACCTCGTCCTCGTAGGGCAGACCGACCTGCCAGGAGGCGGCGATGTCGGCTCGGCGCTCGGCGCGCACCAGCATCTCGGCGTTGCGGACGTCGAACGTGTCGGCAGGTGGCGGCTCGTAGGGCGAGAACGCGGGATGGATGTGGGCGACGCCGTCGACGATGTCGCCCGACTGGTCGACGCCGAAGTAGCCGCGGTGCTTGGTCACCGTGCGCTGCCAGTCGTTGTCGCCCTTCGGGTGGTCTTCGGCGATGCAGCAGACGGTCCAGTTGACCGCGACCTTGGCCTCGTCGCGCGGGTCGAGGCGCAGGGTGCGGCCACGGGTCTGCACGACGGTGCCGGAGGTGCTGGCCATGCTCAGGTCGATCAGCCCGCTGGCGGTCGGCGCGTCCCAGCCCTCGCCGAGCAGCGCCCGGGTGCCGATCAGCACCTTCGTGTCGCCGGTGGTGAAGAAGTCGGTGACGACGCGCACCCACTCGCGGCTGGTCCAGGCGCCGGACGGGCCGACCAGCTCCGAGATGCCGTCAGCGTCCGGCTCGCCCACGACCAGCTCCACGTCGGTGCGGTCGCGCAGTCGTTCGAGCACGTCAGGGCGCGGCGGCCACGGTCTTGCCGGTGACCATCACCGGCGCCAGAACGGCGGTGGTCGGGTCGGCCAGGAGCGAGGCGAGCGCCAGCCGGGCAGATCCCGCGCGTTCGGCGAGCACCCCTTTGAGGTCGATGCCCACGGTCGCCGCCGCGGCCTCGTGGTCACAGATGACCAGCATCGCCAGCCGGTCGCCGAGGTTGCGGTGCTCGGCGGAGATGATCTCCACCATCGCCCGCGACTTCGACTCGCTGCGCGCCAGCACCCGGTCGACGCTGGAGCGGCCCTTGCGCATCCCCCGCTTGGTGAGCTGGAAGCCGACGGCCGGGAGCGAGCGGCGCAGGGCCTCGCGGACGTCCTGGTCGCGGTCGTCGACGCTGGAGACCAGGCAGGCGTCGTACCAGTCGTCGATGAGCAGCGCCCAGTCGTCGGCGGTGGGCGCATGACGGTGCTGCTCCCCCATCGGTACGTCGTCGGCGAGCCGCAGCAGCCCGGCGTACCGCATCCTCAGCGCGGCGTCGGCCAGCAGCGGCTGCTTCGCCGCGATCCGGTCGAACCTCGCCTCGCCGGCGAACCGTCGGTCGACCCAGGCCAGGAACGGCACGGACCCGAACGACGGGTCGAGCAGCTGGGTGGTGAGCTCCGCGAACCGCTGGTTCTGCTCGCCCAGCCACTGCGCCTCGGTGGTCGACGGCGTGGTCAGCCAGATCAGGTCGGCGAACGGTGCGAGGTGTCCCTCGCGCACCACCGCCGGGATCGACGCGGAGTAGACGACGTCGCCGAACAGCTGGTCGACCAGCACGGCCTGGTCGGGCGTCAACGTGGTGGCAGGGGTCGCGGTCAGGCCCAGCACGGTGGCGTCGGGCAGCAGCTCCAGGAGCTCGCCGAGCAGCCGGCCCCAGACCTCGAGGAGGTGGTGGCACTCGTCGAGCACCAGCGTGATCGGCCCGGCCTCCTGCAGCGTGCGCACCAGGGCCTTGCCGTTGGCGTGGAGGCGGTCCAGCTCCGATCGCGGCACCGGCACCTCGGCACCGCCCTCGGCGTCGTCCGGCTCGTCGTCGAAGACCGCCAGCGACTGGTAGGTCAGCGCGGTGACGGCGGTCGCCAGGTCGCGGTCCGAGCCGACCGCGATCGGGTTGGCGCCGCTCGGGTTGCCGAAGTCGCGCCAGCCGCGGACCCACTGACCCTGGATCGCCGTGTTGGGACACAGCACCACCGCACGGCGACCCTCGCGCCGGATCGTCTCGAGACCGACCAGGGTCTTGCCCGCGCCGGGAGGCAGCACCACCCAGGCGCGCTGACGACCCGCAGCGCGCGCCACGCCGAGGGCATCGAGCGCCTCGCGTTGGTGGCGACGCAGCGGGTGCGGGTAGGCCAGCGCGGCGTACTCCGCCTGCTCAGCGGTCACTCGGACGCCGCGGCCTCGGCTCGGGCTCGCAGATCGGCGACCATGCGGTCGGGGTCGTCGGCGGAGTAGACGGCGCTGCCCGGCGACGAACACGTCAGCGCCGGCCTCGGCAGCCCGCTCGATGGTGTCGAGTGAAATGCCACCGTCGACCTGGATCCAGGTCTCGATGCCGTGCTTGTCGAGCATCGCCCGGGCCGCCCGGATCTTCGGCAGGCAGAGGTCGAGGAAGGTCTGCCCGCCGAAACCCGGCTCGACGGTCATGATCAGCAGCATGTCGAGCTCGGGCAGCAGGTCCTCGTAGGGCTCGATGGGCGTGGCCGGCTTGAGCGCCATGCTCGCGCGCGCACCGGCCTTGCGGATCTCGCGCGCCAGCCGCACCGGCGCGCTGGCCGCCTCGACGTGGAAGGTGACCGAACCGCAGCCGGCCTCGACGTATGCGAGTGCGTTGCGGTCGGCGTCCTCGATCATCAGGTGCGCGTCGAGGGGGATCTCGGTCGAGCGAGCGAGCGCCTCGACCATCGCCGGCCCGAACGTCAGGTTGGGCACGAAGTGGTTGTCCATCACGTCGACGTGCACCCAGTCGGCGCTGCCGATCCTGGCGACCTCGGCCCCCAGCGCGGCGAAATCGGCGTTCAGGATGCTCGGCGTGATCTGGATGCCCACGGGGGAATCCTAGGGTGCGTCGGGCTCCTCCGGCGTCTCCTTGCCCTGTGCTCGATCCTGGGCCTCGTCGCGATCCGCCCACTCGATCAACGGCGCGATGTCGAAGACGTGGTCGTCGATGTCCTCGTGCAGGTCGCCGAGCTCGGCGAAGCGCGCGGGCATCGTGAAGATCGTGAAGTCGTGCGGGTCGCAGGCGTCGACCTCGTCCCAGCGCACCGGCGCCGAGACGCGCGCATCAGCGAAGCCGCGCACGGAGTACGCCGCCGCGATGGTGTGGTCGCGGGCGTTCTGGTTGTAGTCGACGAAGAGGTGGTGGGGGTCGCGGTCCTTGCGCCACCACGTGGTGGTCACGTCGTCGGGGGCGCGGCGCTCCACCTCGCGGGCGAACCCGAGCGCCGCTCGGCGGACGACCTTGTGGCCGTGGTCCGGTCGGATGCGCACGTAGATGTGCAGCCCCGAGCCTCCGCTGGTCTTGGGGTAGCCGACGGCGCCGAGCTCGTCGAGCACCTCATGAGCGACCGCGGCCACGCGCTGGACCTGCGCGAAGTCCGACAGCGGCCCGGGATCGAGGTCGATCCGCCACTCGTCGGGCTTCTCCGGGTCCTCGCGCCGGCTGTTCCACGGGTGGAACTCCACCGTGGACATCTGCACCGCCCAGATCACCGACCCGAGCTCGGTGACGCACAGCTCGTCGGCCGTGCGGTTCCAGCGCGGGAAGTGCAGCTCGACGGTCTCCACCCACGGGGGCGCTCCGGCCGGCAGCCGCTTCTGGTGCACCTTGTCGCCGGCCAGGCCCTTCGGGAACCGGTGCAGCATGCACGGCCGCTCGAACAGCGCGTTCACGATCCCCGGACCCACCGACAGGTAGTAGTCGACCAGGTCGTGCTTGGTGGCTCCGCTCTCCGGGAAGTAGACGCGGTCGGGGTTGCTGACCCGGATGGTGCGTCCGTCGACCTCGATCTCGACGGACGGGGACTTCGACGGCACGGGCCAAACCTAGCCGTCGGCACCCCCACCTAGCCTGTACGTCGTGGACTTCAACCAGCCGCCGGTGGTGCGGGTCGCCCCACGGCCGGACCACTCACTGGAGGCACTGGCCTGGCCGATGACGGTGCCGGCGGTCGCCCAGCTCGTGCTGGAAGGCCTCGACCTTCCCGCCGGCGTCACCTTCCTGGTCGGTGAGAACGGCTCGGGCAAGTCGACGATCGTCGAGGGGGTCGCGATGGCCTACGGGCTCTCCCCCGAGGGGGGCTCCAACCAGGCGCGGCACTCGACGCGCGCGAGCGAGTCACCGCTGGGCGACGCCCTGCACCTGACCAGAGGCCTGGGGGCAGGACGATGGGGCTTCTTCCTGCGCGCCGAGACCATGCACGGCTTCTACACCTACCTCGAGGCCAACCCCCATCCCAACCCCCGGTCGAGCGAACCCGCTTTCCACGAGATGAGCCATGGCGAGTCGTTCCTGGCCATCCTGAGCACCCGCTTCGACTCCCCTGGCTTCTACTGCCTCGACGAGCCGGAGGCGGCGCTGTCGTTCTCCTCGACCCTGGCCCTGATCGGCGCCCTCCACGACCTGGTCGAGGCCGGCGGCCAGGTGCTCTGCGCCACGCACTCCCCTGTGCTGGCCGCGATGCCGGGCGCGACCCTGCTCGAGGTCGGCGACTGGGGACTACGACGCACCACCTGGGACGACCTGGAGCTCGTCAACCACTGGAAGGCCTACCTCGACGCCCCCGGGCGCTACCTGCGTCACGTGCTCGACTAGTGCTCAGAGCTTGCGCAGCAGCGCCATGAACATCGCGTCGGTGCCGTGCCGGTGCGGCCACAGCTGGATGGTGCCGGGCAGCGGGCCAGCTGCGTTCGGCACGTGCGACATCAACGGCGCGGCGTCCTCGACGACCACGTCGGAGCGCTGCTGCAGCACCGACGAGACGACCTCGCCGGTCTCGGCGGTGACCGGGGAGCAGGTGGCATAGACGACGACCCCACCCGGCCGCACGAGGTCGAGGGCGGCCCCGATCAGCCTCCGCTGCAGGAGCACAAGAGTGAGCAGGTCGTCGGGCTTCCGCCGCCACCGGGCCTCTGGCCGTCGTCGTAGGGCGCCGAGGCCGGTGCAGGGTGCGTCCACCAGCACCCGATCGACGGTGCCCGGGGCCAGCGGAGGCGCCGCACCGTCGGCTGTGACCACGCCGAGCACACCGTCGGCCCCTGCCAACGTGCGCGCTACCAGGCGCGACCGGTGCTGCTGCCGCTCGATCGCCAGCAGTCCGGCGCCACGCTCCGCGGCCAGCGCGGCCAGCAGCGCCGCCTTGCCTCCAGGTCCGGCACACAGGTCCAGCCACAAGCGGTCCGGGCCGTCGACCGGCGCGTCCGCCAGCAGCTGAGCGATCAGCTGCGATCCCTCGTCCTGTACGCCGGCGCGGCCCTGCGCCACGGCCGGCACCGAGGCAGGGCTGCCGCCGGCCAGCACCACACCGTGCCGGGAGTACGCCGTCGGCTCACCGGGCAGCTCGTCCCGCGTCGACCGCCCCGGCCGGGCCACGAGCGTCACCAGCGGCGGCTCGTTGTCCGCCCTCAGCAGCGCGAACAGCTCCTCGGCCCCGAGCGCCCGACGGAACTCGTCGACCACCCACCGGGGATGGCTGAAGGCGATCTCGGCGTACTTGCTCGGGGAAGCGGCCGGGTCCGGCGCCAGCTCGGCGATCCAGGCGTCGAGGTCGCGATCGGCCACCTTGCGGAGGACGGCATTGCTGAAGCCAGCGGCACCGGAGCTGCTGCGGGCGTGCACCAGGTTGACGGTCGTGCTGATCGCGGCGTGGGTGGGCACCCGCATGGCCAGGAGCTGGTGGGTGCCGAGGCGCAGGGCGTCGAGCACCTTGTCCTCGACCTTGCGCAGCGGGCGGTCGATGCAGGCGGCGAGGATCGCGTCGTAGGTTCCGCGGCGGCGCAGGGTGCCCGAGGCGAGCTCGGTGGTGAACGCCGCGTCGCGGGTGTCGAGCTGGTAGTGCTGGATCAGCGCCGGGAGGACCAGGTTGGCGTAGGCGTCGTCCACCCGGACCGCCTTCAGCACGTCGAGGGCGGCCAGTCGCGGCACGTCGACGTCGACGCGCGTGCGGGGGCGGCCGGCGCGGGCGCCGGGGTCAGCCATCGGCGAGGTGCTGCTTGACCAGCGACTTGGGCGCCCGGGCCGCCCAGGCGTCGGTGATGATCTCGGCGAGCTCGGCGCGGTCGATCTCGTCGAGGCGGGATCGCTGCACGAGCACGGCGGAGAAGTTGCGGAAGTGGTCGATCGTGAAGAACGGCGTCGAGTCGTCCTCCACCAGGGCCGCCTTCTCCGCGGCGGTGGGCGTCATGATCACCAGGAGGTCGTCGTACATCTCACCGGTCGCTGGGTCGATCGCCGACTTGTGCGGCGGCCGGTAGAGCAGGAATCCCTTGTCGCGCACCTTGTACGTCGTCACGTCGCCCCACGAAGTGCCGAGCTCCACCTCGGGCAGGGCGCGGCAGATCGCGTCGACGACAGGATCGAGATCCGCGCCGGCGTCCCCCTGGTCGCCCTCCCCGTGCACAGTGGTCACCGTAGCGGTTCAGGATGAACCGAATCTCTGCTCGGTCGTCCCCTGGAGTCCCCGCGCCCAGTCGGCCGCCGCCATCTGCCGCTTGCCGAAGGCTTTCACCTCGCCGAGCCGCACGGGCGCCGTGCCGGTGCCGACCAGGACGGACTTCTTGCCGATGGCAAGGTGCCCGGGTTGGAGGTCGCCCGCCTCGAGGTCGCCGACAGCGAGTCCGACCGGGCCGATCTTGATCCGCTCCCCTTGCAGCGTGGTCCAGGAGCCGGGCGCGGGGGTGCAGGCGCGGATCCGTCGATCGACGGCCGCCGCAGGCTCGCTCCAGTCGATCTCTGCGTCCGTGACCTCGATCTTCGGGGCGAAGCTGACCCCGTCCTCGGGCTGGGTGCGCGCGACGAGAGACCCGTCGGCGATGCCGTCGAGGGTGGCGACGAGCAGACCTGCGCCACCCTCGGCGAGCCGCACCAGCAGGTCTCCGGCGGTATCGTCGGGGCGGATGCGTTCGGTCATCACGCCGAAGGTCGGTCCTGCGTCGAGCTCCTTGACGATCCGGAACGTGGTGGCGCCGGTGACCTCGTCGCCGGCCCAGATGGCGTGCTGCACCGGTGCCGCGCCGCGCCAGGCGGGCAGGCAGGAGAAGTGCAGGTTGACCCAGCCGTGCGGCGGGATGTCCAGCGCCGACTGGGGCAGCAGGGCGCCGTACGCGACAACCGGGCAGCAGTCGGGCTCGAGGTCGCGCAGCTGCTGCTGGAAGTCCGGGTCGCGCGGATGGCTCGGCTTCAACACGGGTACGCCGAGCTCGTCGGCCCGCAGACCGACCGGGCTGGCGAGCAGCTTCCGGCCCCGGCCAGCGGGTGCGTCGGGCCGGGTGATCACGCCGACCAGCTCGTGGCCGCTCTCGGCGACGGCGTCCAATGCCGGGAGGGCGACCTCAGGGGTGCCCGCGAATACCAGTCTCATTGGCCAACTCTCACTGGCAAAGTCTCACAGGCCGAGGCCGCCGGTGCGGTGCGGGCTGACCTTGACCATGGGCTGCTCGAGCCCGAACCACTCCGACTCGCGGATCTCGCGCATCGCCGCCTTGCGCGCGGCGCTGTCGAGGCGGTCGATGAACAGCACGCCGTCGAGATGGTCGGTCTCGTGCTGGATGGCCCGCGCCAACAGCTCGGAGCCCTCGATCGTCACCGGGTCGCCGTGCATGTTGAAACCCTTGGCCACCACGGACAGGGCCCGCTTGCAGTCGTAGGTGAGCTCGGGCAGCGACAGGCAGCCCTCGGGGCCGTCCTGGATCTCCTCCGACAGCTCCAACGACGGGTTGACCAGGTGGCCCACCTCGCCGTCGACGTTCCAGGTGAACGCCCGCAGCCCGACACCGAGCTGCGGCGCCGCGAGGCCCGCCCCGGGTGCGGCCAGCATGGTCTCGGTGAGGTCGGTGATCAGCGTGCGCAGCTCCAGGTCGAAGTCGACGACCTCGATGGCTGGTTTGCGCAGGATCGGGTCACCGAAGAGACGGATCGGTCGGACTGCCACGTGGCCCAGTCTATTGAGGGTGGGTTCACAGTTCCGCGGGGTCCACCTGGATCCGGACCGGATCGAGCTTCCGGCCGGACCGCACCTGCTGGAGCTCGCGCAGCGCCTTCGACAGCGCGGCTCCTTGGGCACGCGGCACCCGCACCACGACCCGCTCCTCGTCGTCGCCCACGGGCACCGGTCCGAGCACTTCCGCCCCAGGCGGCGCCGACAGCAGGGTGGTCGCGTCGTCGACCGCGCCGGCGTCGCCGGTGATCGTCGCGAGGCGCGATGCCGGAGGCAGGTGTGCCTCCTGGCGCTGGCCGATCTCGCGCTCGGCGAAGCCCGAGTGGTCCCAGCGCACGAGTGCCTGGAGCGCCGGATGCGCCGGATCTCCCACGGCGAGCACTCGCCCGCCCGGGCGCACCAGGCCGGCGGCGTTGCTCCAACGGCGCAGGGCTTCCTCGGCTGAGCGGAGGTCGGCCCGACCGAGCAGCAGCCAGGTGTCGAGCAGCACGACGGCGGCGTAGCCGCTCTTGGCGACGGGTTCGGCCCCTGGGGTTGCGACCACGATCGCCGCATCGTCGCTCACGTCGGCGAGCACGCGGTCACCCGACGAGGTCCGCACGCGGGCAGGTGCGAAGGATCGGCCCAGCTCCTCGGCCGTGCGCGCGTCGCCCAGCACCGGCGCACGCAGGCCGCGGGCACCGCACTCGGGGCACGACCAGGCCTCGACCGAGGTGCCGCACCATCGGCAGGCCGGCGGCGTGGTCGGGCCGGTCAGGGCGAGCGGGCCGGAGCAGTGAGCGCACTGGGACGGCGTACGACAGCGTTCGCAGGCCAGGGCCAGTGCGTAGCCGGCGCGAGGTGTCTGCACCAGCACCGGGCCCTGGAGCAGCGCATCGCGGATCAGCTGGTGCACCTCGCTCGGAAGCCGGCTCGTCTGGGCGTGCGGGTCGCGCTCGAGCTCGTGGTCGGTGGCCCCGCTGACAGCGACCGTGACCCGCTCCCGCAGGGCGGCCCGTGGCACCGCGATCTCGCGCGCCCAACCGGTGCGGAGGAGGTACTGGCCCTCGACGCTCCTGGCGAACCCGCCCACCAGCGCGGCCGTGCCCTCGAGCTCCGACCGGAGGAGCAGCGTCTCGCGGGTGTGCGGGTAGGGGGCGCGCGGCTCGGCGTGCAGATCGTCGCCGTCGTCCCAGATGGCGACCAGGCCGAGGTCGTGCACGGGAGCGAAGGCGGCGGCCCGGGTGCCGACCACGATCTTGCGCGTGCCGCGGCTGACCGCGAGGAAGTCGCGGTAGCGGCCAGCCGGGCCCGCGTCGGCGGTCAAGGTGACGTGGTGGCCCGCACCGAGGACCTGGGCCAGGGCGTGATCCACGCGGGCCACGTCCTTCACGTCGGGCACGCAGATCAATGCTCCGCGGCCGGCGTGGTGGGCGGTCGCCGCGACCTGCGCAAGCAGCCGTGGCCAGTCGTCGCCGGGGGCCGCGCCCCAGACCGCCCGTGGCGCGCCACCTTCGGCCAGGTGCCGCAGGTAGGCCTCGGCATGGTCGTAGTCGCCCCACGCGGCGACCGCCTCGGCGGTGTCCCAGCTGGTCGTCCCGGTTTCGGGAGCCGACGGCTCCTTCTCGGTGGTCGCGTGGCGGGGCGGCACCGCCAAGCGGAGCACGTCGGAGCGCACCCCTGCGTAGCGCTCAGCCAGAGCGGCGGCAAGGTCGGCGACAGCCGGAGACAGCACCGGCTCCTCGCTCACCACCCGCCGCAGCGGCGTGAGCGATCCGGTGTGGTCGCTCGCGTTGGCGCGTGCGACGACGAAACCGTCGACGTCCTGCCCCGCGAACCGCACCTTCACCCGCGACCCCGGCTGCGCTGCGGCCGCCATCGTCTCGGGGACGGCGTAGTCGAAGGTCCGGTCGAGATGGGCCAGCGACACGTCGACCAGCACCCTCGCGACCGGGTCGACCGTCGTGATCGCCGCCGACGCCGCCTTGCGGGCCCGGGTCGCCTTGGCCTTGGCCTGCGACTGCTTGACCGTGGCCCGCACCATGCCGGGCAGCAGCTCGGGCTGTCCTGGCTGCTCGGGGTCGGGGCTCACGGCCGCATTCCTACCAGTCGGCACCGTCAGGTGGTCTGGGCGATCCCTGGGCGCACCCGAAATGACGAACGCCCCGCCGAAACCCGGCAGGGCGAACGTCGAGAACGAGCGGGCGGTGCGTCAGACGGCGGCTGCCGCCTTGAGGGCGTCGGCGCGGTCGGTGCGCTCCCAGGTGAACTCGGGCAGCTCCCGGCCGAAGTGGCCGTACGACGACGTCAGCGCGTAGATCGGACGGAGCAGGTCGAGGTCGCGCAGGATCGCGGCCGGGCGAAGGTCGAAGACCGAGAGCACGGCCTCCTGGATCTTCTCGTCCGAGACGATGCCGGTGCCGAAGGTCTGCACGAAGACACCGACCGGCTGCGCCTTGCCGATGGCGTAGGCAACCTGGACCTCGCAGCGGCGGGCGAGGCCCGCGGCGACGACGTTCTTGGCGACCCAGCGCATGGCGTAGGCGGCCGAGCGGTCCACCTTCGACGGGTCCTTGCCGGAGAAGGCACCGCCGCCGTGGCGGGCCATGCCGCCGTAGGTGTCGACGATGATCTTGCGGCCGGTCACGCCCGCGTCGCCCATGGGGCCACCGGTCACGAAGCGGCCGGTCGGGTTGACCAGGAGGCGGTAACCGTCGGACGGGAGGGCGAAGGTCTCGAGCACGGGGTCGATCACGTTCTGCTTGATCTCGGCCTCGAGCTTGACCAGGTCGGTCTCCTCGGAGTGCTGCGTAGACAGCACGACGGTGTCGATGCGCACCGGGCGGTCGTCCTCGTCGTACTCGATGGTGACCTGGGTCTTGCCGTCGGGGCGCAGGTTGTCCATGGTGCCGTTCTTGCGCACCTCGGTGAGCTTCTCGGCCAGGCGCTGCGCGACCACGATCGGAAGCGGCATCAGCACATCGGTGTCGTCGCAGGCGTAGCCGAACATCAAGCCCTGGTCGCCGGCACCGCGCTGGTCGAGCTCGTCCTCGGACGCACCGACGCGGGCCTCGATGCCCTGGTCGACGCCCTGGGCGATGTCGGCGGACTGCGCGCCGATCGCGACCGAAACACCACAGGTCTTGTAGTCGAAGCCCTTTTCCGAGCTGTCGTAACCGATGTGCTGGATCGCCTGGCGGACCAGGTCGGCAACGGGTGCGTACGCGTTGGTGCGCACCTCGCCGGCAACCATGACCTGACCGGTCGTGATCAGCGTTTCGACGGCAACGCGCAGGTCCTGCTTGTTGTCGTCGTGCTCCATCAGGTAGTCCAGGACGGTGTCGCTGATCCGGTCAGCGATCTTGTCCGGGTGACCCTCGGTCACGGACTCCGAGGTGAAAAGGCGTCCAGCCACAGTTACTACTCCGCTCAGGCATGAAGATGGGGGTTGGCTCAGTTTATGCGGTGACCAGCATGCAAGATGCTCATCTCAACAAACGAATCAGCGGGCGAGGCGTAACGCCACTTGGTCCCAGATTTCGTGGGCCAGCGCCGCCTTCGTGCCGTGGGGTACGTCGACGGAGGAGCCGTCGGCGCCCAGGATCACGGCCTCGTTGTCCGGGCTGCCGAAGACCGCTCCCCCGCTGACGTCGTTGACGACCAGCAGGTCGCACCCCTTGCGGGCCAGCTTGGCTCGCGCCAGAGCCATCACGTCGTGGTCGGCGTCACCGGTCTCGGCCGCGAATCCGACGATCACCGCACCCGGGTGCGATCGCTGGGTGGAGATCTCGTGGAGGATGTCGGGGTTCTGCACCAGCTCGACGCTCATGGCGGAGCCATCGTCGGACTTCTTGATCTTCGACGAGCTCACCTCGGCGGGCCGGAAGTCAGCCGGCGCTGCGGCCATGACGACGGCATCGGCCGACGCTGCGGCGGCCACGACCTCGGAGTGCAGCTCGGCCGTGCTCACGACCCGCACCACCTTCGCCCCCGCAGGGTCCGGCAACGCCACGTTGGCCGCAACCAGGGTCACCTGGGCGCCCCTGGCCACCGCGGCCCGGGCCAGCGCGTAGCCCTGCAGCCCGGACGAGCGGTTGCCGATGAATCGCACCGGGTCGAGGTGCTCGCGGGTGCCGCCCGCCGAGACCACCACGTGTCGGCCGACCAGGTCGGGATGCACGACGCCGCGGGTGAGCACCTCGAGACAGACCTCGAAGATCTCGGCCGGGTCCGGCAGGCGGCCCTTGCCGGTGTCCTTGCCGGTCAGGCGACCTTCCGCCGGCTCGATGACGACCGCGCCGCGCTCGCGCAGCAGGGCGACGTTGGCCTGGGTCACCGCGTGCTCCCACATCTCGGTGTGCATCGCGGGGGCGTAGACGACCGGGCACCGGGCGGTGAGCAACGTGTTGGTGAGCAGGTCGTCGGCGAGCCCGTGCGCGGCCTTGGCCAGCAGGTCGGCGGTCGCCGGCGCGACCACCACCAGGTCGGCCTCCTGGCCGATCCGCACGTGCGGCACCTGGTGCACGTCGGTCCAGACGTCGCTGGCCACCGCCTTGCCGGACAGGGCCGCCCACGTCGCCGCGCCCACGAACTCCAGCGCCGCGGCGGTCGGCACCACGGTCACGTCGTGGCCGGACTCGGTGAACCGCCGCAGCAGCTCACACGACTTGTACGCCGCGATGCCGCCAGACACTCCTAGAACGATGCGAGGCCGCTCCCCCGTCGGGGAAGCGGCCTCGGATGAAGAAGTGGTGCTCAGCGCCTATTCCTTGGGAGCGAACGACGCGTCGATGGCAGCCTGCTTGGCGGCTGCCTCCTCGGCGGCGAGCTCGGCCGGGTCGACGTCCTCGCAGGTCAGCAGGTCCTCGCTGATCTCGCGCAGGGCGATCGAGAGCGGCTTCTCCTGCACGTGAGTGTCGACCAGCGGGCCGACGTACTCGAGCAGGCCTTCGCCCAGCTGGGAGTAGTAGGCGTTGATCTGACGCGCACGCTTGGCGCTGTAGAGCACCAGCTTGTACTTGCTGTCGGTCTTGGTGAGCAGGTCGTCGATCGGAGGATTGGTGACCCCGACGGCGGCAATATTGGGCGCAGACACGCGTAAAGCCTCGCAATAAGTGGTGGGGATCTCGGCCGGTGAGCCGAGCACGCTCAGGAGCGCAACATCAAGGCTACCAACTGGTCGGCTGCAGCGTGAACTTCGTGATTGACGATGGTCACGTCGAACTCGTCCTCGGCGGCCAGTTCTTCCCGTGCGGTTTCGAGCCGCCGAGCGCGTTCGGCCTCGCTCTCGGTGCCCCGGCCGACCAGGCGGCGGACGAGTTCCTCCCACGACGGAGGCTTGAGGAACACGAACAGGGCCTCCGCCATCGACTGCCGCACCTGGCGCGCGCCCTGCAGGTCGATCTCCAGCATGGAGGGCCAACCGGCGGCCAGCGCATCCAGCACCGGCCGGCACGGCGTGCCGTAGCGCGCTGCCTTGTGTACGACGGCCCACTCGAGCAGCTCGTCGCCATCGATCATCCGGTCGAACTCCTCGTCGGAGACGAACCAGTAGTGCACGCCGTCGATCTCCCCAGGGCGGGGCGGGCGGGTCGTGGCAGAGATCGAGATCCAGACCTCGGGGTGGCGCTCGCGCACGGCGGCAGCCACCGTGCCCTTGCCGACCGCGGTGGGGCCGGCCAGCACGACCAGGCGGTTGGGAGGCGACTCGGGTGGCGCGCCGGTCACTGCTCCGGGCCGGCGAACTCGCGCTTCAGCGCGGCGACCTGCTTGGCCCCGAGCCCGCGCACCCGGCGCGACTCGGCGATGCCGAGGCGTTCCATGGTCTGTTTCGCGCGGATCTTGCCGAGTCCCGGCATCGACTGCAGCAGCTCCACCACGCGCATCTTGCCGATGACCTCGTTGGACTCACCCTGCTTCAGCACGTCGGTGATCGAGGCGCCGGAGTTCTTCAAGCGGTTCTTGATCTCCGCCCTCTCGCGACGGGAAGCCGCTGCTTTCTCGAGGGCCGCCTGGCGCTGTTCGGGTGTGAGCGGGGGAAGAGCCACGGGGGAGGTCCTTGTGTCGATGTCATCGCGGCGGGAGCGGAACCGCAGTGAGGGCCAATCTAGTCAGGTCGGCGAGGCACCGGCAATCCGTCCGCGAGAACGAGTTCTACCTCACTCCCACCTACAACGACAGCGGTGTCTTGCAGACGTCGCGAGCCTGCTGCTGCACGGCTTCCAGGGCCAGGACCGTGTCGGGAGCAGTCAGCCGGCGGGCGGCCGTGTCGATCGTCGTCTGCTGCTCTTCGGTCACGCCGTCGGGCGGCTGGTCCCGGTCGTAGCTGGCCGGGTCGACGCCGGCATCCTCGAGAGCCTGCACCAGGCCGTCGATCCCCCGCACTAGTGTCAGCCAGTCGTCGGTGATGTCGTCGGGCGCCTTGTCCGACAGGGCCTCGAAGCTCGGAAGTGCTTCGATCAAGGCCGTCGGACCCTCGATGGCCAGGGCCTCGGTCAGCGGCTTCTGCTGCTCGCGCACCTCGTCGCAGTACGTTGCGAACGGGTCATCCTCAGCGCATCCGGCTAGCGACACGCCGAGCAGGGTGACGGCCAGGAAGCCGACCAGCCGCCGCCTCATCCGGCTCGCAGCTCGTCGTTGGCACGGCGTACGCCGTCCCGCATCGCGGCCGGGTCCGGACCCAGCCGCAGCACCTCGCGCGAGGAGCTCGGAATGACGTTGCCGACGGCCGCCCCGAAGATGCGGGCGACGTCGGCGGAGGTGCCGCCCTGGGCGCCGTAGCCAGGAGCGAGGATCGGCCCGTTGAACGAGAAGTCGATCTCGCTGTCGCCGATTGTCGCGCCGACCACGGCCCCGAACGAGCCGAGCGGCTGCGCGTCGGCGTTGAGCTCGCGGCAGGTGGTCGATCATCCGCGCCGCCACGGTCCGGCCGTCGTCGAGCCGGGCGTGCTGCACCTCGGGGCCCTCCTTGTTGGAGGTCTCGGCGAGCACGAAGACACCGGCTTCGTGCTTGCGGGCGGTCTCGATCATCGGGGCGATCGACCCGAACCCGAGGTAGGGGCTGGCCGTGATGGCGTCGGCGGCCAGCGGCGAGGACTGGTCGAGATAGGCATCGGCGTACGCCTGCGAGGTGGAGCCGATGTCGCCGCGCTTGACGTCGAGCAGCACCAGGGCCCCGGCGGCGCGCGACTGCGCGATCACCTGCTCGAGCACGGCCACTCCCCTGCTGCCGAAGCGCTCGTAGAAGGCCGACTGCGGCTTCACGACCGAGCAGTGCGGGGCCACGGCCTCGACGACGCCGAGCGCGAACCGCTCCAGCCCCGCCACGTCGTCGTCCAGCCCCCACTCGTGCAGCAGGCCGGAGTGCGGGTCGATCCCCACGCAGAACGGCCCGCGCTCCTCGATGGCGGCGTACAGCCTGGCGCCGAAGGTCATTTGTGCTCCTCGAGCTGGTGGATGAGCCGGCGGGGCCAGAGGGGCCCCTCGTAGATGAACGCCGTGTAGCCCTGGAGCAGCGTCGCGCCGGCGTCGAGGCGGGCTCGGGCGTCGGCCGGAGTGGTGATGCCGCCGACGCCGATCAGGGTCAGGTCGGGGCCGACGCGGTCGCGCAGGAGCCGCATCACGTCGCAGGCGCGGGTCGTGAGCGGGCGGCCCGACAGTCCGCCGGCGCCGATCCGCTCCACGTCCGCAGCGCCGCTGGTCAGACCGTCTCGGCTGATCGTGGTGTTGGTCGCGATCACGCCGGCCAACCCCAGATCGAGGGCCAGGTCGGCCACGTCGAGCACATCCTCGTCGGCGAGGTCGGGCGCGATCTTGACCAGCAGCGGCACCGAGGGCCCGGCCGTCTCTTGCACCCGCGCCAGGAGCGGTCCGAGCTTCTCCACCGACTGCAGGTTGCGCAGTCCGGGTGTGTTGGGCGAGCTGACGTTGACCACGAGGTAGTCGGCGTGGGGCGACAGCAGCCGCGCGCTCTTCTCGTAGTCGGCCTCGACCGCGGCCTGGTCGTCATCGGGCACGACCTTGGTCTTCCCGATATTGATGCCCAGTACTAGGGGTGGCTGAGAGCGATGGTGACGTGAGGCGTCGCTTTGCGACGCCTCGCTTCGCTTGCGTTGGGCAAGCCGCGCGGCGACCACCTCGGCGCCGTCGTTGTTGAAGCCCATCCGGTTCACCACGGCCCGGTCCTCGGGCAGCCGGAACAGCCTCGGCTTCTCGTTGCCAGGCTGCGCCTCGCCGGTGACGGTGCCGATCTCGACGTGGCCGAAACCGAGCGCGCCGAGTGCGTCGATACCGACGGCGTTCTTGTCGAACCCCGCGGCCAGCCCGAGCACGTTGGGAAACGTCAGCCCCATCGCCTCGACCGGCCGCCCCGGCGTCGCCCGACGGGCCAGCACGGGCCGGGCGGCGCGGATCGCTCGGAAACCCAGATGGTGCGCCTTCTCGGCGTCGAGACGGCGGAAGCCGTGGTCGAAGAGAGCCCGGTACATCAGGCGCGGTCAGCCCCAGACCCACGAGCCCAGTCCTGCAGGCTGCGTACCCCGATGTCGCCCCGCATCTGCGCCTCGATGCCGTGTACGGCGGCACCGAGGCCTTGCACGGTGGTGATGCACGGGATGTTGGCCCGCACCGCTGCGGTGCGGATCTCGTAGCCGTCGATCCGGGCCGAGCCACCTCTGGTGGAGCCGGCCGGCGTGTTGATGATCAGCTGGATCTCCCCTGCCAGGATCAGCTCGACCGTGGTCGGCTCGCCGTTGGGTCCCGGACCCTCGAAGTGCTTGCGCACGATCGTGGCGTCGACGCCGTTGCGGCGCAGCACCTCGGCGGTGCCCTGGGTGGCGAGGATCTCGAAGCCGTGGTCGGCGAGGACCTTGATCGGGAAGACCATGTGGCGCTTGTCGCGGTTGGCCATCGACACGAAGATCTTGCCGCTGACCGGCAGCGAACCGTAGGCACCGGCCTGCGCCTTCGAGAAGGCGGTGCCGAAGTCGGAGTCCAGCCCCATCACCTCGCCGGTCGACTTCATCTCCGGGCCCAGCACCGTGTCGACCTGGCGGCCGTCGCGGGTACGGAACCGGTTGAACGGCATCACGGCTTCCTTGACCGCAATCGGCTGGTCGGCCGGCAGCGAGCCTCCGTCGCCGGTGGCAGGCAGTACGCCGGCGGCCCGGAGCTCATCGATCGTCTCCCCCATCATCACCCGCGCCGCGGCCTTGGCCAGCGGCGTCGCGGTCGCCTTGGAGACGAACGGCACCGTGCGGCTGGCGCGCGGGTTCGCCTCCAGCACGTAGAGCACGTCGGAGCCGAGCGCGTACTGGATGTTGAGGAGCCCCAGCACGCCCACCCCGCGGGCGATCGCCTCGGTGGCCTCCCGGATCCGCTCGATCTCGGACGCGCCGAGCGTGATCGGCGGCAGCACGCAGGCGGAGTCGCCGGAGTGGATGCCGGCCTCCTCGATGTGCTCCATCACGCCGCCGAGGAACAGCTCCTCGCCGTCGTACAACGCATCGACGTCGATCTCGACCGCGTCGTCGATGAAGCGGTCGACGAGCACGGGGTGCTCGGGACTGATCTCGGTCGCCCGCTGGATGTAGCCCTCCAGCGCCTCGTCGTCGTAGACGATCTCCATGCCGCGGCCGCCGAGCACGTACGACGGACGCACCAGCACGGGGTAGGCGATCTCCTCGGCGATCCGCTTGGCGTCGGCGAAGCTGGTGGCCATGCCGTGCTTCGGGGCCGGCAGCCCCGCCTCGGCGAGCACCCGCCCGAAGGCGCCGCGCTCCTCCGCGAGGTGGATCGCCTCGGGGGTGGTGCCGACGATGGTGACGCCGTTGTCCTTGAGCCCCTGGGCCAGGCCCAGCGGGGTCTGCCCGCCGAGCTGGCAGATGACGCCGGCCACCGGCCCCGCCTGCTCCTCGGCGTGCACGATCTCGAGCACGTCCTCGAGCGTCAGCGGCTCGAAGTAGAGGCGGTCGGAGGTGTCGTAGTCGGTGGAGACGGTCTCGGGGTTGCAGTTGACCATCACGGTCTCGTAACCGGTCGCGGACAGCGCCAGCGCGGCGTGCACGCAGGAGTAGTCGAACTCGATGCCCTGCCCGATCCGGTTGGGGCCGCTGCCGAGGATGATCACTGCCGGTTTCTCGCGGGGCTGCACCTCCGTCTCCTCGTCGTAGGAGCTGTAGTGGTACGGCGTGGCCGCGGCGAACTCCGCCGCGCAGGTGTCGACGGTCTTGTAGACCGGGCGGATGCCGAGCGCGTGCCGGACGCCGCGCACGACGTCGGGCGTCATGCCGCGGATCTTGCCGATCTGGGCGTCCGAGAAGCCGTGCCGCTTGGCCTTGCGCAGCAGCTCGGGCGTCAGCTCAGGAGCGGCGGTGACCTCCTCGGCGATCTCGTTGATCAGCGCCAGCTGGTCGACGAACCACGGGTCGATGGCGGTGGAGTCGAAGATCTCCTGCGGCGTCGCCCCGGCGCGGATCGCGTCCATCACCTTCTTCAGGCGGCCGTCGTGGGGCACCGCGATCTCCTCGAGCAGGGCGGCCTTGTCGAGCTCGACCCACTCCTGGTGCCAGTCGAAGACGGCGTCGGCTCGCTCCAGCGAGCGCAGCGCCTTCTGCAGCGCCTCGGTGAAGTTGCGGCCGATCGCCATCGCCTCGCCCACGGACTTCATGTGGGTGGTCAGCCGCGGGTCGGCGCCGGGGAACTTCTCGAAGGCGAACCGCGGCACCTTCACGACCACGTAGTCGAGCGTCGGCTCGAAGCTGGCCGGGGTGCTGGACCCGTCCTCGCGCACGGTGATGTCGTTGGGGATCTCGTCGAGCGTGTAGCCGATCGCCACCTTGGCCGCGATCTTCGCGATCGGGAACCCGGTGGCCTTCGACGCGAGCGCGCTCGACCGCGAGACGCGGGGGTTCATCTCGATCACGATCAGCCGGCCGTTGCTCGGGTCGACGGCGTACTGGATGTTGCAGCCGCCGGTGTCGACGCCGACCTCGCGGATGATGCCGATCGCCAGGTCGCGCATCTTCTGGTACTCGCGGTCGGTCAGGGTCAGCGCCGGCGCGACGGTGATCGAGTCACCGGTGTGCACGCCCATCGGGTCGACGTTCTCGATCGAGCAGATGATCACCACGTTGTCGGCGGTGTCGCGCATGACCTCGAGCTCGTACTCCTTCCACCCGATGATCGACTCCTCGATCAGCACCTCGGTGGTGGGGCTCGCGTCGAGGCCGGCGCCGGCGATCTGGCGCAGCTCGGCCTCGTCGTAGGCGATGCCCGAGCCGGTGCCGCCCATCGTGAACGACGGCCGCACCACGATCGGGTAGCCGAACGTCTCCACGGCCGCCAGGCAGTCGTCGAGGGTGTGGCAGATGGCGCTGCCGGCCACCTCTCCCCCGAGGTTCTCGACGATCTTCTTGAACTGCTGGCGGTTCTCGCCGCGGTCGATCGCCTCGATGGAGGCGCCGATCAGCTCGACGCCGTACTTCTCGAGCACGCCGGCCTTGTCGAGCGCCGTCGCGGCGTTCAGCGCGGTCTGGCCGCCCAGGGTCGCCAGCAGCGCGTCGGGGCGCTCCTTGGCGATCACCTTCTCGACGTACTCCGCGGTGATCGGCTCGACGTAGGTCGCGTCGGCGAACTCCGGGTCGGTCATGATCGTGGCCGGGTTGGAGTTCACCAGGATCACCCGGATGCCCTCCTCCTTCAGCACCCGGCAGGCCTGGGTGCCGGAGTAGTCGAACTCGCAGGCCTGGCCGATGATGATCGGCCCCGAGCCGATCACGAGCACGCTCTTGATGTCCTCGCGCTTGGGCATCAGGCGCCTTCCTGGGGGTTGTCGATTCCGCGCGATTGCGCTGTTTCGACGGGTTCGGCCGCCACGGACCCGTCATTTCCGCGCGATCGCGCTGAATGGACGGTCGCCCCCATCAGGTCGCAGAACCGGTCGAAGAGGTACGCCGCGTCGTGCGGTCCGGCCGCGGCCTCCGGGTGGTACTGCACCGAGAAGCTCTTGAGCCGCCCCTCGTCGTCGCGCAGCTCGAGCCCCTCGACCACGTCGTCGTTGAGGCAGACGTGGCTGACCGTGGCCACGCCGTACGGCGTCCGGGTCGCCTCGTCGAGCGGGCGCCTCGACCGCGAAGCCGTGGTTGTGGGCGGTGACCTCGACCTTGCCGGTGGTGCGGTCCATCACCGGCTGGTTGATGCCGCGGTGGCCGTAGACCAGCTTGTAGGTGCCGAAGCCGAGCGCCCGGCCGAACAGCTGGTTGCCGAAGCAGATGCCGAAGTAGGGCAGGTCGCGCTCGAGCGCCCCCTGCAGCAGCTCGACCTGGCCGGTGGTGGCGGCCGGGTCGCCGGGTCCGTTGGAGAAGAACAGCCCGTCGGGCTCGATCGCCAGCACCTCGTCGAGCGACGCGGTCGCGGGCACCACGTGCACCTCGATGCCGCGCTCGGCCATCCGGGTGGGGGTCATCGTCTTGATGCCGAGGTCGAGGGCGACCACCGTGAAGCGCTTCTCGCCCACCGCGGGCACGACGTAGGTCTCGTCGGTGGAGACCTCGCTGGAGAGCTCGGCGCCGAGCATCTCGGCCGAGCCCTTGACCCGGGTGAGCAGGGCGGCGGGGTCGACCTCGGTCGAGGAGATGCCGACCCGCATCGCGCCGCGCTCGCGCAGGTGGCGGGTCAGCGCGCGGGTGTCGATGCCGGAGATGCCGACGACTCCCTGGGTGCGCAGCTCGTCGTCGAGCGACCGCTTGCTGCGCCAGTTGGACGGCACCCGGGCGGGGTCGCGGACGACGTAGCCGGCCACCCAGATCCGGGAGCTCTCGCCGTCCTCGTCGTTGACGCCGGTGTTGCCGATGTGCGGCGCGGTCATCACCACGACCTGCCGGTGGTACGACGGGTCGGTGAGCGTCTCCTGGTAGCCGGTCATGCCGGTGTTGAAGACCGCCTCGCCGAACGTCTCGCCCTCGGCGCCGTAGGACTCGCCGCGGAAGGTGCGGCCGTCCTCGAGCACGAGCATTGCCTGTCTGGTCATGCGTCCAACCCCACGAGTCGTGCACTCTCCTCCCGGAGCCGCGCCGCGACCCCGTCGTCCTGGGCGAGCTCCGAGGGCTCCTTGAGCGCGTTCTTCGGCGTAGAACCCACCGGTCTGGCCCTCGACCGCGGGGTCGGTGGCCAGGAAGGTGATCGTCGCGCCGCCGTCGGCCGGCGAGCGCATGAAGCGCTTGGCCACGGCGAGCACCGGCTTGGCGAACCACGGCGCCCCGCTCCAGATGTCCGTGGCGACCGCACCCGGGTGCAGCGCGTTGACGGTGACACCGGCATCGGCCAGCTCGGCGGCCAGGCTCCGGGTGTAGAGCACGTTGGCCAGCTTGGAGCGTCCGTAGGCCTTCATGATCGTGTAGCCCTGCTCGAAGCCCAGGTCGTCGAAGTCCATGGTCCCCGAGTAGTGGCCGTCCGAGGAGGTGAAGACGATCCGCGACGGCGCCGCGGCGACCACGAGGTCCTTGACGCAGCTCGGTCAGCAGGAACCCCGCCAGGTGGTTGACCGCGAACGTCGCCTCGTAGCCGTCAGCGGTGAGCGTGCGCTTGTCGTTGACACCACCGGCGTTGTTGATGAGCACGTCGATCCGGTCGAGCTTCGACCGGAGCTCGGCGGCCAGGCCGCGCACCGACTCCAGCGAGGCGAAGTCGGCCACCGCCGTGTCCACCTCGGCTGCGCCTGCGGCCCGCACCCGCTCGGCCGCCTCGTCCAGCTTCTCGGGGCTGCGGCCGACCAGGGTCAGCCGGTGGCCCTGAGCGGCGAGCTGCAGCGCGGACTCGAGACCGATCCCGGCGGTGGCACCGGTGACCACGATCGTCTTGGACTCGTCATGCCAGCTTCCCGTCGAGCACGGTGGCCTTGCCGCGCAGGAACGTCGCCATCACCCTGCCGGGGAGCTCCCGGCCGGCGTACGGCGTGTTGCGGCTGAGCGAGGCGGACTCCGAGGCCTCGATCGTGCGGCGTACGCCGGGGTCGTAGAGCACCACGTTGGCGGGCGCACCCTCCTCGATCGGCTGGCCGTGGCCGCTGACCCGGCCGATCCGGGCCGGTGCGTAGGACATCCGCTCGGCGACGCCGGCCCAGTCGAGCAGCCCGGTGTCGACCATCGTCTCCTGCACGATCGACAGGGCCGTCTCGAGACCGAGCATCCCGAAGGCCGCCGCCGCCCACTCGCAGTCCTTGTCCTCGTGCGGGTGCGGCGCGTGGTCGGTGGCCACGATGTCGATCGTGCCGTCGGCCAGCCCGGCCCGCAGCGCCTCGGTGTCGGCGGCGGACCGCAGCGGCGGGTTGACCTTGTAGATCGGGTTGTACGTCGCCGCGAGCTCGTCGGTGAGCAGCAGGTGGTGCGGGCAGGCCTCGGCGGTGACGTTCCAGCCCTTGCGCTTGGCGTCGCGGACGATCTCCACCGACCCCGCGGTGGAGACGTGGCAGACGTGCAGGCGCGAGCCGACGTGTGCCGCCAGCAGGCAGTCGCGGGCGATGATCGCCTCCTCGGCGACCGCGGGCCACCCGGCCAGGCCGAGGCGGCCGGACAGCTCGCCCTCGTTCATCTGCGCGCCCTCGGTGAGCCGCGGCTCCTGGGCGTGCTGGGCGATGACGCCGTCGAACGCCTTGACGTACTCCAGCGCCCGGCGCATCAGCACCGCGTCGCTGACGCACTTGCCGTCGTCGGAGAACACCCGCACCCGGGCAGCCGAGTCGGCCATCGCACCGAGCTCGGCGAGCCGCTCGCCGGCCAGACCGACGGTCACCGCACCGACGGGGTAGACGTCGCAGTAGCCGGCCTCGCGGCCCAGGCGCCAGACCTGCTCGACCACGCCGGCCGTGTCGGCCACCGGCTCGGTGTTGGCCATGGCGAACACCGCGGTGAAGCCGCCGAGGGCCGCTGCCCGGGTGCCGCTCTCGACGGTCTCGGCGTCCTCGCGGCCGGGCTCACGCAGGTGGGTGTGCAGGTCGACCAGGCCGGGCAGGGCGATCAGGCCGGTCGCGTCGATCGTCTCGGCGTCCTCCGGGGCCTCGCCGGCGGCGATGATGCCGTCGCGGAGCACCAGGTCGGTGGGGTCCGCACCCAGCACCGAGACGTTCTTGATCAGGTAGGCGCTCACGCTTCGTTCTCCTCGATGGTGACCTCGTCGGTCGATGCCGTCGGCGCCGCTCAGCAGCAGGTAGAGCACGGCCATCCGGACCGCGACCCCGTTGGTGACCTGCTCCACGATCACGGAGCGGTCGGAGTCGGCCACGTCGGCGGTGATCTCCATGCCGCGGACCATCGGCCCGGGGTGCATCACGATCGTGTGGTCCTGCAGCGTCGCCATCCGGCGGCTGTCGAGGCCGTAGCGGCGGGAGTACTCGCGCGCGGTCGGGAAGAACCCGCCGTGCATCCGCTCCTGCTGGACCCGCAGCATCATCACCGCGTCGGCCTTCGGGATCACCGAGTCGAGGTCGTACGACGTCTCCACGCCCCAGGTGTCGATGCCGACCGGCAGCAGGGTCGGCGGCGCGACCAGGGTGACCTCGACGCCGAGCGTCTGCAGGAGCAGTGCGTTGGAGCGCGCCACGCGGCTGTGCAGCACGTCGCCCACGATCGCCACCCGGCGTCCGTCGAGGCCGCCCTGCTTGCTGCCACCGAGGTGACGCCACATCGTGAAGGCGTCGAGCAGCGCCTGGGTGGGGTGCTCGTGGGTGCCGTCGCCGGCGTTGACCACGCTCGAGCGCACCCAGCCGGAGTGCGCGAGACGGTGCGGCGCGCCGCTGGCGCCGTGGCGCACGACGACCGCGTCGGCCCCCATCGCCTCCAGGGTCAGCGCGGTGTCCTTGAGGCTCTCGCCCTTGGACAGGCTCGAGCCCTTGGCCGCGAAGTTGATCACGTCGGCCGAGAGCCGCTTGGCCGCGGCCTCGAACGAGATCCGGGTGCGGGTGGAGTCCTCGAAGAAGAGGTTGACCACGGTGCGGCCGCGCAGGGCAGGCAGCTTCTTGATGGGGCGGTCGGCCAGCGCGAGCATCTCCGCCGCGGTGGTCAGCACCAGCTCGGCGTCGTCGCGGCTCAGGTCGGCCGCGCTCAGCAGATGGCGCTTCATGCCGTGCCTCCAACGGTTCCTGCGATCGACACGGCATCGACCTCGTCGGTCTCCGCGAGCGCGACGCTGACCCGCTCGACCAGGGAGGTCGGGAGGTTCTTGCCCACGAAGTCGGCCCGGATCGGCAGCTCGCGGTGCCCGCGGTCGACGAGCACGGCCAGCTGCACCGCGCGCGGCCGGCCGACGTCGTTGAGGGCGTCGAGCGCGGAGCGGATCGTGCGCCCGGAGAACAGCACGTCGTCGACCAGCACCACGGTCTTGTCGTCGATGCCGCCCGGCGGGATCTCGGTGTGCAGCAACGTCCGGGCCGGCTTCAGCCGCAGGTCGTCGCGGTACATCGTGATGTCGAGCGAGCCGACCGGCACGGCGTAGCCCTCGACCGACGAGATCCGCTCGGCGATCCGGGTGGCCAGGGGCACCCCGCGCCGCGGGATGCCGAGGAGCACGAGATCGGCCGCGCCCTTGTTGCGTTCGAGGATCTCGTGGGAGATCCGGGTCAGGGCCCGGGCGATGTCACGGGCGTCGAGGACCACTCTTGCCTGAGAAGGCTGGGTCGCTGGTGCAGGCTGGGCACACACGAGTGCGCTTGACCTCCTTCTCCGCCTCACGGGACGGCTCGTTAAAGGATGTCGAACAGCGCTCACCCTACCCCGGCGTCGGCCGCGGTCGGCCTCCGGCGCACCGCTTCTCAGCGGGTGGACGCCATCCCGTGGTCACACCCGCGGGAGGTCATTCAGGCCTTGCGCAACCTGGCGACGACGCCGTCGATGTCGCGCTGGAGCATGTCGCGGCGGACGAAGTGGGCGCCCGGGCAGCTCGTGCCACTCGTGCGGGATGCCGGCCTGGCCGAGCAGGCTGCGGAACTCCCGCTGGCCGTCCCGCACCGGCGTCTCGTTGACGTCCCCGTCGAGACCGCAGACCAGGAAGACCCGCTTGTTGCGGTAGCTCTCGATGCGCTGCACCGGGTTGTCGGCGCTCACCCGGCCCTCGTTCCAGATCGGCGCGCCGTAGACCGTGCCGCCGTTCAGCTCGGCGAAGGCCGAGCTGGTGTTGGCCCAGTGCACGACCAGGCCGGCGTCGCGGCGCAGGCTGGCCGGACCGGAGTGCGAGCTGACCGACGCGAAGTGCCCGTAGTACTTCGCGGCGTACTTCAGCGCACCGAAGCCGCCCATCGAGAACCCGGACACCGCGCGGCCGTCGTACTCGGCGTAGGTGCGGAAGTTGGCGTCGACCCACGGGAGCAGCTGGTTGAGGTGGAAGGACTCCCAGTTGTGCGCGCCGGCGTACGACGTGACCGGGTTGCTGTACCAGCCGGCCGGTCCGCCGTCGGGCATGACCACGATCAGCCTGCGCCCGGCGGTCAGGCCGATGATGTCGTCCTCCAGGTGGAACTTCCGGAAGTCCTGCACGCCGCCGTGCAGCAGGTACAGCACCGGGTAGCGGCGCCAGCTGGTGCTGAAGTAGTCGTCGGGCAGCAGCACGTTGACGCCCGGCTGCCACGCGATCTGGTTGGTGGCGAAGCGGAAGTAGTTGAGCCGCCCGTTGAGCGCCTGGTCGGTGATCGTCAGGCCGAAGCCGTTGCCCGCAGCGTGCGCTGCGGACGTGCCCAGGCCCGCGGCCGACAGCGACGTCAGCGCGGCGGCACCGCCCGCGGCCTTGAACAGGAAGCGTCGGCTCAGCGCTTGGTCCGTGGTCATGAAGGCTCCTTCGGGCGACGGTGGCCTCCATGCTTGGCGGCGGGGTGCGGCCGGTCCATGACGCGACGGGCCGATGTCGTTGGCAGGTTGGGCCAGTGACGTCCGCATCGTGGTAGAACGACACGATGGAGGAGGTGGCCCGGTGAAGGTTGCCGAGTTCGCGCAGACCGGCGGTCCCCGTGGGCTACGCCCAGCTGATCCTCGACGTCGCGGCCACCCACGGCGTGGCCGGCGCCGACCTGCTCGCCGCGGCCGACGTACCCCCGGAGCTGCTCGCCGACCCGAACGGGCGGCTGACGGCCTGGCAGGCGGGCAGCCTGCTCGTGCTGGCGATGGAGCTGAGCGGCGAGCCGGCCATCGGCTACGAGATCGGTCTGCACAGCAGCCTCACCTCGCACGGCCTCATGGGCTACGGCCTGATCAGCGTGTCCACCGTCCGCGAGGCGATCGCTCTCGGCGAGCGCTTCCTGCCGCTGCGGCTGCCGATGGTCAGCATGACGCTGTCGGTCGACGGCGAGACCGCCGTGATCGAGGTGGTCGAGACCGCGCCCGTGGGCACGGTCCGGCAGTGCCTCATCGACCTGTTCCTGGTCGGGCTCTCCCGGATGGCGCCCACCCTCACCGAACGCAAGAGCCGGGCCGAGGACATGGAGCTGTGGTTCGACGGCCCCGAGCCGGACTACCACGCCCGCTTCCGCGACCGGCTGCCCGCCATGCGATTCGACATGGGCGTCAACCAGGCCAGGTTCCCGGCCAGCGACCTCGACCTCCCGCTGGAGACGGCCAACCACGTCACCGCGTCCATGGTCGAGGAGCAGTGCCGCCGCGAGCTGGAGCAGCTGGGGCTGGGCAGCGACCTGGTGGCCCAGGTCCGCGCGGCGCTGCACGACCCGCACGACGGGTTCCCCGACCTCGAGACCGTCGCCGAGCGACTGCACATGTCCGGCCGCACGTTCAAGCGCAAGCTGCAGGAGCACGGCACCGGGTTCCGCGAGCTGGTCGAGGCGGTCCGCCGGGCCGAGGCGATCCGCCTGCTGAACACCACCGGACTGTCGGTGGCGCAGGTCGCCCGGCGGCTGGGCTACGCCGACGCCAGCAGCTTCACCCGGGCCTTCCAGAAGTGGACCTCGACCACTCCTGGCGCCTTCCGGCTCCGCCGGTAGTCGAGGCCGACCGGCGGGGTAGTCCCTGACGATCGGGGGGAAATTCGGGGTTTTGACCTCCATTTCGTCCGGGACTATCGCGAAAGCGGCAGGTCAGCCGACGTCGATGAGCACCTTGCCGACGACGCCGGACTCGACTGCGTCGTGGGCGGCAGCGGTCTGCTCGAGCGGGAAGTGGTGGAGAGGTACGCCGGCCTCGGCCCCGACTCGCAGCGCTCCGGCGGCGACGGCGGCGTTCACGTCCTCGGCGGCGGCCGCGAGCAGGTCCGGGCCGAGGTTGTAGAGCAGCAGGAACTGGTAGCGCAGGTTGCGGGTGAAGGTCGGCCGGATGTCGATGTTGAACGTCTCGCCGCCGTTGTTGGCGTAGATGGCGACGGTGCCGCGGTTGCGGACCACGGCGACATCGAGATCGTTGTTCTGCGCCGGAGCGACCTCGACGACCAGGTCGACGCCGTCAGGGGCCAGCGCCTGGATCGCGGCGGTCGCGTCCGAGGTGCGGTAGTTGACGACGTGGTGGGCTCCCGCCGCCGTCGCCAGCGCCGCCTTCTCGTCGCTGCTGACCGTGGTGACCACCGTGGCGCCGGACCAGCGGGCGAGCTGGATCGCGGCGTTGCCGACCGCTCCCGCCCCACCGGCAACCAGCACGGTCTGGCCGGCCAGCGCTCCGGGTCCGAGCCGAGCGGCGTCCTCCCCCGACGTCAGCGCACGATGCGCGGTCACCGCGGGTACGCCGAGGCTGGCGCCGAGGTCGAAGTCAGCGGCGTCCGGCAGCGGGATCACACACTCGGCCGGCTGGACGGTGAGCTCTGCTGCCGCGCCGTGCGCGCGCCCGTGCTGGGCGAGCATCAGCCAGACCCGGTCACCCACCGCGAGCCCGGAGACGCCACTGCCAACGGCATCGACGATGCCGGCGCCGTCCTGGCCGGGCGTGACCTCGTCGTAGCCGGACATCATCCCGGCGCGGAACTTCCAGTCGGTCGGGTTGACGCCGGCCCGGACGACCCGCACCCGCACCTCTCCCGGGCCCGGCTCGGGGGCGTCGCGCTCCACGAGCCGCAGGACGGACGACGGGCCGGTCTCCCGGTAGACGACTGCGCGCATGACCTCGAACGTAGCCTCGCCCGTCAGCGGACCTCGAACCCGGTCGTCCCTGGGTCCTGGGCCGGGCTGGTCTCCACGCTCTCGACCCGGGCGCGCGGCGGCCCTTCGTGCGCCCACCTCACCAGCGCCTCGACCGCGTCCCGGGCACCGGCCACGACGGCCTCGACCGCGCCATCCGGTCGGTTGCCGACCCAGCCCCGGACACCGAGAGCGGACGCCTGCTGCCGGCAGCTGTCGCGGAAGAACACACCTTGGACGTCCCCACGCACCACCAAGTGCAGCGCCTCGTCCGACCCGGTCATGATCGTCGCTCAGAGAGCCGCGGCCATCCCGGCGCAGGCCCTCAGCCAGGAGCGGGTCGTGGCCTCCGAGAGCTGCTCGTAGGGCACGACGGACCCGGCCACGAGGACGGGGTCGAAGGGCACGCGATAGACCGCCCGCGTGCGCTGCTGGTAGACGTCCTCGAGATCCTGGACGAGCTTCTGGTCGACCATCGGCGACGGGTCGGAGAGCACCGTGATCGTCTTGTACTTGAGGCTCTCGTAACCGGAGTCCTGCAGGGCGTCGAGCATCCAGAGCCCGCTGTAGCCCGTGTCCTCCCGCACGGTGCTGGTCACCACCAGCACGTCGGCGGCGGAGGCGGCGGCCAGCCAGTTCTCCGCGCGCAGGTTGTTGCCGGTGTCGACCAGGATGACGTCGTAGCGGCTCTCGAGCAGCCGGTGCACCTGGGAGAAGTCGTCGGCCCGGATCGTCCCGGTGACGTCGGGCCGCTCGTCGGAGGCGAGCACGTCGAAGAGCGCCGTGCCCTGCGGGCGGACGAACGTGGCGAGGTCGCCCTCCCCGGAGTCGAAGACCTCTCGGAACCGGCCCAGGTCCTCGAGCAGCTCTCGGGTCGTGTTGCGGTGGGGGCCGCGCGCACCGCGGATGCCGAGCGTGCCGCGGGTCTCGTTGTTGTCCCAGGCCACGACTCCGCCACCACGGATCGTGCCGAAGGTGAACCCGGCGGCCAGCGCACTCGTGGTCTTCGCCGCTCCGCCCTTCGGGTTGACGAACGCGATTGTCCGGGGACCCCCGAAGTCCTTGGAGACCTGCGCGCGGTCGTGCTCGTACGCGATCTCCTTGGGACCCATCGCGGGTCGGATCGTGCCGCCACTCCAACGCCGCAGCGCGCCCCGCCAGCCCCAGCTCGCCGCGGCGACCCGCTGCCCGCCGTCGCGGCGGTGGTGGGAGTCGGCAGAGGTGGAATGACGGCCCTGGCGGACCGGCTCTGCCGAGGCGCGTGGTCGGGGCGCCGGCGCCGGCGGTGCGGCCGCCTCGGGCACCGCCGGCGCGCTGGGCATGACCAGCGGCCCCGACCAGCCGTCGGAGACGGCTGGCTTCGGGGCGGGATCAGTGATCGGGTTCGCGCTCACGATCGGGCTCGCGATCCGGCCGGCAATCGGGTGGGGGAGCGGCTCGAGCAGCGGCTCCGGGACCATCCTGGGGGCCGGTCGAGCAGCGGCGCCGCGGGCTGGAAAACCCGGGATCGGGTCGGTCAGCGGATCACCCATGGGCATCAGCATGGTGCGGTCGCCGTCGTCGGCGAGATCGCTTCCGGCTGGGTCATGCGGCCAATGAGTCATCTGGTCCTCCCGAGACTTCTGTGTCCAGCTGCCCCTGAGCCTATGCCAGGTCGTCCAGGGCGGCCTCTATCGCACGGTGGAAGGTGGGGTACGCGAAGTGCATCGTGCGGAGCGTGGCGATCGGGATCTCGGCGTGTACGGCGGCCGACAGGAGGCCGATCACCTCCCCCCGGCGGGCGATACGGCGGTCGCACCGACCAGCACGCCGCGGTCCGCGTCGGCGACCACCTTGATGATCCCCTCGTTGCCGGCCTGGTGGATCCAGCCACGGCTCGACTCCGGGATCTCGGCCTGTCCGACTCGCACGGTCAGCCCCGCATCGCGGGCCTGCTGCTCGGTGATGCCCACAGCGGCTACCTCGGGATCGGTGAACGTCACCCAGCTCACGGCTCGGTAGTCGGCGACCGGGCCGTCCTGACCGAGGATGTCCGCCACGGCGACGGCACCCTGGTACATCGACACGTGGGTGAACTGCCCCTTGCCTGTGATGTCGCCGACCGCCCACAGCCGCTCGCCGGCCCGCATGCGTTCGTCGGTCTCGATCGACCTGACCTCGGGGTCGAGGCCTACCGTGTCGAGACCCGCGTCGGAGAGGTTGGTACGCCGCCCCGCGGCGACCAGCAGCTGCTCGGCCTCGAGCGTGCGGTCGCCCAGGTGCACCTGGAAGCCACCGTCGTGGTCAACCCGGTCGATCGTCGCGCCAGTGATCACCTCGATGCCCTCCTTGGCGAACACCTCCGCGATCACGGCGCTCGCCTCCGGCTCGGTGGGGCCGAGGATCCGGTCAGCGACCTCGACCACCGTCACGCGGACCCCGAACCGGGCCAGCGCCTGAGCCAGCTCGGCGCCGATCGGTCCTCCGCCGATCACGATGAGGCTGTCCGGCAGCTCGGTCAGGCGCACGATCTCGCGGTTGGTCCAGAACGGCGTGGCGGCCAGGCCTTCGATGTCCGGGACGGCCGGCTCGGTGCCGGCGTTGAGGATCACGCCCCGCCGGGCCTCGTAGGTCGCCGAGCCGGAGGCCAGCTTGACCTGCACCCGGCCCGGGCCGTCCAACCGGCCGTGCCCGCGCACGATCTCGACCCCGGCCTCCTCCAACCTGGTGGCGTGCGACTCGTCGTTCCAGTGGTTGGTGGCTTGCTTGTCGATCCGCGTGGACACGAGGCGCCAGTCCGGCCGCACGGCGATCTGCCCGCCCAGGGTCTCCACGCGTCGGCCCTCGGCCAGGGCGTCCGCGGCGCGGATCATCATCTTGGAGGGAATGCAGCCGTAGAACGGGCACTCGCCGCCCACCAGCGCCTTCTCGACCCCGACCACTTCAAGGCCGGCCTCGGAGAGCTTCTGCGCGGCGTACTCGCCGCCCGGGCCGAGACCGATCACGACCACGTCGACTTCCTGGGATTTCGCCATGCGCCCAGCCTCGCATGCGGGCGGTGGCTAGCGGTCGATGTGACGGGCCCAGGCGAAGCAGAAGATGCCGAAGCCGATGATGCCGAAGCCCACGGCGGTGAGCAGGACCGGCCCGAACGGCTGGTCGAGCACCTCTGTCAGCGCCTGGTCGAGCCCGCCCGACTTGTCCGCCTCGTGGGTGACCGCGGCGTAGCCGAAGAGGATGCCGACCACTCCCAGAGCGGCGCCCTTGGCGGTGTAGCCGACCCGGCCCAGCCAGGTGTACGCCGATCCGGTGGCTCCACCCTTCCCCTGCCCGTCGATGTCATCCAGGAACCCGTCTGAGAGGCCCTTGTAGATCAGCGCTCCGCCGACCACGGCGATCGCAACTCCCACCAGCCCGACCAGCACCTGTCCCGCCGGCAGGTCCATCAGCTTCGCGGTGGTGCTGTCGGTCGCCTGCTCGCTGCCCCCGGCACCCTCCCCGATGGCCACCTTGAGGGCGCTCGTCGCGATCACGGCGTAGACCACGGCCTTGCCGGCCGAGGTCAGCCGCTTGCGCACCCGGTCCGCGCCGTCCTCGTTGCGGTGGCCGAGCAGCGCCTCGATCACCTGCCAGGCTGCGAGCAGGTACATGCCCACGGCCACCAGCCACACGAGCACCCCACCGAACGGTTGCTGCGCCAGCTCATGGATTGCCCCGGTGGTCGAGGCGGAGTTCTCCCGGTCACCGAACGCCAGCTGCACCGCGAGCCAGCCCACGACCACGTGCACGAGCCCGAACGCCAGCAGCCCCACCCGGGCCACGTGGTCCAGCCAGTCGCTGTGCTCTGCCTGCTGCCCCAGGTGCCGGGCCCGGTCGGAGAGGTCGCTCATTGCGCCCGGTACCCCGCGAGTCGCCGATGATGGCGCGATGCCGGGGGCTGGGCGGTCAGCCCAGGGTGGCCTTGTTGCGCTGGATGGTGCCGAGGAGCCCGTTCACGAAAGGCGCGGACTCGTCGGTCGAGAGGTCCTGCACGAGCGCCAGCGCCTCGGACACGGCGACGTGGTCGGGCACGTCGTCGGCGTAGAGCAGCTCGTAGACGCCGAGCCGGAGCACGTTGCGGTCCACCGCCGGCATCCGGTCGAGGGTCCAGCCCTCGGCGTAGGTCGACAGCAGCTCGTCGATGCGCGCCTGGTGCTCGACCACGCCCCGGACCAGGGTCACGGTGTAGTCGTTGGTCGGCGCGGCACCTTCCTCGACGGCGCGGTCGAGGGTTTCGATCGCCGACTCGTTGCGCAGGTCGGCGGCGTAGAGCAGGTCGAGGGCGCGCTTGCGGGCCTTGGATCTGGCACCCATCAGGAAGTCACGACTTGACGCGACCGAGGTAGGAGGAGTCGCGGGTGTCGACCTTGACCTTCTCCCCCTGAGTGATGAACAGCGGCACCTGGATCTCGTGACCGGTCTCGAGCGTGGCCGGCTTGGTGCGGCCGGTGGCGCTGTCGCCGGCGAGGCCCGGCTCGGTGAAGGTGATCTCGAGCTCGACCGAGGCGGGCAGCTCGATGTAGAGCACCCTGCCCTCGTTGGTGGCGACCATCGCCTGGGCGCTCTCGAGCAGGAAGTTCTTGGCGTCGCCGACGATCTCGGGAGCGATCTCCAGCTGGTCGTACGTGCCAGTGTCCATGAAGACGTAGGAGGTGCCGTCGTTGTAGAGGTACTGCATGTCGCGCTTGTCGACGTTGGCCACCTCGACCTTCACGTCGGCGTTGAACGTCTTGTCGACGGTCTTGCCCGACTCGATGCTCTTCAGCTTGGAGCGCACGACCGCGCCACCCTTGCCGGGCTTGTGGTGCTGGAACCAGATGACCTGCCAGAGCTGGCCGTCGAGGTTGAGCACCATGCCGTTCTTCAGGTCGTTGGTCGTTGCCATGCGCGCGGTTCAGCCTTCGTTCGAGTGGGTGGAGATCGGGACGGCCGCCGCCCGTGATCCGGGAGGACAGCAGCCGCCGAGTCTATCGCCCGGGCCTGCGGCTAGGCGAACTCCCACACGACCTGGACGACCACGCTGAGGTCGGCCCGACCGGCGCTGACCTGCAGAGAGGAACGAGACGCCGACTCAGCGAAGTTCGCGTAGGCCATGTCGGCGGCCAGCAGGTCACGCCCGTCGATGCCGCTCTGCGCCTGGTCGTCGACCTCGCGCAGCGTCAGCACCTCTCCGACCTCCTGGCCGGTGGACTCGGCGTACGCCTCGGCCTTGGCGGTCGCCTTGGCCACCGCCTCCTCGCGGGCGGCCTCCAGCGCTGCCTCGGGGTCGCCGATCTTGAGCTGGATGTTCTCGACCCGCACCACGTTGCCGCCGGCGCCGACGACGGCGTTCACGGCTTTGCCCGCTTCCTCGAGCTCGCGGACCAGCACGGTTGCGTGCTGTCCAACTCGGTAGCCCTTGAGCACCGGAGGCCCCTCTCGCGGGTAGTCGTAGTCGGGGTTCATCTCGAGGCCGGTGGTCTGGATGTCCTTCTTCTGTACGCCGGCGGCTTCGAGCGCTGCGAGCACCCGGGCCATCTCCTGGTTGGAGGCGTCCAGGGCTTCCTCGAGCGTCGGCCTCAGCAGGCGCACGGACAGATCGAAGGTCACCTGGTCGGGCACGGCCGTCGCCTCGCCGAACCCGCTCATCGTCAACGTCCGCGCGGGCGGTTCCGTGGTTTCCTCGGCTGCCTGCGCCGGTGTGCCCCCGGCGTTGCCGAGCAGGTAGGCCACCGCTAGTGCCAGCAGCACCAGCCCACTCACGAGCAGGCCCTTCACGCTCACCGTCAGTTGCTTGTCCATCTCACGCCTCCAGGTCGGTTGTCTTCCTGGATGACGTGGCCCATGGTCCTGGGGTTCCGTCGCGACACGGCGTCCGCAGCGTGCAGACCCCTAACCTGGGGCTGTGGAGACTCTGCGTGGGCGCCGGATGCCGGCGGAGCAAGCCATCCATCTGACCACCCGGGCCCGACACCGGCTGCCGCGCGTGTTCCGGACCCCCCACCTGGTGATGCTCGGGCTCGGGGTGATGATCGGTGCGGGGATCTTCGGACTCGCCGGGCGCCCAGGCGGCGTCGACTGCCGGCCCGGCAGTGATCCTGTCGTTCGTCGTTGCCGCCCTGGTCTGCCTGCTCGCCGCGTTCAGCTTCGCCGAGCTCTCGTCGACCATCCCGGCCGCCGGCAGCGTCTACACCTTCAGCTACGTCGCCATCGGCGAGCTGTGGGCCTGGATCGTCGGGTGGGCCCTGATCCTCGAGCTCGTCGTCGCCGCCGCGCTGGTGGCCCGGGTCTGGGCGGCGTACCTGGTGGCCACGGTCGACGGCTTCGACGTCGACCCTCCCGCGTGGCTGCTCGAGCACTCCCAGGTCGACCAGGGCGCCAACTGGGTGGCGTTCGGCGCGATCGTGGTCTTGACCGCGCTGGTGGTCACCGGCACCAAGCTCTCCGCCCGGGTGCTCGCCGTGGTGGTCACCGCCAAGGTCGCGGTGATCGTGTTCGTGATCGCGGTCGGGTCGGGATATCTCGACGGCGACAACTACGAACCGTTCGTCCCCGAGCACCGGGCCACCGAGGTGGGCAGCGGCGAGACCGTCCTCGAAGCCCTCCTGGGGTCCGCGGGCAGCTTCGGGATCCTTGGCATCTTCAGCGCCGCCGCCGTGATCGCCTTCGCCTACATCGGGTTCGACCTCATCGCCACCGCCGCCGAGGACGCGCACGAGCCGCGTCGCAGCATCCCCCGCAGCATCTTCATCTCACTCGGCATCGTGACGGTGCTCTACGTCGCCATGGCGGCTGTCCTGGTGGGCATCCGCCCCTACACCGAGCTGGGCACCGGCGCACCCGTCTCCAACGCCCTGGCCGCAGCTGGCGCGGAGTGGGCCGTCGACATCGTCAACGTGGGAGCCGTGCTGGCCCTGACCACGGTGATCATGGTGGTGTTGATCGCCCAGAGCCGCGTGCTCTTCGCCATGGGTCGCGACGGCCTTCTGCCCAGAGTCCTCGGCCGGGTCAGCCGCACCTTCTCGGCGCCGAGCAACGCCGCCCTGCTGGCCGGCGTGGCCGCCGCCCTCTTGGCGATGTGGCCGGGCCTGGTCGACCTCGAGCAGCTGCTGGTGATCGGCGCGCTCTCGTCGTTCCTGTTCTGCTCGGTGGCGGTCATCGCCCTGCGCCGCAGCCGTCCCGACCTCGAGCGCGGCTACCGGGCTCCCCTGGTGCCTCTCCTGCCCGCCCTCTCAGTGGTGGCCACGGTCTGGCTGATGCTCAACCTCACCATCGAGACCTGGCGCAACTTCGCCATCTGGATGGCCATCGGACTCGTCCTCTACCTCACCTTCGGTCGCCGCCGCAGCGTCGTCGGCCAGCGCGACCGGGCCACCCCCCAGCGCGGCAAGCACCGCGACTGACGTCCGCGTCGCCGGGATAGGTCAGCGCTTGGCGAGGAGCTCGAGGGCCTGGCGGTAGCCGTCGATGCCTTCGCCGGCGATCACAGCGATGGCGTGGGGGGTGACCACGGAGGTGTGGCGGAACTCCTCGGGTCGCTGCGACGGGTCGGAGATGTGCACCTCGACCAGCGGGGCGCTGAGCTGCCCGCACGCGTCGAAGATGGCGTAGGAGTAGTGGCTCCAGGCGGCGGCATTGAGCACCACCGGCATGCCGTCGTCAGCCGCGGTGTTGAGCCAGTCGAGCAGGTCGCCCTCGTGGTTGGTCTGCCGCACCTCGACCTCCAGGCCGAGCGCAGCACCCCACTCCACGCAGAGGTGGGCGAGCTCGGCGTGGGTGGTGGTGCCGTAGATCTCGGGCTGTCGCCGGCCGAGGCGGCCCAGATTGGGACCGTTGAGCACCAGGACCTTCATCCGGCACCTCCCCTGGTCGCCCCGCTGATGGCAAGGTACGCCGCCCGCAGGTCGTCCTCGGACGGGCCGGCCAGCACCACCGGCTTGGCGAGGTCGTCGAGCACCACGAACCGCAGCTGCGACCCGCGCGCCTTCTTGTCCACCTTCATCACCGCGTGCAGTTCGTCGAACGAGGCGCCCGAGTAGCCCACTGGCAGCCCCACCCGGCCGAAGGCGGAGCGGTGCCGCGCGACGACCTCCTGGGACAGCCGGCCGGCGCGGGAGGCCAGCTCGGCGACGTACACGCAGCCGATGGCGACGGCCTCACCGTGCCGGATGCCGTAGTCCTCGACTCGCTCGATGGCGTGGGCCAGGGTGTGGCCGTAGTTGAGGATCTCCCGGCCCGGGTGACCATCGGCCCCGCCGGTCTCCTTGAGGTCGGCGACGACCACGTCGATCTTCACCTGGATCGCCCGCTCGACCAGCTCACGCAGGGCAGGCGACGAGGCCACCAGCTCTTCGGTCGGGGTCTCCTCCACGATCCGCAGGATCTCGGGGTCGGCGATGAAGCCGCACTTGACCACCTCGCCCAGTCCGGCGACCAGCTCCTCTCGCGGCAGCGACTCGAGCAGGCTCAGGTCGCACAGCACCCCACCGGGCTCGTGGAAGGCCCCCACCAGGTTCTTGCCCGCGTCGGTGTTGATGCCGGTCTTCCCGCCGACGGCAGCGTCGACCATGGCGAGCAGCGTGGTCGGCACGTGCACTACGCGGACCCCGCGCAGCCAGGTGGCCGCCACGAAGCCGCCGAGATCGGTGGTCGCTCCCCCGCCCACCGTGAGCACCACATCGGAGCGGGTGAAGCCCAACTCGCCCAGCGCGTCCCAGCAGGCGGCGGCGACGTCGGACTGCTTGGCGTCCTCGCCCTCGGGAATCGCGAGCAGGGTCACGTCGTAGCCGTCGAGGTCGGCGAGCAGTCGCTCCACGAGCTCCTCGAGCTGCTCGGGGCAGATCACGGCCACCCGCTCGACGGTCGGGCCGAGCATCGCCGGCAGGCGGTGCCCGAGGTCGTGGCCCACCACGACGTCGTAGGGCGCCGCTCCCCGGACGGGCAGCACGGTGTCGCTCATGCCCGGAACTGTCATGCCAGCGCCTCCCGGATCTCGTCGGCGACCTGCTGGGCCGATCGCTCGTCTGTGTCGACCACGAGGTCCGCGACGGACTCGTAGATCGGCGTGCGTTCGTCGAGCAGTGCCTTGATGCGCGAGCGCACGTTGCCGAGCAGCAGCGGCCGCGACGTGCCGAGCCCCACCCGCTTGACCGCCTCGGCCAGGCCCACTCGCAGGAACACCACCGTGTGCTCCGAGTCGATCAGGAGCCGCCGGGTGTCCTCGTCGAGCACCGCTCCGCCGCCCAGCGACAGCACGCCGTCGTGGCCGGCCAGTGCCTTGGCTACCGCCTCGCGCTCAAGCGCCCGGAAGTGCGCCTCCCCCGACTCCACGAAGATGTCGGAGATGGTGCGGCCGTCGGCCGCCTCGACATCGTCGTCGGTGTCCCGGGCCGTGGTGCCGTGCGCCGCGGCGAGCAGCGCGGCCACCGTGCTCTTGCCGGACCCCATCGGGCCGACCAGCACGACTGTCATCGGAGCGTCACCGGTACCTCAGCGTGTCCAGGTAGCTCTCGACGTTGCGCCTGGTCTCGGGCAGCGAGTCGCCGCCGAACTTCTCGACCACGGCCTCGGCCAGCACCAGCGCCACCATCGCCTCGGCAACGATGCCGGCAGCAGGCACCGCGCACACGTCCGAGCGCTGGTGGTGCGCGACGGTCGCCTCGCCGGTGGTCAGGTCGACGGTCTTGAGCGCCCGCGGCACGGTGGCGATCGGCTTCATGGCGGCCCGCACCCGCAGGATCTCGCCGGTGCTCATCCCGCCCTCGGTGCCACCCGAGCGCCCCGACGTACGCCGGATGCCCTCGTCTGTCGGCACGATCTCGTCGTGGGCCAGCGAGCCCGGGGTGGCAGCGGTAGCGAAGCCGTCACCGACCTCGACCCCCTTGATCGCCTGGATGCCCATCAGCGCGCCGGCCAGCCGCGAGTCGAGTCGGCGGTCCCAGTGCACATGCGACCCGAGGCCGGGAGGCAAACCGTGCACGACGACCTCGACCACCCCGCCGAGGGTGTCGCCGTCCTTGTGCGCCTGGTCGATCCGCTCCACCATCGCGGTCGCGGTGTCGGCGTCGAGGCAGCGCACGGGGTTGTCGTCGAGCCGGGCCACGTCGCCGGGTGCCGGCCAGAGACCGTCGGGTGCGCGCACCCCGCCGAGCTCGATCACGTGCGACACCACCTGCGCGCCGGTCGCCTGCTCCAGGAAGTTGCTGGCCACGCGACCGAGCGCGACCCGCGCGGCGGTCTCGCGGGCCGAGGCGCGCTCGAGGATCGGGCGGGCGTCGTCGAAGCCGTACTTCTGCATGCCCACCAGGTCGGCATGCCCGGGCCGCGGGCGGGTCAGGGCGGCGTTGCGCGCCAGCGCCTCGAGCTCCACCGGGTCCACCGGGTCGGCGGACATGACCTGCTCCCACTTGGGCCACTCGGTGTTGCCCACCTGGATGGCCACCGGTCCGCCCTGGGTCAGCCCGTGGCGCACTCCGCCGACCAGCGTCACCTCGTCCTGCTCGAACTTCATCCGCGCCCCGCGTCCGTAGCCGAGTCGACGACGCGCGAGAGCGTCGGCGATGTCGTCGGTGGTGACCTCGACCTTCGCCGGCAGACCCTCGAGGATCGCGACCAGGGACGGGCCATGGGACTCGCCCGCAGTGAGCCAACGCAGCATGCGCTCAGTCTTTCACTTCGGACCCCACCGACCCGACGTGGTCACCCTGCGACGAGACGATCCAGGATCTCCGCTCCGCACAGCACCCCGAAGAGCGCGCCGACGACCATGAACGGACCGAACGGGAACGCCTTGCGCTCGACGAACTTCAGCACCGACAGCAGGCCGCCACCGACTCCCCCGAACAGGAACCCGGCGTACAGGCCGACGAGCAGCTCGCCCCAGCCCAGGTAGCCGAGCGCCAGACCGAGCACGCCGGCCAGTCGCACGTCGCCGTAGCCGAGCCCCTTGGGGTAGGCGAACCAGAGCATGAAGAAGGTGCCGTAGGCGATCAGGAAGCCCCAGCCGGCCCGGATGAGGTCGTGGTTGTCACCGGTCAGCAGCCAGGCGACCCCCACGAGCGCGGCGGTCGCCAGCGTGGTCGGCCAGACCACCTTGGTCGGCAGCAGGTGGGTGCGCCAGTCGATCAGCGCGAGCGCGACCAGCACCGGCACCAGCGGCACCAGGAAGAGCAGCGGCCACTCCCAGCCGAGACGTCCGCCCACGGCGAAGCCCGCGAGCAGCCCGACCACGGCCAGCTTCCAGGCCAGCCGGGGCCGCGCCGCGATGTCGGCGTAGGGCTCCTTGGCGGGAGGCGTCCAGCTCGGCCTCTGGGTCCGGGTCGGGTTCGGGGATCCGCGCGATCACGGCCGGCATCAGCGCACTGCCGGCACCGCACAGCACGGCGCAGCCGAGCCCCGCCGCGACCTCGATCACGGCCGCGCCGCCAGCGCTGCCTCGCCGGCCGCACGCATCTCCGCCAGCGGCGCTGGGGAGCCCGTGAAGATCTCGAACTGGTACGCCGCCTGGTGCACGAGCAGATCCAGCCCGGACACGAGCACCCGGTCCTGCCGCCGCAGCCACCAGCGGCGTCGGCCACGGGGCGTAGAGCACCTCGAAGAGCACCGGCACCTCGAGCACACCGGGCGACGAGGTCCGGCACCTGGGCGTCGGCCGGGATGGTGTTGACCAGGACCTCGCCGACGGGCGCGTCGGTGGCGAGCGAGCCCACCCGCACCGTGGGGCCGGACGGATGTCGCTCGATGGCCGCCACCGTCGCGACCGCACGCTCGGGAGAGCGCACGAGCAGGGTCACCTCCCGGGCCCCAGCCTCGACCAGGGCGAGACCGGTGGACGCCGCCGTCGCGCCGGCACCCAGCACGGTGCCCGCGCGTCAGCTCACCGTCCCACCGCTCTCGCAGGGCCGCGACCGCACCCGGGAGGTCGGTGTTGTCCGCGTGCACGGCTCCGTCGACGAGCACCAGTGTGTTGACGGCTCCCACCAACGCGGCACGCTCACTGAGCCGGTCGGCGAGCGTCATCGCCGCCCGCTTGAGCGGCATCGTCAGCGACAGGCCGCGCCAGGTGGCGTCCAGTCCGGCGAGGTGCTCGCCCAGGCCGCCGGCCGACACCCGGCACGGCGTCGTAGGTCCAGTCCAGGCCGAGCGCTTCGTAGCCGGCGCGGTGCAGCGCCGGCGACAACGAGTGGGCGATCGGGTCGCCGAGCACGGCGCACTTCAACTCAGCAACGACCCTCGTTGTCGCTGCACCACTCGTCGAGCCGCGCCCGGTTCGCGTTGTGCTCGGCCTCCGTGGTGGCGAACGCCGTCTCCCCTGTGTCCAGGTTGACCGCCACGAAGTAGCAGTAGCCCTCGTCGGTCGGGTTCAGCACCGCCTCCATCGCGGCCCGTCCCGGCGCAGCGATCGGTCCCGGCGGCAGCCGGGGACGCGGTAGGTGTTGTAGGGCGAGTCCGAGTCGCGCGCCTCGTCGTCGGTGAACACGCTGCCGGTGCCGCCGCCGCTGAGGAAGTGGATCGTGGAGTCCATCTGCAAGAGACCGGCGGGCACGCCTTGGGCGACACACGAGCCGTCGAGCCGGTTGCGCACGACCTCGGCGACCGCAGGCCGGTCCTCGGCACGCGAGACCTCCTTCTCGACGATGCTCGCCACGGTCACCAGGTCGTGCTCCGACAGGTCGACCTGGGCGGCGCCCGTGATCGGCAGCGCGTCGGCCACGGAGACGAACTGGGTGACCATCGCGCGGAGCATGTCGATCGGCTTGTCCTGAGGCGTGAACCGATAGGTGTCCGGGAAGAGGAAGCCCTCCGGGTCGCCCTGCGCATACGCGGGCAGCCCGAGCTTCGTGGGGTCATCGAGGACCTTCTCGAAGGCCGACTTCTTGAAGCCCGTCGCCTCCACCAGCTTGTCGACGACCTGGTCGACGCGCAGCCCCTCGGGGATCGTGACGTCGCGGTTGTCGATGTTGGTGGGGTCGCACATGACGGCCAGCGCGTCGGCCGCCCTCATCTTCTTCTTCAACGGGTAGAACCCGGCCTGGATCGTCGGCGCGCACGGGTCACCGGAGGCCGCGTCGACGAACGCGTCCGCGGAAGCCACGACATCCGCGTCCTCGAGGGTCCGACCCATGTCGGGGATGGTGTCGCCGGAGATCACCTCGACGGTCACCGCGCCGGAGCCCGGCCCGGCGTAGTCCTCGGGGTCCCCGAACTGGTCCTGCACGAAGTCGAGGCCCCTCGTCAGACCGACGTAGAGCAAGGCGAGAACGATCGCGAGCACGATGAGCACCGGCAGGCAGCCACGGGCCCGCCCGCCGCTGGACGATGCCTTGCGGTGCCCGCGGTGATGGCTCTGCGCGCGGAACTGGTCGTCCAGCGCGGTGCCGTCGTGCTCGTGGTCAGTCATCGTTCTCCTTCACGAGCTCACCGGGCGGGTTCCCCGTCGCCCGCTCGGTGTCGAGGGCGTGCTGCAGGATCAGTACGGCGGCGGCCATGTCGACCACCGAGCGGCGATCAGTGCCCTTGCGGCCCCGGTCGCGCAGCATAGCCTCCGCCGAAACCGTGGTCAGCCTCTCGTCGGACAACCGCACCGGCACCGGAGCCACGCGGCGCGCCAGCCGGAGCGCAAAGGCCCGCACTTTCGCCGACGCCGGGCCCTCGCTCCCGGACAGGGAACGCGGCAGTCCGACCACGACCTCGACCGCCTCGTGCTCGGCCACCAGCTCGCCGAGCCGGCGCAGGTCGCCCTGGCCGCGGCGTACCGTCTCGACGGGCGTGGCGAGCAGGCCGGACCGGTCGCTGCGGGCGACCCCGATCCGGGCATCGCCGGGGTCGATGCCCAGCCGCACTCCTCGTCGCATGTCGCTGTGATGGTTCCCGGGCGCCGCTAGGCGCGCGCGACCTCGGCCGCGACCAGCGCGATCGCCTCGTCGATCCGGCTGGAGTCGGTGCCGCCACCCTGGGCCACGTCGTCCTTGCCGCCGCCCTTGCCGCCCACGAGCGGTCCGACGGCGCGGACCAGGTCGTTGGCCGAGAGACCGCGAGACCGGGCCTCGTCGTTGACCGCGGCCACCACCGAGACCTTGCCGTCAGCGCTGCCGATCACCACCGCGACGCCGGGAGCAGCGGCTGGCAGCCGACCTCGTACGTCGAGGGCCAGCGCGCGTACGTCGGCCGCCCCGGCGCCGTCGGCGCGGTGCGCCACGACGTTGACACCGTTGACGTCGGCTGCGCCTGCCGCCAGGTCTCCACCGGCGGACAGCAGCTGGCCGACGCGCACCTTCTCGATCTCCCGCTCGGCGTTGCGCAGCCGCTCCAGGAGGTCGCCGACCCGGGGCACCAGGTCGTCGGGCTGGGTCTTGAGCAGCCCGGTCAGCTGATGCACCACGTCGCGCTCGCGGGCGAGGTAGGAGAAGCCTTCCTGCCCGGTGAACGCCTCGATCCGGCGGTTGCCCGAACCCACGGAGGCCTCGCCGGTCACGACCACGGTGCCGATCTGGGACGCATGCTCGACGTGCGTTCCACCGCACAGCTCACGCGACCACGGACCGCCGATCTCGACCACGCGCACCTGCTGGTCGTCGTAGGTCTCGCCGAAGAGCGCCAGCGCGCCCCACTCCTTGGCCTCGGAGAGCGTCATGTACTGCCAGCCAACGGGCAGGTCCGCGCGCAGGGCGTGGTTGGAGACCTGCTCGATGTCGTGCAGCTGCTCCGGCGTGAGTGCCGTCAGCCAGCCGAAGTCGAGCCGGAGGTAGCCGGGCCGGTTGTACGAGCCGGACTGCAACGCGCTGGGGCCGAGCACCTCGCGCAGGGCAGCGTGTACGACGTGGGTGCCGGAGTGGGCCTGGCGCGCACCGGTGCGCCAGTCGGCGTCGACCTGCGCCCGCAAGGCAGCACCGGTGTGGAACTCACCGTCGACCACGCGCACCTGGTGCACGACCAGTCCGCGCACGGGGCGCTGGACGTCGAGCACCTCCAGCCGGCCGCCGTCGAACTCGATGATGCCGGCGTCGGCGACCTGCCCGCCCGACTCGGCGTAGAACGGGGTCCGGTCCAGCACGAGCTCGCCGATCTCGCCCTGAGCGAGCGACGTCGCAGGGGCGCCACCGGTGAGCAGGGCCAGTGGCTTCGACTCCGTCTCCAGGGTGTCGTAGGCCAGCCAGTCGGTCGGCCCGTGCTCGTCGAGGATGCCGCGGTAGACCGTCGTGTCCGCGTGCTGGCCCTTCTTCGCACGCGCGTCGGCCTTGGCCCGCTCGCGCTGCTCCGCCATCAGGTGGCGGAAGCCCTCCTCGTCGACGGTCAGCCCGGCCTCGGAGGCCATCTCGAGCGTCAGGTCGATCGGGAAGCCGTAGGTGTCGTGCAGCGCGAACGCCCGGTCACCGGAGAGCCGGGTCTGCTGGCTCTGCTTCACCTCGGCCGCGGCCTGGTCGAAGATCTGGGTGCCCGACTGCAGCGTCTTGCGGAACGCCTCTTCCTCGGCGTACGCGACCCGCGCGATGCGCTCCCAGTCGGTGTGCAGCTCGGCGTAGGTCTCGCCCATCTTGTCGCGGCTGACCGGCAGCAGCTCGGGCAGCGACGGGTCGCCGTAGCCCAGCAGCCGCATCGACCGCACCGCGCGGCGCAGCAATCGCCGGAGCACGTAGCCACGCGCCTCGTTGCCCGGCGTCACGCCGTCCGAGATCAGCATCATCGAGCTGCGCACGTGGTCGGCGATCACGCGGAACCGCACGTCGTCCTCGTGGTTCGCGCCGTACCTGCGGCCGGTGAGCTCCTCGGCGCGCTGGATGACGGGGAACATCACGTCGATCTCGTACATGTTCTCCTTCCCCTGGGTGAGGAAGGCGACCCGCTCGAGGCCCATGCCGGTGTCGATGTTCTTCTTCGGCAGCGAGCCGACGATGTCGAAGTCCTCCTTGCTGCGGACGGCGCTCAGCTCGTCCTGCATGAAGACCAGGTTCCAGAACTCCAGGTAGCGGTCCTCGGCGGTGAAGTCGCCGTCGGGGCCGTACGCCGGCCCGCGGTCGAACAGGATCTCCGAGCACGGTCCGCCGGGACCGGGCACGCCCATCGACCAGTAGTTCTCCGACTTGCCGAGCCGGATGATGCGCTCGTCGGGCAGACCGGTGACCTTCTTCCAGAGCGCCACGGCTTCCGGGTCGTCCTGGTAGACGCTCGGGTAGAGGCGCGACTCCTCGAATCCCCAGCCGCCGTCGGCCTGCGACTTCGTCACCAGGTCCCACGCCAGCTCGATGGCGCCTTCCTTGAAGTAGTCACCGAAGGAGAAGTTGCCGCACATCTCGAAGAACGTGCCGTGCCGCGTGGTCTTGCCGACGTCCTCGATGTCCGGGGTGCGCACACACTTCTGCACGCTGACCGCCCGGTCGTACGGCGGGGTCTCCTGGCCGAGGAAGTAGGGCTTGAACGGCACCATGCCCGCGTTGACGAACAACAGGTTGGGGTCGTCGAGCAGGAGGGAGGCCGAGGCCACCGGCTGGTGCCGCCCGACGGTCTCGTTGTCCGCGAAGTGCGCAACGAACCGGCGGCGGATCTCCGCGGTGTCCATCAGTACTCGTTCTCCTTCTTGTGCTTCGGATCGTGTTCGGCGGTCGAGCTGGTCGAGACCCCGGCAGGGCCCAGCTCCGGGATTCCATGGGGCACCAGGCCCAGCCGCTCTCGCAAGTCGGTTTCCGCTTCGGCCTTGCCCTGGGCAACCTCGTCGCGGAACATCCGCAGCCCGACGCCGGCGGCGCCGAGCCGGTCGCGCATCCCGTCGGCAGTGAGCGCCTCGGCCGCGCGGCGACCACGCACGACGGCGTAGATCCCAGCTCCGGCCCCGGCGACGAACCAGAGGCCGCCCTTCACGCTCGAGCCCCCACGGGATCACGAGCGAAACGAGTGATCGGGTGGGGCCGGTTCCTGCGGCATTGCCCTGAGGTCATGCGGCGCTACCCTCCGCCGATGGTTCGTCCAGTCGGACTCCGGCTCGTTGCCGGGCCTCCCACTCCCGCCGCGCCTGGCGGAGGTCGGCGCGTCGCTGCTTGCGCGCCCGCTTGACCTCGCGCCTCATCTCGAACCTGATCCGGTTGCGCGTCTCGGGCGCCAAGGCCCGCCGGAGACCGGACGCCAGCGAGGCCGCCTGCACGACGCTCTCGCGCAGCACCAGGTCGGCGAACAGCGGACCGGGCACCATCGGTGCGGCCTCGGCGGGCTCGCCCGGGACGTCGTCGCCGAGACGGGTGATGACGTACTCGTGCTCCTCCACGCTCACCGGGGTGGAGAGGCGACGCTCGATGTCGTCGACCTGGGCCTGCAGGCGCGCCGACTCGGCGCGGGCCAGCTCGAGCTCCTCCGCGGTCCGCCTGCGCACCCTGCCGCAGGGCGCGGCCGAACAGCAGTCCGGACGTCAACGCGATCAGGACGACGGCGGCGAGCGCGCCGGCCACGACCCAGACCGGCACTGACCATTCCTGCATGGGGCCCGACCCTACCTGCCCCGGATCAGCCGGCGGATGCGCTCCCACCGCTCCTTCACCGCGGCTTCGGCGCCGAGCGATGTGGGCTGGTAGTACTCCGCGTCGGCGACGACGTCGGGGGCGTACTGCTGCTCGGCGATACCGAACGGGTGGTCGTGGGCGTAGCGGTAGCGCTCGCCGTGGCCGAGCTTGCTGGCACCGGAGTAGTGAGCGTCACGCAGGTGGGGTGGCACCGGCCCGATCTTGCCGGCGCGTACGTCGGCGCTGGCCGCGTCGATCGCCTTGATCACGGCGTTCGACTTCGGCGCCACGGCCAGTGCGATCGTGGCCTGGGCGAGGTTGAGCCGGGCCTCCGGCATGCCGATCAGCTGCACCGCCTGGGCTGCGGCGACAGCAGTGGTCAGGGCGGTCGGGTCGGCCAGACCGATGTCCTCGCTGGCCAGGATGACCAGGCGCCGCGCGATGAACCGCGGGTCCTCACCGGCCTCCATCATCCGGGCGAGGTAGTGGATCGCGGCGTCGGCGTCGGAGCCCCGGATCGACTTGATGAAGGCGCTGGTGACGTCGTAGTGCTGGTCACCCTGGCGGTCGTAGCGCACCGCGGCCTGGTCCACGGCCGTCTCGGCCGTCTCGAGGTCGATCGTGGTCGACTTCCGCGACGTCGCCGCGCCGGCGGCCGCCTCGAGATAGGTCAGCGACCGGCGCGCATCGCCGCCGGCCAGCCGCACCAGGTGGTCCAGCGCGTCCGGATCGACCTCGAAGCGTCCGCCGAGGCCGCGTTCGTCAGCGAGCGCCTGGGCCAGCACCGCCCTGATGTCGTCGTCGGTCAGCGCCTCGAGCCGGAGCAGCAGGCTGCGCGACAGGAGTGGCGAGATGACCGAGAAGAACGGGTTCTCGGTGGTGGCCGCGACCAGCGTCACCCACCGGTTCTCGACGCCCGGGAGCAGCGCGTCCTGCTGCGACTTGCTGAAGCGGTGCACCTCGTCGACGAACAGCACCGTCTCACCGCCGCCACCGACCAGTCGGGCCCGAGCGGAGTCGATCGCGGCCCGGACCTCCTTGACTCCGGCCGAGACCGCGGACACCTCGACGAAGGCGCGCTCGGTCTGCTGGCTCAGGATCGAGGCGATCGTGGTCTTGCCGGTGCCGGGCGGCCCCCACAGCAGCAGCGAGAGCGACTGGTCACCCTCGATCAGCTGCCGCAGCGGCGACCCTTCCGCCCGCAGCTGCTCCTGGCCGACCAGCTCGTCGAGCGAGCGCGGACGCATCCGCACCGCCAGCGGCGACCCGGCGTGCGCGGCTCCGGCCAGGGAGCCGCCTCCCGCCACCGGCTTCGTGACGGGGGCGTCGAACAGCCCGTCGCCGCTCTCAGGAGGTGACAAACGTCTTCTTGTCGATGTCGAACCAGCGGTCGTCGTAGCCGGCGTGCGTCAGCGTCTCTGTGGTCGGGGTGACGCTCGGGTCCGGGTTGCCCGCGTCGTCGACGCCCAGGAGCTCGGCGGTGACCGGGCGGCTCGGGTGGTCACCCAGCGGACCGGGGAAGTGACAGGCGACCTTCTGGCGTGGCCCGATCTGCAGCAGCGGCGGCTCGTGCTTGGCGCAGATCTCCTGAGCGATCGGGCAGCGGGTGCGGAACCGGCAGCCCGACGGCGGGTTGATCGGGCTCGGCACGTCGCCCTCGAGGCGGATCCGCTCGCGGCGACCGCCGGTGACGGCCTGCTTCACGTCCGGCACGGCCGACAGCAGCGCCTGCGTGTACGGATGCCGCGGCCGGGCGTAGAGGCTCTCCCGGTCGGCGATCTCGACGATCTTGCCGAGGTACATCACGGCCACTTCGGGGCAGAAGTGGCGCACGATCGCCAGGTCGTGGGCGATGAACAGGAAGGCGATGTCGAACTCCTTCTGCAGGTCCTGCAGAAGGTTGATCACCTGGGCCTGGATGGAGACGTCGAGCGCGGAGACCGGCTCGTCGGCGACCAGCAGCTTGGGTTGCAGCGCGAGCGCCCGAGCGATGCCGATGCGCTGACGTTGACCCCCGGAGAACTCGTTGGGGTAGCGGTTGTAGTGCTCGGGGTTCAGGCCGACCACCTCGAGCAGCTCCTGCACCCGCCCGAGCACCTGCTTCTTCGGCAGCACGTTGTGCACGATCAGCGGCGCACTGACGATCGATCCGACCGTGTGCCGCGGGTTCAGCGAGCTGTAGGGGTCCTGGAAGATCATCTGGACGTCCTGGCGCATCGGCTTCATCTCGCGCTTCGACAGCTGGTCGATGCGGGTGCCGTTGAAGTTGATGCTGCCGCCCGTGGGCTGGTAGAGCCGGGTGATCAGGCGGCCGGTGGTCGACTTGCCGCAGCCCGACTCCCCCACCAGGCCGAGCGACGACCCGGCCGGCACCTGGAACGAGACCCCGTCGACCGCCTGCACGTGGCCGACCGTGCGGCGAACGATCCCCGCCGACTTGACCGGGAAGTACATCCTGAGGTTCTCGACCTCGAGGATCGGCTCCCGGGTCAGGTCCGCCTCGACCGGCGCGTGCGGCTCGAAGATGCTGGCCTGGAGGTCCTCCGTGAACTTCCCGCCGGCGCCCTCGGTCGACTGGTCGCTGGTCTCCTCGGGGTTCTCTGACGTGTCGTACGTCGACTCGGTCATCGCAGCTCCTCCACGTCGACATCCAGCTCGATCACGATCTCGGGGAGCACTTCCTGCTGGTAGATGGCGTCGGGGTCGGGCAGGTGGCACCGCTTGAGGTGCGTCGCCGCGGACTTGCCAGGCGTGAGCTCGGGCAGCGTCGTCGAGCAGAGGTCGCCCGGCACCTTGTCGACGTGGGCACACCGCGGGTGGAACGGGCAGCCGGTGGGCGGGTTGAGCAGGCTCGGCGGCGTGCCGGGGATGGGAATCAGCCGGGTCGCGGTGTCGGCGGCCACGTCGGGCACGCTCGAGAGCAGCCCCCACGTGTAGGGCATCTCGGGGTGGCTGAGGATCTCCTTGCAGGAGCCGTACTCGACCGCGCGGCCGCCATACATCACCAGGACGTCGTCGGCCATCTCCGCCACGACCCCGAGGTCGTGGGTGATGATGATGACGGCGGAGTTGTACTCCCGTTGGAGGTCCTGCAGCAGGTCGAGGATCTGGGCCTGCACGGTGACGTCGAGGGCGGTGGTCGGCTCGTCGGCGATCAGCAGCTTGGGCGAGTTGATCAAGCCCATCGCGATCATCACCCGCTGGCGCATGCCGCCGGAGAACTGGTGCGGGAAGTCGTCGATCCGGGCATCGGGCTGCGGGATGCCGACCCGGTCGAGCGCCTCGATGGACGCGCGACGTGCGTCGCGCTTCGAGGCCTTCGGGTGGTGCAGGAGGTAGGCCTCGGCCAGCTGCACACCGATCTTGTAGAACGGGTGCAGCGCTGCCAGGGCGTCCTGGAAGATCATCGCCACGTCGTTGCCGCGCAGCTTGGTCAGCTTGCTCTCGCTCAGGCCGATGATCTCGGTGCCGCCGACGCGGATCGAGCCCTCGATCCGCGAGCGCTTCGCGTCGTGCAGGCCGAGCACGGCCATGCTGGAGACGGACTTGCCCGAGCCGGACTCGCCGACGATGCCCAGCGTCTTGCCGAGCTCGACGGAGTAGCTCAGGTCGGTGACGGCGCTGACCAGGCCGTCCTCGGTGGGGAACTTGATGGTGAGGTCCTCGACCACGAGGTAGGGCTCGTCGGCGCCGACGGCCGCGTCTCCGGGACGCGACGCAAGAGTCTCGGTCATGACAGCCGGACCCGCGGGTCGAGGAAGCTGTAGACGATGTCCACGATCAGGTTGGACAGGATGATGAAGAACGCCGCCACCAGCACGGTCGCAAGGACCACCGGGATGTTGGTGGGTGTGCCGATTGCCTGAAGCCCCCAGCGCCCCATGCCGTCGATCCGGAAGATCTGCTCGGTGAAGATGGTGCCTCCCAGGAGGGTGCCGAAGTCGAGACCGAAGATCGTGACTACTGGGATGATCGCAGCCCGCAGCGCGTGTTTGTAGATCACCACGTTGCCCTTCTGCCCCTTCGCCACGGCGGTGCGGATGAAGTCCTCCCCGATGGTCTCCACCATCTGCCCCCGGGTGAACCGCGAGTAGGACGTGGCGTTGGTGAGGCCCAGCACCAGCCACGGTAGTAACAGACCGGTGAACCACAGCCACGGGTTGTCGAAGAAGGGGTTGTACTTCGAGTCGAAGACTGCCCACTTCTGGGTGAGGAAGATCCACGCCAGTAGGGCGATCACGTAGTAGGGGATGGCCGACACCACCAAGGTCGACGACACCAGCAGCTTGTCGGCGGCGGTGTTTCGGAATCTGGCGGCCAGCACCCCGATCGCGACTCCGAGAGTCAGATAGATCAGCGCACCGCCCAAAGCAAGAGACAGTGTGGCTGGATACTTCTCGGCCAGCTCGTCGGTGACCTCGAGGCGCGTGGTGTAGGAGATGCCGAGGCACGGCGCGCTGCAGTCGTACTTCTCAGCGGCGGAGAAGGTGATCTCGCGACCGGTGAAGAGGCCGTCGGCCCAGGTGCGGTACGCCGAGACCACGTTTTCGTCGAGCCCCATGGCTCGCTCGATGTTGGCCAGCTTCTCCGGCGAGCACGGGGGTTTGGCGTCACAGATCGGCTGGGCCGGGTTGCGGGGTCCGAGCCAGAACAGGGCGAAGACCAGCATCGAGGTGAGGATCAGGACCAGTACTGCCGACAGCACTCGGCGAATGATGAACCCGACCATGGCAGAAACTCTGACCTTCCCTCGGTGTGACCCGCGAGCGGGGAGGGCCGACGAGGTCGGCCCTCCCCTCTCACTAGGCGGTGCAGCGCTCCCGGGGCTCCCTATCGAAGCCCCGGGAACGGTCGATCACTGGTTGGCGAGCCAGATGTCCTTGTAGGAGGGCATCCCGAGCACCACATCGGACTCGTTGCCGTTGACGTTCGATCCGGCAGCCCAGACCACACCGTCGTAGCTGGTGACGAAGAGCGGGAAGTACGTCTCAGCGATGTACTCGTCCAGCTCGTTCCACACGCCAGCCTGCTCCTCGATCGGGCTCGCCAGGATCTCGTCGATCTGCGTGTCCACGTCCTCCTCGGAGAAGACCGAGTAGTTCTGGCTGATCTGGCCGAGCGCCTCGAGGTCCTCGGTCTTCAGCAGCGGCGGGAACCACGAGCCACCGGACGGCCAGTCAGAGCACCAGCCGGCGGACCGCACGTTGATGTCTGCGTTCGGGTCCTCACGGACCGTCGTCAGGTTCTCCAACGTGGTGGGCACGGGGGTGGCCTTGAAGCCGCCGTCCTCGAGACCCTTGGCGATCGCGTCCTTCGCAGCGACGGCGAACGGGTCGTCGCTGGCGAACAGGAACTTGATCTCGTAGCCCATGGCGTCTGCCTCGGTCAGCAGCTCCTTGGCCCGATCGGGGTCGGTGGTGCCCGCAGGCACGTCGAGGGGCTCGTACTCCTCGCGACCAGGGGTGCCCGGAGCCATCAGGTTCGTGCCAGGAAGCCGGTTGACGCCCTCGATCAGGCCGGCGGCCCGGATCGCGGCCGAGTACGGGTACGCGAGGGCGAGAGCCTGGCGGACCTTGATGTCGGTGATCTTGCGGTAGTCCATGGCCCAGTAGCGGGTGCACGGGGTGGTGCCGGTCTTGACCCGGTCACCGGCCTCGTCCAGGAACTTCCGGTAGTTGGTGCCCAGGATGTCGTCGATGGTCATCGTGTTCTGAGCGTCGCCCTGGTCGTTGAGGATGATCTCGTCGACCTGCTCGCTCGGAACGGTGTAGTCCATCTCGTAGCCATCGGGGTACTGCGTGCGGCCCGGGTCGGTGGCCGGGTCCCACTGGTCGTTGCGGACCAGGGTCAGCGTCTTCTTCGGGGTGTACTCCGCGAACTTGTACGGGCCGGTGGCCAGCGGGTGGTTGCGGTAGGTCGCCGGGTCGGACGCGTCCTTCGGGATGGGACCGTTGGCCGGGAAGGACATCCAGTACGGCATGTCCGGGAACGGCTTGGCCATCGTGATGGTGACGGTGTTGCCGTCGATCGCGATCGAGTCCAGCTCCGCACCGTTGCCGGTGTAGGGGCCCTTGTAGTCGGCGCCGCCCTCGTAGTAGTCGAGCGCGTAGGCGCCGGGGCTCTCCGGGAACGCCGTGGTGTCCATGGTGCGCTCGAGGCCGAACTTGACGTCCTCGATGGTGACCGGCGGTGCCGTCCTCGTACTTGATGCCGTCACGCAGCGTGAAGCTCCACTCGGTGAAGTCCTCGTTGCTGGTGCCGAGGTCGGTCGCCAGGTCGGGCACCAGGGTGACGGTGCCGTCCTCGTTGCGCACCCACTGGGTGAGCGAACGGGTGACCAGACCACTGAGGATCGCCGACCGGTGTGGACGTAGTAGGCCTCGCTGGGGTCCATGGTCTCGAGCGGGGTGTTCGAGATCAGCTTGACGATGCCGCCCTCCGTCGCGCCGTCGATCTCGACCGGTCCCTCGCGGGTGGGGTCCTGGGCGTCGCCGATGTTGCCGCCGTCCTGCGGGGACGTTGAGCGTCCCGGGGCTGTCACCGTCGCCGTCGCCGTCGTCCGAGCCGCCGCAAGCGCCCAACAAGAGGAGCGCTGCGGTCGACGCGGCGATGAGCCGAGTTGTCCTGCGCATATCGCGTGTCACCTTTCCGTGGTGTTTCCCGACCGGAGAACCTGAATCACCGGCGAGTCTTGGGGTCGAACGCATCCCGGATGGAGTCGCCCAACAGGTTGAGCGCCAGCACGAGGACCGCGACAACGGTCACTGGCGCGAAGAGGTAGATCGGGTACTGGTCGTAGTAGGCATCGGCCGAGGCGATGATCTGGCCCAGCGACGGCTCGCCGGTCAGGCCGATGCCGAGGAAGGACAGGCCGGCCTCCGCCGCGACGAAGGCTGGCAGACCGAGCGAGATCGCGATCACGATCGGCGCGACCAGGTTGGGCAGCAGCTCCTTGAACAGGATCCGCCGGGTCGGGGCGCCGATCACCTCGGCGGCCTGGATGAACTCACGCTCCCGCAGGGAGAGCACCTGGCCGCGGACCAGACGGGCCAGGCTCATCCAGCCGAAGAGCACGAGGATCAGGATCAGCGCGATGATCTGTGCCTGGGCCAGCGAGTCGGCGGTCTGTCCCCACCGCTCGACCAGGATCGGCGAGACCGCCAGGGCGCCGAGGATGAACGGGAACGAGAGGAACAGGTCGATCACGAACGAGATCACCCGGTCGAGCCAGCCTCGGGAGAAGCCGGCGACCAGACCGACGCAGACGCCGACCACGGTGCTGACGACGGTCGCGATCACCGCGATCATCAGCGAGGTCCGGAGTCCCAGCAGCAACCGCGCCAGGTTGTCGACCGCGGTGCCCGGCGCGATGCCGAGCGGGTGGTCCCAGATGAAGCCGTTGTCGGGGGGTCCGATGATGGGGGTGCCGGTGAAGTCCGTGACCTCGACGATGTCGAGCGCGTACTTGCCCGACTGCTCGCCCGAGATCTGGAGCAGGTTGTTGATGAACGGGGCCAGGACGCCCAGCAGGACAGCAGGAGGACGATCGCGCCACAGACGATGGCAACCGGGTCACGACGCAGCCGCCCGAACGCGATCTGCATCGGCGATCGGCCCGCGAACGCCTTGTCCTTCTTGTCCTTGCGCCGACGACGACGGGTCGACTGCTCCTCGTCCTCCGGGGTCGGGAACTCGGCTAGAGACTCCGTTACCGGAAGGACCATGTTCACCTCACGCGCCGAGTCGGGACCAGCAGACATATGCTGGAGCGGTGTGCTCGCAACGAGGGAACACTATGTGACGCAGTGCGCACTCTGGGACACTCGTGCGTAACGATTCCGTCTCGGAGGCAACGTTCAGGTTACGGCCGATCAGGCGTCAGGCGGGAGATCCTTCGCCGGTGCGGCGTCCACACCGGCCTCCTTGCGCTGGGCGGGCGTGATGGGCGCGGGGCGGCCGTCAGCGGGTCGTAGCCGCCTCCGCTCTTGGGGAACGCGATCACGTCGCGGATCGACTCGGTGCCGGCCAGGAGCGCGACGATCCGGTCCCAGCCGAAGGCGATCCCGCCGTGCGGGGGCGCGCCGTACTTGAACGCCTCGAGCAGGAAGCCGAACTTCTCCTCGGCCTCGGACTCCTCGAGCCCCATGATCGCGAAGACCCGCTTCTGCACGTCCTCGCGGTGGATTCGGATCGACCCGCCGCCGATCTCGTTGCCGTTGCAGACGATGTCGTAGGCCCAGGCCAGTGCGTTGCCCGGGTCGGCGTCGAAGCCGTCCATGTCCTGGGGTGCGGTGAAGGCGTGGTGCACGGCGGTCCAGGCACCGCTGCCGACCGCGACGTCGCCGGCAGCGGTGGCGTCGTCGGCCGGCTCGAAGAGCGGCGCGTCGACGACCCACAGGAAGCTCCACGCGCTCTCGTCGATCAGCCCGCAGCGCCGGCCGATCTCCAGGCGGGCGGCTCCGAGCAGGGCGCGGGTCGACTTGGTCAGCCCGGCGCCGAAGAAGACGCAGTCGCCCGGCTGGGCACCCACGTGGGCGGCGAGGCCGGCCCGCTCCTCCTCGGAGAGGTTCTTGGCGACCGGTCCGCCGAGCTCGCCGTCCTCCTGCACCAGCACGTACGCGAGCCCCTTGGCGCCGCGCTGCTTGGCCCACTCCTGCCAGGCGTCGAGCTGCTTGCGTGGCTGGCTCGCTCCCCCGGGCATGACGACGGCGCCGACGTACTGGGCCTGGAAGACGCGGAACGGCGTGTCCTTGAAGTAGTCCGTGCACTCGACCAGCTCCTGGCCCATCCGCAGGTCGGGCTTGTCGCTGCCGAAGCGCGCCATCGACTCGGCGTAGGTCATCCGCGGCAGCGGGGTCGGCACGTCGTAGCCGATCAGCTTCCAGAGCGCGACCAGGATCTCTTCGGAGAGCGTGAGCACGTCGTCCTGCTCGACGAAGCTCATCTCGATGTCGAGCTGGGTGAACTCGGGCTGCCGGTCGGCGCGGAAGTCCTCGTCGCGGTAGCAGCGCGCGATCTGGAAGTAGCGCTCCATGCCGGCCACCATCAGCAGCTGCTTGAACAGCTGCGGGCTCTGCGGCAGGGCGTACCAGCTGCCGGGCTGCAGGCGGGCGGGCACCAGGAAGTCGCGAGCGCCCTCGGGCGTGGACCGGGTCAGGGTCGGGGTCTCCACCTCGACGAAGTCGTGGCCGTGGAGCACCTCGCGCGCGGCACGGTTGACCTTGCTGCGGAGGCGGAGCGCCTCGTTGGGGCCGGAGCGACGCAGGTCGAGGTAGCGGTGCTTGAGCCGCGCCTCCTCGCCGACCTCGATGTGCTCGTCGATCGGGAACGGCAACGCCGCGGCCGCGCTCGAGCACGTCGACCTCGTCGGCGATGACCTCGATGTCGCCGGAGGGCAGGTTGGGGTTGGCGTTGCCCTCCGGCCGCGCGGAGACGGTGCCGGTGACCTTGATGCAGTACTCGCTGCGCAGGCTGTGGGCGACCGCCTCGTCGCGCACCACGACCTGCACGACGCCGCTGGCCTCGCGGAGATCGAGGAACGCCACCCCGCCGTGGTCGCGGCGCTTGGCCACCCACCCGGCGAGGGTGACGGTCTGGCCGACGTGCTCGGCGCGGAGGGCGCCTGCGTCATGGGTGCGAATCACTGCTCTTGCTCCTTGATAGAGACCTGCGGTCGCAGGTCTTCCTCTGGTGGGCTCCAGGTGTCGGGGTCTGCCGACACCTGGTCTCCCGATCGAATGTCCTTGACCTCGTGGCCGCCGTCCGCGCCGGTGAACCAGACGAAGGGGATGCCGCGGCGCTCGGCGTAGCGGATCTGCTTGCCGAACTTCTGGGGGCTGGCGGCGACCTCGGTGGGGATCCGCCGGGCCCGCAGCGCAGCGGCCACCTGCTCGCTGGCGGCGCGCGACTCCTCGTCGTTGACGGCGACCAGCACCGCGCTCGGCACCGAGCGGCTGGCCTCGAGCACGCCGTCGGCCAGCAGCGGCACGATCGTGCGCGAGACGCCGAACGAGACGCCGACGCCGGGGTAGACGTTCTTGCCGTCGTCGGCCAGGGCGTCGTAGCGACCGCCCCCGCCGACCGACTTGAGGTGCTCGTAGCCGCTCATGAAGATCTCGACGACGGTGCCCGTGTAGTAGTCGAGCCCGCGCGCGATCCGCAGGTTGGCCTCGACGGAGACCCGCTCGCTGGTGGCGGGCAGGCAGCCCTCGACGACGGCCGCCAGCTCCGCGAGGCCGGTCTCGAGCAGCTCGTCCTCCACCCCGAGGCCGCGCACCTGCTCGACGAACGAGGAGTCCGCAGACGCGGATCCCGGCCAGGGCCAGGCATCGCTCGGCCTGCTCGGTCGTGGCACCGGCCTGCTCGACCAGCTGCTCCGCGACTGTCTCGGGCGGCAGCTTGTCGAGCTTGTCGATGATCCGGATCGCGCTCGTGACGTCGGCGATCCCGAGCCCGCGGTAGAAGCCCTGGATCAGCTTGCGATTGTTGAACTGGAACGACACGGGCGGCAGCGGCAGGGCCGCCAGCGCCTCCACCATCACCCGCATCACCTCGACGTCGTGGTGGAACGCGAGCTCGCCCTGCCCGACGATGTCGATGTCGGCCTGGGTGAACTGGCGGTAGCGGCCGATCTGCGGCCGCTCGCCCCGCCAGGCGGGCTGGATCTGGTAGCGCCGGAACGGAAACTCCAGCTTGCCCGAGTGCTCGAGCACGTAGCGCGCGAACGGCACCGTGAGGTCGAAGTGCAGTCCCAGCCCGGAGTCCGAGTCTCCGTCGGCCGCCTGCAGCCGGCGCAGCACGTAGATCTCCTTGTCGATCTCGCCGCCCTTGGCGAGCCGGTCGAGCGGCTCGACCACGCGGGTCTCGATGTTGGCGAACCCGTGCAGCTCGAAGGTGTCGGAGAGCGATGAGATGACGGCGCGCTCGACCTGGCGGGGCCCGGGCAGCAGCTCAGGGAACCCGCTGAGCGGGGTCGGCTTGGTGTTCATCGAGTCAGAGACCCCGGGTCACTTGCGCCGCGTCGCCGTCGGTCTGCAGGTCGAGCAGGAACGGGTTGGTCGCGCGCTCCCGGCCGATCGAGGTCTGGTCTCCGTGACCGGGCAGCACCACGATGTCGTCGGCAAGGGTGAGCACCTTGGTGGCCAGCGAGCGCAGCATGGCGGCGTGGTCTCCGCCGGGCAGGTCGGTGCGCCCGATGGAGCCGGCGAACAGCACGTCGCCCGAGAACATGACCTCGCTGATGTCGTCGTTGTCGTACGGCGTCCGGAAGGTCACCGAGCCCTCGGTGTGGCCGGGCGTGTGGTCGACGACGATCGTCAGGCCGGCCAGCTCGATCTCCTGCGCGTCGCCGAGCTCGCGCACGTCGTCGGGCTCGGCCCACTCGTAGTCGCCGCCCAGCAGCATCGCGGTGGTCTCGCGCGACATGCCCATCATGGGGTTGCTGAGCAGGTGCCGGTCGGAGGGGTGGATCCAGGCGGTGGCGTCGTAGGTGCCGGCCACCGGGGCGACCGACCACATGTGGTCGACGTGGCCGTGGGTGAGCAGCACCGAGACCGGCTTCAGCCGGTGTTCGCGGACGATCTCGGCGATGCCGTCGGCGGCGTCCTTGCCGGGATCGACGATCACGCACTCGGCTCCAGGAGCGGTCGCCACGACGTAGCAGTTCGCAGCCCACGGACCCGCGGGGAAGCCGGCAATCAACACTCCCTCACACTATCGAGCGCAACCGTCGGACGTCGCGCCGGTATCCACGTCTATCCTGGGTCACCTGTCCGGGCTCAAACGATGAAGGAACACGCTGTGACTAGCACCGAATGGGGTCGGGTCGCCGACGACGGCACCGTCTTCGTGAAGACGCCCGACGGCGAACGCGCCGTCGGCCAGTACCCCGTCGGCACACCAGAAGAGGCTCTGAAGTTCTACACCGACCGCTTCAGCCGCGCTGGAGACCGAGGTCAGCCTCCTGGACCAGCGCGTGCGCTCTGCGGTGCTGAGCCCCGAGGAGGCGACCGAGTCGATCAAGACCGTGCGCGCACAGCTCGTCGACGCCAACGCCGTCGGCGACCTGGCCTCGCTGGTGGCGCGCCTCGACTCGCTCGGCCCGGTGATCGCCCAGCAGCGGTCCGCCCGGAAGGCCGAGAAGGCGCAGAAGACCGCAGAGTCGAAGGAGGAGAAGGAGAAGCTGGTCGCCGAGGCCGAGAAGATCGCCGCCGGCACCGACTGGCGTCACGGCGCCAACCGCCTCCGCGAGATCCTCGACCGCTGGAAGGCGCTGCCCCGCATCGACCGCGCCTCCGACGACGCGCTCTGGAAGCGGTTCTCCACCGCCCGCACGGCGTACACGCGACACCGCAAGGCTCACTTCGCCGAGCAGGACGAGAAGCGCGAAGGTGCACGCGTGGTCAAGCTGCGCCTGGTCAAGGAGGCCGAGGCGCTGGCCACCTCCACCGACTTCGGCCCGACCGCCGGCCGCTACCGCGACCTGATGCGGGAGTGGAAGGCCGCCGGCCCCGCGCCCAAGGACATCGACGAGGAGCTGTGGAAGAGGTTCCGCGGCGCCCAGGACACCTTCTTCGGGGCGCGTGACGCCGCCGCGGCGGCCCAGGACGCGGAGTTCGCGGCCAACGCCGAGGTCAAGGAGAAGCTGATCGTCGAGGCCGAGGCACTGCTGCCGGTCACCGACGTCGAGGCCGCCAAGAAGGCCTTCCGCGACCTCGCCGACCGCTGGGACGCCGCCGGCAAGGTGCCCCGCGAGAGAATGAAGGATCTCGAGGGCCGCATCCGCAAGGTCGAGACGACCATCCGCGGTCTCGAAGAAGAGAAGTGGAAGAAGTCGGACCCCGAGAAGTCCGCTCGTGCCGACGACATGATCTCCAAGCTCGAGCGCGCCATCACCGACATCGAGAAGGACCTCGAGGCGGCCCGCGCGTCCGGCAACGAGAAGAAGGTCAAGGACCTCGAGGAGAACCTCGCCTCAAGGCAGTCGTTCCTCGACATGGCCAAGCGAGCATCGGCCGACTTCGGCAGCTGACTGTTCCTCGTGGTGGGGGTTCAGGCGTCGGCGCGCCTAGCTGGCGGGCCCTCGGGGTGGACGCACCTTCCTGACCGATCGATCGATCGATCGGTGCCGGCGAGGGTCTGCGCCAGGTAGAACTACTGAGTCACCCGGTAAGCATCGAACACGCCCGGCACCTGCTTCACAGCCCGCAGGACGTTGTCGAGGTGCTTCGCCTCGGCCATCTCGAACGTGAAGCGCGACTTGGCGACGCGGTCGCGGGTGGTGGAGAGGTTGGCGCTGAGGATGTTCACGTGGGCGTCGGAGAGCACCATGGTGATGTCCGAGAGCAGTCGGGCCCGATCCAGTGCCTCGACCTGGATGTTGACCAGGAACGTCGACTGACCGGTCGGCGCCCACTCGACCTCCAGGACCTTCTCGGGCTGCGTCAGCAGGCTCGCGGCGTTGGTGCAGTCGGTGCGGTGCACCGAGACTCCCCCGCCCTTGGTGACGAAGCCGAGGATCTCGTCGGGCGGCACCGGGGTGCAGCACTTGGCCAGCTTGATCCACACGTCCGGTGACCCCTTGACGATGACCCCCGCGTCGCCGCCGGCCCCGACCCGGGAGCGGCTGCGCCGGCCGGTGATCGTGACGGCTTCGGAGAGGTCCTCGCGGGCGCCGTCGTCGCCACCGTGGAGGTCGACCACGCGGCGTACGACGGCCTGGGCGCTGAGGTTGCCCTCGCCGACGGCCGCGTAGAGCGCCGTCACGTCGGCGATGTTGAAGTGGGCGGCTGCGAGCATCAGCGACTCGTGAGAGAGCAGCCGCTTGATCGGCAGACCCTCCTTGCGCATCAGCTTGGCGATCTGGTCCTTGCCGCGCTCGATCGCCTCCTCGCGCCGCTCCTTGGTGAACCACTGCCGGATCTTGGAGCGGGCCCGCGGGGACTGCACGAACGTCAGCCAGTCGCGCGACGGCGCGGCGTTGGCCGCCTTCGAGGTGAACACCTCGACCACGTCGCCGTTCTCGAGCCTCGACTCCAGCGGGACCAGCCGACCGTTGACCCGGGCGCCGATGGTGTGGTGACCGACCTCGGTGTGCACGGCGTACGCGAAGTCGACCGGTGTCGCGGCCTGGGGCAGCGCGATCACGTCACCGCGAGGCGTGAACACGTAGGTCTCGGTCTGGTTGATCTCGAAGCGCAGGCTCTCGAGGAACTCGCCCGGGTCCTCCACCTCGCTCTGCCAGTCGAGCAGCTGACGGACCCAGCTCATGTCGTCCATCTCGCCCGGACGCTCGGTGTCGCGGCCGACGCGGCCGTCCTCCTTGTACTTCCAGTGAGCCGCCACGCCGTACTCTGCCCGGCGGTGCTGGGCGAAGGTCCTGATCTGCATCTCGACGGGCTTGCCCTGCGGGCCGATCACGGTGGTGTGCAGGGACTGGTACATGTTGAACTTCGGCATCGCGACGTAGTCCTTGAAGCGACCCAGCACGGGGTTCCAGCGCGAGTGCAGGATGCCGAGCACCGAGTAGCAGTCGCGGTCCTCGTCGACCAGGATCCTGATGCCGACCAGGTCGTAGATGTCGGTGAACTCCCGCTTGCCGACGATCATCTTCTGGTAGATCGAGTAGTAGTGCTTGGGTCGGCCGGTGACCGTCGCCTTCACCTTCGACTCGCGCAGGTCGGCCTCGACCTGGCTGATCACCTCGGCCAGGAACTGGTCGCGTGACGGAGCCCGCTCGGCGACCATCCGCACGATCTCGTCATAGATCTTGGGATGCAGGGTGGCGAACGCGAGATCCTCGAGCTCCCACTTGATGGTGTTCATGCCCAAGCGGTGGGCCAGGGGCGCGTAGATGTCGAGGGTCTCGCGGGCGGTGCGTTCCTGGCTCTTCTGCGGTACGTAGCGCAGCGTGCGCATGTTGTGGAGGCGGTCGGCGAGCTTGATCACGAGCACCCGGATGTCGCGCGACATCGCGACGATCATCTTGCGGATGGTCTCGGCCTGGGCCGAGTCGCCGTACTGCACCTTGTCGAGCTTGGTCACGCCGTCGACCATCCGGGCGACCTCGTCGCCGAAGTCCTCGCGACACTGCTCCAGCGTGTACGGCGTGTCCTCGACCGTGTCGTGCAGCAGCGCCGCCACCAGGGTCGGCTCGGTCATCCCGATGCCGGCCAGGATGGTGGTGACCGCCAGCGGGTGGGTGATGTAGGGGTCACCGCTCTTGCGCATCTGCGTGCCGTGCATCTGCTCGGCCGTGACGTAGGCGCGCTCGATCAGCGCCAGGTCGGCCTTGGGGTGATTGGCCCGCACGGCGCGGAAGAGCGGCTCGAGCACCGGGTTGGTCGTCTGCGCGCGGGTGCCCATCCTGGCCAACCGGGCTCGCATGCCGCGACCGCCGGCACCGACCACCTCAGGAGAGGTTTCGGGCGCACCCTCCCGCTGCGTGGGGACGGTGCTTTCCTCGGTCACATCGTCAGTCTATGACTGGGTCAGATACTGGCGATGGCCGTCACGGGAAGGTCACCGACGGTCTCCCGACCGGGAAGGAATGACAGCTCCATCAGCACCGCCACGCCGACGGCGATCCCGCCGCATTGCTCGACCAGCTGCTGCGTGGCCTTGACCGTGCCTCCGGTGGCGAGCACGTCGTCGACCAGCAGGACCCGGTCGCCAGGAGCGATCGCGTCGCGATGCAGCTCGAGGGTCGCCTCGGCGTACTCGAGCGCGTAGGAGACGGCGTACGTCGCGCGGGGCAGCTTGCCGGCCTTGCGGACCGGCACGAACCCGACGCCCAGAGCCAGGGCCACAGGGGCCGCGAGGATGAAGCCCCGCGCCTCCATGCCGACGACCTTGTCGACCACGACGGTGCCGTCCTGGTCACGGCCACACGCAGCCAGTGCCTCGACCACCGTGCCGAACCCCTCCGGATCGGCGAGCAGCGGCGAGATGTCCTTGAAGACGACCCCGGGCTCGGGGAAGTCCGGGACGTCGACGACGAACTGAGCGAGTGCCTCGGCCGCGTCCATGTGGGTCAGGGCTTCTTGCGCTTCGACTTGGTCGATCGCGACGGCTGCTGACGACCGGCCGACCGGCTCTCACCGACCGGGCGCCGAGGCTCGGGCGCGGTGCGACCACGACCCAACGCTTCGGGCTGCCGGGGAGATGCAGGCTGCGAGACGGGGCCCTCGTCTTCGAGGATCGCGTCGGGGTCGTCAGGATCAGCGGGGTCGCGGTCGCTGACCGGAAGGTCGTCGGAGAAGACCGGCACCGTTGCGTAACGGTCGGCCTGCTTCGCGCGGGCCCTGGCACGCCGCTCGGCGAGCACCACCTCGGTCTCGTTGGACTTCAGGTGCACCAACACGCGCGGCGCGAGGAAGATCGACGAGTAGACACCGACGGCCATGCCGACGAACTGAGCGAGCGCGAGGTCCTGCAACGAGCTGGCGCCCAGCTGCGAGGCACTGACGTAGAGGATCGAGCCGATCGGGATCAGGGCCACGATGCCGGTGTTGATCGAGCGCACAAGGGTCTGGTTGACCGCCAGGTTCGCCGCATAGGCGTAGGTCTGACGGTTCCGCTTCATGACAGCGGTGTTCTCCCTGACCTTGTCGAAGACCACGACCGTGTCGTAGAGCGAGAACCCGAGGATCGCGAGCAGCCCGGTCACCGCGGACGGCGTCACCTGGAACCCCGACAGGGCATAGATGCCGACCGTGATCGCGACGTCGTGGAAGAGCGCGACGAACGACGCAGCGGCCATCTTCCACTCGCGGAAGTAGAACCCGATGAACAGCATGACCAGGATCAGGAAGACGATCACACCAAGGACGGCGCGCTCGGCGACCTCGCGTCCCCAGCTGGCGCCGATCTCCTGTTCCGAGAGGTCGTCCGGCTCGACGCCGGTGAGCTCGGAGATCGCCGCAGCGACCGTCGCGCTGTCCTCGACGCTGAGATCCTCGGTCTGCACGAGCACGGCGTTCTCGCCCGACGTCGTGACCACGGGGTTGCTGGCCTCTTCGACGCCGGCCCCGGCGACGACCTCGCGGAGCTCATCGGCGTCGGCTTGGGTGGCACCCGCGATGGGCACCGTGTACTGCGTGCCCCCGGTGAACTCGATGCCGAAGTTGAGGCCCTTGACGACCACCACGACGACCGCCAGTGCCACCAACAGGGTGGAGACGGCGTACCAGAGGGTCTTGCCGCCGATGAAGTCGATGGACTTGCGACCGCCGTAGAGGTCGTTGCCCAGCCTAGAGAACTTGCCCATCAGGCCTTCCCTCCCACGGTGCCCGCGCTGCCCATGGTGACTGCGTCCATGCCGAGCGTGCCGCGGCTCAGTCCGGAAAGCCGGTGACCGCTGTTGAAGAACTTGAACCGCGCCAGCCACGACACCATCGGCTTCGTGAACCAGAACAGGATCGCGAGGTCGATGATGGTGGAGAGTCCGAGCGCGAACCCGAAGCCCTTCACCGCCCCGGTCGCAAAGATGTAGAGCACCGCCGCCGAGAGCAGTGAGACGACCTGTGCCGCGAGACGCGTCACCTTCGCGCGCACCCAACCGGTCTCCACCGCGACGCGCATCGACTTGCCCTCGCGCATCTCGTCTCGGATTCGTTCGAAGAAGATGATGAACGAGTCGGCTGTGACCCCGACCGCGATGATCAGTCCGGCGATGCCGGGCAACGTGAGGGTGAAGTTTGCGGTCTCACTGAGCAGCAGCACCAGTGCGTACGTCGCAGCCGCGGCCACGAGCAGCGACGCGACCACGACCAGGCCGAGGCCCCGGTAGTAGAGCAGGCAGTAGAGAAGCACCAGCCCCAGGCCGAAGGCCCCCGCAATAAGGCCAGCCGACAGCTGGTTTCCGGCCAGCGAAGGCCCGACAGTCTCGGCAGTGGCGTCGTCCTCGAAAGCGATGGGGAGCGCGCCGAACTTCAGGCTGGTGGCCAGGTTCTTCGAGGTGGTCTCCGTGAAGTCACCGCTGATCTGAGCCTGACCGTTGGTGATCAGCCCTTCCATGTACGGCGACGAGATGACCTGGCCGTCGAGGACAATGGCGAACAGGTCGCACTCGGGCCCGCCTCCGGGGCAGCGCAAAGCCTCGGAGATCTTGGTGAAGTCCTCCTTGCCCTGGCCGCCGATCTCCAGGTTCACGACCCAGATGAACTGTCCGTCCGGCTGGCCGTTGCTCGCCGAGTCGAGCTCGGTGCCTTCGATGACCGACTTGGAGAGCAGGAACTTCGAGGCCGGCCTCGTGACCTCGCCGTCTGCGTTCTCCTCCGGCACGCTGCAGGCGACCAGCGGCTTGTTGGGGTCGTCGATCAATTCGGCCGGCTCGCCCTTGGCGTCGAGCAGCACACCGTCAGCACTGCAGCTCATCTGGTTGAAGAGCTGGACCTCGGGCCCAGTGGGTGCGTCCTGCCAGGCGAGCTCGTCCTCGACCTTGGCTTTCCCCTGTGCGTCCGGCACCGTGGTCTCGCCGTCGGTCGGGCTGGCGCTGGGATCCGCGGGGGTCTCCGAGCCGTCAGCCGACGCGCCGTCGTTGGGGGTGGCGTTGTCGCTCGGCGAGGGTGTCTTGCTGGGTGTCTGGTCCGCGAAGCCGACCGGCGGGCGGTTCGCCCCGTCGGTGGGAGAGGCCGAGCTGTCGGGCGTCGTGGGAGTCGGGTCGGCCGGCGCGGTGACGCCAGTGCCGGGCTCAGGCTCCTGGGACGGCTGTTCGCTGGGATCTGGCTGGGTGCCGGGGTCCGGCGCCGCCTGCGAAGCACAGGGCGTCGGGTCGGCGTCGGAGCAGGCGACCAGGCGGAACCGGAGCTGGGCTTGTCGTTGCACGACCTCGATGAGATCGCGGCGGCGTTCACCGGGGATCTCGACGATGAGGAACTGGTTGCTCTGCGTCGTCACCTCGGCCTCGGCAACACCGGAACCGTTGACGCGCTGATCGATGATCGAGCGGGCCTCCTCGAGGCTCTCGGAGCTCGGATTGCCCTTGGCGGTCAGCGTGATGCGGGTGCCGCCCTGGAGGTCCAGCCCGAGCTCGGGCTTCCAGGTGCCGGCGACGGCCACGAGGCCGTAGGTGATGGCCAGCCCGAGGAAGAACACCACCAGGGTGCGACCCGGGCGGTAAGGCCTGCGTGCCATCAGTTTTCCTCCGGAGCCTCGGACTCGCCGAGCTCATTCGTCGATCGGGTGTCGTTGTCGACCTCGTGCGCCTGGGGTACGACGGAGCCGATCGCCCCGCGGGCAACCTTCAGCTGCACTCCCGCGGCCACCTCGACCATGGCGTGGTCGTCAGCGAGCGAGCGCACGGTGCCGAACACACCGGAGGTGAGCATCACCTCGTCACCCACGTCCAACGAACTCTGCATGCGCCCTAGTTCCTTCTGGCGACGCTGAGCTGGCCGGATGATCAGAAGCCAGAAGAGCAGAGCGATACCGACCAGCGGCAACAGGGAAACGAGTCCCTCCACGACAAAACCTCTCGAGCACAGGATTGGGGTTCGCGGCCGCGGCAACACACCCGGCCGGCCGACGGGTCAGTGTAACGGTGCGTGTGGCCCAAACCACGAACCGGGGCGAGGCCCCGCCGTGCTACTCCTCGAACAGGGTCGCGTCACCAGTCGGAGGCGTCGGCGCCGACAGACCCAGGTGGTTCCAGGCCGCGGGGGTGGCCACCCGACCACGCGGGGTGCGGGCGAGGAAACCGTTGCGCACGAGGAACGGCTCGGCCACTTCCTCGACGGTCTCCCGCTCCTCGCCGACAGCGACGGCGAGGGTGGAGATGCCGACCGGTCCGCCGCCGAAGCGCTCGCAGAGCGCGGAGATCACGGCGCGGTCGAGCCGGTCGAGCCCGAGGTGGTCCACCTCGTAGAGCTCCAGCGCCGCCTGCGCCACCTCGAGCGTGACGATGCCGTCGGCTCTCACCTGGGCATAGTCACGAACTCGGCGCAGCAGCCGGTTGGCGATCCGCGGCGTGCCTCGCGAGCGGGAGGCGATCTCCGCCGTGCCGTCGGCGGTGGCCTCCACCGACAGCAGGCCGGCCGACCGCTTCACGATCAGGTCGAGCTCGGCGGTCTCGTAGAACTCCAGCTGGCCGGTGAACCCGAAGCGATCACGCAGCGGGCCGGGCAGCAGGCCGGCCCGCGTGGTGGCTCCGACCAAGGTGAACGGCGGGATCTCCAAGGGGATCGCCGTGGCGCCCGGGCCCTTGCCGATCACGACGTCGACCCGGAAGTCCTCCATGGCCATGTAGAGCATCTCTTCGGCGGGCCGCGCCATCCGGTGGATCTCGTCGACGAAGAGGACATCCCCGTCGTTGAGGCCCGAGAGGATCGCGGCGAGGTCGCCGGCGTGCGTGATCGCTGGGCCACTGGTCAGCCGGAGCGGCACCGACATCTCGTGGGCGATGATCATCGCCAACGTGGTCTTGCCGAGGCCCGGCGGACCGGACAGCAGCACGTGGTCGGAGGCCCGGCCCCGCTTGCGGGCCGCCTCGAGCACGAGGCCGAGCTGGGCGCGCACCCGCACCTGGCCGACGACCTCGTCGAGGCTCCGCGGGCGCAGCGCCGCCTCGACCGCCCGCTCGTCGCCCTCGGCCTCGGCGGCCGTCAGCGACTGGAGATGCTGCTCCTCGGCCAGCTCGAGCTCGTGGTCACTGCTCATGTCAGGCCTTGCTCAAGGACCGGAGCGCGGAGCGCAGCAGGGCGCCTACGTCGGGCTCGTCGCCAGCCTGGTCGGACACTGCCTCGACCGCTTTCTCAGCGTCCCTGGTGGACCAGCCGAGGCCGACCAGACCCTGCTGCACCTGGCCCCGCCACGGATCCCCGGGAATCTGTACGCCGGGGGCAACGGCCCCGCTCGGAGGTCCGATCCGGTCCTTCAGCTCGAGGATGATCCGCTGCGCGCCCTTCTGACCGATGCCCGGCACGCGGGTCAGGGTCTTCACGTCGTCACCGGCGATCGCGCGTCGTAGATCGTCGGGCGTGAGGACCGCGGTGATCGCCTGCGCCACCTTGGGCCCGACGCCGGAAGCCGTCTGCACCAGCTCGAACATCGACTTCTCGTCGTCGTCGCGGAAGCCGAAGACCGTGAGTGAGTCCTCGCGGACGACCATGCTCGTCGGCAGGGTGGCTTCGTGTCCCGTGCGAAGGGTGGCCAGGGTGTTCGGGGTGCACATCACCTCGAGGCCGATGCCGCCGACCTCGAGCACGGCACTCGACAGGGTCATCGCCGCCACCCGGCCGCGGACGAACGCGATCATGCTCTGCTCCTCACCTGCTGCTGGGCTCTCTTCTGGACAGCGACGGCCGCGTCGATCCGGGCCTGCGCTCCCCCACGCCAGATGTGCGTGATCGCCAACGCGAGGGCGTCGGCGGCGTCCGCCGGCTTGGGCATCGCGTCGAGCCGCAGGATCCGGGTGACCATCGCGCCGACCTGAGCCTTGTCGGCCCGCCCGTTGCCGGACACCGCCGCCTTGACCTCGCTCGGCGTATGCAGGGCGATCGGCAGGCCCCGCCGGGCGGCTGCGACGAGCGCGATGCCACTGGCCTGGGCGGTGCCCATGATCGTGCTGGAGTCAGACCGCGCGAACACCCGCTCCACGGCCACCGCATCCGGTGCGTACTCGTCGAGCCAAGCATCGATGCCGCGCTCGATCGTCACCAGCCGCTCGGCGATCGGCGTGCTCGCGGAGGTGCGCAGCACGTTGACGTCGATCAGGGTCAGCGGTCGCCCGATCGATCCGTCGACCACGCCCATGCCGCAGCGGGTCAGGCCAGGATCGATCCCCAGCACGCGCATCCAGCTCCGCCTTCCATCCGAACGTGTGTTCGGAGACCACGCTAGCCGCGAGGAAGGACCGTGGCCGGCACGACACGCAGGCTCGAATGGTGAGGCGCGAGCTTGCGAGCTCGAAACCACCCAACCATCAAGCATCAGACGTCGAGGGACTCCATGACCTCGTCAGACACGTCGAAGTTCGCATAGATGTTCTGTACGTCGTCGAGGTCCTCGAGGGCGTCGATCAGCCGGAACGTCTTGCCGGCGGCGTCCTTGTCGAGCTGGACCTGCAGGTCGGGCACGAACGCTGCCTCGGCGGAGTCGTAGTCGATGCCCGCGGCCTGCAGCGCGGTGCGCACCGCGACCAGGTCGGTGGCCTCGGAGATCACCTCGAAGGCCTCCCCCAGGTCGTTGACGTCGTCGGCGCCGGCGTCCAGGGTCGCCTCGAGGACGTCGTCCTCGGAGACCGTCTTGCCGTCCTGCTCCATCGGCACGAGCACGACGCCCTTGCGGTTGAACAGGAAGGAGACCGAGCCGGGGTCGGCGAGCGAGCCGCCGTTGCGCGTCATCACCGTGCGCACCTCCATGGCCGCCCGGTTGCGGTTGTCGGTGAGGCACTCGATCAGCATGGCGACGCCCGCGGGGCCGTAGCCCTCGTACATGATCGTCTGGTAGTCGGCGCCACCCGTCTCGGCACCGGAGCCGCGCTTGAGCGCGCGGTCGATGTTGTCGTTGGGCACCGACGACTTCTTCGCCTTCTGGATGGCGTCGTAGAGCGTCGGGTTGCCGGACAGATCACCGCCACCGGTGCGCGCGGCGACCTCGATGTTCTTGATCAGCTTGGCGAACATCTTGCCGCGCTTGGCGTCGACGACGGCCTTCTTGTGCTTGGTGGTCGCCCACTTGGAGTGGCCAGACATGCGTACTTCCTCTTCTACCCGGATCGCACCAGGTCAACGAACAGTCGATGCAGTCGAAGGTCGTCACCCATCTCCGGGTGGAACGACGTCGCCAGCAACGGTCCTTGCCGGACGGCGACGATCCTACCGACGGCCGGTCCGTGCTCGACGCGGGCGAGCACGTCGACCCCGGTGCCGACCTCTTCCACCCACGGCGCCCGGATGAAGATCCCGTGCACCGGCCCGTCCACGCCGGTGACCGCGAGGTCGCCCTCGAACGAGTCGACCTGACGTCCGAACGCGTTGCGGCGCACCGTGATGTCGAGGCCGCCGAGCGTCTCCTGGTCGGCGGTGCCGTCCTCGACCCGGTCGGCGAGCATGATCATCCCGGCGCAGGTGCCGAAGACCGGCATGCCCAGCTTGATCCGGTCGCGCAGCGGCTCGAACAGGTCGAAGGTCCGCGCGAGCTTGGCCATGGTGGTGGACTCGCCGCCCGGGATCACCAGCGCGTCGCAGGCGTCGAGCTCGCTCGGGCGGCGTACGCCGACGGCGGTCGACGCCGAGCGAGGTCAGGGCGCGCAGGTGCTCGCGGAAGTCGCCCTGCAGGGCGAAGACACCGATGGTCGGCGTGAGCGGGCGAGGCAACTGGACAGGACTCACTCTAGGTAAGGCCGGTGACGATGCGACTCGACCAGGTCGAGCCGCTCGCGCCACGGGTCGTCGGTCAGCAGCTGGGGGCCGTCGTTGGTGAAGTCCAGCAGGTCACCGTCGCCGACCTCCGGCCACTCGACCCCGCCACACTCGGGGTCCTCTCCCTTGGCGAAGTCGGCCCAGCACTCGGCCATGTCGGCCGCGAGCTGGTCGGCGTCCGCGACCCCCGGCGCATCGGCTCCGAAGCCGAACACGAAGGGGTAGTCGGCGCCGTGCAGTGCACCGCCGTACTTCTGCTTGGTCTGCTGGTCGACGATCGAGAAGCGGTAGAGGTACGTCGGCGCGTCGTCGCCGTGCGTCCAGCGCGAGGTTGCGGGCCGGCTCGCCGAAGATGACGTCGTTGGGGAAGTGCCGGCGAACTCGCGCACGTTGCCGTACGCCGCCAGCGCCTCCGCTGCGCGGCCCTTGACCAGTTCGCGGCTGAGCAGGTCGCGCGTCGACGCCGAGCGGCACGAAGTACGTGGGGATCATCTCGAGGTCGGTGGCCCCGACGATGTAGGGCACGTCGGCCTCCTCCCCCGCTGCGAACGTGTCCGCCACCGACTCGCGGCAGCACCGGGTCGATGACCGGGATCTCGTTGCGCAGCAGCAGGGCCGGCAGCATGGCGACGGCCTTGGCGTCCAGGGCGCGCAGCTCGTCGGCGTCGGCATCCGGGGCGCCGAGCGAGGCCGCCAGGGAGTCGCCCTAGGCGACCGCGTCGTCCCACTTCATCGGGCGTTCGCCGCCCAGCCCCGACTGCGAGACGGCCCGGTCGAAGAGCCCGTCGGCCTGCGGAGAGCTCATCAGGTAGTTGACCGAAACGCCGCCGGCGGAGATGCCGAAGATGGTGACCTGGTCGCGGTCGCCACCGAAGCTCTCGATGTTGTCCTGCACCCACTCGAGCGCGGCGATCTGGTCGAGCAGCCCGAAGTTGGCGACCGGCTCCTCGCCCGCTGCCTCCGCCTCGGCCTCGAGCGCCGGGTGCGCGAAGTAGCCGAGCCGGCCGAGCCGGTAGTCGACCGAGACCAGCACGACGCCCTGGTCGACCAGGCCCTTGGCCATCTCGAGCGGCAGGGTGCCGCTGCCGGTCTTCAGGCCGCCGCCGTGGATCCAGACCATCACCGGCAGGTCGTCGGTCTGTCGTCGGCAGGGCGGGAGACGTTGAGGTAGAGGCAGTCCTCCATCGAGTCCGGGTTCAGCGTCTGCTGGCCGGCCTGGAGGCACGGCGGGCCGAACTCGTCGGCCTCGCAGCGCTGCCGGACCAGTCCGTCGGGCGCCTGCGGCTCGCGCCAGCGCAGGTCGCCGACCGGTGGGGCGGCGTAGGGGATGCCGAGCCAGTTGCGGACGCCGTCCGCCTCCTGCCCGATCACCGCAACCGGCGTCGGTCCGCACCACCAGCGGGTTCTCGAGTCGCCGCTTCTTGAGCTGGGACCCGCAGGCCAGCGGTCGCGCACAGCGTCGCCGCGACGAGCGCGCCCAGCAGGGCACGGCGTCGGCGGGTCACGCGGGAAGGTTACTGGCCGCTTGGTTGTCGGCCGACATCAGCAACTAGTCAGCAGCCCGAGAGTGACGTCGCCCGTGTCGCTGGGTCCAGTCGGCGTGATCCATGATGTGGCGGCCAGCTCCGAGCGCACTCGCACCGTGAACGTGCTGCTGACCCCGAGCAGGCTTCCCAGAGTCCCGAGCGACAGCACGTGCTCGCTGGCCGCCAACGTGCCGTTGTTGGCGACGGTCGCGGTGCTCACCACGCTGCCCGCCGGCTTCTCGACCTGCACGCGATAGGTGTAGCGCGCGTCCTGGTTGGGCCAGACGAACGTCAGCGAGGCACGCCGAGCCCACCACCGGTGCACGTCACGCTGTTCACCGGCTGGAGCGTGTGGCCGTCGAGTGCGATGTCGCTGACGTACGATCGAGTCGGTCCACGGCGCCGCCCAGGCATGGCGTGGGCACGAGTGCCACCGCTCCCCCGAGCACCGACGGCCAGCAGCGCCGGGCGCGTCGGCGCCGGGCCAGCGCGGCGCTTGGCCGGGAGGCGTCGACGCGACGTGGGCGGCGGCGGATCATCGTCCTGCGGTCCTTGCGCCGCAGCAGCACCGACAGCAGGAACGCTCCGTAGCCCCCCAGCAGCACCAGCCCCACCGGGCCGGTGGACCAGGCGACCACGTAGCCGGCCTTGGGCACGACGAAGATCACCCGCTGTGCCTCGCTGACCGTGTAGATCTCGGCGTCGGGCTGCTGGTTGGCGTCGCCCTCGCATCGTCAGCTGGCGCTGGGCGCCCTGCTCGGCGATGTTCGCCACCCGGTGGGTCACCCGGTTGCCGCTCGGCGTCGATCACCGAGACCACGTCGTCGACGCGCAGCTCGGCTGCCGCGACGGTGCGGGTGAGCGCCAGGTCGCCGGTCTCGATGGTCGGCGCCATGGAGCCCGACCGGAAGACGAGCACGTGCACGCCGGCAGTGACGGCCACGAGCACCGAGCAGCAGGCAGACCGCGCCGAGCACCGCGCCGACGGTCAGCGAGGACCTCCCGCAGCGCGTCGCATCAGGAGACGTCCGAGGTGCCGGTGAGCGTGAACGTCGCGGTGGCGGTCTTGCCCTGCAGGCTGCTCGGAGCCGGCGGCGTCGAAGCGTGACCTGGAAGCAGAGTGCCTCGGTGCCGTCGGCGCCGAGCGGACCTCTGGGCGTCGATGATCGACGTCGTCACGGTCGAGGTCAGCGACGTCGGCCCGTAGACGACCGTGCCACCGGTGCAGGTCGCCGCTGCCGTGACCGAGCCGCCGGCCCGGATCGTCAGCTTGAGCGACGTCGCCGTGTTGTACGCCGCCGCGTCGGTGCCGGTGAGGCCGCCGGTCATCGTGTACTTCAGCGGCGCGGTGCCGTTGTTCTTGACGGTGAGCACCTCGGCCGAGGTGCTGCCCGGCACCATCGCCGACATCGCCAGCGTCGTGGTCGATGGGGCGTCGCTGTCCTTCACCTGCAGGTCGATGGTGCCCGACGTGAACGTGGTGCCGGCGATCGTCACGTCGTCGGTCCAGAAGGCGAAGGTGCCGGTCGCGCCGACGCCGAGCAGGACGCCGAGGCCCAGGAGCGCGCGCACCTTCTGCAGGCGCGGCCCGGGTCTGCGGCCCACGATGCCTAGACATCGACTGTCTCCCTCTCTGGGCTGGTGCGTCGTTGGTCCCGGGCCGCGCCGGCGAACGACAGCAGTGCGTAGCCGAGCAGACCGAGCGGCGGCGGCGTACACAGCGAGCTGTCGTTGCTCGCCGGTGAGCAGGTTGTTGACGTGGCCGAGGTAGGGCACGGAGTACCAGACCTCGCCCTTGACCTGGACCGGCTTCACCAGCTGCGGGTCCGGGTCCTCGTTGGCATCGCCCTGCGTGCGGAGGACGAGCTCGCCCTCGCCGTCGAAGCCCTGCCCGACGACGCGGTGGGTGACCACGGCCGGCTTGCCCGACTCGAGCTGGTAGGTGATGACGTCGCCGGTGCCGATCGACTCCGGCGTCGACCGGCCTGACCACGACCAGCGAGCCGGGCGGGTACGCCGGCGCCATCGAGCCGGTCAGCACCGTGTACGGCGTCGCGCCGCCGACGCGCGGCACGACCACCGCCATCGCCAGCACCGCCGCGACCCCGAGGATGACCGTCCACGCCGCCACCCGGACAGCCCAGGTGGCGACGCGGCGCACGGTCATCGAGCCGGTCACCGCGGTCGGACTACGGCGTGTGGGTCTGGGTGGCGACCACGGTGACGTCGGCCAGGGAGGCGCTGCAGGCCATCGAGCACGTTGGAGTCGTTGTCCTCGACACCCGTCCGGCCAGGTGATGATGAGCGTGGCCTCGACGATGTCGCCGTCGACGATCGGGACGTCGGTGTCGCCGACAGCGACGGTGTTGACCTTGTAGGTGTCCGCGAAGCCGATCTCGTCCACGAGCGCGGCCGCGCCGGTGACGTCGGTCGGGCCGGTGGCGTCGAAGGAAGCGGTCAGGTGCTCGCCCTCGGTGTCGACGGTGTACTCGCACACCTGCGTCAGGGTGTCGCCCGGCACCAGGACCTGCGCCGCGTAGGCGGCTCCGCCGTCAAGGAGCCAGCCGGTGCAGTCCTGGTCTCCCAGCGTCAGGTGGCCCGAGTCGATGTCGGTGCCGTCGATGACGTCAGTGTCCGTCCAGAACGCCAGCGTTCCGACGCCGCCGAGCAGCAGCACTCCGGCCGCAGCCCCCGCGAGTGCACCCTTCGTGGTCTTGTTCATGTGTTCCCCTCCACAGATGGCCGACGTCCCTCACGCCGGCGCACCGGAAGTGCACCACTGCGCGGAGGGCCTGCTGGGAGGAAGTGCGGCGAACGAGCCCGAACGGCAGGCCGAAACGTGCGATCGGACCGGCCGCTGGTCAGAAGTGACTAGCGAGCGCGTGGTCCGAGCGGATCTACCAGCCGCGCTCGGCGAGCCGGTGCGGCTGCGGGATGTCCTCGACGTTGATGCCGACCATGGCCTCGCCGAGCCCGCGGGAGACCTTGGCGACCACGTCGGGGTCGTCGAAGAACGTGGTGGCCTTGACGATGGCCTCGGCCCGCTGGGCCGGGTTGCCGGACTTGAAGATGCCCGAGCCGACGAAGACGCCCTCGGCGCCCAGCTGCATCATCATCGCCGCGTCGGCGGGAGTGGCGATGCCGCCGGCGGTGAACAGCACGACGGGCAGCTTGCCCTTCTCGGCGATCTCCTTGACCAGCTCGTACGGCGCCTGCAGCTCCTTGGCCGCGACGTACAGCTCGTCGGCCTCGAGGCTGCCGAGGCGCCGGATCTCGGCGCGGATCGTGCGCATGTGGGTGACCGCGTTGGACACGTCACCGGTGCCGGCCTCGCCCTTCGAGCGGATCATCGCGGCGCCCTCGGTGATGCGGCGCAGCGCCTCGCCGAGGTTGGTCGCACCGCACACGAACGGCACGGTGAACGCCCACTTGTCGATGTGGTTGGCGTAGTCGGCCGGAGTCAACACCTCGGACTCGTCGACGTAGTCGACACCGAGGCTCTGCAGCACCTGGGCCTCGGCGAAGTGGCCGATCCTGGCCTTCGCCATCACCGGGATGGAGACGGTCTCGATGATGCCCTCGACCATGTCGGGGTCGCTCATCCGGCTGACGCCACCCTGGGCGCGGATGTCGGCGGGCACGCGCTCGAGCGCCATCACGGCGACCGCGCCGGCGTCCTCGGCGATCTTCGCCTGCTCGGGGGTGACCACGTCCATGATCACGCCGCCCTTGAGCATCTCCGCCATGCCGCGCTTGACGCGCGTGGTGCCTGTCGTCGGGTCCTCAGCCATACCGCAATCGTACGGCGATCAGGGCTGCGAGCCGACATCGGCGGCGGCCGCGGACGCCTCCTCGGCCAGCACCTGCAGGTGGACCATCCGCACCCGCTGGATCACGGTCACCGTGTTGGCGAGGACCAGCGCCCAGAGGGTGATGTACATGAGGATCGGCAGGTCGAAGATCGCGCCCAGCCCGGTCATCACCAGGATCGACACCAGCCGGTCCGCCCGCTCCGCGATGCCGCCCTTGGCGGTGAGGCCGAGCGACTCCGCCTTGGCCCGCGCGTACGACGTCACGCCGCCCATCACCAGGCAGTAGAGGCTCACGCACAGGTAGAGGTAGCTGTCGCCGGGGCCTGCGAAGTAGAGCGCCAGGCCTCCGAAGATCGCGCCGTCGCCGATCCGGTCCAGTGTGGAGTCCCAGAACGACCCGAACTTCGACGTCTTGCCGGTGAGCCGGGCCATGTAGCCGTCGATCAGGTCGCTGAACACGAACAGCGTGATCACGATGACGCCGATCAGCAGCTCGCCGCGCGGGAAGAAGACCAGGGCCCCTGCGGCGACCCCCAGGGTGCCGAAGAAGGTGACCATGTTGGGGGTCACGCCGAGGCGGATCAGCAGGTGGGCGACGGGTTTCCAGAAGTTGACCCAGAAGTCGCGGAATCTCTCGAGCATGTCGGGCAGCAGGCTACCGGCTCGGAGCAGGCGTAGTCTCGCCACCTGGGGCCACTCAGGCTCCCCATCAGAGGAATCCCGCATGAGCGACAAGTCGCCGCGCCAAGGTATGTCCAAGAAATCCGGGAAATCCATCAAGGAGAAGCGCGCCGAGAAGCGCGACAAGAACTCCACCGACTCCTCCAGCTCCATGGACCAGCTCACGAACAAGAAGCGCTGATCGCGCCCGTGCCGCTCCTCTCCCTCGGGGTGGTGGGATCGTCGGCGAAGGAGAACGAGCACCGGCTGCCCCTGCATCCGGACCACCTCGCCGCGCTGGACGCGGACCTGCGAGCATCGATCACGCTCGAGACCGGATACGCCGTCCGGTTCGGCTACGCCGACGCCGACCTGTCCGGCATCGTGGCGGGCTTCCTGCCCCGCGACGAGCTGATCGCCGCCTCCGACGTGGTGCTGCTGCCCAAGCCGCAGCTGGCCGACGTCGAGGCCCTGAGCCCCGGCCAGGTGCTGTGGGGCTGGCCGCACTGCGTCCAGGACAGCGCGCTGACCCAGGCCGCCATCGACCGGCGGCTCACCCTGATCGCCTTCGAGGCCATGAACCACTGGACCCGCGACGGCAGCGTCGGCCTGCACGTCTTCCACAAGAACAACGAGCTGGCGGGCTACTGCTCGGTGCTCCAGGCGATGGAGCTGGCGGGCATCACCGGCGACTACGGCCGTCGCCTCAGCGCGGTGGTGATCGGCTTCGGCGCCACCGCCCGTGGTGCGGTGACGGCCCTCAACGCTCATGGCGTCTACGAGGTCGCGGTGCTGACGGCCCGAGGCGTGGCGGCCGTCGGGTCGCCGATCCACTCGGTGCGCATCCGGCACCTGGATCCCGACCCCGAGGAGCCGCACCTCAGCGTGATCACCGAGCGCGGTCGCGAGCCGCTGCCGGCGTACCTCGCGGAGAACGACATCGTCGTCAACTGCACGCTGCAGGATCCGCTGGACCCGTTGACCTACCTGCAGACGGCCGACCTCGGCGGGTTCCGCAAGGGCAGCCTGATCGTCGACGTGTCCTGTGACCTCGGCATGGGCTTCGAGTGGGCCAGGCCGACCTCGTTCGACGAGCCGACGATCGAAGTGGGCGACCATGTCCTCTACTACGCGGTCGACCACAGCCCGTCCTACCTCTGGGGCTCGGCCACCTGGGAGAACAGTGTCGCCATCGTGCCGTTCCTCCGGACGGTGCTGGCGGGCGCTGCCTCGTGGGACGCCGACGAGACGATCCGCCGAGCCATCGAGATCCGCGACGGGCTCGTCGTGAACCCGGCGATCCTGACCTTCCAGAGCCGCGCGCTCGAGCCGCCGTACGCGATCACCACCTGATCTAGACAGCCCGGCAAAATCTGCGGACCGCCGTTGACTTCGGGGCACTGCGCGAGGACTCTCCTAATCATGTTAGGTGCTCCGAACCGCAATAGGCTCTCCGAACGCCGCGAGGCAATTCGGCAGGAGATCCTCGAGGCGGCCTGGTCCTTGGCCCGCGAGGTGGGGCTCGCCAACCTGACGTTGCGCGACATCGCGAAGCGGGTCGGTATGCAGCCGCCTTCGCTCTACTCGCACTTCGAGTCCAAGAACGCGATCTATGACGCGATGTTCGGCCAGGCGTGGGGCGACTACGAAGCTCAGGGCACGGCGCAGCTGGAGAAGCTGCCTGCCCATCCGCGAACCGCGATCAAGCTCCTGGCCCGGGTGTGGTTCGACTATGCCGTGGCCGACCTGGCCAGGCACCAGCTGATGAACCAGCGCACGATCCCCGGCTTCGAACCGACAGCCGAGTCCTACGCGCCGGCCCTCCGCGTCCTCGCGAACGGAGTCGCCACCCTGGGCAGGCTCGGCGTGTCCGACCGGGGGCACTTCGACATCTGGCTCTCCCTGCTCGGCGGGCTGGTCGACCAGCAGCTCGCCAATGATCCCGGAGGCGATCGCTTCAGCCGCCTCCTCGAACCGGCCATCGACATGTGGGCCGATGCGATCGGGATCCCGAAGGAACCCAACAGCAACGGACGAACGGTTCGGAAAGCAGGACCCAGGAAATGAGCACCCATATGAAGGAACGCACCGGTCGGGCCGCCCTACGCCGCCGCGCTCTCGACCGGAAGACCGCGATGCGGCTCGCCGCCCAGGAGTACACCCGATTTGCCGACGCGCTCGGCAACCTTGCACCCGAGGACTGGACCAAGCCCACCGACTGCCCGGCGTGGGACGTGCGGCAGACGGCCTGCCACTCCGTCGGCATGGCCGAGATGGCGGCCGGCATCCGGGAGGGCAACCGGCAGCGGCGCATTGCGGTCGCGGACGCCGCACAGCAGGGCATCGCCTTCATCGACGCGCTGACCGATCTCCAGGTCCGCGAGCGCGAGGCCTGGACGCCGGCGCAAGTGGTCGACGGGGCCCGCTCGGTCGGGCCGCGGGCGACCCGCGGACGCCGGATGACGCCCTTCTTCATCCGGCGGCGGGCGATGCCGGTGCCCCAGGTGGTGAACGGCGAAACCGAGATGTGGTCGATCGGCTTCCTGGTCGACTCGATCCTGACCCGCGATCCGTGGATGCACCGGGTCGACATCTCCCAGGCCACCGGACAACCGCTCGTGCTGACCGCCGAGCACGACGGCGTCATCGTGGCCGACGCCGTGGACGAATGGGCCGAACGGCACGGCCTCCCCTATCGGCTGACCCTCACGGGTCCGGCCGGCGGCACCTGGTCGCGCGGATCGGATGGTCCGGTCTTCGAGATGGACGCCGTCGAGTTCTGCCGCACGATCTCGGGTCGGCACCACGGCGAGGGCCTCCTCGCCACGGAGATCCCCTTCTGAGAAAGGAGGCACTGCCATGGAAGCTCACCGCATCAACTCCGACGTCACCGTCCTGAGCGACAGCGCGGAGGTCCCCGGCATCGGCCATCTGCCGGTCAACACCTTCGTGATCCACGCAGACCAGCCGGTCGTCGTGGACACCGGCCTGAGCACCCCCGACAAGGACTTCGTGTCCGAGCTGGCGAAGGTGATCGACCCGGCCGACGTCCGCTGGATCTGGATCACGCACCCGGACCGCGACCACACCGGCGGACTCTGGTCGCTCTTGGACGCCGCCCCGAACGCCCGGATCGTCACGACCTTCATCGGCGTCGGCATCATGTCGACCGAGTGGGCCATGCCGATGGATCGCGTCTACCTGCTCAATCCCGGCCAGTCACTGGACGTCGGGGACCGGACCCTCACCGGCTACCGCCCACCGCTTTTCGACAACCCTGCCACCGTGGGCCTGCTCGACGACAAGACCGGCACGCTCTTCGCCTCCGACTGCTTCGGCGGCCCGATGAGCAGTGCCGATCTCGCGACGAGCGCCGACGTCCGCGACGCGGGCGACGAGGAACGGCGAGCGGCCCAGCTGTTGTGGGCGGCGATCGACAGCCCCTGGGTGCGCAACGTCGATGGCCGCAAGTACGCAGCCACCGTCCAGAGCTTCCGCGGGCTCGACCCGTCGGCGATCCTCAGCACCCACCTGCCACCGGCAATCGGACTGAATGACGCGATGTTCGCGATGCTGGATGAGGCACCGGACGTGCCGGAGTTCATCGGACCGGACCAAGCTGCGCTGGAGGCGCTGCTGGCGTCGTTCGAGCCCGTTGAGGCGGGTCTTTAGCCCGGCCAGGCTTCGGCCAGCAGCGCCCGGGTCTCGGTGAGCAGCTCTGGCAAGGTCTTGGTGCGCCCGATGATCGGCATGAAGTTCTGGTCACCGGGCCACCGGGGCACGACGTGCTGGTGCAGGTGGGCGGCGATGCCGGCGCCGGCGACGGCCCCTTGGTTCATGCCGATGTTGAAACCGCCCGCGCCGGACACCGCTCGGATCACCCGCATCGCCTCGCGGGTGAGGTCGGCGATCTCGGAGGCCTCCTCGTCGGTGGTCTCGCTGTAGTCGGCGACGTGGCGGTAGGGGCAGACCATGAGGTGGCCGGGTGAGTACGGGTAGAGGTTGAGGACCGCATAGGCCAGCTCGCCGCGGCGCACGACCAGTCCGTACTCGTCGTCCTTCGTCGGGATCTGGCAGAACGGGCACTCGCCGGCGGATTCGTCGCCGGGCTTGTTCTCGCCGCGGATGTAGGCGATCCGGTGTGGTGTCCAGAGCCGGTCCAGCTGGTCGGCCTCGCCCGCTCCCTGCTGCACCAGCTCCTCGCGGTCACTCATCCCCGTGCGGCCTCCGGGTCGGGAATGTTGAGCAGCTCTTCGATCGGCAGGTCCGGGTCGATCACCGCACCGAGCCTTCGTGCGTGCCCGTCGAGGATGAGCCACACCGAGTCGCTCAACAGCGAGGCGAGCTCGGCGGTGTCGGGCCGCCGGGGCTCGCGGCTCACCCAACGGCGTACTGCACTGAACGCCGCGCCGACCAGCGCGTAGGCCAGCGGGTCGATCGCGGCGGCGTCGTCCTCGTCGAGCTCGAGTCCGAGCATCTCGATCGCGGTCTCCAGCACCTCGACGATCACCGATGCGACCCGGTCGAGACCCTGCTCGAGGGCGCCGCCGATGGAGGCGTGGTCGACGAGGCGATGCAGGGCAGGGTGGGCGGCGGCCCAGTCGACGTAGGCGAAGACGATGCGATGGATGATCTCGCGCACGGTGCCGTCGAGGGTCAGGGCGGGGAGTAGCCGCTCCATCACGCCCTCGACGATCTCCACCAGGATGGCGTGGTCGAGATCGGCGCGGTCGGTGAAGTGGCGGTAGACCACGCTGCGGTTCAGCCCGGCCTGCTCCGCGATCTGCTGCACGTGGATCTCCGCGCCGGGCTCGGCGGCCTCGACGACCGCGATGGCGGCGTCGAGGATGACCTGCCGGCGCTCCTGGTTGTGCTTGTCCCAGCGCGCCTGACGTCCGTCCGGACCCTTGGCACTGCTGGACATGGCTAACTCCGCTTCTCTGAGCTCCTCAACGCAGCGTAACGGCGCCGCGCTCCCCTGATCCGCGACGCCTCGCCGGTGGGTGGTGCGGCCACGCGCAGCATCTCCTCGACGTCGACGATCTTGACCCGCACCCGACCCCGGTCGGCGCCGCGGCGGCACTCTTCGGCGTCGATGGCGCGCCAGCCCGCCAGGTCGACGACGTCCGGCTGGCGACCGCGCACGACCGACGCGATGGACTCCCGGGTGCCGACGGGCTCGGGCAGGCCCTCGTCGAGGTCGTCGAGGATCCGATCGACGGTCTCCTGGGCACAGCTCTTGTTGGTGCCGATGAACCCGGTCGGGCCGCGCTTGACCCACCCGGCGACGTACACGCCCGGGGCGACCCGGCCACGGTCGTTGGGCACGGTGCCGGAGGCGGCGTCGTAGGGCAGGTCGGCGACGGGTTGCCCGTGGTAGCCCACTGCGCGGACGACGAGCCCGCAGTCGATGGTCTCGACCTCGTCGGTCGGCACCGACCGGAGCTCGCCGGCGGCGTCGGGCTCCAGCCGGTTGCGCACCACCTCGATGCCGGTCACGCGGCCGTCGCCGAGAATCCGCAGTGGCGAGGTGAGGAAGCCGAGCACGATCGTCGGCAGGGCCGGGTCGACCGGCCGCGCCGCGAACTCGGCCAACACCTGGCCCTTCGCGGTGTCGGCCGGGACGTCTTCCGCGCCTGTCACAACGACGTTGAGGTCGCGCACGCCGGCGAGCCCGATCAGCTCGGGCATCGTGAAGGCCGCCTGGCCCGGCCCACGGCGACCGAGCACGACCACCTCGCGCACGTTGCTGGCGCGCAGTGCTGTCAGCGGCAGCGTGGCGATGTCGGTCGTGGCCAGCGACTCGGGCTCGGCGGTGAGGATCCGCGCCACGTCGAGGGCCACGTTGCCGTTGCCGACCACGACGGCTCGCTGGTGCTCGAGCGGCACGACCAGGTCCTGCTTGTCGGGCTGGCCGTTGTACCAGCCGACCAGGTCCGTGCTCGAGCACGAGCCGGGCAGCTGCTCCCCCTCGACACCCAGGCTGCGGTCGGACGCGGCGCCGACGGTGTAGACGACCGCGTGGTACTGCGCGGCCAGCTCCTCGTGGCTCAGGTCCGCGCCGATCTCGACGCCGAGGAAGTAGCGGAAGCCCGGCTGGTCCTCGATCGCGCGGAAGAGCCTCGTGACCTGCTTGGTGGACTGGTGATCGGGGGCGACGCCGGCGCGCACCAGGCCGTACGGCGTCGGCAGGCGGTCGTAGACGTCGACCTGCAGCTCGGGGTGCTTGAGCAGCTCGTCAGCCGTGTACAGGCCGGCCGGCCCGGCGCCGACGACGGCCACCCGGAAAGGGCCCGGCCTCGTCAGCCGTCGCTGCTTCGCGACCACAGCCAGAGGTCGCCGGTCGGTGTGCGGGAAGACGTCGTAGTACTCGGCGTTCAGCGGACGAACGGTCGCTGCGACTCGTCGAGCACGGCCTCCGGCAGGATCGCGTCGACCGGGCAGGCGGTGGTGCAGGCACCGCAGCCGACACAGGAGTTCGCGTCGACGTACAACATCTCGGCCTCGGCGAAGCCGGGCTCACCGGGTGCCGGATGGATGCAGTTGACCGGGCAGGCGACGACGCACGAGGCGTCGGCGCAGCACGACTGCGTGACGACGTAGGCCATCAGGCGATCACCTGGCGGCGGACGCCGGCTCGCTGCGGAATCGCGAGGAGCGGCCGTCGATCTTCATCAGGCGCCAGACCTGGCGGCTGGTGCGGTTCATCATGCCGGTGTCCTCGGCGAGCATCCGGACGTCGCCGAACAGGTCGCGCAGCATCTTCCGCGACTCGGGCTGGCGCCAGTAGAGGTCCTTCACGACGGACTTCGGGATGCCCATGTCCTTGCGGGCCTTGCGGCTCGGCACCAGGATCTCGTCGCACAGCCAACGCATGATGATCGGCACCGCGACCGACAGGACCGCTCGGTCGAAGGTCCGCAGCTTCGGCGCCCGGTGCTCGAGGTACTGGTGGGCGAACCCGATGTGGCGGGCCTCCTCGGCCACGTGGATCTGCATGATCCGCTCGAGCAGGGGATGCATGTCCTCGCCCGCTCGCAGGATCGACTTCTGCACGTGGTCGATGGGCTCCTCGCCGGCCAGCACGCCGTAGTAGAAGCCGAACGGCACGACCTTCGCCGCGAGCGGAAGGATCGGGGCGACCGTCCGGAAGAGCCTCGAGCCGCCGCCGACGTCTTGCCCGGAGCGGTTGACGAACTCCTGGAACATCTGGGTGTGGTGGCACTCCTCGGTCGCCTCGTGCGTCGCGTAGCGGAATTCCGGCGATCCGTTGGGCAGAGAGAACGCGTAGTTCATCAGGCCCGCGATCAGCACCTGCTCGAACTGCAGCCCGACCTTGGTGACGTTGGCCTGGCGGTAGAGCCCGATCCGGATCTGCTCGTCCTTCGGCAGTGCCTGGTACCAGGGGTGGCGCCCCAGCACGTCGGCCTCCGGCAGGATCCAGCGCTCGTCGGTCGGGTCGATCGCGAAGTCCGGGTGGTCCCAGTCGATGTCGGCGAAAGCGTCGAAGTGCTGCTCCACCGACGCCTCGGACAGCGTCTGGAGTCGCTCGGCGTAGCTCTGGCCCTCGGTGGTCGCTTCGTTCAGCACGGCGGTCATGAAATCGAGGTTAGTGCGACTCCGTGTCGCATGTAAAGGGTATCTGCGACATTACGTCGCAGTAACTTACTCGGCCAGCCGCGGTGGGAAGCCACCCGTGGCGAGGGGCGACCAGTCCTCGAGAGTGATCCGGAGGAGGGACTTGCCCTGGTCGCGCATCGCCTGGCGGTACTCGTCCCAGTCGGGGTGCTCACCCGAGATGCAGCGGAAGTACTCGACCAGCGGCTCGACGGAGTCGGGCGGGTCGATCACCTCGCAGCTGCCGTGCACCTGCACCCAGGCGCCGTGGAACTCCTCCGACAGCACGACCACGCTCACCTCCGGCCGCTTGCGCGCGTTGGTGGTCTTGGCGCGCTCCGGATAAGTCGAGATCACGATCCGTCCGTCGGGGTCGACTCCCCCCGTGACCGGTGACGCCTGCGGTCTCCCGTCGGCACGGGTGGTGATCAGCACCATCTGGTGCCGAGGCCGTACGAACTCCAGCAGCGCGGCGAGGTCGACGTCGGTCGTGGTGGCAATGGTGCGGGGCATGACTCCACCTCAGCACGCACCTGGTGACCAACACGGTGGCTGAGGTGCGAGGAGCGCCAGCGACGAACCTCGAACCACCGTCGCCACTGGTCGGGCTCGGCAGCTCGACCCGGTGCCGCCGCTACACCTGCTCGCGAGCCTCCACCGCAGCGACGACCCGCTGGATCGCCTCGGCGATCGGCACGCCGTTGTCCTGGTGGCCGTCGCGGTAGCGGAAGGAGACGGCGCCCGCCTCGACGTCGTCGTTGCCGGCGATCATCATGAACGGCACCTTCTGCAGCTGCGCGTTGCGGATCTTCTTCTGCATCCGGTCGTCGGAGTCGTCGACCTCGACCCGCAGCCCGGCGGCCCTCATCTGCCGAGCCACGTCGTGCAGGTAGTCGGCGAAGGCGTCGGCGACCGGGATCGCCTGCACCTGCACCGGTGCCAGCCACGGCGGGAACGCGCCGGCGTAGTGCTCGACGAGCACGCCGATGAACCGCTCGATGGACCCGAACTTGGCGGCGTGGATCATCACCGGCTGCTGCCGCGAGCCATCGGACGCAACGTACTCCAGGGCGAACCGCTCAGCAGAAGGCTGGTTGAAGTCGTACTGGATGGTCGACATCTGCCAGGTCCGGCCGATCGCGTCGCGCGCCTGCACAGAGACCTTGGGCCCGTAGTAGGCCGCGCCGCCAGGGTCGGGCACCAGCTCCAGACCCGATTCGACGCACGACGTCCTCGAGCGCCTTGGTCGCGATCTCCCAGTCCTCGTCCGAGCCGACGAACTTGTCCGGCTTGGAGTCGTCACGGGTCGACAGCTCGAGGTAGAAGTCATCGAGGCCGAAGTCGCGGAAGAGCCCGAGGCAGAAGTCGAGGAGGTGCTTGATCTCGCCCGGCGCCTGCTCGTTGGTCACGTAGGAGTGCGAGTCGTCCTGCGCGAATCCCCGCACGCGGGTGAGCCCGTGGATCACGCCGGACTTCTCGTGCCGGTAGACGTGACCGAACTCGAAGAGCCGCAACGGCAGCTCGCGGTAGGAGCGCTGCCGCGACCGGAAGATCAGATTGTGCATCGGGCAGTTCATCGCCTTGAGGCGGTAGTCCATGCCGTCGACGTCGAGCGCGGCGAACATGCCGTCGCCGTAGTACGGCAGGTGGCCGGAGGTGTGGAAGAGCCCCTCCTTGGCGATGTGCGGAGTGCCGACGTACTCGAAGCCCTCCTCGATGTGACGGCGCCGGACGTAGTCCTCCATCTCCCGCTTGATCACCCCGCCCTTGGGGTGGAAGACGGGCAGACCGGACCCGATCTCGTCGGGGAAGGAGTAGAGGTCCAGGTCACGCCCGAGCTTGCGGTGGTCGCGCCGCTCGGCCTCCTCGATCCGGTGCAGGTGCTCCTCGAGCGCCTCCTTGGACTCCCAGGCGGTGCCGTAGACGCGCTGGAGCTGCTTGTTCTTCTCGTCGCCGCGCCAGTACGCCGCCGCCGACCGCATCAGCTTGAACGCCGGGATCCGCTTGGTGGTCGGCAGGTGCGGGCCGCGGCACAGGTCGCTCCAGGCCACGTCGCCGTTGCGGCGGACGTTGTCGTAGATGGTCAGCTCGCCGCCGCCCACCTCGACGCTCGCTCCCTCTGCAATTTCTTGGGCAGCGTCGTCGCGCTTGCCCGAGCCCTTGAGCCCGATCAGCTCGATCTTGTAAGGCTCGTCCTTCAGCTCGTCGAGCGCCTCCGCGTCGGTGGTGACCCGGCGCGAGAACCGCTGCCCCTCCTTGATGATCTTGCGCATCCTGGTCTCGATCTTCTCGAGGTCCTCGGGCACGAACGGGGTCTCGACGTCGAAGTCGTAGTAGAAGCCGTTCTCGATCGGCGGGCCGATGCCCAGCTTCGCCTCGGGGAACAGCTCCTGCACGGCCTGCGCCATCACGTGTGCGGTCGAGTGGCGCAGGATGTTGTGGCCGTCGGCGCTGTCGATCGCGACTCCCTCCACCTCGTCACCGTCGGCGAGCTCGTAGGAGAGGTCCTTGAGCTCGCTGTTGACCCGGGCCGCGATCACCTCGGTGTCGTCGGCGTACAGCTCCCAGGCCTTGGTGCCCGTCGTGATCGCGCGATCCTGACGCTCTCCAGCGTGGATGCGGACGACCTTGATGTCGGACACGAGTGCTCCTTCGAACGAGTTGTGGCAGAACCTCGATGGTATCCACCGGTCACCCGCCACCGCGCGGCGGTTTCTGGAGGGCCGGGCCGCGCTCACTTCCAGACGCGGACCCAGTCGACCGCCATCGTCACCCGCGGGGGCGTTTCGGCGACGGGAGAGTTCCAGAGGTGTCCCCAGGTCTGGTTCAGCACGACGTTGAAGGGCTGGTCGAAGGGCTGGGGGTTGGTCAACGGCGCGAGCGGCTTCCACGCGTGCTCGAAGACGAGGATGCCGTCGTAGAAGAACTTCATCTCTCTGGGAGTCCACTCGAGCACGTAGTTGTGCCACCTGCTGACATCGGTGAACTCCCCGTCCCAACCGGAGTGGACGTCGTCCTTGCCGTCGACATAGTGAACGGAGGGGTAGGCATGCTTGGGCCTGGCGCTGTACCACTCGGCGACGTCGATCTCCCCGGACATCGGCCATCGGCCGTACGTGTGCTGGTCGGGATAGAGCCAGAGGGCGGAATGCGCACCGGGCACCCGGGTCTCCGGCATCTTGGCGCGGAACGCGAACCGGCCGAAGGCCTGGTTGAACCTGCCCTTCGTCGTCACGGCCGCGGTCGCCTTGTCGGTGACGAAGGAGCCGAACGGGCTCTTGCACGTGAACGTCGGCGTGGTGCGAACTGCGCGCTGAGCCGAAGCTGTCCCCCGGCGACCGCGACCGTCCACGGCTCCTTGCGGATGCACCCGTCGGTGCCGTTGGTGACTCCGCTGATGGACGGTCTCCTGGACCCACCACTTGGTCGGGTCCACGCTCGTCGCCTTCGAACTCGTCGACGAACGTGCACTCCCACCACGTTCCGTCCGCCTTCGCCGGCTGCGCGCCGCACGCGTCGACTGGAGCCGGCTCGGGCGCTGCTGGACCCGGCGCCATCCGGACGGGGGCCGCTCCGGTGGTCGCCCGAGAGCGCGCGCACCACCCAGGCCCACCGCTCCGGACGCTCGACTCGCACGCGGTAGCGACCGTGAGCGTCGGCTCGGTCGGTCGCGACCCGCACCCAGCCGTTCTCCGTGCGACGAACGATGCGGACCTTCGCCCCCTCTGGCGCCCTCCCGCTCAGCACGACGGAGTCCGCGGTGTACCGAGGGCGATCGAGGGTCAGGCCCAGTCGGGCCTGGGAGACCGGCAGATCGACCACGACCAGGCCGGTGAGCACGCCACACAGGAGCAGGCCCTGGACAAGACGGAGCCGCATGCTGCGGCCCCCATTCGCGACCATCCTCGAGCTCCTCGCATCGGTCCCGAGCGGAAGAACCACAACGCTGAGACGGATCCTAGGACAGAGAACTGCCGGGCGCTGGCCCTTCGAACGGTCGGCTCCGATGAGTACGCCGCCCGCGGTCGGGTCCACCCGTGCATGGACGAACTCGCACAGATGGCCCGCAACGTCATCGACTCGAACCGCTACCTGGTCCTCGGCACGACGGAGGACGACGGCCGGCCGCGCGTCTCGCCGGTCTACTACAACCACGTCGACTACCGGGCGTTCTACTGGGTCTCCTCCCCCGACGCCCAGCACTCGCGCAACGTCGACGCCCGAGGCGAGGTCTCGTTCGTGATCTTCAACTCGACGCTCCTGCCCACCCAGGGCAACCAGGCGGTGTACGTCGACGCGACGGCCGAGCAGATCGCGGAGGCCGACCTGCCGGAGCAGTGCGCCATCGCCTTCGCCACCACCGGGCCGGGCACCCGACCGTTCACCCCGGAGGAGCTGAGCGACGCCGGAGACCTCCGGCTCTATCGCGCGACTGCGACCCGCCACCAGGTGCACATCCGCGGCCGCGAGCACCCCAGCGGCATCGACGCCCGGGTCAGCGTCGAGCTCTAGCGGAACCAGACCTCGGCGCAGTCGTGGCAGACGAACTCCTGCACGGAGACACCATCGGTGAACTCCACCCCGCGCAGCTCCCAGGCGTGGTCGTGGGCGGGGGTCACCACCGTCGCCGACGCGCCCGTCTGCCCCATGGTCATCCTGCCCGGTGCCCCGAGCGGCACCGGGGCATGCGGCGGCTAGCTGGTTGCGGTGTCCTTGCCGGGTCCGCCTGCGAGCACGTCGCGGCCGGGACCACCATCCAGGGTGTCGCGGCCGCTGCCGCCGAAGATGCGGTCGGCACCGTTCCCACCCTTGAGCCGGTCGTTGCCGCCGCCGCCGCTCGCGAAGGGCTCGTTCTACCCAGAACTGGACGTTCGGGCGATCAGGATTCTGGTGACTGAGGGTGGGCGATACGGGGTCCGAACCAGTGACCTCTTCGGTGCGAACGACAGAGCCGCGCTACTTGGTAGCGCGCTCTGGCGCGAAGCTGAGGGTGGGCGATACTGGGTTCGAACCAGTGACCTCTTCGGTGTGAACGAAGCGCGCTACCACTGCGCCAATCGCCCTCAATTTCATCCTTTGGATGCGGTCGCAGACTCTAACGCATGGGTGAGCCCGACTCACATTCGCCAAAATTCTTCGGCGATCGAGGCAACCTTTTCGGCGTTCGCGGCGTCAGTACCTGAGATAGGCCCCCATCTCAGCGACTCCGCTCATCTCGGACAAGGAACTCCATGACGCAGCGACCCGTGTCCTCCACGGTCACTCAGGACATTGCCCTGCAGTGCCTCGACGAGCTCGGGCGTCCGATGATCTTCATGGCTTCCTTCGGCTACTCCCCCGGTGACCCGTACGCCGTGTGGCTCACGTTCCACATCCCGGCCGGTGACGTGCGCTGGGCGGTAGCCCGGTCGCTGCTCCAGCGGGGCCTGACGGAGCCGGCGGGCGAGGGCGACATCCGGCTCTGGCCGGGCATCGACGACGACTTGTGTGCGGTCGTCTGCATGGATTTCCATTCCCCGGAGGGACGTCTGATCACCTCCGCACGAACTTCCGACCTGCAGCGCTTTCTTGGTCGGACCTGGGAGGCAGTGCCTCCTGGCAGGGAGAACGAGCGGATCGATCTCGATCAGCTCGTCGACTCACTGCTCACGATTCCCTGACGCGGCCGGTTCAGCGGCCAAGGAGCTCGGGCTCCCGGCCGCGCCAGGCGTGCATCGCCTCCTGCGTCAGGGGACCCGGCACCGGCAGCTCACGGTCGTCCCAGTGGCTCACCGGCTGGACGTCTCGGGTGGTCGAGGCGAGGAAGATCTCGCTCGCGTCCTGAAGCGTCTCGATCGGCTCGTCGACCTCGCGCCCGCCGTACCACTCGAGCACCAGCGCGCGCGTCACCCCTGCCAGACAGCCGCTAGCCAGGGTGGGCGTGCGGAGCTCGCCGTCGATGACGTAGAAGACGTTCGACCCAGTGCCTTCGCAGAGATGGCCCGCAAGGTTCGCGAAGATCGCCTCCCCCGCTCCCCGCCGCTTGGCCTCGGCGAGGGCCACGACGTTTTCGGCGTACGACGTGGTCTTGAGGCCCGCTAGGGCCCCGCGCTCGTTGCGTGGCCACGGCACGGTCGCGACCCGAGCCGCCGCTGGCGCCGGATCCATCGGCGCGGCCACCACAATCAGCGTCGGCGGGTGGTCGCCGCGCCCGGAGCCGAGCGGCGCCGGCCCGCCGGTCACGGTGATCCGGATCCGGCCCAGTGCCAGGTCCTGTCCGTCCAGCACCGCTGCCACCCCGCGGCGTACCGCCTTCAAGTCGACCGGCGGCAGCCCCAATCCTGCGGCGGAAGCCGTCAACCGCTCCAGGTGCCGGTCGAGCGCGAACGGCTGCCCGCGCACCACCTTGATCGCCTCGAAGACGCCATCTCCCACGGTGAGCCCGTGGTCGATCACCGACACCGCCGGCCCGCTCGGGTCGGACAACAGGTCTCCGTCGATCCAGGCGCGCATGGCGTCACTCTAGGCAGGTCACGATGCGCGGCCGACGCGCTGGTCGTTACCCGTTTTGGCGAGCCAATCGGCATCGGCTAGGGTTCTCACGCACGTCAGGGAGGCCTTCGGGCGGACCGGATGTTGTGTGCGGACATAGCTCAGTTGGTAGAGCGCAACCTTGCCAAGGTTGAGGTCGCGAGTTCGAGTCTCGTTGTCCGCTCGGAGAGGTCACTGTCACGGCCGGGCCTCCGCGGTGGGTTGGCCGAGAGGCGAGGCAACGGACTGCAAATCCGTGTACACGGGTTCAAATCCCGTACCCACCTCCACGCAATGACAGCGACACCCACAACTTCACAGCACGGGCGTTTGGCGCAGCGGTAGCGCGCTTCCCTGACACGGAAGAGGTCACTGGTTCAAACCCAGTAACGCCCACCATCACGAGTCGACCCTGATCTGGGCAAGCGAGCTTCTTGCTGCTCGCTGCGTTTTCGTTTCCCAGAACCTGGGCGGCCACCAGCGGCCAATTCGGGCCACATCACGGGGCTGTCTCCAGGAGGTCGCGGAGCTCATGCAGGCCAGACCGGATCCGGGTCTTGGCGGTGCTCTTGGGCACGTGGAGCAGTACCGCAACTTCGGGGTAGGTGTAGCCACCCAAGAAAGCCAACTCGACGGCCTCGCGACGAAGCGGTGAGAGGTTCGTGAGGGCATAGCGAACTCGTCGTGCCTCGATGGATTCGGAGACGACATCGTGAACGGGATCGCACATCGCTGGCGGGATGGGGGTCTCCTTGCGGTGATAGACCTCCTCGCGACCCTGCCGTGTCCGCTCCGCGCGCACCCGGTCAACCGCTCTGCCGTGCACGAGTCGCATGATCCAAGCGAGGCCGGTCCCGCGGTCCGCTTCGAATCGGGTGCTCTTGCACCAGACCTCGAGGTAGACCTCCTGAGCGACCTCTTCGGCATGGACCGGGTTACGCAGGACCTTGAGAGCGAGGCCGTACACCCTTGGCGCGGTCAGTGCGTAAAGAGATGCGAAGGCATCCCCGTTACCCAGAGCGACGGATTCGAGCAGCTGTCCTAGCTCCTCGCTACAGGTCGAGGAGCTATCGACAGTGGTGCGAGTCAGCGACTCGCCACGCGCGTCCGGGTGCTCAGACCGGCCGTCATCGGCCCCCTGCTGTGGATCAGTCATGTGGTGCCTCGTTGCTTGGGCTCCGTCCACCTGATCAACGTGCTGGTGGCTTCCTTCGTTCGGTCCCCCGAGGTCTTTGCCCCCAAACTGGAGAGTTCCCAATCGTTACCAAGAGCCCGGCGAGATATCCGATGCAGTCGCGGTGTCCCGTTGAGTGGTGTACCGCTCACCACGAGCGCACTTTCGCCGTCCGCGCCGAGGGGTGAGGCTCCGCCAGTGCTCTACCGGATTCGCGCTCATCCATGTCACAGCCCGGACTCCTGACTTCTCGAACCTCAACGAAGTCAGTGTGGTAACACCGATCCGCGCGACGCTCGGCCCGCCGCCCGCGAGATTCGTTCCCGGGGCGTGAACCGGGCTCGGGCACAGAGCGAAGAGCGTTGGCCCCGGTCTTCGCAGCCTGACGATCTCAACGCCTCGGTTCCCGACCTGGCCGCCAGACCACAGAAGTCGCGGTCTCCCGCGCCTCGCGGTTCGGCTGACCGCCGTGAGATACGACCTTCGCAGGAAGGTAGCCCCGATTCTTCTGTCAAAGTTCGGGGGTACGAGTAATACTGGGTCCATCGACCTTGGGGACGCCGCTGCCCCCGTTCTCGATATCGCCGCCCCGCCAACCTCCCGAGGATGGCGGGGCGGTTTTGGGAAGGCTTGCCTAAATGGGAGCTAGTGTGGTGTAGGGCCGCTCCGTCGCCTACCCCCCACGGTGACGGAGCGGTTTCCCGCCCTGGGCATCCTCGCGCTCAAAGCCCCCCACGGTCCGCTTCGGACTCTGGGCCCGCGTCGGCATCGGCTTCTTCCCGGTGTGTGGGCGATCCTCGCGCCATCGTCGTCGTGATCTTCGCGCTCCGGCTGGTCGAGTTCGAGGTCCGCTATCGGGTAGCCGTGGCCGGGATCGTTGGTCACCCGACTGGCGGGCCCGGCCCCGTACGCGCCACCGACCTTTTCATGACACGGTGCTGCCATGGGAGTCCGCGACAGGATGATGGCCGGCATGGCCCGGCAGCTGCGGCAGCCGCAGGGGTTGCGCGGTCGGCTCACTGCGCGCGGCCTCAACCGGGGCAACCAGTCAGCGGTGCTGGCAGCCGTGGAGGCCACCGGGCTCGAGCCCGGTCAGACGGCTGCTGACATCGGTTTCGGCGGCGGCGTCGGTCTCCGTCCGCTGCTCGATCGCGTGGGCGCAGGCGGTCACATCCACGGCGTCGACTTCTCCGAGACCATGCTGGCGATGGGCAGGCGAAAGTTCAGCGAGGACATCGTCGGTGGGAGGCTGACCCTCCACTCAGGCGACCTGGTGGACCTGCCGCTGCCGGACGAGTCCCTGGACGCCGTGATCACCGTCAACACCGTGTACTTCGTGGCGGACCTGGAGCGGGCGTTCGGCGAGATCGCCCGGGTGCGCGACCGACCGGGAGGGCCGTGATCGGAGTGGGCGACCCGGAGGCGATGGCCGACATGCCTGTCACCGCCCATGGTTTCACGATCCGTCCGATCGACGAGCTGATGCGCCTGCTCCGAGGCGCCGGCTTCGACGACCCCATCGACCAGCGGGTCGGTGACGACCAGCGAGGCTTCCACCTGCTGGTGGCCGACCGTTCTGCTCAGTGACGCTCCTCGAGCCCGACTGCGTCGCGGAGCCGGACCACGGCCTCCTCGAGCCCCGGGTCCTGCCTGGCCTGTGAGGCCATCAGGTCCGACAGTGCCTCGGCGAGGACGTTCAGCTTCTCCTGAGCCGCCTCCTCCGCCCGGCGGCCGGAGTTCTCGAGCAGCACCAGGAGCAACAGCGAGACGACCGTCCCGACGGTGTGGATCGCCACCTGCCAGGACTTGAGGTCCGTCCACAACGGCACGCTGACCAGCCAGACGACCACGAGGCCCAGGCAGACGAAGAAGAACGGCGCTTGGCTCACGTGTCGGTGTGCTCGTTCGACGAACCGCTCGAACATCGTGCGGGTGTCGCCTTGCTCGGCGGAGGCACCTGGGGAGTCGGACATACGCCGAACCCTATGCGCAACTTGCCCGGAAATAGACCGAACCGCTGGCGTCTCGGGTCACCAGCGGTTCAGTAGGAAAAGACTAGCGCCGCACGCCGGTAGGGCAAGCGCCCTCGTGCCCGAAATCACCCGTCCGGACTACGGGTTCTAGCCCGTTCTACCTACCCGTTACCCGGCGTCAAGGCAATCCCGGTCCACCAGACCTCTACAGCGGACTGAGCAGCGGGGCCGGAAGCCACTCCTCGACCAAGCACCACTCCCCCGGACGCAGGTTGGCGGCGTACACGACCCGGCCCTCCCAGCTGGTGCCGACCTGCCGCCATTCGACGAGCAGACCGGGGCGCTTGACGCCGTGATCGTCGACCGCGCCGCTCACCCAGCAGTGCCGGGTCGGGCAGGTCGGCAGGGACGTCTCCCGGACCGCGCCACCGCGCACCCGTTCCGACAACGGGATCCCGCTCCCCTGCTTGCCCCAGCCACCGCCCACGCGACCTAGGATGACACATGTTCGAACATGTGTTCGAGTCTAGTCAGTCCTCGTCGTCCGCGATGTCCTCGTTGTGGGTGCCCGGCCGCGGTGCCCACGGCAGCTCCTTCGCCGGTCGTACGACGACGAGCCGGTCACCGCGCGCCAGCAGCGTCACGACGGGGTCGAAGTAGCGGTAGACCTTCTCGTCGCGGACGACCGCGATCACCTGGTCGGGCAGCGACTGCGGCTGCTTGCCCACCTCGGAGACCAGCAGGTCGCGCTCGGCGACCTCGAGCCCCTCGCCGTAGGTCAGCAGGTCCTCCATCACCTGGCCGAGCGTCGGCGACAGCGACGAGAGCCCGAGCAGCCGCCCGACCGCGTCGGAGGAGGTGATCACCGAGTTGGCGCCAGACTGCTTCATCAGCGGCGCGTTCTCCTGCTCGCGCACCGCGGCGACGATCCAGGCATCCGGGTTCAGCTGACGCACGGTCAGGGTGGCGAGCACGTTGGAGTCGTCGCGGTCGGTCGTGATGATCACCTGGTCGGCCTGCGCGACACCGGCCCGGCGCAGCACCTCGCGTCGGGTCGCGTCTCCGGTCACCACGGCCAGCCCGTCGGCGTGGGCGTCCTGCATCGCCGTGGCATTGGGGTCGACGATCACGATCGACTCCTTCGGGAGCCCGTTGCCGATCAGGGTCTCGACGGCGCTGCGGCCCTTGGTGCCGTAGCCGACGACGACGATGTGGTGGTCCATGTTCTTCCTCCAACGAGCGACGCGGAACATCTCGCGGCCCTGCGAGGCGAGCACCTCGAGGGTGGTGCCGATCAGCAGCACCAGGAACGCGATGCGGGCCGGGGTGATGATGAACGCGTTGATCAACCGGGCTCGGTCCTCGACCGGAGCGATGTCGCCGTAGCCGGTCGTGCTCAGGGTGACGGTCGTGTAGTAGATCGCATCGATCCAGCTGATCGTGTTGGTCGGGTCGTTGCCGTCGATGTAGCCGTCACGGTCGATGTAGACCAGCAGCACCGTGCCGACGAGCACCGACATCGCCATCAGCAGCCGGCGGCCCAGCTCCCACCAGGGCGACCGGTTCCGGTCCGGCAACGACAGCCGGCCGAGGATGCGGCCCTCCGCCGGGTCGAGGTGTTGGTCGGGCACGAGCGGAATCTAGTTGACCGGGCGCCTACTTCCCGTCAGGGCCGTCGGCGGGGTCAGGATCGGGATCCGAACGTCCGATGCGGTTGGTGACAGTCGCGCGCAGCCTGGCGACCAGCTCCGCCCGGGCGCGGGTGGTGTTCTTCTGCGGGAAGACTGTGTCGAAGGCGGCGTTGACGGCCGCCCCGATCAGCACCGCGATGGCCAGGATGTAGAGCCACAGCAGGATGGCGATCGGAGCCGCCAGCGGACCGTAGATCGAGCGCGGAGTCGGCGGCGGTGACGGTCAGGATCCAGCGCAGGAGGAAGGACCCGAGGATCCAGGCGACCAGGGAGAAGACGGCACCCGGCAGGTTGAAACTCCAGTTGGTCCGCACCGGCACCGACACGTGGTAGAGCGTGGCCAGGAAGCAGATGCAGATCACGATCACGAGCGGCCAGTAGAAGGTCATCAGGAAGTCGAAGCGCTCGGGCAGCGCCCGGTCGACCAGGCGTGGGCCCGCGACGACCAGCGGCAGCGAGACGATGCCGGTGATCATCGCCAGGAGGTAGAGCGCGAACGACAGCGCCCGGGTCTTCACGATCCCGCGGTGCCCGCCGAGCCCGTGCATGATCGTGATGGTGTCGACGAAGACGTTCAGCGCCCGCGAGCCCGACCACAGCGCCAGCACGAAGCCGAGCGAGATGACGTCGAAGCGCCCACCATCGAGCACGTTGTCGATGGTCGGCTCGATGATCTGGTTGACGGACTTGTCGGTCAGGAACTGCGAGGCCATGTCGATGATCGCGTCCCGCACCTCGCCGACCTGCGCCGCACTGAACTGGCTGGAGACGTAGCCGATCGCGCCCGCCATCGCGAAGATCAGCGGCGGCACCGACAGAACGGCGAAGAACGCCGCCTCCGCGGCGAGCCCGGCGACGCGGTAGCGAAGACAGGACCCGACCGTGGTGACGATCAGCCGCCACAGCGTGTGCGTGAACCGCTCGAAGACCGTTGTCGGCGGGTCGGTCGCGGCGGTGCCCTCGGTCTCCGCCGTCATGCGCACACGGTATCGGCGGCGTGGCGTACGGGCGGGACCTCGGGGTGGAGGCGTTTAGAGTCGGCCCATGGCCATCGCGACGTTTCTCGAGCTCTGCATGGACACCGACGGCGACGACACCCTCGGTCGCTTCTGGGCGGAGACCATCGGGTCAGACTTCCGTCCGGACGCCGGCGGCCTCGGCAACGTGGTGGGCAAGTACGAGTACCAGTCGATCGCCATGTGCCAGGTGCCCGAGCCGATCGCGGTCAAGCACCGGATCCATCTCGACATCTACGCCGCCAGCATCGACGAGCTCACGGCCCGCGGCGCCACGGTGCTGCTCCCCGCGGAGGAGAGCGGCTTCAAGTGGACCCAGATGCTCGACCCGGAGGGCGGGGTGTTCTGCGCCTTCCTGCGCGACGAGCCACCGGCGTTCAAGCTGCACGGCATCGTCGTCGACTCCGCAGACCCCCAGGCGACCGCCGCCTGGTGGGGCGAGGTCTTCGATGTCAAGCCCCGCTCCTGGGAGCAAGGACCGTGGTGGACGCTCGAGCACGCCACGCCCGACGAGGTGCTGACCATCGACTTCGTACCCGTGCCCGAGCCAAAGACCGTGAAGAACCGGATCCACTGGGACGTACGCGGAAAAGCTGCTGACCTCGAGGCCCATGGCGCCACGCGGCTGTGGGAGATGCCGCGCTGGGTGACGCTCGCGGACCCCGAGGGCAACGAGTTCTGCGTCTTCGAGTGACCTAGACCGTGACCCCGACGGGCGCGGGCTCGGTCTTCTTGGCCTCGAGCTCGGCGAGCACCTCTGGCGAGACCTCCTCGTCCGCGTCGAGCATCGTGGTCTCGTCGAACGGGTCCTCCCCCGCGAGCACGCTGTCGAGCTTCGCTCGGTCCAGCCCGCCGGTCCAGTGGCCGACCAGGATGGTGGCGACCGCGTTGCCGGAGAAGTTGGTGACCGCCCGGGCCTCGGACATGAAGCGGTCGATGCCGACGATCAAGCCGACACCGTCGACCAGCTCGGGCCGGTGGGAGCTCAAACCTCCCGCCAGCGTGGCCATGCCCGCTCCGGTGACACCGGCGGCGCCCTTCGAGGCGATCATCATGAACAGCAGCAGCGAGATCTGCTCACCGATCGAGAGCGGTGCGCCCATCGCCTCGGCGATGAACAGCGAAGCCATGGTCAGGTAGATCGCGGTGCCGTCGAGGTTGAAGGAGTAGCCCGTCGGTACGACGACGCCGACCGTCGGCTTGTCGACGCCTGCGTGCTCCATCTTGGCGATCAGCCGCGGCAGCGCCGACTCGGACGACGAGGTCGAGACGATCAGCAGGTACTCGCGGCCCAGGTAGCGCAGCAGCGAGAACAGGTTCACGCCGGTGACCAGCTTGAGCAGGCCGCCCAGGATGACGACCACGAAGAGGAAGCAGGTGACGTAGAAGGCGCCCATCAGCAGCGCCAGGTCCTTGAGGGCATCGACCCCGGTCTCGCCGACGACGGCGGCGATCGCGCCGAAGGCTCCGATGGGCGCGGCCCACATGACCATCCCGAGCACCCGGAAAACGACCCGCTGGACGTGGCCGACGCCACGCAGGATCGGCTCTCCGGAGCGGCCCATCTGCTGCAGCGCGAAGCCGACCAGGAGCGCGACCAGAAGGGTCTGCAGCACCTCGCCGGACGTCAGGCCGCTCACCATCGACGTCGGGATGATGCCGAGCAGGAACTCCGTGGTGCTGCCGTGCCCGGCCGCTGCCTGCTCCCGGCCGACCTCCGTGGCCTCGGCGGTGAGGTGCAGCCCGCTGCCGGGCTGGATGATGTTGCCGACGACGAGCCCGATCGCGAGCGCGAACGTCGACATGGTGATGAAGTAGGCGAGGGCGAGTCCGCCGACCTTGCCGACCCTGGCGGCACTGGCGACGGATCCGACGCCCAGCACGATCGTGCAGAAGATGACCGGCTGGATCATCATCTTGATCAGGGCCACGAAGCCCTGGCCGAGGGGCTTGAGCTCGACCGCGAAGCTCGGCGCGACGAGGCCGACACCGATGCCGAGGGCGACGGCCACGATGACCGCCAGGTAGAGGTAGTGGGTGCGGTTGCGCGGCGGCGACTGGCGCCGTACTGCTGTGATTGCTGCTGCTCATGGTTCCTCCAGGCTCGGCCGGTGGCTCCCGGCGGTACCTGGACTCTCGGACAGCATGTGACCCGGGTCACCGTTCTGGTCGTTGTGGTCGCCGTCACTGCGGCACAATGCGCGCCATGGCCGACCGCCGCTCCAGGGACACCTCCGTGGCGCGACAGATCCTGGTGCTGCAGGTCGGCGTGGTGCTGGTGCTCGTGGTCGCCTCGCTCGCGCTGGCGGCGTACGACGCCCGGCGCGACGCGCGCGAGGCGGCCACCGAGCGGGCCGTCGCCGTCGCCGAGACCGTCGCCGACTCCCCCGCCGTCCTGACGGCGCTCGCCAGCCGATGACCCGTCGGTCGACCGCTGCAGCCGTACGCCGAGGACGTCCGCTCGGACACCGACCGTCGACTTCGTCGTGGTGATGGGCCTCGACCGGATCCGCTACACCCACCCGAATCCCGACAACATCGGGAAGACGTTCGTCGGCGACCTCGGGGGCGCCCCGGACGGCAAGGTCTTCACCCAGGAGTTCGCCGGCACCCTCGGCCCGTCGATGCGGGCGGTGGTGCCGGTGTTCGACGGCGACGAGGTGGTGGCCCTGGTCTCCGTCGGCATCACGGTCGAGGCGATCGACCGGCAGCTCCGCGGCGACCTGCTGCCGATCGCGCTCTCCGCACTGGCCGTGCTCGCCGTCGGCCTGCTGGGTGCCTGGCTGGTGAGCCGGCGGCTGCGGCGCCAGACGCACGGGATGGGCGAGCTCGAGATCACCCGGATGTACGAGTACTACTCGGCGGTCTTGCACGCGGTGCGCGAGGGACTGCTGCTGCTCGACGACGGACGGCCGCGTCCAGCTGGTCAACGACGAGGCGCGGCGGCTGCTCGACCTGCCCGACGACGTCGTCGGGCGGCGACTCGACAGCCTCGGCCTCGCTCCCGGGCTGGTCGCGGCCGCGCAAGGACGCACCGCCGCGCCCGACGACATCTACCTGGCGGGCGAGCGCGCCCTGGTGGTGAGCTCGGCGCCGGCGTCGTGGGGAGGCCGCGAGGTCGGTGCCGTGGTCACGCTGCGCGACCACACCGAGCTCCAGTCGGTGACCGGCGAGCTCGACGTGGTGCGTGGCCTGACCGAGTCGCTGCGGGCCCAGACCCACGAGGCCGCCAACCGCCTGCACACGGTGGTGTCGCTCATCGAGATGGGTCGCCCGGAGCAGGCCATCGAGTTCGCCACCGAGGAGCTCCAGGTGGGCCAGCGCCTGACCGACCGGGTCGTCGACGCCGTCGGCGACCCGATCGTCGCCGCGCTGCTGCTGGGCAAGTCGGCCGAGGCAGCCGAGCGCGGCATCGAGCTCGACATCGAGGGTGAGCTCGCCGAGGGCGACCTGCCCGCCCGCGACCTGGTCACCGTGCTCGGCAACCTGCTCGACAACGCCTTCGACGCGGTCGCCGGGCGCGACGAGCGCCGGGTGCTGGTGCGGCTGACCACCGACGCCGGCACCACGACCGTCGCGGTCGGCGACAGCGGCGCCGGTCTCACGGGGGCCGACGCCACCCAGGCGCTCGAGCGCGGTTGGACCACCAAGGCCACCGGGGCGACCGGCCGAGGAGTCGGGCTGGCGCTGGTCAACCAGGTCGCTCGGCGCCACGGTGGTGAGGTCAGCATCGGCACGTCCGAGCTGGGCGGCGCCGAGCTCACGGTGACGCTGCGATGAACGTGCGGGTGCTCGTCGTCGAGGACGAGCAGCTGACCGCAGAGGCGCACGCGGCGTACGTCGAACGCACGGCGGGCTTCGAGCTCGCCGGGGTCGCCCGATCCGCCGGCGACGCGGCCCGGTTCCTCAATGCCAACGAGGTCGACCTGGTGCTGCTCGACCTGCACCTGCCCGACGGCCACGGACTGGCGCTGGTGCAGAAGCTGCGCGCCGCCGGTCACCTCGTCGACGTCATCGCCGTCACCTCGGCCCGCGACGCCGACGTCGTCCGTCATGCCGTCGCGCAGGGCGTCGTGCTCTACCTCCTCAAGCCGTTCACCTACGCCACCTTCCGCGGCAAGCTCGAGCAGTACGCCGCATACCGCGCCCGCCTGCACGACGGACCGGCGGAGCTGGCCCAGGACGAGGTCGACCAGATGCTCGGCTCGCTCCGCGCCGGCGGAACCCCGTTGCCGAAGGGGATGAGCCAGGAGACACTTCGCGACGTGACCAAGGCGCTGCGCGACGCCGGCGCGGGACTGTCCGCGTCCGAGGTGGCCGAGGTGGTCGGCGCCTCGCGGGTGACGGTGCGCCGCTACCTCGAGCACCTGGCCGACCTCGGCTCCGTCGACCGGAGCCCGCGGTACGGCGGAAGCGGCAGACCCGAGATGGAGTACAGCTGGAGGAGCTCCATGCATGACCGCACCGCCCTCGGCCTCGCCGACGTGTCCGACGACGAGCTCACCACCATGGTCGCGGCGCTCCTCGGTCACGACCCCGCGGAGGTGACCGTGCTCGACTCGGTCGCCGTGACGGTCGACTACGACCTGCCTGCGATCACGACCGCCGGCCGCTACTGGGTGCGCGGCCGGGCGGACACGCCGGCAGGAGTCACGGAGTACGAGCTCTTCGTCAAGCACGTGCAGTCCTGGAGCCGCTCCCCGTTCTTCGCGGAGGTGCCGGAAGAGATCCGCGAGTTGGCCGAGGCCGGGGTGCCGTGGCGGACAGAGCCCCTCCTCTACCGATCCGACGTCGCGCAGCACCTGCCGGACGGCCTCTCCATGCCGCGGGCTCTCGGCGTCTTCGACCTCGACGAGAAGGCTGCGGCGATCTGGCTCGAGGTGGTCCCGGCCGAGGACGTCGAGTGGGACCTGGCGCGGTTCACCCGAGCGGCGTACCTGCTCGGCCGGCTGGCCGCGAGCCCCACGATCCGCCCCTTCGCCGATGTCGGCGGCCACGAGTGGGACGTGCGGCACTACCTGTTCGGACGGCTGACCCACCAGGTGCTGCCGGTGCTGCGCAACGACGACGTTTGGCAGCACCCGATCGTCGCGCCCGCCTTCGACGCTGGCCTCCGCGACCCGCCTGGTCGAGGCGGCCGACCGGGTCCACGACTACACCGAGGAGCTGGCGCAGTGCCCGATCGGCACCGGGCACGGTGACGCCTGCCCCAACAACCTGCTGGTGGTCGCCGACTCCCCCGACTTCGTGCTGATCGACTTCGGCTTCTGGAAGCCGCTGCCGATCGGGTTCGACCTTGGCCAGCTGCTGGTGGGCGACGTCCAGATCGGCCGGCGCAGCAGCGACGACCTCCGCGAGCGAGACGAGGCCAGCCTCGCGGCGTACGTCGAGGGGCTGCGGGCCGAGGGCAGCGACGTGCCGGAGGCGGTCGTACGCCGGGCGCACGCGCTTCACCTGCTGATCTTCACCGGACTGTCGACGCTGCCGGTGGAGTTCCTGGACGCCCCACCGACTCCCGGAGCTCGTGCAGATCAGCAAGGAGCGGGCCGCGATCGCCAGGTACAGCCTCGACCTGCTGGACGAAACTAGCTGAGCTCGAGCCCTGGGTAGAGCGGGTGCTTGTCGAGCATCTCGGCCGAGGCGTCCTTGACCTTGTCGGCCACGCCGTCGGCCAGCGTGTACGTCGCCTTCGACGGCGCGCCCGCCTTGTTGGTGCCGGGCTGGGTGTTGGAGAGCACCTGCACGATCAGCTCGGCGACGTTGTCGAACTCGTCGTGCCCGAAGCCGCGGGTGGTCAGCGCCGGCGTGCCGAGGCGGATGCCGGAGGTGTACCAGGCGCCGTTGGCGTCGGACGGCACCGAGTTGCGGTTGGTGACCACGCCGGCGTCGAGCAGCGCCGACTCGGCCTGGCGGCCGGTGAGGCCGAAGGACGACACGTCGAGCAGCACGATGTGGTTGTCGGTGCCGCCGGTGACGAGCGTGGCGTCGCGCTTGAGGAAGCCGTCGGCCAGCGACTTGGCGTTGTCGGCGATGGCCTGCGCGTAGGTCTGGAACGACGGCTGGCGGGCCTCCGCCAGCGCGACGGCCTTGGCGGCCATCACGTGCGACAGCGGGCCGCCGAGCACCATCGGGCAGCCGCGGTCGACGTCCGCGGCGTACTCCTCCTGCGCGAGCACCAGGCCACCGCGCGGGCCGCGCAGCGACTTGTGGGTGGTGGTGGTGGTGATGTGCGCGTGCGGCACCGGGTCCTCGTCGCCGGTGAACACCTTGCCGGCGACCAGTCCGGCGAAGTGGGCCATGTCGACCATCAGCGTCGCGCCGACCTCGTCGGCGATCTCGCGCATCTTGGCGAAGTTGACCCGCCGCGGGTACGCCGAGTAGCCGGCGACCAGCACCATCGGCTTGAACTCGCGGGCCTTGGCGGCCACCACGTCGTAGTCGAGCAGGCCGGTCTCGGGGTCGGTGCCGTACTGCTGCTGGTGGAACATCTTGCCGCTGATGTTGGGGCGGAAACCGTGGGTGAGGTGGCCACCGGCGTCGAGCGCCATGCCGAGCAGGCGCTGGTTGCCGAACTCGTGGCGCAGCTCCTCCCAGTTCTCGTCGGTGAGCTCGTTGACGTTCTTCTTGCCGGCCTTCTCCAGCCACGGGCTCTCGACCCGGTGGGCCAGGATCGACCAGAACGCCACCAGGTTGGCGTCGATGCCGGAGTGCGGCTGCGCATAGGCGTACGGCGCGCCGAACAGCTCACGCGCGTGCTCGGCGGCCAGCGCCTCCACGGTGTCGACGTTCTGGCAGCCGGCGTAGAAGCGGTGGCCGACCGTGCCCTCGGCGTACTTGTCGCTGAACCAGGTGCCCATGGTCAGCAGCACCGCCGGCGAGGCGTAGTTCTCGCTGGCGATCAGCTTGAGCGAGGCCCGCTGGTCGGCCAGCTCCTGCCGGGTCGCGTCCGCGATCCGCGGCTCCACCGAGGCGATCACCTCGAGGGCCTGCTGGTAGGCGGAGCTGGTCAGGCCGGCGAGAGAGGAGGAGTCGCTCATGGCGCACAGACTAGTTCGGAGGGTCGGCCCGTCGGAGGGTGCCTCGCGATGTGACGTGGGCCGCATTGGGCCCGATTCCCTCGTGTAGAGCGACTAACGTCGTCTCACATGGTGGCGAGGCATCTCGCATCATGGGATTTCAGCTTGTGAGAGCGGTGTCCGGCCCGTGAGACTGCTTGACATGATCAGTGCTGCAACGCATGCGCACCTCGTGGTACGGCGCCACGTGGACCTCATGCGCACCCGCAGCATGATCTGTTGGCCCCGCTGAACCGCCTCCATCAGCCCGTTCAGACTTCCGCGTCCAGCGTTGCGCGCGGCTCTCAGCGAAGGACCAGTCTTCCATGCCCGACCTGCGCTTCCAGTCACAGCCGGCAGCCCACACCGAGATCCCGCGCCCCAAGCGCGCCGAGGGTCAGTGGTCGCTCGGCTACACCGAGCCGCTGAACAAGAACGAGCAGTCCAAGAAGGACGACGACCCGCTCAACGTGCGGGCCCGCATCCTCAACATCTACTCCAAGCGCGGCTTCGCCTCGATCGACCCGGCCGACCTGCGCGGCCGGTTCCGGTGGATGGGCCTCTACACCCAGCGCGCTCCCGGCTTCGACGGCGGCAAGACCGCGATGCTCGAGGAGGAGGAGCTGGACGACGAGTACTTCATGCTCCGCGTCCGCTCCGACGGCCGCCTGCTGTCGAGCGAGGCCGTGCGTGCCCTCGGCAGCATCGGCGTCGACTTCGCCCGTGACACCGCCGACGTCACCGACCGCGAGAACATCCAGTTCCACTGGATCCGGATCGAGGACGTGCCGGAGATCTGGGACCGGCTCGACGCCTCCGGGCTGAGCAGCACCGAGGCCTGCGGCGACTCGCCCGCGGCCCTTCCTCGGCTCCCCCGTCGCCGGCGTCGCCAAGGACGAGATCATCGACGGCACCAAGGCGCTCGAGGAGATCTTCGAGCGCTTCATCGGCAACCCGGACTTCTCCAACCTGCCGCGCAAGTTCAAGACCGCGCTGACCGGCCACCCCAGCCACGACGTGGCCCCCGAGATCAACGACGTCTCCTTCGTCGGCACGGTGCACCCCGAGCACGGCCCCGGCTTCGACCTGTGGGTCGGCGGCGGCCTGTCCACCAACCCGATGCTCGCGGTCAAGCTCGGCGTGTGGATCCCGCTCGACGAGGTGGCCGACGCCTGGGCAGGCGTCGCCTCGATCTTCCGCGACTACGGCTATCGCCGGCTCCGGTCGCGGGCCCGGCTGAAGTTCCTGGTCGCCGACTGGGGCGTGGAGAAGTTCCGCGAGGTGCTCGAGAACGAGTACCTCGGCCGCAAGCTGGTCAGCTGCGACTCTCCCCCGTCGCCCGACCGGCCACCGCGACCACGTCGGCGTACACGAGCAGAAGGACGGCAAGTTCTACGTCGGCGTCGCACCCACCGTGGGTCGCATCTCCGGCAACCTGCTGCTCGCAGCTCGCCGACGCCATCGACGGAGTTCGGCGTCGCCGGCGCCCGCCTGACGCCGTACCAGAAGATCGTGCTGATCGGCGTCGACGAGGCGCAGGTCGAGCCGCTGATCGCCGCGCCTCGACGAGATCGGCCTCTCGGCCCGCCCGTCGAACTGGCGGCAGAACACGATGGCCTGCACCGGCATCGAGTTCTGCAAGCTCGCGATCGTCGACACCAAGGAGCGCGCCCGCGACCTGGTGGCCGAGCTCGAGCGTCGCTTCCCCGACCTCGACACCCCGATCACCGTCAACGTCAACGGCTGCCCCAACGCCTGCGCGCGCACCCAGGTCGCCGACATCGGGCTCAAGGGCCAGCTGGTGATGGCCGACGGCGAGCAGGTCGAGGGCTTCCAGGTGCACCTCGGTGGCGCGACCGGCCTGCAGGCCAACTTCGGCCGCAAGCTGCGCGCCCACAAGGTGACCAGCGCCGGGCTCGACGACTACATCACCAACGTGGTGACCAACTACCTGTCCGACCGCGAGGCCGGCGAGAGCTTCGCGACGTGGGTCGTCCGCGCCGACGAGGAATTGCTCCGGGGCGAGAGGGCGTTGGCCACAACATGAGCGAGCGCGCGATTCCCCTCCACTGCCCCTACTGCGGTGACGAGAACCTGTGGCCCCACGAGGGCGCCCACGGGTCGTGGGAGTGCCGCTGGTGCCTGCGCGCCTTCTCCCTGAAGATGCTCGGTCTGGTCCGTCCGACGGGAGGTGCCCGATGAGTGCCGCCACCACGACCTCGGCTGCGGCGTACCGCGGCACCGAGACCGAGGGTCGCTCCCCCGAGGAGCTGCGCGAGCTGGTCTCGCACTGGGGTGCCGAGCTCGAGCTCGCTCCGGCCGAGCACATCATCGAGTGGGCTGCCGCCACGTTCGGCGAGCGCTTCTGCATCACGTCGTCGATGGGCGACGCGGTGCTGGCCGACGTCGCCTCGAAGGTGGTGCCCGGCATCAACGTGGTCTTCCTCGACACCGGCTACCACTTCGCCGAGACGATCGGCACCCGCGACGCCGTCGAGGCCACCCTCAACGTCAAGATGCTCAGCATCACGCCGGTGCAGTCCGTGGCCGAGCAGGACGCGGAGTACGGCAAGGACCTCTACAAGACCGACCCAGACCTGTGCTGCGCGCTGCGCAAGGTCAAGCCGCTCGCCGACGCGCTGTCGGGCTTCGACGCCTGGGCGACCGGCCTGCGCCGCGCCGAGACGCACAACCGCGTGATCGCGCCGGTCATCGGCTGGGACGCCAAGAAGGGCAAGGTCAAGGTCTCGCCGCTCGCGCGGTGGACCGACGAGCAGGTGGAGCGCTACATCGCCGACAACGGCGTGCTGGTCAACCCGCTCGTCTACGACGGCTACCCCTCGATCGGCTGCGCGCCGTGCACCCGACGGGTCGCCCCTGGCGACGACCCGCGGAGCGGCCGCTGGGCCGGCACCAACAAGACCGAGTGCGGGATCCACTCATGATCGCCCGCCTCATCGTCGACAGCGTGGTCGACGCAACCCACGCAACACCGCGGACCCAGTCCGCCGCGCATGAAGGGAGGCCACGCTGATGGCTGCTCCTGCACTCATTGCCCTGGCCCACGGAAGTCGTGACCCACGATCCGCAAGGACGATCACGGCACTGATCGCCGAGGTCAAGCAACAGCGACCCGACCTGCGGGTCGAGCGCGCGTTCCTCGAGCTCGCGAAGCCCAACTTCCAGGCGGTCGTCGACCGGCTGGTCAAGGCCGGCTTCGACGAGATCGTGGTCGTGCCGCTCCTGCTGACCGAGGCCTACCACGCCAACGTCGACGTGCCCGAGGCGATCGCCGAGGCGATCGCCCGCCACGAGGGTCTGCGGATCCGGGCCACCGCCGTGCTCGGCCTCGAGACCTGCTTCCTCGAGGTGCTCGACGAACGCCTGCGCGAGGCGCTCAAGATCTCGCGGGTCCGCGAGCTCGACGCCCTGGTGCTGGCCGCCGCCGGCACCAGCGACCCGCTCGCCAACCAGGCCGTCGCCCGCCTGGCGCGCCTGTGGGGCACCCACCACAAGCTGCCGGTCACCGCGGCGTACGCCTCGAGCGCACCGCCGGCCACCGGTGAGGCCGTGCGCGCCTTCCGGGCCGAGGGTCGCCGCCACATCGCGGTCGGCTCGCTCTTCCTGGCCCCCGGCCTGCTCCCGGACCGCGCGGCCGAGCTCGCCATCGAGGCCGGGGCCGTCGCCGTCTCCGAGCCGCTGGGCGCCCACCCCGAGGTGGCCCGCACCATCCTGGCCCGCTACGCCGTAGGCGCCGTCGAGCTCGTCCCCGTCTGACCGCTTTTCCGCTGACCCGTCAGAAGATCTTCTGACGGGTCAGCGCGATTTGGCTGACCCGTCGCAACTTGGCGACGGGTCAGCGTGGATCTCAGCCGACGAGGTGTGGAGGAGGTGCTCGAGCTGGCGCTCGGGGTCCTCGGTGAGGCCGCCGTGGACGGGGCCGGGCTGGAGCATGGTGCTGCGCGGGGCCTTGAGGAACCCGAAGCGCTGGCTCACCGGCTGTTGCGCGGCTCCGCCGCCGTCGGGGTCGCCGGCGCAGACCCGGTCGACGAAGGCGAGCGCCTCGCAGACCTGGTCGACGTCGAGGCGCGGGTCGAGCGCGCGCAGCCGGTCGGGGTCGACGTGCCAGGCCGCCTTGAGGAAGTCGGTGGCGTGGCAGTAGAGCACCACGCCCACGTTGACGAACTCCTCGCGGTCGACGCGCGGGACGCAGCGCAGGGTGACGTACTGGTAGGCGAGCCTCATCGGGCTCCCACCGTCGGCAGCCACTGACGCGTCTGCAGGCGGGCGGTCAGGAAGGCGACGTACGCCGCCCGCACCGCGTCGGGCGTCTCCGCGCCCGGCCGCGGCTCCAGCCAGCTGTCGGGCACCAGCGCGACGACCTCAGTCAGCAGCGTCTCGTCGACCTGGCCGGCGAGCTCGGCGTCGACCTCACCGAGGCCGGCCGCGCGGCCGAGGAGGACGTGGTTGGTCGGGTCCCAGGGCTGCTGGGCGAACCGCGCAGGGTCGGTCACGCCGTTCGTCCAGCCGTGGTGGAAGTACAGCGCGGCGCCGTGGTCGATCACCCACAGCTGCCCGTGCCAGAGCAGCAGGTTGGGGTTGCGCCAGGTGCGGTCGACGTTGGCGCAGAACGCGTCGAGCCAGAGGATCTTGGCGGCGTCCGCCTCACCACCAGGGGTGTCGCCGTCGAAGCCGAACGAGCCCGGCAGGAAGTCGATGCCGAGGTTGAGGCCGGGGCTCGCGTTGAGCAGGTCCTGCACCTCCTCGTCGGCCTCGTAGCGGGCGATCTCGGGGTCGAGCTCGAGCGCGACCAGCCGCGGCGTGCTGAGGCCGATCCGCCGGGCCAGCTCACCCACGATCACCTCAGCGACCAGCACGCGGACGCCCTGCCCGGCGCCGCGGAACTTGCAGACGTAGGTGCCGAGGTCGTCGCCCTCCACCACCCCGGGCAGGCTGCCGCCCTCGCGGAGCGGCGTGACGTAGCGGGTGACTCCCACGGTCGGGATCACGTGATCGGCACCTCGTTGACCAGGCGGGCCCGCTGCTCCTCCACGTCGAAGTCGGCCGCCGGCCAGACCGGATTCATCCGTTCCAGCCCAGCGAGCAGCAGCCGGGCGATGGTGAGGTTGCGGAACCACTTCCGGTCGCTGGGAACGACGTGCCACGGCGCGACCTCGGTGTTGGTGCGCTCCAGGGCGATCTCGTACGCCTCCTGGTAGGCACGCCCAGTGGGCGCGCTCGTCGACGTCGCCAGGGTTGAACTTCCAGTACTTCGTCGGGTCGTCCAGCCGGGCCAGCAGGCGCTCCTTCTGCTCCGCGGCCGAGATGTGCAGCATGCACTTGACGATCTGGGTGCCGTCCGCGAGCAGCTCCTGCTCGAACTCGTTGATCGCGCCGTAGCGGCGCTCGATCTCGGCCTCGTCGGCGAGCGCGTGCACTCGACCGATCAGCACGTCCTCGTAGTGCGAGCGATCGAAGACGCCGACGTACCCCGGCTCGGGGACCGCCCGGCGGATCCGCCACAGGAAGTCGTGGCGCAGCTCCTCCTCGGTGGGCGCCTTGAAGGCGGTGATCTTCACCCCCTGCGGATCGACCAGACCGACGGTGTGCCGCAGCACCCCGCCCTTGCCGGAGGTGTCCATGCCCTGCAGCACCAGCAGGATGCGCCGCGGCGACCCGGTCGTGCGCTCGGCGAAGAGCCGCTCCTGCACGTCGGCGAGCTCGGGACCGAGCTCGGCCAGAGCTGCCTCGCCGGCCGCCTTGTCGCCGTCGAATCCGGGAGTGTCGTCGGTGGCGATGGTGGAGAGGTCGACAGGGCCGGGCGGCAGTCGAAAGCCTGATTCGACGGTGGTCGCGGTCATGCGGCTCACTATCCCAGGACGCGACGGACGTCGAGGGAGCAGCCGACGACCGTGTCGACGGTGCCGTTCTCCTGCGGCTCGTCGAACCACAGACCTTCGGTGAAGCCCAGCTTGGCCAGCATCCGCAGCGAGCCCCGGTTGCGGTGGTCGGGCGCCGCGAAGTACGCCGTCGCCTCGGGAAACCGGTGTCGGGCGCGTTGCATCCAGGCCCAGACCAGACGGGTGCCGATGCCGCGGCCGGTCCAGGCGACGTCGCCGATCGCGTAGTCGATGCCGATCGCGGCCGGGTCGGGGCCGAGCACGGCGTACTCGGGGTAGTCACCGATTCGGTAGTCCTGGACGAACCCCACCGACCTACCGTTGGCCTCGGCCACCCACATCCGGGTCGGGGTGGTGCCGTCGATGTCGGGTCCGTACTTCGCGGTCACCGCCTCCAGCGTCGGCTCGCCGTCGCCGGCCCACCACCTCTGGACGTGCTCGGCGGCTCGCCAGCGGGCGACGTCCGGCAGATCGCCGTAGGTCATGGCACGCACCGTCACCCGGATGTCGTGGTCGACGACGAACTGCTTGATCTCCCCCGACAGGTCGACGGGCACCGGCTCCGCGTGCATGCTCGCGATCGTCCGGCGCGCCGCCGCGGCCCAGGACTCTCCCGGATGCACCACCCCGGTCAGGGCGTGTGCCCCGTCGCGGACGGCCACGTGGACCTGGTCGCCCATGGGTCAGGACTCCGGGCCACGACCACGGCTGGTCACCGGAGGCAGCATCGACCACGGGAAGTCGATCCAGCGGTCGGTCTCCCGCCAGACGTAGTCGGCCTTCACGACGCTGCGCGACTTCTCGTAGATGACTGCTATCCGCGCCTCCGCGACGTGGTCGGCGATGAACGCGCGCACGTGCTCCAGGGTCACCCCGGTGTCGGCGACGTCGTCGGCGACCAGCACCTTGAGGCCGGCCAGATCGATCGCAGCCGGCGTCGGCGGCAGCATGATCGGCACGTCCAGCCGGGTGTCGACGCCGGTGTAGTACTCGACGTTGACCGCGGACAGGTTCTTCACGTCCAGCGCGTAGCCGAGCCCCATCGCCAGCCCGAGGCCACCGCGCGCGATGGCCAGCACAATGTCAGGCTCGAAGCCGCTGTCGGCGACCGGCTGCGCCAGGTCACGGGTCGCCTCGCCGAACTGCTCGTAGGTCAGGACCTCGTGGGCGTCATCGTTCACCACCTATTGTGGCGGAGCCTCCGGTGGTCGAGCACCGTCGAGACCCGCAGCGAGGGTCAGCTCGTCACGGACGACCGCGAACGCCATGCCGGACGGGTAGCCCTTGCGCGCCAGCAGGCCGACCAGGCGGCGGGTGGCGGTGGTGTCGTCGACCCGCGAGAGGGTGCGCAGCTTCTTGCGGACCAGCGCCCGGGCGGCGGCCTCCTCGTCCTCCGGCTCGATCTCGTCGAGCGCCTCGCGAGCGACCTCGTCGTCGATGCCCTTGCGGCGCAGCTCCTGGGCCAGCGCCCGGCGGGCCAGACCCTTGCCTCCCCCGGATCCAACAGAGCGACGGCTGGCCACCCAGGCCCGCGCGAAGGCGTCGTCGTCGATCAGGCCGACCTCTTCGAACCGGTCGAGGAGCCGCGCGGCCAGCTCGGCGGGCACGTCCTTCTTGGCGAGCTTGTCGGCCAGCTCTTTGCGGCTGCGCGCCTGGCCGGTCAGCTGGTCGAGCAGGATCTTGCGGGCCACCGACTCGCTGTCGGCGTCCGGACCCTCCGCCACCGGGTCGGGCGGCGGGGGTGCCGGTCGGTCGCCGCGCGTCCACGCGGCGACCCCGACGCCAACGTCACCTGTCCAGGCATCACTCATCGGCACACTTCACCTCGGTTGTCGAGCTCGCCGAGACACCCCGGTGGTCGAGCTTGCCGAGACCAAGACTCAGAAGTCGTCGACACCGATCGGCTCATCCGACAGGTCGGACTCGACGGCTGCGCCGCCTCGGCGTCGACCGTCGGGCCCACGCCGAGCGTCTCGAGGATCTTCTTCTCCAGCTCGTTGGCCAGGTCGGGGTTGTCCTTGAGGAAGGTCCGGGCGTTCTCCTTGCCCTGACCGAGCTGGTCGCCCTCGTAGGTGTACCAGGCACCGGCCTTGCGGACCAGACCCGCCTCGACGCCGACGTCGATCAGGCCACCCTCGCGGCTGATGCCCTTGCCGTACATGATGTCGAACTCGGCCTGCTTGAACGGCGGGGCCACCTTGTTCTTGACGACCTTGACCCTGGTCCGGTTGCCGACCATGTCGGTGCCGTCCTTGAGGGTCTCGATCCGGCGTACGTCGAGGCGCACCGAGGAGTAGAACTTCAGCGCCTTGCCACCGGTGGTGGTCTCGGGCGAGCCGAACATGACGCCGATCTTCTCGCGCAGCTGGTTGATGAAGATCATGGTCGTGTTGGAGTTGTTGAGCGCACCGGTCATCTTGCGCAGCGCCTGGCTCATCAGCCGGGCCTGCAGGCCGACGTGGCTGTCGCCCATCTCGCCCTCGATCTCGGCCCGCGGCACCAGCGCGGCCACCGAGTCGATCACGATCAGGTCGAGCGCGCCGGAGCGGATCAGCATGTCGGCGATCTCGAGCGCCTGCTCACCGGAGTCGGGCTGGGAGACCAGCAGGACGTCGGTGTCGACACCGAGCGCCTTGGCGTAGTCGGGGTCGAGCGCGTGCTCGGCGTCGATGAACGCCACGATGCCGCCGGCCGCCTGCGCGTTGGCCACCGCGTGCAGGGCGACCGTCGTCTTGCCGGAGGACTCCGGCCCGTAGATCTCCACCACGCGACCGCGCGGCAGTCCACCGAGACCGAGCGCGACGTCGAGCGCGATCGATCCGGTCGGGATGACTTCGAGGGGGGCGCGCGTCTCGTCTCCGAGGCGCATCACCGAGCCCTTGCCGAACTGCTTCTCGATGTTGAGCAGCGCGGCGTCGAGGGCCTTGTCGCGGGGGTCGCGGTCTCCAGCAGCCATGGGGTGTTCCGTCCTTCTTCGTCGAGGTCTGTGCAACGTGTTCGTCGTCTGGCCTGGACGCTAGACGGGACCGCCGACAGAGCGCGATCCGTGGGTGCAGACCTGTGGATGACTGCCTGTCTGAGCGGCGACCAGCGCCTCACTTCACGAGCCAAACCTAGCCCGAACACCTGTTCGAAGCACGCTCCTGATGCGGCGTGTCGGCGAGGATGGGGCACATGGACCGACCGCAGCCTCCGGTGACGCGTGAGACCGCGCTGGCGTGGGTTCGCGAGCGAGCGCCGGAACCGGACGCCGTCGAGGAAGTGGCCCACGAGGAGTTCAACGCCGACGTGGTCTCGGGCGGGTTCGCGTTCGCCGAGTCGGAACAGCGGTTCCACATCGTCGGTCACGACGGGAGCTACGAGGTGCGGGTCGGCGGACCTCCGTCAGCGTGGGCGGGTTTCATCGAGTCGTTCTGGTCGACCTCCCGGCATCGCAACCGCCCGATCGGGCTCGATGAGGTGGGGATCTGGCAGCAGGCGGCCGTTGCCGCTGCGGTCTCGGGGTCGGCCACGGTCCAGGCCCTGCCAGCAGACGCGCGTCGCCAGCTGGCCTCAGCCGAGGACCTCGACTACGCCGAGTACCTCCTGATCTTCCTCAACCGGGCCCTGTCCCGCAGGGACCTGCGCGACGAGGCCACAGCCCTCCGCGTGCTCGCTTCCCAGGACCACCTGATGTCTCCTCCGCGAGAGACCGCCTGGACGCATCCTTGCCCGATCTGCGGCCTGCCGAGCATCGGCAGCAAGCGCTACCCACGCTCGGTCTGCGACACCTGCTACCCCAGGACCGTCGACAGCAGCGGCCGGCGGGTCACCGGCTACAACACCTCGATGAGCGGCGGTTTCGAGGCGGCGTACGTCGGTGCCGACGGAGAGAGCGAAGGCATCTGTCAGGAGGTCACCGACTCCGGTCGCTGCTGGATCGACGGCCACGAGTGCACGATCGCCGAGGCGCACTTCGGCGGCGTCGTCGTGCAGCTGGCGGAGCAGCAGTAGCGGACAGCCGCGCTCCCGGTCAGGCCGACTGCGTAACCTCGATGACGTGAGCGTCACCTCTGTTGGCACCGTCGACTTCGACAGCCGCTTCGCGAGCGAGCTGCCCGAGATGGCGCTGCCCTGGCAGGCCGAGGAGGCGCCGAACCCCCGCCTGGTGGTGCTCAATGAGGCCCTCGCCCTCGAGCTCGGACTCGACCGGCCTCCCTGCGCGGTTCGGACGGACTGCGCGTCGTCCGGCAACCTCGTCCCGGACGGCGCGACACCGGTCGCGCAGGCGTACGCCGGCCACCAGTTCGGCGGGTTCGTCCCCCGTCTTGGCGACGGACGCGCGCTGCTCCTCGGTGAGCTGACCGGCACCGACGGGCGCCTGCGAGACCTGCACCTCAAGGGCTCGGGCCGCACCCCGTTCGCGCGCGGGGGTGACGGCCTGGCCGCGGTCGGTCCGATGCTGCGTGAGTACGTCATCAGCGAGGCCATGCATGCGCTCGACATCCCCACGACGCGCTCGCTCTCGGTGCTGGCCACCGGCCGACCGGTGCGTCGCGAGACCGTGCTTCCGGGAGCGGTGCTCGCGCGGGTCGCCAGCAGCCATCTGCGGGTGGGCAGCTTCCAGTACGCCCGGGCGACCGGTGACATCGCCCTCCTACGCCGCCTGGCCGACCACGCGATCGCTCGTCACCATGCCTCCGCCGCGGAGGCCGAGCATCCCGATCTCGCGTTCTTCGAGGGCGTCGTCGCGGCCCAGGCGTCGCTGGTCGCCCGGTGGATGCAGGTCGGTTTGATCCACGGCGTCATGAACACCGACAACATGACCATCTCCGGGGAGACGATCGACTACGGGCCATGTGCGTTCCTGGAGGTCTTCGACCCGGCGACGGTCTACAGCTCCATCGACCACGCGGGGCGCTACGCCTACGGCAACCAGCCGGTCGTGGCCGAGTGGAACCTGGCCCGTCTCGCCGAGGCGCTCATCCCCGTTCGACGACGAGGAGGAGAAGGCGATCGCCCTCGCGACCGAAGCCCTGGGCGGGTTCCGGTCGCGCTACAGCGCGGCCTGGTCGGCCGGCATGCGCGCCAAGCTCGGCCTGCCGAATGGCCTCGACGACGCGGTGACCTCGTCGCTCATCGACGACCTGCTCGACGCTGATGAAGGACAACCACGTCGACTGGACCCTGACGTTCCGGCGTCTCGGCGGCGCCGCTCGCGGCGAGACGGAGCCGGTGCGCAGCCTGTTCCTCGACCTGGCCGGCTTCGACGCCTGGGCGGAGCGGTGGCGGGCCGTGGCGCCCGATGCCGACGGGATGGACCGGGTCAACCCGGCGTACATCCCCCGCAACCACCTCGTCGAGGAGGCGCTCGAGACCGCCACGGCCGGCGACCTCGCGCCGTCTCGAGCAGCTGCTGGTCGTGGCGGCATCGCCGTACGCCGAGCGGCCGGGTCTGGAGCGCTACGCCGAGCCCGCCCCCGACAGCTTCGGTGACTACCAGACTTTCTGCGGCACCTGAGCGGGCTCAGGCCCGCTCTACTTCGAGCTCGAGCCAGCTCCGCGAGCTCGTCGATCTCGCGGTCCACCTCGGTCGCCGCCTTCTTGCTGAGCGGCTCGTCCTCGTGGACCGCATCGACCCGCAGCACGCCGGCTTTGCGGTCGGCAGTCGGCGTCGAGCTTGCCGACCAGCCGGTCGCCGTACAGGATCGGCAGCGCCTAGTAGCCCCAGCGCCGCTTGTCGGCGGGCTTGTACATCTCCAGCAGGTAGTCGTAGTCGAACAGCTCGAGCGTCCGCTTACGGTCGTAGACGAGCCGGTCAAGCGGCGACAGCAGCGCCGCGCGGCCGGCGAACGGCCGTCCGAGCCACGACGGGCTCCACCCGCCACTCCCCTGGGACCCCTTCGACGACGGCAGGCTCGCCAGCCTCACCGACGTCGTTGCGGTCGCGGGGCATCTTGGGCGCCTTCGCGCGGGCGATGCCGAGCGCCTGCAGCCGGCGCTCGTCGCGCATCCGCCGCGCCTCCTCGGTGGGGACGACCGGGTCGTCGGGGTAGATCGCGCTCCGCGAGGTCCCAGAGCTGGTGCGCGGCCGCGGCGCCCGGCAGACGCGACCTCGCCGCGCTGCACGAGGGGCCGAGCAGCTTCCGGAGGTTGCTGTTGTTGGTCCAGCCGGACGACTTCCACGGCACGTACGCACGTGTCCGGGATGTCGCTCGAGGGCAGCGGGCCGTCGGCTCGGAGCCGCTCGAGGATGTCGAGGCGACAGGCGTCGTTGGCCTCGACCCACTCGCGCGATCTCTGCTGCCATTCTCGCAGCTCGCCAGTGCCCGGCCACTCGGCCATCTCGGCGCGGAAGAGCACCAGGTCCTCGGTCGGCCGGATCGAGACCGTGGAGGTCGATCAGCGGCTGCTCGTCGACGGCGTCGCGCAGGTCGCGCGGCGCGTACGCCGACCCGATCCGGCTCCAGGCCACCAGGTCGGCGCTCGGCGCGACCGCCGCGATCGGGTCGAGCTGCAGGAGCGTGAGGTGTCGCACGAGCGTCGAACAGGTCGGTCGGACGTGGCGGTGAGCAGCTGGGCTGCACGGCGATGCGGCGCGCGTCTGCCGCGTGAGCCGGTGAACCTTGGCACGCGACGCGAGGGTACTGGCTGGGTCCGACCAGACCGACTGCCTCGCGGCCGGCTGCGGACCTCAGACCTTCGGGCCGCGGCACCTCGTAGGTCAGCTCGATCTCGTCCGCCCAGGTCGAGCAGGAGCAGCCGGTCGGGGTCGGGCAGGCCGGCGATGGTGGCGGTGAGCAGACCGGTGAGCCGCTCGAGGTTGGCGCGGAACAGCGCGAAGACCTGCTCCTGACCGACTCCCTCACCCGACTCGGCGCCGGCGTCCATGTCGGTGACCAGCGCGATCGCGGCGTAGCACTGGCGCATCTCGCGGGCCAGCGCCGCTTCGGGCGCGCCGGTCATGTTGATCAGGTCCCAGCCCTGGGCGGCGTAGTGCTGCGACTCGGCGCGGGTCGAGAAGCGCGGTCCCTCGATCACGACCATGGTGCCGCCGGACTTGATCGACGGGTCGGCCGCGGTGACGGCCGCCCCGATGGCGGCGCAGTAGGGGTCGGCGAACGGCAGGTGGCAGGCGCCGGTCTCGACGTACGACGACACCCGGCGGTGGGTGCGGTCGACCAGCTGGTCGGGCACCACGACGTCACCGGGGGCGACCGTGTCGCGCAGCCCGCCGACCGCACACGGCGCCAGCACCTGGCGCACGCCGAGCGAGCGCAGCGCCCAGAGGTTGGCGCGGTAGTTGATGGCGTGGGGCGGGTAGCTCGTGCGCCTTCCCGTGCCGCGGCAGGAACGCGACGCTCCGGCCGGCCACCGTGCCGATCGCGACCGGAGCCGACGGGGCGCCGTAGGGCGTGTCGATGACGTGCTCGCTGGGGTCGTCGAGGAACGAGTAGAAGCCGGTGCCGCCGATGACGCCGACGTCTGCGGGCTGGAGCGGTGCGTTGCTCACCGGGGCAACTCTGCCAGTCGCCAGGCCCGGACGGCCGCCAGCACGACGACGACGGCGAGCGCGGTCGTGGTCAGGGCCAGGGCCGGGTAGCCGGCCTGGTCGACGATCAGTCCCGCCAGGCCGCCCGCGGCGGCAGCGGTCACACCCATCACGAGGTCGGCGCCGCCCTGCACGTCGGTGCGGGCCTCCAGCGGAGCGTGGTCGGCGATCATCGTCGACGACGACACCGTGGCGAACGACCAGCCCAGCCCCAGCAGGAAGAGCCCGGCGAAGATCTGCCACGAGCTGCCCTCCGGCGCCCAGGCGCACAGCAGCAGCGACACCAGCAGCGTGACGCCGCCCGTGGCCAGCACGACCGGCCGACCGGCGCGGTCGGCGAACATCCCGACCAGCGGCGAGAACGCGAACATCCCCAGCACGTGCACCGAGATCACCACACCGATGATCCGCAGCTCGGAGCCGCCGTGCTCCATGTGCAGCGGCGTCATCACCATCACGCTGACCATCGCGGCGTGGGCGCCGGCCAGGCCGAGCACGGCGTAGCCCAGCACCGGTCGCTCGCGAACGGCGGCCAGCGCGCGTCCCCACGACGTGCCCGTCGGCGCGGTGGTCGGCACCTCGGCGCTGGCCCGGGCCACGAGCAGCGGGTCGGGGCGCAGCAGCACCCCGACCACGACGGCCGCGAGCACCATGCCGATCGAGGCCAGCGCGAACGGACCGGTCAGCTCGGGGATGCCGAGCAGGTCGGCGAAGGCTCCCGCCGGACCGGTCAGGTTCGGGCCGGCGACGGCACCGATCGTGGTGGCCCACACGACCGTCGAGAGCGACTGGGCGCGGCGCTCGGCGACCGCGAGGTCGGTGGCGGCGTAGCGGGCACCGCTGTTGGCGGCGGTGGCCGAGCCGAGGAAGGCCGCGCCGACGAGCAGCAGCGAGCATCGAGTCGACGACGCCGGCGACCACCGCCAGCACCGCACCCGCGGCTCCCAGCAGGTAGCCGGTGACCAGCCCGATCCGGCGGCCGTGACCCGACATCAGCCGGGCCAGCAGGTACGACGCGACCGCGGCGCCCAGCACCTGGGCGGTCTGGGCCAGGCCTGCCTGGCTCTCCGAGCCCGAGACGTCGCGGGCCAGCAGCGACGCGGTGGCGATGCCGATCGTGATGCCGATCGCGCCGACGGCCTGGGCGAGCACCAGCGTGCGGATCGTGCGGGCCTGGATCCGCGCGACGTCGTACGTCGTCGCAGCCGGCGGGAGCGGTCATCGCTCGCTGGCCGGCAGCTCGAGGGCTCTGCCAGACGGCCCGCCACACCTGCTTCGGCGGCACGCCGGCGTCCAGCGCCTCCTGCGCGGTGCGGCGGTCGAGGTCGGCGATCACGAACTGCCGCGCCCAGACCCGGTAGTAGCCCGTGCCGAGCTGCCGCCTCCATCCGGGACCAGAACTCCGTGTGTCTCACTGCACCATCATCGACGAACGGCCAGGACGCGTAGCCAGGACTCCCCGCGCATGCCCTCACCGCGCTCCGACGTCGAGCACCTGCCAGCCGCTCTCGGCCAGCACCTCCCGCAGCGCGCTGCTCGCGCCAGTAGACGAACCGGCGCGGCGTGGGGATGCTGCCGTGCGTCGACCAGCCCTCGCCGTCGCCCTCCTTGACCGACATCCGCAGCAAGCCGTCGGCGCGGGTCACGTCGGCGAGCCGTCGCAGCACGACCGGGAGATCGGCCCGGGCGACGTGGAGCAGGCTCGCGCTGGCCCAGACGGCGTCGTAGGGCTGCCCGGGGCGCGCCGGGTCGGCGAGGTCGTCGGTCAGCGGGTCGAGCACGTCGGCCTCGAACCCGTCGGCGCGCAGCAGCTCGACGAACCCGGGCGTGATGTCGGTGCGGCGCACGCTCAGCCCACCCGCCTCCAGCGCCGCGGCGTCGCGGCCGGAGCCGCTGCCGATCTCGAGCACACGAGACCCGGCCGGGAGCGCGGCGACCAGCCCGTCGACGGCGACGCGCACGCTGTCGGGGATCGGCTGGCCGGCGGCGCGGTAGGCCGCCGCCTGCTGGTCGTAGCCCGCGACGGTGACGGCACCGGCGACGTCCCAGAGGTGGTGCACCACGTCGTGGAGGTGGTAGCGGCCGATCGACTCGACCGTGAAGGCGTCGCCGTTGCTGCGGCGGCCGGGCCGCGACCAGCCGTCGTCGGACACCGACGTCGTAGCGCCGCCGCCACCGCCTCGGCAGCGGCCACCAGCTGCGGGCCGACCTCGGCCGGGTCGGCCAGGTCGTAGCGGCTCTCGACCGCCGTGACGTCCTGGTCCCAGTTGGCGAACTCGGGGTCGTCCTCGGCGAGCATCAGCGCGCACCCGCTCGGCGAAGAGGACGTGGACGTCGCGGACGTGGCAGGCGTACTCGGTGACCGACCAGACGTCGGGTCGCGGCCGCTCGGTCACCCGAGGTGCCGTGAGCGCCGCCGACCAGGACGGCGGCGTTGTCGCGCATCAGCCGGCCCAGCTCGGCCCGGTCGACCGTGCCGGGGTCCAGCCCGCAGTCGGGGCAGGGCTGCTCCAGGACCCAGGTCCAGTCCTTGGTGTCGGGTTCGATCGGAGGATGCACTCGCCATGAGCAGATTCTCCCAGCCGGCACCGACACCCGCGCGCTGGTTGCTGCCAACCTCAGGGAAGATGGCGCCATGTTGATCCGTCCCGCCGCCGAGGCCGACCTGCCCGCGGTGAAGGCCATCTACGACCACCAGGTGCTGACCGGCGTGGCGACCTTCGACCTGGAGCCGCCGCCGCTCGACTACTGGCGCGCCCGGCTCGAGAGCCCGGAGACCGGCGACCACCTGCTCGTCGCGACCGAGGACGAGATCGGTGCTCGGCTACGCCTACTCCTCGGCGTACCGCTCCCGGCCGGCGTACGACCGCACGCGCGAGGTCTCGGTCTACCTCGCCACCGACGCCGTCGGGCGCGGCCTCGGCCGGACGTTGTACGACGAGCTGCTGGCGCTGCTGCGCGCCGACGGCGTACACACGGTGCTGGCGGTGATCGCGACGCCCAACCCGGCCAGCGAGGCCCTGCACCGGGCCTGCGGCTTCGAGCGGGTCGCGTTGCTGCCGGAGGTCGGCTTCAAGTTCGGCCGCTGGATCGACACCGCCTTCTGGGCGCTGGTGCTGGAGGCTCAGCTAGAGCCGCACCGGAGCGGTGCCGAAGGCGACGTTGAAGCGGTCGCACCAGATCACCACGGACCGCAGCCCGTCGAGGTCGGCCGACTCCGGGATCTCGTAGTTCTGGTTGCCGTGGGTGGCCTTGAGCTCGCCGAGCCGGAGGTAGCGGCCGTCGTCGTAGGAGCCCCAGTCGCCGCCGCTCGGCTGGTCGGTCACCCAGACGTGCAGGTCCGGGCCGTCAGAGCCGGCGAGGTCCTCGAGGCGGACGAAGCGGCTGCCGTCGGCGAGCTCGATCACCCGGGCCCGGCCGGAGGTCTCGTGCTCGGCGCTCTCGAAGTCACCGCTGCCCAGCTCGACCGGGCCCGACGGCGGCTCCGGCGCAGAGCTGGCGGCGTCGCCACCATCGGGCTCGACCGTCGGACCAGCGATCCTCGGCCACGGACGGCACCGGCTCGTCGATCTCGCTGCTGGTGAACACTCGCCACGGCTCGAACGCCCACAGCCCGACTCCGACGACGACCAGCACCACCGCACCGACGACCCACTTGAGCATGGTCCGACGGTAGCGCCGAGGCCCGGGCTCAGGTCAGCAGAAGTGTGTCGAGTCTCTTACGGACCACCAGCAGCCCGATCAGCCCCATCACCAGCAGGTAGACCACCGAGACAGCGGACTCCCACGAGACCGCCCCGGTGGTCAGCTCGCGGCACAGCACGACGCCGCGGTAGAGCGGGGTGCACTCGACGACCCACCGCAGCCAGCCGTCGAACGTGGTGACCGGGAAGAACGTGGCCGAGAAGAGGAACAGCGGCAGCTGCACCAGCGTGATCTTGTCGAAGTCCTGCCACGACTTCATGAACGTGGTCAGCGCCATGCAGACCGAGCTGAACGCGAACCCGATCAGCAGCGTCGCCGGCAGCGCCAGCAGCGCCCACCACGAGCTGATCAGCCCCATCGCGGCCATCACGAGCAGGAACGCCGCCGAGTAGGCGCCACCCCGCAGCTGCCCCCAGGCGATCTCGCCGCGGGCGATGTCGGAGGTGCTCAGCGGCGTCGCGAGCATCTGGTCGTAGAGCTTGTCGAACTTCAGCTTGAAGAACACGTTGTACGTCGAGTCGAGCAGCGCCCCGTTGAACGCGGAGGCGGCGAGCATGCCCGGCGCGACGAACTCGGCGTACGGGATCGCCTGGCCGTTGAACTCGAACGTGTCGATCAGCTGGCCGACGCCGATGCCGATCGAGAGCAGGTAGAAGACCGGCTCGAGGAAGCCGGTGAGGAAGAGCTTCCACGCATCGCGGTAGACGATGTAGTTGCGCTGCAGCAGGATGCCGACGGCCTGCGACGGGGTCAGCGGGCACGACGGTCATCAGCCCACCAGCCTCTTGGTCAGCCCGGTCACCGACCACCACCAGCCGAACGCCGTGATGGCGAGCAGCACGGCCACGTTGATCGCGGCAGTCGACCAGTCGATGACGTCGATGCAGAACATCCGCGACAGGCTCACGCCGTGCCACAGCGGCGTCAGCTGAGCCAGCCGCTCCCCCACGACGCCGAGGTTGCTGACCGGGAAGAAGGCGCCGCTGAACAGGAACAGCGGGAAGACCCCGAGCCGGAAGAGCACCCCGAAGCCCTCGGGCGACTTCAGCCGCGCGGAGAAGCCGTAGACCAGGGTCGCGAAGGCCATGCCGACCAGCACCTGACCGGCGTACGCGAGCAGCGGGCCCCACCAGGACTCGAAGACCCCGAACGGCGCGAGCACGAGCATGAACACCGCGCAGGTCATCGCCAGCCGCACGCCCACCGCCGCCAGGTGAGCCGCGGCCAGGTGGCGGGTCTGCAGCGGCGTGGCCAGCATCGACTCGTAGACGCGCTCCCACTTGATCATCGCCATCACCGGGTACGTCGTCTCCCCGACCGCCGTCTGCATCGCGTGCGCGGCGATCAGGCCCGGCACCACGAAGGCGAGGTAGGACGTCGCGCCCTCGAGCCGGCTGGGGTCGGCGTCGATGAAGCCGCCGAGCAGCACGCCCATGGCGACGACGTAGAACAGCGGCGAGACGAACGACGAGACCACCGAGCCCCGCCAGGTGCGCCGGAAGACCGTCGCCCAGTAGTCGACCTGGCGGCCGACACCCTCCGCCAGGGTCAGCTGGGCCATCAGTCCACCAGCGTCCGGCCGGTGAGCCGCAGGAAGACGTCTTCGAGGGTGGACCGCCGGACCAGCACGGCCACGGGCTGGAGCCCGCGCTCGTGCACCTTGGCGATCACCTCTTCGCCGTCGGCGGCGTAGACCAGCAGCCGGTCGGGCAGCACCTCGACCCGGTCACCGAGGTCGGCGACCTTCTCCGCCAGCGCGTCGTGCGTCTCGCCGTCCGTCCCCACCCCGAACCGCAGCTCGGCCACCTCCCGGGTGGAGTGCTGCCGGATCAGGTCGAGCGGCGAGCCCTCGGCGACGATCAGGCCCTTGTCCATCACCACGAGGCGGTCGCACAGCTGCTCGGCCTCGTCCATGTAGTGGGTCGTGATCACCAGGGTGACCCCCGACTGCTTGAGCCGGAACAGCCGGTCCCAGAGCACGTGGCGGGCCTGCGGGTCGAGCCCGGTGGTCGGCTCGTCGAGGAGCAGCAGGTCGGGCCGGTTGACCAGGCTGCGCGCGATCGTGAGCCGGCGCTTCATGCCGCCGGAGAGGTCCTCGACCCGCGACTTCGCCTTCTCGGTGAGCTGCACGAACTCGAGCAGCTCGTCGGTGCGCTCGGCCACCTCCGCCTTGGGGATGCCGAAGTAGCGGCCGTAGATGTAGATGTTGTCGCGCACGTTGAGCTCGGTGTCGAGGGTGTCCTCCTGCGGGCAGACGCCGAGCCGGCCGCGGATGGTGGGTCCGTCGACCGCCGGGTCCATGCCGAGGATCCGCAGCTCGCCGCCGCTGACCGGCGACACCGCGCCGATCATCTTCATCGTCGAGGACTTGCCGGCGCCGTTGGGGCCGAGGAAGCCGAACGCCTCGCCGCGGCGTACGTCGACATCGATGCCCTTGACCGCCTCGAAGTCGCCGAACGACTTGCGCAGGCCGCGCGCCACGATCATCGACTCGTCCACGAGAGCCGAACCTATATCGGATCGCCGACAGACATCGACGCGTTTAGGTTGACCGTCATGAGCCGTCGTCACGCAGCGTCCGGATCCCCCTTCGAGGCCACCATCGGCTTCTCGCGCGCGGTGCGCGTGGGTCAGGCGGTCGCGGTGAGCGGCACCGCTCCGGTCTGGCCGGACGGTTCGGTCGATCCCGACCCGGCCGTGCAGGCCCGGCGGTGCTTCGAGATCGCGCTCGCGGCGCTGGCCGAGCTCGGCGGCGGTCCGGAGCACGTGATCCGCACCCGGCAGTACGTCGTGTCGGCCGACGACGCCGAAGCGGTCGGGGCGGTGCACGGCGAGGTGTTCGGCGACGTCCGGCCCGCCTCGACGATGGTGGTGGTCGCCGCGCTGCTCGACCCGCGCTGGAAGTACGAGGTCGAGCTGGATGCCGTCATCGACTGAGGCCCGCGCGCGGTCATCCTGGTCGAGGGTGCGTCCGACCAGCGCGCGGTGGAGGTGCTCGCCGAGTGGCGCGGGCGCGACCTGGTCGCCGAGGGCGTCGCCGTGGTCGCCATGGGCGGGATCACCAACCTCAGCCGCCACCTCGACGCGCTCGCGCCCGGAGTGCTGGTCGCCGGGCTCTACGACCGCGGCGAGGAGGCCTGGGTGCAGCGCGCCCTGGCCCGGCGGGACGTGCCGGTGTCGTTGCGGGTGTGCGACGCCGACCTCGAGGACGAGCTGATCCGCGCCCTCGGCGTGCCCGCCTGTGTCGAGGTGATCGACGCCCAGGGCGACTCCGCTGCCTGGGCGACCCTGCTGAACCAGCCGTTCCACCGCCGCCGCCCGCAGGCCGACGTGCTGCACCGCTTCCTCGGCACCACCAGCGGCCGCAAGATCGAGTACGCCGGCCTGCTCACCGCCGCCGCGTGCGCCCGCGACTGCGTGCCCGAGCCCTTGGACGCTGTCCTCGCCGACGTTCCACCGACCCCGATAGGCTCGCGCTACAGATGGCACCTGTTCGGGCTGCCGATCTGCCGGGTCGTCAGCACGTGGCGGACTCATCGCTGTCGGAGTCGACGTACCGCCAGCAAGCTGGCAGGTCAGCACTGCCCTCAGTGCCGCCCGAGCCCGGCAACGAGCTGGGCCCGGCTGGGGTGCCAGGGTTCGGCCCGCAGCTTCATCCGCGCCTCGGCGGGCGTCTTGTTGCCCTTGCGTTCGTTGCAGCCCTGGCAGGCCGCGACGGTGTTGAGCCAGCTCCAGTCGCCGCCACGCGAGCGGGGCACGACGTGGTCGATGGTCGTCGCGTGGGCACCGCAGTAGCCGCACTTGTGACGGTCGCGGGCGAGCACGCCGCGCTTGGTCCAGCCGGCCGGCCGGTGCAGCCACTTGGCCGCGACGTAGCGCACCAGGCGCAGCGCCTTCGGCCATTGGTAGGGGCCGATCATCTTCTCGCCGGCGGCCTCGTGGACCACGGCGACCTCGCGCACGAGCATGCGGACGGCGTGGTGGAAGCTCACGTGGCCCAGTGGCTCGTACGACGCGTTGTAGAGCACGACGGTGGTCATCGGGTCCGCACCTCCTTCCGCAGGTCTCGGCGGGTTGTTGCGCAGTGTGCGCTCTCATCTTCTGCGATTGTGCCCGGCTCGGGGAAGAGTCGGATGAATTTCTGCCGTCGCCGGGGCCGGAGCAAAGAGCCGCCCCGAGGTCTCCCCGGGGCGGCTCGCCAGCACAAACGTCGGGTCGCTCAGGTCAAGAACGACTCGGGTGGCAGTCCGGTCCTCGGCTTTGACGTGCCTCGCGCCGGACCCAAGAACGGTAGATCACGGACACACCGGCCGCACCTGATTTTCAATGCGCCTCGATCGCGGTTATAGTCATAGTGACTACATCGAGGAGTTGCCGTGCACGTCTCCCCCGGCATGCTGACCGACCGCTACGAGCTGACCATGCTGTCGTCCTGGGTCACCGACGGCAGCGTGCACAACAGGGCGGTGTTCGAGACCTTCGCCCGCAGCCTCCCCGACGGCCGGCGCTACGGCGTCGTGGCCGGGCTCGGGTCGGCTGCTGGAGCTGATCGAGGGGTTCACCTACACCGACGACGAGGTCGCGTGGCTCGAGGCGGAGGGCGTGGTCAACGCCGAGACCGCGGCGTACCTCCGCGACTTCCGGTTCACCGGCGACATCGACGCCTACCGCGAGGGTGACCTCTACTTCCCCGGCAGCCCGGTGCTCACCGTCAGCGGCACCCTCGGCGAGTGCGTGGTCCTGGAGACGCTGGTGCTGAGCGTGCTCAACCACGACACCGCGATCGCCAGCGCGGCCGCCCGGATGACCACCGCCGCAGCCGGCCGGCCGCTGGTCGAGATGGGCAGCAGGCGCACCCACGAGGAGGCGGCCGTCGCGGTGGCCCGAGCCGCCTACCTGGCCGGCTTCGACTCGACCAGCAACCTCGCAGCCGGCCGCCGCTACGGCATCCCCACCGTCGGCACGGCCTCCCACGCGTTCACCCTCGCCCACGAGAGCGAGGAGGCGGCGTTCCGCAGCCAGGTCGAGGCGCACGGCGCCGACACCACGCTGCTGGTCGACACCTACGACGTCGCCGACGGCATCCGGACCGCGGTGAAGGTCGCCGGCCCCGGCCTGGGCGCGATCCGGCTCGACAGCGGCGACCTCGCCGAGGAGTCACACCGGGCGCGGCAGCTGCTCGACGAGCTGGGCGCCACCGAGCACCCGGATCATCGTGACCAGCGACCTCGACGAGTTCGTGATCACCGCCCTGGCCGACGCCCCCATCGACGGCTACGGCGTCGGCACCCGCGTCGCCACCGGCTCGGGCCACCCCACGGCGTCCATGGTCTACAAGCTGGTCGCGGTCGCCGACGAGCCCGGCGCCGACGCCCCGATGCGCTCGGTCGCCAAGAAGTCCGCCCAGAAGGTGTCGGTCGGCGGGCGCAAGACCGCGTTCCGGCGAGTACGACGGCGACGGTCGCCTCGTGCGCGAGGCCTTCGCGGTGGGCACCACCGACGGTGCCCGGGCAGCCGCTCCAGGTCGCCGCCATGCGCGCCGGCCGGATCGTGCACCAGCCGACCCTCGACGAGATCCGGGCGTTCACCGCCCAGCAGGTCGCCACCCTCCCCGAGGGAGCGACCAGCGTCGCCGCCGGCCCTCCCTGCCTCACCGTCACCGTCGACTCGGAAGGAGCATCATCATGACCCAGCGCGCACTCATCGTCGTGGACGTGCAGAACGACTTCGTGGAGGGCGGTTCGCTCGCCGTCACCGGCGGCCGCGAGGTCGCCTCGCGGATCAGCGACCACCTCGCCGGCCACGCCGACGACTATGTCGCCGTCGTCGCCAGCCGCGACTGGCACGACGCCGACAGCACCAACGGCGGGCACTTCCACGAGCCCGGGTCCGACCCCGACTTCGTCACCACCTGGCCGGTCCACTGCGTCTCGAGCGCGCACGGATCCGACTACGCCCCCGAGCTCGACCAGCGCCACCTCACCCACCACGTCCGCAAGGGCATGGGCGAGCCGGCGTACAGCGCCTTCGAGGGGGTGACCGACGACGGCCACCACCTCACCGACCTGCTGCGCGAGCGGGGCGTCACCGACGTCGACGTGGTCGGCCTCGCCACCGACTACTGCGTCCGGGCCACCGCGCTCGACGCCCGCGGCAACGGCTTCGGGGTGCGCGTCCTCGATGGCCTGCATGCCGGCGTCGCACCCGAGACGAGCGAGACGCGCGATCGCGGAGATGACCGCCGCCGGGGTGGAGGTGCAGGCGTCATGAGCGAGCACCCGCCGATCGCGGTGGCCGTCGACCTGGCGATCTTCACGATCCGCGACGGCGCCCTGGCCGTGCTCCTGATCGAGCGCGGCGAGGACCCGTTCGCCGGCGCCTGGGCGCTGCCCGGCGGCTTCGTGCAGCCCGACGAGGACGCCGAGACAGCGGCCTGGCGCGAGCTGCACGAGGAGACCGGGGTCGAGCAGTTCGCCGGCCATCTCGAGCAGCTCAAGACCTACTCCGCTCCCGACCGCGACCCGCGGATGCGCGTGGTCTCGGTGGCCCACGTCGCCTTCGCACCCGACCTGCCGGCACCCGAGGCCGGGCTCCGACGCGGCCACGGCTCGCTGGTGGGCGGCCGCCGACCTGCTCGACGGCGACGACCGCCCCGAGCTGGCCTTCGACCACGCGCAGATCCTCACCGATGCGCGCGAGCGGGTCCGGGCCAAGCTGGAGTACACGACCCTGGCCCGCGAGTTCGTCACCGAACCCTTCACGCTCCCCGAGCTCCGCCGCGTGTACGCCGCGGTCTGGGGCACCCCGCCCGACCTCGGCAACTTCCGCCGCAAGGTGCTCGGCACCGACGGCTTCGTCATCCCGACCGACGGCCAGGGCACCACCTCGGAGGCCGGCGGCCGCAAGGCGCTCCTCTACCGCCGCGGCCCGGCGACCGTGATCCAGCCGCCGATGCTGCGGACGAGCTGACGCTTCATCACGGTATGCGGGAGCCTCGGCGCCGCGTGGGTTGCTCGACCGGCCACTCAGTGCTCCTCGTGCCGGTGCCGGAGCTCGAGCCGTTCGTCCGCGAACGCCACGAGTTCTACGACCCGGCCTGGGTGTCGCAGGACCCCGACGTTCACCCATGCCCACGTCACGGCGCTCGGGCCGTTCCTGCCCGCACCTCGACCCGACTGCCGCCGCGACGGTGGCCGAGATCGCGGCGACCACCGCAGCCGTTCGACGTCGCCCTGCACCGGATCGCCACCTTCGCCAACGGCTGCATCCACCTGGTGCCGGACCCCGAGCTGCCGTTCCTCGAGCTCACCGCCCGGCTGTTCGCGGCGTTCCCGGAGTGTCCGCCCTACGCCGGCCTGCATCCCGGCTCGCGCCCCCACCTCACCCTCGACATGACCTCGGAGCTGGTGACCGAGGCGTCGACCCGCCTCCTCCTCGGCGACCTGCTGCCGGCCCACTTCCGGGCCGACCGGCTCGACCTCGCGTGGTACGAGGAGGGCGCCTGCCGGGTGCTCCAGTCGTGGAAGCTCGGCACGGAGGCGTCAGGTCAGGCGCGCAGGTCGAGCTAGTGCGCCACGGTGTGCAGGTTGAGCACGACCACGCCCACGATGATCATCGACAGCGCCGACATGCTGATCCAGTCCAGCCGCTCGCCCAGCCACAGCGCGCCCACCAGGGCGATCGCGGCGGTGCCGACGCCCGACCAGACGGCGTACGTCGTGGAGACCGGGAGGCGTCCTCACCACCAGGGCGAGCAGCCAGATGGAGACGGCGTAGCCGCCCAGCACGAGCGCGGTCCACAGCGGGTCGCGGAAGCCTTCGGCCCGGGGCAGGGCCGAGGTCGCCGCCACCTCGGTGAGGATCGCGACGAACAGCAATCCAAAGGCGACGACCATGACGACTTCCCTTCCCTTGGCTTCTGTAGCAGCTGCTACATCCCACTGTAGCAACTGCTACAGTGACAGACCAAGTCGCAGGTGAGGAGGAAGCGTGACGCCCACCCGCGAGTCGTCGTGCCGAGTGGACCGAGGCGGCCACCGACTACGCGCTCGAGCACGGACTGATCGGCCTGAGCCTGCGCCCGCTCGCCGCCGACCTCGGCACCAGCGACCGGATGCTGCTCTACCACTTCGGCTCCAAGGACGAGCTGGTCGCCGACGTGCTCCGCGCCTCCAACGGACGCTCGACCGCCCACCTCCGCGAGATGAAGCCCTCGACGGACCTCCGCGCCGCGGTGCGCGACCTCTGGGCGGAGATGCTGGTCCCCCAGATCGACCGCTGCAGCCGGCTGTACGTCGAGGCGGCCGCGCTGGGCCTGCTGGGCAAGGAGCCCTACGCCTCCGTCGTCCGCGAGGCCAACGGCCACTGGATCGCGGCCCTGGTCGACCACCTGGTCCGCTCCGGCGTACGCCGTCCGCTCGCCCGCCGGGCCGCCAGCATCATCGACGCGGCGTTCATGGGCTTCCAGCTCGACCTGCCGCTCGACGTCGGCACCCGCGAGCGCAGCCGCGCGGTGGCAGACCTCGCTGACGCCGTCTCCGCGCTCTCTGGCCCGATCAGGCCCGATCGGCGCCTGATCCGGGCCCGTTGTCGGTGCCGTGAGCAAGGATGGAGCTGGTGACCGCAGAGCCAGGTCCGCTCGACCTCTTCAGCGCCCCGACCCGGGAGTGGTTCGGTGCTGCCTTCGCGAGCCCGACGCCGGCGCAGGCAGGCGCCTGGGCGGCGATCGGCGCCGGGCAAGCACGCGCTGGTCGTGGCGCCGACCGGGTCCGGCAAGACGCTGAGCGCGTTCCTGTGGTCGATCGACCGGCTGCTCACCGAGCCACCGCCCGACGACAAGACCAAGCGCTGCCGCGTGCTCTACATCTCGCCGCTGAAGGCGCTCGCCGTCGACGTCGAGCGCAACCTGCGCTCGCCCCTCACCGGCATCCGCCACACCGCCGACCGGCTCGGCACGCCCATGCCGGAGCTGCGGGTCGGCGTGCGGTCGGGCGACACCAGCGCTGCCGACCGGCGCCGGCTGACCACCCAGCCGCCCGACATCATGATCACGACGCCGGAGTCGCTGTTCCTGATGCTGACCAGCCAGGCGCGCGAGTCCCTGCGCGGCGTCGAGACGGTGATCATCGACGAGGTGCACGCGGTCGCCGGCACCAAGCGCGGCGCCCACCTGGCGATCTCGCTCGAGCGACTCGACGCCCTGCTCGACCGGCCGGCCCAGCGGATCGGCCTGTCGGCCACGGTGCGCCCGCTCGACGAGGTGGCCCGCTTCCTCGGTGGCGCGGCGCCGGTCGAGATCGTGGCTCCTCCGGCCGAGAAGCACTGGGACCTCAAGGTCGTCGTGCCCGTCGAGGACATGACCGCACCCGAGGACTACGACGAGGACGACGACGAGCAGGGCGCCCGCGTCACCAGCATCTGGCCGCACGTCGAGGAGTCGGTCGTCGACCTGATCGAGCAGCACAGCTCCACGATCGTCTTCGCCAACTCCCGCCGCCTGGCCGAGCGCCTCACCGCGCGGCTCAACGAGATCGCCACCGAGCGCGCCACCGGCGAGTCCGCGGACCACGCGCAAGTCGCCCGCCGAGATCATGGCCCAGTCAGGCGCCAGCACCGGCGCGGAGACCGTGATCGCCAAGGCGCACCACGGCTCGGTCTCCAAGGAGCAGCGAGCCCTGATCGAGGACGACCTCAAGCGCGGCCGGCTGCCGGCCGTGGTCGCCACCAGCAGCCTCGAGCTCGGCATCGACATGGGCGCGGTCGACCTGGTCATCCAGATCGAGTCGCCGCCCAGCGTCGCCTCGGCCCTGCAGCGGGTCGGCCGCGCCGGCCACCAGGTCGGCGAGATCTCGCGCGGGGTGCTCTTCCCCAAGCACCGCGGCGACCTCGCCCAGACCGCCGTCACCGTGCAGCGGATGCGCACCGGCGGCATCGAGAAGCTCCGGGTGCCCACCAACCCCCTCGACGTGCTGGCGCAGCAGGTCGTCGCCACCACCGCTCTCGAGGCCTGGGACGTCGAGGAGCTGTTCGACCTCGTTCGCCGCAGCGCGCCGTTCGCCAACCTCCCGCGCTCGGCCTACGACGCCACCCTCGACCTGCTCAGCGGCCGCTACCCCTCCGACGAGTTCGCCGAGCTCCGGCCGCGCATCGTCTGGGACCGCGTCACCGGCAGCCTCACCGGCCGCCCGGGCTCGCAACGCCTGGCCGTCACCAGCGGCGGCACCATCCCCGACCGCGGCCTGTTCGGGGTCTTCCTGGTCGGAGGGGAAGGTCCCGGCCGGCGGGTCGGCGAGCTCGACGAGGAGATGGTCTACGAGTCCCGGGTGGGCGACATCTTCGCCCTCGGCGCCACCAGCTGGCGGATCGAGGACATCACCCACGACCGCGTGCTGGTCACGCCGGCCCCCGGCATCCCCGGGCGGCTGCCGTTCTGGAAGGGCGACACCCTGGGCCGCCCGGCCGAGCTGGGGGCCGCCATCGGCGCCTTCACCCGCGAGCTGGGATCCCTCCCGCGCGCCAAGGCCGAGAAGCAGGCCCGCGACGCCGGCCTCGACGAGTGGGCCGCCGGCAACCTCGTCGGCTACCTCCACGAGCAGCTCGAGTCGACCAACGTGCTGCCCAGCGACACGACGCTGCTCGTGGAGCGGTTCCGCGACGAGCTCGGCGACTGGCGGCTGGTCGTCCACTCCCCCTACGGCGTGCCGGTGCACGCGCCCTGGGCGCTCGCCATCAACGCCCGGCTGCGCGAGCGCTACGGCGTCGACGGTCAGGCGGTGGCCTCCGACGACGGCATCGTGATCCGGATCCCCGACACCGACGCCGAGCCCCCCAGTGGCGACGTGATCGTGTTCGAGGCCGACGAGATCGACCAGCTGGTCACCCAGGAGGTCGGCGGTTCGGCGCTGTTCGCCGCCCGATTCCGGGAGTGTGCGGCACGGGCCCTGCTGCTTCCGCGCCGCGACCCCGGCCGCCGCTCGCCGCTCTGGCAGCAGCGCCAGCGGTCGGCGGCGCTGCTCGAGGTCGCCTCGAAGTACCCGTCGTTCCCCATCGTGCTCGAGGCCGTGCGCGAGTGCCTCCAGGACGTCTACGACCTGCCGGCCCTGGTCGGGCTGATGAGGTCGATCGACCGCCGCGAGGTCTCGGTCACCGACATCGCGACGCAGTCGCCGTCGCCCTACGCGCGGAGCCTGCTGTTCGGCTACGTCGCCCAGTTCGTCTACGAGGGCGACTCCCCCATCGCCGAGCGCCGGGCCGCCGCCCTCTCGCTCGACCAGGGCCTGCTCGCCGAGCTGCTCGGCCGGGCCGAGCTGCGCGAGCTGCTCGACCCCGACGTGCTGGCCGAGCTCGAGGCCGAGCTGCAGCGGCTCGCTCCCGATCGCCGCGTGCGCGACGCGGAGGGACTGGTCGACCTGTTGCGGCTGCTCGGGCCGGTGACCACCGCCGAGGCCGCGGCGCAGGTCGGCCGACGGCAGCGACGTCGCCGGCTGGCTGGCCGACCTCGCCGGCAGCCGGCGAGTGGTCGAGGTCCGGATGGCCGGCGAGGCCCGGTGGAGCGTGATCGAGGACGTCGGCCGGCTGCGTGACGGACTCGGTGTCGCGGTGCCGCCTGGCACGCCCGAGGCGTTCACCGACCCGGTCGACGACCCGCTCGCCGACCTGGTGGCCCGCTACGCCCGCACCCACGGCCCGTTCACCACCGACCAGGTCGGCGACCGTCTCGGGCTCGGGGCCGCCGTGGTCCGCCACACCCTGCAGCGGCTGGCGTCGCAGGGGCGGGTGCTCGAGGGTGAGTTCCGGCCGTCCGGGTCGGGGTCGGAGTGGTGCGACGCCGAGGTGCTGCGCCGGCTCCGCCGCCGGTCGCTGGCCAGGCTCCGCAAGGAGGTCGAGCCGGTCGAGCCCGAGTCGCTGGGTCGCTTCCTCGGCGCCTGGCAGCACCTCAACGGCAAGCTGCGGGGCATCGACGGCGTGGTCAGCGCGATCGACCAGCTGGCCGGCTGTCCGGTGCCGGCCTCGGCGCTGGAGACGCTGGTGCTCGGCTCGCGAGTCCGCGACTACGAGCCGTCGTACCTCGACGAGCTGACCGCGGCCGGCGAGGTGGTCTGGGCGGGCCACGCCTCGCTGCCCGGCTCCGACGGGTGGGTCTCGCTCCACCTGGCCGACCAGGCAGGACTGACCCTGCCCGAGCCGTCTCCCTTCGAGCACTCGGAGCTGCATCAGGCCGTGCTCGACGCGCTCGCTCCCGGCGGTGCTTGGTTCTTCCGCCAGCTCGCCGACAGCGTCAAGTCCGGCACCGACACCGCCCTGTCCGCCGCGCTCTGGGACCTGGTCTGGGCCGGTCGGATCAGCAACGACACCCTGGTGCCGCTGCGCGCCCTTACCCGCTCGGGCACCCCCAGCCACCGCAGCCGGAAGCCACCACCCCGTCCCGGCCGCGTCTCGCGCACCGGCCCGCCCGAGACCGCCGGCCGGTGGGCGATCCTGCCCGCGGTCGACGCCGACCCCACTCGCCGGGCGCACGCCACCGCCGAGCGGCTGCTCGACCGACACGGCGTGGTCACCCGCGGCGCCGTGGTCAGCGAGCGGGTCGTCGGTGGGTTCGCGGCCGTCTACAAGGTGCTGTCGGCCTTCGAGGACTCCGGACGCTGCCGCCGGGGCTACTTCGTCAACGGGCTGGGCGCGGCCCAGTTCGGCACGGCCGGCGCGGTCGACCGGCTGCGTACCTTCTCCGAGCTCAACCCCAACGACAAGCCGACCGCCGTGGCCCTGGCCGCCACCGACCCGGCCAACCCCTACGGCGCCGCGCTGCCCTGGCCGGAGTCCGACGGCGGCCATCGCCCCGGCCGCAAGGCCGGCGCGGTCGTGGTGCTGGTCGACGGCAGGCTGACCCTCTACGTCGAGCGCGGCGGCCGCACCCTGCTCACCTGGAGCGACGATCCCGACCAGCTGGGTCCGGCCACCGCCGCGCTGGCCGAGACCGCCCGGCGCGGGGCACTCGGCCGGCTGACCGTCGAGAAGGCCGACGGCGCCCAGCTGCTCGGCGCTGGCGACACTCCGCTGCGGGCCGCCCTCAACGACGCCGGCTTCATCGCCACCCCGCGCGGGCTCCGGTTCCGTGCCTAGGCGCGGATCCGCCGATTCGCGGCGTCGCGAGCGTCGCCAGGCGGGTGTGATGGCAAGGCGCCGATGCGAAGGCGTAGTGGTTGTTCCGTCGAGCGTCGGCAACGCCGCCAGCGCGCCCGCATGGTGGCGCGCAGCAGGCGGGAATCGGCGGATGCGTGCCTGAGGGCGACACCGTCTACCGCGCGGCCCGCAAGCTCGACCGCGCGCTGAGCGGACACGAGCTGGTGCGCACCGACTTCCGGGTGCCGCAGCACGCCACCGTCGACCTCTCCGGCGCCACCGTCACCACGACCATCTCCCGCGGCAAGCACCTGCTCACCCGGATCGACGCACGGCGCGGACCGCTGGACGCTGCACACCCACCTGAAGATGGAGGGCTCCTGGCGGGTCTACGACCTCGACGAGAACGCTGGAAGCGCCCCGCCCACCAGGCCCGGGTGGTGCTGGTCCACCGAGCCAGCGGCAGGCGGTCGGCTTCTCCCTCGGCATCGTCGAGCTGCTGCCCGAGCGCCGACGAGCACTCGGTGGTCGGCCACCTCGGCCCGGACCTGCTCGGCCCCGACTGGGACGAGGCCGAGGCTCTCCGCCGGCTGCTCGCCGACCCGGATCGCCCGGTGGCCCAGGCCCTGCTCGACCAGACCAACCTGGCCGGCATCGGCAACATGTACATGGCCGAGCTCTGCTTCGTCTCCGGCACCCATCCGCTGACTCCCGTCGGCGAGGTGCGCCGACCTGCCCAGGATGGTGCGCCGCGGCAAGCAGATGCTCGACGTCAACAAGGAGCGGGCGCTTCAGAGCACGACCGGCAACCTGCGCGAGCCGCTGTGGGTCTACCGCCGCGACCAGGCGGCCTGTCGCCGCTGCGGCACCTCGATCCGGGTCGAGATGACCGGCGTCGGCGGGCCGGGAGCGCGCGACGTACTGGTGCCCGAGCTGCCAGCCTGCGTAAGGCGGTTGCGAACCAAAGGGACCTTCCCGGCATCACACCTCGTGACGCCGACCTCAAGGAAGTTCACGATGCGACCCCAACTGGCCATCCTCACGCTGCTCAGCTGCGCCACGATGGTCCTGGCCCCTGTCCCTGCTGCCCACGCCGCACCCGCGCGATGCGATGGCGACCGGCCCACGATCGTCGGTACGGCCCATGCGGACCGACTCGTCGGCACGACTGGATCGGACGTGATCTTCGGTGGCGGCGGCGCGGACGTGATCATCGGGCTGGGCGGCAACGACCGGCTGTGCGGCGGGGACGGCAACGACCGGATCGAGGGCGGCACGGGTCGCGACACCCTCAACGGCGGCGACGGCGACGACCGGGTCGAAGGCAACCAGGGCATCGACTCCTTCTTCGGCGACGGTTGCGACGCCGCTGACGGCGTGGACGTGTACGCCGGCGGGCCCGACAAGGACAAGTTCGAGGTGCTCTGCCAGGGCAGCGACCGGATCACCGGTGGGGCCGGGAACGACCAGATCACCATCTCCCATCAGGGCACCTCCGGCCTGCGAGCCAGCGGGGGTCCGGGCGATGACATCTTCCGGATCTACGCGTCCTCCAGCCTCAACCTGGCAGGGGGCAGCGGGCACGACTCCGTCACGGCGTCGGTCTACACCGAGCTCGACGGGCAGCGGGTCACCTTCGACCACCGGGTCGGCGAGATCACGACCAGCTACAGCGATGCCGTGGCCAGGGTCCGGGGCTTCGAGGCGACGGTCGGCCGCTTCCTGCCGATGTCGTACGTCGTCGCCAGCTACTTCCACGGGACCCCCGGCGACGACGAGTTCTCGGTCAGCTGGGAGCCCCCTGCTCAGGTGGCCTTCGGCTACGGCGGCGACGACGTCTTCCGCACCGCGAGCGCCGACGACACCCTGGACGGCGGCGCCGGCCACGACGAGGCGGACGCCGGCGCGCGGCACGGACACCTGCGTGAGCATCGAGGAAGCCACCGGCTGCGAATCAGGCCCATCCTGACGGCCGCGATGAGTTCTCGCCGGTGGACGGGTCGAAACATCCATGAAGCTGCTGCTCACGGCCGCGGGCGTCAAGAACCCGAGCATCCAGGACGCGCTGGTCGACCTCCTTGGCAAACCGATCGCCGAGTCGAAGGCCCTCTGCATCCCCACGGCGCAGTACGGGCACCCACAGATCAGTCCTGAGATGGCCTGGGCCTTCACCAGTGGATCATCGATCTTGCCGATGTGCGGCCTGGGGTGGAAGTCCGTTGGAACGCTCGAGCTGACGGCGCTGCCCAGCATCGATACGGAGCGCTGGCTCCCCTGGGTCCAGGAGACCGACGTCCTGTTGGTGTTGGGTGGCGATGCGCTGTACCTCTGCCACTGGCTGCGCGAGTCCGGGTTGGCAGATCTCCTGCCGTCGCTGAGCGAGCAGGTCTGGGTGGGCCTGAGCGCCGGGAGCATGGTGCTGACCCCTCGGATCGGGAGCGACTTCGTCCAGTGGACGTCGCCGACCGGCGGCGACGAGACGTTGGGCATCGTCGACTTCTCGATCTTCCCGCACCTCGCCCCCGACGGCCTGCCGGGCAACACCATGGCCGAGGCCGAGCAGTGGATGGCCGAGATCGGGGGGCCGGGATACGCAATTGACGACGAGACCGCCATCAGGGTGGTCGATGGCACCGTCGATGTCGTCTCCGAGGGCACCTGGAAACACTTGGCTTCCTAGCGGCCCCTCCACTTAAAAGGTATACGCCACCAGGGGGCTTGCGGCAAGACCCCTTCGGTGCCGCACAATCACTGGCCCAAGCCAGATCGGAGCCCGTGTGACCCCCGTGACCACGACCGCGTTCAACCTCCCCGACAACCTCGCCGCCAAGGCCGACCCGGCGCTGATCGCCGCCGACGAGCAGCACTTCGCGGACATCGCGACGAGCCTCGAGCAGTCGATCGCCGATCTCTCCGACCGACTCGACGTCGCGCGCAAGGCGCCCGGCGGGATCGGCCAGGAGGCCATGGACCGCGACCAGGAGGTGCACCGGCTCAACGCCCGCCTGCGCACGCTGCGTCGCTTCGGGCTGGACCTGTGCCTGGGACACATGGTCGTCGACGGCAACCCCGAGCCCGTGTACGTCGGCCGCCTCGGCCTCTCGGACAGCACCGGACGCCGGCTGCTGCTCGACTGGCGCTCGCCCGCGGCCGAGCCGTTCTTCGGCGCGACCCACGCCAACCCGATGGGGCTGGCGAGCCGCCGGCGCTACCGCTGGACCCTCGGCCGGGTCAGTGACTACTGGGACGAGGTGTTCACGTCCGACGGGTTCGACGGGCACGCCGCCGCCCTCGACGACCAGTCGGCGTTCATCGCGAGCCTGGGCAGCAACCGGTCGGACCGGATGCGCGACGTGCTCGGCACCATCCAGGCCGACCAGGACGCGATCATCCGCGCGGGCTCGCGCGGCGCGCTGGTCGTCGACGGCGGCCCGGGCACCGGCAAGACCGTCGTCGCGCTGCACCGCTCGGCCTACCTGCTCTACTCCGACCCGCGGCTCAACGACCGGCGCGGCGGCGTGCTGTTCGTCGGCCCGCACCAGCCCTACCTGGCCTACGTCGCCGACGTACTGCCCAGCCTCGGCGAGGAGGGCGTGCAGACCTGCACCCTGCGCGACCTGGTGCCCGAGGGTGCCGCGGCGCCGGTCGAGGCCGACCCCGAGGTGGCCCGGCTGAAGTCGTCGGCCGACATGGTGAAGGCGATCGAGCCTGCGGTGCGGCTCTACGAGGAGCCGCCCACCGAGGGCATGGAGGTCGAGACGGCGTACGCCGACATCTGGCTCAGCAAGGCCGACTGGGCCGATGCGTTCGACGCCCCCGCGCCCGGCACGCCGCACAACGAGGCGCGCGACCAGATCTGGGAGGAGCTGCTCACGATCCTGGTCGACAAGGTCGACGACGAGGAGGTGCCGCTCGACGAGCTCCGGCGCGCCCTGAGCCAGAACCGGGAGCTGACCAGCACCCTCACCAAGGCCTGGCCGCTGCTCGAGCCGACCGACCTCGTCGGCGACCTGTGGGACGTGCCGGCCTACCTGCGCCGGTGCGCACCCTGGCTCGAGCCCGACGAGGTGCGGCAGCCTGCAGCGCGACGACCCCCAGGCCTGGACCGTCTCCGACCTGCCGCTCCTCGACGCCGCCCGGCAGCGGCTCGGCGACCCGGAGGCCTCGCTGCGCAGGCGCCGGCACGAGGCCGCGGTCGCCGCAGAGCGGGCGCACATGGACCGGGTCGTCGACGACCTCCTCCAGCTCGACGACGAGGACGGCATGATGGCGCAGCTGCGTCAGCAGGGCATCCGCGACGCGCTGGTGGACGAGGGTGCGCTGCCGCAGGCCGACGTCGACCTGCTGGCCGGACCGTTCGCGCACATCGTGGTCGACGAGGCCCAGGAGCTGACCGACGCCGAGTGGCAGATGCTGCTGCTGCGGTGCCCGTCGCGGAGCTTCACCATCGTCGGCGACCGGGCGCAGGCTCGGCACGGGTTCACGGAGTCGTGGCAGGAGCGGCTCGAACGGATCGGGCTCGACCAGGTCGAGCTCGCCTCGCTCAACATCAACTACCGGACTCCGGAGGAGGTGATGGCAGAGGCCGAGCCGGTGATCCGGGAAGCCCTCCCCGACGCCAACGTGCCGACGTCGATCCGCAGCAGCGGCATGCCCGTCACCCACGGATCGACCGCCGAGCTGGGCTCGATCCTCGAGACCTGGCTCGCCGAGCACGCCGAAGGGGTGGCCTGCGTCATCGGCGACCCGTCCTTCGAGGCGACGCCGCGGGTGCGGTCGCTGACCCCGGAGCTGTGCAAGGGGCTCGAGTTCGACCTGGTCGTCCTGATCGACCCGGAAGCGGTTCGGCACCGGCATCGAGGGCGCGGTCGACCGCTACGTCGCGATGACCCGGGCGACCCAGCAGCTGGTCATCCTGACCAGCCCCTGACCGCGCGCCTGCGAGGATGCCCGCGGCGCTCCACAGGTGGGCGCCCGGGCAGAGAGCGGAGCACGACGTGGTGGGACGGTTCGAAGGCAAGCGGGCACTGGTCACGGGAGCGGCGGGCGGGATCGGCAAGTCGGTCGTCGACCTGCTGACCGAGGAGGGCGCACGCGTGGTCGGCGTCGACCTGCGCGAGGCCGACGGCGTACACCCGTGCGACGTGAGTGACGCCGACTCGGTCACGACCGCCGTCGCCGCGGCGGTCGAACAGCTGGGCGGGCTCGACGTGGTGGTCAACGTGGCGGGCATCGACCAGTTTCGCCGGTTCGAGGACCTCGATGTCGCCACCTGGCAGCGCCACCTCGGCGTCAACCTGACCGGGCCGATGCTGATCAGCCACGCCGCGCTCCCCCACCTGCGCGAGAGCCGCGGCAACATCGTCACCATCGCCTCGATCGCCGGTCTGCGCGCCCAGCCCTACCAGGCGGCGTACTGCGCCTCCAAGGGCGGCGTGATCATGCTGATGAAGTCACTGGCGCTCGAGCTGTACGCCGACGGCGTCCGGGTCAACACCGTCTGCCCCGGCGGCGTGGAGACCGACCTGCCGATGGGCGCGGCGGCCGAGCACACCGACACCGTGCTCGACTGGGCGCTGCTCAGCGAGACCGCGGGCGGGCGCTACGGCTTCATGCCGCCGCGCGACATCGCCGACGCCGTCGCCTACCTCGCCTCCGACGCCGCCGCCTCGGTCACCGGCGCCGTGCTCTCCGTCGACCGAGGCACTGCCTGCTGAGCCGTCCGGTCAGTGAGGTGCGAGGCGCGGCAGCGACGAGCCTCGAGACCTCCGGACCCTCCCGACGCCTAGGCTCGCGCCATGAGCGCCACACCTGAGCAGTACGCAGCGATGCTGGAGGAGGCCGGGATCGACAGCGAGTCCCTCACCTACCTGGTCGTCGCCGGCGGGAGCCGCGAATCCGTCGCATCGGCGCTGGGCATCGATCTGACGTCCGTCCAGGACGACAGGTCCGAGATCGACCCGGTGGAGTTCTCGGCGTACGCCATCACCGAGGTGAGCGGCGGGGTCATCGCCATCGAGCACAGCGGCTATGCCGACCCCAGCCCCGCCGTGCTCGCCCTGCTGTCGGCCGATGGACGCGCTGCCGCCGTCGCGCGCTGCAATATCCAGGCCCACGAACGTTTCGGCTGTGCCCGCGACGGCGAGCTCGTCTTCGACGACGACGAGTTCATGTACGTCGAAGCGGAGGACAAGGACCAGGTGCCGCCCGAGCTGCGAGCCCTGTTCGACTCGGCGTGGGTGGACCTCGGGGAAGAGGAAGACGACGGCGGCATCGACGACCCGGCCGGAGTGCTCGTCGCGATGGCAATGGCCACGGTCTTCACCGGGGTCGAGATCTCAGCGAGTGACCTGGGCAAGGCCAAGGACTCGACGTACCACCTGGTCCGATCCCTGACCTATCTCGACTGACCACGATGAGCGAAGGCAGCCCCAGCCGAGAGCGGTCAGCCGACCTCGGCCCAGAATCGGCGCACGTGCTCGGCGAGCGACTCCGGCTGCTCCAGCGGGATCAGGGTGCGAGCCCCGCTGATCGTCACCGCTTCGGCGTGGTTGGTGAGCGCCGCAGCGGCGTCGGCCTGCTCCGGACTCCAGTCACCTCGGTCGTCGGACGCAACGAACAGGCTCGGCACGCAGATGTCGGCGATCTCCGCCGTCACGTCCAACCGGTTGAGGATGAAGGAGCGGACGGCGAGCGCCATGCTCCGGCGATGGGGCCGGCCCAGCGAGTCGAGGACGACTCGGCCGACGGCTTCCCGGGCAGCGGAGGCATCGGTGAGCATCGCCGCGACGATCGCCTTGCGCACCGGACCGATCGGCCCAGCCATCCCGAGGATCGGGAGCATGATGTTGATCTGGCGCCGCAGCGCGGCATCGACCGGCTCGACCGGTGAGCTGACGGCGACCAGGCTGCGCAGCACTCCCGGCCTGGTCGCCAGCTTGAACCCGACGTGCCCGCCGAACGCGTTGCCGACCCAGTCCACGGGCCCATCGACGTCGAGCCGATCGAGCAGGTCGGCAGCGGCGTCGGCGGCTTCACCGATGTCGCTGGCCGCCTGGAGCGGTTCGCTGAGACCCAGGCCCGGCGGATCCACCAGCAGATATCGACGGCCCTTCGGCAGCAATGGCACGAACGGGTCCCAGGTGTGGCTGTCGACGAACATCGACGACCACAGGATCGTCGGGGGCCCTCGCCGATGGTGCGGACGTGCAGCTCTCCCAGCCGGGTCGGGACGCGCGAGGAGCGCTCGTCGAGCAGGGTCGGCGGGGTGGGGGTGGTGCGGCGGGGCATGGCGATCCTTCCAAGAGAATTTGATGTGAGTGCGACTCACTTGAATATTCAGGTTAACATGACACACATGAATGCGTCCCGCACTTATCGCATGACGGCTCGCGCCGACGCCGCCGAGCGCACCGGAGAACGCATCATCGACGCGATGCTGAAGCGGTACGCCGAGACGGCGTACGACCAGATCCGCCTCCAGGACGTCGCTGCCGACGCCGGGGTCAGCACCCAGACCGTGATCCGGCGGTTCGGCAGCAAGCACGGCCTGCTCGCCGCCGCCATCGAGCGCGAGCTCACCCGCCTCGCCGGCTGACCGCGCCGCCGCGTTGGGCAACGACCCTGGTCGCACCCTCCACGACCTCGTCCGCTACTACGAGGACTACGGCTTGCTGATCCTGAAGGTGTACGCCGAGGCGCACCAGGCACCCGGCGTCCCCGAGATCGCCGAACGCGGCCGGACCTTCCATGTGGAGTGGTGTCGGCAGGCGTTCGCGGAGGCGCTGCCCCCCGGCCTGGACGCGACGACCCGGAAGCGACGCCTGGGGCAGATCATCGCGATCTGCGACGCCACCACCTGGCGGATCCTCCGCCACGACGGTCGGCTCTCAGCTGCGCAGACCGAGGCGGCGCTGCTGGAGCTGTTGAGTCCCCTGCTGGCGCCCCAGGATTGACGACGCCAGGCGCCCGCTAGCGATTCGACAGCTGAGCCAACGCGAGCACCGCGGTTCCTGCCACCAGCTCGCCCGTCTCGACCACCAGGGTCTTGGTGCCGACGCCGCTCACGTCGCACGGCTGCTCGTCACCGATGGCGCAGGTGGCGGTCGTGGCATCAACAGGCAGGTTGACGCTCAGCTCGCTGGCGAGGATGTCCATGGTCCACCCGTCGGGGACGAGCACCCAGTCGAACAGCCGGGCCCCAGCGCCATCGGAAGTGAGTACGTCGGCCACGGAGTACTCCATGCGCACGGAGTGCTCACCGATGTCCAAGGTGCGGTCGGGGTCACCGATCTGGAACGTCCTCTGGCCGTTCTCGACATCGTCGCCGATCGGCGTCGGACCGCCGTCGAGGGTCGCCGTGAAGCCTTCGACCTGGACGTCCCCGGCGAAGGTGCGAAAGATCCCGCGCCGATCATCAACCGTCACATCAAGGGTCAGCGTCTCGACGACGGCGAGGTCGCCTGACGCGTCCACGGTGAAGTCGGCGTCGTACAGCGTGATGCTGATCGGGTCCTCGCCGGGCGTTTCGCTCGAGCTCGTCGATTCCGGTGCGGCGGGGCTCGTCGCCGCGGGAGTGGACGGTGAGTCCGCAGCCGGAGCTCCTCCATCGCTGTCGCTGCCGCAGCCCGACAGGAGCACGAGGCCGAACACGGGCAGCACGAAGAACCGGACAGCGATTGACATGGCGTCACCCTAGAGGTGACAACCCACCGCGTTGCGCGCTGCCGCGCTCGCGGACTGGTCCGCTCCGGAACTGAAGCGGAGTAGCGAGCGTCCCAATCACTGTGACTGCCATGACGATGAGGACCCGGGTGGTCGCCCTGGTGGGCGCCGCCTCGATCGTCCCCGTGCGATTTCGAGGGAGGTGTTGCCTTCTATGCCTCGGCAACCTTCGATCCCGCCCACGGCTCGGGAGTGAGGCGGACCGTTGAGAACGGCCTCGCCATCTGGAGTGGCTACGTCTTCGCGGGCGACTTCGTCGTGTACGCCGCCGACCGGGATCGCCAGCTGGCGCAGGCCATCCTGGACTCGGTCCGGGAGCCGGGGGGCTAGGGCGTGGCCGCCGTCGTCCGTCGCACGTCTCGCCACGCGATGTGGGCCGAGCGCAGCCGCGGCGAGGCGACAGCTTCTCCGCGACGGCGAGCCCGGAGCTGGTCCTTCAGCCAACCAGGAGCCCGGACCTGCTCGATCGCTGCGGACTTCGTCAGCAGTTCGCCCGTGGCGATGCGTGTCGGCCTCGCGCCATCGAAGTCAGTCCGAGGTCGACCATCACGGGAAACCGGAGAAACGACTGCGGCCGGCGGGCTGCCTGGGACCAGTAGCCGGCCAGCTCCGCCTGCGCGGCCGCTCGCACCCCATCGGTGGTGACCGGCGGCAACAGATCCAGAGGAGCTGGACCCGAGATCGAGAGCCCGTGCAGCGCAAGCTCGGCTCGCGTCACCAGCGAGACCGCGCGGTCCACCAGCTGGCCGTGCGTCCAGGTGGGGACCTCGGCGTTGGCATCGACGAGACCCGCAGCGTCGGCGTACTGACAGCCGAGGTCCATCCCCGAGGCGGATCCGGCGTCAAGATGCTCGTGAATTCGAACGATCCTTCCGAGGGCGTCGCCGCCCAAGGGCTCCGACGTCACCGCGACCAAGTCCAGGTCGCTCACCCCCATGACGTGATCACCCGTAGCGAGTGATCCAGCCACCCACAGCGCGAGGATGCATTCCACCTCGTCAAGCCCACGCGCAAGTTCGTCGATGGCGGTCTCGACTTTCGGGTGCACAGCGAGATTCTGGCACCGAAGGAACGCGAGTGCATCGCCGCGCCAGGGTCACCCTGATCAGCCGTGTCCGCAGGCGGGCTGGCGGCGGGTCAGTCGATGAAGCCGGCCGCCCGGAACATCCGCTGATAGATCTCGCGGACGACCGGCTCCTTGACCTTGTTGTAGCGCATACCGAACCCCAGGTCCCCGTGGTCGTCGCCGGTGGCGGCCATGTGGGCAGCGGCGGCGCGTTTGGCGTCGGCGTACTGCCTGCGGTCATCCGGATGCTCGACCAGCCAGTCTCGGAACATTCGGTGCCGGACCATCTCGGGACAGTCCGGGGCGAAGACGTGGAGGTGCACCCGTGGTTCGTCGAGCAGCTTGAACAGACGGTGTTGGTGCCAGTCGGGTTCGCGGAGCCAGAAGACGTAGCCAAGGGCTTGGAGGTCGGGGGCGTACGCAGCTTCGTCGGTGGGATCCGCCACGGCCAGATCGACATCGATGATCGGCTTGGCAGGAAGGCCTGGCACCGAGGTGGACCCGACGTGCTGGAGCGCGAGCACGCGGTCCCCCAGGCCCTCCAGGATCCGGGACTCGAGCGCGGCGTACCGCTGCGGCCAGGTGGGATCAGGCTCTTCGACCCGCAGCTCGTACTGAGTCGGGTGGGCGTCGACGTAGACCACTTCACCCTCCGCGTGATGGCGGATGATGTCGTCAGGCGTCAACACGGGTCGATCCCATCATCTCGGCCATCGCCCAGGTCCACGGCGAGTCAGCGAGGTCTCTGCTCCTCTGCCAACGAGGCCAGGCTCTGGGCAATCGACGCCAGAGCGAGAGCCTGCACGGACTCCCACGTCCCGGGCTTCAACGTCGTCGCAACCTCGGCCGCCTGATCCGCGAGCTCTTGTGCCGTCATGACGCCTCACGGTACGTGGCGCCAGCAAACGCCTCGCGGCCGGGAAGGTCTACGGCGGCTCGGCCAGCTCGCCGGGTTGGATCAGGCAGCGGAGGCGACGACGTCGTCGCGGCGGCGGGCCTTGACCAGGATCGGGGTGGCTGCCGCGGCGGCTTCCTCGATCGCTACGGCGTGCGAGACATCGCGGAGTACGTCGGAAAGCGGCGCGTCGAGGGCGCCGCAGAGAGACGCGAGCAACTCGGAGGATGCTTCCTTCTGGCCGCGCTCGATCTCGGAGATGTAGCCGAGGCTGACCCGCGCCTGCTTCGACACCTCGCGCAACGTCATCCCGCGCTCCATGCGGCGCTCGCGCAGCACGTCGCCGAGAAGCCGACGGAACAGCACCATGCGGGTCTCCTTCGGTTTCACGACGGGGATAGACGGGGGATCTTGCGGTTCGTGTTGTCCAACGCTACCCGAGACCTGTTTCTTCCTGGCGCAAGGCGTCCACAAGCGTCGACAGCGCCTCCTCGCAGGTCCGCTGGGTGATCTTGGCCCGGTCGCCCACGAGCTCGAGCGAGACGGCCGAGACCCCGTTGGGGCCGGCGACTCCGACGAACACCGTGCCGGGCGGTTTCCCCTCCTGCTCGGCCGGGCCGGCCACACCGGTCGTGCTGACGCCGTACGTCGCCCCCGTCAGGGCGCGCACGCCACGGGCCATCGCGATCGCGCACTCCGCCGAGACGACGCCGTAGGTCTCCACGATGTCTTCGGAGACTCCGAGCACCTCGACCTTCATCGTGGTCGCGTAGGTGACCACTCCCCCGACGAACGTGCTCGAGCTGCCCGGCACCTCCGTGAGCAGCACCGACAGCCGGCCGCCCGTCAGGGACTCCGCGGCAGCCACCGTCTCGTCGCGCATTTCCAAGAGGTCATGCGCGACGGACGGAAGGCTGGCCACGTCAGGAGCCTAAGCGAGCGATCAAGGAATGACGTTGATGATCACCGTGTCCTCAGACGGCGCAATCTGCGCGTTACCCGTGTAGCGGAGGACCACTGACCTGGGTCCGACGTTCCCGAACCGGCCCACCGGGATCGTGACCGTCCCCGACGCCAGCGAGCGGCTGGCGACGGCGACGCCGTTCACCAAGGCCTGCACCCTGCCCGTCGGAGTGCCGACATCGCTCGTGACCGTCACCGTGATGTCCGTCTTGCCGGTCTTGACCTTCACATTGGTCGGGTTGGCCACCGCCGAGGTGCTCGAAGGCGCCTTCTGGATCACCAGGGTGATCGTGTCGCTCGACCGCAAGTGCGTCGTGTCCCCGTTGTAGGTGACCGTCAGGCGATGAGTGCCAGGCTGCAAGGTCATGCCCGGCACGACGATCTCTGCGGCGCCCCCGCTGAGCGTGGCGGTCCCCACGAAGGTGACTCCGCGCTTCACGGTGACCGTCCCAGTGGCGTTGGCCGGCGTCACGTTGGCGGTGACGCTGCCAGACGTGCCGTAGACCATCGGCGTCGTGACCGACGCTGTGGTCGTGGTCGGCATGGCCCTCTTCACGGCCGTCACCGTCGTGGTCGTCGACCCCGGCAAGGTGTTCGCGTCGCCGGAGTAGGTGATCGTCACGGTCCTCGTGCCCTCGGTGCCGAACGGACCGACCACCAGGGTGGCCGCACCGCCCGAGAGGGTCTCGGTGTCGACGACGCTCCCGTTGATGGAGGCCGTCACCGTGCCGGTCGCGTCACCGGGAGCCGCCGAGGCCACCGTCACGTCGATGTTGGCCGGCGTGTTGAGGAGAACAGTCGGCGGGTTCGCCGTGGCGGTGATGGTCGGCAGCTCCGTGACCGCGAGCTCGACAGTCACCTCGCTGCCGGAAGAGGCGCCGACCAGGGTCAGCGTCGTGGGTCCGTTCGTGCCCTCCGGGAGCACGACATCGACGGCTGCCTGGCCGGTGATGTCGAAGCCCGGCAGCGCGATTTGCGGAGTGTTCTCGAGTGCGAACGTGCCCAGGGTGGTCCCGTCGAGCTTGACCAGCACACCGGTGTCCTTGACGTCCAGCGCGTTGGTCATCGACCAACCCGTGATGTCGAACTTCACGTGGTCGCCGGCGTCATAGACCGTCGGCTCACCGGCGGCAAAGGTGACGTCGACGCCGTTCTGCTTGTTGTCGACCTGCACCACATCGGAGCCGGACCCGAAGGCGGCCATGTAGTCGACCATTCCTTCCAGGTCGACCTTGCCGGTGTCCTGCTTCCCCGTGCCGTTGGCCAGCTCGAAGAAGTTGTCACCACCGGCCGCGAGGAACGAGTTCACCGTCACCGAGTACGTCGTGTCCGGCGCGATCGGGGTGCCGTTGAGCCACATCCCGATGATCCGCGAACCCAGAGGCTGGGAGTCGTCCGAGGTGTAGACGAAGCCCTTGGAGATTCCCAGCTTCAGGAACGGCCGCGACGCGCCGGTCGGCTGCCACTGCTGCTCCAGCACCGTCTTGATCTGCGCACCGGTCAGGTCCATGTTCACCAACGTGTTGGCGAACGGCTGGACGTCAGCGGCCTGCTTGTAGGTCAGCGTCCGTGGGAAGGCACCCGTGCCCGACCCGACCATGTCCGCCCGCAGACCACCCGGGTTCATGAAGGCAATCTGCGCCGAACCCGACTCCGGGTTGCGCGTGTTCCACCGCTGCACCTCGGCAACCAGGTTGCCGAGCGTCGACTCGGCACCGCGGTTCTCGCTGGTGCCGTTCGCCAGCTTGCCGCGGAAGAACGGGCCGCCGATCTTGCCCAGCGGCGCCGCACCGAGCGTTGCCGCGTTCGACACCGCTGCCGCGACGATCGCCGCCGTGGCCGGGTCGGCCGGGTAGTTCGCCGTGTACGTCGGGGAAGCAGGCGGCGTGCAGCCCGCCGTGCAGGTCTGCAGGTTCAGCAGCGCCTGGGTCTTGGCCTGCACCTCACCGGTTGCGGTGTCGACGGTGTAGACCAGCTTGTTCAGCGCCATCCCGTACTGACCAGCCGACACCACCGGACGCTCGGTCACGTCGCGACCGGACCAGCCCGGCACGTTGAACGCACAGTCATAGGCCAGGTGCGTGTGACCCGACACGATCGCGTCGATGTTGTTGTTGACTCCGGTGACGATCGAGCCGAACTCCGAGGTCGGGTCGTCGTCCATCGCCGCACAGTTCGTGCCCGGTGCACCCTCGTGGACCAACAGCACGATCACATCCGCGCCATCAGCCTTGAGGTCGTTCGCGGCAGCGTTCGCCTCGGCGACGACGTCGGTCACGTTGATCGTCGAGATCCCTGCCGGCGAAACCAGCTCCGGCAGGTCCTCGGTCACCGCACCCACGTAGCCGACCTTCACCGACCCGAACTCCTGGGTCCACGTGGGCGCCAAGGCGTGCGTGTTGTCCGTCTTCAGGCGCACGTTGGCAGCGATGTACTCCCAGTCCGCCAGCGGGATGACCCGGTCGACCAGGTCGTTGTAGCCCTTGTCGAACTCGTGGTTGCCCGCAGCTGAGACGTCAAGCCCGGCCTCGTTCAGCGCGTCGATCGTCGGCACATCGTCCGCGATGAACGACTCGAAGGTAGAAGCACCGATGAGGTCACCAGCCGCGACGAACGCCGTGTCGGGGTTCTCGGTGCGCAGCTGCTTGACCGCGCCGGCCAGCACCGCAGCACCAGCCGTCGGCGACCCACCCTCCCGCACCAAGCGACCGTGGAAGTCGTTCGTGCCGAGGATCTGGATGTCCCGCGTGGCCGGCTCCACCTCGGTGGTGTTGATGCCGATGATCTCCGGGTTGTGGTCGGAGGACTTGAACGGACCCGCGTCGTAGAGGTTGGTCACGTTGTAGTTGAAGCGGCTGTACTCGTAGTAGACCGACTCATAGCCGTTGATCGTCCAGATGTCGACGCCCGCGACATCCGCCAGCGCATCGGCGTTGGCGAGCACGTGGTCGAGCGAGCCGATCTGGCCGTCGAAGTTGTAGCTCTCCTCCGCGGGGTCGTCGCTCGACTCCAGGTTGGTGTAGCCGGCGTCGTTGAGGATCTGGATCGGGTCCTCTTCGGAGTACGCGTTGAAGTCACCGGCGAGGAACACCCGGGTGATGCCGCGCAGCGTCTTGAACTGGTCGGCGAAGGTCACCAGGGCTGTCGCCTGGAGCTCGCGCCGTTCGTTGGCGTTGCCCTGACCGTCGGGATCCGGCGCGCCGGAGCCCTTGGACTTGAAGTGGTTGACGATCACCGCGAACGCGTTGGCGTCGGCGTCGCCGACCTTCTTGAAGGCCTGGGCCAGCGGCTCCCGCGCGTCGGCGAAGGCTTCGGTGCCCGAGGACTGATCGGCCAGGACCACTGACTCACCGACGAGCGCGACGTTGGCGGGCTTGTAGATGAACCCGTTGCGGATGACGTCCTGCTCCGAGAGCGGCGGCAGGTTGGCGGCGCTCGGGGACGGCACGGCCGCCCAGGTGCCGGCGCCGGCGTCCGCGTTGAGCGCGGTCACCAGCGCGTCGATCGCGAAGTCACGCGGCTTGCCGAAGTGGACCGAGTTCTCGAGCTCTTCGAGGGAGACGATGTCCGCATCCACCGTGTTGATCGCCGAGACGATCTTGGCCCGCTGACGCTCGAGGTTGGCGACGTTGGCTGCGCCACGAGGCCCGTTGGGGTTGCATGAGTCGTTGCTGATCGGGTTGTCCGCACGATCCTTGAAGTAGGAACAGGTCCTACCGCCCCCCATGGCGACGAACTCGTTGCCGGTGGTCGGGAAGAAGTTCAGCACGTTGAAGGTCGCCAGCTTGACGTCACCACCGACCTCAGCGGGCGCCGCCTCGGCGGCCCGGGTCTGCTCGAACTGCGGCTGGGTGCCGGACGGCGCGCCCACGACCTGCGTCGTGGGCACGATCTTCCAGGCACCAAAGCTGTAGGTGAGCACTACCGGAGCGGGGAAGGTCACCGCGGCACCGACCCGCGGTGCGTGGCTCGGGGTGTACCAGGGGAAGGGCTGAGCTCGAGTTGGTGCCCGCGAGGTAGCTCGTGGTCGAGCCGTCATCGAGGACGATCCGATGCGCGTTGTTGTAGGCGATGCGGTCGTTCTTCGCCGCCGTCGCCTGAGCGTCGATGACCTCGGTCGGCGTCACCAGCGGCTGGTCGCTGTTTGCGGCCAGGCCGATCTCGCCGAACATCGAGGGGGTGAAGTTCACGCCGGGGACGAAGGGCGAGCCGTCATAGACGTCGGTCGCTGTGTAGGTCCCGGAGGGCTGGAACGCCTCACCCTCGGCGACCTCGCGAGCGGCGTCGAGCGTGGCGCCGGACAGGCAGGCGGTGCCGGGCAGCGCGCACTCGGTGCCGGGGATCTGCGTCTTGGGCGTGACCGTGCCGAGCGCGGAACCGTGCGGGGTGACGCCGGAGTTGGTGGCCGTGATCTGCGTCTGGCCGGAGAACTCGCTGACCGTGCCGGTGACGTCGACCGAGGCGCCGATCGCCGGGTAGTTCGCGAAGCCACCGGGGCCGCCGTACACGAAGATCGCGTCGGACGCGGTGACCGTGTCGGCACCCGGGGTCTGGATGTAGAAGCCATTGAGGCCGCCCGTCGGGTACGCCGCGGTCACGACGCCCTCGGTGTTCACGACCTGGCCGTCCATCGGCGACACGTCGCCGGTGCCCTGGATGTCCTTGATGGGCGTGACCCCCACGGGCGCGGCGTTGATCGTGTAGGTGAACGACACCGTGTCTGTCGCGAGGAGCGAGTCGGTGACCGTCAGGGTGACGCTGGCGGGACCGGCCAGGGTCGGCGTCCCGGAGACCGCGCCGTTGGCGGCGACCGTGATGCCCGCAGGCAGCGTGGTGCCGGGGTCGGTCCAGGTGTACGGCGAGGCGCCGCCGGTCGCGGCCATCGAGAAGCCGGTGCTGGCCTGGCCCACCGTTCCGGTCTTGTTGCCGGGGTTGGTGGCGTCCAGGGCAGCTGGGGCTCCAGCCGTCGGCGAGGGCGCCGCGGTCGTGAAGTCAGCTGTGTTGTTGTCGGTGTCCGCCCCGGATCCGTTGCGGTTGAGCGACAACGTGGTGGTCGCGCCAGCAGAGGTGGCAGCGGTCTCGAACGATGTGGCACCCACGGCGCCGACCATGTCGATGACACCCGAGGCTCCGGCCTGGTTGCCAGTAGTGGCAATGGCTGTGCTCTGGGACAGGAGGTAGACCTGGCCTCCTGCAGCCGCCATGGCGAACGATCCCGGCGCCAGGTCAGGCGTCGGGAGTGCGGCGCCATTGGCCCCCGTGGCACTCATCCGGATCAGGTAGTTGGCGTGGCTCGCGACGGTTCCTGTGAGAGCTACCGGAGTTCCACCCGAGCCGCCGCCGCCAGATCGGTAGTGGATGTGCATCCCGGTCAACGGGATGTCCGCGTTCGTGGGGTTGTACAGCTCGACGAAGTCTGCGTTGTAGAGAGCGCCGCTGTTACCGCCGGCGCCGTACACCTCGCTGATGACCAGGCCGGTGCCGGCCGGGTTCGCCTGGGCAGGCGCGGCGACGGAGACCGCCGCAAGAGAGGCGAGTACGACGCCAAAGGAGGCGAGAGCTGCGGCGACGGGACGCCTGCGTGCGATCGGAGACATGCGGATCCTTCGAGGGAGGGGTGATGCGGAGACCCGGCGGACGACCGGGTTCGTACGTGGAGCAGTGGGGCTGCTGCTGCTGCGAAGGACGCGGGGAAGGGCGGATCGCAGCTGAAAGAACAACAGAAGGCTCCAAGGCGCAGACCGAAGGGACTACCGACAAGGTGAAGCCCGGGGTGACTGCATCTTGCATCAGATCGGCCGTCAGTGCGAGAAAGTTACAGATACTTTTTGGCTTTTCCCGGAAATGACAGGAGAACTTGCTGGCTGCCGTCTCGTGGGGCCCACCCGTAGGCGAGCCCCACGAGATCGATCAGCCGCGGACGATCCGGATCGTCGTCCTGGCCGTGTCGGCAGCGGTAGTGGCGTTGCCGAGGTACTTCACCACAACGGCCTTCTTCCCGGGCTTCCCGAACTTCGGCAAGGTGACAACGGCGCGGCCGTTCTTCAGCTTCGCCTTGTACGTCGTGCCGGCGACCTTCACATGCACCCGTCCGCTCGCGGCTCCGCTACCGGCCTTGACCACGACGAGGACCTTGGCCCGGGTGCGGTCGACGACGACCTTCTTCGGCTTGACCTTCACGGTGGCGTTGGCCGAGGCCTTCGCCGTCAGCACCGGCACCACGATGTCGGTGCCGGTCGTGGCGCCGACGACGCGCAACAGGTGCACGCGGCCGTCGTTGGGCAGCGTGTTCGGGACGCTCGCGGTGCCCGCCTCGTCGAACGGCGTGTCGGCCAACGCGGAGACCACTGGCGAGGTGCCGAGCAACCGCGCACCGTCGAAGACCTTCACCTCGGCATCGACCGGGTCGCCCGACCCGGTCATGGCCAGTGACGACAGCTTGATGGTCGACGAGGTCACCGTTGCACCCACCGAGCGCTGACTGGCGTCCAGCGGCAGCGGCGGGTCGCCTGCGCCGGCGAACTCCTTGAAGTAGTCCACCAACGCCTCGAGGTCGACCTGACCCGTGTCACGCCTGTTGGTGCCGTTCGAGAACTCGCGGAAGTTGTCACCGCCCGCGGCCAGGAACGAGTTGACCGTCACGGAGTACGCCGTCGTCCTGCTGAGCGCCTTCCCGTTGAGCCAGATCCCCGTGATCCGCGAACCCTCCGGGCGAGCTGGGTCGTAGGAGTACTCGAAGCCCTTCGAGGTGCCGAGCCGCAGGAACGGACGGGACGGCACGGCACCCTCGTCGTCGCGCTGCCACTGCTGCTCCAGCACGGTCTTGATCTGGGCGCCAGTCAGATCCATGTTGACCAGCGTGTTCGCGAACGGCTGGACGTTCGCACCCTGGCGGTAGGTGACCTTCGGTCCGGTCAGGTTGGCGCGCAGCCCGCCTGGGTTCATGAAGGCGATCTGGGCGGCACCGAACTCCGCGGGTGCGGTGGACCAGCGCTGGATCTCCGCGACCAGATTGCCGAGCGTGGACTCGCCGCCACGGTTCTCGACGATGTCGCGATCCGTGCCGTCATCGTCACCGTCCGGGCCCGAGTAGCGGGCCCGGTTGAACGCCTTGGCCACGTCGCCGAGCTCCGCGGCGCCGAGCACCTCGGCCTTGGCCACAGCGTCCGCGACGATCGATGCCACTGCCGAGTCCGAGGGGAAGAGCGAAGGGGGTACGCCGGGGCCGCTGCCGTCGGGGTCCGGACCTTCCAGGGCCACGATCTCCTGGGTCTTGGCCGAGACCACGCCGGTGGCGTCATCGACGGTGAACACGAGCTTGTTGAGGTTGGTGCCGTACTGGCCGGCCGAGACGACCGGCCGCTCCTTCACCGGGCGGCTGCTCCAGGCCGCGACCGGGATCGAGCAGTTGTAGGCCAGGTGGGTGTGTCCCGAGACGATCGCATCGATGTTGACGCTGGCGCCGGTGACGATGCTGCCGAACGCCGACGCGGGGTTGTCGTCCATGGTCGCGCAGTCGGTGTTGGGCGCACCCTCGTGGACGAGCAGCACGATGAGGTCGGCGCCGTCCGCCTTCAGGGCCGCGGCAGAGGCGTTGACCTCCGTGACGACGTCGGTGACCTTGAGGGTCGCGATACCGGCCGGTGAGACCAGGCTCGGGAGGTCCTCGGTCACCGCGCCGACGTAGCCGACCATCACGCCGCCGAGCTCCTGGGTCCACGTCGGCGCGAGCGCGTGGGTGTTGTCGGCCTTCAGCCGCAGGTTCGCGACGATGTACTCCCAGTCGGCCAGACCCTGAACGCGGGCCTTCAGGTCGTCGAAGCCCTGGTCGAGCTCGTGGTTGCCGACGGCCGAGACGTCGAGGCCGGCCTCGTTGAGCGCATCGATGGTCGGCACGTCCTGCTGGATGAACGACTCGAACGTCGAGGCGCCGATGAGGTCACCCGCGGCGACGAAGGCGGTGTTCGGGTTCGCGGTGCGCAGCTGCTTGACGGCACCGGACAACACCGCCGCGCCGGCCTCGTTGTTGGTGTTGTTGGTCAACCGACCGTGGAAGTCGTTGGTGGCGAGGATCTGGATCTGCACCGGAGCCGCCTGGGCCGGTGAAGCGGTCGCAGAGGACCGCGAGCGGCGAGACGACCATCGCCAGCACTGCGGTGTGAACGACTGAACGGGAACGAAGGCGCTGGCGAATGGACAAGAGTCCTCCAAGAGACGATGCCGGACGCGGGGATGCCGCTGCGGATCGCGACGGCGTCCAGATATGCACAGTTCTGCGCAGCGCGACAGGTGCGGCGACGTTTCGGAGACCCGGTGCAACGGACATCAGGACGGCCGGGCGGAGCCCTGCGCGCGGCGCGCTGGCGCCAGACGTCGCGGAAGAACTCGTAGCCGGACCAGAGGGTCATCACGACCGCGCCGACGAGGAACACCTGGCCGGCGTAGAAGAGCCACCTCGCCCGACCGGCGCGAAGCGGTCGAACTCGCCGCCGTGGGAGTCGCCGTGCGGCAGCGGGAGCACCAGCAGTCCCAGGGCCACGCCCTGGAAGGTGGTCTTGATCTTGCCGCTCTGGGCAGCGGCGATCACCACGTCCTTGAGGATCGAGAGCCGCAGCAGGGTGACGCTCCACTCGCGGAGCAGCACCACGATGGTCACCCACCACCAGACGTCGCCGACGATCGAGAGCGCGATCAGCGCCATGCCGGTGATCGCCTTGTCGGCGATCGGGTCGGCGATCTTGCCGAAGTCGGTGATCAGCCCGCGCGAGCGGGCGATGTCGCCGTCGACCTTGTCGGTGATCATCGCGACGACGAAGATGCCGGCCGCGACGGTGCGCCAGAGGATCGAGTCGCCGCCGTCCTGCAGCAGCGCCCAGCCGAAGAACGGCACCAGCACGATCCGCAGCGTGGTCAGGGCGTTGGGCAGGTTCCAGTTGCTGACGACGGGCTGTCCGGTCTCGGTCATCCGACGCTCCCTCGCGATCAGGTCGACGCCGTCGGTGTCGATGACTACGGCCCGCACCAGGTCGCCGACCGCAGTGGCCCTGCCGCGTCAGGTAGGTGGAGCCGTCGACCTCGGGTCCCTGGTGGGCCGCCCGTCCGATGACGTCGCCGTCCTCGATGCTCTCGACGAGCACCTCGACCTCTTCGCCGATCCGCTCCTCGGCGCGCTGCGCGTTGAGCTCCTCGACCAGCGAGGTCACGTGCTGGGCGCGGGCCCACACCTCGTCCTCGTCGAGCTTGTCGGCGTACGCCGCAGCCTCGGTGCCGTCCTCGTCGGAGTAGCCGAAGACTCCGGTCACGTCGAGGCGGGCGGCGACCAGGAAGTCGCAGAGGGTCTCGAGGTCCTGCTCGGTCTCGCCCGGGAAGCCGACGATCACGTTGGACCTGACGCCGGCCGTCGGGGACAGCGCGCGGACCTGGTCGAGCAGCCCCAGGAAGCTCTCGGGGTCGCCGAAGCGGCGCATCCGGCGGAGCACGGTCGCGCTGGCGTGCTGGAAGGAGAGGTCGAAGTAGGGAGTGACACCCGGCGTCGTGGCGATCGCCTCGATCAGGCCGGGTCGGGTCTCCGCGGGCTGGAGGTAGGAGACGCGCACGCGCTCGACGCCCTCGACGGCCGCGAGCTCGGGCAGCAGCGTCTCGAGCAGCCGGAGGTCGCCGAGGTCCTTGCCGTAGGAGGTGGAGTTCTCCGAGACCAGGAACAGCTCGCGGGCACCCTCGGAGCCGAGCCAGCGCGCCTCGGCCAGCACGTCGCTGGGCCGGCGGCTGACGAACGAGCCGCGGAACGACGGGATCGCGCAGAAGGAACAGCGCCGGTCGCAGCCGCTCGCCAGCTTGAGCGGCGACATCGGCGCGGAGTCGAGCCGGCGCCGCCCTTCGGGCACCCACTCGTCGGCCGGCGTGGTGGCGGCGCGGTCGACCGGGCTGATCGGCAGCAGCCGGCGCCGGTCCTGCGGGGTGTGGGGGTGGTGCTTCTCCCCCGCCATGATCGACCGCAGCTTGGCGGCGATGTCGGGGTAGTCGTCGAAGCCGAGCACGGCGTCGGCCTCGGGCAGCGTCTCCGCCAGGTCCTTGCCGTAGCGCTCGGCCATGCAGCCGACGGCGACCACTGCCTGCGGGCGACCGGTGTCCTTCAGGTCGGCGGCCTCGAGCAGCGCGTCGACCGAGTCCTTCTTCGCTGCTTCCACGAAGCCACAGGTGTTGACCACGACCGTGTCGGCGTCCGCGGGATCGGCGACGAGGAGGAATCCGTCGGCGGCGAGCCGTCCGGCCATCTCCTCGGAGTCGACCTCGTTGCGGGCACAGCCAAGGGTCAGCAGGGCCACGGACAGCGGCGGAGTCTGGTCAGTGGTCATAGTCGCTCCCGAGTATGCCGTCCACCTGGGTCCAGCACCCAACGGGCGACGCTGTGACCTGGGCTGCGGCCCGCGCTATCGGACGACGTAGGTGTTCTGGCCGCGCTGGCCGGTGGCGCCGAGGGGGCCTCGTCGTCGCCGTCGACCGACACCTCGAGCGAGCCGTCGGTGGTGCTGATCCGCACCGGGGGTGCGGCCTCGAGCGTGATCGACTGACCGAACGACAGCTGCCCGTCGTAGACGATCGCGCCGTCGGCGTCGCGCACGACGACGCGGGCGCCACCACCGGCGGCGGTCAGCACGACCGGCACGGGGTCGGCGGTGGTGCCGCTGCCGACGTTGGCGTTGCCCTTCGGCCCACCCGAGCCGTCGGCGAACGGGTTGGGCGGCGTGACCGGGTCGCTGCTGTCCATCACCAGCCGGGCGATCGACCAGACCAGGATCACCGCCATCACGGCGGCGACCAGCACCGACCAGTTGGGGCCGCCGCGGGTGCCGCGGATCGAGCCGCCGGCGGTGGCCAGCTCGGCCTCGAAGACCCGGCGCGGGTCGATGGGAGCGTCGGCGTACTTCTCGTCGTACGCCGTGAGCAACGGGGCCACGTCGACGGCCAGCACGCGGGCCAGGGTGCGCAGGTGGCCGCGGGCGTAGAAGTCGCCGCCGCACGGTGCGAAGTCGTCGACCTCGATCGACTCGATGACGTGGGGGCGGATCCGGGTGCGCTCGGCGAGCTGGTCGACGCTGAGGCCGAGCCGGGTGCGCGATGCGGCGAGCTCGGGGCCGATCACCGGGTCGGGCGCGGGCTCGACCACGAACTCGTCGATCACCAAGCGCTCCACCGGTTCCCCGGCGGTGGCGATCGGCGTGACGCCCTCGCTCCAGATGACGGTGTCCTCGCCGTCCAGGTCGGCATCGGCGTCGCGGCGCAGCACGCCGGCCTCGGGCAGCCGGCTGGCCGACGACTCGCTGGTGACGTGGTCGAGCTTCAGCGCGTTGGCGCCGGAGGTGGCGCCGTGGTCGACGTCGTGCTCGAGGTTCGCGCGGATCGCGGGCCGGGTCTCGCGCAGCGGCCGGGGCGTGGGGCTGGCGACCGTGGACGGCGGCTCGGGACTCTCACCTGGTTGGCGTCGGTGGCGGCGGTGGCGGCGGTGGCGGCGGTCGGAGTGTCGTCCTCCCACCACTCGTCGCCGGACGCCGATCGACGGGTCGATCTCGACGATCTCGGTGGTGCCGCCCGACAGCTCGTCGAGCATCGTGGACAGGTCGACGCCGTCGAGGCCGACCACGCGGGTGGACAGCGACAGCGGCACGGTCAGGTCGTCGTCGTCATCGACGCGCGCGACCAGGATCCAGCCGTCGCGCACGAGCCCGCGGCGCGGCAGGTGCTCGACGATCTCGACGTCGGGCCAGGCCACGCCGCTCCAGTCGCGGCCCTGGCGCACCCGCACCCCGTGCCGGTCGACGACGAGCAGCGGCGCCCGGGCATCGAGCAGGGCGGCGCCGTAGGCACCGGCGAGTGCGGTCATCACCGCGAGCAGCAGCCAGTCGAGCCAGGTGCCGCCGCCGGTGACGCGCACGAGGTAGGAGATGGCCACGACCGCCGAGGTCACGGTCAGCACGGCAGCGAGGCGTGACGTTGCGGCGTACGTCGAACGAGTCGTGGTCGTCCACGATCGCAGCGGTGCCCTCGGCGTCGACGTCGCTCACATCTCCCCCTGGATCGTCGCGATCACGGCATCGACCTCGTCGTTCTTCACCAGCACGTCGCGGGCCTTCGAGCCCTCGCTCGGTCCGACCACTCCCCTGCTCTCGAGGATGTCCATCAGCCGGCCGGCCTTGGCGAAGCCGACCCGGAGCTTGCGCTGCAGCATCGAGGTGGAGCCGAACTGCGTGGACACCACGAGCTCGATCGCCTGGATCACCAGGTCCATGTCGTCGCCGATGTCGTCGTCGATCTCGCGCTTGCTGGCCTGCGGCGCCGTGACGTCGTCGCGGTAGCTCGGCTCGAGCTGGGCCTTGCAGTGCTTGACCACCTGCTGGATCTCGGCCTCGGTGACCCAGGAGCCCTGCACACGCACGGGCTTCGAGGCACCCATCGGCAGGAACAGGCCGTCACCCTGACCGACCAGCTTCTCGGCGCCCGGCTGGTCCAGGATCACCCGACTGTCGGCGAGCGACGAGGTGGAGAAGGCCAGGCGCGACGGCACGTTGGCCTTGATCAGACCGGTCACGACGTCGACCGACGGACGCTGCGTGGCCAGCACCAGGTGGATGCCGGCGGCGCGGGCGAGCTGGGTGATCCGGACGACGGCGTCCTCGACGTCCCTCGGCGAGACCATCATCAGGTCGGCGAGCTCGTCGACGATCACCAACAGATAGGGGTACGGCGTCAGCTCGCGCTCGCTGCCCGCGGGCACCGTGACCTTGCCGGCCCGCACGGCCTTGTTGAAGTCGTCGATGTGGCGGAAGCCGAAGTTGGCCAGGTCGTCGTAGCGCATGTCCATCTCGCGCACGACCCACGCCAGTGCCTCGGCGGCCTTCTTCGGGTTGGTGATGATCGGCGTGATCAGGTGGGGCACGCCCTCGTAGGCGTTGAGCTCGACCCGCTTGGGGTCGACCATGATCATCCGCACCTCGTCGGGCGTGGACCGCATCAGCACCGAGCAGATCATCGAGTTGATGAAGCTCGACTTGCCCGAGCCGGTGGCGCCGGCGACCAGCAGGTGCGGCATCTTCGCGAGGTTGGCGACCACGAAGCCGCCCTCCACGTCCTTGCCGAGCCCGGCGATCATCGGGTGGTGGTCCGAGCGGGCGTTGCCCGAGCGCAGCACGTCACCCAGCGACACGATCTCCTTGTCGAGGTTCGGGATCTCGATGCCGATGGCGGACTTGCCGGGGATCGGGCTGAGGATGCGCACGTCGGCCGAGGCCACGGCGTACGCGATGTTCTTGGAGAGCGCGGTGACCTTCTCGACCTTGATGGCCGGGCCGAGCTCGACCTCGTAGCGGGTCACCGTCGGGCCACGGGTGTAGCCCGTGACCTGGGCGTCGATGCCGAACTCCTCCAGCACCTGGGTCAGCCGGCCGACGACCTCGTCGCTGGCCTTGGAGCGGGCCTTGTGGGGCGAGCCCGGCTTGAGCACCTGGCTGTCGGGCAGCGTGTAGGCGATGTCGCCGGACAGCGCGAGCTGCTCGACGCGCTGCGGGATCTGCGTGTGCGGCGGCGGCTCGAGCGTGCCGGTCTCGGCCGGCCCGTCGGACGCCGTGACGAGGTCGATGCCGGCGTCCTCCGCCAACGCGACGTCGATCGCGTCGATCGCGTCGATCGCGTCGGTGTCGTCGGTGGCGTTGTCGGCGGCCTTCTTCCGCCGCTTGCGCAGCTCGCGGTCGGTGAGCACCGGGCTGTCGTACGCCGGGTCGCCGAGGTCGGGGTCGATCGTGTCGTCGAGCGCCCGGCCGCGACGGGTGCGGATCGGCTGGGTGGGCTCGTTGTCGGTCGTGCTCGACCGGCGTCCGGCCGAGCATCCGGTCGCGGAACGCGCCGAGCCGCTCGGGCAGGCGGTAGAGCGGCGTGGCGGTGATGACCAGCACGCCGAAGAAGGAGAGGAGCAGCAGCAGCGGCACCACGACGTAGGCCGAGCGCAGCAGGTCGAGCAGCAGCGACGAGACCACGAAGCCGATCGCGCCACCACCGTCGCGCAGCGGCGCGGTGTCGCCCAGCAGGGGCTCGGGGCTGCCGTTGGCGATGTGCACGATGCCGAGCACGCCGAAGGCGAGCGCGGTCCAGCCGATGACCTGGCGGCCGGCCGGCCCGTTGCGCACGGGGTCGCGCATGACGCGCCATCCGGTCAGCACGATCACCAGTGGCACGAACCAGCCGATCTTGCCGACCGAGCCGGTGACGATGTTGCGCATCAGCTCCATCAGGCCGCCGGGCATCTCGAACCAGACAGCGGCGGCCACGACGACGGCGAGACCGAAGAGGAACAGTCCGGCGCCGTCGCGCCGGTGGTCGGGGTCGAGGTCGCGGGCGCTGCGGCCGATGCCGCGGGCTCCGGCGCCGACCGCATGGGCGACGCCGAGCCAGATCGCGGAGATGGCGCGGAACAGCGCTTGACCGCCCCGGGCGACCGGGACCGGGACCGTTGCGGACCGCGCGCGGAGGAGGCCGCCGGACGGGCTTCTTCGCCGCGGACCGGCCGCGGTTCTTCGTGGGCTTCCGGGCGCTCCGGGATCGGGTGCTCGAGCTGCCTCGACCCTTGCCGGCCGACGCGCTCCGGTTACGGGTGGTTGACGTGCTCTTGCTCCGCGAACCCGGCGGGGAAGACGTACGGGTCGCCATGGTGACCAACGTAGGACACAGTCCCACCAGTCACACGCACCACAGGAGCGTGTCGCGGGCGGACTCCGGCTGAGACGACCTCCCGCGGAGGCAAACCCACATTTTGCCTTCGGAGGCACTGGCGCGCGAGTGCCGCTGACCCTAAGGTGCCCGCAGTGAGCCGGAACATAGTGGCCGCTCACCTCCAACACCATCCACTCGGAGGGATGTTTCAGTGAAGATCCTCAAGCAAGGGCTCGTCCTTGCACTCCTGGCCACCGGCTTCGCCGCGCTGCCCGGACTGCAGGTCGAGGCCGCCGGCCAACAGGCCGCCGCCCCGAACGATCTCTGGTGCAACAGATGAGGAGCGAGGCGGACGGCGACGTCCGCGTCGCCCGTGAGAGCGCGACCGGCAAGGTCGGCTTCATCCGGGCCACGGGCGACGGGCGACCTGCTGCCCGACGTCAGCGGTGACACCACGGCGAAGGCCGTCGACAAGGCCGACGACCTACCTGGACCGCTTCGGCGCCGCCTTCGGTGCCACCGCGGACCAGCTCGTGCAGGACTCGGTCAGCCAACAACGCCTTCGGCCGGACGATCACCTACACCCAGCAGTACAAGGGTGTCGACGTCTTCGGCTCCATGATCCGGGCCAACCTGGACAAGTCCGGTGAGCTCACGTCCGTCAACGGCTTCGCGGCCCCGGACCTCGACCTCTCGGTCGACCCGCGGATCAGCTCCGACGCTGCCGGCAAGCGCGCGGTCGGCGCGGTGCGGGCCGACCCGCCCACCGCGCACGACGGTGCCGCCGCCGACACCACCGGCATCGAGGCGATCAGCAGCAAGCTGGTCGTCTACCGGATGGGTGCCATCAAGGGCGACACCGGCAAGGCGGTCCTGGCGTACGTCGTCGAGGTCACCAACAAGGACAACGTGCGCGACATGGTCTTCGTCGACGCCGACACCAACAAGATCATCAACCGCTACTCCCTGATCGCCAACGCGCTCGACCGCGAGCTCTACGAGGCGACGGGCACTGCCCAGGCGCCGGTCATCACGAAGGTCTGGGAAGAGGGAGACGAGTTCCCGGGCGCGCTCAACGACGACCAGCAGAACCTCGTGAACTCCGGCGGCGAGTCCTACTGGTTCTTCAGCAACGCCTTCGGACGCGACTCCTACGACGGTGCCGGCGCCACGATGAGGACGGTCAACAACGACCCCCGCATCAACTGCCCGAACGCCAACTGGAACGGCGTCACCACCAACTACTGCAACGGCGTCACCTCCGACGACGTCGTCTCCCACGAGTGGGGCCACGCCTACACGGAGTACACGTCCGGGCTGATCTACCAGTACCAGCCGGGTGCTCTCAACGAGTCGTTCTCCGATGTCTGGGGCGAGACCGTCGACCTGATCAACGGTCGCGAGGACGAGGGCGAGGGCGACATCACGGTCAAGCGTCCCGACGGCCTCTGCTCGAAGTTCACGCGCGGTGCGATCGGCGCCACCATCAACAGCCCGGCGGAGATCGCCGGGCCCTGTGCCGGTGCGGCCGCTGCGGCGTTCGGACCGGTCTTCGACAAGACCGGCGTGACGACCGACGTCGTCGTCGGCGCCGACGCGGCGGACGCTGCCGGGCCCAGCCCGACCGATGGTTGCACGGCGTTCACGAACGCGGCGGCGATTGCCGGCAAGTTCGTCTACGTCGACCGCGGCACCTGCACGTTCGCCATCAAGACGGCCAACGCCGACGCTGCCGGAGCCACCGGCATCGTCGTGGGGGACAACGCACCGGACCGCGCCCCGATCTCGATGAGCGGTGCCGCCGACATCTACGGGCTCATGGTCACCCAGGCCGACGGCGCGAAGATCAAGTCCGCCACCACGACGGTCAACATGACGATCAAGGACATCGAGACCGCGGAGAAGGCTGACTCCAACCGTTGGCTCATCGGCGAGAAGAGCCCGGCCTTCGGCGGCGCGATCCGCGACATGTGGAACCCCACCTGTTACGGCGACCCCGGCAAGGTGACGGACGCGGAGTACAACTGCGACCCGAATCTCGACGACAGCGGCGGTGTGCACGGCAACTCCGGTGTCCCGAACCACGCGTACGCGCTGCTCGTCGACGGCGGCACCTACAACGGTCAGACGATCAACGCGATCGGCCTGGACAAGGCAGCGCACATCTGGTGGCGGGCCGGGTCCAGCTACCTGACGCCATCGTCGGACTTCACCGCCGCCGCGGACGCCCTCGAGGCGTCGTGCGCCGACCTGATCGGCGCGCCGATCAACGAGCTCACGACGGAGGCCAACGCCACTCCTGTCGCTGCCGAGCCCATCACGGCGGCCGACTGCACCCAGGTCGCCAACACGATGACCGCGGTGGAGATGCGCACCGACCCGGTGCAGTGCAACTTCCAGCCGATGTTCGACCCGAACACGCCCGCGCTCTGCGGGCCCGAGTTCGACACGAACACGGTCTGGAAGGAGGACTTCGAGGACGGCCTGACCGGCTGGGCCCCGTCGTTCGAGCTCGGCGACGGCGGCGGCATCCACGCACCGTGGGAGGCCAGCACCGACGCACCGGGTGACCACCCGGGTGGCGTTGCCTACGGCCCGGCTCCCGACCAGGGTCAGTGCTCCGGCGACGGAGTGACCGACTTCTCGAGTCGCGACTCGATCACCGGACCCAAGGTGGTGCTGCCTCGGGGTCAGCTGATGTCACCGACGCTGAGCTTCGACCACTACGTGGCGACCGAGGCCGGCTACGACGGCGGCAACGTGAAGTACAGCCTCAACGGGAAGCCGTTCAAGGTCATCCCGGCGTCGGCGTACATCTTCAACGGGCCGAAGGTCCTGGCCACCGAGGCCGACGGGAGCACCAACCCCCTCGCGGGCGAGGACGGCTTCACCGGCACCGACGGCGGCAAGGTCACCGGCAGCTGGGGCACGTCCCTGGTCAACCTCGCCGCGATCGGGGCGAAGGGCGGCAGCAACATCAAGCTGCGCTTCGACATCGGTCGCGACGGGTGTGGCGGCATCGACGGCTGGTACGTCGACAACGTGATGATCTCCAACTGCGAGGAGGACGTCGCTCCCGTGCAGTCGCGAACGATCGCGAGGGCGCTGACGGCCAACCCGAAGTTCGGTGCGGACTTCAAGGTCAACGTCACGGTCAACTCGGGTCTGCCCGGCGTCGTGACCGGTGACATCGAGATCAGGGACGGCAGCGACGTGATCGCCACCGGCACCCTGGTGCGAGGCACCGTCCGGATCACGGTCACCGAGGACCTGGCGGTCGGGAAGCACACCCTGGTCGCCGCCTACCTGGGCGACGACGACAACCAGCCGAGCCAGGACAGCTTCAACGTCAACGTTCGGCCGTAGCTAGCGCACCACTCGCGTGGCCCCGTCGGTTCGCCGGCGGGGCCATGTGTGTGTACGCCGCGGCCTCGCCAGGCATGGCATAGACCGGCCTGGACCGGGGCCCTACCGAGACCTAGGGTGCTGCAGGACGTGGGCCGATCACGGGCGTCGCGCGACATCATCCACTCGGAGGTAGCACGCAGTGAAGGTCGTCAAGCAAGGGCTGAGCCTCGTCCTCCTGGGTGCGGGTCTCGCCGCACTTCCCGCGATGCAGGTCGAGGCGGCTGGTGCCCCGACCGCGGCCCCGGACCGTTCCATCGTGCAGACAGATGCGCGGGGCAGCCGACGGCAACATCAGCGTCAGCAGCGAGAGCGCAACCGGCAAGGTCAGCTTCGTCCGGGCCACGGGCAATGGCGACCTGCTGCCCGACGTCGACGGCGACACCACCGCGAAGGCGGTGGCCAAGGCCACTGCCTACCTCGAGCGGTTCGGAGCCGCCTTCGGCGCCAGGCCGGAGCAGCTCAAGCAGACCTCGGTGACGCGGGACCAGTACGGATCGACCGTCACCTACAGCCAGCAGTACCAGGGCGTCGAGGTCTTCGGCTCGGCGATCCGGGCCCACCTGGACGGCGCTGGCCAGCTGACGTCGGTCAACGGTTTCGCCGCGCCCGACCTCTCCCTCGACGTCACCCCGCGGCTCTCCGAGTCGGACGCCGGCTGCCCGGGCGATCGAGATCGTGGACGAGAGCGTCGAGCCGGCGCCGGCGACCTCGACGCCGCCAGCACCGAGCTCGTCGTCTACCGGATGGGATCGACGCGCGGCGAGGCCGGCCCGGCGGTGCTGACCTGGGTGGTCGAGGTGACCAACGCTGCCGACGTGCGCGAGAAGGTGTTCCTCGATGCCCGGACCGGCAAGGTCGTCAACCGCTACTCGATGATGGCCCACGCGCTGAACCGCCAGCTGATCGAGGCGTCGATCGACGACCACGGCACTCCCGGCAACCCCGACGACGACACCGTCAAGCTCACCGAGGTCTGGAAGGAGGGCGAGCCCACGGCCGGCCTGAACCCCGCGCAGCTCGACCTCCACGACGGGACGGGTGAGGCCTACTGGCTGTTCAAGAACGCTTTCAACCGACGACTCCTACGACGGAGCCGGCGCCACGATGATCACGGTCAACAACGACCCGCGCATCGACTGCCCCAACGCCAGCTGGAACGGCATCAGCACCAACTACTGCGACGGCGTGACCTCCGACGACACGGTCGCGCACGAGTGGGCGCACGCCTACACCGAGCACACGTCCGACCTCATCTACCAGTGGCAGTCCGGGCGCGATGAACGAGGCGTACTCCGACATCTGGGGCGAGACGGTCGACCAGCTCAACAACCGCCACAACGAGGCGCCGGACGCTCCGCGCACGGCGGCGTGCTCCAAGTTCACCCGCGGAGCCGTGAGCTTCACGATCAACTCCCCGGCCAGCATCGCCGGCCCGTGCAACGCGGTGCCGGCATCGTTCGGTCCGGTGTTCGACGCAACCGGCAAGACCAGCGACCTCGTCGTCGGTCAGGACGGCGCCAGCGACGGCGGCACGACCACGGACGGCTGCACTACCTTCACCAATGCGGCGGCGATCAGCGGCAGGTTCGTGTACGTCGACCGCGGCCACTGCGCCTTCGCGGAGAAGGTGGACAACGCCGACACAGCTGGTGCCCTCGGGATCGTGGTGGGCAACAACGACGCGTCGGAAGCGCCCTTCTCGATCACGGCCGACGCCGACATCTACGGCGTGATGATCGGCAAGGCCGACGGCCAGCGGATCAAGTCCGCGGCGGGGCCGGTCAACGTGACCATCAAGGCGGGCGACCCTGAGCCCGCGGGACGACTCCTACCGGTGGCTCTCGGGCGAGGGCGACCCTGCCTTCGGCGGCGCCATCAGGGACATGTGGAACCCCACCTGCTACGGCGACCCCGGGAAGGTGTCGGACGCCGAGTACCGGTGCTCGACCGATGACGGAGGCGGCGTACACAGCAACTCGGGCGTGGTCAATCACGCGTGGGCGCTGCTGATCGACGGCGGCACCTACAACGGCAAGACGGTGCCCAAGGTCGGGTTGGACAAGGCGGCCGCGATCTTCTGGCGCACCCAGACCGAGTACCTCTTCCCCATCGCGGACTTCCGCGATCTCGCAGTAGGCCTGGCTGCGTCGTGCGCCGACCTGGTGGGTAAGCCGATCAACAAGCTGACGCTCCAGCCCAGCGCGGTACCGACCCCGGCGACCCCCGTGACGGCGGCCGACTGCACCGCGGTGGCTGCCGCCATCGACGCCGTGGAGCTCGAGCTCGACCCGACCCGGAAGTGCGGCTTCAAGCCACTCCTGGCCAAGGGCGCCCCGAACCTCTGCGGGCGCGGGCTTCAAGCCCAAGGTGCACTGGCAGGAACGCTTCGAGGACGGCCTCAAGGGCTGGAAGCGCAGCGAGACGGTGGTCTATCCGGGAGCCACGGGCATCCCGTGGCGCGCCGTGAAGGGCACCGCGGTGCCCGGCTCGCACCAGTTCCGGAGTCGCCTACGCTCCCGACCCGGACGACGCGGGTGACTGCTCGGAGACCGCAGCCGACGTGTCGAGCCGTAACTCCCTCGTCAGCCCGGCCTTCAAGATGCCGGAGGGCAAGACGCCCCGCATCTCCTTCGACCACTACGTCGCGACCGAGCACGGCTACGACGGCGGGCTCGTGAGCTACCGCGTGCAGGGCAAGCAGTTCCGTCGCGTGCCCACCTCGGCGTACCTCTTCAACCGGCCCGGGGCTCGGATGGCGACGGACGGCACCGGCCCCCTCGCGGGTGAGCCGGCCTTCACCGGCACCGACGGCGGGAAGACCACCGGCTCCTGGGGCACCTCCCGCATCGACCTCCGCAAGCTCGCCAAGCCCGGCCAGAAGCTCCAGCTGCGCTTCGACTTCGGCATCGACGGCTGCGGCGGCGTCGACGGCTGGTACATCGACAACCTCAAGGTCGTGACCTGCAAGCCCAAGGCCCGCCGCCAAGACTGAGTCACCCTCGTTGGTCGAGCAGCGGGAGCGAGGAACGAGCGACCGCGTCGTCGAGACCCCGCAACGAACACGGCCAAGTCCCCGAGACCACCACCGAGGTCTCGACACGGCCTCGCCGTAGCGGCGTCGGCCTGCTCGACCAACGAGAGCTCCGTAGGTCGAGCAGCGGGAGCGAGGAACGAGCCCGTCCATCCGTAGGTCGAGCAGCGGGAGCGAGGAACGAGCGACCGCGTATCGAGACCGGCTCCGAGGTCTCGACACGGCCTCGCCTAGCGGCTCGGCCTGCTCGACCAACGAGAGCTCCGTAACGTCAAGCACCAGGGCGCGGGTAACGAGCCGTCCACCCGCAGGTCGAGTAGCGGGAGCGAGGAACGAGCGACCGCGTCATCGAGACCACCGCAACCAACACGGCCAAGTCCCCGAGACCACCACCGAGGTCTCGACGACGGCCTCGCCTAGGGGCTCGGCCTGCTCGACCAAGTGAGAGGTCAGGCTTCGATGACGATGGGGATGATCATCGGGCGGCGGCGGTGGGCCTTGCTGACCCAGCGGCCGACCACGCGGCGTACCGTCTGCTGGAGCTGGTACTCGTCGGTCACGCCCTCGGCCACGGCGGCGGCGATGGCGTCGATGATCGGCTGCTTGATCTCGTCGAACGTCGCGTCGTCGGCGAGGAAACCGCGGGCGTGGATCTCGGGTCCGCTGGAGACCTTGCCGCTGACCGAGTCGACGACCACGATCACCGAGATGAAGCCCTCCTCGCCGAGGATCCGGCGGTCCTTGAGGGACGACTCGGTGATGTCGCCGACGGACGCGCCGTCGACGAACACGTAGCCGCACTCGACCTTGCCGGAGATCTCGGCCTTGCCGTCGATCAGGTCGACGACGACGCCGTCCTCGGCGACCACGACGTTCTCGACACCGGTCTGCCGGGCCAGCGCGGCGTTGGCGAGCAGGTGCCGGATCTCGCCGTGCACCGGCAGCACGTTGCGAGGCTGGACGATGTTGTAGCAGTAGAGCAGCTCACCGGCGCTCGCGTGGCCGCTGACGTGCACCATCGCGTTGCCCTTGTGCACGACGCGCGCTCCCCAACGCGAGAGGCCGTTGATGACGCGGTAGACGGCGTTCTCGTTGCCGGGGATGAGGCTGGAGGCGAGCAGGACGGTGTCGCCCTCCTCGATGTGCACGAAGTTGTGGTTGCGCTGGGCGATCCGGCTCAGAGCGCTCATCGGCTCGCCCTGCGACCCGGTCGAGATCAGCACCTGGCGCTCCGGCGGCAGCTCGGCGAGCTCCTTGGCTTCGACCATCACGCCACCCGGCACCTTCAGGTAGCCGAGGTCGCGGGCGATGCCCATGTTGCGCACCATCGAGCGGCCGACGTAGGCGACCTTGCGGTTGTGGGCCACGGCGGCGTCGAGCACCTGCTGCACGCGGTGCACGTGGGAGGCGAAGCAGGCGACGATGATCCGCTGCCCGGACTCGCGGAAGACCTGGTCGATCACCGGGGTGATCGACTTCTCGGTGGGGGTGAAGCCGGGCGTCTCCGCGTTGGTGGAGTCGGTGAGGAAGAGGTCGACGCCCTCCTCCCCCAGCCGCGCGAACGCGCGCAGGTCGGTGATCCGGCCGTCGAGCGGCAGCTGGTCCATCTTGAAGTCGCCGGTGTGCAGCACCAGGCCGGCGCCGGTGCGGATCGCGACCGCCAGGGCGTCGGGGATGGAGTGGTTGACGGCGATGAACTCGAGCTCGAACGGCCCGAGGGTCAGCCGGTCACCCTCTCTGACCTTGTGGTGCACGGTCTCGCGCAGCCGGTGCTCGCGCAGCTTGCTGTCGAGCAGGGCGAGCGTGAGCTCGGAGCCGACGAGCGGGATGTTGCCGCGCTCACGCAGGAGGTACGGCGTGGCGCCGATGTGGTCCTCGTGACCGTGGGTCAGCACCAGCGCCTCGATGTCGTCGAGGCGATCCCTGATCGGCTCGAAGTCGGGCAGGATCAGGTCGACGCCGGGGTGGTTCTCCTCGGGGAACAGCACGCCGCAGTCGACGATGAGCAGCCGGCCGTCGTACTCGAAGACGGTCATGTTGCGACCGACCTCGCCGAGCCCGCCCAGCGGGATGACTCGTAGACCCCCCTTCGGCAGCTCTGGCGGCGCGGACAGTTCGGGGTGGGGATGACTCAAGACGGTCACTAGCTCCTAGATCAGTCCGGAGGCGGCGAGGCCGACGCGCAGGGCGGCCACCTCGTCGTCGGTGAGAGGCACCAACGGCCCCCGGACGTTGCGGTTGTCGATCACGCCGAGCAGCTGCAGGGCAGCCTTCGCGGTCGTGGCTCCGTAGTTGGGGACGCCCATGACGGCGTCGATCGCGGGGAGCAGTCGCGTGAAGATCTCGAGGGCTCCGGCGGTGTCGCCGGAGTGGAAGCAGCCGACCATCTGGCTGAGCTGTGGTCCGGCGGCGTGGCCGACGACCGAGACCACGCCGGCGGCGCCGTGCGCCAGCCAGCCGAGGTTGGCGATGTCGTCGCCGGAGTAGACGGCGTAGCCCATCTGCATCAGCCGCACCCCGCGCGCGAAGTCGCCGACGGCGTCCTTGACGGCGACGACCGACGACCACTTGATGGCCTCGGCGTAGGTCTCGAGCTCGATGGTCAGCGCCGGTGCGGCTCGGGACGTCGTAGAGCATGACCGGCACGTCGCTGGCCTCGACCACGCTGCGGAAGTGGTGGAGGACGCCGGCCTGGCTCGGCTTGTTGTAGTACGGCGTGACCAGCAGCAGGCCGTCGACGCCGATCTTGGCCGCCTGCTCGGCGAGCTCGACCGAGTGGGCCGTGGAGTTGGTGCCGACGCCGGCGACCACTGTCGCGCGGTCGCCGATCGCGTCCTTGACGGCCACGAGGAGCTCGCCGTCCTCGGCGACCGTGGTGGTGGGCGACTCGCCGGTCGTGCCGCTGACGACGACACCGTCGTGGCCGTGGTCGACGAGGTAGGTCGCGATGGCGGCGGTGCCGGCCAGGTCGACGGTGCCGTCGTCGTTGAACGCGGTCGCCATCGCCGTGAGAACGCGCCCGAACGGCGCCGCAGGGGCGTTGGTCATGCGGTCAAGGCTATCGCTCAGACACGCGGCATGACGTCAGCCGCCACCAACCGGAGATGATCGAGGTCCTGCAGGTCGAGCATCTGCAGGTAGACGCGCTCGCTGCCGAGCGCGGCGTACCGCGCGATCTTGTCGATCGCCTCCTGTGGCGTGCCCGCCACGCCGTTCTCGCGCAGCTCGTCGGGCTCCCGACCGATCGCCTCGGCGCGGCGGCGGTACTCCGCCTCGTCGGCGCCCGACGCAGAGCACCAGGGCGTTCGAGTAGATGAGGTCGTCGGGGTCGCGACCGGCGTCCTCGCAGGCCGCGCGGACCCGGCCGAACTGGGTCTCGGTCGTGGCGGTGTCGACGAACGGCAGGTTGAACTCGTCGGCGTACGTCGCGGCCAGCGCCGGCGTCCGCTTCTTGCCCACGCCGCCGATGAGCACGGGCGGCTTGGGCTGCACCGGCTTCGGCAGGCCCGGGCTGTCGGCGACCTGGTAGTGGTGGCCGTCGTAGCTGAAGCCGTCGCCACCCAAGGGGGTGCGCCCAGAGACCGGTGATGATCGCCAGGTTGTCCTCGAGCCGGTCGAAGCGCTCGCCGGTGTCGGGGAACGGGATGCCGTACTTCGTGTGCTCGGCGTCGAACCAGCCGGCGCCGATGCCCAGCTCCACGCGCCCGCCGCTCATCTGGTCGACGTTGGCCACGCTGATCGCCAGCGGGTCCGGGGTGGCGGAAGGTCGCGCTGGTCATCATCGTGCCGAGCCGGATCGTGCTGGTGTCACGCGCGAGCCCGGCCAGCGTGACCCAGGCGTCGCTCGGCCCGGGCAGCCCCTCGGTGCCCATGCCGAGGTAGTGGTCGGAGCGGAAGAAGGCGCCGAAGCCGAGGCGCTCGGCTTCCAGGGCGACGGCCAGCAGGTCGTCGTACGTCGCGCCCTGCTGGGGTTCGGTGAAGACACGGAGTTCCATGCCTCCACCCAAGCACCCGGGCGGTCAGGTCAGTGCAGGTGATCGGCCAGCGTGCCCTCGGACCGAACAGCTCCTCGGTCCAGCGGTCGAGCAGCTCGGTGCTGTCGACGTCGTCGGGGTGGAAGCCCTTGCGCGTGTAGGCGCGCAGGTGCTGGATCACGTCGCGCTCGATGAACGGCGAGTGGCGCAGGCGGGCGAAGCTGCGCAGGGTCCGCACCGGGTGGTACGTCGACCGGTCGGTCAGCAGCATCGACAACACGGTCGCGACGACCACCAGGCCGAGCAGGCAGACCGTCATGAAGCGGAAGCTCCAGATCCGCATCCGCTCGGTGCCGCCCACGGCGCGGTAGGCATCGAACGCCACGGCCTTGTGCTCGGACTCCTCCAGGGCGTGCCACAGCAGGACCGACCGCACCTCGGTCTCACCGAGCAGCGCCTGGGCCGCCGGCTTGGTCAGCAGGGCCTCGGCGATCGTCGCGGTGTAGTGCTCGAGGGCGGCGGTGTAGGCGAGTCGCAGCTTCGGCGGCATCCGCTTGTCGACGTCGGCGAGCGCGGCCTTGACGAACCGCGCGACCCGGTGGGTCGGGTAGCCCATCTCCTGCAGGCGCCGGTTGAGCTCGCGGTGCTCGCGGCCGTGGGTCACCTCTTGCCCGATGAAGCCTGCGACCTGCGCCTTGAGCTCCGGGTCGGTGATCTGGTCGTTGAAGTGGCGCACCGCCCGGACGAAGAAGTCCTCGCCCGGCGGGAAGGTGGCCGACAGCACCGCGACCACGTGGCTCATCACCAGGTCGCCGTCGACGTAGTGCTTGTCCAGCCCGCCTTGGGGGTACGCGAAGCGGATCCTGCGGGTGCGCACGTCACGGTGCGGCACGGCGTTGCTCATGGCGCCCCCTCGTCGTTGGTGTTACCGACGGTACGAGGTTTCCCTTCTCTTCGCCAGCAGGCAGTCGAGGTTCGCCGAAGAGACCTGCGGTTTGGTCCCCAACCGCAGAGATCCTGGGCGTTTCGCTGCAGTTCGTGACCAATCGTCGACCCTCGACGGCCCTCGACGGCCCTCGACTGCCCCGAGCCGGGCCGGTGGAGTTCGCCGACGGTGGTCGAGGTGCGAGCTCGCGAGATCGACACCACTCAGCCGCTGGCCCGAGCCAGCCACACCCGGTCGTAGCCGTCGAACGCCTCGCGGCGGGTCGCGACCCACTCCCCTTCGTCGTACGCCGGGTAGAGGGTGTCGCCGGCCGGCGACTGGTGCACCTCGGTCAGGATCTGCTCGTCGGCGATCTCCAGGGCCTCGGCGTACACCGTGGCTCCCCCGACGACCATCACGTCGCCGGGCAGCTCGTCGGCGAGGTCGACGGCCGCCTCGAGAGACGCGGCGACGAGCACGCCCTCGGCCGACCAGTCCGGGTCGCGGGTGAGCACGACCGTGGTGCGCCCCGGCAGTGGCCTGCCGATGGACTCGTACGTCGCCCGGCCCATCAGCAGCGTGTGGCCCATGGTCGTGGACTTGAAGTGGGCGAAGTCCTCGGGGATCCGCCACGGGATGCCGCCGTCGACGCCGATCACGCCGTTGTCGGCGACGGCCGCGACGAGCACGACCCGCTTTCCGGCTGGCGTCATACGAGTGTCATACGGCGATGGGTGCCTTGATGCCGGGGTGCGGGTCGTAGCCGTCGATCTCGATGTGCTCGAGGTCGAAGGCGTCGAGCTCGGTGACCGAGGTGTCGAGGCGCAGCGTGGGCAGCGGTCGCGGCGTCGCGGGTCAGCTGCAGCCGGGCCTGCTCGAGGTGGTTCGAGTAGAGGTGAGCGTCGCCCAGGGTGTGCACGAAGTCGCCGACACCCAGGCCGGTCACCTGGGCGACCATGTGGGTCAGCAGGGCGTACGACGCGATGTTGAACGGCACGCCGAGGAACACGTCGGCCGAGCGCTGGTAGAGCTGGCACGAGAGCTGTCCGTCGGCGACGTAGAACTGGAACATCGTGTGGCAGGGCGCCAGCGCCATCTCGGGGATGTCGGCGACGTTCCACGCCGAGACGATGTGGCGGCGCGAGTCGGGGTTGTCGCGGATCTGCTGCACCACCTGGGCGATCTGGTCGACGTGGCGTCCGTCGGGGGTCGGCCAGGAGCGCCACTGGTAGCCGTAGATCGGGCCGAGGTCGCCGTCGGCGTCGGCCCACTCGTCCCAGATCGTGACGCCGCGGTCCTGCAGCCACTTCACGTTGGTGTCGCCCCGCAGGAACCACAGCAGCTCGGCGAAGATCGACCGGGTGTGCACCTTCTTGGTGGTGACCAGCGGGAAGCCTCCCCCGGTGGCAGGGTTCAGGTCGAACCGCATCTGGTGCCCGAACACCGACCGGGTGCCGGTGCCGGTGCGGTCGCTCTTCTCCGCGCCGGTGTCGAGGATGCGCTGGAGGAGGTCGAGGTACTGCTGCACGATCCCAACGTACTCGTCAGAGATCGACCTGACCGGTGATGGTCGTCAGCGTGTCACCGCCGACCCAGACCGACTCCGTCCTCCAGCGACACGTGCACCCGCCCGCGGCGCTGGAGAGCCTCGCCCTGAGCCGCGACGTACGACTCCGGCAGACGTGAGCCGGCCAGCCACTGACCCAGCCCGGCGTTGAGGCTGCCGGTCACCGGGTCCTCGGGTATGCCGAACTGAGGGCAGAACGCGCGCACCGCCAGGTCGGCGTCGGTGCCGATGTAGGTCCCGGCGACACCGATCTTGAGCTCCTCGAAGGCCGCGAAGTCCGGCTCCAGCGCGAGCACCGTGGTCGCGTCGCGCAGCAGCACCCCGACCCAGCCGGGGCCGTTGTCGATCCAGGCCGAGTCGAGGATCTCGTCGCGCTCGATGCGCAGCGCCCGGACGATCCGCGCCAGGTCGGCCTCGTCGACCGGCCCGGATCGCAGCAGCGGCGGGCCGGCGAACGCCAGCCGCTCGCCTCGACGCACGCGCACCAGTCCGGCGCCGCACTCCTGCACGATCTCGTCGGACCTCGTCGGCACTCCCCCGGCCTCGAGCCAGGCGTGCGCCGAGCCGAGGGTCGGGTGACCCGCGAACGGCAGCTCGCCGCCGGGAGTCCAGATCCGCAGCCGGTAGTCGGCGCCGGGCTCGGTCGGCGTCAGGAGGTACGTCGTCTCGGACAGGTTGGTCCACCGCGCGAACGCGGCCATCTGGTCGTCGCTCGAGCCCGTCGGCGTCGTGGACCACGGCGACGGGGTTGCCGAGCAAGCGGCTCGGCGGAGAACACATCGACCTGGCTGAAGGAGCGCACATGCCGACGCTAGCCGTGTCCGTCAGCGAGCCAGCTGGAGGTCGGTGCCGAGGTCCCGGTTCGCTGGCCGGCGTACTGCTCGGTGCACACCGTGGTGGGCAGGCCAGACTCGAGGAAGAGAAGACCGACGGGGCAGCTGCGGATGTCGACGCCTTCCCCGGACCCGGTGGGGTTGACCACGAGGTAGGCGATCGTGTCGCCGGGCCGAACTCGGCGTCGAACACCTCGTCCTGCGCGGGTGCCAGCGAGTCGACGCCGCGCACGCTGACCCGGCAGGTCGCTGATCCAACGACGACGCCGGCGACCACCAGGTCAGCGCCGGCGAGTGGTGGCGTGGAGCCTCGTCGGCACCGCCAACCTGATCGAGGTCGCCGGGCAGGTGCAGGCTCGTCCGAGGCGACGCCCGAGACCATCGGGCGGAGTCATGCCTCGGCGAACCTCGACCAACACCTGGTCGAGCCAGGATGGCCGGCTCGTCGCGACGAAGGCACCTACGTGCTGACCCGCGGTCGGCGGCGGGATCAGGCTCTGACGACACGCGCACGGGTGAGCGCGGTAGGCCCTCACGCGTGGGCCGCGCGTCCCGGTGTTCGACGGCCGTGTTCGGGCGACCAGCGTGCCGGCGCGCCGCGGCGTACGACTCGAAGTCGACGTCGACGCGCATGGGCTCATCCTGGACTCTTCGTCCCCTCCTGCACGACGAACGACAGGAACTCCGCGGTGTCGAGACCCCGGGCGTCGCTGTCGTCGGCGTACTCGTCGGAGCCGCCCTCGCGGATCCGCAGTGCTTCACGCAGCACGCGGTGGAAGCGCTCCGGGTAGTAGCGCCAGGCCCCAGCGACCGGCCGCGGACTTGGTCGTCATCGCGCCGGTGACCAGCAGGTGGTGCAACCGGGCGACACCGAGCACGCACCAGCAGCACGCACGACTCCGTCTCGGCCTCGGACGGCATGGCAGTCACCGCCTCGGCAGTGCTGCGCCAGTAGGTGTCGAGGTTGTCCCGGGTGAAGGCAACCAGCCGGCCCTGGTCGGTCCAGATCTCCAGCTCGGAGAGTGGAGGTCCGGCGATCGTGACGCCGTGCCAGGCGAGCTCGTGCCACGTGATCTCCGAGTCGGGCCGCCCCTCGGCCTCGAAGTAGTGGTGCAGCACCGTCGGCACGTCGGGGATCGCGGCCGGGTCCCGGGCGAGGTCCTCGACCAAGAGGTGCATGCCGTCGAACTGCGGGCTGGGGGTGACGGGCGGCCACGCCTCGTGCACGGCTCGCAGCGCCTCCACCTCGACGGCGTCCGGTCGGTGAGCCAGAGTCGCGACGAAGTCGACGTCGCTCTGGCCGGGCACCCACTCACCGAAGCCGGTGCCGCCGCGCAGGTAGAGGCCGGTGATCAGCCCGGTGGTGCGACGTCGAGGAAGGAGGCGCAGACCTCCCGAACGGTCTCAGGGATCACGCGTGCAGCGACATCGGCCCGTAGACCTGGCGCTCGATCTCGAAGAGCGTGACGCCGTCGACGCCCTCGGCGGCGAGCTCGGCCCAGAACTCGCCCACCCACGACTCCGCGTCGGCCTGGCTGGCGAACCGCTGGCCGGCCAGCTCACCCTCCACCGCGACCTCGGCGCCCGAGGCGTCCTCCAGCCGCCACCACCACGGTCGCTCGGCCGGGGTGGGCTGGCGGAAGGTCGAGGGCTGCTCGGGGAGGTTCATGACTCGCGCACCGAGGTGTCGACGAACGGCAGCTGGGTGAGCTGGAAGATCTCGCGTCGACCGCGTACGTCGACGCCGACCTCGGCCTCCGGGTTGACGACCGACGACAGCAGCGCCAGCCCGATCCCCTTCTTCAGGGTGGGCGAGAACGTGCCGGAGGTGACCTCGCCGAGCAGCACGTCCTTGGTGAGGCTGACGCTCATGTGCGGGCGCGGGATGGCGCGGCCGGTGGAGACGAGCGCGCACAGGCGGCGCTTCGGGCCCGCCTCCTTCTCGGCGAGCAGCGGGTCGCGGCCCCAGAACGCGTCCTTCTTCCAGCCGACCGCCCAGCCGAGGCGGGCCTCGTTGGGAGTGACGTCGAGCGAGATGTCCTGGCCGTGGAGGGGGTAGCCCATCTCGGTGCGGAGCGTGTCGCGCGCCCCGAGCCCGCAGGGCGCGATGCCGTGCTCGGCGCCGGCCTCCATCAGGGCGTCCCACAGCGCCCCGGCGACCGCGTTGGCCGCGACCAGCTCGTAGCCGCGCTCGCCGGTGTAGCCGGTGCGGCACACGACCACGCCGACGTCGTGGCCGGACTCGTCGCGGAAGGAGGTCTCCACGAAGCTCATGTAGTCCATGCCGGTCGGCAGCCCGAGCTGGTCGAGCACCTCGTCGGACGCTCGGCCCCTGCACCGCGAGCACGGCGTAGTCGCGATGGTGGTTGCGGACCTTGACGCCGTCGGGCGCGGCCTCGTCGAGCCGGCGGACGACCTCGGCGGTGTTGGCGGCGTTGGGCACGAGCAGCAGGTGCTCGTCGTCGCGGTAGTAGACGATCAGGTCGTCGACGATGCCGCCGGTGTCCTCGTCGCAGCACAGCGTGTACTGCGCCTGGCCCGGGCCGATCTTGGCCAGGTCGTTGGACAGCGTCGCGTTGACGAACTCGGCGGCGCCGGGCCCGGAGACCACGGCCTTGCCGAGGTGGCTGACGTCGAAGATGCCGACCGCCGTGCGGACCGCGGTGTGCTCCTTGACCACGCCACCCTCGCCGCCGGAGTACTCGAGCGGCATCGACCAGCCACCGAACTCGGCGAACTTCGCGCCCAGCGCCTCGTGGCGGTCGTGGAGCGGCGACCGGAGCAGCTCGTCGTTGTCACCCATGCGCGAAAACCTATCGCAGCCCGCTGGTTACTCTTCGTCGGTGACGACCTATGCGCTGCGCAACGCCAGCCCGGCCAAGACCAAGGCCGACGCGGTCGTCGTCGGCGTGACCACGGGATCGTCGAAGCAGCCCCAGGTGGCCGCCGGCGGCGAGGACGTGGCCAAGGCCTACGGACGCAGGTGGGCTCCGCTGCTCTCCTCGCTCGGGGTGACCGGCAAGGCAGGCGAGGTCGTGAAGATCCCGACCTCCGGCGCCATCGGGTCGCCGCTGCTGATCCTGGTGGGCCTGGGCGCCGACCCGACCACCGTCGGACGTACGCCGCGGCGCCGGCGCCGCCGCCCGCTCGGCGACCAACGCGGCATCGGTCGCGCTGGCGCTGCCCGCCACCTCGCCCGAGCTGGTCGCGGCGGTGACCGAGGGCTTCCTGCTCGGCGGCTACACGTTCACCCAGTACAAGAGCGGCGAGTCCGCCAAGCCGATCGCTGAGATCGTGGTGCTCAGCCCGATCGCGCGCCGCAAGGACGCGATCACGGCCTTCGACGAGGCCCAGGTGGTCGCGCGGGCCGTGGCCACCACCCGCGACTGGGTGAACATGCCGCCCGGCGACTTCACCCCGCCGGCGTTCGCGGACGCCGTCGTCGAGGCGGGCAAGGCGCACGCCCGCGGCAAGCACAAGGTCACCATCAAGGTGCTCGACGAGAAGCAGCTCGCCGAGCTCGGCTGCGGCGGCATCCTCGGCGTCGGCCTCGGCTCGTCGGCGCCGCCGCGGCTGGTCGAGCTCACCTACTCCCCCCGGGGCGCCAAGCAGCACCTCGCGCTGGTCGGCAAGGGCATCACGTTCGACTCCGGCGGGCTGACCATCAAGCCCGGCGCCAGCATGCCCGAGATGAAGTCCGACATGGCCGGCGCGGCCGCCGTGGTGCAGGCGACGCTGGCGATCGCGACCCTCGGGCTCCCGCTCAAGGTGACGGCGTACACGGCGATGGCCGAGAACATGCTGTCCGGCTCGGCGATGCGCCCCGGCGACGTGCTCACCATGTGCGACGGCACCACGGTCGAGGTGCTCAACACCGACGCCGAGGGCCGCCTGGTGCTGGCCGACGCACTGATCCGCGCCACCCAGCAGCAGCCCGACGTGATCGTCGACGTCGCGACCCTGACCGCCCACATGGTGATCGCGCTCGGCGACCAGGTCGCCGGCGTGATGGGCGACGACGCGATCGTCGACCAGGTGCTCGCCGCGTCCAAGGCCGGCGGGCGAGCACAGCTGGCCGATGCCGATCCCCGAGCACATGAGCGAGCGGATCCGGTCGAGCAAGATCGCCGACCTCTCCCAGCACGACTGGATCCGCTGGGGAGGCGGCCTCTTCGCCGCCGCCTTCCTGCGCGAGTTCACCGGCGGCGTCCCGTGGGCGCACCTGGACATCGCCGGGACCGTCGTACAACTCGGGCGGTCCCTCGGGTCACATCACCTCGGGCGGCACCGGCTACGGCGTCACCACGCTGGTGCAGCTCGCCCGGACGATGAGCGGCTGACACCGTTCCGCTGCGCCTGTTCCCTTCGCCCGGCATTGCCTCTACCCTCGCCGGACGTATCGCCAACTCGGTGGCGGTACCAAAGGGAGAAGGGCATCACCATGCGCAGAATCCTCCTCGCTGTCGCCGTCTCGGGTGTGGCAGCACTGGCCTTCGCGACGCCTGGCGCACAAGCCGGACCGGCGGCGGCCGACGAGCAGTCCGACGACGTAGTGGTCCACGAGGCCGCCACCACCAGGGCCGACCACAACCGGATCGTCGACTACTGGACCCCGACCCGCATGCGCAACGCGGTCTCGGCCGACACGCTGGTCGCTGAGCGCGACACGTCGTCGGCCACCGGTCGCGTCGCCGTCGGCGAACCGCAGGTCGTCGCGGGCAAGGGCAAGCCGCCCAGGAGACGCCGCCCAGGTCGGCGGCTACTACACAGGGGGCGGCCAGGTCGTCCAGACAACGGGCAAGGTCTTCTTCACGCTCGGCGGCACCAACTACGTCTGCTCCGGCAGCTCGACCGCCTCGAGCAACCACGACGTGGTCTCGACGGCCGGTCACTGCGTCAACGAGGGACCCGGCGCCTACGCCACCAACTGGGCGTTCGTGCCGGCGTACGACGACGGCGCCCGCCCCTACGGCACGTTCACCGCGCGGTCGCTGGTCACCACCACCCAGTGGCAGAGCTCCGGTGACTTCGACTACGACGTCGCGTTCGCCGTGATGAACCCCGTCGGCGGCATCGACCTCACCGACACGGTCGGCAGCCAGGGCATCGGCTTCAACCTCGCCGCGCGGTCAGTACATGTACAGCTTCGGCTACCCCGCGGCCAACCCGTACGACGGCACGGACATCGCGTGGTGCCACGGCACCGTCATCCAGGACACCTTCGGCGGGAGCCAGGACCAGGGGCTCAACTGCAACATGACCGGTGGGTCCTCGGGCGGTCCCGTGGTTCGCCAACTACTCCGACGACGTCCGGCGTCGGCACCCAGAACTCGGTCAACAGCTTCGGCTACACCAGCCTCCGCAACGTGATGTGGGGCCCGTACTTCGGCGCCGTGGCGCAGAGCGCGTACACCACCGCGCAGGGTCTCTGACCACACCGTGAGATCGGGCCTTCCGGGACGTCGTTCCGGCAGGCCCGGTCATCAGGACCTGGGCACGCAGTCGCGTCCGAACACACCGTCGTCGCGAGTGGCGAGCTGAGCGAGCGCGCGAACGCGCGAACGCGCGAACGAAGGCGCGGTATCCGGTGCCGCTCAGGCCCAGCACCGCTTGGTCGCTCTCCATGCCGCGGCGTCCAGTTGTCGGACCCGACCCAGGGTCCAGCGTCTCAGGCGTCGTCGCCCCACACGACCACCTTCAGGTCGCCGTTCGCCGTGCTGGACGGCGGTGACGAAGCGCAGGGGATCGTCGAGCCCGTCGACTCGCACGCGGGTCGCCTCTCCCGACCAGGCAGGGCCCGCCGGACCTCGAGATGCGGCCGGTCGGCGAGACGTTCCACGAGGTCACCTTGAGCCGGTCGTTGGTTTCCTGGGTCGCGATGACCGCGCGGTAGCCGCCGCCGGCTCAGCGGGCGAAGCACTGCCGCGTCGAGGGTCTTGACCGGCTCGCCCTGTTCTCTGCTGACGGCCAGGGCCATCAGGCCCGACGGCGTCGACCTCCACGTCCGCAGCTCGAGCCGCGTCGCGCCGTCCGTCGTCTGGTAGGCCGTCAGGAACTCCCCACTGTCGCCCTCGGGTGCAGCGACGGCAACCTCTCCCGCCTGCGCCATCAGGGTGCCGGAGTCGTGCACCCGCCGGAAGACCGCCGGCTTCGTGGCCGGCACGGTGCCCCACGGGTTCGTCCCTTCGGCCCACACGATGACCCGGGCCCGTGGCTCGGCCGCGGCCTGGCTGATCGTCACCAGACCGGTGGCGGAGAGCCTGGCCGCCGCGGACGACGACACCGTGCCGTGCGCGTCCGCGGCCTGACCGGTGAAGAACGGGATCTTCACCTGACCGTCGGCCGCCGCCCACCGGAAGCCGGCGAGGCAGAGCCGGTCCGCGGCGTCCACCATCACGAAGTGGACGGCGGGCTCGGTGGTGCCCGACACCGACCTCACTCCGCGGATCGCGGTCGCGTGCAGGTTGACCCCGGTCCCGCCCTGGCACGGGCCCACGACACCGATCTCGTCGATGGCGAAGAAGTCGACCCACGTCTCCTCGTCACCAGCGGCGACGGCGAAGAGCGGCACAGGCGAACCGTCCGATGCGAGATCCAAGCTGCCGCAGCGGGCGATGCCCGCAATCGTGGCAGCCCTCCCGCCGGTGCCAGAGTCGATGAGCTCGGTCAGCTGGCCGTCGGCCTCGACCCGCCAGACGAAGAGCCTGACCCTTCCGTCGACGACCGCCGCGCTGGCGACGCGCTGCTCGGTGCCTCCTCCTGGATACCGGTGGCTGAAGGTGACGAGGTCGTAGTCGGTGACCGCGCGCCACGACGCCCTGTTCGTGCCGGCTCAGTCTCTCGGGCATGTCGCCCCACCTCTCGTCGGTGCGCGCGACGGAGTGCGCGCCCTCGACTACGAAGAGGTGAGCGACGCGTCGGTGATACCGACGTCTGGACCAGTTCTGCGTCACGCCGGAGCGGATCAGGAGCCCTGCTGGCGCCGCATCTTCTCGCGGCGGTTGTAGTCGCGCATCCGCTGCGGGATGCCGACCAGGCCGGCGTCGTACGACGGCACCTGGTGCTTGTTGCAGAAGTCGTGGGCCCAGTTGACCGACGGGACCCGGCGCCGGGTCCACTCGCCGTCGTGGGCGACCAGCAGCAGGGTGACCTCGCTGACGGCCGTGCGGGGCTCGACGAAGCCCTCGACGCCGCGGCGGTTGGCCACGAACTCGTGCAGGTGCTGCTCGTCGACCTTGTCGGAAGCCCGCACCGTCGTCGAGCCGGTGCGGAAGCCGTCCCGCGGCTTGCTCATGCGCTGCCGCGGCCCGCGCCGGAACCTGTCCATCAAACCCATGGCGGCAATTCTGCCCTGCCGACCTGAACGGTTCACCTCTTTGGTCCGGTTACACCCCCGGCGTCGGTCCAGCGCGCCCGGCCCGGTGTTGTGAGAAGGACGACAAGTGAAAGGATGTACGACGTGGCTGATGCTGACTTCGACGTACTCATCCTCGGGGCGGGTTCGGGGGGCTATGCGTGTGCGCTGCGCGCCGCCCAGCTGGGTCTCTCGGTCGGCCTGGTCGAGAAGGGCAACCTCGGGGGCACCTGCCTCCATGTGGGATGCATCCCGACCAAGGCCCTGCTGCACGCGGCCGAGGTCGCCGACCTGGCCCGCGAGTCGGACCAGTTCGGGGTGCAGGCCACCTTCGACGGCATCGACATGGCGGGCGTCAACTCCTACAAGGACGGCGTGGTCTCGCGCCTCTTCAAGGGGCTGACCGGCCTGATCAAGGGCCGCGGCATCACCGTGATCGAGGGCGAGGGGCGGCTGACCGGCCCGAAGCAGGTGTCGGTCGGCGACACGGCGTACACCGGCAAGCACGTGGTGCTGGCGTCGGGCTCCTACGCGAAGTCGCTGCCCGGGCCTCGAGATCGACGGCGAGCGGGTCGTGACCTCCGACCACGCCCTGCGGCTCGACCGGGTGCCGGCGTCGGTGATCGTTCTCGGCGGCGGAGTCATCGGCAGCGAGTTCGCCAGCGTCTGGAAGAGCTTCGGCGCCGAGGTGACGATCATCGAGGCGCTCCCCCGGCTGGTGGCCGCGGAGGACGAGTCGTCGTCGAAGGCCCTCGAGCGCGCCTTCCGCAAGCGCAAGATCAACTTCCGCACCGGCACGCCGTTCCAGAGCGTGAAGACCACCGACGAGGGCGTCGCGGTCACCGTCGAGGGCGGCGACGTGATCGAGGCCGAGCTGCTGCTGGTCGCGGTCGGCCGCGGACCGTCGACCGACGGCCTCGGCTACGAGGAGCAGGGCGTCGCCATGGAGCGCGGCTTCGTGCTCGCCGACGAGCGCTGCCGCACCAACGTCGAGGGCGTGTACGCCGTCGGCGACATCGTGCCCGGACTCCAGCTCGCCCACCGCGGCTTCCAGCAGGGCATCTTCGTCGCCGAGGACATCGCCGGGCTCGACCCGGCGCCGATCGACGAGGCCGGCATCCCGCGGGTGACCTACTCGCACCCGGAGATCGCCTCGGTCGGGCTCGACGAGGCGACCGCCACCGAGCGCTACGGCGCCGACGGCATCGAGACCCTGACCTACGACCTCGGCGGCAACGGCAAGAGCCAGATCCTCAAGACCGCCGGCTTCGTGAAGCTGATCCGGCAGAAGGACGGCCCCGTGGTGGGCGTCCACATGGTCGGTGACCGCGTGGGCGAGCTGATCGGCGAGGCCCAGCTGATCTACAACTGGGAGGCCCACGCCGAGGACGTCGCTCCTCTGGTGCACGCGCACCCGACCCAGAACGAAGCGCTCGGCGAGGCCCATCTCGCCCTCGCCGGCAAGCCCCTGCACGCCCACTCCTGACCTCGCACGACCCGACCCGAAGGAAGTCCATGGCCACCGAAGTCAACCTCCCGGCACTCGGGGAGTCCGTCACCGAAGGCACCGTCACCCGCTGGCTGAAGTCGGTCGGTGACGAGGTCGCGGTCGACGAGCCGCTGCTCGAGGTCTCCACCGACAAGGTCGACACCGAGATCCCCTCCCCCGTCGCCGGCACGCTGCTCGAGATCAAGGCGGAGGAGGACGAGACGGTCGAGGTCGGCGCCGTACTCGCGGTGATCGGCGACTCCAGCGAGTCGTCCGGTGACTCGGGCGGCTCGGACGACTCGGGGTCCTCGGAGCCCGAGCCGGAGCCCGAAGCCGAGGCGAGCCCGAAGCCGAGCCGGAGCCCGAAGCCGAGGCGGAGCCCGAGCAGGCCGAGGAGGCGCGACGAGCCCGAGGCCGCCGAGGAGCCGGCGCCCGCCGCCGAGGAGGCGGAGAAGCCCCAGGCCGAGACGAAGCGGTCGGCGGCGGTGGCGGCGACACCACGTCGGTCACGCTGCCCGCTCTGGGCGAGTCGGTCACCGAGGGCACCGTCACCCGCTGGCTGAAGTCGGTCGGCGACGACGTCGCGGTCGACGAGCCGCTGCTCGAGGTCTCCACCGACAAGGTCGACACCGAGATCCCCTCCCCCGTGGCCGGCACCCTGCTCGAGATCAAGGTCGAGGAGGACGAGACGGTCGAGGTCGGCGCCGAGCTGGCCGTGATCGGCTCCGGCGACGCGTCCGCTCCGCTGAGGAGAAGTCCGAGCCAGAAGCCCGAGCCCGAGAAGGAGCCCGAGCCGGAGCCCGGAGGCCAGAGGAGCCCGAGCCGGAGCCCGAGCCGGAGAAGAAGCCCGAGCCCGAAGCCGGAGCCCGAGGCCAAGAAGCCCGAGCCCGAGCCAGCACGAAGAGGCCCGAGCCCGAGCCGGCCAAGCCCGCGTCGACCGACCAGGGCGACGGCGCCGGCTACGTGACGCCGCTGGTCCGCAAGCTCGCCGCACAGCACGACGTCGACCTCACCGCGGTGAAGGGCACCGGCGTCGGCGGCCGGATCCGCAAGCAGGACGTGCTCGACGCCGCCCAGTCCAAGCAGGCACCGGCGGCCGCGCCGCAGCCCACGCCGGCCTCGACCGCCCCCGCGGCCGTCGTCCGCGCCCGGCGTCACGCCGTCGCCGCTGCGCGGCACCACGGAGAAGATCTCGCGACTGCGCAAGATCATCGCCGAGCGGATGGTCGACTCGCTGCAGACCGGCGCCCAGCTGACCCAGGTCGTCGAGGTCGACGTCACCCGCATCGCGCGCCTGCGCGACGCGACGAAGGCCGACTTCCTGGCTCGCGAGGGCGTGAAGCTGTCGTACCTGCCGTTCTTCGCCAAGGCCGCGATCGACTCGCTCAAGCAGCACCCGAGGCTCAATGCGGCGATCGACACCGAGGCCGGCGAGATCACCTACTTCGACGTCGAGCACATCGCGTTCGCCGTCGACACCGAGAAGGGCCTGATCACCCCCGTCGTCAAGGACGCGGGCGACCTGTCCATCGCCGGGCTGGCCAAGAAGATCGCCGACGTCGCCGAGCGGACCCGCACCAACAAGATCGGCCCCGACGAGCTCAGCGGCGGCACCTTCACGATCACCAACCTCGGCAGCGTCGGCGCGTTGTGGGACACCCCCATCATCAACAAGCCGCAGGTCGCCATCCTCGGCCCCGGTGCGGTGGTCAAGCGGCCGGTCGTCATCGACGACCCCGACCTCGGCGAGACGATCGCCGTACGCCACATGGTCTACCTGGCGCTGACCTACGACCACCGCCTGGTCGACGGCGCCGACGCCGGCCGCTTCCTCCAGGAGATCAAGAAGCGCCTCGAGGCCGGCCAGTTCGAGGTCTGACCGTTGCATTCGCGCTGACCCGTCAGAAGATCTTCTGACGGGTCAGCGCAATTTCCGAGGCTAGAAGTCCTCGTCGAAGCCCACCGAGCCGCTGACGCCGACCTGGTACGCCGACACCTTCCGCTCGAAGAAGTTCGACAGCTCCTGCACGTCCTGGAGCTCCATGAACGCCAGCGGGTTCTTCGAGCCGTAGATGATCGGCAGGTCGAGCCGCTCCATCCGCCGGTCGGCGACGTACTCGAGGTAGCTCCGCATGTCCTCCGTCGACAGGCCTGCGACGCCGCCGCCGAGGAGGTCCTCGGCGAACTGCGCTTCGGCGTCCACGCCGTCGATCAGCATCTGCCGCACCTGGGCGACCATCTCGGCGTCGAACAGGTCCGGCTCCTCCTCGCGCACCGTGTCGACCACGTCGAACGCGAACGCCATGTGCATCGACTCGTCGCGGAAGACCCAGTTCGTGCCGGAGGCCAGCCCGTTGAGCAGGCCGCGCGAACGCAGGAAGTAGACGTAGGCGAACGCCCCGTAGAAGAACAGGCCCTTCGATCACGGCCGCGAAGCAGATCAGGTTCAGCAGGAACTTCCGCCGGTGCTCCTTGGTCTCCAGCTCGTCGAGGTCGAAGACCGAGTCGATCCACTGGAAGCAGAAGTCGGCCTTGGCCTTGATCGACGGGATGTTCTCCACCGCGGCGAAGGCCTCGTGCCGCTCGGCCTCGTCGGTGACGTAGGTGTCGAGCAGGGTCAGGTAGAACTGCACGTGCACCGCCTCCTCGAACAGCTGACGGGAGAGGTACAGCCGGCCCTCGGGGCTGTTGATGTGCTGGTAGAGGTTCAGCACCAGGTTGTTCGCCACGATCGTGTCGCCCGTGGCGAAGAAGGCGACCAGCCGGGACACCAGGTGGCGCTCGGCGTCGGTGAGCCGCTGCAGATCCTTGAGGTCGGAGTGGAGGTCCACCTCCTCGACGGTCCAGGTGTTCTTGATGGCGTCGCGGTAGCGGTCGTAGAAGTGCGGGTAGCGCATCGGGCGCAGGGTCAGGTTCATGCCGGGGTCGAGCAGCAGCTGGTTCGTCGTGACAGTCATTCGCAGGCCTCACAGGTCTCGGGGTTCTCCAGGGAGCAGGCGACAGCGTCCGCCACCGGCAGCGCAGCGGCCGCCGGCGCGTTGACGGAGGTCGTCGTCTGCGTGATCCGCGTCGCGGGGCGCGAGCGGAGGTAGTACGTCGTCTTCAGCCCGGACTTCCAGGCGTGCAGGTACATCGACGAGAGCTTCCCGATCGACGGCCCGGCGATGAAGAGGTTGAGCGACTGGCTCTGGTCGATGTACGCCGACCGCTCGGCCGCCATGTCGATCAGCGCCCGTTGCGGCAGCTCCCAGGCGGTCCGGAACAGCAGCCGGACGTCCTCGGGCAGCTCGTCAAGATGCCCTGCACCGACCCCTCGGCCCGCTTGATGGCCTCCCGCACCTCCGCGGTCCACAGGCCACGCGCCTTCAGCTCCCGCGTCAGCGCCGCGTTGACCTGCAGGAACTCACCCGACAGCGTCTCGCGCTTGAACAGGTTGGACACCTGCGGCTCGATGCACTCGTAGCAGCCGGCGATGCTCGCGATGGTCGCCGTCGGCGCGATCGCGATCAGCAACGAGTTGCGCAGCCCGTGCTCGGCGATGTCGGCCCGCAGCGCCGCCCACCGCTCCGCTCCCGTTGTCGACCGTGCTGCCGGTGACGTTCCACAGGTCCGGCTGCAGCACTCCGCCGGCCGCTCGCGTCTCGTCGTACGACGGATGCCGGCCGTGCCGCTGGGCGAGCTCGCAGGAGACCTCGAGCGCGGTCAGGTAGATCTCCTCGGAGACCCTGGTGGACAGCTCGCGCGCCTCGTCGGAGTCGAACGGCAGCCCCAGCGCGAAGAAGGCGTCCTGCAGCCCCATCAGGCCGAGCCCGACCGGTCGCCAGCGCGGGTTGGACGCCGCCGACTCGTCGCTCGGGTAGAAGTTGATGTCGATCACCCGGTCGAGCAGCGGGAGCGCCGTGCGCACCGTCTCGCGGAGCTTGTCCCAGTCGACCCGCCAGTCGGCGGTCGACAGGTGCTGGGCCAGGTTGATCGAGCCGAGGTTGCACACGGCCGTCTCGTCGTCGCTGGAGACCTCGATGATCTCTGTGCACAGGTTGGAGAGGTGCACGACCGGGCCGCCCGGGGCGTCGCGGGTCTGGTTGCAGGTGCGGTTGGCGGCGTCCTTGAACGTCATCCATCCGTTGCCGGTCTGGGCCAGGGTCCGCATCATCTTGCCGTAGAGCTCGCGGGCGCTGACCTGCTTCACGTACCGGCCTTCGTCTTCGGCCGCGGCGGTAGGCAGCGTCGAACGCCGTCACCCCACAGGTCGGGCAGCTCGGGCGCCTGGTCGGGGTCGATCAGCGACCACTGCGCGTCGGCCTCGACCCGCCGCATGAACTCGTCGGGCACCCAGTTGGCGAGGTTGAGGTTGTGCGTGCGCCGTGCGTCCTCGCCGGTGTTGTCGCGCAGGTCGAGGAACTCCTCGACGTCGGGGTGCCACGGCTCGAGGTAGACACAGGCGGCGCCTTTGCGTCGCCCACCCTGGTTGACCGCGGCCACCGACGAGTCCAGCGTGCGCAGGAACGGCACGATGCCGTTGGACTGCCCGTTGGTGCCGCGGATCAGCGCGCCGCGCGAGCGGACCCGCGAGAACGCGATGCCGATGCCACCCGCGAACTTCGACAGCTTGGCCACCTGGGCGTAGCGCGAGTAGATCGAGTCGAGGTCGTCGCGCGGGCTGTCGACCAGGTAGCAGGACGACATCTGGGTGTGCCGCGTGCCGGAGTTGAACAGCGTCGGGCTGCTCGGCAGGTAGGCCAGCGACGACATCAGCCGGTAGAACCGGATCGCCTCCCCCGGCGACTGCGCCAGGCCACAGGCGACCCGCAGCAGGAAGTACTGCGGCGTCTCGATCACCAACCGCGCCGACGGGTGGCGGAGCAGGTAGCGGTCGTAGACGGTGCGCAGCCCGAAGTACTCGAACCTGAGATTCGCGCTCGCTCGTCGATCGCGAAGTCGAGCTTGCGGGCATTGTCCTTGACGAAGCGCGCCGTCTCGTCGCCGATCAGCCCTTCGGCGTGACCGAGCGCGACCGACTGGCTGAACGAGGCGACTCCCTGGTTGCGCACCTCCTTCTCGATGTAGCCGGCGAGCAGCCGAGCCGCGAGCCGCGAGTACTGCGGCTCCTCGCCGATCATCTCCGCCGACGTCTGGATCGAGAGTCGGTCCAGCTCGGCGGTGGTGGCGCCGTCGTACAACCCACTGATGGTGCGGGTGGCGACCCGCATCGGGTCGACGTCGGCCAGGTCGCCGCTGACGCGGTCGACCGCCCGGACGATCTTGTTGACATCGACGGGCTCGGTGTCCCCGTTGCGTTTGCGCACGCTCATCGTCGTGCGGCTCGGAACTTCGGTGACCGTCATGTCTCTCCTCGCGAGTTTCGGTCCCAGACGGTCCGGGGTCGCGGGAGGAGACGGAAGGTACGGCGGCCGCTTCAGGCAGCGCCGTACGAGCCGTCGGCCGTCCCACGAGGCCTCGGACCACCGTGCCCGGCGGGCACGGCGCGCTGGCAGGTCTTCGGACTCGTGGGCACCGAGCTCGACCCCTACTAGGCGTCGCTTCCCGGATCGCTCCAGTGCTTCATGACGCCGTTCGTTCCCACTCACCGCTGCGGGGCAGTCCCGGTCTCTCACCGGGTTCCCTGTTGCCTCCACCCGTCTGGCTGACGGGCGGAACCAGCTGCACGCAGCACCATATGTAGGGGCGACTGGGATATCTGGGACCACATGTTGGGTCGGCGTGTCTCGGCGTACTCCTCCTGGGTCGGAGTCGTGGTTCCTCCCGTGGCGCGATGCGGTCGAGCCGTGCGCGCGCACCTACGGTGAGGTCACCGCCCCCAGAGACTCGACCCAGGAGCTTTTCGATGAGACGCGCCATCGCGTACGCCGTGCTGACGGCCGGCCTGCTGGTCGGCAGCGCCACCGCGCCCGCCCACGCCGGCGACCCGTTGCCCGCGGAAGCCGCGCGTCCGGACCTCCGACGGCGTGCTCAAGCACGGCACGCAGAAGCACGCGTTCCACTACCGGGTCGAGACCAGCGAGGCGACCTGGTCGCTCGAGCTGTACCTGATCGACCCGAACGGGCGGCAGATCGCCTCGTCGTACCAAGCCGTCGGCGCCGACCCCCAGATCGGTCGCGACGTGTTCCGCTTCTGGTCGCAGTCCACCGCGACCGGGCAAGTTCACGGTCCGGGCGAGGCTCACCTGGGGCGACTACGACCAGTCGGTGCGGTGGCTGGAGCCGCAAACGTTCCGCCTGAGGGGCCGGTAGGAAACAGTCCCCTGGCAAGGTGGAGGCATGAGCCTGCGCATCGTCGTCGCCGGGAGCTCCGGCTTCCTCGGCACCCACCTCAAGGACGAGCTCGTGCGCCGCGGGCATGCCGTCACCGCCCTGGTCCGCACGCCCACCTCGGCACCGGACGAGTCGACCTGGGATCCCTACGCCGGCGCGATCGACCCTGCGGTGATCGAGGCTGCCGACGTCGTGGTCAACCTGGCCGGCTCCCCCACCATCGGGAACCCCCACTCCAAGAAGTGGGCGCGCAACCTGCGCGAGAGCCGGGTCACGACGACGCGGGTGCTGGCCGAGGCGATCGCCGCCTCCGACCGCAAGCCGGCGTTCCTCGCCGGCAACGCGCTCGCCTGGTACGGCGACCACGGTGACGAGGTCGTCACCGAGCAGACCGGGAGCACCGGCGACAGCCTGATGACCGAGGTGACCCACGAGTGGCAGGACGCCGCCGGCGCGGCCGTCGACGCCGGCGCTCGCGTCTGCTTCCTGCGTACGTCGCCGGTGATGGACCGCAGGGCCGCCCCGCTCAAGCAGCTCCGGCTGCTCTTCAGGCTCGGGCTCGGCGCGCGGCTCGGCGACGGCCGCCAGCGGATGGCGATGATCTCGCTGCGCGACTGGCTCGGCGCAGTGGCTCACCTGGTCGAGCACGACGACGTCGCCGGCCCGGTCAACCTCTGCTGCCCGCAGACGCCGACCAACGGGGAGTTCACGAAGGCCCTGGCCGAGGTGGTCGATCGCAAGGCGTTCGTCGTGGCGCCGAGCTTCGCCATCAAGCTCGGCGCCGGACCGCTCGCGCCCGAGGCGCTCGGCTCCGATCAACCTCCGCCCGACGGTGCTCGAGGCGAACGGCTACGTCTTCAACGACCGCGACGTACACGCAGTGCGACCTCGGGACTGGCCTCAGGGCTTGCCTCAGGGCTGAGCTGAGGCCGGCAGCACCGACGCCACCCGCCAGACCCCGCCGACCCGGCGCAGCGTGACCCGACGCGTGGTCACCCCGTCTGCGGGCAGCACCGCACGCTGGCCACGTCCGGCGGCGACCGCGAGCGCAAGCCGGTCGGTGACGACCAGCTCCAGCCGGTCGGGCGACTCGGTCACGACCCGGATCGCCAGCACCTGGGTCTGCATGCGCTCGACCCGCAGGCCGCGCTCGCGCCAGCGCAGCAGCATCGAGACGTCGCGCGCCGCGGCCGTGGAACCGGGCAGGTAGAGCGACCGGAGCGCTGCCACGTCGGCGCTGGCCCAGGCCCGGGCTCGGGCGTCGTCCCACTGCCGCAGCACCGAGAGAGCCGTCGGTGCCTGCACCTGCGAGGCCGCTCGCGCCCGGTCTCCGCGGTCGACGCATCCGGTCATCGACAGGACCAGCACGACGCTCGGCACCAGGCTGTTCGCTCGCATGCCTGCTTCCTACCCGGTTCGGCGTTGCTGCGTCGTCGGCTGTCCACAGGGCTGGCATCCTGGCCCGATGCTGAGCCGTCGCAGCCTCCTGCTCCGCACCGGCATGGGCGTGGCGGGAGTCGGCGTCGCGGGCGTCGCTGTCGAACAGGGCGTGCTCCCGGGTCGTACGCGCCTTCGCGACCTGCTCGGGCTCAACGGTGACGACGGCGTCGTCCCCGACGTCGCGCCCGGCTCGATCGAGCGCGAATCGTTCCGCTCGGCCCGTCGCCTGGGCGAGCGGACCGGCTGGGCGCTGTGCCGACCCCCGGGAGCCACGGGCCGGCTGCCTCTGGTCGTCGCCCTGCACGGCCGCGGCGGCGACCACGAGCGGTTGCTCGCGCCGGACTTCGGCCTGCCGCAGTACCTGGCCCAGGCGGTCGCCGACGGCGTACCCCCGTTCGCGATCGCGACCGTCGACGGCGGCGAGAGCTACTGGCACAAGCGGCCCTCGGGCGAGGACGCCGGCGCCATGGTCGTCGACGAGCTGCTCCCCCTGTTGGCGAAGCGCGGCGTCGCCACTGAGCGCATCGGCCTGCTCGGCTGGTCGATGGGCGGCTACGGCGCCCTCCGGCTCGGCGGTCTCCTCGGCCCAGATCGGGTCGCGGCGATCTGCGCGGTCAGCGCTGCGATCTGGACCGATCCCGCCGGCGCGAGTCCGGCAGGTTTCGCCGATGCCGAGGAGTACGAGGAGTTCACGGTCACCGGACACCAGGCCGACCTGGCCGGCATCCCGGTGCGGATCGACTGCGGCACCGGCGACCCGTTCTACCCAGCCCTCCAGGACTACGCCGCCGGCTTCCCCGCCTCGGCCGACCTCACGGTGAGCTTCGAGCCCGGCGCCCACCAGCCGGGCTACTGGCGCCGGATGCTCCCCGCGGAGCTGGAGTTCCTCGGCCGGCGAGTATCGTCGTAGGCGTGAGCGAGCTGCAGTTCGAGGACGCCGGGCTCGGCGCCGAGGCGCTCGACTACCTCGCCGCCTGGGACCTGCAGCGGCAGGTGCACGCGCGGGTCGCCGACGGCGAGCAGCCCGACACGGTGCTGCTGCTCGAGCACCCGCCCGTCTACACCGCCGGCAAGCGCACCGAGCCCCACGAGCGGCCGCTCGACTCCGGTGGCGCGCCGGTCATCGACGTCGACCGCGGCGGCAAGATCACCTTCCACGGCCCCGGCCAGCTGGTCGGCTACCCCATCGTCCGGCTGCCCGACCACGTCAAGGTCGTCGACTACGTACGCCGCGTCGAGGAGGCGCTGATCCAGGTCTGCGCCGACCTCGGCGTCACCACCGCCCGGGTCCCCGGCCGCAGCGGGGTCTGGCTGCGCGCCGACGACCGCGGGCCCCGAGCGCAAGGTCGCGGCGATCGGCATCCGGGTCAGCCGCGGCGTGACCATGCACGGCTTCTCGCTCAACTGCGACGTCGACCTCGGCTGGTACGACCGCTTCGTGCCCTGCGGCATCGCCGACGCCGGCGTCACCACCCTGAGCCAGGAGCTCGGCCGGCCGGTCACGGCCACCGACGTGCTCCCGCTCGTGCGAGCGGCACCTGACCCACTACCTCGGCTGGACGGCGTACACGCCGACGCCGGACTACGACGCCCGCCCCGAGCCCGGCCGGACGCCCCGGATCGAGCTCCTCACGCCCTGAGCGAACACCGGCCACGGATGTGGGTGGGCCGAGGCACGCGGCGTAGAGTTGAACGTGTGAGCGACGCCCCCATCCCCCGAACGGCCGCAAGCTGCTCCGCCTCGAGGTCCGCAACGCCGAGACGCCGATCGAGCGCAAGCCCGAGTGGATCAAGACGCGGGCGAAGATGGGGCCCGAATACATGGCGCTCCAGAGCCTGGTGAAGTCCGAGGGACTGCACACCGTGTGCCAGGAGGCCGGCTGCCCCAACATCTTCGAGTGCTGGGAGGACCGCGAGGCGACGTTCCTCATCGGCGGCGACCAGTGCACCCGCCGGTGCGACTTCTGCCAGATCGACACCGGCAAGCCGCAGCCGCTCGACCGCGACGAGCCGCGCCGCGTGGCCGAGTCGGTGCAGAAGATGCAGCTGCGCTACGCCACCATCACCGGTGTCGCCCGCGACGACCTGCCCGACGGCGGCGCCTGGCTGTACGCCGAGACCGTGCGCGCGATCCACGAGCTCAACCCCGGACACCGGCGTCGAGAACCTGATCCCCGACTTCAACGGCGAGCCCGACCTGCTGCGCGAGGTCTTCGAGTCGCGCCCCGAGGTGCTGGCCCACAACGTCGAGACCGTGCCGCGGATCTTCAAGCGGATCCGCCCGGCCTTCCGCTACGAGCGCTCGCTCGACGTGATCACCCAGGCACGCGACTTCGGGCTGGTCACCAAGTCGAACCTGATCCTCGGCATGGGCGAGACCCGCGAGGAGGTCTCGCAGGCGCTGCAGGACCTGCACGACGCCGGCACCGAGCTGGTCACGATCACCCAGTACCTCCGGCCCTCCGTGCGGCACCACCCCGTCGAGCGGTGGGTCAAGCCCGAGGAGTTCGTCGAGCTCAAGGACGAGGCCGACGAGATCGGCTTCTCCGGGGTGCTCTCCGGACCCCTGGTGCGTTCGTCCTACCGGGCCGGACGGCTGTACCGTCAGGCGATGGACGCCCGCCAGGGCGCCGCCGTCTGAGCCCTGGGGCATCGACGACTCCAGACGCCTGACAGCACCGAACGAAGGACGACTGAGGCGTGGCCAAGGAAGCCAAGGAAACCGACCCCGACAAGATGAGCCGTCGGCAGCAGTTCGTCGAGACCTACCGGATGGCGAGGAAGTCCGACCGGGCCATCGGCTGGTGGATCCTCGGCACGTTCATCGTCGCGTGCCGCCGTCGGTTTCACGCTGTTCTACCTGCTGCCCGGGCGACGGCGTCTTCGGCTACATCATCGCCGGCATCGGCGCGTTCCTCTTCGGCCTGCTCGCGGCGATGATCATCTTCGGTCGCCGCGCCCAGAAGGCGGCGTACAGCCAGATGGAGGGTCAGCCCGGCGCCGCCGCCGGCGGCCCTGCGGATGCTGCGTCGCGGCTGGAAGACCGACGTGGCGATCGGCTTCACCAAGCAGCAGGACGTCGTGCACCGCGTGGTCGGCCCTCCGGGCATCGTGCTGGTCGGCGAGGGCAACGCCCACCGGCTCCGCCAGCTGATGGCCAGCGAGCGCCGCAAGCACGAGCGCGTGGCCGCCGAGGTGCCGATCCACGAGATCATCTGCGGTCGCGACGAGGGCCAGGTCCCGCTGCCGAAGCTGGCGCGCCACATCCAGAAGCTCGGCCGTCAGGTCAAGCCCGCGGAGATGACCGACATCCTCAACCGGCTCAAGGCACTGGACGCCCAGCGCTCGGCCATCCCGATGCCCAAGGGCCCGATCCCGACCAGCATGAAGGGCCTGCGCGGCAACATGCGCGGCCGCTGAGCCGTGCCCTACGAGTGTCAGGCAGCTCGGTGACCTGCGACGCGGGCGGCGCCTTGATGTCGACCTCGGCGCCCCAGTTCTCGTAGCTCAGCTCGACCGAGCCGGCGCCCGCGCCGAGGCCGGCCTCCTGCTGCCGCAGGTAGCCCTCGTCGTCGAACCACACGTCGAACGTGCATGGTGCTCGCCGTCCCGGCGTCGCTCGAAGACGGCAGTCCGCGTCGACGGCCACGCGGTAGTGCTCCATCGACTCGCCGTGCTTCTGCTCCTCGCCGAGGAACGCGAACTCGGTCATCCCCTCGGCGAAGGACGTCGGCCATCGAGCTCGGGTCGAGCTGGTCGATCAGGTCGGTGCCCAGCGGGCTGTCCGGGTCGTTGAGGTCGTACGAGAGGTACTTGTTCTTCTCGATGCCGAGGTACATGTTCCCGTCGACGATGATCATCCGCTGCTCCTGGCCGCTGCTCGCGTCCTTCATGATCAGGTGCATCGACGGCGGCGTGGTGGTGAAGTCGGCCGCGCCCTTGCCCTTCGCCGGGATAGCCGCCGCCGAAGGTCATCACGAGCCCGCCGTCGTGGCTAGATCGAGCGCCTCGTCGTACTTCTCGATGAACTCGGTCGGCTCGACCTCGTCGCCCTCGTTCAGGTCCGGCGCGCCGGGATCGTTGGCTGCGTCACTGGCGTCGTCACTGGCGTCGTCACTGGCGTCGTCGGAGGCGTCGTCACTGGCCACGTCGCTCGCATCGTCGCCGGCGCCATCACTTGCCGCGTCGGTCGCGTCAGTACTGGTCGACTCGCTGGACTCGGACGAGGAGTCGTCGCCTCCGTCGTCACCACCACAGGCGGCGAGCGAGGCCAGCGCCAGCACGGCGACGGCCGCGGCAGAGGTACGTCGCAGGGTCGATCGGGTCATGGCGGCAGAACCTTTCGCGGGGTCAGGGTCGAGCGGGGCCCGAGAGCGACCGGTACGTGTCGAGGGTCACGGTAGCCGTGCCGGCGAAGAGATCATGGAGTCCTCGCCCGTCTGGCCGGAACACCAGCGGCGGGATGACCAGGGCCACCATGACCTGCCGGGCCAGCAGCCGCAGCGGGTTCAGCGGTCGCGGCCGGCCGACGACCGGCACCACGCGCAGCCGGGTGGCCACCTTGCCGAACGAGCCGCCGACCAGCCAGGTGAACAGCGCCGACTCGACGACGTACACGAGCAGGACGTAGAAACCGGAGGCCGACGAGTCCGAGTAGTCGTCGAGCCCGAGGAGGGCGATGACGACCAGCGTCGAGGCCGCCCAGTCGACGAACAGCGCGAGGATGCGGCGCATCCATGAGGCGGTCTCGAACTCCGGCGTCAGCACGGGGAAAGGCTAAGAGGCGAGCGGAAGCGGTCCACGACTTGCCCACCTGTTACATCGCTGAAACAAACCGGATACGGTCGAGAAACTGCCCGTCCATAGGTTGCGGGCACCACCTCGGCGCAGCGTCGCGCCGGGATGTCCCTTGTCGAGTGTGTGTGGGCTGCCCCCGTGACCGGGTCGCAGCCAAGGAGGACGAATGTTCCAGAACAGCGACGAGCTGCTCAAGTACATCAAGGACGAGGGCGTCGAGATGGTCGACGTCCGCTTCTGCGATCTGCCCGGCGTCATGCAGCACTTCACGGTCCCCGTCTCGTCGTTCGACCAGAGCGTCTTCGATGACGGCCTGAACTTCGACGGTTCGTCGATCCGTGGCTTCCAGGCGATCCACGAGTCCGACATGTCGCTGTTCCCGGACCCGACCACGGCGTACCTCGATCCCTTCCGGACCGCCAAGACGCTCGTGGTCAACTTCTTCATCCACGACCCGCTGACCGGTGAGCCCTACTCCCGCGACCCGCGCAACATCGCCAAGAAGGCCATGGCCTACCTCGGCACCACGGGCATCGGCGACACGGCGTACTTCGCGCCGGAGGCCGAGTTCTACGTCTTCGACAACGTGCGGTTCGAGACCAAGCAGAACGCCGGCTACTACGAGATCAACTCCTCGGCCGGCGCCTGGAACACCGGCGACGCGTTCGAGAACGACAACCGCGGCTACAAGGTCAAGTACAAGGGCGGCTACTTCCCCGTCGCGCCCACCGACCACTTCGGTGAGCTGCGCGACGAGATGGTCATCGAGCTCGAGAAGGCGGGCCTGCAGGTGGAGCGCGCGCACCACGAGGTCGGCACCGCCGGCCAGGCGGAGATCAACTACCGCTTCGACGAGCTGCTCAAGGCCGCCGACGACGTGATGAAGTTCAAGTACATCATCAAGAACACGGCCTGGCGCAACGGCAAGACCGCGACCTTCATGCCCAAGCCGATCTTCGGTGACAACGGCTCCGGCATGCACGTGCACCAGTCGATCTGGAACGAGGGCTCGCCCCTGTTCTACGACGAGACCGGCTACGGCGGCCTCTCCGACATGGCCCGCTACTACATCGGCGGCATCCTCAAGCACGCGCCGTCGCTGCTGGCCTTCACCAACCCGACGGTGAACTCCTACCACCGCCTGGTGCCCGGCTTCGAGGCCCCGATCTCGCTGGTCTACTCCCAGCGCAACCGGTCGGCCTGCGTGCGCATCCCGATCACCGGCTCGAACCCGAAGGCCAAGCGCATCGAGTTCCGCTGCCCCGACCCGTCGGCCAACCCCTACCTCGCCTTCTCGGCGCTGCTGCTGGCCGGCCTCGACGGCATCAAGAACAAGATCGAGCCGCCCGCCCCGATCGACAAGGACATCTACGAGCTCCCGCCCGACGAGATGGCCGACATCGACCAGGTCCCGACCTCGCTGAACGCCGTGCTCGACTCGCTCGAGTCCGACCACGAGTTCCTCACGGCCGGCAACGTCTTCACGCCGGACCTGATCGAGACCTGGATCGACTACAAGCGCACCCAGGAGATCCTCCCCGTGCAGATGCGCCCGCACCCGCACGAGTTCGAGCTCTACTACGACATCTAGTCACTTGTGCACGTAGAGCTCGAACTCACCGTTCGGGACGACGAGGGCTCCGGCTTGGCCGGGGCCCTCGGTAGTTCCCTGATCTCCTGGCGGTAGACCGAGCGTCGCAGTCGTCCGCGTTCGCCGGGCTGCCCCCGGTTCGTGCGGAGTCCCGATCGATAGCGGCTACCAGCGACTGGGGCGATCGAGCTCCCAAGACTCTGCGTTATTCACCGTTCCCAATGCCAGTTCGTCCGGTCGTAGTGGTGAGTGAAGCCCGAGCGCACCAGGTTGCGGTAGGACGTCCCTCCATGATCGGCGGCTGTCTCAGCGACGAGTACGCGACAGCCGACGGCAGCCGCAGCGGTCGCCCGGGCTGCCAGGAGCGCTGACTGCACGCCACGTCCTCGGTAGGTCGGCAGCGTTCCTCCGGTGTTGATGGAGGCGGACTCGCCCACGAAGTGCACCGCTCCGGCACCGACCAACTCGTCGCCGTCCCACGCACCAAACACGCGCGCCTGTGGGTCCTCGATCGTCCAGGCGAGCATGGGAGTCAGGTCAGGATCGGTCATACCGAAAGCTTCTTGGATGATTCGCTCCCAACCTGGGACGTCCTGTGCCTGGAGCGGCTGGACGACGAGGTCGGTCGTCCCCGCTATGAAGTCGCCAACGGGACATGACAGTTTGCTCTGCGCCCAGTCTTGCGTGATGCCGTGCTCCCGGCAGATGTCGGCCCAGTCAGCCGGCAGAACGGCCGGTGGAACGGCGATCAGTCCCGACTGCCTGCCCGAGGCGCGGAAGAACTGCACCACGTCAGCGATGAGGGCGGCATCGATGGTGGCATCGAAGCCGAGGCCGAGCGCTTTGGACCAATAGCCGGATGTGTCACTCCACATCGCGGTGACCGCTCCCCCACCCACCCTCTTCGCACGAATCCCAAGGTCCGCGCGAGCCGCGTCGGATGCCCCGGTCAGAAAGCGCCGGAAGTAGTCGGCTTCGGTCTGTTCGAGGCGTTGAGCATCGGCGGTTGTGAGAGGAGCAGGCGTGCGCATGTGATTCCGATCCGACGAGGAGGCTACGACATCTGACCCGTCCAACATCGCGGACCAGGCAACTCGGCGCATCCGTGGAAACACCGAGACGTGGTCTCCTGCACACCTCACGTGATCCGCCTCCGAGGCGGCTAGCGCTAGCCGATCAACTGATGAGTCGAAGGCCTTCTCGGGAGGCTGTCTCGCGTCCCACCGCTCGGTCGACGGGCCGGCACCTAGCGCAGCGTGGGAAGGTAGGGCTACCACTGGTTGAGAGCGCGCCCTTCCGGTGTGCGTGTCGCGCACGTCATCGTTGGGAGTGGGGCACCGGTGGACCGACGGATCAGGATCGGAGTGTTCGGCGGATTCACGATGCGGACCGCCGAGGGCGCTCTGGTCACGCTCCCGGCTGCGCGCCAACACCATGATGGCGGCCCTGGTGATGGCGCGTGGGACAGCGATGTCCTCCGACGGCCTCGTCTCGCTCGTGTGGGGAGACGAAGCGCCGAGGACGGCGCGCAATCAGCTGCACCGACTCGTGAGCCAGACCCGACGGCTGCTCGAGCCCGACCAGTCGGTCCGCAGCATCGGGTCGGTCATCTCGGAGCCGGCGACGGCTATCGGCTCTCTGTCGAGGACCTGGACTGCGACCTGTACCAGTTCGACGCCAGCCACGGAAGAGGCCCGCGTACATGCGGCCGAAGGCCGGCAGCACGAGTCGGTTCGCGCGTACATCGCGGCACTTGAGCTGGCTCGACGCCCTGCCTTCTCAGGACTCGACGCCCAGCTGCTGCACTATCCCGACTTCGTCGCGCTGGAGCGAGAACGCGCCACGACGGCCTCGGAGGCGCTGGGCCTCGCCTTGGGTGGCGAGGTGAGCCCACGGCTGCTCAAGCTGGTGGAGGACGTGGCCGCCCACGCACCCTTCGACGAGGTCCTCCAGGCGCGGTTCGTGCGCACGTTGGGGCGCGTAGGTCGACGCTCGGACGCGCTGATGCTTCTGCAGGTCACCCGCGAGCGGCTACGAGACGAGCTCGGGCTCGATCCCGGGCGCCGACCTCCAGCTGGCGCAGGACGAAGTGCTCCGCCTCGGTGACGAGACCGTCGGTACAGCCGCGACCTCGTCCATCAACGCAGACGCCAGCCCAGCTGCCCGCAAGCGCTGCAGGAATGCTTCGACGGCCCGTCGCACAGGACCGCCTGGACGAGCTCGCCGTCTCGGGCGACGCCAGCACTGTCCTGATCACCGCGATCGGAGGGATGGGCGGCATCGGCAAGACCACCCTGGCGGTCAAGTGGGCACACGAGGTGGCCCATCGCTACCCGGACGGGCAGCTCTACATCAACCTGCGCGGATTCGATGCGGGGGGCCGCGCGGTACCACCTGCGGAAGCACTGGCGACGCTGCTGACCTCCATCGGCATCGTCCCTGCGACTGCAGAGACCGGGGTCGAGGAAGTCCGGTCAGCGCAGTACCGCACCGCCATGAGCGGCAGACGGAGGCTGATCCTCCTGGACAACGCCCGAGACGCGGAGCAGGTCCGACCGCTGCTGCCCGGCACGGCCGGGTCCCTGGTGATCGTGACCAGCCGGAACCGCCTGGCCAGCCTGGTCATCCACGAAGGAGCGGTCCCGATCCAGCTGGATCGGATGACCGACCAGGAGTCGCGCGAGGTCCTCCGATCGCGGTTGGGGCACGAGCGGACGCTGAACCGGGAGCAGTGGATCGTCTGGTCTCGCTCTGCGCCGGCCTGCCGTTGGCTCTGTCCATCGCGGCAGCCCGCCTCGTCCTGCACCCGGGGCTCAGGCTCGACGAGGTCGCCGACCGGCTGGCGCCCCGACCGGCCTCGTCGGCAGGGGATCTGGCCGGCTGGGCCAGCGACGAGGGCGAGGACGACATCCGATCGGTGTTCGCCTGGTCGGTCGATTCCTTGTCCTCCGCGGCTGCTCGTCTGTTCCGACTGTTGGCCGTCCACCCCGGTCAACAGATGTCACTGATCGCGCTGTCCGCCATCGCCGACATCGAGCTGCACGAAGCGCGCGCGGTCGTGGACGAGCTCCTCCTCGCCCACCTCATCGACGAGCCCAGCGCCGGGCTCTTCGTCATCCACGACCTGCTCCACGTCTATGCCAGCGAGCTGGCGCAGGAGGATGCGGAGCGGGTGGACGCGGAGCGGAGGCTGATCAGTCACTTCGTGGCCTCCACACGAGCGGCATACGACCAGTTCGGCCGCGAGCTCGTGGGGGAGCTCGATCCGCTCGCTTCCGCTGCCCCCGCCGTGGAGTTCGACGACATTGAGGCGGCCGATCACGTGGTACCGCCAGGAACGCGACGTCCTCATCTCGATCATGCACCTCGCCTACGACCGGGGCTACCTGCGCGCCTGCGCCAACATCACCTGCGACTGGCGTCCGATGACCGACCTCGTCGACTCCGCCCGCGACAATCTCGCGCACGAGCGGGTGGGCCTGGCCGCTGCCGTAGCCCTCGGGGATCAGCTACTCGAGGCCGAGCTCTCCCGCACGATGGCCGGCAGGTCTTCCGCATCGACGATACGGCCGAGGGAGAAGTGCTGCTGGAGCGCGCGCGCTACCTCTTCGAATCCCTTGGCGATCTGCCCGGGCAGTCGAGCGTGCTGCGGAACCGGTCCACGATGTTGATGGACCGCGGAGCCTACGAGGCGGCCGTGATGACTGCCGAGGCGGCCACCGATCTCGCGCGGAAGGCAGGAACGACGGATCTCCTCACCGTCTGCCAGCTGACGCTGGGATGGAGCCTCTCACACGTCGAACCGGTCCGGGGAGGCTCTTGCTGTCTTCCGCGAAGCGCAGCTGGCGATCGAGGAGCACGGCTGGACTCACCTGGAGATGCACGTCCCGGAAACACATCGTGGCGGTGCTGCTCGCAGACGAGGACTACGAGGGCGTCGTGGGCGAAGGACTTCGAAGGTGTCGCGACCAGCGCCGGAGTGGACTCAGAGGGCCGACGCGGCGGTGCTGGCCATGGTCGCCTTGGCCGCGACCCGCACCGCTCAGGACGAGGTGGTCCGGGAGTCCTGCCGTCGCTTCCACGACATCGTCGACCCCTACTCGGCCGACGAGCTCCAGTACCTCAGCGATTCCGGCGACGACTATCCCGGCTACGTTGTTCGCGCTGAGACAGCGGCTCGGCGCGGAGCGAGCCTGACGCGTTGCGCGGAGCTGGCTGGAGCAAGCCTGAGCTGCGTCGCAATCCATGGGGCCGCCGGAGGGGTGTCACTAAGTTGTCATTGGCCTGCACACCCTTCTCCCTAGCGTCGTGACTTCAACGGAACCCTCCGTTCCGTACATCTCCTGGAGAGAAGTCACCATGAACCTCATCACTGCTCGCCGCACTGCCGGACGCAAGGTCGCACTCGTGGCTCTGGCCACCAGCGCCCTGCTCGCGCTCGGCGCCTGCGGCTCGTCCGGTACGTCCGCTCTCAGCGACGCGAAGCCTGCGGCTGCTGACACCTCGGTGGGGTGCAGACCGCCGCGGCCTCGACCGCGACGAAGCCGACCATCGTCGTCGTCCACGGCGCCTGGAGCGACGCAAGCCCGTTCGATGCGGTCGAGAAGCGGCTCGGCAGACGACGGCTACACCGTCGTCAACTTCGCCAACCCGCTGCGCTCGCTCCGCACCGACACCACGTACCTCGCCTCGTTCCTCAAGACCCGCACCACGGGCCCGGTCGTCCTCGTCGGCCACTCCTACGGCGGGGCGCTGATCAGCGGCGCCGCCCTCAGCGACCCCGACGTGAAGGCGCTCGTCTACGTGAACGGCTTCGTTCCCGAGAAGGGCGAGACCATCTTCGAGCTGTCGAGCAAGGCCGGACCGGTCGACGCGGACGCGCTGTTCGACATGGCGCCCTTCCCGGGCCACCACAACGTCGACCTCTACCTGAAGAAGGACGCCTTCGCGGGCGGCTTCGCCAACGGTCTGTCGAAGAAGCAGACCAACGACTACTTCGCGAGCCAGCGCCCCATCACCTACGCCGCGATCAGCGAGCCGGCCGGTCCCAACCCCGCGTGGAAGATGCTGCCGTCGTGGTACGTCGCCGGCACCGAGGACCACAGCATCGACATCTCGACCCAGCGGTTCATGGCCAAGCGCGCCGGATCGACCCTCACCGAGGTCAAGGCCGGACACCTGTCGATGGTCGCCGAGCCCGAGGATCACCGCCGACGTCATCAAGGACGCCGCCCGCAGCTGACGCCGCATGGCACGCCAGCAACCACCAGCTCACAGCGATCCCGCACACCACTGACCGAAAGGAACCCATCATGAACACCACCACCACCAAGCCCACCGTCGTCTTCGTCCACGGAGCGTGGAGCGACGCCAGTCCGTTCGACGACGTCCGGCACCTCCTCGACGTCCGGGCTATCACCGTCGTCACGCGTCGCGAACCCGCTGCGCTCGCTCAGCGGCGACACCGAGTACCTCGCCTCCTTCCTCGAGACCCGCACCGAGGGTCCCGTCGTCCTCGTCGGCCACTCCTACGGCGGAGCACTCATCAGCGGTGCCGCCCTCGGCCACCCCGAGGTGAAGGCGCTCGTCTTCGTGAACGGCTTCGTGCCCGACGAGGGCGAGTCGATCCTCGAGCTCTCGGGCCGGGCCGGACCTGTCGACGCCGACGCCCTGTTCGAGAAGGCGCCTCTTCCCGATGGTCACGACGCCGACCTGTACCTGAAGAAGGGCGCCTTCGCGGGCGGCTTCTCCAACGGCCTCAGCGACGCACAGACCGCGACGTACTTCGCCGGTCAGCGTCCCATCACCTACGGGGCGCTCAGCGAGCCGGCGGGCGCCGACCCGGCCTGGAAGACCCTGCCGTCGTGGTACGTCGCCGGCACCGAGGACCACAGCATCGACATCACGACCCAGGTCTTCATGGCCGAGCGCGCCGGGTCGAGCCTGCGTCGAGTTCCGGGCGGTCACCTCGCCATGGTGTCGCACGCGGCCGATGTCGCTGAGGCCGTCGAGGCTGCCGCTTCGTCAGCGGTCTGAGCAAGCAGGACCGGGCCGCGTGTGCCCGACGGCCGAGGCTGTCGGGCACACGCGGCGTGCCACACCCGCAGAACCATCTCAGTAGGGACAGTCCGATGAGTGCAGGATTCTCTGACCTTCAGGCGATGCTCGCCTCGCTCGACGCCACGATCCGACCCGACGAGTACGTCTTTGCGATCGTGCCCCCTGGCCACCCCGCGGTCGTCCTGGCGCAGGCGACCGTGTTCGAGGACGAAGGACTGACCGTAGTTCTGCCCCGCGATGACGCCGACAGGCTCGACATCTCCTACGACTTCGTCGCCGCGTGGTTGACCCTCACCGTGCACTCGTCGTTGACGGCAGTGGGGCTCACGGCCGCGTTCTCTCGGTCCTTGAGTGAGGCCGGAATCAGCTGCAACGTGCTGGCAGGGTTCCATCACGACCACCTGCTTGTCCCCGCGGCGGACCGTCAGGCGGCGCTCGACGTCATTCGGGCTCTCCGAACGGACGCCTCGGGGCAATCATGAACCGATCGGCCCTCCTGACCGAGATCCTGGCTATCGCGAGCAGAGCGTCACGACATCTACTCCTGGTCGGCGAACCCGGCATCGGCAAGTCGACCCTGATGCTCACCGCCACCGAGAATCTCACCGCAGCAGGTTTCACCGTCCTCCGCGCGGCTCCGTCGTCCGCCGAGCGCTACACGCCGTACAGCGTGGTCGCGGACCTCTTCTCCACGGTGGATCACTCATCGATCCGGGTCGACCCCCGACACGAGGCACTTTTCGAGATCCTCGCCGGCGACGAGCCAGCCTTCCGGGTCGCACCTACCCTCGCCGCCGCGATCGCTCTGGAGTCCGTCCTCACCGAGTTGGCAAGAACCAGCGCCGGTAGTGATCTTGCTGGACGACGTGCAGTGGGCCGATCCAGAATCCATGTCGATGGTGGAGCGCGCCTTCCGGCGTAGCACCGGTCTGCCGGTGTTCCTGGTGGCTTCAGCCAGGGCGTCCCATGTCCATGCCGAGACCCCCCACGCCCTCGCCTTCTCGGCTGAGGACACCTACGTCCTGGACGGGCTATCGGTCGACGAGCTCGAGCAGGCGGTCGCGACTCGTTGGCCGTCCACGGTGACACGCGCGCATATCGTTGCCCTGCACGAGCACACCGGCGGCAACCCGATGTGGGCGATCGAGCTCGTCGCTCGCGGGTCGATCGACGAGCTCGGCGCGCTACCGGTCGGGACCGTGCTGGCCCCGCTCTCGCTGGCCAACGCTGTCGCGACGAGCCTGGATTCACTGAGCCCGGGTGCTCAGGACGTCGTCGCGGTCGTCGCCCTCCTCGGTCGGCCGCGACTGGATGTGCTGCGGTCGGTGCTGGGCATCGCCGACATTCCGGTCGAAGCGGTCAACGAGGCTGAGGAGGCTGGGTTCGTCAGGCTGACGACGACGACAGCACAGACCCTTCACCCGCTGCAGTCGTCAGCAGCATCGGCACGGTTGGCGCCAGCGCGTCGTCGCGAGCTGCACCGGGTCATCGCCCACGAGCTCGACGACCCCGTCGCGCTAGCGCAGCACCTGCAACAGTCGCAACCCGCAGGACCCGACGAGCAGATCGCCACCGCCCTGGACCGCGCCGCGGCCGTCACGCATGCCGCGGGCGCTCGTCTTCGATCGGCGCACTTCGCCGCCCAGGCCGTCGACCGATCCGACCCATCCGACGAGCTGTACCGTGACCGACTGCTGAGCCACGCTCAGCATCTCTACTCGGCCGGTGACAACGCTGCCTGTCTGCGCGCGCTCGCACGCACGTCCCGAGAGAAGCTCACCGCGCACCAGTACGACGCGTACCTCGCCTTGTCGGTGAGCGCGACCGCCGCGACGCGTGGTCACGACGCGGTGCGGGTCCTCCTCCACTCGGAGGTTGAGGAGATCAGGTCCGATCCTGCGCGGCTGGTGATGGTGGCGGCGAACGCTGTCGGCGACGACCTGATGACCGTGACCGACCGGGAACGTCACGCCGTGGCGGCCTTGGCTGCCCTGGGAGACATCGACGCACCCAACGCCGTCCACCGGGCCATCAGAGGACGGGTCCGCGCCCAGCTCGATTCCGGTGGCGGTCTGAACCATCAGCTCATCGCGGAGAGCACCCGCCGGCAGAGTGTCCAGATCGTGGCCGGCCTCGACGACACCGGTCTCGCGGCGACCGGCTTCCTCGCCCACCTCGTCGACGATGTCGATGGCTCCAGAGAAGCGTTGGCGGAGCTGATCGACTGGGCCCGCGCCGAGGGAAAGGAGGGCGTCGAGCGGGTCTTCGCCGTCCACGCCGCCCAGGTGGAGATCACGGGAGGGGATCTCGCCGCCGCCCGACGCTTCCTCGCGGCGTCGTCGTACGCGCCGACGTCCGAGACCCTGCCGCCTGCCGCGCTCCCAGTCCTGGGAATGATGCTCCTGGCCGACGGCAGACACGACGAGCTGGAGCGGATGCTCCCCGTCTGGGAGCACTCGGACCCCGGCCATGGGTGGTTCGCGCACCTCGTCGCGCCCGCCCTGCTCGGGCTCTCGGCGCTGGCCCGACGTGAGTGGCCGGCGGCGGTGAAGCACCTACGTCTCGCGGCCAACCGTGCTGACGCTCTAGGGCTGGTCGAGGCCGGGAGCAGGTTCCGTGCCGACCTCCCGCTCGTCGAGGCCTTGCAGATGAACGGGGAGGCTGATGAGGCCCGCTAGCCGACTGAGGGCGCTGGACTCCTTCCTCGCGGACCGGGACCGACCGATCTCACGCCTGGGACTCCACCGGCTCACGTCGATGGAGCTGGCGTCCGACGGCGACTTGTCAGCGGCGCTGCGTGGAGGCCGACACTTCGATCGAGGCTGGCGGTGCACGCCGATCGAGCTGCTGACGAGGCGCTCGGCCGGCTGCAACGCGCTCGCGTCTTGGTCCGGCTCCGCAAGGTGTCGTTGAGCCGGCAGGAGCTCGACGCCGCTCACGCCGCGGCGGTCCGCAGCACCGACGCCGTGGTCACCGGACAGGCACGACAGGCGCTTGAGTGGCGGCGCGGTCGCCCGGCCCGATGGTCAGCTGACGGTTGCGGAGCAGCGGGTGCTGGCGGTCCTGCTCCGCGGACTGACGAACAAGGAGATCGCCGCAGAGCTGTTCCTCAGCAGTCGGACCGTGGAGTCACACGTCGACCTCCATCCTTCGGAAGACCGGGACCGCATCCCGGTCCAAGCTCCGAGCCGACCACCAGGGCTGACGACGCACCCGGAGGAGACCGGGCTCAGCCGAAGAAGGCGACGAGCTCGCGGACCAGGTCCTCTCAAGAGATGTTGGTCTAGCTCGGGTTCAGTCGGACGACTCGTCGCCGGGTGCTCGTCGGCACGTGGCCGCGACGAGGGTCAGGCGCGGCGTCGCGACGCGGGCAATCCCGGCGTCGGGACTCCGCCTGAGCCACGTGTCGCGCTTCCGTCGCGAGCTGGCGCAGCGCACCGGTCGCGGTGACCGTGAAGCCGACGAAGTAGAAGCCCGGGGCCGCGGACGTGCCGGACGGCGCGCGCGGATCACCGTGCTCGTCGAGCAGGCCGAGCCCGGCCACCAGTTCCTGCAGCCCACGCCGGTAGCCGGTCGCAAAGACGACGACCTCCGGATCCACGAGTGACCCGTCGGCGAGACACACCGCATCGGGCAGGAACCCCGCGGCTGCTGCCACGGGGCTGACCCGGCCCAACTCCAGCAGGCGCACGATCCCGGTGTCGTGCACGGGCACGGAGTGGTCGTGGGCGACCCGCGTGTACAAGTCGGTGCGCGGTCGGGCGAGTCTCCGACGAGAGAGGTCGGGGATCGTCAGCCGAGCCAGGAGACCAGCCACCAGGTCGGCGACCCTGATCGGGACCGGACTCAGCACGATCGCAATGGCCTGCATGGGCACTCCCCACACGCGGCGCCTCACGATGTGAGGCGTCGTCGAACTGCAATCCGCACACGACCAGCCCCACAGGCCACCATCTCGGTCGCTGCCTCGGCAGCCGCATTGCCCGCGCCGACCACCAGCACGTCCTGGTCGGTGAACTGATCGCCCCCGCGGTAGTCGGCGACATGCAGGACGGGACGGGTGTACGCCGCGAGCCCGGGCAGATCCGGGATGAAGGGGATTCGGTTGTAACCGGTCGCCACGATCACCGTCTCGGCGTGGAGCCGAACGTCGTCCGACGTGACCACGACCCAACCCTCTGACTCGGTGGGCGCTGTCGCTCTCCGGACCGACGTCACGCGGACGCCGGTCCGGACGTCGATCCCGCTGGCCCCGGCGTACCTCTCGAGATAGCGCACCAGGTCGGCGCTCGACGGGTAGCGGCCGTACCTCCGCGGGATGCGGGCCCCGGGAAGGCCGGACAGCCGGCGCACGGTGTGCAGCCGGAGTCCGCGCCGATGGCGGCGCCAGCTTGTCGCCACGGCGCTTCCCTGCTCCAGCACCGTCACCCGCCGACCGACCCGCATCAGCTCATGAGCCGATGCGAGGCCGGCGGGACCGGCGCCGATGACGATCACGTCGGCGCTCTCCATGGTGTCCATCGGCTAACCGGCGATGAGTTGGGCGGCCCGCTCCGCGATCGCGAACACCGTGGCGTTCGTGTTCGCCGAGATGGGCGACGGCATGATGGAGGCGTCGGCCACCCGAAGGCGCGAGATCCCGCGGACCCGCAGGTCGGGGTCCACGACGGCCATCGCGTCCGTCCCGACGCGGCAGGTGCCGGCGTAGTGGAAGTAGACGACGAGGCTCTCGCGAAGGTAGTCGAGGACTTCCTCGTCGTCCTCCAGGTGCCGGCCGGGCTGGGCCTCGGCACCCCGCCAGTCCTGGAGAGAGTCGGCGGCGGCGATCCGTCGTGCGATCGCCATCCCAGCGATCATGACCTGCTGGTCGCGGACGTCCTCGAGGTAGCACGGATCGATCAACGGAGTGGTCCGGTGGTCGCTGTCGGCGAGGCGGACGGTGCCGCGACTGTGCGGGAGCATCGCCGAGAACCCGATCGCGTAGCCGCCATCGGGCGCGGGACCGTCGAGTCCCTGCGAGCGGTACGGCTGGCTGATCAGCAGGATCTGCAGGTCGGGATCACCGACATCGTCAGCCGAACGGACCAGCCCGACGCCCTGGCCGTAGATGTTCGCGGGGTTCCCCTTCAGTGGTGCCTTGTGCTCGAACACGAGGGTCGACATCGGATGGTCGTGAAGGTTCGCGCCCACGCCGGGGAGGTCAAGCTCGACGTCGATCCCGTGCTCCGCCAGATGCTCCGCGGGGCCGACACCGGAAAGCATCAGGAGCTGGGCCGATCCGATGGCGCCGGCCGTCAGGATCACTTCACGTCGCGCCGTGGCGACGGTGGCGAAGACGACGCCGCCGCCGTACTCGACACCCGTGCAGACGCCGTCGTGGATGAGGAGCCGCCTGGCGGCGGAGTCGGTGACGACATGCAGGTTCGGGCGGTCGGCGAAGGGGCGGAGATACGCGTCAGCGGCACTCTGACGGTGGCCGTCGTGCACGTTGGCGTCGGAGAGCCCGAACCCGACGGAGTCACCGGAGGAAACGTCGTCCACGATCGGATGTCCGGACTCCGCCGCCGCGTCGAGCGCCGCCAGGACCACCGGGCTCGGGTCCGGTGTCGGGCCGATGATCATCGGCCCGTCGACACCGCGCAGCGCGACATCGCGCCCGACGGTTGTCTCGCTGCGCTTGAAAAAGGGCAGCAGGTCGTCGAACCCCCACCCGGGGGCGCCCTGGTCGATCCAGGCGTCGTAGCTGGACCGGTGACCGCGGAGGAAGTTCAGACCGTTGATGCTGGAGGACCCGCCGAGCGCCTTGCCGCGCGGGGCAGCCAACGGGGCGCCGAGGAAGTCCTGCACCACCGTCGACTCGCCCCAGCTCGCCGGCGTGCCCAGCAGAAGGGGCCAGATGCCCGGCAGCTCCATCTCGGGCAGCGCGGTCGCGGAGCCGGCCTCGATGAGCAGCACCTCGGTGTCCGGGTCCTCGCTGAGGCGAGACGCGATGACGCTTCCTGCGGTGCCCGCCCCGACGACGATGTAGTCGTACCCGCGGACCACCGGCTCGGGCTCGGGCCTGTGCATGCCTGCGTGCTCGGATCGTGCGTTCTTCATGTCGTCTCTTCCCGTCGTGTGTCGCAGCTGGTTTCAGCTACGTCCTCGACGCTAAAGAGCGTTTGCTCGCCGTCCATCCGTAGGACTACGGAAGTCTGAGGCAATGGTTCACGGCGGATGGTCCATGGGCGTACTGGTCCCGGTCATCGGCCGAGCCCGCTGGGGACTGTCTGGGCGTCGCCACTCCCGCGCTGTGCACACTGCTCGGCGAGACCACGATCGAGGCCCGCTCGCAACGCTTGACACGAAGCGCTCACTTGTTTCAAGAGTGGTACAAACGGACGAACATCAATGACGTTTGCGCAGGTCAGCATGGGTCAGTCAGTCACTACTACGACATCTAGGGGTCACTAGGCCTCTGGCCTGCGACGATGCGTTCATCGCCCCTCCGCAGTCCGCAGATAGTCCGCACGAGCCGCTATTGCGCTGTCGATGGCGGCTCGTGTGCTGTCGAGTCCGGCCACAGGTGCCGGGAGGTGTCGGGCGTGGTCTTCGCGCTGGCGTGCCGCATGCGTGCCTGGACCACCTTCACGTCGCAGCCGTTAGCGATGAGGAACGATGCGAAGTGGGGCGAAGCTCGTGGAAGCGGAACGTAACCGGCAGACCGGGCACCTTGACCCGCGCGGACCGCATACCCGCTCATGTGTCCAGGGTGCGACCTGGCGACCGATCTCGCTGACAGAACCGTCCCCGCCTGCCACTCCGCGACGTGCCCTGACAGTCCAACGCCTACGAGCGGTCACAACGTGTCGCGGCGCCTGGCCGCCGGCCTCTCCGGAAATCCGCCAGGGATTGCGTAACCCCGCGCACCTGCGGGGCGAAGTAGTTAGAACCCCGCCGCGGACGACGGTGTCGTTGCCCCCGCGGGACTGTTTCGTCGAGCTCGGCCCGCATGGTCATGTCGTCAGAGCTTCGTCTGGCCCATGGGTGGTGACGATGTCGATCTCGCCCAGCAGAGTGCGGTGGACGGGGCACCGGTCCGCGATCGCGATCAGTGCAGCCCGACGGTCCTCTGGCAGGGACGGGTCCAGCTCGATGTGCCGATGTACCTGGTCGACGTGTCCTGACTTGGTCTCGCACGACTCGCAGTCGGAGGCGTGGATGCGTCCGTGGCGGAGCGTCACTCGTGAGGGGCCGTAGTCCCAGCCCTTTCGCCGGGCGTACATCCGCATCGTCATGGACGTGCATGCCCCGAGGGCGGAGAGCAACACGTCGTAGGGACCGGGGCCGGTGTCGGCGCCGCCGACCTCGAGCGGCTCGTCAAGGAACCAGGTGTGGTGCCCTGAGCGGACTCGGTGGGCGTAGCCCTCGAGGTCGTCGACCTCGTCGACCACCACGTTCGTTGGCGTTGCGGCGGGGGTGGGAGGCGAGGGGGCCCGAGCCGGGAGGTACCGGCCGGCCCACGTCGCGATCATGGATCCGGCGTAGTCGGCGTCCTCGGCGCGCAGAAGCAGGTGGTCGGCCTCGTCGAGGGTGACGAACGACTTGGGGTGCCGGGCGGTCTCGAAGATCACGCGGGCCTCATCGATGCCCACGACGGCGTCCCGGGGCGAGTGCAGGACGAGGAGTGGCTTGCCGAGCGCGGAGATGCGCTCCAGCTGGGGTTGGGCGGACAGGTCGCGGGCCAGGTCTGGACTGATGTGGAGGCTCCGGTTGCCGATGGTGACAGCAAGGTGTCCGTCGCTCACCGGCACCGCACCAGACAGGAGCGTGGTGACGTGCGCTGGGGTCGACGGGGCACCGATCACCGCGACCGCCTCCACGGACTCGACCTCTCCGGCGATGGCGAGGACGGCTGCACCCCCGAGCGAGTGCCCAATGAGTAGCCGCGGCGCTTCGAGCTCCTGGGTGAGCCATCGGGCGGCGGCACGCAGGTCCTCGAGATTGGTGCTGAAAGTGGTTTCCGCGAAGGAGCCGTCGGAGTCTCCGAGCCCGGTGAAGTCGAAGCGCAGGACCGCGTATCCGGCTCTCGTCAGGGTTCTGGCGACTCGTGATGCCGCCCGTGACGTGCGATCACAGGTGAAGCAGTGTGCGAAGAGTCCCACTGCCCGGATGGGGCCGACCGGCAGGTCGAGGGTGCCCGTGAGGTCGGAACCGCCGCCCCCCGGGAAGGTCACGCCCCTGCGATGGAGCTCTCCGCCGCTGGTCATCGGCCGGAGGAGCGACGTGCGAGCGATCGAACCTTGCCAGCAGAGGGGTTGGTGAGCACGACCGAACCGATCCGGACGGTCGGGACCGTCTCGTTGCCCTGGTTGTGCGCACGCACGAGAGCGGAGGCCTCGGGGTCGTCCCAGATGTTGCGCCAGGTCGCCCGTACCCCCAGAAGCATCAGCCCGATGCGGAGCTTCACGCAGAACGGGCATCCGGGGCGCCACAACACCTCTACAGGCGTCGCGCTCACGCGCCTACCCCGACATCGTGCGGGACGGACGTCTCGCCTTCGCAAGCTGACTTCATGACCGGGTCTCCTCCAGAGGCAGCCGCGCGTCGTGCGGGCTGCCATGGAAACCCGTCGTGGGCGCCTGGCCCTTCCATTCGGAGGGATCTTGCGCCACAGCCCATTGGGGCTCTCGACGATCGGGTAGTAGCACCGTGACCCGGGCGCCCGGTTGGATGTCCTCGCCGATCCGCAGCTCGACCTCCAGAGAGGAGTCGTCGTCGCCTACGAGGGAGACGACGACCCGGGTGCCGGTGGGGCGGCTGCGCAGGACGCGGGCTCGGAGGCCGGTCTCGGCGATGCCGCTGTTGGCGCCGTCGAGGCGGAGCGATTCGCGGCGGACCAGGAGCACAGCAGGCCCCTCACCCGCTCCGCCCGCGGCGACCGGGACGCGACCCCACGAGGAGTGGTGGGTGCCGTGATGGATCGTGCCCTCGATCTCGGCGAAGCCGCCGAGCAGCCGGGCGACGGCCACGCTCGCCGGCCGCTGGTAGATCTCGGCCATCGGGGCATGCTGGTGAACGCTCCCGTCGATGAGCACGACGGTCGACTCGGCGAGTGCCGCTTCGTCGAGGTCGTGGGTGACCATGAGGATCGTGGGAGCCAGCGCGGCGCGCACCTCGATGAGAAGGTCGTGCATCGAGGCTCGCAGCTCACGGTCCAAGGAGCTGAAGGGTTCGTCGAGCAGCAGCGCCCCGCGTTCGGCGGCCAGTGCTCGCGCGAGCGCCACCCGTTGTTGCTGGCCGCCGGACAGCGACGAGACGTCGCGGGAATCGAATCCCTCGAGGTGGACCAGTCGCAGGTAGCGCTGCGCACATCGTCGGGCCTCCCGGCGCCGGGCGCCGGCCAGCCGGGGAGCGAAGGCCACGTTGCCGGCCACGTCGAGGTGGTCGAAGAGCAGCGGCTGCTGGAACATGACGGTCAGGTCGCGCCGCTCGGTGGGTTCGTCTGCGACGTCCCGCCCGCTCACCAGCACCTGGCCGGAGGTGGCGCGCTGCAGCCCTGCGGCCACGCGGAGCAGGGTGCTCTTGCCGGACCCCGAGGGGCCGACGACGGAGACCATCTCCCCGTCCCCCACGGTGAGGGACGCGCTGCGTAGAGCAGGGGTCTCGGCGTCGGGATAGCTGTGCCACACGTCCCGGATCTCCAGCGTGCTCATCGGCGCATCCTCTCCTGCTCGGGCATGGTCTCGGACAGGCGATCGGCCGCCGAGGTGTGGCCACCGCCGCGCATCCTGTACGCGGCCGCAAGGGTCACCAGGATCACGGGGGGCAGGAGGGTCGCCAGGGCCATCGCGGCGACCATCGAGTCGTTGCCCGATCCGGAGGCCGCGGCTCCCAGGAGGACCGGGGCGGTCACGAGCTGGCCACCGCCCACGAGCAGGGTGACGACGTAGTCGCTCCACCCGACGAGAAAGGCCAGCAGGGCAGAGACGAGGATGCTGCCGCGCACCGCCGGCAGCACCACCCGCAGCCTGGCCTGCCGGGGTGTCGCTCCCAGGGCTCGCGCCTGGGCTTCCAGCTCCGGCGACGTGCGCGCGAACCCGGTCGCACTCGTGTATGCCGTGTAGGGGATCGCTACGACAGCCAGGAGCAGCACCACCGAGACGAGCTCCGGCAGCCCGACTCGGATCAGGATCACGTCGAGACCCATGGCCACCGCGAAGGGCGGCAGGACGAGCGGGACCAGCAGCAGGCCGACCACGAGACGCGGGTGTCGGGTGAGGCGCCAGCCGAGCACTCTGCCGGTCATCACTCCCAACGGCGTCGCGACCGCCGCAACGGCCACTCCCAACGCCAACGAGCGCAGCAGCGCCTGCGGGAGACCCGCAGAGGCCGCTTCCCGCCAGCCCGACCAACCCCCAGGCGCGCGGCAGCAGGTCGGGAAAGCTCCAGCGCTCCGCCCCCGCCCACACCAGCACCGGCGTGAGCGGCACCGCCAGCCAGAGCAGAGCCAGCGCCAGACCGGCCACCTGGAGGGTCCGCCTCACGAGCCACCTCGCGCCGAGAGAGACCGCAGCCGCGGCAGCGCCGCTAGTGCCGGGACCGCCACGCTCAGAGCGAGTAGAGCGCCGATGACCGCCGCAGCGGCGGCGGCGGGCCGGTCGGTGAGCTCGATGGAGCCGAAGAGGCGGAAGGCCAGCACGGGCAGGGGTTCGGGGACCGCACGCCCCAGCAGCCAGGCCACCTCGTAGGACCCGACGGCGTAGACGAGGGTGACCAGGGACGCGGCACCCACGGCTGGGGCGGCGGTGGGGAGCAGCACCCGCACGACACGTTGCCGGGGTCGCGCGCCCAGGCCCGCCGCGACCTCCATCCGCTGCCGGTGACCGGGAGCGACCGCGGCCAGGACCACGAGTGCGACGAAGGCCGACTCCTTCCACGCCAGCTCCAGGACCGTCGCGACCGGCCACGGCCCGCCGACAAGTGCCGGCCAGCTCTCGCCGCTGCTCTGCCCCGCGAGTCGGGCCGCCACTCCTCCGTCGCTCAACAGCAGCGACACCGAAGTCGCGCCCACCAGGTGCGGGACCGCAAGGACCGCCAGGCAGGCCACCCGGACGACTCCAACTGCTCGGCCGCCGCCGAGCATCAGCATCGCCAGGAGGAACCCGACCACGGCCGCCAGCACCGTGGCCGGCACGGCGATCAGTAGGGACTCGCCGATGCCCGCGACCAGGTCCGGTGCCGCGGCTCGCCAGCCGTCGAGACTCAAGCTTGGTCGACCGTAGAGCGGCATCAGACCGACCGAGGTCGCCACCACCGCAGCCATGCCGGTGCCTGCGACGACGGTGATCGTCACGATGCTGGGCGCGGCGCCGCTCACCCGCCGACTCGTCATGGGCGCCCGAGGACCTCGCGGCGCCAGCCCTCGTCGAGAGGCGTCACCCAGGCCGAGGACAGCTCGGGCTGGACGTTGCGGGACAGCTCGTCATAGGCCGGGACGACGGGCGAGTCCGGCAACTGGTCGAACGCACGCGTCGCCTCACCGTCGAGCAGCTCGCTGTCGAGGACGGTGAACTGGCCCCACACGGCGGGGTCGGCCTTCGCCACCTGCTGCTCCGGCGACAAGGCCAGATCGGCGACCACCATCGCGCCGGCCTGGTCCGGCGAGCTGGCGGGAATCGCGAGGAAGCTGGCGTTGCCGACGGTGCCATCCTCGAGGCTGAGCACGCGGGTGGTCGGCGGGAACGTGCCGCCCTCGACCAGCTCGGTCAAGGTGGCGGGCCCGTAGGTCATGGTGAAGTCGACCTGACCGTCGGCGAACAGCCGGTCCAGCGCGACCTGGTCCCGGGGGTAGGTGCTTTCCCTCGCGCCACAGCGCCGGTGCGAGGTCGCGCAGTCGCTCCCACAGCGCGGGCGTCAACTCGTCGTAGGCTCTCTCGTCGAAACTCGCAGGGACCGCGTCCGCACCTCCGGAGAGCGCGTAGAGGGCCTGGCGGACGAAGACGGACCCGGTGAAGTCGGGCGGAGCAGGGTAGGTGAAGCGGCCAGGGTGAGCCTCGGCCCAGTCGAGCAGTCCGGCGACAGTGGTCGGCGGATCAACGACCCGGGCGGAGTCGTAGACGAAGGTGAACTGTGCCTTGTGCCAAGGCGACTCGCACCCCTCGACGGGCACTCCGAAGTCTTCGCTGACCAGCGGGTCCTCGCCGCTGACGTACTGGGCGTTGGGCAGGCCCTCGAACCAGCCACACAGCCAGGCACCGGCCTCCTGCCCGGTGGCGAAGTTGTCGCCGTTGACCCACACCAGGTCCACCGAGCCGTCGTCCTCGCCGGCGGCCCGCTCGGCGAGCAGGCGTCGCATCGCGTCCTTCGTGTCCGCGACGGGCACCCGTCGCAGCGTGACTCCGATGTCGGCGGCAGCGGGAGCCAGGACGTCGTCGACGTAGGCGTTGCCACGGTCGTCGCCGCCGTACATCCACAGGTCCACCGTCTGCCCCTGCGCTTCGGCCACCACCTCGTCCCACGGTCGGTCCGTCGCTACCGCGGGACTCTCGGCCGCTGGAGCCGAGCAGGCAGAGGCGAGCAGGGCCGCGGCCAGCGCGGTCGCTGCCAGGGTCCGGTGGCGGGCACTCACTTCGATCGTGTCTCCTCAGATGGCACACAGGGCAGGGGGCGCTTGTCGCAACGGGAACACGGTGGCGGCCCCAGGGACTTCCCTCCTTGTGGAGCCGACGCCGACACCGAGCCGGACCTGGGCGTGGGCACGGCTCGGGGCGATGGCGGCACTCCTGCTCGCGGTATTCGTTGTCGAGCAGGTGCGCGGATGGGACGACGCCCGGCTGCTGCGTGAGCAGGTGGACGCGGCCGGGCCGTGGGGCGCCGCCTTCTTCGTCGCCGGCTACACCCTGGTGCGCCTGCTGCCGGCACGCAAGGCGCTTCTCACTGAACATCGGGCGAGCTGCTGTTCGGGTGGTGGCTCGGGGCCCTCTTGTCTCGGATCGCCGCGCTCTCTCGCGGTGCTGCTCGCGCAATTCGCGCTGGGCACGATCCTCGGGCAACGGCTGCTGGGTCATGATGATGGCGACGGGCCCGTGCCCGTCAGCGACGCAGAGGAGGCCTGATGTTCGACGCCGCCCTCCGTCGTCGTCTCGACGGGCCACTCGCCGTGGCCGCCGAGCGGATCGACCGGTCGTGGGTCACCCCGGACCGGCTCACCCTTGCCGGCCTGATCTTCGGGCTTGCCAGCGCTGCGCTCGCGGCCGGCCAGCTGTGGGGCTGGGCACTGGTCGCGTGGCTGGCCTCCCGTGCATTGGACGGCCTCGACGGGCCGCTGGCCCGACGCCGCGTCAACGGGCAGGGCTCCCCCGCCGGCGGATTCCTCGACATCACCGCCGACTTCGTCGTCTACGGCACGACGGTCGTCGGCGTTGCCATCGGCACCGTCGGCACCTCTGCCCCGGCCGCAGACTGGCTACCGTTCCTGGCCGTGCTGCTGGCCTACTACGTCAACGGCACCGCGTTCCTGGCGTTCTCCTCGATCGCGGAGCGCACCGGACACCGCCTCGACGACGGCCGGTCGCTGAGCTTCCTCGGCGGTGTCGCCGAGGGAGCAGAGACGATCTTCGTGCACTCGCTGTGGCTGCTCGTTCCCGGCTACGCCCCGCTGGTCGCGACGACGTGGGCCGCCGTCGTGGGCGTGAGCGCTGTCCACCGAATCATCACCGGCTATCGCACCCTGCGCGCTTCGGCTGCTGCGGGCTCATGACCTGGGGCGAGCGGGAAGCCACACGGTGCGTCGGAGGGTTCCTGGTCACATGAGGACTCCACCAGAACCGCCAGCTCGCGACCCGGTGCCCGACGACGTGACGGGGCGCACGAATGCGTCCTCCCGGACGGCCGGCCTGCGCCTGGTGGCACTGGTCCTCGCCTTCGCCGGGGCCTCCGCCGCCCTGCACCTGAGCGGCTGGAGCGGACCGGACCGTCTGCAGGAGTTGGTGGAGTCGGCGGGGTGGGCCGGCGCCGTGGTGTTCGTCGTCGGGTACGCCCTGCTGGTGCTCGTGCCTTCACCCGCCTCGTTGCTGACGATCCTCGGTGGCGCCCTCTTCGGGCTGTGGTGGGGCACCCTGCTGGCCTGGGCAGGCGCGCTGCTCGGTGCCTCCGGGGGGTTCCTCCTCGGCCGGCGCCTGGGACGGCCTGCGGTCGACCGCATGCTTCGCGGGCGGCTCCAGGTGGCTGATCAGGTGCTGGCTCGCCACGGGCTGGTCGCGGTGCTCGCCGTGAGGCTGGTGCCGTTGTTCCCGTTCACTCCGATCAACTATGCCTCTGGTCTGGTCGGAGTTCGCCGACGCGACTACGGAATCGGCACGGCCGTTGGGATCGTGCCCGGGGCCCTCGCCTACGCCGCTGTCGGCGCCTCGGGGGCCGACCCCCGCGGCATCGCCGTCGGCGTCGGCGCGCTGGTGGTGCTGGCCCTCCTCGGCGGCACCGTCGGGCGACGGCTGCTGGCCACGAGCACCCCTCCCGCACCCACCTCCGGCGGTCAGCCCGACCCGCTCCCGTAAGCGTCGTGACACGGCACGACACGATGGCGTACCCCGAAACCGGCGAGCTGGTCCCGCCTGCGTCTCACCCTCGGTGCACCACGCGGAGGAGAACAAGCAGCTCCTCAGCCCGCTCCCCAGGCCGACGCGGCGCTGAGGGGTTCCTCAGGTCCGGTAGGTCGCGATCCAGCGTCGGTCGATCCAGCGCTTGAGGACCAGGCTGGAGCGGCCCAGCCACCACCACCGGCCGCGCACGGCGAGGGCCGTACCCCCGCCGAGGTCGAGGATGAACAGCGCCCTCGGCTGCGGGCGGTAGACCGGGGCCGGGGCGCCGCTTGTGCGGGCTTCGAGCGCCGCGAGCAGGACCGGCCCCTGCCGGACGCCGTGGACGCCGATGCGCGGCAGGGTGACAGGCAGGAAGTCGGCGCAGTCGCCGACGGCGTAGACGTCGTCGTGGTCGCGGTGCTGCAGGCTCGCACGCACCGGGAAGCCGTCGCGACCACCTAGCGGAGACCGGGTTGCCAGTGGCGGCGGCACCAGGCCGGTGGCCACGACCACGGTGTCGTGCGGGACGCGGGTCCCGTCGCGCAGCAGGACAGCGTTCTCGTCGATGCGCACGGGCTCGGCCTGCGTCACGATCCGGACGCCCCTGGTTTCGAGCAGCCCGACGAGTCGCTGCGAGGCGCGGCGCGGCAGGAATCCGCCGATGCGGGAGCCGCGCTCAAGCAGGTGGACCCGTTCGGTGTCATGGCGGGCAGCGAGGTGCGCGGCAATCTCGATGCCGCTGGCGCCAGCGCCGATCACCGTGACGTGGTGGCCACGCCCAGCCGGTGGATCCTGCAGGCGCTCTCGCAGGGTGGCGAGGTCGCTGAGAGGCTTGACCCCGACCACCGCGGCGCCGCTGGTCGTGCCCGGTGGCACGTCGGCGACGCTGCCGATGTTGAAGGACACGACGTCCCACTCGAGACGGGACCCGTCGTCCGTGGTCGCCGTCCGCGTCACCGGGTCGACGGCGGTGATGAGTCCCTGCCGGTGGTCGACCTGGTTGTGGCGGGCGAGCGCCGCGACGTCGATCCGGCCCTCGGCGGGGTCGCGGCCGCCGGCTGCGATGCCCGACGCCGCCCCGCTGTAGTCGAAGCTCGCGGGCGCCACGAGTGTGGTGCGGTAGCCGGCAGCATCGAGGCAGGATGCGTGGCGGAGGAGGTGGAGGTGTGCGTGGCCGGCGCCCACCAGCAAGAGGCGCCGCTCAGGCGGCACGGCGCTCGAGCCACCAGCGACGGGTCCGCGCCAGGGTGTGCAGGGCGCGCCGGGTCGCGGGGCGGTCGAGCTGCTCCCGGACGTCGGCGATCGCAGCGTTCCAGACTCCGTCGTTCCATGTCGGGTAGGCGTGGGTGATGCCGGCAAGGTCGCGGGTGCGCAGTCCACGCCGGATGGCGATCGCGAGCTCACCCAGGGTCTCTCCCGCCCGTGGACCGACGACAGTGGCTCCGAGGATCCGGCCCTTGGCGTCGATTGCCAGCCGGGTGAGGCCATCGGTGAGGTCCTCGGTCACGGCGCGGTCCACGTGGTGGTGGTCCAGCGTGAGGATGCGGATCCCGTCGCGTTCACGTCCGGTGTCGACACCTACGGCGGCGACCTCCGGGTGGGTGTAGGTGACCCGGGGCACGGCGGAGGTCTCCACCGATCGCCGTACGCCCAGGATCGCGTTGCTGGCGGCGAGACTGCCGTGGACGCCGGCGACGTGGGTGAACTGGGGGTGACCGGTCAGGTCGCCGGCTGCCCAGATGCGCGGGTTGGTCGTCCTCAACCGGCCATCGACGACCACGAACCCGTGCTCGTCCAGCTCGACCCCTACCGTGTCGAGCCCGAGACCCGTCGTCCGGGGACGTCGTCCCACGGCGACCAACAGCCGGTCGAAGGCGACCTTGGCCCCGTCGTCGAGGATCAGCCATCCGGACTGCGAGTCCGAGGCGACGACAGAGGCCACCGACTGGCCGGTCCGGATCGTGACGCCGTCGGCCTCCAGCGCGCGGTGCACGACTGCGGCAGCCGCGGCGTCCTCGCGTGGCAGCACCCGCGGTGCTCCCTCCACCACGGAGACCTCGATGCCGAGCCGAGACAGTCCCTGCCCGAGCTCGCAGCCGATGCTGCCACCACCGAGGACCACCACACGGCGCGGAGCCTCGGCGAGGTCCCACACGGTGTCGCTGGTCAGGAAGTCGAGGTCGGCCAGGCCGGGTATCGGCGGCACCGCTGGCGCCGCACCCGTCGCGAGGACCGCCTGGGTGAAGCGGACCGTCTCGCCGTCGAGGTCGAGCATCCCCTGGCCGACGAACCGGCCGTGTCCGGTCCGCACCGTCACCCCAGCGGCTTCGAGCGCCTCGATCGAGTCGACCGGGGCGATCTGGCGGATCGCTGCGTGCACGTGCTGCATCACGCGCGGGAAGTCCACCCGGACGCCATCGACGAGCACACCGAACCGCTCGGCGCGTCGAGCGCCGGCGGCTGACTCCGCTGCGGCCAGCAGTGCTTTCGACGGAACGCAGCCGGTCCACAGGCAGTCGCCCCCGGTGCGATCCCGCTCGACCAGCAGCACCCGGGCACCGAGGCGCGCAGCCGTCTTGGCCGCGACGATCCCGGCGGTACCGCCTCCGAGGACGAGCAGGTCCCAGCGGTCCGGCGTACTCACGCTTGCCGCCCATCGATCAGGTCGTCCAGGACGGTGCGCATGCGGTCGACCGCGGCTGGGTCCACGGGTCGACGGCCCGACCAGAGGGACAGGGCACGGTGCAGCAGACGGTGCTGGCGCATGACCTCACTGCACTTCTCGCACGTCGCCACATGCTCTTCGAGCCGGGTGATCTCCCCCGGCGTCAGGGGCGACGCCGGATCGGCGTCCAGGTATCGCTGGATGCGGCGTGCGGTCCAGTGGCAGGTGACCATCTGCCGGAGCGCTCCACTCATGACTGCTCCCCTCGGTGGTGGTGGTGAAGGTGGGGCCGAGTGCCTTGCGGACGCGTTCGCGGGCGCGGCTCAGTCGGGACATGACGGTGCCGACGGGGACGTCGAGGACCGCGGCCGCTTCGGCGTACGACAGGTCGTGGATGTCCACGAGCACGAGCGCGGAGCGGAACTTGGGGGCCAGTCCGTCGACCGCAGCCTGCAGAGCACCGTCGAGTTCCTGCACGACGTACACCTCCTCGGCGCCCGGGGACTCCGCAGCCCCGAACGCAGGACGGGAGGCGTGGATCAGCTCCCAGTCGTCGACGGCGATGGGGCGCCGCCTGCGGTGCATGTTGGCATTGGTGTTGCGCACGATCGTGAGCAGCCACGCCCGCGGGTGGCGGCCGTCGAAGCGGTCGATGGCGCGGAACGCTCGAACGAGCGACTCCTGCACGAGGTCCTCGGCGTCGGCGGCGCTGCCGGTGATGCTCCGCGCCACCCGGAGCATCACTTCGATCTCGGGCTCGACGACCTCCGCGAAGGCACGACGGCGCACGGCATCGTCGTGGGTGCTCGCCGCGCTCATGCCACGGGAACCCGCCGAGGACCCGGATGACTTCCAGCCGCCCCACGGGCCTTTGAGGACGAACCGAGGCAAGGGCACAGACCACGCATGGAGCGAGCCTTGCACGGGGAGCCCGAGCAGCGAGCGGCCAGGACGTCACGGGGGCCGGCGCCTGGTCGAGCGTCGGCCCTCGCACGGGTCGTACCGCTTCTCAGATCGCGGGCGCCGGGGGCACGTCGATTTCGGTGCAGGTCGACAGGACCCAACCGCGATTACTCGACCCCAACGTCGGCTACGACGACCCGGACGCGAAGCCGCTCTACGCGCTCCCGACCAATCCGGACTCTCGCCTGCCGGTGAGGGCTCGCGCGTCGGCGTCGGTGATGGGAAGGGGGCGGTCACCGTGTCTCCCTGAGGACCTAGGCCCCCTGCGGGGCTTCACCTCAGCGCGTCGGCGAGCTCCTCCAGCGACACGGCCTCGACGTCCGGCGCCGCGAAGTACGACGGGTAGCGATCGGAAGCCCGGTCGATCCAAGCGGTGGCAAGGCCCGCGCGTCGAGCACCGTCAATGTCCCAGGGATGCACCGCGACGAGCATGGCGTCCATCGGTTCCACTCCGCACTCCCCCAGGGCGTAGGCGTAGGCCCCAGGAGCCGGCTTCCACACACCAGCGTCCTCGACCGTGAGCAGGCGCTCGAATCGGTCACGCACACCCGCCCCTTGCAAGAGGGCGTCGGCGACCCCGGCGGACCCGTTGCTGAGAGTCACGAGCCGGATCCCGAGATCGCTCAGCGCACGGACACCCTCGACGACGTCCGGGTGCACCGCGAGCTCGGAGAATCCCTGCATGATGTGGTCGACGGCCTCATCAAGGGGACGGTCCAGCGGCCGGCCGGCCAACCGGACCCGTAGCGCCTCGGCACCGAGGATGGCGAAGGCCTCGATGTCCCCGGAGACCGTCAGTGCGAACCCGTCACGCAGCAGCTCGGCAAACCACAGCTTGGCGAGATGCTCGGCGGCGCCGATGTCCTCGAACCGTGCTGACAGAGGTGTCATGTCCGACAGGGTCTCGTTCACGTCGAAGATGAGCAGGCTCGGACGCCTCGGCCCGTCGGGGCTGATCGGGTGGTCGGAGCTGAACGGGGCGCTGGTCATGGAGCCTCCTCGTGTGTCACGCGCGCTTCGGCTCAGGCGTGGGCGACGTCTTCAGTGTGGCGCGTGGACGGTGACGTCTCCACAGTCGCACTTCCTCACCGCACGAGGTCGACCCGATGCGAGGCCAGACACTGGCCACAGCCGAGCGGCGATGACAACGGAGCGCTCCGGGGCGGACCGCATCAGGCCAGGGCGAGGAAGAGCTTCTCCATCTTCTTGACGTCCACGCCGTCGAGACCCTCGTCCGACTCGGTCAGGCACTGCTGCAGACCGGTGGCCACGATGGCGTAGCCAGCGCGGGAAAGCGCCTTGTTCACGGCGGCCAACTGGGTGAGGACGGACTCACAGTCTGATCCCTCTTCCATCATCCGGATCACGCTGGCGAGGTGGCCGTTGGCGCGCTTCATGCGGGTGATGATCGCCTTGATCTCGGTGGGTTCGAGCTCCATCAGCTGTTCTCCAGTGCGGCTAGGGCCGCGGTCAGCCGCTGTCGTGCGTCGATCGCGACGGCGCGCAGGGTGTCGCCGGCCTGGTCGTGGCCAGCGAGGGACATCATGGCGTCGGGGTCGAAGGCCTCGACGACGGTGGTGGTGGCGTCGACGGCCCGGACGACGACGTTGCAGGGCAGCAGCGCGGCGATCGAGGGCTCCGCCTGCAGCGCCTGGTGGGCCAGCTCGGGGCGGCAGGCCCCCAGGATGACCTGGGATGCGACGTCGACGTCGAGCTTTTCCTTCAACGTGGCCTTCAGGTCGATCTCGGTGAGGATGCCGAATCCCGCGGCCGAGAGCTCGGTGCGCACCGCCTCGACGGTTTCGTCATAGGGGCGGCGCACCGTGGTTTCGAGCGTGTACTGCGACATGGGTCTTTCCTTCCCGGGTACCGATCACGAGTCCGTGGCTGAGCGGCACCCACAACCATACAACCCCCCTGGGGGATGTGCTAACGTCAGATCGAATAACCCCCCGGGGGGTTACGTGGTGCAGTTCGACAAGCCAGCAAAGGAGACCTCTCTGTGCGTGAGACCACCGTCGACCAGCTCGCTGCAGCGCTCGATCAGGGCGCGCGTTTAGTAGACGTCCGTGAGCCTGCGGAGTTCCGCGAGGGCCGCGTGCCCGGTGCGACCAACATCCCGACAAGTCAGCTGGACGCCCGCCTGGGCGAACTCGACCGGGATCGACCGGTGCACGTGGTGTGCGCCTCGGGCAACCGCAGCGGCGCGATGGTCGAGGTCCTGGCCGCTAACGGCTTCGACGCGATCAACGTCGCCGGCGGCACCAGCGCCTGGATCCGCTCCGGACGACCGATCGAGAAGTGAGGCGAACATGACCGACGACACCAACACCGAGACTCCCGCGCCGGCCTCGGCGACCGAGGATGCACAGCAGCGGCCAGCCGAGGGGCTGACCGTCCGCACCCTGGAGACCCCATCGCTCGGGGACCGCACCTACGTGGTCCACGACGGCGAGGTCGCCCTCGTGATCGACCCGCAGCGCGACATCGACCGCGTCGTGGAGGTGCTGGGGGCCGACGGGGTCCGACTGACCCACGTCTTCGAGACCCACATCCACAACGACTACGTCACCGGTGGCCTGGCGCTGGCGAAGGAGACGGGAGCGGCGTACCTGGTCAACGGCCGAGGACGAGGTGTCCTTCGACCGCACCCCGATCGCCGACGGCGAGGTCGTCGAGGTCGGCGACCGGATGCGCGTCCGCGCGATCGCCACCCCCGGTCACACCTTCACCCACCTCTCCTACGCGCTCTCGGTCGACGGGCCGGACGGCGACGAGCCGTACGCCGTGTTCACCGGCGGCTCGCTGCTGTACGGCGCCACCGGACGGCCCGACCTGCTCGGCGAGGAACACACCGACGCCCTGGTGCGCCATCAACACGCCTCGGCGCACAAGCTCGCCGAGCAGCTGCCCGATGACGCCGAGGTGTACCCGACCCACGGGTTCGGGTCCTTCTGCTCGGCCACGCAGTCCGACGCCACCTCCTCGACGATCGGCGAGGAGAAGAAGGCCAATCCGGTGCTGACCCAGGACGAGGAGACCTACGTCCGCGAGCTGCTCGACGGTCTCGGCGCTTGGCCGGCGTACTACGTGCACATGTCACCGGCCAACGCTGCCGGCCCGTCCGCTCCCGACCTCTCCCCCGTGCTGGAGGCCGACGCGACCGAGCTGCGGCACCGGATCGAGGCGGGCGAGTGGGTGGTCGACCTGCGCAACCGCAAGGCCTTCGCCGCCGGGCATGCCCCCGGCACGTTCAACTTCGGCCTCGACGGCGCGTTCTCGACCTACCTGGGCTGGCTGATCGAATGGGGCACCCCGGTGACCCTGCTGGGCGAGACCGCCGAGGATGTCGCCACTGCCCAACGGGAGCTGGTCCGGATCGGGATCGACCGCCCAGCCGCGCAGTCCACCGGTGGACCGCAGGACTGGGCCGAGGGCGATCTCGGCACCTTCCCCACCGCCACGTTCGCTGACCTGGCGCAGGTGCGCCACCACCGCGACGTGGTCGTGCTCGATGTGCGTCGCGCCGACGAGTACGAGGGGGCCGCGATCGCCGGGGCGGTCAACATCCCGATCCACGAGCTGCCCAGCCGCGTGGCCGAGGTGCCGGCCGGTGAGGTGTGGGTGCACTGCGCCAGCGGCTACCGCGCCTCGGTCGCCGCCTCGTTCGTCGCGGCCGCAGGCCGGACCCCGGTCGCGATCGACGACTCCTTCGAGAACGCCGAGAAGGTCGGTCTGCACCTGGTGAGCCCCGAGGGCGACCCCGCCGACACCACCGAGGGCGCTGACGGGCCCGACGCCTGAGATGACCCTGCTCCTCGCCGTCGTCGCCGGCGCGCTCATCGGCCTGTCCCTGGGGGCACTCGGTGGCGGCGGCTCGATCCTGGCTGTGCCGGTGCTCGTGTACCTGCTCGACCAGTCCGCCTCCCAGGCGACCACCGGGTCGCTGGTGGTCGTGGGCATCACCTCCATGATCGGGGCGATCACCGCGCACCGCGCGGGCAACGTGCTGCTCGGCCGCGGCCTGGTCTTCGGCTTGGTCGCGATCGGCGGGGCGGTGGCGGGGGCAGAGGCGTCCACCCGGGTCTCCGAGGACGTCCTGTTGGCCGCCTTCGCCGCCCTGATGCTGCTGGTCGGCGGGATGCTGGCCTGGCGCCAGCTACGTCACCGTCGCGGAGACGACCCTCGGCACGTCACCCGGCCCACTCTGGACGACCCGATCATCACGTTCAGCCCGACGTTCGCCTGCCAGTGCCCCCGAGCGCTCAAGGTACTGGTGACCGCCACCGTCGTCGGGGCGCTGACCGGCTTCCTGGGCGTGGGCGGCGGCTTCCTCGTCGTGCCCGCTCTCCTGCTCGCCCTCGCGCTGCCGATGGAGTACGCCGCCGGCACCTCGCTCGTGGTCATCACCATCACCAGCGCCGCAGCGCTGGTCGTCCGGGCAGGCTCTGGCGCACCGCCGGACTGGACGCCGGTTGCTGTCCTGGCCGCGACCTCAGCTGCAGCAGCCGTCGCAGGGGCGCGGCTCGCCGACCGTGTCGGCACCAACCGACTCCAGGCCGCCTTCGCCGTCCTGGTCCTCGGCGTCGCCGTCTACACGGCTGCCCGCGCGGTCCCCGCCCTTCTCTGATCACACCCATCGCTTATCCCTCACTGAACGGAACATCCATGAGCACAGCCACCCCCTTGCCACAAGGGCGCCTCCGCTGACTGCACCCCCGGCTTCCGCTCCGGACCCCTCGGCCGCCTCGGCCTCTGGGTGACCGACCACGCCAAGCTCGTCACCGGCGTCTGGCTGCTGCTGATCGTCGGGCTGGGCGCCTTCGCCCCCCAGGTCGAGCACAATCTGTCCGGCGCCGGCTGGCAGGCCGACGGCTCGGAGTCCGTTGCCGCGCGCGAGCTGGCCCAGGAGAGCTTCGGCGGCAATGCCTCCTCAGCCATCCAGGTCGTCGTGCACTCCACCGACGGGCCCGTCACCGAGGGCTCCGGCGCCGGGGTCCTCGCCCAGGTGACCCGGATGCTCGAGGCCGAGCCACGCATCGCTGACGTGATTCAGCCGATGCCCGGCGCGACCATCAGCCAGGACGGCAGCACCGCCATCATCCTTGCTGGCGCGGGTGCCGACACCAACGAGATGGTCCGTGTCGCCACCGACCTCAAGGGCGACCTCCAGGACCTCTCGGTCGAGGGCGTCCAGGTCAACCCGACCGGCTCCTCGCTGCTCTGGTCGGACTTCAACGAGGCCAACCTCGAGGCGATGCTGAAGTCTGAGATGGTCTCCTGGCCGGTCACCATGGCGATCCTGGTGCTCGCCTTCGGCGCTCTGGTCGCTGCCGGCCTCCCGCTGATCCTGACCCTCGCCGGGCTGGTCGCCTCCGCCGGCTCGCTGGTGCTCATCAACGAGCTCGTCCCGGTCTCCATCTGGGCCATGAACTTCGCGATGATGTTCGCCCTCGCGCTCGGTATCGACTACGCGCTGTTCCTCGTCGTCCGCTACCGCGCCTCCCGCATGGGTTCGGGCAACTCCGCCAAGCAGGCCGTCGCCGAGACCATGGACACCGCTGGCAAGGCCGTGCTGCTCTCCGGCGTCACCGTCCTGATCTCGCTGTCGGCCGTGATGCTGGTGCCCTCGCCTTCCTTCCGCTCGATGGCCGGCGGGATCATGCTCTCGGTCGTCTTCGTCCTGGCCGCCACGCTCACCCTGTTGCCGCTGGTGCTGTTCAAGCTCGACCACAAGATCAACAAGCTGTCGCTGCCCTGGGTCAAGACCGGGAAGCACCGCTCCCCGAAGTTCGCCGCGTGGGGCGAACGACTCTGGAAGCGCCCCGTCGTCTGGGGGCTGGGCGCGCTCATCGTGCTGCTCGCACTCGCCGCACCGATCATCGGTCTCAAGACCGCCATGCCCTCGATCAAGGTCCTGCCCGAGGACGCCAGCGCCCGCATCGGCTACGACCTGGTTCAGGACTCCTTCGGTGAAGGAGCCCCCGGCACGCTCCAGATCGTGATGAAGGCGTCCGATGCCGGCGCCGCGAGCACCGTGCTCGCCTCTGACGCCGGCATCGCCGAGGCGATGCCCGCCATGCCGGCTGCCGACGACAGCGGGCTGGTCCTCATCCAGGCGGTCCCGACCGTCGATCCGTCCGACCCCGCCCTCGGCGTCACGGTCGACCGGCTGCGCGCCGACCTGCCTGAGGGCGCGCTCGTCGGCGGTTCGGCAGTGGAGAACCTCGACCTCAAGGCCCAGCTCGACGACTCCACGCCGCTGGTGATCGGGGTCGTGCTCGTGCTCGGCTTCCTGCTGCTGGTGGTGGCTCTCCAGGCGCCGCTGATCTCATTGCTCGGCACGCTGGCCAGCCTGCTCTCGACCGCCGCCGCCTTCGGCGTGGCGCGTCTGATCTTCCAGGAAGGCATCGGCGCCGACTTCTTCGGCTTCGAGAGCCAGGGCTTCCTCGACGCGTGGGCGCCGGTGTTCTTCTTCGCGATGATCTTCGCGATCGCGATGGACTACACGGTGTTCCTGCTGGCCTCGGCCAAGGAGCACTACGAACACTCGGGCGACCCGAAGGACGCGATGGTCGGCTCACTCGCCCATTCCGGGCGCGTCATCTTCGCCGCCGGCGCGGTCATGGTCGCGGTGTTCTTCACCTTCGCGCTCTCCGGCCCGCTACCCCCAAAGGAGATGGGAATCGTGCTCGGCGTCGCCGTGCTGCTCGACGCCTTCCTCGTCCGGCTCGTGCTGCTACCGGTCATGCTGCGCCTGACCGGCAAGGCGGCCTGGTGGTCGCCGGCCTGGCTGCGCAAGGTGCTGCCGTCCGTCACGTTCTCGCACGGCTGATCATCCGTCGACCGGCGCGGCGTATCAACGTTTGCGCGGTTCAGCCTAGATCGGTCAGCCTCTACTACGAGATCTGATCCGTAGATCGTCCTGCGACGGCTCCCCCGGCACCACGTGCCGGGGCCTCGACGTTCGGGGCCCTACGCTGGCGACGATCGACATGACGCCCACCGACTCATCGCCCCGCGACCGCAAGCTCCTGCTCGTCGTCGACGCCCCGTCGCTCCTGCATCGCAACCACCATGCGCGGGCACACACCCGGCTCACGGACCGTTCCGGCAGACCCGCCTGGGCCCTGCACGGCATGCTGCGCCAGATCATCGAGGCGATCGACGGGTTCGCCCCGGACGCGGTGATCTTCGGGCTCGACGACCGCACTTCCTCCGTGCGCAGGGACTTCTACCCCGAGTACAAGGCGGGTCGGACCGAGAAGGACGCGGAGCTCGTCGAGCAGCTCGACCGCGCGGGAGCCTTGCTCGATGCGCTGGGCCTGGCCACGCTCACTCCTCCCGGCCTCGAGGCCGACGACGTCAACGCCTCCGGGGCAGCGTGGGCGCGTGCCAACGACTGGAACTGCGTCATCATCACCTCCGACCGCGACGCGTTCGCTCTGATCAGCGAACACACCCGGGTGCTGCGCCTGATCGACGGTGGCCTCAACGGATCACCCCTGCTCAATCCTGCTCGGCTGTTCACGATGTACGGCGTCGCAGCCGAGCGCTACCTCGAGTACGCCGCCCTGCGAGGCGATGCCAGCGACAACCTGCCGGGGGTGTCCGGCATCGGCAAGAAGACCGCCGCCGTTCTGCTCGACGTGGCCGGGTCGATGCAAGCTGTCTGGGCCGACATCGACAGCAACGACGGCAGCGCCCTGATCGCGGCCCTGGACGGGTGGGCCGAAGAGACCGGCGTACGCCGCCTCGGGGCCACCGTCGTCCGCCGCCTCACGTCGCCCGGAGCCCGCGAGCGGTTCGACTTCAACGTCCGCATCATGTCCGGCCACGACGACCTCGATCTCGGTCTGACCCCCGACCTACCCGGCAGCCCGGGCCTGCTGCCGCTCGACCTCGACCGGATCAGCAAGGTGGTCGGCTTCCTCAACGTGGAGGCGACGACGTCACTCGCGATGCGAGTGCTCAGCGGCGTTCCGGCGTCGCGCAGCCCTGTGAGCGGAAGCACGCAGCTCTTCCCTTGAGCTACCCGCCAACAGGTGCTGCCCTTGTCGAAGGACATCCAGCACCGGGAGCCAGCCATGCCAGACATCTCCGACCTGACCAACAAGGGCAACGACATCGTCGCGAAGGCGGTCGGCGCAGCCGACGCGGTCGTCGGTGCCGCCCGGGACGCGGTCCGCGACAACGCCCCCCGGTTCGAGAAGGTGGCCGACCTGGTGCCGGACCCGAGCGACGTCGTCGATCAGGTGACCGCCACCGCGAACGAGCTGCTCGGCCTCGCGCAGGACCTCCAAAAGAAGGTCATCGCCGCGCTCACCGCCAACGCCTGATCCCGGCTGCGCGCCGAACGCTCGTGACAGAACCCACTGACTGACCGTACAGTTAGCGAATGGTCACAGACGTCCGGAAGACCCTCCCCGGGGTGGCCTACCACTCCGAGGAGACCTACGCCCTCGACCAGGAGCGGGTCTTCTACCGCAACTGGATCTACGTCGGGAGGGCCGATCGCGTGGCCAAGCCGGGTGCCTGGCTGCGCGTGGAGATCGCCGACGAGAGCATCTTGGTGGTGCGCGGCAAGGACGAGCAGATCCGCGCCTTCTACAACGTCTGCCGGCATCGCGGCTCCCGGATCTGCGACGACGAGCAGGGCGAGGTGCGGACCCACCTGCGGTGTCCGTACCACGCCTGGGGCTACGCCCTCGACGGCACGCTCGTGACCACGCCGATGATCGAGAAGGACGAGATCGACCGCGCGTCGACCTCGCTCTGGCCGGTCCACGTCGAGGTCTGGGAGGGCTTCGTCTTCGTCAACCTCTCCCGCGAGGAGCCTCGGCCCCTGCTCGAGCACCTCGCCGACCAGCAGGACGAGCCGCTGAAGCTCGCCAGGTTCGGACTGGCCGACCTGCGGATCGCGCAAGGTCACCGTCAACGACGTCCAGGCCAACTGGAAGATCGTGCTCGAGAACTACAACGAGTGCCTCCACTGCCCGACGATCCACCCCGAGCTGGTGGCCGTGGTGCCGGCGTACAAGAAGGGCGACATCTTCGAGAGCGGCCGCGCGGACGGCGGCGTCTCGCTGGCCGACGGACGCACCGCGATCGTCGACGATGCCCGGCTCCGCCTGCCGCTGCTCCCGGGATTCAAGACCGCGGGCAGCAATCCCGAGTCGTACTACGGGGCTGGCGTCTATCCGACGATGTTCCTCGACGTCGACGGGTCGAGCTGTCTGGCCACCGCGGTGTTCCCGACCGGCCCGCGGAGCTGCCGGCTGGTGACCGAGTACCTCTTCAGCCCGGAGGCGTTCGACGACCCCGACTTCGACCCCACTCCGGTGGTGGAGTTCAACGAGCGGGTGACCCGACAGGACGCCGAGGCCTGCGAACGCGTGCAGCGCGGCGTCACCTCGCGCACGTTCGACCACGGCGTCTTTCCGGCCAAGGACTCCTGGGTGCACGGCTTCGACCAGCGCTACCTGCGCGACGTCGAGACCGACTGACGCAGCGCTCAGCCGAGAACCACTCGCGCGTCCAGGGCCAGGGCGCCGCTGGGACCCGCGAGCACCGGGTTGAGCTCCAGCTCGACCAGCTCCGGATGGGCGGCCGCGAGGCTGGAGACGCGGGCGACCACCTCGGCCAAGGCGTCCAGATCGACGCGGGCCCGGCCGCGCGCGCCACGGAGCACCGGAGCGCCCCGCAACGACGACAGCAGCGGTCTTCGCGGCACCGACCGAGATCGGCGCGATCGCACAGGCAGTGTCGGCCAGCACCTCGGTGAAGACGCCACCGAGCCCGACCATCACGACCGCGCCGAACTTCGGGTCGCTGCACGCTGCCGACGATCAGCTCGACCGCGTCACTGCAGGTCGGCCATCTCCTCGACAGAGACGGCCGGTGGCGCGAGCCGCGTGACCAGGTCGTCGTACGCCGCTCGCGCCGCGCCCGGGTCGCCGAGACCGACGACCACGCCGCCGCCCTCGGACTTGTGCAGGCGACCCACCGCCTTGAGCACGACAGGGAAGCGCAGCTCGGCGAGCGCGGCATCCAGCCCGGCAGGATCCGTGACCGATCTCGCTGCTGGGAAGGCGATGCCGGCACCGGCGAACAGCGCCCGCGCTGCGGCGTACGCCGTGTCGGTGACCGGCGGCGCGGCAGGTGGGAGCTCCTCGGCGAGACCGGCCGACGGGAGCCTCGACGAGTCCGGCCAGCACCGCGCACGCGCGGTCGATGTCGCGGTGCACGGGGATGCCCGAGGCTGCCAGCAGCCGACTCGCGGGGCTCTCCGGATAGATCGTCTGGACGACGAGCGGCTTCCCCTGGGCGGCGACCAACTCGGCGATCCGCTGAGCCGCTGCCACCTCCGGTTCGGTCAGCGTCGACGGCTCGGCGGAGTAGCCACCGAAGTAGCCCGTCAGCAGCACGCCGTCGACCTGGTCGGAGGCCAGCAGCACCTGCACAGCCCGGGCGTAGCTGGCCACGTCCTGGTCCCCCGCGCCGGCCAGGTCGACGGGGTTGGTGACCGTCGCGGGCTCCCACAGTGCCGCCTGGAGCTCGGACGTGACAGCGCCGGTGAGCACCGGGGTCCGCAGCCCGGCCACCGCGAGCGCATCGGCCGCCACCGCCCCGTGCCCTCCCCCGTCGGTGAGCACCACAGCTCGCCGACCCGGCCATCCGCTGGGGCGCGCGCAGGGCAGCGAGCAGGTCGGCCATCTGGGTCGGATGCTCCACCCGGACCGCACCCACCGCGGCGCACGCGGCGTCGACCACCATCGAGGACGTCGTCAGGGAACCCGTGTGCGAGGCCGCACTGCGCACTGCCGCATCGGTGCGCCCCGGGGCCAGCAGCACCAGCGGCTTGCCGACGTCGCGCAGCGCCCGCGCGGCCTCGAGGAAGGCGTGGCCGTCGACCACGTCCTCGGCGTACACGGCCACGGCGCGGGTGCCCTCGTGGTCCACACAGGCAAGCAGGAAGTCGACGAGTCCGAGGTCGGCCTGGTTGCCCAGCGAGACGAACCGCGACACGCCCAGGCCACGGTCGGCCAGCAGGGCCGCGAGGTCGAGCACCAGGTTGCCGCTCTGGCTGAGCACCGCCACGTCGCCGGCAGGGAGCACGGCGTGTGCCAGCTGCAGCCCGGTCGTGGTGTCGACCACTCCGAGGCAGTTGGGACCGACCAAGCGCCGCTCCACCAGCGCGCGCGATCGCCAACGCCTGGGCCTCGAGCCTGGCGCCCTCGGCTCCGACTTCGGACAGCCCAGCGGTGATCCCCACGATCGCCTTGGCTCCGGCGGCCACCGCATCGGTCACGGCTTCCACGAAACCCTCGGCCGGCACGCACAGCACCGCCAGGTCGATGCGGACGTCGTGTGCGACGGCAGGCGGCCTCGGCGGATACGTAGGCGGGCTGTCCCAGCACGGTGCCACCGCGGCGGTTCACCAGCAGCACGGTGCGGTCCCCACGCGAGGACAGGGCACGTCGGGCGATGATGTGACCCCACTTCGCGGAGTCGTCGCTGGCGCCCACGATGGCGACCGCGCGAGGCGAGAAAACGGCTTCGAGCCCAGCCATGAGCACAGTGTCCGGCGGTCCTTGACGCCTCACCCGCCGAACCCTAGCATCACTCACTGACTGAACAGTCAAACAGGTGGAGGCCATGGCAGACAAGTCGCCGACCCGTCCGAGCCAGCGCGAGCAGGCAGCGGCGGAAGCTCGCACCAGGATCCTCGCGGCCGCTGCTGACTGCATCGTTCGCGATGGTCTGGCCCAGGTCCGGATGGCCTCGATCGCGCGGACGGCGGGTGTCTCGGCGGGCCTGCTCCACTACCACTTCGACACCAAGGAGCTTCTCTTCGGCGAGGTGCTGAAGGCATCGCACGAGGCCTCCGCCGAGCTCAACCAGCGCGCCCTGGCCGACGCGGGCGAAGGGCCCGCCGAACGCCTGTCGTCCTTCCTCGACCGGTGCCTGCCCAGCGACCAGCAGCGTGCGGACGAGTGGCTGCTGTGGCAGGAGCTGGCCCTGCTCTGCATCCGCGACCCGCACCTCGCCAAGGTCGGCGCCGAGCTCTACGAGGACCTCTACGTCACGCTGACCGACATCGTCCGCGAGGGCGTGGCCGCCGGGGTCTTCACCACTGCGCTCGACCCGAGGCTGATCGCGGAGACGGCGGTCGCGGTGACCGACGGTCTCGGCGCCCGCGTGCTTGCGGGCGACCCCATCATGGGCATCGAGGAGGCGCGCAGCACGATCGCCGACGGCAGTCGGGGTCCTGGTCGGCCACGACGGCCCGCTCCCCGCGCCGGCCGTGTTCTCAGGCGGAGCCGGAGCATGACCCCGCACCCCCGTCGCATCCGTGCCCGGCCCTCGCGACGGGGTCTGCTGACCGGCGGACTGGCTCTGGGCGCGTCGTTGACACTGCCCGGTTGCGCCTACATCCGCGACGACGCACCGACCGACGCTCCGCTGCCGCCTTCGGCCAAGGCGAAGATCGACGGCGACCTCGTCTACTTCAACTGGGCCGACTACCTGGCCCCGAGCGTCGTCAAGGGCTTCCAGGAGGAGTACGGCGTCAAGGTCATCGAGTCCAACTACGACTCGATGGAAGGCATGTACGCCAAGCTCGCGGCGGGCAACGAGTACGACATCGTCTTCCCCATCGCCAAGTGGGTGGTCAAGCTCAAGCGCGAGGGCAAGCTCCGGTCCATCGACCCCGCCCAGCTGACAAACGCCGACCAGGTCTTCTACTCCGGTTCGTACTTCAACGAGCCCTGGTACGACGCCGGCTCGGAGGCGTCGGTGCCGTTCACCGTCTACAAGACCGGGATCGGCTGGCGCACCGACAAGGTGTCGACGATGACCGGCAGCTGGCGCGACCTCTGGAACGACGAGGCGCGTGGCCACATCTTCACCCTCGACGACCAGGACGAGGCCCTGGCGATGGCCGCCCTCCTGCTCGGCTACGACGTCAACACCGCCGACTCCGTCGGAGCTCGCGGACATGAAGGACCTGCTCATCAGCCAGAAGGAGTACCTCCGGGCGTACTCCTCCGACGACATCAACAACATGGTCGGCGGCGACGCCTGGGTGCACCACATGTGGAGCGGCGACTTCCTCTACCTCAAGAACTGGGTGGCCGACGACCCGACCGTTCTCGACTTCGAGGCTCCCAACGAGGGCACCCCGATCAACTCCGACGCCTACGCCATCCCGACCAACGCCAAGCACCCGGGCACCGCGATGGTGTTCATCGACTACCTGCTCCGGCCCGAGAACGCCATCAAGAACATGAAGTACCTCTCCTACCCGTTCCCGGTGAAGGACGCGCTGCCGGCGTTCGCGAAGCTGAGCAAGGACGTGCCGGCCTGCAACGTCGAGATCTCGGACCTGGAGAACGAGAACGTCTTCCGCCTGCTGGGCACCGACGAGGTCCAGCGCCGCGCGGCGATGTGGACCGAAGTGAAGGCGAGCTGACGTGGCCGCCCAACAGTCGGCACAGTCGGCACAGCGTCGGCACAGCGCACCCGGCTGTGGGGGCTGCTGCTCGCGCTGCCGACCGCGTGGATGGTGGCGTTCTTCGTCTCCAGCATGGTCATCGTCGTGCTGCTGTCCTTCGGGCGGACGACCAACGACGGGTTCCCGGCATTCGACACGAGCCTCGCCAGCTACCGAGCGTTGTGGAACGAGGTCTACCTCGAGCTCTTCCTGCGCTCGCTCGGCTACGCACTGGCGACGGTCGTCATCTCGCTGCTGATCGCCTATCCCGTCGCGTATGCCATTGCTCTTCACGGCGGCCGCTACAAGAACGCGCTGATCGCGGCGATCGTGGTGCCGTTCTTCGCCAGCTACCTGATCCGGATCTACGCCTGGAAGGCCCTGCTCTCCGACGACGGACTGGTCAACAGCGGCCTGCGTGAGATCGGGTTGGGCGGAGCCAGCTTCCTCAACACCAGGTACGCCGTCGTCGGCGGGCTGGTCTACGGCTTCGTGGTCTTCATGATCCTGCCGATCTACGCCTCGCTCGAGCGCCTCGACGTGTCCCTCATCGAAGCCGGCAAGGACCTCTACCACGGCCCGGTGCGCACGTTCTTCTTCGTCACCCTGCCGGCGACCCGCGCCGGCCTGTACGGCGGCATCCTGCTGGTCTTCCTGCCCGCGCTCGGCGACTTCGTGAGCGCCCAGATGCTCGGTGGCGCCAACACCTACATGATGGGCAACCTGGTCCAGCAGCAGTTCATGGAAGGCCAGAACTGGCCTCTCGGCTCGGCCCTGACCGTCGGCATGATGCTGATGCTGACCGTGCTGATGGTCGCCTACCTCCGCGCCACTTCGACCAGGGCGCGGGAGCTGTGATGGCGCGGACCGGCAGGCTGGAGCGCAAGCCGCGCTTCGCCGTAGCGATGACCGTGGTGTTCTTCGCCTGGCTGTACCTGCCGATCCTGGCCGTCGGGCTGTTCAGCTTCAACGACAAGAAGTCGCTGTCGTCGTTCTCCGGCTTCAGCCTGCAGTGGTACGACGCCCTGGTGCACGACAGCGCGCTGCTCGATTCCCTCGTGGCCAGCCTGAAGATCGCCTCCGTCGCGACGGTCGGCTCGCTGGTGCTGGGCACGATGCTCGCGCTCGGCCTCGAACGGGTCCGGTCGCGGCGCGGCCGGGTCATCGGCGCGGTCACGCTGCTCCCCCTCGTGACGCCCGAGATCGTGACGGGTGTCGCCGCGCTGCTGCTGTTCACCGGCATCGGGCTCAAGCTCTCGATGACCACCGTCATCCTCGCCGAGATCACCTTCTCGATCGCCTACGTGACGGTGATCGTGCGCGGCCGCCTGGCTGGCATCGCGCTGGAGGTGGAGGAGGCGGCGCGCGACCTGGGCTGCACTCCGTTCCAGGCCCTGCGACTGGTCACCCTCCCCATGCTGGCGCCGGCTCTGCTCGGCGCGGGGCTGCTGGTCTTCGCGCTGGTCTTCGACGACTTCGTGCTCGCGTTCTTCACGACCGGCGTCGACCCCCAGCCGCTGCCGGTGCGCGTCTACACCTCGATCCGCTTCGGGGTCTCCCCCGCCATCAACGCGATCGGCACGCTGATGCTGCTCGCCTCCGCCCTGCTGATCGTGGCCGCCTTGGTGCTCCCACGTCTGCTTCGGCCGCGGCACGTCCAGCCTCGACCTGCTCACCGGAGGAGACCGCCGATGAACTCACCGCACGAGATGGCCACCACCTCGAGTGACACGCCGTCGGTCTCGTTGCGCGGCCTGACCAAGGTCTTCGGCGCCGAGACCGTCGTCGACGGCCTCGACATCGATATCGCGAGCGGCGAGTTCTTCTCGCTGCTAGGCCCGTCGGGCTGCGGCAAGACCACCACCCTGCGGATGATCGCCGGCTTCAGCGACCCCACCTCGGGCACGATCCTCGTCGGAGGTGAGGACGTCACCAGCACCCCTCCGCACCAGCGCGACGTCAACACGGTCTTCCAGAGCTACGCGCTGTTCGAGCACCTCGACGTTCGGCGCAACGTCGGTTTCGGCCTGCGCCGCAAGGGCATCGACAAGGCCACCATCGACAAGCGCGTCGCCGACATGCTGGAGCTGGTCGAGCTCGGCGACCGGGCCAAGGAGCGCCCGAGCCGGCTCTCCGGCGGCCAACGACAGCGCGTGGCGTCTGGCCCGCGCGCTCATCAACCGGCCCAAGGTGCTGCTGCTCGACGAGCCGCTGGCGGCGCTCGACCTCAAGCTGCGTCACGCGATGCAGGCCGAGCTCAAGTCGATCCAGCGAGAGGTCGGCATCACGTTCCTCTTCGTCACCCACGACCAGGACGAGGCGCTCAGCATGAGCGATCGGGTCGCGATCATGAACCAGGGCGTCGTCGAGCAGTGCGGCACGCCCGAGGACGTCTACGAGCGGCCGACGTCGGTGTTCGCCGCCGGCTTCATCGGCACCAGCAACCTGATGAGCGGCTCGTGGTCCAACGGCTGCGTGGCGGTCACCTCCGAGGTACGGATCCCGGCGCCGGAGCACCACGGGCTCGGCCGAGGGCGACGCCGTCAGCATCACGGTGCGGCCGGAGAAGATCTGGATCACCGACCTCACCCCCGAGATGTACCGCCTGCCCGGCACCATCGTGGCCACCAGCTACCACGGCGCCACCACCCAGTACGTCGTCTCGATCGCACCCGAGCTCACCCTCACCGTCCTCGAGCAGAACCTTCCCCGGATGCGGGCCGAGGACCGGTGGACCCCGGGCGACCGCATCGAGATGGGTTGGCTGCCCGAGCACACGGTGGTGCTCACGTGAGCGGCGCCGACGTCGTCGTCGTGGGCGCCGGGCTGGCCGGCCTGGCTGCCGCGCGCGATCTCGAGGCGGGCGGAGCGCAGGTCACCGTGCTCGAGGCCCGCCCGCGGGTCGGCGGCCGCGTCGAGCAGGTCGAGCTCGCCGACGGGCGGCGCGTGCAGCTCGGAGGCGAAGTGGTGGGCAACGCCCACACCAGCTACCTCGGACTCGTGGAGGAGCTCGGTCTGACGCTGACGGCGTCGTACGTCGCGGAGCCTGGTGAGATCACCCGCCAGGTGACCGACTCGCTCGACGTCGGCGAGTGGCCGTCGTGGTGCACGCCGGCCGACCGGGCGTCGTACGACCACGTAGAGGCCGCTCTCGACAAGGTGCTGGCCTCGATCGACCCAGAAGACCCCTGGTCGTGTCCGGACCTCGGCCGGCTGGACCGGCTCAGCGTCGGCGACTGGCTGCGCGAGGTCGGAGCCTCGCCGGGGGTGCTGCGGCTCTGGGAGCTGGTGCACCTGAGCCTCTCCGACGGGTCGATCGAGCGGCAGAGCCTGTTCGCCTACGCCCGGAAGATCGTCGTGGGCGGCACCTCGGGCAGCTACGACGTCGAGCAGTGGGAGAACCTCCGGGTCGCCGAGGGGTCCGCCACGGTGGCGCTGACGATGGCCGACGCCCTGCGCGACGTGCGCCTCTCCACGCCGGTGCGCGGCATCCGCATCGGCGCCCACGGCAGCACGGTCACCACCAGCGCCGGCGAGGAGATCGACGCCGACGCGGTGGTCATCGCCGTGCCGTCCGGTCCGGCGCGCGACATCGACATCCAGGGAGTCAGCGACGAGCGGCTCAGGTCGCTGCGGCGGCAGCGGCATGCGTGGGCCGCGAAGTTCGTGGCGGCCTACGACGAGCCGTTCTGGCGAGCCCGCGGCCAGAACGCGCTGGCCGAGAGCGAGGGCGTGCTCGGCTCCACCTGGCCGCAGCAGCACGGCGTGCTGTCGGCGCTGGTGCCGCCCGAGCGCTACGCCGCCTTCGCGGCCACCGACCCGGACACCCGGACCCGCGAAGCGCTGGACCAGATCGCCGAGCTCTACGGACCGGAGGCGACCGCGCCGCTGCAGACCTGGACCCGGCTCTGGGGCACCGACCCCTGGACGCAGGGCTACGTCACCAACTGGCGTCCGGGTGATGTCGAGGCGGTCGGGCCGCTGCACGGCACCCACGAACCACCGTTCTACGTCTGCGGCTCGGACCAGTGGGTCGCCGGTTATATGGAGGGTGCGGTCCGGACCGGACGGGGTGCGGCCGCGGCAGCACTGGCTGGATCGGGATGGGCAAGAGCGGGAGGCAAGGCATGGACTTCGGGCTGACCGACGAGCAGCGCAGCATCGTGGAGGTGACGCGCACGTTCGTCGAACGCGAGCTCTACCCCCATGAGGAGGAGGTCGAGCGCACGGGCGTGCTCCGGCCGGAGCTCGTCGAGCAGATCCGCGCGAAGGCCCTGGCTGCCGGCCTCTACGCCGCCAACATGCCCGAGGAGGTCGGTGGAGCCGGCCTCGACACGGTGACCTGGGTGCTCTACGAGAAGGAGCTCGGCAGGGCCAACTACGCGCTGCACTACTGCGGGGTGCCACGGCCGTCCAACATCCTGCTCGCGTGCACGGAGGCCCAGCGCGAGAAGTATCTGTACCCCTGTGTGCGCGGCGAGAAGGTCGACTGCCTGGCGATGACCGAGCCCGGCGCGGGCTCCGACATGCGCGGCATGCGCACCAGGGCGACCCGCAGTGTCGACGGCGGCTGGCGGATCAAGGGCAGCAAGCACTTCATCAGCCACGCCGACGAGGCCGACTTCGTCATCCTGGTGGCGGTGACCGGCACCGACGAGTCCGGGCGGGGAGAGATGTCGACGTTCCTCGTCGACCTCGACGCCCCGGGCGTGGCCGTCCACGACGGCTACCGCAACGTCTCGCACCGTGGCTACACCAACTCGATCATCGACTTCGACGACGTCCACGTCGGCGACGATGCGCTGCTCGGCGAGGAGGGCAAGGGGTTCGAGCTGGCCGGCACGTGGCTCGGGTCCACCCGCCTCCAGGTCGCGGCATCCTGTCTCGGGCGCGCCGAGCGCGCGCTCGAGCTCTCCGTCCAGCATGCCGCGACCCGCGAGCAGTTCGGCCAGCCGATCGGGAAGTTCCAGGGCGTGGGCTTCAAGCTCGCCGACATGGCCAGCGAGCTGCGAGCCGCCGAGCTGATGACGCTGTACGCCGCCTGGAAGTACGACCAGGGCACCGCCACCGACGCCGACATCGCCATGGCCAAGCTGAAGGCCACCGAGATGCTGGCGATGGTCGCCGACGAAGCGATCCAGATCCACGGAGGCATGGGCCTGATGGACGAGCTCCCGCTGGAGCGGATCTGGCGGGATGCGCGCATCGAGCGGATCTGGGACGGCACCTCCGAGATCCAGCGCCACATCATCAGCCGGTCGCTGCTGCGGCCGTTGGGAGGGTGACCGCGATGTCCGACTCTGGGCCAGAGGTCCTGCACACCCGCGTCGAGGACGGCGTCCTCGAGGTGACTCTCGACCGCCCGAAGGCCAACGCCATCGACCTCGCCACCAGCCGGGCGATGGGGGACGTCTTCGCGAACTTCCGCGACGACCCCGACCTTCGCGTCGCGATCCTCCGCACCGAGGGTGACAAGTTCTTCTGCGCCGGGTGGGACCTCAAGGCAGCGGCCGGCGGTGACGCGGTCGACGGCGACTACGGCGTGGGCGGCTTCGGCGGCCTCCAGGAGCTGCCGGACCTCAACAAGCCGGTCATCGCCGCCGTCCACGGGCTCGCGATGGGAGGCGGGTTCGAGCTGGCACTCTCGTGCGACCTGATCTACGCCTCGGAGGCCACCCAGTTCGGCCTGCCGGAGATCAACGCCGGCACGCTCGCCGACGCAGCGACCATCAAGCTGCCCCAAGCGGATGCCGTACCACGTCGCGATGGAGTTGCTCCTGACCGGACGCTGGATGCCGGCTTCGGAGGCGGCCCGCTGGGGCGTGGTCAACGAGGTGCTCCGCGACGACGACGCGGTGCGCGCCCGGGCCTGGGAGACCGCCCGGCTGCTCGCCTCCGGCCCGCCCCTCGTGTTCGCCGCGATCAAGGAGACGGCCCGCGTGGCCGAGTCGATGGGGTTCCAGGAGGCTCTGGACCTGGTCACGTCGAGCACGCTCCCCACCGTGGCGAAGCTCTACAGCTCCGAGGACGGTCTCGAGGGGTTCAAGGCCTTCGCCGAGAAGCGACCACCCGTGTGGAAGGGCCGCTGACCACGCGTTCCGTGACGGCAACGACGTGTCGTGCGAGGATCCCGTTTCGTGACCGACCCGGCCGACCGCACTCGTCTCCCGCTCGATGTCGACACGACCGCCCGGCCGATCCGTCCGGTGGAGGTCGGCCCGGGAGCACCGAACGTCGTCGTCGTGCTCATCGACGACATGGGCTTCGGCGCGTCCTCGGCGTACGGCGGTCCCTGCGAGATGCCCACCGCACAGCGGCTCGCCGACGAAGGTCTGCGCTACAGCCGGTTCCACGTGACCCCGCTCTGCTCCCCCACCCGCCAGGCCCTGATGACCGGTCGCAACCACCACTCGGTGGGGATGGGGGTCACCAGCGAGATGTCGACGCCGGAGCCTGGCTACCACGGCTACCGGCCGGCGAGCGCCGCGACCATCGCCCAGATCCTGAGCGGCAACGGCTACTGCACAGCGGCGATTGGCAAGTGGCACCAGACCCCTCCGGTCGAGGTCAGCCCGAGCGGGCCCTTCCCGCGATGGCCGATGGGCGAGGGGTTCGACTACTTCTACGGCTTCATGGGAGCCGAGATGAACCACTGGTACCCGCAGCTCTACCAGGGTCGCTACGCCATCGAGCAGGACCAGCTTCCCGAGGACGGTTACCACCTCACCGAGGACCTCGTCGAGAAGGCGATCTCCTGGATCGAGAACCAGCAGGCGATCACCCCGGAGCGGCCGTTCTTCACCTATGTCGCCCTCGGCGCGACGCACGCACCGTTCCATGTCGCCCCGGAGTGGCGGGACAAGTACGCCGGCACGTTCGACGCCGGCTGGGACGCACAGCGCGAGGCCACCCTGGCCCGGCAGAAGGAACTCGGCATCGTGCCCGAGAGCACGCAGCTGGCGCCGTGGGCAGAGGGCGTCCCACACTGGGACGAGCTCGACGAGACCGAGCAGCGGGTCGCCGCGAAGTTCATGGAGACCTACGCGGGCTTCGCCGAGCACGCCGATGTGCAGGTGGGCCGGCTGGTCGACGCGCTCGACGACATGGGCGTCCTCGATGACACCCTGATCTTCTACCTGCTCGGCGACAACGGCGCCTCCGGCGAGGGCGGGCCGCGAGGGACCTTCCGCGAACACCTGGTCGGCCATGGCATCCAGGACGACACCGCCGACATGGCGGCCCGGATCGACACGCTCGGCGACCCGACGACATACGCGATCTACCCGGTCGGCTGGGCACTCGCCATGAACACGCCGTACCCCTGGACCAAACAGCTCGCCCACCTGGGGGGCACGCGTGACGGGATGATCGTGCGCTGGGGCAATGGCATCGCGGCGCGCGGCGAGCTCCGGCATCAATGGCACCACGTGATCGACGTGCTCCCGACGATCCTCGAGGCGGCCGGCGTGCCGCATCCGGACACCTACGGTGGCGTGCCGCAGCAGCCGATCGAGGGCACCAGCCTGCGCTACACCTTCGACGAACCGCGGGCACCGGACCGACGGACCATGCAGTACTTCGAGATGATCGGCAACCGGGGCATCTACAGCGACGGCTGGACCGCGGTCACTCGGCACGGCATCCCGTGGGAGATGGTCGACACCCCCGACCGCCCCTTCGAGGACGACGTCTGGGAGCTCTACGACCACAGCAGCGGTGACTGGAGCCAGGCGCGCGACGTGGCGTCCGAGCACCCGGAGAAGCTCCGGGAGCTCCAGGAGCTGTTCCAACAGGAGGCCGAGAGATTCAACGTGCTCCCCCTCGACGATCGGGTCACCGAGCGCGAGAACCCGGACGTGGCCGGCCGGCTCGACCTGCACCAGGGTCGCCGGTCCCTCTCCTTCGGCCCGAGGGTGGGACGGCTCACCGAGGAGGCCGCCCCCAACGTGAAGAACCGATCGCACCGAATCACCGCAGACCTCGAGCTGGTGACCGGCACCGACGGGGTGGTCGTGGCGCAAGGCGGGCGGTTCGGCGGGTGGTCGCTGTACCTGGTCGGCGGCGTGCCCCACTACGCGTACAACTTCTTGGGGCGCGACCTGACCGTGGTGCGGGCTGAGACGCCGATGTCGCCTGGGCGGCACGACCTCGTCGTCCGGTTCGACTACGACGGCGGCCCACCGGGCAGCGGTGCTGCTGTGACTCTCGAGGTCGACGAGGCCCCCGTCGGCTCGGGTCGGATCCCCTCCACCACCGCCTACTACTTCTCCTTCGACGAGACCTTCAATGTCGGCATCGACCGTGGGACGCCCGTGGTCGATGACTACCTGCCCGTGCGCAACGCGTTCGAGGGACTCATCCACCGGGTGCGGTTCGACCTCGACGACGTGGCCGACGGAGGGACCGACGAAGAGCGTGAGCGGGTCGTCATGGTCCATCAGTGAGCGGCTGCTGCTCCCCCTCCCGTGAGCCGGACCGACCGGCGACGCGATCGGCAGCGCCCGGGCCGCAGGGTGCGCCCCCGCCCGAGCTGGTCAGCCTCCCGGGCGGCCCGACGCTGGTGGGCAGTGACGATCCCGACCACCCGGAGGAGTGGCCGGTCCAAGAGGTCGACGTCGCGCCGTTCCGGATCGCCTCCTGCGCGGTGACGAACCACGAGTTCGCCGCCTTCGTCGCAGCCACCGGTCACCGGACCGACGCCGAGCTGTTCGGCTCGTCGTTCGTCTTCGCCGGGCTGCTCCCCGACGAGTTTCCGCCCACGCGTGGCGTGGTCGAGGCGCCGTGGTGGCGGGAGGTCCCAGGCGCCTCCTGGGCGCACCCGGTCGGGCCTCAGTCCGGTTTGGTCGGGCTGGAGGAGCACCCAGTCGTCCACGTCTCACGGACCGACGCCGAGGCGTACGCCGCGTGGCGCGGGGTCCGGCTACCGAGCGAGACCGAGTGGGAGCATGCCGCTCGCGGTGGCCTGGTCGGCCAACCGTTTCCCTGGGGTGCCGAACTCGAGCCCGACGGGCAGCACCGGATGAACGTCTGGCAGGGCACATTCCCCACCCGGGACACCGGAGCCGACGGCTGGCGCGGCACGTGTCCGGTGGATGCTTTCCCTGCCAACAGGTTCGGCCTGCACAACACGACCGGCAACGTGTGGGAGTGGTGTGCTGGCGTCTGGACGAGTGATGACCCCGATGGGGTCAGCCGCGGCGGGTCCTATCTGTGCCACGCGTCGTACTGCCGTCGTTACCGGGTCGCGGCGCGCCAGCGGCACGCAACTGACTCGAGCGCCGGCAACCTCGGGTTCCGGCTCGCAACCGACGGCTGAGGGGGGAGACTCAGCGCCCGGCGAGCTCGTCGGCGCCCGTGACGACCAGCCGACCGAGCGCAGCGAACCGCTTCGCGGTCACCCGCTCCGGCGGCCCCCAGATGCTGATCACTGCGACCGGCCGGCCGACGGCGTCGAGCACGGGGGCGGAGACCCCCCAGGCCGACTCGTCGAACTCCCCGCGGCACTCGGAGTAGCCGCGCTCGCGGGTGCGGGCGAGCTCGTCCGCGAGCGCCGCCCGCGAAGTGATCGTCGAGGAGGTGAAGCGCTGCAGCCGCCCCCCGAGCGGCAGGTTCAGGAGCTCCCTGACCTCCTCGCGCCCCGAGAACGCAAGCAGCACCTTGCCCGTCGATGTCGCGTGCAAGGAGACTGGCCGGCCCTGCCAGGTGACCGACACGATGGCGCCGGCCACTGCCTCAGCGACGTAGGTCAGAGCACCGTCGCGCATGACCGCCAACGCCGCCGTCTCGCCGGTCTTGCCTGCGATCCTCGCGAGCACGGCGTGCGCGGTCTGCACCATGGAGGCTCCGCCCGCCTGCCCCGCCAGGTCGATGAGCCCAAAACCGAGGGAGTAGGTCCCGTTCCTCCGGTCGAGGCTCACCAGCCGCTGCTCCTCGAGAGTCGAGAGGATCCGCCACGTCGTGGTGCGGTTCAGGCCGACTCGTTCGGCGAGCGCAGTGGCCGTGCTGTCCGGTCCGGAGGCGGCGGCGACCGCTCTGAGGAGCGCAGCGGCGCGCTCCACCGACTGGACGGACTTGGACTCGCGAGGACGGCTCGTTGCGCCTGATACGGGCTGTTGCGCACTACGCACCATCACAAACCCTCCTCCCGAACCATTGACCCCGCCTCAAGCCGACTTTATGTTCACTACATCACCTATGCCGATGTTCGGATAGTGAAACAGAGGAGTCACGAAGTGAACCAGCCTCGAATCAGCCCGGCTCTTTCCCGGCGCCACCTTCTCAAGTACTCCGGGCTCGGCGTTGCTGCCGTCGCCGGCGGCAGCGTCCTGCTCTCCGCCTGCGGAGACGACAACGGTGGCGGAGGCAGCCCGCAGAAGGGTGGCCTGCTGATCCACGGAGCCACCGGCGGGGGTAGCAAGGACACGCTGGACCCGCACCAGCCGGTCACCGCTGCCGACATCGCCCGGTGCAACAACCTCTTCGAGCCGCTGCTCTTCTGGGACAACAACTACCAGCTGCAGCCGGCGTTGGCCGAGTCCGTCGAGGCTTCACCCGACGCTGTGACCTGGACGGTGACGATGCGCCAGGGCGTCACCTTCCACAACGGCCAGCCGGTCACTGCCGAGGACGCATGGCTCAGCATCCGTCGCGTCGCCGACCCGGACGCACCTCTGTCTGCAGGCGGACAGCTCTCCCAGATCATCGACTTCGAGTCGTCGAAGGTCGTTGACGACAAGACGCTGCAGATCGTGCTCAACACGCCGTACTCGATCCTCGACTCGCTCCTGGCCGAGTACACCCTCGGCATCATCCCGGGCGGCGAGTTCGATCCCGCCAACCCGGTCGGCACCGCAGCTTTCGCCTACAAGTCCTTCGAAGCCGGCAAGACCAGCACCTTCACCAAGTACAACGACTACTGGGGTGACGCGGCGCTCATCGACGAGCTGGTGATCCAGGACTTCAACGACGACAACGCCAAGGTCAACGCGTTCCAGGCCAACCAGATCCAGACCCTGGACAACCTTCCCTACAACCTGATCGACACGGTCAAGGGCGCGGGAGGCGGCGTTCTCGAGGCGGACGGAGGCCAGTGGGTGCCCTTCACGATGCGCGTCGACCAGGCGCCCTTCGACGACGTCCGCGTCCGCCAGGCAATGCGCCTGATCGTCGACCGTCAGGCGATGATCGACCAGACCCTGAGCGGCTACGGGACGCTGGGCAACGACATGTACGCCCCGCTCGATGTCGACTACGCCAGCGACCTGCCCCAGCGCGAGCAGGACATCGACCAGGCCAAGTCGCTGCTGGCCTCGGCCGGTGCGGAGGGGCTGCAGGTCGAGCTGTTCACCGGCGACGACATCGGCTCGGTGGCCGTCCCGGCCGCGAACCTCTTCGCCGAGCAGGCCAAGGCGGCCGGCGTCGAGGTCAAGGTCACCAAGAAGACGCCGTTCTACGACGACGACTACCTGTCGTACACGTTCGCCCAGGACTTCTGGAACACACGCAACTACATCCCGCAGGCAGTGGTCGGCACCTTCCCGCCCAACCTGGGCGGCACCTACAACGAGACCCACTGGGACAACGCGGAGCACCGGGACCTCGTCAACGCAGCCGCCAAGGAGGTCGACGCGGCCACGCGGGGCGACCTGATCCGGCAGGCCCAGGAGATCGAGTACAACGAGGGTGGCCTGATCATCTGGGGCTTCCGCAAGCAGATCGACGCGTACGCCTCGAACGTGCAGGGACTCGAGCCGAGCAAGTACCTCCCGCTCGGCAACTACAAGTTCGACAAGGTGTCGGTCTGACATGACCCAGGAAGCGACCCTCCCCGATCCGCTCGCGGAGGTCGCACCTCCTCGGGGCCGCTCCGGCGGGGCGGCGTGGAGCCTATGGCTCGCACGTCGGCTCGGCCTGGCGGTCCTGACCATGTGGCTCGTCTCGGTCCTCGTCTTCGTCGCCACCGCCGCCCTCGGCGACCCGGTGCGCGCGATCCTCGGCCGTGACTACGAGTCCAACGTTGCCCGGCGCGAGCAGCTCGAGGCCCAGCTCGGCGTCGGCGACTCGCTCATCACCCGCTACTTCGACTGGCTCGGCGGGCTGGTGACTGGTGACTTCGGCACCTCGCTGGCCAACCAGCTGCCGGTCTGGGACCAGATCTCGAGCACCGTGATGAACACGCTGGTGCTGGTGCTGCTGTCGGCGCTGGTGATGATCCCGCTCGCGTTCGGCATCGCGATGATCTCCGCGCACTTTCGCCGGCGTCGTCCCGACACCGTCATCCAGACGATCCTCCTGGCGCTGGCCGGCGTACCAGAGTTCGTGACCGGCATCCTGCTGGTCGCCCTGTTCTCGACCTCGGTCTTCCACATCTTCCCCGCTGTCACGATCGCGACCCTGGACGGCCACCCGTGGGACGAGCCCAAGGGCATGGTCCTCCCGGTGGCGACCCTGGTGCTCGCGGTGACGCCGTACGTGTCGCGGATCGTGCGGGCGACCCTGCTCGAGGTCCTCGACAGCGACTACGTCGAGCTGGCCCGGCTCAAGGGGATCCCCGAACCGGTCGTGATGCGCAGGCACGCACTGCTCAACGCGATCGTGCCCGGTATCCAGGTGATCGCCCTCCAGCTGGCCTGGCTGGCCGGGGGCGTGGTCCTCGTCGAGACGCTGTTCGCCTATCCCGGCGTCGGCAAGCAACTGGTCGACTCGGTCCGCAACCACGACGTCCCGATGGTCCAGGCGCTCAGCATGATCATCGCCGGGGTCTACATCGTCGTGAACCTGGTGGCCGACGTCCTCTCGATCCTGCTGACCCCCCGCGCAAGGACGGCGATCTCCTCATGAGCACTTCGACACCTGAGTCACAGACAGGACCCGCGCCGGCCGGCTTCTTCCGGCGAGCGCTCAATCAGAAGCGCTTCGCGTTCGGTTTCGGCGTGACCGTGCTGGTCGTCGTCTTCGCGATCGTCGCACCGTTCCTCGCGCCGTTCACCGAGGAGGAGACCGCCGGGGCGCCGTACGCAAAGGACGGCGTGTTCGGGACCGACTACCTCGGTCAGGACGTGCTGAGCCGGCTCATGCACGGCGGCCAGGGCGTCCTGGTGATCTCGGTGCTGGCCACCCTGCTCGGCATGGTCGTCGGTGTCCTCATCGGCGTCGTGGCGGCGTACGCCGGCGGCTGGTGGGACGAGGTGATCATGCGGCTCAACGACGTGCTGCTGGCGTTCCCGCAGATCCTGCTGGCCCTCGTGGTGCTCACGGCGCTCCAGAACCCCGCGCCGTGGGTGATCATCCTGCTCATCGGCGCCTCGCACGCACCGCGCGTCGCCCGCGTCTCCCGCGGCGTCGCCCTGGGCATCGTGTCCCGCGACTTCGTGGTCGCCGCCGAGGCCCTCGGCGAGAAGCGGTCCCGCGTGATCGTCGCTGAGGTGTTGCCCAACATGACCGGCCCGCTGCTGGCCGAGGCCGGTCTGCGACTCACCTACTCGATCGGGGTGGTCGCCGCTCTCGGCTTCCTGGGCTTCGCCGCTGACCCCGGTGCGGCCAACTGGGGCCAGATGATGAACGAGAACCGGCTCGGCCTGCAGACCCAGCCATGGGCGGTGATGGCGCCGGTGCTCATGATCGGCATCTTCACCATCGCAACCAACCTGATGGCCGACGGCCTGGCCCAGGCGAGCCAGCGAGGAGACGACCGATGACCACCACTGCGGACACCGGCCACGAGGTCAGGAGGACGGCCGGCCTGGTCATCGAGGACCTCGGGGTCACCCTCACCGGCAAGGACGTCGATGTCGTCGACGACATCGACCTGGTGCTCAAGCCCGGTGAGGTCGTCGGCCTGGTCGGCGAGTCCGGCTCGGGCAAGACGACGGTCGGCACGTCTCTGCTCGGCTACGCCCGCGCCGGGGCGCTCATCTCGTCGGGCAAGGTGCTGCTCGAGGACCGCGACGTGCTCCAGCTGCCCTGGAAGGAGGTCCGCAAGCTGCGCGGCGAGGAGATCGCCTACGTGCCGCAGGACCCGGCCTCCGCGCTCAACCCGAGCATCCGGATCGGCAAGCAGCTCGTCGAGCTCCAGCAGCTGCGCGGCATCGGCACGACCGAGTCGCGGCTGCGAGGCTGCTCGCGACGGACTCGCCGAGGTCGGCCTGCCGAACGACGACGAGTTCCTCAGGCGCTACGCCCACCAGCTCTCCGGCGGTCAGGTGCAGCGCGTCGCGCTGGCGATGGCGTTCCTGCCCAAACCGAAGGTGCTGGTGCTCGACGAGCCGACCACCGGTCTCGACGTCACCACGCAGAAGATGGTGCTCGACACCATGGCCGAGCTGTGCCGCGCGTACGGCGTGAGCGCGCTCTACGTCACGCACGACCTCGCGGTGGTCGCCAACATCGCCGACCGCGTCGCCGTGATGTACGCCGGGCAGATCGCCGAGCTCGGACCACGGGACACGATCTTCGCCAACCCCTCGCACCCCTACACCCGTGCGCTGCTCGACTCGATCCCGCACCTGAGCCAGGCCCGAGCGCTGAAGGGCATCCCGGGGCGGACTCCGGCTCCCGGCCGGCGCCCGGACGGCTGCCGGTTCAACGACCGCTGCGCGTTCGTGATCGACCGGTGCCGCGAGGAGGTTCCGGCTCTGGTCACGGTCGCGCCGGAGCACGACGTGCGGTGCCATCGGGTCGGCGAGATCGGCACCTGGGACATCAACCTCGGCACGGTCGCCGACGCCGACCCGGACAAGCCTCGCGACGTGATCCTGTCGGTCGACGGGCTCGAGCGTCTTCTACGGCCGCAAGCAGGTCGTGCACGACGTCACGTTCGACCTGGCCAAGGGTGAGGTGGTGGCGCTGGTCGGCGAGTCCGGCAGCGGCAAGACCACCATCTCGCGCTCGGTGGGCGGCCTGCACAAGGACTGGACCGGCGCCATCACGTTCGAGGGTCGCCACCTGGCGACCAGTGCTCGCAAGCGCAGCGCCGAGGACCGCAGGCGGATGCAGTACATCTTCCAGAACCCGTACCTGTCCCTGAACCCTCGGCTGACGATCGAGCAGATCGTCAAGCGACCGATGGAGCTCTTCGGGCTGGCCAAGGGCAAGGACGCCACCGAGCGAGGTGGTGGAGCTGATGGGACAGGTCGCCCTGGGCTCGCAGATGCTGCACTACCAGGCCAGCCGTCTCTCCGGTGGCGAACGGCAACGCGTCGCCATCGCCCGCGCGCTGGCCGCCGAGCCGGACGTGATGATCTGCGACGAGATCACGTCTGCGCTCGACGTGTCGGTGCAGGGCTCCATCGTCGAGCTGCTCGAAGGCCTTCGACAGGAACGCGGCATCAGCATGTTGTTCGTGACCCACAACCTCGCGCTGGTGCGCTCGATCGCGGCACGCGTGGAAATCCTCCAGGAGGGCAGGGTCGTCGAGGCAGGTTCGGTCGTCACGGTCATGGACACCCCACAGCAGGAGTACACCCGCAAGCTCCTGTCGAACAGCCCGCGGATCGACTGACGTCCGTGCAGCTCCCCGCCGCTGACCGACATCCGGGCGCCGTGGTCGTGCAGACATCCTCGTTGGCCCTACGAACCGACCCCGATCTGAAGGAGCACCACCTGTGAACCGCAACGTCATGATCACCTGCGCCCTGACCGGGGCCGGCGACACCGTCGGCCGCTCCGAGCACGTGCCGGTGACGCCGGAGGAGATCGCCGAGTCGGGCATCGCTGCGGCGCGCGCCGGAGCCACGATCATCCACATCCACGTCCGCGATCCCGAGACCGGCAAGGGTTCGCGGGACGTGGCGCTCTACCGCGAGGTCGTCGAGCGAGTGCGGGCGTCCGATGTCGATGTCATCATCAACACGACCGCCGGCATGGGTGGCGACCTGATGCTCGACCCGCACGACCCGACGACTTTCGTGGAGGGCACCGACCTGGTCAGTGGCGTCGACCGGCTGCCGCACGTCGAGGCACTGCTCCCCGACATCTGCACGCTCGACTGCGGCAGCCTCAACTTCGGCGAGGGCAGCCTGGTCTACGTGAGCACGCCGGACATGCTGCGTGAGGGCGCCAAGAAGATCCAGGAGCTCGGCGTACGTGTCGAGATGGAGATCTTCGACACCGGTCACCTCTGGTTCGCCAACACCCTGGTCGAGGAGGGGCTGATCGACGCGCCGGCGATGTACCAGCTGTGCATGGGCATTCCGTACGGCGCCCCGGCCGACCCCGCCACGCTGGCCGCCATGGTGGCGCAGATCCCCGAGGGTGCCGTGTGGGCGTCATTCGCCCTCGGTCCGATGCAGATGCCCTGGGTGGCGCAGTCGGTGCTGCTCGGCGGGCACGTGCGCGTCGGCCTCGAGGACAACCTCTACCTGGCCAAGGGCGTCAAGGCCACCAACGCGCAGCTGGTGGAGCGCGCGAGGACGATCGTGGAGTCCATGGGCGCCAAGGTGGCCACCCCCGATGAGGGGCGCGAGATCCTGGCGCTCAAGCCGCGCGGGTCGACGCCGTGACCCGCCGCTCACCCGCGGACGTCCGGACCGTCGTCTGCGTCGGCGCAGGAGTCATCGGCGGCGGCTGGGTGGCCTACTTCCTGGCGCGTGGCTACCGGGTCGTGGCCTGGGACCCCGCACCCGACGGCGAGCAGCGGCTCCGCCATCTCGTGGACGCCGCCTGGCCGGCGCTCACCGAGCTGGGCCTGGCGGAGGGCGCGAGCATCGACCAGCTCACCTTCGAGCCCGACCTGGCGACGGCCTGCGCGCAGGCCGACTTCGTGCAGGAGAGCGCGCCGGAAGACCTCGAGCTCAAGCGCACCCTGCTCGCCGACATCGACGCTGCGACGCCCGAGGGCGTCGTGATCTCCTCGTCAACGTCTGGCTACGGGATGACCGAGATGCAGGACAAGTGCACGCATCCGGACCGGACCGTCGTCGGGCACCCGTTCAACCCGCCGTACCTGATCCCGCTCGTCGAGGTCGTCGGTGGCACGAGCACCTCGGCAGAAGTGGTGCAGTGGACCTCCGCGTTCTTCACGCTCGCAGGCAAGTCGGTGATCACCATGGACCGCGAGGTCCCCGGCTTCATCGCCAACCGACTGCAGGAGGCGTTGTGGCGCGAGGCCCTGCACATGGTGGCCGCCGGTGAGGCGACGGTCGAGCAGATCGACCTGTCGATCACCGACGGTCCCGGCCTGCGGTGGCCGATCTTCGGGCCGATGCTGACGTTCCACCTCGCTGGTGGCCAGGGCGGCATGGCCCACATGCTCGACCACTTCGGTCCCTCGCTGCAGTCTCCCTGGACCCGACTCGTCGCGGCCGAGCTCACGCCGGAGCTGCGCGATGCCGTCGTCGACGGGTGTGACCGCGAGGCTGACGGCCGCAGCATCGACGAGCTCGTGGCCGAGAGGGACCGGGGCGTGATCGCGGTGCTGCGTGCCCTGGGCCGGGCATGACGTCGGAGCCGCTCATCTGGCGAGAGCCGGTGCAGGACGCGTGGATCGACTACAACGGGCATCTGTCCGAGCCCTACTACGTGCTGGTGTTCGGACACGCAACCGATGCCGTGATGGACCTGGTCGGGCTCGGACCTGACTACCGCGAGGCGAACGACGCCTCGCTGTACACCGTCGAGGCACACGTGCGCTATCTCGACGAGGTCTCTGCAGGCAGCGACCTCGAGGTGCGGTCATCGGTGATCGGCGCCACGCACAAGCTGCTGTGGATCTGGCACGAGCTCTGGGTCGACGACCGGTTGCGGGCCACCGAGGAGGTGCTCGGAGTGCACGTGGTGGGGAGCGGCTCTGCGCCGTTCTCCCGTGCCGTGGCCGCGCGGGTACGGGCAGCCTGCGTCGCCCCGCCCGCGGAGGCCAACGGCCAGATCCGCCCGTTGGCGCCGCTCGACGAGCCGGTCTGAGACCCCCCGGGCCCCCGCGAGCAGGAGCGAGATGGAACCCAACCGTCGTCCGACGCAACCTTTGCCGCCTGGCGGTAGTCAGTGGGGTACGAAAGGGGTGCCCGATGGCGTTCACGACCACGAAGCAAGCGCAGGACGCGGTGGCGTTCGAGGAGTACGCCGCGTCCGCGTGGCAGTGGCTCTACCGGTCGGCGTACCTGCTGGCCGGGAACCACGCGGACGCCGAGGACCTTGCCCAGCAGACGCTGCTCCAGGCCTATCGCTCGTGGGCCAAGGTGAGCCGGGCGGACCAGCCGGCGGCGTACCTGCGGCGGATGCTGACCAACATCTACCTCACGCAGCGGCGGCCCAAGGCCCGCAAGCTCGAACTGCTCACCGACGCACCTCCTGAGCCGCGACCGGCGCCGACCTCCGGCCCCGAGGACCGGATGGTGCTCTGGCCACACGTCGCGTCGCTGCCACCCCGCCAGCGAGCGGTGATCGTGCTGCGCTACTACGAACAGCTCAGCGAACGCGAGATCGCCGACGCACTCGGCTGCTCCGTCGGCAACGTCAAGTCCACGGCGCACCGTGCGCTGCACGCCCTGCGAGCGGCCGTCGGCCCCGACACGCACGACCGAGAGGAGGGCTGAGATGACCACGGAACTCGAGCAGACACTCGCCCGCGAGCTCAACGAGGTCGCCGACGGCATCCGGGTGCCGCCGATGCCGTCGGTGGTGCCCGACGACGAGGCACGTCCGCGCCCCACCCGACTCTGGCAGCCACTGCTGGTGGCGGCCGCGGTCGCGCTGGTCGTCGGCGTGGCGACCCTGATGGTCAGCCAGCAGAACGATGGCGAGCCCCAGCCGACGCCGTCACCGACCTTCACACCGTCCACGACCGACAGCATCCGCGTCACGTCACCGACGGTCCCCTACGTGCTCGACCAGCGGCTCTACGTCGACGCGAGGCAGGTGCCGGGAAACTGGTGGTTCGTGGAGTCTCGGGGCGGGGTCTGGTTGGCACAGCAGACCGACAGCTCCTGGTGGTGGGGTGGTCCGGGCGTCGGGCCCAACCGCATCGAGGCACAGCTCGAGCAGCCACCGGTGATCTCGCCGAACGGCCTCTACGTCGCCTTCATCGACGTGAGCGACGGCACCGCTCGCCTGACCGGGTTCGACACCCAGCCGGCGGGCGAGGGCTTCGGCGCTGGCGCCGGTCGACCTGCCCAGCGCCGAGGACGGCGTCCCGATCAGGGTCCGCGCCGTGACCGACGACGGCGACGTGATCGTCCAGGGCACCCGCACCAGCCTGATGTGGCGCGCGCAGTTCGAGGACCAGCAGACCGTCGTGAAGCTGGCCGAGACCGCCCCGGACCAGGTGGTCCTGCAGGGGACGTCCGCCGGACTGGTCGTCGTCGACGGGGCGGACGGCGCCACCGACGCCACCAGCACCGAGCCTTACCTCGCGACCATCTCCGGCGACGGCGTGATCACCCCGCGGTGACGCCCTGCCGACGTACGACGCCCTGGAGCTCAACCCGGGCGGCACCTGGCTGGTCCGCTCTCCCGCCGGCACCCTCGGCGGCGAGGTCGCCTCGGTGGCGACCCTGAGCGCGCAGGAGGTCGGCGCCGACGACGAGGTCGTCCTCGACGCCCCGGAGGGCTGGGGCTTCGCGAACGGCACCTGGACGTGGGAGGACGACGAGACCCTGGTCGCGGTGCTGCTGCCCGACGCCGAGGGCACCGACGCCCAGCTGGTCCGCTGCAGCGTCACGCTGGAGGCGTGCCGGGCCTTCCCTGGACCGTCGGAGGGCGAGGCGACGGGCGCCTTCAGCGCCGAGGGGCCCTGGACGCCGTGGTCGAGACGGTCGTTGCGGGCGACCGCGCCGGCCTCGCCGACCCGGCCGCGGTCAACGACGACATCGTGGGACCAGCTGCTCGGGTACGCCGCCGGTGGTGGCGGCTCAGGCTCGACGTGCCGCGACAACGGCGGCGGCACCATGGACTGCGAGATCGTCTTCGATGCCGACCCCGACACCACCTACTACGCGATCCTGGAGCCCGCCAACGGCGACTACGGCTGGCGGATCAGCTACGTCGGCATCGCCCACGGCTGAGACCGCAGCGTCGCTACGGCCGCTCGGTGGCCGAGTCACCCCGGAAGCGCCAGGGCCGATGCCGCGGGTCAACCATGCCCGAGGCCCGCGTCCCGGGCCTTGACGATCGCCTGGGGGCGGTCGGCCACCCGCAGCTTGGCGAAGACGTTGGAGACGTGGTTGCGGACGGTCTTGAGGCTGAGGACGAGCTCGTCGGCGATCGCCTGGTTGTTCTTGCCCGAGGCCACGAGCTCGAGCACCTCCCGCTCCCGCTCCGTCAGCTCGGGGAAGGTGGTCGCGGGGGGCGCCGCGAAGTAGCCGAGGAGGCGCGTGGCTACGGCAGCCCCGAACACCGCCTCACCGGCAGCGACGCTGCGGATGGCCCGCTCCACGTCGTCCTGGCCCGCGCCCTTGAGCAGGTAGCCGCGGGCGCCGGCACGCATCGCGGTGAAGACACTGTCGTCGTCCTCGAACATCGTGAGGACCAGGACCCCGACACCGGGGGCCCGGGCGGTGATCTCGCGGGTGGCGTCGATGCCGCTCATCCCTGGCATCGAGAGATCCATCAGCACCACGTGGGGCTGCAGCTCGAGCGTGAGCGTGACCGCAGCCCGTCCGTCCGGCGCCTCTCCCACGAGCGTGATGTCGGCAGCACCGGCAAGCGAGTTGGCGATTCCTTGGCGGAACAGTGGGTGGTCGTCGGCCACGAGGACGCGAATCCCGGTCATGACGCGCCCACGGGCAGCCGAGCCACGACGCTGGTGCCGCCGCCGGCCCGGTCACCGACCGTCAAGGTGCCGCCCAGCTCGCGCGCCCGTTCCCGCATCGACTGCATGCCCACGCCCGAGTGACTGTCCGGCGACACCCCCCGGCCGTCGTCCGCGATCTCCAGCTCGACGGCGTCGCAGAACTCGAACTGCACCGTGCAGCGCCGGGCGTGCGCATGGCGTTCGACGTTGTTGATCGCTTCCATCGCGATGCGGTACGCCGCGACCTCGACGGCGGCGGGTAGGGCTGGAAACGGGGCGGTGGCCTCGACAGCCACCTTGAGCCTCCCGTCGGCGGCCGAGACGCGAGCGGCGTGCTCGCTCAGCGCTCCCACCAGGCCGAACTCGTCGAGGGCCGGCGGTCGCAGGTCGTAGACGAGACGCCGGACGTCGGTGATCGCGTCCTGCATCTGGGTGCGCAGCTCGAAGAGCAGCTGCTCGGCCTGGTCGGGATCCACGGAGACAGCGCGCCGCGAGGCGTCGAGGCTCAGGACGGCGGCGGCCAGCGTGGGTCCGAGCCCGTCGTGGAGGTCGCGGCGGACCCTGCGACGCTCCTCCTCGCGGGCGGTGACCAGTCGCTCGCGAGAGTGCTGAAGGTCGGCGGTCAGTCGGACCGCGTGCACCACCACCCCGGCCTGCGCCGCCAGGTCGTCGAGGAGGTGCTGGTCGGCGGACGAGAGATCGCGGCCGGGCGGCACGCCGATCACGAGCTCAGCCACGTGCGCCCCGCCGTAGAGAAGCGGCCGGGCTTCAGGACACGCCCGGCCGAGGGTGCCGTGCTCCGCGGCGGTCCGCGATGCGCCCTCCCGCGAGAAGTTGATCGCGACGTACGGGACCCGCAATGCCTCGGCGACCGAGACGACGACTGTCTGCAGCACCTGGTCTGGCGCGAGGGTGGCGTGCACGCGGTCACCCAGCAAGCGCATCGCCTGGTAGGGGTCGGACCGATAGCCGTAGAGCCACCGGTCGACACGGCGCTGAAGCCGCTCGCGCAACGGCTGGACGGCCACCGCGACCGTCCCCGCCGCGATCACGCCTGCCCAGCCGCGAGATCCGAGCAGCTCGTCGAGACCAGCCACCAAGGCCACGTAGCCAGCAACAACGAGCAGTGTCAACGCACCGTAGACCAGCGTGCGGTTGACCACGACGTCGATGTCATAGAGGCGGTAGCGCAGCACCGAGATCGCGATCGCGCAGCAGAAGGCGACGATGGCCAGCCCCAGCAAGAGCTGGGTGATGATGGCAGGCGAACCGGAGATCAGGGCGCTCTCGATCGCCCAGGACGCGAGCGCGACCGGGAACAGCCCGGCCGCGTAAGCGATCCACTTGAGCTGGGTCCGCACCTCCCTCGTGGCATGGCGGAACCGGATCACCATGGACAGGACGATCAGACCCAGCACCACAGTCATACCGGTGACGCCGACGGCGAGCATCACCTCCGTGACGCTGGGAGCGAGTACGCCGAACGGCTCGATCGCCTCCAGGGCCTCGAGACGCTGCTCGTCTCCGAGAAGGCCGCCGAACAGTGACAGCGCGACCGTGGCAACACCCACCACGGCCACCGGCCGCCACCGCCGCGATGGGAGCCTGCCATCCGGCAGGAGGAAGAGGATCGCAGCCAGGAGGGCGAACCACAGCGGCCACCACGAGTTCTCCCAAGCCGCGGCGAGGCGAACCCCAGGCAGGTCGGCCGCGTGGTGGAGCGAGTACCCGGCGTAGGCACCGGCAAGACCGTCGAGACCCATCGCGGCAGCCACGCCCAGGAGCAGCCAGCCGATGGGATTCACCGGGACCTTCACCGCCAGAACCATCCCGACGATGAGGAACATGGTCAGGGCGCCGAAGTTCCAGGCAAGCTCCACCGGCTCGTAGCCGTACGCCCCGCGCGACTCGAGCAGGAGGATGCCGGGGACGGCGAGGATGATCGCCAGCCCACAGCACCAGGCCAGGGCCCCCGAGCTGGGAACGCGCTGCCGGGCCGTCATGGCCGCGATTGTCCTCGCCGGAAGAGCCCGTGTCTGTCACGCGGCGTCATCTTCCCGGTTGGTCGGGACCACAGTTCCCGAGACGGTCGGGACGCGGTGACCTTGTGACTTGGGACAGCTGATGTCGAACATCAGGAGCGGGGGGTCCAGGACAGGTGGGACGGCCGTGAAGCGAAGCCAGAACCGCGGGGACTCGGGCGAGGAGTTCGCCAGACGAACAGGACTGTTCTTCATCCTGGCGGCAGTGGTTACCGTCGGCGGCGGCGTGGCTGGTTGCGGGTCCGACGAGAGCGGGGAGCCGCGAGGCAAACCCTCGGAGTCGAGCACTGCCTCGGAAACGAGCGGCTCCCCCACTGAAGGCACGGACGACTCGCTGCTCGACCCCAACCCGTTCGGCGGTGACCAGTCCTGGATCGCGTACACGACCAACCGGACCACCGAGGGCGTCTGGCTCATCCATCCCGACGGCACCGAGGACCATCAGATCTTCTTCAACCTTCCGGACGGGAAACTCCCCGAGCTTCCGGACTGGTCTCCCGACGGCACCCGCCTCGTCATCACGTCGCGGGGCGACTTCACGTCACCTGATCCGTTGTTCGAGTACGACCTGGCAACCGAGACATCTAGCCAGCTCTTCGAATGCGAGCTGCCGTGCCTGGGAGACGACGAGCCTGTGTACTCACCGGACGGGACCCAGGTTGCGTTCATCCGAGCGATGGGCCCGATCAAGAACGACCTCCCATCGGACTGCTCGTTGTGGATCGGGAACGTCACCGCCAAGGAGGTCCAACGGATCACTCACAACACCAAGACGCTGTGCGATCGGGAGTACAACCCGCGGTGGTCACCGGACGGCACTCAGCTGACGTACTGGCGGCAGCCCTCCGCGGACGGCAAGTCCTCGATCACCGCGGTCTTCGTCATCAACGCTGACGGCACCGGAGTGCGGCGGCTCACCGACCCCGCGATGGAGGCCGGTGAGTCAGTCTGGTCGCGCGACGGGGAGTGGATCACCTTCGCCACCCACCCCCTCGCTCAGTTCGACTCGGGGGAGTCGCATCTGTACCGCGTGCATCCCGACGGCACCGGGCTCGAGCAGCTGACCGACTTCAGCAGCGCGGAGCTGCGCGCCACCCAGCCGCAGTACACGCCTGACGGCGAGTGGGTCGTGTTCACCGCGGTCACCCCGACCACGCGAAGCCTGTGGGCGATGCCCTCTGACGGCGGCAACCCTGTCGAGATCGCAGCGGGCGGGATCTACACCCACGGCACCTGGCAACCCGACGAAGGATCCTCGTGACCGCGCCGACCGAGAGCGACTGAGTGGCAGCCATGTGGAACATCACGGAGCTCAAGAGCGAAGAACTCGGCGAACTACGACGCCGATACGAACCACTCACGGAGTCGATTCGCGAGCTGATCGACGCTGCAGTCCGGACCGAGGTCGATGACGATCTTGCGCAGTTGGTCAAGCTCGAGGTCGACGCGGCAGTGGCGAAGCTGCGCAGTCGTCAGAGCCCCGGCAGTCTGCCCGTCTGCGTCACGCCCGAGGGTGAGATCGTCAACTGGGGGAACGCCGGAGACGGGACGCGCAACCCGATCGCGCCGCCCCTGCGCATCCACGCCGACAGCCCGCTCCGAGCACACGTCGACGTCGACCTCGGCGCTGCGTACGAAGGGGCCCCGGGTCATCTCCATGGCGGCTACGGCGCACTGGTCCTCGACCATCTCCTCGGTTTCGTCGCGAGCCAGGGCAGTCCAGAGACGGTCGCGGCGACCGGGACGATCACCCTGCGTTACGTGCAGCCCACTCGACTGGGCCGCCTCCACGCTGTCGCCGAGATAGAGCGGACCGAGGGTCGCAAGATCTTCCTGACCGGCCATCTCGCCGACGCCGACGGAACCACGGTCTCTGCCGAGGCTGTCTACATCGCACTGCGACAGGGGCCGTGAGCTCCGCTTCTATCCCCCACCCGAAAGAGGACCGACATGAGTACTGCCCATCGCGCGCCAGGCGTGGCGCGTCGTTCTCCTGCCCTGGTCGCCGCGACAGCGCTGCTCCTGCTCGGAGCATGTGGTGACGAGGCCGACGAGCCCTCGGGCGACTCGACGGTTGCGGCGGCGCCGGCTGGACCGACCTACAGCACGACAGCGTTCGTCATGCCCTTCGACGTCACAGTGCCCGAGTGGCTGCCGTCCGAGGTGACCACTGACGCAACCAACTTCGTCACCTGGGACCCCCAGCTGGGGGAGGAACCGGCTGTGCGGTTCCTCGTCCCCGTGGAGGTCTACCAACCCGGAGACACGGACCCCACGCCTCCGCCAGCGGACTACCTCGCCTACCTCCTGTCGCAGAGCGAGCACGGCACGACCTTCACCGACACCACCGAGACGACCGTCGGCGGCGAGCCGGCCACCCTGGTGACAGCATCGGCCGCTGACGCGCTGGACGGTTTGCTGGGCTGCCCGGCCGAGGGCCTCGAGGCAGGGGACTGTTACGGCGTGCAGCCGGAGCTCCCTCTGCGAATTGCGGTCGTGGACCTCGGCGACACGACTCTCCTCGTCTGGCTCCGCCACAGCGGGGCGCCCGACACCGACGACGCTGCCCAGGAGTTCGCGGCGTTCGAGGAGATGCTCGGGACCGTCACTTTCCGGGACGAGCCAGCACCGTCGACGGACCCGACGGAAGCAGTGTCCACGGCCCTCGACGGGACGTGGACGAAGAGCATCACCGAGGACGAGCTGGCGAGCTCTCCGCTCCTCTACGACCCCGACGAGGTCAACGATCAGAACTGGGGAGCCTTCACCTTCACGCTCGGCAACGGCGAGTTCACCTTCAGCCAGGCGAACCCGCGGGACGAGTACTCGATATCGGGCAGGTTCGTCGTCGAGGATGAGGCCCTACGCCTCACCCTCGACAACGGCGAGGCGTTCGCGATGCGCTACTCGATGGACGGCGACGAGCTCGTGCTCGAGCGCGACGACTCGCTCGGGGTGTCCCCGACACCGTACGTGCTCAAGCCCTGGGCGAAGACCGGCTGAGGGACGGACACGATCATGACCCGATCCTTGGTTGCCGTGCCGCTGCTGTTGGTGATCGCAGCGGCCCTCGGTTCCTGCGGAGACGACGACGGTGATCCGACGGGCGCCGATCCGAGCTCCCATTCCCCGTCCCCCTCGATCTCCGTCGATCCAGCGTCGGAGCCTTCGCTCGAGGGCAGCTATCCGGTCGACGGAGACAGGACGCTGGCACTGGTCTGTTGGGGCGAGGGGTCGCCGACCGTCCTGCTCGAGACCGGTGGGGTCAACATCGAGGAGTGGACGGGTTCCGGCGTTGTCGGAGCGCTCGCCGGCAGCACCCGCGTGTGCACCTACGACCGCGCAGGCACCGGTCGGAGCGATCCCGCGCCCCGGGAACGCCGTGACGCCGACGACGTGGTCACGGAGGCGGACGCGTTGCTGGAGGCTGCAGAACTCACGGGGCCACTCGTGCTCGTCGGCCGGTCGTTCGGCGGCATGATCGTCACCCACTACGCGGAGGCGATCCCCGACGACGTGATCGGCGTCGTCGTACTCGACACGCCGGCTCCGTCGGCGGAGTTCACTCCAGAGAGCGAGCCCGAGCTCGTCTGGGACTTCCCCGGCAACACCGAGCACCTCGACGTCGTGGGTGGTTTCGAGAACAGGTTCGCGAAGGACCCGCCACGGTTCGACGCCCCGCTGCTGCTCGTCACCCCGAGCGACGGGGAGGCCAGCGCCGAGAACGAGAGCTTCTGGTTGCCGAGCAGCCCCGACTCGCGCCAGGTGACCTGCCCCGGGGAGCCCGACGTGCCCGGGCCGTGCGCTGACGGGATCGCGGAGTTCGTCGCGGGCCTCGACAGCTCGCAGTAGGACCTGAGCCGGCGTCTCGACTCGGCGTCACGTCAGCAGTGCCTTCTCGGACTCCTCCGCCCGGCCCAGAAGCAAGTCCCGTTCGCTCTCGTTGCGGGTGAGCGAGGCCGCCTCGCGGAACGACTCGGCCGCTTCGGCGTGGCGGCCGGCCCGGGCGAGCAGGTCGCCGCGCACGCTGGGCAGCAGGTGCGAGCCCTCCAGCGCGCCCGTCGGGGAACCTGGTCGAGCACGGCAAGTCCGGCGTCCGGTCCGGACGCACGCCCGTGCGCGACGGCGCGGTTGACCTCCACGATCGGGCCGGGTGCGGCCTCGGCGAGCACGTCGTACAGGCGCGCGATGGCGGGCCAGTCGGTCTCCTCGGGTGTGACGGCACGCGCGTGCCGGGACGCGATCGCGGCCTGTAGGAAGTAGCGGCCGACCGGTTTCCCGCGCGCGGCCAGCTGTTCGGCGCGCTCCAGGGCGGCCAGGCCGCGCCGGATCAGCAGCTGGTCCCAGCGGCTGCGATCCTGGTCGTCGAGCAGCACCGGCCGCCCCTCACCGTCGATCCTGGCCGGGCCTCGCGACGCCTGCAGCTCGAGCAGCGCCTGCAGCCCGTGCACCTCTGGCTCGTCCGGCATCAGCTCGGCAAGCATCCGGGCCAGCCTGATCGCCTCGTTGGTCAGCTCAGGACGGATCCAGTCCTCGCCCGCGGTCGCGGTGTAGCCCTCGTTGAAGATCAGGTAGACGACGGCCATCACGTCGTCGAGCCGCTCGGTGCGCTCCGTCGCCCACGGGCAGCTCGAACTCCGCGCGGGCCTCGCTGAGCGACTTCTTCGCCCGGGAGATCCGCTGGCCCATCGCCGACTCGGCGGCCAGGAAGCCACGTGCGATCTCGGCGGTGCTCAGCCCGCCGACCAGGCGGAGGGTCAGCGCCGCCCGCGACTCCGGCGACAGCTGCGGATGGCAGGACAGGAAGATGAGGCGGAGGACGTCGTCCTCGATGAAGTCCACCTGCGAGGAGAGATCGGGCATCGCGTCCTCCTCCCTCAGGCCATGACCCAGCTCGTCGGTCTTGCGCCGCAGGGCGTCGGCACGCCGGAAGCCATCGATCGCGCGTCGCTTGGCGGTGGTCATCAACCACGCGCCGGGGTTGTTGGGCACGCCGTCCGACGGCCATCGTTCGAGCGCGCTCACCAGCGCGTCCTGGGCCAGGTCTTCGGCGAGGTCGAGATCCCGGGTCATCCGGGTCAGGGCGCCGACCAGTCGCGCGGACTCGTTGCGCCACGTGGCGGTGATCGTCTCCGTGGTGGTCTCGGCCATACGGCCAGCCTAGGACGGGTGCTCCTGGCCGGCCGCACGGCCGATCTGACGGAGAGGTCAGGCGTCGGAGGCCTGCGGCGCCTCGTCCGAGATCTGGCGCAGGGTCGCGACCATCTCGCACTCGGGCCAGTGCTTCGCGTGCAGCTCGGCGAACTCCTGCTGTCCGGCGATCGCCTCCTCGAGGGTGTCGTACTGCAGCAGCGACCATCCCCCGACGACCTCCTTCGCCTCGGCGTAGGGACCGTCGACGCGGGTGGTCCCGCCCTTGCTGACGACGAAGTTGACGGTGTCATCGATGCCGAAGAGACCGCCTCCGTCGAGGAACGCTCCCGGCGGCAGCCTGCTCGCCGATGTAGGTGTCCATCGCGTCGAACAGCGCCTGAGGCGGCATTCCGATGCCTTCTTGCATCCTCACGAAACCCATGAACCGCGGCATTGCTCGCTCCTCTGTCTCGGGCCATCCGCTGTTCGGTGGCCGACTCGCCCATACGTCGAACGGCATCCTGCCTCTTCGACATCACCGACAGAAGTATTTCGCGACGCTGCCCATCATCGACGCGACCGAGCACGACACCGCGAGAGCGTCAGCCGGCCAGGTGACCGTGGTCGACCAGCTGGATGCTGCCGTGCACCGACGAGGCGTCGTCGGAGGCGAGGAAGGCCACGACGGCCGCGACGCTGTCGGCGCTCATGAAGCCGCGGGCCGCCGAGATCCGCATGATCAGGTCCCAGTCGGCGCCGGCGGGCACGTCGATCGTGTGCACCTGAGGGGTGTCCATGCCGCCGGGACAGACGCAGTTCACGCGCAGCGGTGACTTCAGGTACTCGACGGCCAGGGCCTTGGTCAGCCCGACGATCCCGTGCTTGGCCGCCGTGTACGCCGCCGAGTAGGCCTCGCCGTGGATGCCGGCGACGGACGCCACGTTGACGATGTTGCCGCCGGCCTCGAGCAGGTGCGGGATCGCCGCGCGGGACATGAAGAACGCGCCGCTGAGATTCACCGCGATGTCGTGTGCCCACTCGTCGTCGGTGACCTCTGTCGTGATCCGGAAGTCGTGGCGGCCGGCGTTGTTGACCAGCACGTCGAGCCGGCCGTACGCCGAGACCGCGGCATCGACGGCAGCCCGGCAGTCGTCGGGCGACGCGACGTCCGTCGGCCCGAACCGCACCTCACCCGGTAGGTCGGAACACGAGGCCGCCACCTCGGCCAGTCGTTGCTGGTCGCGGGCCGCGGCGTACACCGACCCGCCGCCGGCCGCGAACCGGCGTACCGCAGCGGCGCCGAGACCTGACGATGCCCCGGTGACGAGGACGGTCTTGCCGGCGAAGGTGTCGCTGATGCGCAGATCCACGCGCCGAAACCTAGCGCGTCAATCAGCGGTCAGAGGATGTAGAGCATCTCCTGGTAGGTCGGGAGCGGCCACAGGTCGTCGGCGATCAGCGTCTCGAGGGTGTCGGCGGCCTCTCGCACCGACGCCATCGCGGGCAGCACGGTGTCGCGCACGAAGGTCGCCGCCTCGAGCGGGTCGGCCGCGTGCTCGTGCCCGATCGCCGCGGCGAGCGTCGCCAGACCGGCCTTGAGGTCGGTGATCGGCGCGGTGACCGACTCGAGCGTCGCCAGGTCGGCGTCGACACCGGCCGCCTTCAGCGCGGCGACGTTCTGGGCCAGCTCGGTCTGGTAGCGCAGGGCGGCCGGCAGGATCGTGGTCGTGCCGATCTCCAGGGTCAGGTTGGCCTCGACGGCGACCGTGAGCAGGTACTGCTCGCAGCCGATCTCGTAGCGGCTGTGCATCTCCCGGTCGCTGAACACGGCGTACTTGCCGAACAGCTCGAGCGCCTCCGGAGAGATCAGCTCGGGCAGGGCGTCGACCGTGGTGCGCAGGTTCTTCAGCCCACGCTGCTCCGCCTCGACCTGCCACTCGTCGGAGTAGCCGTTGCCGTTGAAGATCACCGCGCCGTGCTCGGCGACGATGTCGGCGAGCAGGGTCTGCACCGCCTCGTTGAAGTCGGTGCCGGCGGCGACCGCCTCCTCGAGCGTGGTGGCGCAGAAGTCGAGCGCCTCGGCCATGATCGTGTTGAGCATGACCATCGGCACGGCCACGGTCTGCAGCGAGCCGGGTGCGCGGAACTCGAACCGGTTGCCGGTGAACGCGAACGGCGAGGTCCGGTTGCGGTCGCCAGGGTCCTTGGTCAGGTCGGGCAGCGTGTCGACGCCGATGATGAGCGTGCCCTTCTCCTTCGAGCGGCTCGCACCGCCCTTGGCGATCTGGTCGAAGACGTCGGCGAGCTGGTCACCCAGGAAGATCGAGATGATCGCCGGCGGGGCCTCGTTGGCGCCGAGGCGGTGGTCGTTGGAGGCCGAGGCCACCGAGGCGCGCAGCAGGCCGCCGTACTTGTGGACCGCCCGGATCACCGCGGCGCAGAACACCAGGAACTGGGCGTTGTCGTGCGGGGTGTCGCCGGGGAGCAGGAGGTTGCCCTGGGCGCTGTTGCCGAGCGAGAAGTTCACGTGCTTGCCCGAGCCGTTGACACCGGCGAAGGGCTTCTCGTGGAACAGGCACTCCATCCCGTGCTTCTTGGCGATGGCCTTGAACGTCGTCATCAGCAGCTGCTGGTGGTCGGAGGCCTCGTTGGCCCGCTCGAACATCGGCGCCACCTCGAACTGGCCGGGCGCCACCTCGTTGTGCCGCGTCTTGGCGGGGATGCCGAGCTTGAACAGCTCCCGCTCGGTGTCCATCATGAAGCCGAGCACGCGCTCGGGGATCGCGCCGAAGTAGTGGTCGTCGAACTCCTGGCCCTTCGGCGGCTTCGCCCCGAAGAGCGTGCGGCCGGCGTTGAGCAGGTCGGGGCGGGCCAGGAAGAAGTGGCTGTCGACCAGGAAGTACTCCTGCTCGGGGCCGCAGTAGGCGACGACGTTCTCGGGCTCGTCGTGGCCGAAGAGAGTGAGCACCCGCTTGGCCTGGGCCGACATCGCCTGCTGCGAACGCAGCACCGGGGTCTTGTGGTCCAGGGCCTCACCGGTCATCGAGATGAAGATGGTCGGGATGCACAGGGTGTTGCCGTTGGGGTTCTCCAGCACGTACGCCGGGCTCATCACGTCCCAGCCCGTGTAGCCGCGCGCCTCGAACGTGTTGCGGAGCCCGCCGTTGGGGAAGCTCGACGCGTCCGGCTCGCCCTGGGTCAGGGTCTTGCCCGAGAAGGACGCGAACGCGGTGCCGTCGCCGACGGGGTCGAGGAAGCTGTCGTGCTTCTCCGCGGTCAGGCCGGTCAGCGGGTAGAACACGTGGGCGTAGTGGGTCGCGCCCTTCTCCATCGCCCAGTCCTTCATGGCCGAGGCCACGGCGTCGGCGACGTCGGGGTCCAGCGGAGTGGACCGCTCGATGGTGGAGACCACGGACTTGTAGACGTTCTTCGGCAGCCGTCGCTGCATCACCGTGAGGCTGAAGACGTTCTCGCCGAAGATCTCGCCCGGCTCCTCGCCGGGATCGAAGCTGATCGGCGGCGGCACGTAGGCCTCCACCGAGGTGATGGCCTGCAGGCGGACGGGATTGGCGCTCAAGTCGGACTCCTCAACGTGCCCCACCTCGGGTGGTGGGCGTCCTGCGAGGCTAGATCCGAGGCATGTCGCAATTGTTTCGTCGAGGTGACAGGAGGCGACGACTACTCGTCACGCCCGCGGGCACGGTGAGCGCGCTGGCCGCCACTCCCAGGCTTGATGGTGCTGACGAACGTGCCGACACGAAGGCTGGGGTGCTCATGATCTGTTCCCGGGAGAGGTGTCGGTGTCTCCCGAGAGGGATTGGCACTGGCCCGGGAGTAGGAGCCACATCTGCGCCACGTCCGGAGAACACCACCGGTACCGTGGTTTCGGTGAACCAGGCCGATGAGGTGCTGTGGGTGGCGGAGGCTCGCGCGTCGGCGCTGGCCGAGGGAGAGCCGGACCGGCTGCGTCGGCTGCTGCACCCGGAGTTCCGATGGACCTCGCACAGGGGTGAGCGCCACGACCGGGAGAGCTACGTGCTGGCCAACACCCGCACGCTGCGCTGGGTGAAACAGCGGCTGGAGGATCCCGAGGTCACCGTGGTCGGCGACACCGCGATCCTGCTGTGCACGGCCGACGACACCGTGGTGCGCGACGGCGAGGAGCTGAGCATCCGGATGCCGGTGACGCAGGTCTGGGTGCGCGCCCACAAGAGCTGGGTGATGCTCGCCGGCCACGCCGGCCCACCGCTCGAGACCTAGTCCGGTTGGCTCCACACGAGCTGCGGTCAGCCGGTCCCGAACCATGCCGAGGGCCGGCACCCGACGCAACACCAGCTGATACAGGAGCGTCACGTTGACCTCACCGCCTCACTGACGGAGTCACTCCCAGAAGATCCGGTCGACGACCGAGCGGGACCGCCGCGTCGTCCGCAGGTAGTCGTTGACCATCTGGTCGGTCGAGCCGGGCGGGTAGCCCATGATGCTGGCGACCGCCGCCCGCTCCCTCGCCTCGCCGGGCAGGTGGTCGCTGCCCTTGCCACGAGCCAGGGTCACCGCGTTGCGCAGCCGGCTGACCGTGCGCCAGCCCTCGCACAGGAGGTCGCAGTCCTCGGCGCTGATCAGGTCGGCCTCGCGAGCGGCCTCGAGCGCGGCCAGGGTCTGCGGCGTGCGCAGGCTCGGCACCCGGCCGGCGTGCTGCATCTGCAGCAGCTGCACGGTCCACTCGATGTCGGCCAGCCCGCCTCGCCCGAGCTTGAAGTGCAGCTGGGGGTCGCCGCCGCGGGGCAGCCGCTCGTTGTCGATCCGCGCCTTGATCCGGCGGACCTCGAACACGTCGTCGTCGCTGATCCCGTCCTCGGGGAAGCGCAGCGGGTCGATCAGCTCGTGGAAGCTGGTCGCGCAGCTCGGGATCGCCGACGACCGCGTCGGCCCGCAGCAGCGCCTGGAACTCCCAGACCTTCGACCACTTCGCGTAGTAGGCGGCGTAGGAGTCGAGCGTGCGCACCAGCGCGTCCCTGCTTGCCCTCCGGGCGCAGTCCGGCGTCGACCTCCAGCGGCGGGTCGCCACCGGGCAGGGCCAGGAGGCGCCGGATCTCGTTGGCCACCGCCTGCGCGTACGCCGTGGCGACCTGCTGGTCGACGCCCGGCTCGCGGCTGGTGCACGAACATCACGTCGGCGTCGCTGCCGTAGGAGAGCTCGAAGCCGCCGTAGCGACCCATCGCCACGATCGCCAGGCGGGTGGGCCGCTCGTCGAGCTCGCGCTGCTCCTGCACGGCCTTGCTCACCGAGACCAGGGTCGCCTCGAGCGTCGCGTCGGTGAGCCGGGACAGGCCGGCGCCCACGTCGGCGACGTCGGTGAGCCCGAGGACCTCGCCCGCGGCGAGCCGGAACAGCTCGCGCCGGCGTACCGCCCGGATCGCGCGCACCGCCTTCTCGACGTCCTCCTGGCGGCTCGACGAGGCGAGCATCTCCTCGGTCAGCGCGTCGGCGGGCTGCGGCGTGAGCTCGCCGGCCAGGATCTGCACGCCCTGCGGCTCGGTCTCGAGCAGGGTCGTGGCGTAGCGGGAGGTGGCGAGCACCCGGGCCAGCCGCTCGGCCACCTGCCCCTCGTCGCGCAGCGTCTTGAGGTACCACGGCGTGCGACCCAGCGCCTCGCTGATCCGCCGGAAGCCGAACAGTCCGGCGTCGGGGTCGGCGCACTCGGCGAACCACTGGAGCATCGCGGGCAGCAGCGCCTTCTGGATGTTGGCGGTGCGGGTGACGCCGCTGGTCAGCGCCTCGAGGTTGCGCAGCGCGGCCGCCGGATCGGAGTAGCCGAGCGCGGCCAGCCGGTCGCCGGCGGCCTCGGAGGAGAGGCGCACATCGGTCTCGGGGATCTTGGCGACGGCCTCGAGCAGCGGGCGGTAGAACAGCTTCTCGTGCAGCCGGCGCACCTCGCGGCGGTGGTGCTGCCAGGCCTTGTCGAGCGCGACGTCGGGCTCCTTGACGAACCCCATGCTGCGACCGAGCCGGCGCAGCGACTCCTCGTCGGCAGGCACGACGTGGGTGCGCCGCAGCTGGTGCAGCTGGATGCGGTGCTCCAGCGTGCGCAGGAACGCGTAGGACTCGTGCAGCGCCTCGCCGTCGTCCCGGCCGACGTAGCCGCCCGCGGGTCAGCTGCGCGATCGCGCTGAGCGTCGTCGGCGCCCGCAGCGTCTCGTCGGTGCGGCCGTGCACCAGCTGCAGCAGCTGGACGGCGAACTCGACGTCGCGCAGCCCGCCGGACCCGAGCTTCAGCTGCCGGTCGGCCTCCCGGGCCGGGATGTGCTCGAGCACCCGGCGCCGCATCGCCTGGGTGTCGCCGACGAAACCCTCGCGCTCGACCGCCTGCCACACCATCGGGCTGACCATCGTCGACGTACGTCGGCACCGAGCGCGAGGTCACCGGCCACCGGGCGCGCCTTGAGCAGCGCCTGGAACTCCCAGGTCTTGGCCCAGCGCTCGTAGTAGCCGCGGTGGCTGGCGATGCGTGCGGGTCAGCGGCCCGGCGCTGCCCTCGGGCCGCAGCGCCGCGTCGACCGGCCAGATCGTGCCTTCGCCGGTCTGGTCGGAGCAGACGCGCATCAGGTGGCTGGCGAGCTGGGTGGCCGCCCGGGTCGCCTCGGCCTCGTCGGCGCCGTCGGCCGGCTCGTGCACGAAGATCACGTCGACGTCGGAGACGTAGTTGAGCTCGTGGCCGCCGCACTTGCCCATGGCGATCACCGACGAGGCGCGCCAGCGCGGCCGACTCCCCCACCCGCTGCCGGGCGATGGCCAGGGCGGCCTCGAGCGTGCCGGCCGCGAGGTCGGACAGCTCGGCGGCGGCGTCGTCGACGGCGAGGTCGTGGGCGAGGTCGCGCGCGGCGAGCCGGAGCAGCACCCGGCGGTACTCGACCCGCAGCGCGTCCACGGCCTCGTCGTCGGCCAGCGTCGCCACCGGCGCCGACGCGTCGCGGGTCGGCACCGACCGCCTCGAGCAACCCCTCGCGGATCGCGTACGCCGCCGGGCGGGTCGAGCCCAGGGTCGGGTCGCGCAGCTCGCGCCAGTGCTCGGGGTGGCGCACCAGGTGGTCGGCCAGAGCGGTGCTGGCGCCGAGCACGCACAGCAGGCGCATCGCGGTGCCCTCGTCGTCGCACACGGCCCGCAGCAGCGTCCTCGGGGTCGTCGGCGGCCTCGACCAGCCGGACCAGGGCGGTGAGGGCGGCGTCGGGGTCCGCCGTCCGCGACAGGATCGCGACCAGCGGCTCGGTGCCGCCGCCCAGCTGCCGCAGCGAGTCGAGCGCCGCCTCGGCGTCCTGGAAGCCCAGCCGGAGCAGGTTGCCCTTGGTCGTGACGGGCCGGCTCATCCGGGCGTCCGCTGGGTCGCCCGCACCAGCCCTTCGGCCAGCGGTCGCCAGGTGGCCTCGAGCTCGCGCTCGGCCCGGCCGATCTCGGCGAGCACCCGCTCCTGGTCGATCCCGCCCGCCAGGTGCCGCTCGGCGTCCTCGTCGGCCCAGACTCGCAGCACCGCGACGTCGACCTCGGGGTGCCACTGCACGCCCCAGACCGTCGGCGCGAAGCGAGCCGCCTGCACCTCGCCGCGAGGCGTGAGGGCGAGCGGGACGGCGTCGGCCGGCAGCTCGAGCACGAGGTCGTCGTTCCAGTGCACGCCGCGGCCGCCGGTCGCGAGCGGCCCGAGCAGCGCGTCGTCGGCTCGCGGCGTCGGTCCAGCCGATCTCGTGCAGGCCGACCTGCTGGCCGAGCGGGTTGCGCCCGACCGTGCCTCCGAAGGCGAGGGCGCAGAGCTGGTGACCGAGGCAGATGCCGAGCGTCGGCACCTGCCGCTCGGCGGCCGCCCGGATCAGCGCCCGGGTGGGCTCCAGCCACGCGTGGCTGTCGTCGTCGGCGTCCATCGGCCCGCCCAGCACGAGCAGCGCGTCGTGGTCCGGTGATGGACGGGCAGCTGGTCGCCGACGTACGGGCGACAGACCTCGACCACCGCGCCGGCGTCGGCCAGCCACGTGCCGAACAGCGCCGGCGGGCAGTGCGTGTCGTGCTCGACGACCAGCACCCGCACGGTCATGTCGCGGCGCCCTCGTCGGCGACCACGGCCAGGAAGATCAGCACCAGGCCCAGCACGACGTAGAACAGGCCGACGACGACCTGGAACGTCGGCAGCGCGAAGAGGAGCAGCAGCGCCCCGGTGAGGATCACGGCCCGCTTCGCGGTGCGGGTCGGCATCTCGAGCAGCCGCCAGCTGATCACGGCCCAGAGGATCGAGCCGAACGGACACGATGCCGAGCACGACGGCGTACGTGGCCGCACCGTCCTCGTCGACCTGGGTGGCGACCAGCAGCGCGATGACCCCGGTGACCACCCCGAGCCCGACGGCGACGCCGAGGGCGGTCCGGATGCGGCGGACGCGGTCGGCGCCGTAGACCACAGCGGTCGTTCATCCGAGGCTCAGATCACCGGCAGCATGCGGTCGCGCTCGAAGGCGGAGACCTGGCCGCGGTACTCGTCCCACTCGGCGCGCTTGTTGCGGAGGAAGAAGTCGAAGACGTGCTCCCCCAGGGTGTCGGCGAGCAGCTCGGACTTCTCGGCGATGCCGATCGCGTCGTAGAGGCTCTTCGGGAGCGGCTCGATGCCGAGGCTCTGGCGCTCGCGCTCGGTCAGCGACCACACGTCGTCCTCGGCCTCGCGCGGCAGCTCGTAGCCCTCCTCGATGCCCTTCATCCCGGCCGCGAGCACCACCGCGAAGGCGAGGTAGGGGTTGCAGGCGGCGTCGATGGTGCGCAGCTCGATGCGGGTCGACTGGCCCTTGAGCGGCTTGTACATCGGCACCCGGATCATCGCCGAGCGGTTGTTGTGGCCCCAGCAGATGTACGACGGCGCCTCACCGCCCCACATCATCCGCTTGTAGGAGTTGACCCACTGGTTGGTGACGACGCTGAGCTCGGGGGCGTGCTGCAGCACGCCGGCGATGAACGAGCGCCCGGTCTTCGAGAGCTGGTACTCCGAGCCGGCCTCGTAGAAGGCGTTGGAGTCGCCCTCGAACAGCGAGACGTGGGTGTGCATGCCCGAGCCCGGGTGGGTCGTGTACGGCTTCGGCATGAAGGTCGCCCAGATGCCCTGGCTCAGCGCGACCTCGCGGATCACCGTGCGGAACGTCATCACGTTGTCGGCGGTGGTGAGCGCGTCGGCGTAGCGCAGGTCGATCTCCTGCTGGCCGGGCCCGCCCTCGTGGTGGCTGAACTCCACCGAGATGCCCATCGACTCGAGCATCGTGATCGCCTCGCGGCGGAAGTCGGAGCCGAACGACTGGGCGGTGTGGTCGAAGTAGCCGCTGCGGTCGACCGGCACCGGCTCGACGCCCGACTCCGGGGCGTCCTTGAAGAGGTAGAACTCGATCTCGGGGTGGGTGTAGAAGGTGAAGCCCTTCTCGGCCGCCTTGGCCAGAGTCCGCTTGAGCACGTTGCGCGGGTCGGCGTACGACGCGGAGCCGTCGGGCATCACGATGTCGCAGAACATCCGCGCGGTCGCCGGGCCGTCGCCCCGCCACGGCAGGATCTGGAACGTCGACGGGTCGGGCTTGGCGAGCATGTCGGCCTCGTAGACCCGGGCGAAGCCCTCGATCGCCGAACCGTCGAACCCGATGCCCTCAGCGAAGGCGCCCTCGAGCTCCGCCGGCGCCACCGCGACCGACTTCAGGTACCCCAGCACGTCGGTGAACCACAGCCGGACGAACCGGACGTCGCGCTCTTCGAGTGCGCGGAGTACGAAGTCTTCCTGCTTGCCCATGCGCCAGCCTATGGCCAGCGTGTCAGTCGGGGCTCCCGGAGTCCGCTGTGTGATTTCGAAGGTCAGCGACGTCCGCAGATGCCGACGTCTTGGGAGCCGAGGATGCCGTGGTGGGTCTTGTTCATCGGGACCATCGCGTCCTGGGTGACCGTGGCGTAGACGAGGGCGGCCGGAGTGCGCCGCCCGTCGTAGCCGGGCACGATGGCGTGTCGGGTGGCCAGCCTGATGGTGACGGACTCGGCCGTCGTACCAGCCCAGCAGGCGGAGGCCTTGCGCGCGTGCCGGGCATCGCTGAACGTCACCCGGTCACCCGTCTCCTGGCCGGCGTACTTGAACGCCACGTTGGTGACGTAGCCGGTGGCTGCCCTCCCACGGAGCTCGGATCGCGACCGACATGCCGCGCGTCAGCTCCGTCGGGACTCGAAACGTCACCTCTCCGTCGCGGACGGTCTTCCGCCCCGACTCCCAGAACTCGTCGTTGTCGTCCCACGTGGCGTGGATCAGGCTGATCTTGCAGCCGTCGCAGTCGGGTGCCACGAACGTCACCACCGTCGTGGATTCGGTCGTCGTCGTGGCGCTGCCCGCCGAAGCGAGTGACGTGACGGCGGTCAGCGCCATGAGTGCTGCTGCCGCCAGTCGTCCCCACGGTTGCCGAGTCATTCGTGTCTCCTTCGTGTCGTGGAACTGGTGTCCGAGGGGAGACGAGGTCGGGGACGACTTTGTTGTCGCGAGCTCGGGAAGTTGCTACGACTCCTGGCCGGACCGCTGGGCCACCCGCACGCAGCAGCGCGTCTCGTCCTGACGTAGCCGAGCCTCTACGCCGTCGCAGCCGAGACGCCGCGCGACCGCGTCGACGAACTCGCGGTTCATGCCACAGATCAGGTCGCGGTGCTCTTTGGCCAGCCGGTCGAACGGGCAGTTGGCCAGCATCAGCTCTTCGGACTCCTTCGACTGGCCGGCTTCGACCCTGGGTTCGTAGCCAAGGGCGGCCAGCACCTCCCCGATCCGGCTCAGGGGGTTGTTGTCCTGGGGGTCGGTCGCCTCGACCACGATGCGGGCGGCGTTGTCGGACGCCTGGAAAACGGCTTCGGCCATCGGTACGCCGGCAAGCGAGCGCTCCACGGCATCCGCGAGCACCTGCCCGGCGAGGTCGTAGCGCCGGCTGGGCACGCTCACCGTGACCTCGCGCGCGGAGCGTCGGTAGAGCTTGGCCGGCCGCCCGGCTCCGGGGCCGCTGCGACCCGTGAGTCGGCGGAACTCGGTGACCAGGAGTCCCTCGTCGACCAACCGGTCGAGGTGGAACTTCGCGGTGTGGCGGGGCACCTCGACCACGTCGGCGGCCTGGTCGCGGCTGACCGCGTCCGGCTGTTCGGCCACGAAGTGGTAGAGCCTCCGGCGAAGGGGGTCGGCCAGTGCGCCCAGCCTGGTCACTCGCTGGGCGAATCCGTCGTCGGTCATGGGCACCTTTCTAACAGACAGAACTCTTGCCGAAACCCGAAATCGGGTCTACCGTCAAAAATAATGTCCCCTAGAGAAGGGAGCGAGTGCCATGGCTACTCACGTCTGGCACGACATCGTCCACGACATGCGGGACGAGATGCACGACATCGCCACCATCAACCACACCGAACCCGCCCGCCAGGCCTACCTGATGCTCTGGGTCACGTTCATCCTCATCCCGTTGCTGGCCGGCTTGGACAAGTTCGCCGGCGTGATGAACGACAACTGGGAGGGATACCTCGCCGCCTGGGTCAACGACCTCGTCCCCGGCACCGCCGCGGACGCGATGCTGTGGGTAGGCGCCATCGAGATCGCCGGCGCCGTACTCGTGTTCCTGATGCCGCGGGTGGGCGGGTACGTGGTCGCCCTGTGGCTCGCAGCCATCATCGTCAACCTGATCTCGACGGAGACGTTCTACGACATCGCCCTTCGTGACGCCGGACTGGTGATCGGCGCGCTCGCCCTGGCTCGGCTGGCCACGATGTATCACCACCGGGAGGACGCCGTCACGCCCTGATCAGTCGGTCGGCACGTTCTCCAGCTCGGCCAGCCAGGCCGCCGCACTCGCGTCGGAGGGCATCCGCCAGTCACCGCGGGGCGACATGGTGCCGCCGGCGCTGACCTTGGGGCCGTTGGGCAGGGCAGAGCGCTTGAACTGGCTGGCGAAGAACCGCTTCACGAAGACCTCCAGCCACGCCCGGATGGTCTCCAGGTCGAAGGCCACCCGCCCTTCCTCGGGGAAGTTGGGCGGCCACTCCCCCACCTCGGCGTCGTGCCACGCGTGCCACGACAGGAACGCGATCTTGCTCGGCCGGAAGCCGCGCCGGATGACGTGGAAGAGCGTGAAGTCCTGGAGCGAGTAGGGGCCGGTCGAGTCCTCGGTGCGCTGCGGCAGCTGGTCCTCGCGCGACGGGATCAGCTCGGGGGTGATCTCCTGGGCCGAGGATCTCCTCGAGCACCTCGTTGGTCTCGGCCTCGAACTGGCCGGTGTCCATCACCCAGCGGATCAGGTGCTGGATCAGGGTCTTCGGCACGCCGCCGTTGACGTTGTAGTGCGACATCTGGTCGCCCACGCCGTAGGTGCACCAGCCGAGCGCGAGCTCGGACAGGTCGCCGGTGCCGAGCACGATGCCGCCGCGGTGGTTGGCGAGCCGGAACAGATAGTCCGTACGCAGGCCGGCCTGGACGTTCTCGAAGGTGATGTCGTAGACCTCCTCGCCCTTGGCGTAGGGGTGGCCGAGGTCCTTCAGCATCTGTCCGGCTGCCTCGGTGATCGGCAGGGTCTCGAAGTTCACGCCGAGGGACTCCGACAGCCGGGTGGCGTATGACTTGGTGGCCTCACCTGTCGCGAACCCCGGCATCGTGAAGGCGTGGATGTCGCTGCGCGGCCGCCCGAGGCGGTCCATCGCCTTCGCCGCGACGATCAGGGCGTGGGTGGAGTCGAGACCGCCGCTGACGCCGATGATGATCTTGGGCTGACCGATGGCCGACAGCCGCTGTTCGAGGCCGGAGACCTGGATGTTGTAGGCCTCGTAGCAGTCGAGCGCGAGCCGGGCCGGGTCGTCGGGCACGAACGGGTAGCGGTCCACCTTGCGCCGCAGCCCGATGTCGCCGGTCGGGGGCTGCAGCTCGAAGGCCACGGTGCGGAACTCGCGCACGCGGACGTCGTAGGTGCGCCGGTTGTCGTCGAACGTGCCCTGCCGCAGCCGCTCCTGGCGGATCCGGTCGAGATCGATGTCGGCGATCGTGCGCCGCGCCTCCTCGGGGAAGCGGTCGCCCTCGGCCAGCAGGTCGCCGCACTCGTAGACCATGGTCTGGCCGTCCCAGGACAGGTCGGTCGTCGACTCCCCCTGGCCGGCGGCCGAGTAGAGGTACGCCGCGGAGCAGCGCGAGCTGGCGCTGCGCACGAGCTGGCGGCGGTCCTCGGCACGGGCGACGGTGATCGGACTGCCGGACAGGTTGAGCAGCACGTGCGCACCGGCGAGCGCGGCCTCGGCGCTCGGTGGGATCGGCACCCACATGTCCTCGCAGATCTCCACGTGGATCTTGAGGTCGGGCAGGTCACTGGCCGCGAAGATCAGGTCGGGCCCGAACGGCACCGTCTCGCCCGCGAGGTCGATGAAGCCGCCGCGGCGGTCGTCACCCGGGGCGAACCACCGGCGCTCGTAGAACTCCCGGTACGTCGGCAGGTAGGACTTCGGCGCGACCCCCAGCACCCGCCCGCGATGGATCACGACCGCGCAGTTGAGCACCCGGGTGCCATGCTCGAGCGGCGCCCCGACCACGATCACCGGCAGGAGGTCGGCGCTCGCGGCGACTATCTCCTCGATCCCGGCCACGACCGCCTCGAGCAGGGTGTCCTGCAGGAACAGGTCGTCGACGGAGTAGCCGGACAGCGCGAGCTCGGGGAACACCGCCACCGCGACACCTTCGTCGTGGCACAGCCGCGCCTGCTCGATCACCCGCTGCGCGTTGGTGGCCGGGTCGGCGATCGCGACCGGCAGCGTGCAGGCGGCAACCCGCGCGAACCCGTGGGCGTAGGCGGAGTAGAAGTCCACGGTGTCGAGTCTAGGGATCAGATCTCCGGATCAGACCCTGGGCGAAGGTGACGTAGGCCGTCGGTGCTGATGGCGGCGACGTCCGACGGCTCGGCCACCGCGAACTCCCGTCGCCGTCGCCACCACGAGACGTTGTCGCGGACGATGATCGTGCGGGCGTGAGCCGTGGGGTTGCCGGCAGCCACGCGACCCCAGCGGAGCGCCACCTTGACCAGCGTCTCCTGCACCAGGTCCTGGGCGCGATGGAGGTCGCCGGTCAGCAGGTACGCCGATCGGAGCAGCTGGCGTTCCACGCCGGCTGCCCACTCGGTGAACCCCCGGTCGTCCACACGGCTCCTTCCGTCACCTAGTTGTAGTTCCTACAGAGGTTGTGAACGGCAGGGCGTGGACGAATAGCGAGGACCTCCAGTACGGAGGGGGTTACCACACCAACCCTCAACTGGAGGTCCTCGTGACTCACGCTAACGCCCCACTGACCCCGGAAGGACGTCGTCGTCTGGCGGTCTTGATCGTTGATGACGGCTGGACGATCCGTCGCGCTGCAGAGCGATGCCAGGTTTCGCCTGCCACTGCGTCGAAGTGGGCGCGTCGCTACCGCGAGGGCCAGCCGATGACTGATCGCCCGTCCCGGCCGAAGAGGTCCCCGCGGCGCTGTGCTCAGCGGCTGGAGCGTCGCATCGTCAAGCTGCGCTATTGCCGTCGTTGGGGGCCGCACCGGATCAGTTATCACCTCGGTGTTCCGCGCTCGACTGTTGGCCGGGTCTTGGCGCGATACCGGATGCCGTTGCTTGCTTACCTCGACCAGGCCACGGGCCTGCCGATTCGCAAGTCGAAACCGGTCCGCTATGAGATGAGCGAGCCCGGTGAGCTGGTCCATGTCGACATCAAGAAGCTGGGCCGTATCCCGGACGGTGGCGGGTGGCGGGTTCACGGACGCGGCTCGATGCAGGACCGTCAAGCTGATGCCGCCCGTCAGCGGGCCAAGCGGGCCGGTGCGGCCGGATCGCGCGGGTATGTGTTCTTGCATCACGCCGTCGATGACTTCACGCGATTGACCTACTCCGAACAACTGCTCGACGAACGCAAGGAGACAGCAGCAGAGTTCTGGGTCCGGGCACATGCCTTCTTCGCCAGCGCCGGCATTGCGGTCAGGGCCGTGATGACTGACAACGGCGCTTGCTATCGATCACAGGTCTTCCGCGATGTCCTCGGAGAGATCCAACATCGTCGAACCAGGCCCTATCGGCCCCAGACCAACGGCAAGGTTGAACGCTTCAACCGCACCCTGATGACCGAGTGGGCCTACGCCGAGGTCTACGCCGACAACGAGGCCCGCGCGGCCACCTACGCCGACTGGCTCCACTTCTACAATCACCACCGACCCCACACCGGGCTAGAAGGCCTCGTCCCCGCGGACCGCGTTCACAACCTCACGGGGAACTACACCTAGTAGACGCACCCCGGTTTGACCGATGGTTGTGGCGAATTTCGCCCACCGATGAGTCTCGCCGCCATGGGCGGTCGAAATGCGCATGACGCTCATCAGCCCCTGCCTCTGGTTCGACGACAACCTCGAAGAGGCGGCGACCTTCTACACCTCCATCTTCCCGGGTTCGTCGGTCGGACGCCTGAGCCGCTACACCGAGGCCGGCCCGGGTGAGCCCGGCACCGCGATGGCCGGGGAGTTCACGCTCAACGGCATCACCTTCCGGGGCATCAACGGCGGGCCGGCGCTGCGCCGATCACGAGGCGATCTCCTTCGGCATCACCTGCCACGACCGGGCGGAGGTCGACTACTACTGGGATTCGCTGGCCGACGGCGGCGAGGAG
>CAWJRK010000050.1:0-492947 GCA_963845215.1 uncultured Actinomycetota bacterium
TCGTACTCGAAGCCCAGGATGCTGCGTCTCAGCTGGCCCCGGTGGAGGCCGCTCTCGAGGCGCTCCCGCGCGCGCTCGGGACGACCAGCAACGTCTCGCCGGACGGCACCATCGCACTCGTGCGCGTGCAGTACCCCGCGATCGAGCACCTCGACGCCTCCGACCTGGACCACCTCAAGGACGCCGTAGCAGACCTGCGTGACGAGTCGTCGCTGACGCTGGAGACCGGAGGCGATCTGTTCTTCGCGTTCGAGGAAGCACCCACCGGGCTCGGCGAGGTCGCGGGGATAGTCGTTGCCATGATCGTCCTCCTGATCGCCTTCGGCTCCTTCGTAGCAATGAGGTCTCCCGATCGGGATGGCGCTGTTCGGTCTTGTCATCGGCGCCACCTCGGTGGAGGAAGCCGGTGACGTACCTGGTCGACATCCCGGCGTGGGCGCCGCCGCTTGCGGCCATGGTCGGTCTCGGCGTGGGTATCGACTACGCGCTCTTCCTGGTCACCCGGCACCGCGAGCACCTGGCCCTGGGGATGCCGGTCCCGGAGGCCGTGGGTCGAGCCATGGCGGCTGCCGGACAGGCGGTGATCTTCGCGGGCGGCACGGTCGTCGTGGCAATACTCGGGTTGCTCGTCGCGGGGATCCCGTTCGTGACCGGTGGTGGGGTCGCCATCTCCGCGATGGTGCTCGTGATGGTCCTCGCCTCGATCACCCTGTCGGCACTTCTCGGACTGGCGGGGCACCGGATCAACGGACGTCGGCGACAGATCGAGATGGGTCGCACCGACCGAGCACCGGCTGGCACCGGTGGGGCGCCCACGTGACCCGCAACGCGACGGCGTACCTCCTAGCAGGAGCGATCCTCATGATCGCTCTGGCAGCACCCGTTCTCGCGCTCAACCTGGGCTTCCCGGACGATGGGACCAAACCCGAGTCGAGACCGAACGACGGGCCTACGACCTCATCGCCGACGGGTTCGGCCCGGGGGCCAACGGGCCGCTGGTGGTGTCCGCGGTCGACATCTCGCAGGACAGGTCCGTCGTGCCGTCGCTCGCCGAAGCCGTGGCAGCCGACCCGGGCATCACCTCGGTCGGCGACCCCACCATCGATCTCACTGCAGGCGTGGCGACCCTGGTGGCGCAGCCGACCACCTCGCCCCAGGACGAGGCCACCCAGGAGCTGTTCGCGAGGCTCCGCAGCGAGGTCTTCCCGACGGTGCTCGACGGCACTGCGGCGACCGCCCATGTCGGCGGACAGACGGCCACCTTCGCCGACCTCGGCGACCGGGTGCAGGAGCGGATGCCACGATTCGTGGTGGCCGTGCTGCTGCTGTCGTTCCTCTTGCTCACGGTGCTCTTCCGGTCGGTGCTGGTGCCGCTGAAGGCGGTCCTGCTGAACCTGCTGAGCGTGGGTGCGGCGTACGGCGTGTACGTCATGGTCTTCCAATGGGGCTGGGCGGCCGGCCTGATCGGCGTGGAGTCGACGGTGCCGATCGTGTCGTTCATTCCCCCTGTTCATGTTCGCGATCCTGTTCGGTCTCTCCATGGACTACGAGGTGTTCCTGCTGTCGCGGGTGCGCGGAGCACCGCCGCCACGGCGACAACACCCGCGCTTTTCGCGGGAATCGCCGGCACCGGGCGCACCATCACCGCAGCCGCGCTGATCATGGTGGCGGTCTTCTCGGGCTTCGTCCTCGGCAGTGACCCAGTGGTGAAGATGATGGGAGTGGGACTGGCCGCGGCGATCTTCCTCGACGCGACCGTCGTACGCCTGGTGCTCGTCCCGGCCACCATGAAGCTCCTGGGCGACGCGAACTGGTGGCTGCCGGGGTGGCTGGATCGGCTGCTCCCGGAGTTGGACTCTTCATCAGGGGGTGGACAGCCCAGCCGAGGTGGCGGTAGGCCCACAACCGCTGGCTCCTAGGCGGAGGCTGCCCGGGCTGCTTGCGCGGTTCGGCCCGGCAAAGGAGGGTGCGCATCATGAGTGAACGCTTCTACTCGGATGCGAGGCTGTACGACCGGTTGTTCCCCGGGGGCGGGGCGGGCCGTCGACTTCTACCGCGCCGAGGCCGATCGGCAGGGCGGGTCGGTCTTGGAGACTCGGGTGCGGCACCGGACAGAAGCTGATCCCCATCGCCACCGACGGGCATCCGTGCACCGGCCTGGAGCTCTCGTCGGACATGCTCGCCGAGGCTCTGCGCAAGGCGGACGAGCGCGCGCTGGCGGTCGACTGGGTGCAGGGCGACATGCGTGACTTCGACATCGGCCGGAGGTTCGACCTCGTGTTCGTCGCCGCCAACTCATTGCTCCATCTGCCTGAGACTGCCGATGCTCATGCGCTGCTTCCGATCCGTGCGAGCGCACCTGGCACCCGAAGGGCGCTTCATCTTCGACGTGTTCAACCCGAACGTGCGCCTCCTTGCCGAGGCCGACGGCGTACGACGCGGCCGCAACATCGCGTTGTCGTTCGTGGATCCCGACCGTGGCACCGTGAGGGTTGATGTCGCCGAGATCTACGACGCTGCCGCGCAGGTGACCCGCGGGACGTGGCCCTTCTCGTCCGACGTCGAGCCCGACTTCGCCAGCGCCGGCCAAGCTTCGAGAGACATCCTCCCTCAGGGAAGCTTCCCCTGCTGCTGTCCTCGGCCGGGCTTCAGCAGCTTGAGCGCTTCGGCGACTGGTGGGGCGCCCGTTCACCGGGGATGCGGCGATCCAGATCTGCGTCTGCACCTCGGACTGACGACGTGTACAGCGTTCCGCGCCAGGCGAAGCCTTGCTGACGCCAGCCTGGTCGGTCACCGCCGCAAGCTTCATTCAGAGGTTCAGCGACCTGCGGACCCGCCATCATCGGGATCCGGACCCGCTCGGTGACCCGGAGGTGACTTCAGCACCTCGTCCGACAGACCCGTCGGTTCTGGCCCGAAGAGCAGGACGTCGCCCGGCTCGAACTCGATCTCGGTGTACCAACGATTCGCGTGAGCCGTGAAGGCGAACACCCGCGCGGTAGCCAAGGCCATGCTGGCCAGGGCGGCGTCGAGATTCGGGTGCACCACCACCGACGCCGAGGTCGTGGTAGTCCAGGCCTGCCCGCTTCAGGTTCGGGTTCCTCCAGATCGAAACCAAGAGGTTCGACGAGGTGCAGGGTCGCCCCAGCCCCGGCCACCATCCGGATCGCGTTGCCGGTGTTGGGCGGAATACGAGGCTCGACGAACATCACATGGAACACGCCTCAAACTATCCCGACGTCCGCCGGTCAGTTGATGATCTCGCCGCGTTCGTCCTCGAGGATCGCGGCCAGCCGGTCGCGCCAGGTCTGGAGCGCCTCGGGTGTGAGCCGACTCCATCGAAGACCTCGCCGACGACCCTGAGTGGCTCGGTGCTGCGGTAGGACCGGGTCGGGTTGCCGGGGAACTTCTTGTCGGTCACGTTCGGGTCGTCCTCGAAGGCACTGGTGGGCTCGACGACGTACACGCGGGGATCAGCGTCACCGGCGGCCAGCTCCGCGGCGAGCCCGGCACCATCGGCAGTGGCGGTGAAGTAGATGTGGTTCATCACGATCTCGGGCCGGTAGTTCGACCGGAAGCCGGCGGTCAGCAGCTCCCCCACCTGCAGATCGGCCTTCGTGCCGTGGAAGACGGCCCCTCGTCCAGCACGTCGCTCACCGCCACAGGCTACGAGAAGTGGTGAGATCCTGAGCCGGTGAGTGAACGGGCGCTGAGCTTCGGAGCCGTCGCGGCGGCGTACCGAGCAGCACCGGCCGGGCTATCCCGACGAGCTTGTCGACGCCGTGCTGGAGTACGCCGGCCGGCCGGTGCGCACCGCGCTGGAGATCAGCACCGGCACCGGCAAGGCCACGCGGGTGTTCGCCGCGCGCGGGATCGCGGTGACCGCCACAGACCCGGATGCGGCGATGTTGGCGGAGCTGGTCCGGCACGTGCCGGCCACGGTCGTGACGGTGCAAGGCGCGCTGGAGGACCTGGCGCCCGACCAGACCTACGCCCTGGTCTTCGCCGCCGCGGCACTGCACTGGACGGAGCCGACCGGGCGTTGGTCCCGAGTGGCCGCGCTGCTGGAGCCGACGGAGCGTTCGCCTCGTTCGGCGGGCAGCTCTTCCTGGCCGACCCCAGCGTCGAGGAGGCGGTGCGGGCGGCCGAGCTGAGCTCCTGGTGGACGACGCCGTGTGGTCGCCCGACGGCACGCCGCCCGGAGAGCGAGCTGCAGTGGCCCGGCACCGAGCTGATGAGGGACGACCGATTCGTCGACGTACAGCAGTCCACCATCGAGCGTCGGATTGCGATGTCGTCCGGCGACTACGTCAGCCACCTCGCGACCATCTCCGCCTACCTGGGACTGTCGGAGGCCGGACAGGCAGGACGTCTTCGAGCGGATCCGCGGCGTGCTCCCTGCCACGGTGACGCTGGTGGCCGACCTCACGCTGCACCTCGCCAGACGGAGCTGACCGCGGCCGAGATCAGGCCCCGGTATGCCAGCCGGGGTCGCGCCCGAACGCCGCGAGCAGCTGCGACTGGTGCGTCGTCCACCGCGGCCGCCCGTGCCCGCTACCGCCCCCGCCGAGCGGTAGCTGTCCTCGCGCTCGGCGAACCACGCGGCCACGTCGGCCACCAGGTCGGGGTCGAGGTCGGTGTCACCACCGGTGGCTGCCGCCAGGTCCCAGCCGTGGATCAGGTGGTCGGCGGCCAGCTGGGCGACGTACTCCGTCATGTCCTCGTCGCCGTACGACAGGTGCACCTTCCCGTTCGTCGGCAGCGTCTCGGCGACCACGGCGGTGGCCTGCGACGCTGCATCGAGCGCGGACGTCCGTGGGTCCTCGCCGAGCAGGTCGCCGTCCAGGCGGTCTCCCACCTCGGCGATCGTCGATCCACGCATCAGCGGCTCGGTCCACAGGTCCTCGCCGACCACGTGGTTGACCAGCTCGCGGACGTCCCAGTCCGCGCAGGGGGTGACGGCCGTCCACTGGTCGGCAGCCGACGGTCTGCACCCGCGCGGTCCAGCTCTCGACGGTACGCCGGTACAAGGTCTCGAGATCCATCACAGTGCTCCACTCTCCAGGGTTGTCCGTGCTTGCTGGACCCACCAGTCGAGGCTGACGCGTTCCCGGTGCCGCACCGCCTCGTCGTGGCTCTCCACGATGTCGAGGGTCTTGTTCCATCCCAGCCAGCACAGCGCAGAGAGCAGTGCGAGCCGCATCGAGCTGTCGTCGTACGCCGCGCCGGCGACCTCGCGATAGACCGCGATGACCTCATCCGGGTCGGGGTCGACCACGTGCGCGCAGGTCACCAGGAAGCGCGCCACGTCGTACGCGCCGGGCGCCGCGACCGGTAGGGCCCAGTCGAGCAGGATCAGCCGCTCCCCCTCGAACGCCAGGTTGACCGTCGCCAGGTCGCCGTGAGCCAGCGTGACCGGCCCGCCGGTCAGCGCTGCGGCGAGTGGCTCCGCATCGGCGTGCAGCGCGAAGACCGCCTCGGACACGTCGGGCGGCACCAGGTCAGGATCCGCGAAGTACTCCCAGCCGCGCAGGGCGGCTGCGAGCAGCTCGTCGCCCGCATCGGCGAGTCGGGTGATCCGGTGAGGTGCGAACAGCTCCAGCGCTGGTCTCAGTGGCGCAACCTCGACCGGCGGGTCCCCCAGGTACGCCAGGTGCAGGGCCCCGAGACGCTCCAGCATCCACCGGCAAGCGGCTGCATCGAGGCGGTCGTCCCAGCCCATCACGGCGTCCCCGAGGTCGCGCATGACGATGACCGTGGTGTCGTCACCCTCCGTCCAGCCGTCCACGATGACGTGCCCCACGGCGTCAGGGAGTCGCTCGAGCCCACCGGAGCTCCAGAGCAGCAGCTCGCGAGACACCGACTGGTCGAAGAGCGCGAGCGTCAGGTCGGTCTCGGGCGTGATCCGCTTGACGATCACGCTTCGCCCGTCGCGGAGCCGCACCCGCTCCAAGGCGGCTCCCGACTTACCGACGTGCTCGACGAGCGCCGTGCGCTCGAGCGCGTCGTCCAACAGCCCCGCGGGTGCCATGGATCCAAGGTGGCACTCCGTGGCCCGATGCGCCATTACCAAGCGATGACGGCGTCAGTCCGCTGAGATCAGGAACTCGACGGCCAGGAGATAGAGGATCGCCAGCGTCGCGAAGACGGCGAAGGTGATGAGCAGCGGCTTCAGGGCGGATCTCTTGGGACCGTTGAGCGGTTGGTCGACTGTCGCGTGTTCGCGGGGGTCCTCGGAACCTTCAGTCATGACCTCACGGTTCCCCGGACTCCCGGCATCCATGCTGCGTCGGTTGCCCCTGGAGCGACGCGGGAGTCGATACGTTGGCGCCGTGGCTCGCAACCGGACCCTTGGCGTGCGTCTTCGCGCATCCGGACGACGACGCGTACGGCGTGGCGGGCAGCGTCGCGCTGCACGCCGACGACCCGGACTTCAGGTTCGTCCTGATCCACGCGACGTACGGCGAGCAGGGGGACATCCGCGAGGGGTTCCCGGCGACTCGCGAGACGCTGGGAGCCGTGCGACGGGCCGAGGACGAAGCCGCGTGGCGCGCCCTCGGGCGGGTGCCTGACCGGCACGAGTGGCTCGGTCTCCCGGACGGTGGCGTCGCGGAGCGTCCCCTTCGACGACGTCGTCTCGGCGGTTGCCGCGATCCTCGACGAGGAGGATCCCGCCGTGGTGGTGACGTTCGGCCCCGACGGCATCTTCGGACATCCCGACCACATCGCGATCGGAGCCGCCACCGACGAGGCCTTCGCGCGCCTGCGCTCCGACACCAGGTCCGGCTTCCAGCGACTCGCGCACGGCGCGGTGCCGAAGTCGGTGTTCGAGCGGTGGAACCGCCAGCGCGGCGAGCTCGGGCTCTACACCTGGGACCCGACGCAGACCTACCACATGCGCGGAGTGCCGGACGAGCAGATCGCGATCACCGTCAACTGTCGAGAATTTGCCGGTCGCATCGTCGCCGGACTGAGCGAGCACAAGAGCCAGCTGCACGTCATGTCCGACGACCCGACCAACACCGACCAGTGGGAGCGGCGCGTCGGACGGGAGTGGTACGCCGTCGCCTGGCCCGAGGCGGACGGCGATCAGCCGATGCTGACCGACCTGTTCGAAGGTCTCAGCTGACGAAGCTCACGCGCGCAGCGTGGCCCGGATCGACGGCGCAGCGAGGTCGACCACCTCGTCGACCGAGGCCGAGGCCATCGGCTCGACCTTCACGACGTAGCGCAGCACCGCGATGCCGATCAGCTGCGCGGCGACGAGCTCGGTCTTCATCGCGGAGACCTGCACTCCGCGGCGGCGCAGAGCGGGACTGACCACGACCCGGTTGACCACGCGGTAGAAGCGGCGGCCGGCACGGGCGCTGCCGGTGGAGCCGCGCACCATCCTCAGCATGGTGCGCCGCGTGCGCGGGCTCTCGCACAGGAGGAGGAACCGGCGCACCAGGGTGATCGCCAGGTCCTCGGCCGGCTCGAGGCTGCGCACGGACGGCCTCATCGCGGTCGTGGGGTGTGCAGGTGCTCGGGATCCGCGGCGATCTCCGCCGGCGTCGGCGGGTCGTGGGGCCGCCACAGCGGATGGGTGTCGCTCACGCGACCCCAATCTAATGACGCGGGTCGGTCGTGGCGTACTTGCCCTGGTAGAAGAGCAGCGGCTTCTCGGCCTCGGAGGCGACCAACTCGAGCACCCGGCCCATCACGACGTAGTGGTCGCCGGCCTCGTGCACCGAGTGGATCGAGCAGTCGACGTAGCCCAGCACTCCGTCGAGCACCGGGGAACCGGACACGGCGGACGGGCGCCAGCCGACGCCGGCGAACTTCTCGTTGCCGCGGCTGGCCATGGTGTTGGACAGGTCGGCCTGGTCGGCAGCCAGGAAGTTGACGCAGAACTTGCCGGCGCGCTGCATCAGCGGCCAGGCGCGCGAGGTCTTCGCGGGCACGAAGAGCACCAGCGGCGGGTCGAGCGAGACGCTGGAGAACGACTGGCAGGTCATGCCGACCGGCTCCTCGCCGCTCATGGTGGTCACCACCGTCACCCCGGAGGCGAAGCGCCCCAGCACGTCGCGGAACTGCCTCGCGGCAGCCACAGCGGCGGGATCGTCGCCCTGGACGGTCGTGCCCTCGCCCGGACGCCACTCGAAGTCGAAGTCGGCGTCTCCCAGCCACGACTGGATGAGCTCGGGGCTCGGCCAGGTCTCACGAGCGTCGGAGCTCATGCCCTCCGGCAGCTCGTTCGATGTCACTGGCCCAACAATTCCACGAGGCACTGTCTCACTGCTCATCAGCTCACTGGCCGCCGCCACCGAAGTCGTGGCCCCAGTAGGAGACGGCGGTCGACTCGCGGGCCACCCAACGGTTGTCCTCGACCTGCAGACCGTCGGTGCCGAACTCGATGTCGAACCCGCCCGGCGACTTCACGTAGAAGGAGACCATCTCGTCGTTCATGTGCCGGCCCAGCGTCGCCGACAGCGGCGCGCGGTGCTTGCGCACGCGCTCGAGCGCCCGGCCCACGTGGTCGAGCTCGTCGACCTCGAGCATGATGTGCACGCACTTGGCGGGGTTGGGCATCGGCAGGAACGCCAGCGAGTGATGCCGCGGGTTCACACCGAGGAACCGCAACCACACCTTGGAGCCCGGCTCCTTGCCGACGAACTCCCCCGGCATGCTCATCGAGTCACGCAGCCGGAAGCCGAGCACGTCGGTGTAGAACCGCAGGGCTTCGACGTCGTCGAGCACCGGCAGCACGATGTGGCCCATGCCCTGGTCGCCGGTCACGAAGGTGGCGGCGTACGGCGTCACGACCGGGCGCGACTCGTAGGTGATGCCGTGGAAGAGCTCGAAGACGTTGTCCCACGGGTCGGAGAAGCGCACCAGCTCCTGGACGCGGCGCTCGGCGAGCTCGTCGGCGGTGCCTTCCTCGAAGTCGACCCCCGCCTTCGCGAGGTGCTCCCGCGCCTCCTGGAGGGCCTGGTGGTCGGCCACCTCCCAGCCGGTCGCGGACAGCTGGTCGACGTCGGACGGGAAGACCACGAGCCGCGCCGAGACCTGGTCGATCCGCCAGTACTGGTGGTCGGGGTTCGGACCCCGGCCGGCGGCCAGGCCGAGGACCTTGCCGGCGAACGTCGTCCACTGGTCCAGGTCGGTCGAGGCGACGCGGACGTACCCCATGCTCTTGATGTCGATCGTCATCGGATCAACTCCTTCGGTCGTCGAGCTTGTCGAGACGCTCGACGTGGCGGGCCAGGAACGCCGTGGTGACCTCGGCGAACTCCTCGTGCCGCCTCGATCTGGGCCCAGTGCCCGCAGTTCGGGAAGACGTGCAGCTGCGCCTTGGGGATCAGCTTCAGAGCCACCATGGCGCCGTCGAGCGGGTTGACGCGGTCCTCACGGCCCCAGGTCAGCAGCGTGTGCTTGCGCAGCCGGTGCGCCTCGCGCCAGAGCATGCCGTCCTCGGCCGTCTCGGGGTTCCAGAACGACATGCCCATCGAGGCCATCGCCTCCTGGGCACCCGGTGCGGTCGCGTCGGCGAAGCGCTCCTCGACCAGCTCGTCGGTCACCAGTGCCTGGTTGACCACCATGGTCGAGATGAACGCCCGCAGCGCCTCCCGGGTGGGGTTGGCGCTGAAGTCCATCAACCGCTGCACGCCCTCGGTCGGGTCGGCGTGGAACAGGTTGAGCGACAGACCGCCCGGGCCCATCAGCACCAGCCGCCCGATCCGGTCGGGGTGGCTCAGCGCCAGCCGCATCGCCGTACCGCCGCCGAGGCTGTTGCCCAACAGGTGCACGCGGTCGATGCCCAGCTCGTCGAGCAGCTGCACGACGTGGTCCGCGGAGTGCCGGAAGTAGTTGCCGACCACCGGCGGCTTGTCGGAGCCGCCGAAGCCAGGCTGGTCGACCAGCAGGGTCCGGAAGGTCGCTGCGAAGCCCGGCAGGGCCGACCCGAAGTTCGACCAGGCCGAGGCACCGGGCCCGCCGCCGTGCAGCATCACCAGCGGCAGGCCTCCGCCGACCTCGGTCGCGTCGCCCGCCTCGTAGTAGTTGAGGGTGACGTCGCCGGCCTTGGCCGAGCGCTGCGTGGACTCCTTGGTCAGGGTCACTGTCAGTACATCCCTGGGTCGACCTTGTGCCCGAACTGCTGCGCGCCGTACATCTGCAGGGCACGCTCCGGGTCGTTGGCCGCGTGCACACGACCGGCGTGGGCGTCGCGCCAGGCGCGCTGGAGGTAGGTGCCGTTGGCGAGCGCGCGGCCGCCGGAGGCCTCGAAGAGCTCGTCGATCGCGTCGATGGAGCGCTGGGTGCCGAGCACCTGGTCACGGCGCACGCGCAGCCGCAGCTCGAGCGGGATCTGCTCCCCCTTGGCGACGTGGGCCTGCTCCTCGCGGATGTTGCTGACCAGCAGCGCCCAGGCCGCGTCGATCTCCGAGCTCGCACGCGCGATCCGCACCGCGGCGAACGGGTCGAGCGACGCCTTCTCACCGAGGTACGCCGCGCGCACCCGCTTCTGCTGCATGTCCACGTGCTCGGCGTACGCCCCGCGGGCCATGCCGATGATCGGCGTGGTGATGGTGCCGGTGAAGATCGAGTGGAACGGCAGCTTGTAGAGGTCCGAGGTGTTCTGCGCCTGGCCCGGGCCCTTGCACTGGCCGGTCTCCCCCATGCTCAGCGTGAACGCCTCGGGGACGAAGACCTCGTCGACGACGATGTCGTTGGAGCCGGTGCCGCTGAGCCCGACCATGTGCCAGACGTCGACGATCTGGTACTTCTCGCGCGGCACCATGAAGGTCCGGAAGTCGATGACGTTGCCGTCGTCGTTGAACACCAGGCCACCGAGCAGCACCCACGAGCAGTGGTCGCAGCCGGAGCTGAAGCTCCACTTGCCCGACAGCGTGAAGCCACCCTCGGTGACCTGCGCCTTGCCGGTGGGCGCGTACGACGAGCTCAGCCGCGTCGAGGTGTCCTCGCCCCAGACGGCCTGCTGCGCCTCGTCGGCGAACAGCGCGACCTGCCACGGGTGCACGCCGACCACGCTGGAGACCCAGCCGGTCGAGCCGCACGCGGAGGCGATGTCGCGGACCGCGGTGTAGAAGTCGATCGGGTCGGCCTCGAAGCCGTCGAACCGCTTGGGCTGCAGCAGCCGGAAGAACCCGGTCTCCTCGAGCTCCTTGATCGAGGCCTCGGGGACGACGCGCAAACGCTCCGCGTCGTCGGCGCGGTCGCGCAAGGCTGGGAGCAGATCTCGAACACCGTCAAGAACAGCCTGGGACATGTGGTTCTCCTGTCTCGTGGGACAGGAGCAATACTAGAACACGTTCTCGTTTTGGTCGAGAACCGCCCCGAGGCTGGGGGCCGGAGTCTTGCGGTTTGGTCCCCAACCGCAGATAGGACCGGTCTTATCTGCGGTTGGGGACCAAACCGCAGCCCTTGGTCGGCCCAGCAACCGCCGACGCCGAGGCCAGGCGAGTTGCTCGAGACGCCGCCCGAGCGACCGCATGCCAGACAGGATCTCCGTCACCGGCGCCTGGGCGGGGTTCCAGCCGCACAGCACGGCGTACGCGACGGCTGCGGCCAGCTCGACGACCACGAACACCGACTGCTCGTGGCCGTCCGAGGGACTCGCCCGACGTCACGTCGACCGCGGCGATGCTCCAGCGCGACGACGCCGGCGGCTGCCCGCCGATCAGGTCTGTCAGCTCCATGGCCGCAGCGTCCGAACCGTTATTTAAAGTTCTTCCCAATGCGGAGCGAATCCGCTGGCGCGGACATACGCTTTTCTCCCATCCAGCTCCCTCGGAAGGTCGACCGGTGCTCCGCGCAATCTCCCTCGCGACGGTCGGCGTTGCCGGCTGTGCGGCGGCGTTCGCCGTCGGCATCTCGCCGGCGGTCGCCGACAGCCAGGTCACGGTGCGCGGGGTCGGGTTCCCGCCCGGCAGGCTCGCCCAGCTCTCGATGGTCGGCTGCGCCTCGCTCTACGACCGCACCGACGAGACGCTCGCACCGTTCATCGGGCGCGGCCCCGACCAGGCACCGCTCGGCGCCCGCAGCCTCGGTTACGACCTGACCGGCGGCAACGCGGTCGGGTCGGTGCACCACGTCGGGTCGATGCGAGCCACCACCACGGCCGAGCTCTCGGTGTACGCCGCAGAGGGCGCCACCGGGGTGGCGTACGCCGGCTACCAGGAGCGTGGCGACTCGGGCACGGATGACGTGTGGATCGGCCGCGCCCCGCTCTCCGCACCGGCCGGGGCTTGGTCGCGCGTGTCGGCGACCGGGCTGCACCTACACCTGGACCAAGTACGACATGGGCACCCAGCAGGTGATCCCCACCGGTGGACCAGAACCCGTCGCGACGGTCGCCGAAGTCGTTGCGTACGCCGGTGACGGGGCGGGCTTCTACACGATCGGCTTCGGCTGCGACGGCGGCCGGTTCAGCATGGATGCGTGGCGGATCGGTGGGGCCGGCGACGTGACCAGCTACGACCTCGAGGGCCTGACCACGGTGACCGGGATCGAGGCGTCGGCACACGAGATCACCAAGGGCGAGGAGGTCACGCTGACCGGTCGGGTCCGCCTCGGCATGGGCGACCGGATGGCGCGGGCCACCCTGATCCTGGAGTCCAAGCCCGTTGGTCGCGGTGACTTCGAGCTGGTTGCCGTCATGGAGGCCGCCGCTTCCGACCCCACGATCGTGGTGAGCCCGAAGGAGTCGACCGTCTACCGCTGGCGGTTCGTGGACCGGCCGCTGGCCGAGGGCAGCGAGTCCGAGCGCTTCGTGGTCACCGTCCTACCCGCGGACCAGCCCGAGCTTCCCGAGTCTCCCGGCCCGACCGAGACACCGAGCGCGTCTCCGACGGTCGAGCCGACGCCGACCGAGGAGCCGTCGGTCTCCATTCCGCCGACGCCGACGATCGAGCCCACACCGACCGTCGAGCCGACGCCGACCGTCGAACCCACCCCGACCGTCGAACCCACCCCGACCGTCGAGCCCACGCCGACCGTCGAGCCCACACCGTCGGCAGAGCCGACGCCCACCGAGTCCGTCTCGCCGACGCCCGAACAGAGCCCCACGCCCTAGGAGTTGGCCGCTTCCTTCTCGGCCTCTGCCTTGAGCATCAGCGCGATGTCGATCAGCTGGTCCTCCTGGCCGCCGATCAGCTTGCGCCGGCCGGCCTCGAGCAGGATCTTGGCGCCGGAGACGCCGTAGCGCTCGGCCGCATTGCCGGCGTGCTTGAGGAACGAGCTGTAGACGCCGGCGTAGCCCATCATCAGGGTCATCCGGTCCAGCTGGCACTCCTCGGGCATGGCCGGCTTGATGACGTCCTCGGAGGCGTCGACGATGGTCAGGAAGTCGATGCCGGTCTTCCAGCCGAGCTTGTCGCAGACCCCGACGAACGCCTCCAGCGGCGTGTTGCCGGCGCCGGCACCGAAGCGGCGCACCGAGCCGTCGATCTGGGTCGCGCCCGCGCGGGCCGCGATGACGGTGTTGGCGACGCCGAGGCCGAGGTTCTCGTGGCCGTGGAAGCCGACGGTGGCCTCGTGGCCGATCTCGGCGACCACGGCGGCGACGCGGTCGGCGGTCTGCTCCATGACCAGCGCACCGGCCGAGTCGACGACGTAGACGCACTGGTTGCCGGCGTCGACCATGATCCGCGCCTGCTTGGCGAGCACCTCGGGCGGCTGGGTGTGGCTCATCATCAGGAAGCCGACGGTCTCGAGGCCGAGCTCGCGGGCCAGCCCGAAGTGCTGGATCGAGGTGTCGGCCTCGGTGCAGTGGGTGGCGATCCGGCAGATCTGGCCGCCGTTGTCCTGGGCGGCGCGGATGTCGTCCTTGGTGCCGACGCCGGGCAGCATCAGGAACGCGATCTTGGCGCGCTTCGCGGTCTCGGCCGCGATCTTGATCAGCTCCTGCTCGGGCGTGCGCGAGAAGCCGTAGTTGAACGACGAGCCGCCGAGGCCGTCGCCGTGGGTGACCTCGATGACCGGCACACCGGAGTCGTCGAGCGCCTCGACGATGTCGTGCACCTCCTGGGCGGTGAACTGGTGCCGCTTGTGGTGCGACCCGTCGCGCAGGCAGGTGTCGGTGAGGCGCAGGTCGAGGTCGTCGGACCAGGTCGGGCCAGTGCGGGTCAGGGTGTCGCGCTCTCGACGGTGCTCATGCCTGTCCTCCGATGATGTGACGGGCGATGTTGTCGCCGACCTGGGCGGCCGCGGCGGTCATGATGTCGAGGTTGCCGGCGTACGGCGGCAGGAAGTCGCCCGCGCCCTCCACCTCGACGAAGACCGAGACCTTGACGTTGCCCTGGGTCGCAGCCGACGGCTCGTCGATCTGCGGCTCCTGCAGCAGGCGGTAGCCCGGCACGTACTCCTGCACGGCCTTCTCCATCGCGAAGACGCTCTGGATGATCGCGTCACGGTCGGCGTCCGGCGGCACGGCGCAGAAGATCGTGTCGCGCATGATCATCGGCGGCTCGGCCGGGTTGAGGATGATGATCGCCTTGCCCCGCTGCGCGCCGCCGATGGTCTCGACGCCGGCCGCGGTGGTGCGGGTGAACTCGTCGATGTTGGCGCGGGTGCCCGGGCCGGCGGAGCGGCTGGACACCGACGCGACGATCTCGGCGTACGACACCGTCGGCGGCCCGCGAGACCGCGGCCACCATGGGGATCGTGGCCTGGCCGCCGCAGGTGATCATGTTGACGTTCATCGCGGCGACGTGCTCCTCGCCGTTGACCGGTGGGATCACAGCCGGCCCGACCGCGGCCGGGGTGAGGTCGACCGCGCGGATGCCGGCCTCCTCGTAGCGCGGCGCGTACTCGCGGTGGACGTAGGCGGAGGTGGCCTCGAAGATCAGGTCGGGCAGCTCGTCCTGCTTGAGCAGCCAGTCGACGCCCTCGTGGCTCGCCTCGAGCCCCTTGTCGGCAGCCAGCTTGAGACCCTCGCTCGTCGGGTCGACGCCGATCATCCAGCGCGGCTCGATCACCTCGGAGCGCAGCAGCTTGTAGAGGAGGTCGGTCCCGATGTTGCCCGGGCCGACGATGGCAGCGGTCAGCTTCTTGGTCACGCGCTACTCCTTGAACTCGACGATGAGCGGGTCGAACCCGCTGATCGACGCCTCGACCCGGTCACCCGGGGCGAAGGGGACGAACGGGCCCAGGGCCCCGGACAGAATCAGGTGACCGGCGCGGAGCGGGTCACCGAAGCGGAAGGCCTGCACGGCGAGCCAGCGCAGGGCCTCGAGCGGGTCACCCAGGCAGGCGGCGCCGTTGCCGCTGGAGCGCTCCTCGCCGTTGATGGTCAGCGACATGACGACGTCGCGCGGCTCGAGGTCGTCGAGCCGACGGCCCTCGGAGCCGACGACGTACAGCCCGCTGGAGGCGTTGTCGGCGACGGTGTCGGTGAACCCGATGTCCCAGTCGCCGATCCGGGAGTCGACGATCTCCAGGGCGGGCAGGGCTACGTCGACGGCGGCCCTCACCAGCTCGAGGGTGATCTCGTCCTCGGTGGCCGGCGCGATGTCGTCGGCGAGGATGAAGGCCACCTCGGCCTCGACGCGAGGCTGCAGCAGGCGCTCCATCGAGATCGGATCGTGCGTGCTCACGTCCATCTCGTCGAGCAGGTAGCCGAAGTCGGGCTGGTCGACGCCGAGCTGCTGCTGCACGGCCACCGAGGTGGCACCGATCTTGCGGCCGACGACGGTGGCGCCGGTCGCCAGCCGCTTCTGCACCAGCCCCTGCTGCACGGCGTACGCCGCCGCCAGGTCGTCGGTGCCGATCAGGTCGCGCACGGCGGCACACGGCACGCGCGTCTCCAGGGCGCGAGCGAGGCGCTCGACGGCAGCGGCAACGGCGTCATCGGAGGTCACGTACCGATACTAGAACCTGTTACAGTTTGGCGCCATGACGGGTACGCCTTCTGCTGTCCTGCCCACCGAGGTCGACGTGGTCGTCGTCGGTGCCGGCGGAGCCGGGATGACCGCCGCATTGGCGGCCAAACGCCTCGGCCTGGACACCGTACTGCTCGAGAAGAGCGACTACTTCGGCGGCACCACCGCGCGCAGCGGAGGCGGGGTATGGATCCCGGGCAACTACGCGCTGGTCGAGGCCGGCCAGGGCGACGACCCGGAGCTGTCGAAGCAGTACCTCGACGCGATCGTCGGCGACACCTCGCCCAAGCTCAACCGGGACACGTTCATCGACCGCGGCGCCGACGTGATGGACTTCATCAAGGCCGAGACGCCCCTGCGCTTCACCTGGGTGCCCGACTACTCCGACTACCACCCCGAGGCCCCCGGTGGCCGGCTCAAGGGGCGCAGCGTCGAGCCCATCCCGCTGGATGCGCGCTTCCTCGGCGACGAGCTGGAGCGGCTGCACCCGCAGTACACGAAGGCGCCGGCCAACCTGATCATCACCCAGGCCGACTACCGCAAGATCAGCCTCGGGATGCGCTCCTTCCGGGGCCCGCTCACCATCCTCCGCGCCGTGCTCCTGCGGTTCTTCACGCTGCTCCGCGGCAAGAAGATGTACGCGATGGGCAACGCGATCGCGATCGGCCTGCGCAAGGGGCTGATCGACGCCGACGTGCCGGTCGTCTACGGCAGCGACCTCACCGGGCTCGTGATCGAGGACGGCCGGGTGGTCGGCGTACGCGTGAACCACGACGGCACCGAGCACGTGGTGCGGGCACGCCGCGGCGTGGTGCTCGGCAGTGGCGGGTTCGAGAAGAACCTCGAGCTGCGGGAGAAGTACCAGCCCCAGCCGACCTCCATCGACTGGACCACCGCGTCGGAGTTCAACACCGGCGAGGGTCTCCTGGCGGGCATCGCGGCCGGCGCCCAGACCGCGCTGCTCGACGACGCCTGGTGGGGTCCGTCGATCCCGCTGCCCAACGGCCCGTGGTTCTGCCTGGCCGAGCGCAACCTGCCCGGCTCGATCATCGTCAACGCCGAGGGCCAGCGCTTCATGAACGAGGCCCTCCCCTACGTCGAGGCCGTGCACGAGATCTACAAGGGCGAGGCGACCGGCGTCGGCCACGTGCCGTCGTGGATGGTGATCGATCAGCGCTACCGCAACCGCTACCTGTTCGCAGGCCTCTCGCCGCGTCAGCCGTTCCCCGGCCGCTGGTACAAGCACGGGACGGTGAAGAAGGCCGACACCCTCGAGGAGCTCGCAGCACAGATCGAGGTGCCTGCTGAGGCCCTGCGCGCCACCGTCGACCGCTTCAACGGGTTCGCCGAGTCGGGCGTCGACGAGGACTTCCATCGCGGCGAGAGCGGCTACGACAAGTACTACGCGGACCCGCGGGTCAAGCCCAACCCGTCGCTGCACACCATCGACCAGGGACCGTTCTACGCCGTCAAGATCGTGCCTGGCGACCTCGGCACGAAGGGCGGCCTGGTGACCGACGAGCGCGCCCGCGTGCTGCGAGCCGACGGCTCCGTCATCGAGGGCCTGTACGCCGCCGGCAACTGCTCCGCGGCCGTGATGGGCCACACCTACGCCGGTCCGGGGGCAACCATCGGCCCCGCCCTCGCGTTCGGCTACCTCGCTGCCGAGGACATCGCCCATCAGGTGGTCGAGCCGGGCGAGCGCCAGCGAGCCCGTGTCGACACCCCTGAGAGCGAGACCGCCTGATGCCGATCGACCCAGCCGTAGCGATCGGGGCCGACCTCGGCTCCCGCACGTTCTCGTGGGCGGAGAGCGACGTGCTGCTCTACCACCTCGGCATCGGTGCGGGCTCTCGCCCGGGCGACAACCTCTCCCCCGAGGCGCTGCGCTACACCCTCGACGGTCCGGCGCTCCAGGTGCTGCCGTCGTTCGGGGTCGTGGTGCCGACCTTCCACGAGACCGACCCGCCGCCGCTCGACCTGCCGGGCTGCGACATCAACCTGGCGCAGGTCGTGCACGGCTCGCAGTCGATCTCGGTCAACGGCCCGCTGCCCACGTCGGGCACCGCGACCGTGTCCACGACGCTCACCGACATCTGGGACAAGGGCAAGGCCTGCGTGATCTGGCAGGAGGGCGTTGCGACGTCGGAGTCGGGCGAGGAGCTCTGGACCACCCGCTCGTCGATCTTCGTCAAGGGCGAGGGCGGCTGGGGCGGCGACCGCGGCGCCTCGCAGGCCGTCGAGCTGCCCGGGTCGCGAGCCCGAGTCTGACACGGCGTACGCCGTCACGCCGCAGCAGGCGATGCTCTACCGCCTCTGTGGCGACCGCAACCCGTTGCACGCCGACCCCGACTTCGCCAAGGCTGCTGGTTTCCCGGCGCCGATCCTGCACGGGCTCTGCTCCTACGGCATCGTGCTCCGCGAGCTCACCGACGCGCTGCTCGGCGGCGACGCCACGCGGGTTGGTGGCTTCACCGGCCGCTTCGCCGGCGTGGTGTTCCCGGGCGAGACGATCCGGGTGCGCGGCTGGCTCGAGGGCGACCGGATCGTGGCGGCCGCCTCGATCGCCGGAGAGGGTGAGCGCAACGACGCGCCCGTGCTCGCCGACTGCATCCTCACGCTCGCTTAGCCGAACTTCTCCACCAGCAGGTCGACAACGGTGGCCGGCGACGGCAGGTGGCGGATCTCGCCCGCGATGACCGATGCGTTGCGCCGGAACCGGTCCTCGGCCAACAGGCGGGTCACGGCCGCAGCGATGGCGTCGCCGGTCGCCTCCGGTGGTGACAGCACCAGGGCGGCGCCGCTGCGCCCTCCGCCAGCCGCGTTGCGGAACTGGTCGGCTGCCTGGGGCAGGCACAGCTGGGGCAGGCCGAGCGCGAGTGCGCCGAGGAACGTGCCCGAACCCGCGTGCGAGACCACCACACTGGTGTGCTCCAGCACTTGCGGTTGGTGCACCCAGCGCTCGACGTGCACGTGGCCGGGCTGGGGGCCGAGCGCTGCCGGGTCACCGTCGGGTCCGACGGTGACCACCAGCCGCACCGGGAGCGCCGACAACGCCTCCACTGCCGGCCGCAGCACCGGCGAGTGGTTGCGGACGGTGCCGAGCGTCACGTAGACGAGCGGACGGCCGTCGTCCTCGAGGTAGTCGGGGGTCGATTCGGGAGGCGCCCCGATGTCCGCGACCGGGCGTATGGCCTGGGTGTCGCCGATGTGGTCGTGGGGGACGGCCTGGACCGACGGTGGGCAGATGTCGAGGTAGAGCGACGTGAAGCACCCGGCGTACGCCGGCTGGGGACGGTGGTGCGTGGCCCAGACATCGGCGGTGCGCTCCCCCGACTCGACCAGGATCTCCGCCGGGATCGCCCCACCGAACGCATGGGTGACGCTCGGCACCTCGAGCACCGCGCCCACGACCGGAGAGGCCAGCTCGGCGTGGTCGTGGATCATCAGGTCGGGCGGCGCCTCCTGGGCCAGCGCCAGGAGGTCGTCGACCATGGGCGGCGTGTACGCCGCTCCGAACATCCGGGGGAAGACGTACGCCGCGCGGTCTACCGGATCTACCCGCTCGGCCTCGCTCAGCACCGCCGTCCGCGCCTCGAGCCGAGCCGCGCCGGACAGCCCGGCCGGCAGCGCCTCGACGCCCGTGCCGTCGAGGAGCCGGCAGGAGTCGGCACCGAGGGCCCACTTCACGTCGTGGCCGGCAGCTACGAAGGCCCGGGCCAGGGGCAGCATGGGGAACACATGGCCATAGCCCGAGGTCGAGGAGAACAGAACGCGCACGGCGGCACCCTTCACTGACCTCGCAGGGTAGACCTCGGCTCAGTCCGGCTTGCGGGCCAACAGGTAGAACCGCTCCGACGTCTCGCCGCGGGAGATGATCGCGCCGCGGTGGTACCACTCCAGGTCGACCAGCCCGGCCGCCTCCGCGGCGGCGCGCACCTCGGCCGGGTCGTGCAGGACGAAGTCGAGCTCCACGTCGACGTCCCACCACTGGTCCAGGTGGCGCACCTCGGCGCCTGCATGCAGCGCGACCACCAACCAGCCACCTGGTCGGATGGGGCGGCTGAGCGCGGCGATGCTGGTGGGCAGCTCGGAGGCGGCGGCGTGGACGAGCGAGTACCACGCCAGCACGGCGCCCCAGCCGGCATCGTTGACCGGTCGCATCAGGAGGTTGAGGTCGCCGACCTCGAAGCGGCGGTCGGGGTAGCGCTGTCGGGCCACCTCGACCATCCCGGGCGCGAGATCCATCCCCATCGCGTCGGCACCCTCGCCGGCCAGGAAGTCGGTGACGTGTCCGGGGCCGCAGCCGACCTCGATCACCGGGAGACCGTCGGCCAGGTCGACGATGCGGCGGAGCAGCCAGCTCTCGAACGGCAGCCGCGTCAGCTCGTTGAACAGGTTGTCGGCGTACGACGACGCGACAGCGCCGTAGGACCGGCGGATCCGCTCGTCGCGCGCCTGCGTGCCCTCGGCCAACACCACGTCGCGGTCCACCGGCGCGGGTCCGGCGGCCTCCCCGGTGTCGACCGGTCCCAGCAGGTGCACCCAACGGTTGTCGTGCTGCCCGGCTCGACGCTCGAGCTCGCGGACCAGGGGCTCGGGACGTTCCGCCATCCGCCGAAGACAGGCCTCGGCCTCGCTGCGATCCGCGAACGCGTGCAACCGGTCCGTGCGGGCCTTCAGCTCGCCCGGTGCCTGCGCGCCCCGCAGCAGCAGGACGGTGATCAGCGCTCGTTCGTCAGGGCCCAGGTCGAGCCGCTCGGCGAGCGTCTGGTGGTACTTCAGCGTGCGGCGTCCGGTCGCCGCCCACACGATCCGCATCAGCTCGCGCTGCTTCAGCCCGCGTGCGGTTTCCTCGATCACCTGCTCGTCGTAGTCGGAGATGGGCTCGCGGCTGCTGGTCTGGTTGCACGCAGTGCGCAGCGCGTTGAGGCTGAGCGGGTACGACGCCGGCACCGTGATCTCCTTCTCGAGGAGACTGCCGAGGATGCGTTGCTCGGCCGCGTCGAGCTGCGGAAGTTCTGGCACGCCAGAACCCTAGTCCGCGCTACTCCGTGCCGGCGACGCAGAACTCGTTGCCGTCGGGGTCGGACAGGGTCACCCAGCGGAAGTCGCCGACGGACCGCTGCTCCACCTCGGTCGCCCCGGCCTCGACGAGCCGCGCCGTCTCGGCGTCCAGGTCCTCGGTCACGAGGTCCAGGTGCAGCTTGTTGCGGCCCGGGGTCGGGGTGTCGACCCTCTGGAACGAGAGCCGGACGGGCATGCCGTCGCCGCCGAGGGTGACGTACCACCCCTCGTTGGTCGCGAGGATCTCGGCGCCGAGCTGCGCGGCCCACCAGGTCGCCAAGGACTCTGCATCGGTGGTGTTGACGGTGATCATGGCAAGGGAGAGCGTCATGTCCGGGACGGTAGTGGCGACCTCCGACACAATGCCACCATGACTCTCCTGGACAGCTGGACCCTCGGCGATCACACCGGCGATTCTCTCAGCGGCCGGACGCTGACTTACCCGACGTACCGCAAGGGCACCGGGCCGGGAGTCATCGTGATCCACGAGGTCCCGGGACTGACGGCGAAGGTGATCGGCTTCGCCGAGGAGGTGGTCGCGGCAGGGTTCACCGTGGTGCTGCCTCACCTCTTCGGGACTCCCGGCATCAAGAACGAACCCGCTCACGGTGGCGAGCAGCCTGCGGCAGGTTTGCGTCAGCAAGGAGTTCACCGAAGCTGGCCACCCGGGAGACCTCGCCGGTCACCGGCTGGCTGCGCAGCCTCGCAAGGGAGCTGCACGGCGAGCTCGGCGGGCCCGGCGTGGGCGCCCTCGGCATGTGCTTCACCGGCGGTTTCGCCCTGGCCATGATGGTCGACGATTCGGTGGCGGCACCGGTCCTGTGCCAGCCGTCGACGCCCTTCGCGGTCAGCAGGAAGCATGCGGCCGACCTCAACCTCTCCCCGGCCGACCTGAGCGTGGTGAAGGACCGGGCGGCCGGCGGGTGCCAGGTGCTCGGACTTCAGTACGACAAGGACCTCGCGACCGGCAGCCGCTTCGAGACGCTGAACCGCGAGATCGGCGACGCGTTCATCCGGGTCGAGTTCCCCGGCCGGAAGCACGGCACGGTCACTGAGCACCGGCAGCAGGAGGGCGTCGACCGGGTGCTGGCGTTCTTCTCCGAGAAGCTGAGCGGCTAGCTAGGCCTCGAGCGGCGCTCCCCCGAACCCGATCTCGTTGCCATCGGGGTCGAGGTAGATCGTCTTGCGGACACCGTTGCCGTAGGTCTCCTGTGAGTGCGGGTGCACTCCGCGCGCCGCCACGGCCTCCACGAAGGCGTCCAGGTCGCCGAGGAAGAACGTGACCGTGGCGAAGCCGGCCCGCTCGGGCCGCAGGTCGACCGCGATCGACCGCCGCTCGGCCACGGTCCACACCTGCTCGGTGTCGTGCGCCACGAACGTCGCGGGCTCACCCAGCAGCTGCTCGTACCACGCCACCGCGCGCGGGAAGTCGCTCACGGCGATGCCGGCGAAGAGTTCCACGTCTGGCTCGATCATGAGAGTACCGACCGGGTGGGCCGTCGTAACTCATCGCGAGGGTCGAGTTCGCGTGTCAGCTCCAGGGGTCTCGACAACGCGGTCGCTCGACCAGCGAACCCTCTCGTTGGTCGAGCAGGCCGAGCCCCCCAGGCCGGCACGCCCACCGGACCCCTCGCATGGGGCGGATCGGCTCCGAGGTCTCGACGACGTTGTCGCTCGACCAGCGAACCCTCTCGTTGGTCGAGCAGGCCGAGCCCCGGGCGAGGCCGGCAACGCCCACACGGAACCGACCTCGCATGGGGCGGATCGGCTCCGAGGTCTCGACGACGTTGTCGCTCGACCAGCGAACCCTCTCGTTGGTCGAGCAGGCCGAGCCCCTGGGCGAGGCCGTCGTCGAGACCCCCCAGCTCACACGTGAACCAGACCCGTCGCGTTGGGTAGATCGGCTCCGAGGTCTCGACGACGCGGTCGCTCGTCCCTCGCTCCCGCTGCTCGACCAACGAACACCCCGAGGCATGTGGAGCCCTAAGCGGACAGGATCAGGCCGCTCGTCGGCACGCCGGTGCCGGCGGTGACGAGCACGTGTGCGGGGTCGGGCACCGGATTGACCGACGTGCCGCGGATCTGACGCACGCCCTCGGCGATGCCGTTCATGCCGTGGATGTAGGCCTCGCCGAGCTGGCCGCCGTGGGTGTTCAGCGGCAGCCGGCCGCCGATCTCGATCGCGCCGTCGGCGATGAAGCCGGGCGCCTCGCCCCGGCCGCAGAAGCCGAGCTCCTCGAGCTGCATCAGCACATACGGCGTGAAGTGGTCGTAGAGGATGGCCATCGGCATGTCGTCGGGCGAGAGACCCGACTGGCGCCACAGCTCGCGGCCGACCACACCCATCTCCGGGATGCCGATGTCGTCGCGGTAGTACGACGTCATCACGAACTGGTCGGCACCGCTCCCCTGCGCCGCCGCTGCTACGTACGCAGGCTTCTGGGCGAGATCGCGGGCGCGCTCCGCCGACACGATGACGAGCGCCACCGCGCCGTCGCTCTCCTGGCAGCAGTCGAGCAGGTGCAGGGGGTCGACGATCATCCGGGAGGCCTGGTGGTCCTCGAGGGTGATGGGCTTCTCGTAGAAGAAGGCGTGGGGGTTCGTGGCGGCGTGACGTCGGTCCGCGACGGCGACGCGTCCGAAGTCCTCCGACGTGGCGCCGTACTCATGCAGGTAGCGGCGGGCCTGCATCGCCACGGTCGCGGCGGGAGTGCCGAGCCCCATCGGGTAGGACCAGGCGTTGTCGAGCCCGTTGGTGTTGACCTGGGTGGCCGCGGCGAGCGAGAACTGCCCGAAGCGGCTCTCGGAGCGCTCGTTGAAACCGCGGTAGGCCACGACCACGTCGGCGACGCCGGTGGCGACGGCCATCGCGGCCTGCTGCACCGTGGCGCACGCCGCTCCCCCGCCGTAGTTGATCCGGCTGAAGAACCGCATCTCCTTCATCCCGAGCTCGCGGGCGACCGCGATCTCCGACGATGTGTCCATCGTGAACGTCGTCAGACCGTCCACGTCCGCCACGGTCAGCCCGCAGTCGGCGAGCGCATGCTGCACCGCCTCGACCGACAGCTGGAGCTCGGAGCGGCCCGACGCCTTGGAGAACTCCGTCGCGCCGATGCCCGCGATCGCAGCCTTCCCGGAGAGGGTCATACGGCGACCCGCACGGTGCCGGTCACGTGGTCGCCAAGCGAGACCGCACCCACAACGTCGATCGTCGCGATGCCGTCCTCCACCGAGGCCACCGTGCCGCTGAACGTCAGCGTGTCGTAGGGGTGCGCGGGCGCACCGAGCCGGATCGCGATGCCCTTGATCTCGGCGTCGTGCCCTGCCCAGTCGGCGACGAACTTCTCGACCAGTCCGTTGGTGGTCAGGATGTTCATGAAGATGTCCTTCGAGCCGGCCGCCTGCGCGATGTCGCGGTCGTGGTGCACGTCCTGCCAGTCGCGAGTCGCGATCGCGGTGCTCACGATCGTGGTCGGCGTCATCGGCAGGCTCCACTCCGGGATCTGCTCTCCCGCAGTCAAGGTCCTCACAGCTTCCTCCAGATGGGCAGCGTCAGCTCGTCGTCGATGCGGTTGTAGTCCACCTGCAGCGCCATCCCGATCTCGATCTCGTCGTCAGCGACATCGACGACCTCGCCGATCATCCGGACACCTTCGTCGAGGTCGATGAGGGCGATCACGATGGGCATCTCCTTACCGGGGACCGCCGGGTAGCGGTGCACGACGTAGGAGAAGACCGTGCCGCGGCCACCGGTGACGACGTGGCCCCGGTCGAACGCGCCGCAGTCGGGGCAGGCCGGTCCGGGCGGGAACCGCTTCGCACCGCAGGCGTTGCAGACCTGGATGCGCAGCTCGCCGGCAGCGGTGCCGTCCCAGAAGAACTGGGAGTCGCGGTTCATCATCGGGCGCACGGTCACGACGCGGCTCCCCCGTCACTGGGCCGGTCCTTCGGAATGAACTTCAGGACCCGGAAGAGCATGGTCGCGACGGGCTCTTCGCCCACGTACCAGCGGTTGCGCGAGGTGACGAAGTAGCCAAGGCCCATCGCGGTGTTCTTCGGCCCGGCCACCGACTCGAGCGCAGTGGTGACCCGGAGCTGCTCGCCGATCTTCAGCGTGCGCTCGTAGGTCTGCTCGCAGTTGGTGCCGAGCACCGCGGTGTAGCCCTCACGCGTGAGGATCTCCATCATCCCGTGCAGCGGGTCGTCGTCAGCGCGGCGGCGGCCGAGGCCGGGCATCGTCCAGACCTGCGCCATCGACGGCGGCGCCTCGCCGGAGACGAAGCGCTTGTTGTCGTAGCCCAGCGCGTCCAGCCAGTTGCTGATCGTCGGCTGGTTGACCGGATGCGGGGCCTGGGTCTCCGAGCACTCGCCCAGGGCCTTGATCCGCTCGGCCTCGGCCATGATCCGCTCGTGCGCCTCGTCGGTCGCTCTGTCACTCATCGGGGCACCCGCGGCATGCCGAGCCCGAACATCGCGATCAGCTCCCGCTGCACCTCTTGTACGCCGCCCCCGAACGTCAGCACCAGGTTGCGCTTGGCCTGTGCGTCGAGATAGCTCAGCAGCTCGCCGGTCTCGCTGTCGCCGGGATCGCCGTAGCGCTGCACGACCGAGACCAGGTCGGCCGACAGGTGCTGCACCTGGTCGGCGGCGAAGACCTTCGACGACGACGCGTCGCCGACCGAGATCTCGCCCTGCGCGGCGGCGCGGGCGACCTCCCAGTTGAGCAGCTCGTTGACCCGGAAGACCGCGGTCGTCCGGCCCATCACGTCGCGCACGTCGGGGCGGTCGATGACACCGGCCTTGGTGGCCCACTGGGCGATCCGGTCGCGCAGACCCTCGATCCGGCCTGCGGGACCCAGCATCACCCGCTCGTGGTTGAGCTGGGTGGTGATCAGCTTCCAGCCCTGGTTCTCCTCGCCGACGAGCATGTCGACCGGCACCCGCACGTCGTTGAAGTAGGTCGCATTGACGTGGTGGGAGCCGTCCGCGGTGAGGATCGGCGTCCAGGAGTAGCCCGGGTCCTTGGTGTCCACGATCAGGATCGAGATGCCCTTGTGCTTGGGGGCATCCGGATCGGTGCGCACGGCCAGCCAGAGGTAGTCGGCCTGATGTCCGCCGGTGGTCCACATCTTCTGGCCGTTGACGACGTAGTGGTCGCCGTCCTTGCGGGCGGTGGTGCGCAGCGCGGCGAGGTCGGTGCCGGCGTCGGGCTCGGAGTAGCCGATCGCGAAATGCACGTCGCCCTTCAGGATCCGCTCCAGGAACAGGTCCTTCTGCTTCTGCGTGCCGTAGCGGATCAGGGTCGGCCCGACCGTCTGCAGCGTCACGGCAGGCAGGTGCACGTCGGCCCACTGGGCCTCGTTGGCGAAGATCGTCTGCTCGATCTCGCCGAGTCCGTGGCCGCCGTACTCCTTGGGCCAGCCGATGCCCATCCAGCCGTCGGCGCCCAGCTGCCGGATGACCTTCTGGTAGGTCTCGCCGTGCCGGTCGCGCGAACCCTCAGGGCCCGGGTCGCCGTGCGCGTCCTGCTGCGCGGCGATGCCGCCGAAGTAGTCCCGCAGCTGGTTCTTCAGGGCGCGCTGGTCCTGGGTCAGCTCGAGGTTCTTCGAGGTCGGGTCCTCGACCGGCACCTCACTCGACAGCGTCGCGAGCGCGTGTCCGATGTCGGTCACCCAGGAGAAGTAACCGGACAGCGGGTAGGTGATGTCGACGCCCATGCCGCCGTGGAGGTGGTGGCAGGTCCGCAGGGTCTTGGGGCCCTCCGAGCAGATCCAGTACGCCGCCACGGCCAGGTCGTCGGCAGCCTCGAGTCCGGCGCCGACGCGCCAGGCGGCGTTCTCGGCGGCGAGGTCGATGGTGCGGGAGGCGATGTAGATGTCCGCCACCTGCATGGCCACGGCCTGGAACTCCGCGAGCGACCGGCCGAACTGGGTGCGGCCCTTGACGTAGTCGGCGGTCAGGTCGCGCGCTCCGGCGACCAGTCCCGCTGCTGTGAGCGCCAGCCCGGTGACGGCGTGCTCGACCAGGATCCGGGCGGCGCCGGCCGCTCGAGCAGCTCGGCAGCGGCACCGTCGAGGACCACGGTGTGCTGCTGGATGCCGCTGGAGGACGGGCTGGTCAGGAGGGTGACACCGGGATCCGAGGGGTCGACCAGTGCGACGACGGCGTTGCCGTCAGCGACGGCGGTGACGAGCAGTCGAGCCGCGTCGCCGGCGTACGTCACGCCGATCTTGCGTCCGGTCACCTTGCCGTCGGCGTACGTGGTGCCCGGTGTGCCGGTGATGCCGATGCCCGGCTCACGCAGGGCCGGGGTCAGCAACGCCTCGCCGGCGGCGATCTTGGGCAGCCAGGCCTGCTGCTGCTCGTCGGTGCCGGCAGCGGCCAGGGTGAGCGCGCCGCAGCAGAGCGTCTCCCACACGGGCAGGTGCGCGGCCCGGGTGCCGGTCTCGCGCAGCAGCACGGCAACCTCGGCGAGGCCGAGCCCCTCTCCGCCGTGGGTCTCGGGCACGGCCAGCGAGAGCAGCCCGGCGGAGGCCCAGCCCGCCCAGTCGGCCTCCACGGAGTCCGTGGCGCGGTCCAGCGTCTCGCGCACCACCGAGCGCACCGCCTCGATGGACTCCTGGTCTGCCGGAACGAAGCCGTCCGATCCCACGCGCGTGTCTCCTACCGATATCGGGTACTGATGTGCGACAAAACTGTAACGTGTTCTACCTCAGAAGAACACGAACGTCGATAGGACGAGCCCCACGTGAGCCTGTTGTCCCCGCGCGACCTGATCCGCCGCCAGGTGTACATGCCCTGGGCCCGCATCCCGGAGGGCCGGATGCTGGAGCTGCCGGGGCGCGGAGGCTCGACGTACGTCACCGACACCCCGGGGCCGGACCCCGCGTCGCCGACCCTGGTGCTGCTCCACGCTCTGGGCTGCACCGGCCTGCTCACCTGGTATCCCGCCATCGAGCAGCTCTCCCAGCGCTACCGCGTCGTCACGCTCGACCTGCGCTGGCACGGCCAGGGCATCCAGAGCGACGAGTTCTCGCTCTACGACTGCGCCGATGACGTGTCCGCGCTCATCGAGGTGCTCGAGCTCGAGGACGTCATGGTCGTGGGCTACTCGATGGGGTCGATCGTGGCCCAGCGGGTCTGGCGCCAGCACCCCGACCAGGTGCAGGGGCTCGTGCTCTGCGCGACCACCGACAAGTTCCAGCTGACGCCTCAGGAGCGGTTCTTCTTCGCCGGGATGGGTGCCGCGATGTTCGGGGCCCGCGGAATCTCCCGGTCGCGGACGGCGCTCCGGGCCGCTCGAGCCGCCGCCGACGCCGTCGACCTCGAGCCCTCCGACATCCAGGAGTGGGCACTGCGCGAGTTCCGGTCCACGAGTCCGTGGGCGGTGGGCCAGGCGCTGGCCGCACTCGGCCGCCACCACTCCCGGCCGTGGCTGGGCAAGATCGACGTGCCCACGGCCGTGGTCGTCGGCACCAGGGACCGCGTGATCCCGCGCGACCGCCAGGTCGGCCTGGCCCGGGCGATCCGCGGAGCGACCATCCACGACTTCGAGGGCGGGCACGCCGCCTGCGTGCTCGGCGCCGAGTCGTTCGTGCCCGCGCTCGTCGAGGCGGTCAACACTGTCAATGCCCGCCGCCGCGACCTACGCCGGCACACCGCCTGAGCTCGGGCATAGGTTCGGCGTCATGACAGACATCGACCCCAGCGCCTGGGTGGCCCCATCGGCAATCGTCACAGGCGACGTCACCATCGGAGCCGGCTCGCGGGTGCTCCACCAGGCCGTCGTCAACGGCGACCTCGGGCCCGTTCGGATCGGCTCCGACGTGGTCGTGATGGAGCACGCGCTGCTCCGGGGTCGCGCCGACCACCCGGTGACCGTGGGCGATGCGGTGATGATCGGTCCGCACACCCACCTCAACGGCACCACGATCGAGGACGAGGTCTTCGTGGCGACCGGCGCCTCGCTCTTCCCCGGCTCCCGCGTCGGCGCCGGCTCCGAGCTGCGGATCGGCAGCGTGCTGCACGTGAACTCGACCCTGCCGCCCGGGACCGTCGTGCCGATCGGCTGGATCGCCGCCGGCGACCCCGCCGAACTCTTCTCCCCCGACCGCCACGACGAGCTCTGGGCCGTCCAGGCCTCCCTCGACTTCCCCGGGACCGTCTACGGCGTGCCCCGCGGCACCTCGATGCGCGAGATCATGCGCCGCCAGAGCGAGGCGTTCGGCCCGCGGGTGTGACGCAGATGACCTTTGACTTCAAGTACTTGAAGTTCCTAACGTCGTAGACGTGAACGCACGAACCAGCCAACACAGCTACTCGATCAAGGAAGCGGCGACGCTGACGGGGCTACCGGCGAGCACTCTTCGCTACTACGAGTCGATCGGGGTGATCTCGCCGATCAGCCGTGGTGCGAGCAGCAAGCACCGCGTCTACGACGAGAACGACCTCGACCAGCTGATGTGGATCGCCTGCCTGGCAGCCACCGGCATGTCGGTCAGCGACATGCGGCAGTACGTCGCCAACGGGCAGCTCGGCCCGTCGGCGGCCGGTGACCAGATCGACCTGCTCACCGCACAGTCACAGCGGCTGGCCGTCGAGGCCGAGCACCTCGCGCTGCGCCCGACCGAGACCTGATCGGTCAGAGGACCTTGGAGAGGAACGCCCGGGTGCGCTCGTGCTGCGGGTGGGCCAGGACCTCGCTGGGCACGCCCTCCTCCACGATGACGCCGCCGTCCATGAACACCAGCTTGTCGCCGACCTCGCGAGCGAAGCCCATCTCGTGGGTGACGACCATCATCGTCATGCCCTCGGTCGCCAGGTCCTTCATCACGGCCAGCACGTCGCCCACCAGCTCGGGGTCGAGCGCGGAGGTCGGCTCGTCGAAGAGCATCATGTCGGGCTTGCATCGAGAGCGCCCGAGCGATCGCGGCTCGCTGCATCTGGCCGCCCGAGAGGTGCGCCGGGTAGGCCGACTCCTTCTCGGACAGGCCGACCTTCTCCAGGTTGGCCCGCGCGATCTCGACCGACTCCGTCCTTCGAGCGACCCGCGACCTTCTCCTGGGCGATCGTGAGGTTGCGCAGCACGGTCATGTGCGGGAAGAGGTTGAACTGCTGGAACACCATGCCGATGCGCGAGCGCAGCTTGTCCACGTCGGCATCGGGGTCGGTGATCTCCTCGCCCTCGACGAAGATCTTGCCCTTGGTGGGGATCTCCAGCAGGTTGATGCAGCGCAGCAGCGTCGACTTGCCGGACCCCGAGGGGCCGATGACACAGACCACCTGCCCGTTGTCGACGTGGACGTCGATCCCCGTGAGCACCTCGTTGTCGCCGAAGTACTTGTGCAGGTCCTGCACGTCGATCGCCGCGTCGTCTCGCTCGGTGCTGGCGCTGGTCTGCTCGGCGGTCATCAGCGGGCCCTCTCCGCGCGGCTCTCCATGCGGCGTACGACGATCGACAACGGCACCGTGATCAGCAGGTAGCACAGGCTGATCACGACGATCGGGGTCAGGTTGGCGGCGCTGTTCATGCCTTCTCGGCCGAACTTCGTGAGCTCGTAGCCGCTCAGCGACAGCCCCAGGATGTAGACGAGCGACGAGTCCTTGGTGAGCAGGATCAGCTCGTTGGTCAGCGGCGGCAGGATGATCCGGAACGCCTGCGGCACGATCACGCTGATCATCGCGCGCGAGTGGGACATCCCCAGCGAGCGGGCGGCCTCCATCTGTCCCTTCGGCACCGCCTGGATGCCGGCCCGGATCGTCTCGGCCATGTAGGCCCCGCCGACCAGTCCCAGGGCCAGGGTCACGATCCCGAGGTTGCCGAAGGGGATCTCGCGGTCCGGGAACGCCAGCCGGAAGCCGACGCTGAGCGCGATGAAGACCACCAGCGCCGGCAACCCGCGGAACAGCTCGATGATGATGGTGGCGATCCACCGGTAGGGCCCGACGCTCGAGAGCCGCATCAGGGCCAGGAGCAGCCCCAGCACCAGCCCGAACGCGAAGCCGCACGCGGTGTAGATGACCGTGTTCTTGAGCGCGATGGTCAGCACCCGCGGGAACTGCTCCTTGACCAGGTCCCAGTCGAAGAACGCGCGCTGCAGCTCCGCCCAGTCGGCGACGAAGAAGATCGCCGCCAGGCCGAGCACGAGCACGGCGTACTGGACGTAGCGCCACCTCGCGGCACGCTGGCGTGGGCTCGCCATGGCTCAGTTCACCTTCTGTACGTGGACTGCGGGAATGGGCGATGGAGCAGGGTCACTCGGTGGGAGCCACGCCGAACCACTGCTCGTAGGCCTGGTCGTACTCGTCGCTGGCGATCGCGTCGTTGATCACCGTGAGCAGCTCGTCGTTGCCGTCCTTCTTCGACCGAGAAGCCATAGCTCTCGTCGGTCTTGAACTCGTTGGTGACCTCGACGTCGGGGTTCTTGCTGACGAAGTAGTTGAGCAAGCCGTTGTCGTTGACTCCCGCGTCGGCGCGGCCGGTCTTCACCGCCTGCTGCATGAGGGCGGAGTCCTCGAAGGAGATGATCTCGGTGTCCTCGGGGGCGTTCTCCCGCACGTAGTCGGCGCCGGTGGTGGCGTCCTGGACAGCGACGGTCTTCCGGCCAGGTCCTCGAGCGAGGTGATGCCGGAGCCGGTCTTGGCCATCAGCGCCTGGGTGGCCTCGAAGTAGGGCTCGGTGAAGTCCATGACGGCGACGCGCTCGTCGGTGATGGTCATGGCGCCTGCGGCCACGTCGCACTGGCCGGTGTTGAGGGCCTCACCCGCGACGATGGTCTCCCACGAGGTGTCGACGACCTCGGTGTCCCAGCCCTCCGCGTCGGCAGCGATCTCGAGGACGTCGACGTCGAAGCCGACGACCTCGCCGTCCTCCGTGAACTCGAAGGGCTCGTAGGGCAGGTGGGTGCAGATGGTCAGCGTGTCTTCGGTGATGAGCTCAGCACCGGACTCGGTCGCCGTGGTCGAATCGTCCTTGGCGCAACCGGCGGCGCTCAGAACGACGACGGCTGCGACCCCGAGGGCAAGAGTGGTTCGGATATCCATACGCAGCACCGTAGTCACGGCGGCGTGAGGATCGTTCTGCACCCTGGGGGAACGCGCGTCTTCGGACACGTGAAACAATCCGCCCCGCGGAGGACGCTGCGAGCAGCTCGTCGTCCGGTGCGGCTCAGAGCACCGCGTCCAGGAATGCCCGAGTCTCGGGGTGCTCCGGTGCGGTGATCAGGCGGTCAGGCGGACCCTCCTCGAGGATCCTGCCTTCGTGGAGGAACGCCATCCGGTCGGCGACCTCGCGGGCGAAACCCATCTCGTGAGTGACCACGATCATCGTCGTGTGCAGGTCGGTGGAGAGCGTCTTCATCACCGAGAGCACCTCGCCGGTGAGCTCCGGGTCGAGCGCCGAGGTCGGCTCGTCGAAGAGCATCACGTCGGGCTCCATCGCGAGCGCGCGGGCGATGGCAACGCGCTGCTGCTGACCGCCCGAGAGCCGGATGGGGTGCTCTCCCGCCTTGTCGGCCAGGCCGACCCGGTCGAGGAGGTCCTGGGCCCGCTTGGTGGCCTCGGCGGCGCTCACCCCAGCGCAACGGGGTGCGCACAGGACGTTGTCGAGCACCGTCATGTTGGGGAACAGGTTGAACTGCTGGAAGACCATGCCCACGCGCAGCCGGAGCTGACGGATCTGCTCGCGCTTGCGCCGGGTGCGGTGCCCGCCCTCGAGCCGGATGCCGGAGACCTCGATCGAGCCCTCGGTCGGGTCCTCGATGAAGTTCACGCAGCGCAGCACCGTGGACTTGCCGGAGCCGGAGCGCCCGAAGATCACCACCACCTCGCCGCGGCGTACCTCCATGTCGACGCCGCGGACCACGTCGAGGTGCCCGAAGCTCTTGCGCAGCCCCTCGATGCGCACCACCACGTCGCCGCTCACTGGCCGGCCCCCGCCCCGCCACCGCGCGGCTGGCCCTGTTCGTTGGCGGCCAGCATGGCCCGGGCCACGTGGTCCCTGTTGTAGCCGCGCCCGGTCCGCTTCTCCAGGCGCGCCTGGAAGAACGTGAACACCATGGTCAGGCCCCAGTAGACGAGCGCGGCGGCGACGTACGCCTCGAGGTTCTTGTAGTCGGCCTTGCCGACCAGCTGGGACCGGCGGAAGACCTCGGCACTGGCGATGGTGACCCCCAGGAACGAGACGAGGGCCGTGTCCTTCATCATCGCGATGAACTCGTTGCCCGTGGGCGGGATGACGACCCGGAACGCCTGCGGCAGCACCACCTTGCGCATCTTCTGGCGGTACGTCATGCCGAGGGCGTCGGCGGCCTCGCCCTGCCCGCCCGCCACGGACTGGATGCCGGACCGGAAGATCTCGGTCATGTAGGCGCCGTAGTTGAGGCCGAGCGCGATGATGCCGGCCGTGGTGGCCTCCAGGACCAGCGCCTGGTCGAAGCCCTCCGGGAGCCACGCGTAGTCCGCCGCGAGGTTGCGACCGACCGGAGGCAGCGCGAGGTAGAGCAGGAACATCTGCACGATCAGTGGCGTGCCCCGGAAGAACGAGACGTAGAAGCCGGCGACGCCGTACGCCACTGGGTTGCGGGAGAGCCGGGCCAGGGCGCCGAGCAGAGCCAGGACGATGGCCAGCACGATGCCGCTGACCGCGATGAACATCGTGTAGCGGAGCCCGCCGAGGATGTAGCGGAAGTTGTCGCGGATCCAGTCGACGTCGAAGCGGGCCGCGTCTGCCGATGAAGATGAGGATCGCGAACAGCACCACCCACACGGCCGCGACCTTGAGCCGGAACGGCACCCTCGCGGAGGCGAGCTGGACCCGCTCCCAGGTGTCACCCATGGCCGTGTGCCTTCCTCTGGGCGATCACTCCTGCGTGGTGAGGTCCAGGCCGTACCACTCCTCCGACAGCGCGGTCAGGGTGCCGTCCTCGTGCATCTCGGCCACGATCTCGTCCACCGCCTCGTAGAGGCTCTCCGAGGACGGGTCCGAGCTCTTGTCGAAGCCGACGGAGAGCGGTTCGTAGAAGACCGGGTCGCCCGCGATCTTCACCGGGTTGCCCGCGTCGATGTAGCCCTGGGCAGTCGTCACCGAAGTGATGACCGCGTCGAGGCGACCGTTGGCCAGGTCCTGCAGCGCCGTGGTGTCGGTGTCGTAGCCGGAGACCTCGGCGTCGTCGATGACGAAGTCGAACTCGTAGCCGTCGATCGTCAGCTCCTTGTTGAGGAACTGCTCGTAGGTGCAGCCGGCACACACGCCGATCTTCTTGCCGTCCAGGTCGGTGCTCAGGTCGCTGACCTCGTCGTCGTCCGCCAGGGTCACGACCACCGCGGGCGTGTAGTTGTAGGGCTCGGTGAAGTACAGGACTTCCTGGCGGTCGTTGGTCGGCGTCATCGAGCCGACGGTGGTGTCCCAGCGACCGTTCCAGCTGCCCGCGGTGATGACGTCCCAGGACGGCGCCTCCCAGGCGACGTCGACACCGAGCCGGGTGGCGATCTCCGTGGCGACGTCGATGTCGAACCCTTCGTACTCACCCGTCTGCTCGTTGAGGCTGGACTGCGGCGGGTACGCCGGGTCGGTGGACACCGTCAGGACGCCCGCTTCGCACACCTCGGCGAGCAGGCCGGTGGGCTCGTCCGCGCACGCGCCCTCGCTGGACGGGGTGCTCGACTCGTCGCCATCGTTGCCATCGTCTCCGTCACCTCCGCAGGCAGCCAGCGTCAGGACAAGGGATGCCGCCAGCATGGCGACGGGGCGGAAACGGGTGCGCATGGCGCCACCTCCAGGATGTAGACGTGGTCAGATACTGCCAGAGCGAAGCCCGGACGTGGGTGCAAGCGCCGCCTAGGACTTCTTCGCGGCCTTTGCGCGCGGCTTCCTGATCGGCGTGGTCGTGTCGCGCGCGGCCACCGCTTCCTTGAGCCGGGCCAGCTCGGCCGGGAAGTGCTGCACCAGCGAGTCGACGTCCGGCATCGACTCGCGGCAGGCGATCACGCCGACGTGCATCTCACCGTTGTTGGACATCACGGTCACGTTGAGGCCGGCGCCGTGCATGATCGGCCCGAGCGGGTAGAGCGCCGTGATCTCGGCGCCCATGAAGTAGAGCGGCACCGGCGGGCCCGGCACGTTGGAGATCACCAGGTTGTGCACCACCGGGTGCTTCTCGGCGAGCCGGAGGCCGGCGTACGCGCGGACGGCGAGGCCGAAGGTGCGCGGCGCCGCGAACTCCGCCCAGTCCTGCAGGGCGTCGGCGCTGATCGACTTCTGGTGGTCGCGGGCGTTGCGGTTGTCCTCGGCCATGTCCTCGAGCCGCTCCAGCGGGTCGGCGGTGTCGGTGCCGAGCTTGGCGAAGAGCGCCGAGACCTTGTTGGCGCCGGTCGAACGCTGCGAGCTCTCGCGCACGCTGACCGGCACGGTGGCCAGCAGTGAGGAGTCGGGCAGCTCGCCCCGCTCCTCGAGGTAGGCCCGCAGGGCCCCGCCGGAGACGGCGAGCACCACGTCGTTGACGGTGGTGCCGGTGGCGGTCTTGATCTCCTTGATGTCGTCGAGGCTCATGTCGGCCAGGCCGATCGAGCGGTGGCCGGTGATGGTGCCGTTGAACGACGTGCGCGGCGCGGTCAGCGGTGCGGCCATCGCGGTGCCGGCCCGGGCCCGCCCGACCGTCTTCGCCAGCAGCTGGCTGGTCGGGGCGACCAGCTTGACGGCGATGACCGGACGGGTCAGATTGCTGACGATGGCCCGGCCGAAGAGCTCGCGGGAGCCGACGTAGCGGCCGTGCTCCTCGTCCTTGCTCACGGCGAGCGGCTCCGCGTCGGGCTCGAGGGCGCACAGGTGGGAGACCAGGTTGGCGCCGGAGACACCGTCGACGGTCGCGTGGTGCATCTTGGTGAAGACCGCGATCTTGCCGTCGTCGTAGCCCTCGATCACCCACATCTCCCACAGCGGCCGCGAACGGTCCAGCGGCAGGCCGGCGATGTGGGCGCACAGGGCGGTGAGCTCGGCGTAGCCACCGGGCGCCGGCAGAGCCAGACGGTGCACGTGGCGCTCGATGTCGAACTGCTTGTCCTCCACCCAGATCGGGTGGTCCAGGCCCAGCGGCACCCGGCGCAGCTTGCGGGTGAAGGCCGGCACGTCGCTGACGCGACGCTCGATCTCGGACTGGATCTTGTCGAAGGAGTACGCCGTCGGCATGGACGCGGGGTCGAGCAGCATCACCGCGCAGACGTGCATCAGCTGCGCCGGCGTCTCGAGGTAGAGGAAGCTGGCGTCGAGGCCTGACAGTCGCTGCATGCCGGCCATCCTAGGGGTGTTCTAGAACACGTTGCAGGGCGAGCCAAGGCATCGACGTTCAGGTGCCCCCCTTAGCCTGGGGACATGGGTTTCCTACGCCGGCAGGCCGTCACGGCCGCTCTGACCGCCAACGCGATCCGCCCACTCCCGGGTTTCGAGGTCGGGGTCCCGGCGTTCTTCGCGGGCTGGCTGACCGGCGAGCTGGCACCGCACCTGCTCGCCGTGACCGCAGCCGACGCGGCCGTGCACGCCGCCGGCGAAGCGCCGCAACGTGGCCGGGCTGGCGCTGGCCGGCGCCAGCGCCGCGGGTCTCTCCTACCTGATCACGCAGAGCCGAAAGGTGCAGACACAGGTCGAGGACGCGCTGGTCGAGGGTATCGGCGCCGACTACGTCGACCAGCTCGACACCCAGCCGACGCCGGCCGATCTAGCCACACCGTGGCGGAAACTGGTCAACCCGTTCCGGATGCGCAACACCGACGTCAGGGTCGAGAAGAACATCGCCTACAACGACCACGGCCGACGCGGACTGCTCGACGTCTACCTGCCGGCCGCAGGAGTGCCGGCGGGCGGCGCACCGGTGCTGCTGCAGGTGCACGGCGGCGGCTGGACGATCGGCAACAAGGACCAGCAGGGCATCCCGCTGATGCAGCACATGGCCGCCAAGGGCTGGGTGTGCGTGGCGATCAACTACCGCCTCGCCCCGCGCGACCCGTTCCCGGCCCACGTGATCGACGTCAAGCAGGCGATCGCCTGGATCAAGGACAACATCGCGGCCTACGGCGGCGACCCGGACTACGTCGCGATCACCGGCGGCTCTGCCGGCGGCCACCTCACTGCGCTGGCCGCGCTGACCCCCGCACGACAAGGAGTGGCAGCCGGGCTTCGAGGACGCCGACACCTCCGTGCAGGTGGCGGTGCCCCACTACGGCGTCTACGACTTCGCCGGCTCGACCGGCCTGAAGAGCGCCCAGAAGATGCGCGACCGCTTCCTCGCCCCGCGCGTCCTGCAGACCAGCTGGAGCGCAGCACCCCGAGCAGTTCGAGGCCGGCCTCGCCGATCCTGCGGATCACCCCCGACGCCCCGGACTTCTTCGTGCTGCACGGCATCCACGACAGCCTCGTGGAGGTCGAGCAGGCCCGTCTCTTCGTCGAGAAGCTGCGCGAGATCTCCAAGCGGACGGTCATCTACGCCGAGCTGACCGGCGCCCAGCACGCCTTCGACGTGTTCCCGTCGATCCGGTCCTCGCACGTCGTCCGCGCCATCGACCGCTACCTGCACTGGCACTGGAACCAGTACCGGCACGAGCACGCGCAAATCACTGGGTGAGCAGCGAAGTCGACAGCTATCGCGGCAGGCCGAGGATCCGCTCGCCGGCGACGTTGCGCAGGATCTGGGTGGTGCCGCCGGCGATCGACAGGCAGCGGGTGTTGAGCATCTCCCAGATCGCCGCCTGCACCTCGTCGTCGGGCGCCACGATCCGGTCGCCGTAGAGCTCCAGCGACCAGCTCGGAGCCGTCCTGTCGGTTGCGCACGCCGAGCAGCTTGGCGACGCTCGACTCGGGGCCGGGCGCGAGGCCGGCCAGTGACCGCAAGGTCGACCGCACGCCGAGCAGCATGCAGACCGTCGAGAGCGCCACGGAGTGGCCCACCGCGACCCGCTGGGCGGGCGTCAGCCCGTCGCGACACGAGGCCGACCGCGCGCTCGGTGCTCTTGTCGAGCCGGCTGGTGGCCATCGCGACCCGCTCGTTGGCCAGCGTGGTGCGGGCCAGCCGCCAGCCGTCGCCGAGCTCCCCGACCAGGCAGTCGTCGGGCACGAACACGTCGTCGAGGAACACCTCGTTGAACAGCGCCTCGCCGGTGAGCTCGCGCAGCGGCCGGACGTCGAGCCCGGCGGACTTCATGTCCACCAGGAAGTAGCTGATGCCCTTGTGCTGGGGCGCGTCGGGATCGGTGCGGGCCAGGCAGATCGCCCCAGTCGGCGCGCTCGGCGACCGAGGTCCACACCTTCTGGCCGGTCAGCTTCCAGCCGCCGTCGACCCGCTCGGCGCGGGTGCGCAGCGAGGCCAGGTCGGAGCCGGAGCCCGGCTCGGAGAAGAGCTGGCACCAGACCAGCTCGCCGAGCAGCGACGGCCGCACGAAGCGCTCGCGCTGCTCGTCGGTGCCGTGCGCGATGATCGTGGGCAGGGCCCAGCCCGCGATCACGATGTCCGGACGCTCGACGTCGGCGCGGGCCAGCTCCTGGTCGATCACGACCTGTGCACCGCGTCGGCGCCGAGCCCGGCCGGTGCTGGCCAGTGCGGGGTCAGGTAGCCGCTGTCGACCAGCGCCGCACGGCGGTCGTCCGAGGCGGCGATGCCGGCCACGGTCTCGCGGATGCCGTCGCGGATCGGCTCGTCGCGGCCGTCGAGGTCGACCTCGACGCGCCGGCGTACACCGTCTGCGGCGCGGGCGGTCAGCCGCTCGGCCGCGGCGTCGCTGTCACCGAGCAGGCCGCGCAGCACCAGCGCGCGGCGCAGGTAGAGGTGGGCGTCGTGCTCGAAGGTGAAGCCGATCCCGCCGAGCACCTGGATGCACGACTTGGCGACCGAGACCGCGCCGTCGAAGGCGATCGCCGCGGCCACGTCGGCGGCGAAGGCCCATTGCTCGTCGTCACCGAAGGCGACCGACGCGACGTCCCACGCGGCGGCGGTGACGGACTCGGAGGTCTCCAGCATCTCGGCGCACAGGTGCTTGACCGCCTGGAAGCTGCCGATCGGCTTGCCGAACTGCTCGCGGACCTTCGCGTAGTCGACGGCCAGGTCGAGGCACCGGCGGGCGATCCCCGAGGCCTCGGCGGCAGCGAAGGTCACTGTCGCACGGCGCACGAGCTCTGCGGTCAGGCCCGGCACGGGCACCGACGTCGGGCCCGGCCAGGTCGACCCTCACCGAGCCGAACCGGTGGGCGAGATCGACGCCCAGCACCGGCGTGATCGTCGCGGAGGCGGCCGGCACGACGAACCACTCGTCGGCGTCGTTGGCGAGCAGCAGGTGGGTGGCCGATGGAATGTCCCACACGGTGTCGTGGCTGAGCCCCAGGCCGACGACCGCGCCGGCACCGATCTGCTCGGCCAGCTCGGTCTCACCGAGGAGCGAGGCGACGATCACCTGGCCCAGGAGAGGTCCGGGCACGAGCTCGTAGGCGCAGGCCTCGAGAGCGACCGCCTGGTCGAGCACCGATCCCCCGCCACCACCGGCCGCCTCGGGCAGGCCGATCGTGGCCACACCCATCTCGACGACGGCCTTCCAGGTGTCGGCGAAGGTCGCGTCGGCGTCGTCCTCGGTGGCCCGAGCGACCTCCGCACCGCCGAGCGACGCGGCCCACTTGCGCAGGCTCGCGCCCAGCTCGACGTGCTCGTCGGTGATCCCGATCGACATTGCCTGCCTTTCACTGCTGACCCGTCAGAAGATCTTCTGACGGGTCAGCCTGAAACTAGAACGTGTTCCAATACTACTAGGATCGGACCGTGACCGACATGCCTGCCGACCTGTTGGACCATGCGCGCGCCGCCAAGGGGTTCATGCCCGAGGACGAGGGAGCGCTGCTGCACCGCGTGGCGCTCGACCGCGCGCCGCACGGGGCCCTGCTGGAGGTCGGCACCTACTGCGGCAAGTCCGCGATCTACCTCGGTGCCGCCGCCCGCGAGGCCGGCGGCGACAGCGTGGTCTACACCGTCGACCACCACCGCGGCTCGGAGGAGAACCAGGCCGGTTGGGAGCACCACGACCCGACCCTCGTCGACGACGAGCTCGGCCTGATGGACACGCTGCCCGTCTTCCGGCGCACCATCGCCCTGGCCGGCCTCGAGGACCAGGTGGTCGCGATCGTCGGCCGGAGCACGACTGTCTCCGCGAGGTGGCGCACTCCCCTGTCGCTGCTGTTCATCGACGGCGGGCATGCCGAGGTGCATGCCCAGAACGACTACGCCGGCTGGGCACCCTGGGTCATGTCCGGCGGCGCGCTGGCCATCCACGACGTGTTCGCGGACCCCGCCGACGGTGGCCAGGCGCCGTACCACGTGTTCCAGCGGGCGCTGGAGTCCGGCGCGTTCGAGGAAGCCGACGCGGTCGGCTCGATGCGGGTCCTACGACGAGTGCGAGGAGAGGCTGGGGACACCGTCGGATAGCGGGCAGTCGCACTCCAGCATCAGCTCGCGGAAGTGCGGCGCCAGCGAGGTGCCGCGCATGATCCCCGACCCGGCCGTGCTGTGGCCGTTGGTCTCCCCCAGCGCGTCGACGGCGAGGATCACCGCCGCCGCTGTGTACGTCGTGTGCTCGACCGGCCAGTGCACGTTGGGGTTCTCCCCCTCGTAGACCCAGCCCGTCCAGTAGCGGCCGTCGTCCTCACGGAGGTGCTGCATGTCGGCGAGCAGCCGCAGCGCGCGCCGGTGGTCGCCGAGAGTGTCCAGGGCCATCACCAGCTCGCAGGTCTCGGCGCCGGTCACCCACGGGTTCGTGTCGACGCAGCGGATGCCGAGACCGGGCACCACGAACTCGTCCCAGCGCGACTCGATCAGCTCGAACGCCTGGCGACCGCGGACCGCGCCGCCGAGCACCGGGTAGTACCAGTCCATCGAGTACGTCGACTTGTCCTCGAACAGGTCGCGGTGCTCGCGCACCGCGTGTCCGAGCCGTCCACCAGCCAGCTCCCACTCGGGCTGGGGGTCGTCGAGCAGGTCCGCGAGCGCGACTCCGGCCCGCAGGGAGTGATAGATGCTGGAGCTGCCGGTGAGCAGCGCGAACGACTCGGTCGGCGTCCAGTTGATGCCGCCGAAGGTGCGCTGCTGGCCGACCACCCAGTCGAGACCGGCCCGCACGGAGGGCCAGTAGCGCTGCACGAAGCCGATGTCGCGGCGTACCAGCCAGTGGTGCCACAGCCCCACGGCGAAGTACGCGGACATGTTCACGTCGCCGCGCTCGTCCTCGGGCTCGCCGTCGACGATCTTCATCGGCCAGGAGCCATCGGGACGCTGCATCGTGGGGATCCAGGCGTAGGCACGCTCAGCGGCCTCGACCTGTCCGCCGACGAGCATGGCCATGGCCGCCTCGACGTGGTTCCAGATGTCGACGTGCTCGCCGATCGTCCACGGCACGGCGCCGCAGGGCTCCTGCATCGCTGCGATCGAGGCAGCCGTCTGGGCCACCTGCTCGGCGGTCAGGATGCCCTCGACGAAGGGCAGCCGGGCGAGCTCGCCCGGCGTGAGCTCGGTCGCCATCACTCAGGCAGCCTCGGGCTTGCGGAAGTAGAGCACCATGCTCTTGCCGATCATCGGGTCGAGCACCTTGCCGGCGAGCTGCAGCGTCTTGGGCTGCTTCATGATCTCCCACACCAGCAGCTTGTGGTACGCCTTGGCGAGCGGGTGGTCGTCGTTGTTGACGCCGACCGCGCACTTGATCCACCAGTACGGCGCGTGCAGCCCGTGGGCGTAGTCCTTGCCGACGTACTCCATCGCGTCGCCGGGCGTGCCGTCGTTGAACCGGCCGGCCTTGGTGACCTTGTCGATGAGCTCGTGGTCGGTGTAGATCCGGATGTGCCCACCCTCGGCGTTGTGGTAGTCGTCCGAGAGCTTCCAGTTGATGACCTCGGGCAGCCAGCGCGGCACGGAGATGGCCATGGTGCCGCCGGGGCGGAGCACCCGCACCAGCTCCTTGATCGCGTCGACGTCGGCGTGGATGTGCTCCAGCACCTCGGCCGCGACGATCCGGTCGAACTCGCCGTCGGCGAACGGCAGCTGCAGGGCGTCGCCCTGCTTGATGTCGGCCTCGGCGCCCTCGGGCACCTCGCCGGCCTCCTTCATCGCGCCGAAGAGCTCCAGCACGCCGGCCAGCTCGTCGGCGTCCATGTCGAAGGCGACGACGTCGCCGCCGCGGCGGTAGACCTCGAAGGCGTGGCGGCCGGCGCCGCAGCCCATGTCGAGGACCCGGTCACCGGGCCGCAGGCCCAGCCGGTCGAAATCAACGGTCAGCATGCAGACGCTCTTCCTTGTACTCGGCAATCGTTTCTTCGTAGGCCGCGGCCACCTTCGCCGCGACCGCGCGCCAGCTGAACAGCTCCTGCACGCGCACCCGGCCCGCCGCACCCATCCGGTCGCGGCGCTCGGGGTCGTCGAGCATCTGCTCGAGGGCGGCCAGCAGCTCACCCACGTCGCCCGGGGTGACCAGGTCGGCGCAGAGCCCGTCGGGCCCCACCACCTCGGGGATCGCGCCCGCCCGGGAGACGACCAGCGGCGTGGCGCAGGCCATCAGCTCGGCGGTCGGCAGCGAGAAGCCTTCGTAGAGCGAAGGCACGCAGGCCACCTCGGCCGAGCCCATCAGGGCGACCAGCTCGTCCTCGCTCAGGCCGTGCGCGAACCGGACGGAGTCGCCGATCGACAGCTTGTCGATCAGCTTCTCGGTGCGGCCACCGGCCTGGGGCTTGGTCACCAGGATCAGCTCGACGTCGCGCTCGGTGCGCAGCTTGGCGAACGCCTCGAGCAGCGTCGCAACGCCCTTCATCGGCGCGTCGGCGCTGGCCATCGCCATGATCCGGCCGGGCACCCGCGGCGTCGTGGGCGGCACGAAGCCGTCGTCGACCCCGAGGAGGATGACCTCCATCTTCGCCGGGTCGACGCCGAAGTCCTTGGCGATGTCGCGCTTCGACGTCTCCGAGGGCGTCATGATCTTGCGGGCCTGGCGGGCGACCTTGCCCTGCATCCGCAGGAAGCCGTACCAGCGGCTCAGCGTGAGCTTGCGCCACGGGTTCTTCGTCTGGCTCAGGTCGATCCGCCGGTCGAAGGTGATGGGGTGGTGCAGCGTCGTGATCAGCGGCAGGCCGACCTTGTCGGGGTTCTCGATGTCGAGCATCCCGTAGCCGAGCACCTGGTTGTCGTGGGCGATGTCGAACTCGTCGGCCCGCTCAGCCAGGATCCGGGCCACGCGGCGGCTGAAGGTCCGTGCCTCGGGGAAGCCCGCGAGGCACATGATCGCGAACTCCTGCACGTCGATCAGGTCGCGGAACTCCCGGAGCTTCGGCACCCGGAACGGGTCCGGCTCGCGGTAGAGGTCCAGGCTCGGCACCTTGGTGAGGCGTACGCCGGGGTCCAGGTCCGGGTAGGGCTGGCCGGAGAACACCTCGACCTCGTGCCCGAGGTTGGTGAGCTCCCGGCTCAGGTGCCGGATGTAGATCCCCTGTCCGCCGCAGTGCGGCTTGCTGCGATAGGACAGCAGTGCCACCCGCATCCGTCTCGACCCTCTTCCTTTGCTTGTCAACGCCTCTTCCGGACACTTGCCGGATGCGCTGACACGCCGGGCCGGACAAAGTGGAACGTGTTCCTATTATGTCCCACCAGTTGGTAGCCTAGCCGCGCAGATCAGAACAAGCCGACGGTCTCAGCGCATTCCATGGCCACACAGTGCTCAATGTCATACGTGGCTCAATGTCATCTCGGAACCAACGCACCAGGATTCTTGGGGGGTCCATGTGAGCAGCGCCAACTCGTTGACGGTCGACGAGCTCGGCTCGGCCGCCCAGCGCGACCGGCGCAAGCGGATCCTCGACGCGACCTACGAGCTCGCCTCCCAGGGCGGCTTCGACGCCGTCCAGATGCGCGCCGTCGCCGACCGGGCCGACGTCGCCCTCGGCACCCTCTACCGCTACTTCCCGTCGAAGATCCATCTGCTCGTCTCCGCCCTCGCCCGACAGTTCGAGCAGGCCGAGCTGGCGCTCCGGGAGCGGCCGATCCCCGGCGACACCCCGTCGGAGCGCGTCATCCTGGTGCTGAAGAAGACCACCCGAGGCCTGCAGGGCGACCCGCACCTGACCGAGGCGCTCACCCGCGCCTTCATGTTCGCCGACGCGTCGGTGGCCGCCGAGATCCACAACGTCGGCATGCTGATGACCTCGATGCTCACCCACGCCATGGAGCCCGAGCGCACCACCGAGGTGACCGACGACGACGTCGCCATCGCCCGCGTGATCGGCGACGTCTGGCTCTCCGCCCTCGTCGCCTGGGTCACCGGCCGCTCCTCGGCCGCCGACACCGCCCAGCACATGGAGACCGCCGTCCGGATGCTCCTGCGGGACTGATCACGTCTCACCGAGCGGAGCGAGGTGAGGCGAGATTGATGGTCGTCGAGTAGCACGGCGCGACTGAGCTTGCGACGTCGCGGCGGGCGTATCGAGACGCGGTGGCGTGATCTGGAACCTCAGCCAGCGCGACCTAGCGATTGCTCTCGATCGAGAACAGGTTCCCGTCGGGATCCTTGAACCACGCGACCTTGCCGCCGCCGGCACGAGGCGAGACCCCGCGCTCGTCCGTGCTGTAGTCGAAGCCGCTCTCGAGCACGCCCTCGTACTGCTCGAAGGTCACGCCGTTCGCGGTCAGCTCGTCGACGGTCTGTTCGACGTCATCGACGTGCCAAGCCACCAGGGTCGCGGTCGACGTGCCGGCGTGGTCCGGAGACGGATAGACCACCAGCGACTCCTGCCCACCGGACGTGTAGACCTTGCTCCCGTCGGCATCGGTCCGCGCCGCCGAGAGACCGAGCTTCCCCTCGTAGAACGAGGACGCCCGCTCCATGTCGGTGACCGCGATCATCGCGTTCAGTCGATAGCTGCTGAGACCCATGGGTCTCATCCTCGCGCTGGCTCGCGGCCCGCTCAACCCCCGAACGCGTGCGTGCTGGTGACTCCCCCGTCGACCGCGATCTCGGCGCCGTTGACGTACGACGACTCGTCGGAGGCCAGGTAGACGTAGAGCGGTGCGACGTCCTCGGGGAGGCCGACGCGGCGCAGCGGGATCTTCGAGGCGCCGAACTCCATCGCGGCGTCGCCGCCGTGCACGCGGGTCATCGGGGTGTCGATCATGCCGGGGTGCACGGAGTTGACCCGGATGCCCTTGCGGCCGAGCTCCATGGCGGCGCACTTGGTCATGCCGCGGATGGCCCACTTGGTGGCGGCGTACGCCGTGCAGCCGGGCATGCCGGCCAGGCCCTCGACCGACGAGGCGTTGATGATCGAGCCGCCGCCGTTCTTGCGCATCGTGCGCGAGACCGCCTGCATGCCGAGGAAGCAGCCCAGCTGGTTGACCCGGAAGAGCAGCTCGACCTCGGAGAGGCCCATCCGCTCGATGTCGCCGAAGCGGAGGATGCCGGCGTTGTTGGCCAGCACGTTGACCGGCCCGAAGCGGGTCTCGGTGTCGGCCACCAGCGCGGTCCACGAGGCCTCGTCGCTGACGTCGTGGTGGGCGAAGTGGGCGTCAGGCGCCAAGCTCGTCGGCCAGCGCCTGCCCCTCGTCCTTGGCGATGTCGGCGATGACCACCTTGGCGCCCTCGGCCACGAAGGCGCGGGAGATCGCCTCCCCCTGGCCCTGTGCGCCGCCGGTGACGATGGCGATCTTGGTGTCGAGTCGACCCATCAGTGGTGTCCCATTCTTCAGACCGAGTGTTCAGACCGAGAGCTGCATGATCGAGTCGGCGGCGAAGCCGACCGAGGAGTCGCGGCCGTCGAAGTAGCCACCGAGCTGCTTGTCGAGGTCGTCGAGGCTCCAGGCGGAGCCGGACTTGTCGAAGCGCTGCTCCACCACCGGAGCGGCGACCAGCGCCACCATCCCGCCGTACACGACGAAGACCTGGCCGGTGATCGCGTCGGCGGCGGGTGAGGCGAGGTAGGCGACCAGCGGAGCGACGTGCTCCGGGCGAGTAGGGGTCGATCTCGAGCCCGGACTCGTCCTCGCCGAAGACCTGTGCGGTCATCGCGGTGCGAGCTCGGGGGCAGATCGCGTTGGCGCGGACGCCGATCTTGGACAGGCCGCGAGCGGTCGACAGGGTCAGCGCGGTGATGCCGGCCTTGGCGGCGGCGTAGTTGGCCTGGCCGGGCGAGCCACCCAGGAACGCCTCCGACGCGGTGTTGATGACCCGTCCGTAGACCGGGGCGTCGGCCTCCTTCGACTTCGCTCGCCAGTACGCCGCGGCGTTGCGCGAGAGCAGGAAGTGGCCGCGCAGGTGCACCCGGATGACGTCGTCCCACTCCTCGTCGGAGAGGTTGAACAGCATCCGGTCGCGGGTCATGCCGGCGTTGTTGACGACGATGTCGAGGCTGCCGAGCCCCTCGGCCGCGGCCACCATGGCGTCGGCCGTGGAGCGCTCCCCCACGTCGCCCTCGACGATCGCGACCTCGCCGCCGCGGGCACGGATCTCGTCGGCGGCGTCGTCGGCGGCACCGGGCAGGTCGTTGAGCACGACGCGGGCACCGGCGTCGGCCAGCGCGAGCGCTTCGGCGCGCCCGAGACCGGCCCCGGCACCGGTGACGATCGCTACCCGACCGTCCAGAGACAGGGATGCTTCAGTCACGTGGTTCATTCCTCCAGGGAGATGGCGGCGCGCGGGCAGGCCGCGACGGCACGCTTGACGTTCTCGATGTTCTCGTCCGTGGTCTCTTCGGTCTTCAGCTGGAGGAAGTCGTCGTCATCCAGCTCGAACACCTCGGGGGCCATGGCCTCGCAGAGTGCGTTGGACTCGCACAGGTCGAAGTCCACCTTGATCTTCACTAGCTCACTCCTCAGGTCATCTTCCGGTGGTCCCAGGTCGCGACGTGGTCGGGGTGGATCACCACGGCCACGCGCTTCTGGGCCTGCTTCTCGACGGTCTCCCGACCGAAGTCGCCCAATGCCTCGAACGACTCGGCGCCGATCATCCGGGTGGCGACCTCCGAGCCGATCGAGAAGATCCCGTCGTAGTCGCGGACGATCTCGGCGCGGCCGCTGATCGAGACGCCGCGCAGCTCGAAGTAGTCGTCGCCGCCCTCGACCAGCGCGGTGACCCGCGGGTCGCGCTCGAGGTTGCGGATCTTCTGGCTGCGCCCGTAGGTCCAGAACGCGATCAGCCCGTCGCGCACGATGTAGAAGAGCGTGGTCAGGTGCGGGGCGCCGTCGGGGCCGATGCTGGCCACCTGCACCTTGATGTTCTCGGCCAGGAGGTCGAGGACCTCCTGGTCGTTCATCTTGACCTCGTCGCGGCCGCTCATCAGGGACCTTCCGAGGAGTGGCCGGGGAAGACCTTGGCCGTCGGGTCGATCGCGACGGTGGCGTTGTTGACGGCGGTGGCCGCCTCGCCGAAGCCGACCGCGATCAGGCGGACCTTGCCGGAGTACTCGGTGATGTCGCCGGCCGCGAAGACCCGGGCGAGGTTCGTGCGCATCGACGGGTCGACCAGCACGTGCCGCTTCGAGACCTCGATGCCCCACTGCTGGATCGGGCCGAGGTCGGCGATGAAGCCCAGCGCCGCCACGACGGCCTGGGCCGGCCGAGTCGTCACCTCGTCGCCCACCGTGATCTCGACCGACTCGAGCAGGCCCTCGGATCCGCCGTCGGCTCCGCGCAGGGCGCTGACCTCGGCCTTGGTGATGATCTCGACCGACGAGTCGCGCACCTGCTGGACGGTGCGCTCATGGGCCCGGAAGGCGTCGCGGCGGTGCACCAGGGCGACCGACTTGGCGATCGGCTCGAGGTGCAGGGCCCAGTCGAACGCGCTGTCGCCGCCGCCCACGATCACGACGTCCTTGCCGGCGTACGGAGCGAAGCTCGGCACGAAGAACTCCAGGCCGCGGCCGAGCCAGCCCTCGCCGGCGGGCAGCGCCCGGGGGCTGAACTTGCCGATCCCGGCGGTGATCAGCACGGCGCCGGCTCGGACCTCGGTGCCGTCGTCGAGCCCGACGGTCACGCCGTCGTCGTCGTGGGTCAGCGTGGCAGCGGTGCGGTCGAGGAGGTACTCCGGCTTGCCGGTGGCCGCCTGGGCCACCAGCCCCTCGACCAGGTCGCGGCCCTTGACCGACGGGAAGCCGGCCACGTCGAGGATCTGCTTCTCCGGATACATCGCGGTGATCTGGCCGCCGAGCTCCGGCAGCGAGTCGACGACCGCGACCCGGTGGCCGCGGAAGCCGGCGTAGTAGGCGGCGAACAGGCCCGTAGGGCCGGCTCCGATGATGAGGAGGTCGCACTCGACGGCGTGCTCAGCGGGGGAGGTCACGTCGGGGATCTTTCCTCTCTCGCTGGCCGGGCTCAACCCATGCCCACCCTGGCGAGTCGGGCAGGAGACTGAAACGTGTTCTAGTTTGCCAGAAAAAGCGATCCGCGCTGAGTGATGTCCAGCACCCGCTACTTCGTCTCGAGATCGGACACGAGCCAGCCCTGGTCGGTGTTCACCACGGTGACCAGCACCCGGTACGGCGTGAAGACCGGCTCCTTGCCGTTCTTGGTGGTGAACATGTTCAGGAAGACCAGCGCCTGCACCTCGTCCTGGTCGGCCCGCACCACGCCCTGGGCGACGACGCTGACCTGCACCTCGGTCTTGCCGGCCACGATCGCGTCCTCGACGTCCGCCGCGGTCTGGCGGTACTCCTCGGCGAACGCCGGCGTCATCAGCTCGGCCGCCTCGTCGACCTGCGCCTGGTAGTCCTGGTAGGACGTCGCCACGATCGTGTACGCCGCCTGGGCCGCCTGCCGCGACCGCGACCTGGGCGTCCTCGCCGGTGATCCGCACCGGCGTCTCGGCGTCGGCGGCGAGGCTCGAGTCCGGTGTCGGTGGCGCCGAGGGCTCGTCTCGTCGTCGTCGCACGAGCAGGAAGATGCCGCCGGCCAGGGCGACCACCGCCAGCAGGGCGATCACGATCAGCAGGACCCGGGTGGTCCGGGGCGAGCCGACCAGGCCTGCCATCGGCTCGTCGTACGGGTTCGTCGACGACGGCTCCGGCTCCGGCTCGGGGTCCGGCTCAGGCTCCGGCTCGGGCTCGGCTCGGGCTCCGGCTCCGGCTCGGCTCGAGGTCCGGACCTGCGTCCTCGGCTGCGAGCTCGGGTCGGGTTCGGCTTCGGGCTCGAGCTCCTCCACCTCCGGGGTCTCGTCCGCGAGGGGCTTCGGGGCACCCGGCCGGCGACCCGCCGCGGCCGGGAGCGTGGGGTTGGCGCTCGAAGGGCGCCGGCGCTTGTCCTTGGTCATGTCAGATCACGCCACGAACTGGAGGTCGTTGGTCAGCCACGCGTCGTCTTCCTTGACCAGGTCGAGCTGGAGCCGGAAGCTGCGCGCCACCGGCTTGTCGTTGGTCTGGTTGTTGGCGACGGTGCCGCTGGTCGCCACGATCACCGTCGCGGAGTCCTCGTCGGCGTTCACGACGCCGGCCCAGATGACGTCGCCGGTCATCACGGACTTGTTGCGCTCGATCACCTCGATCACGCCGCCCGTCGACTTCTCGTACTGCTCGCGGAACGCACCGGTGGCCCCGGCCTTCACCTGCTCGATGGACGCCTGCGCGTCGTCGTAGCGGATGTTGACGAAGGCGGTGGCGACCGTGCGTGGCCGACGCGATGACGTCGCCGAACCGCTGCTGCTCGTCGGCGGACGACTCGTCCAGCTCCTCCACCTGCACGCGCAGCCGGCGGCGGGAGCGACTGGTGTCGTCGTCCTGGAGGGCACGGATCACGGCCACGGTCACGACCACGCACGCGGCCGCGGTCAGCAGCGCCACGACGTAGAGCACGAGGTTCATCCGCACCCGCGACGAAGCGGGCTCTGGGGCAGGGGTCACTGGCCGGCCACCGGGCCCACCAGCAGCCATTTCCACGAGTCGTCCCCCAGGATCGAGATGTTCGGACTGCCAAACGTAACCGGCTGACCCTGGGCGTCGACGACGCTGTCGGAGAGCCCCGTGCGAGGGGTCGTAGCTGCCGACCGCCGCGCGCCCGGGGTTGGGGTTGTTGGCGGTGCCGGGCGAGTAGTTGAAGCCGCGGTAGTTGGTGTTCGGCGTCAGTGCACTTCGCCGGGATAGATCGGCCCGTCGGTCAGGTCGTTGCCCTGTCGCCACTGGCTCGACGGCTTGTAGCCGTCGGTGCACGGCGGGGTCTGGTTGAACTGCAGGTTGACGTGTCCGTAGCCGTCGGGCGTGGTGCCGGTGTAGCCGCCCGAGATCACCCGCGGGAAGGTCGACGAGCAGCTGCTCCAGCCCGCGGAGGTGGCTGACCACCACCTGCTCGACGCTGATCGCGTTGCCGAGCAGCACGGGGATCGTCGGCTCGAGGTCCTCGAGCAGGCCGGTCAGCTCGCGAGCCGCGCCCGGTGTGTCGTCGAGCACCTGCGCGCAGGTCGCCGTCGCTCTCGCGGAGCGTGTCGGTGATCAGGCGGAGGTCGCGCGAGAAGGAGCGGATGTTCTCGCCCTGGCCCTGCTGGGTGCGCAGCACGGTCAGGCCGTTGTCGAGCAGGGCGATCGTCTCGTCGGTGTGCGCGGCGGCCTCGTCGACGAAGCGGCTGCCGTTGTCGAGCAGGTTCTGCAGGGGCTGGCCGGTGCCCTCGAACATGGTGCCGAGCTCGCGCACCACGATCTGGAGGTTCTCCTTGTCGACCGAGCTGACGAAGCTGTCCAGCTCGACCAGGAGGTCGGCCTCGTCGACCGGGAGCGACGATCGCGCTGCCCTTCGAGCACGGACCCGTCCTCGGCGTACGGGCCGTCGTCGCTGGCCGGCTCGAAGTCGAGGTACTGCTCGCCGACGGCCGACAGGTTGTGCACGAACATCGGGGAGTCCACGGGGAGCTTGGTGCCCTCCTCGAGCTTCAGCTCGACCGTGACGCCGTCGTCGGTGGCGGTCATGTCGGAGATCTCGCCGATCTGCACGCCCGCGATAGCTGACCTGGCCGCCCTCGTAGAGGCCGCCCGAGGTCGGCAGGGTCGCCTCCACGGTGATGCCGCGACCGAGGATCTGGTCGATGAAGCCGAGGTACGACGCGGTGATGTAGACGATGCCGAACGCGCTGAGCACGACGAACGCCACGCAGCCTGGCCTTCACGGATGATCCGGCCTCATGACCGACCTCCGTACAGGCTGGAGCTCGGAGGGCGCCGGCGACGGACGCGCCACTGCTCAGCTCGGAGCTGAGGCGGTTGAGCCCGAGCAGGCCGCCGAGGCCGTCGCCCAGGCCGTCGAGCAGGCCGCCGAGTCCACCGCCGCCGAGGGCCCGGCACGACGAGGTTGTTGCGCTGGCCGGCGCGCTCGCAGGTCGACGACCAGCTGGCGCAGCGCGTCGTTGCTGCCGAGGACGCCCTTGCAGGACCTGCTGGTCAGGCTGCCGCTGCGCAGGCACTTCTGGACGTTGGTCAGGATCTGGCCGACCGGGGTTGTTGCCGAGCAGTCCGGACAGGTCGATCTCGGGGATGCCGAGGCCGTCGAGCAGGTTCTGGAGGCTCACCTCCAGCCGGATCGAGGTGTTGGCGTAGTCGCCGTAGACGATCTCCGAGGCCTCCTGCGGGAACGGGAAGCTGACGATCAGGTTCAGGCCCGGGGCCAGCTTGTCGCCGGCGTCGCTGAGCTTGTCGAGCACCGGTCGGAGGTCGCGCAGCGAGCGCAGGATGTTGTCCTTGCTCGCCCCGATCACCCGGGTGCCGACCACGCCGAGCCGGTCGAGCGCCGACAACATGTCGACCAGCTCGTCGTGCTGGTCGGCCAGCACGTCGATCGCCGGGCCGACGGCGTCGAGCGCCGAGGTGATCGTCTCGCGCTCGGCGTTGAGCGTGGCGGTCAGGTTGTTCATCGACTCCAGGGCGCGGATGATGTCGCGCCTTCTGGTCGTCGAGGGCGCCGACGACGCTCTCGAGGGTGCCCAGCAGGTTGCGCAGGCGGTTGGTCCGCCCGCTCATCACGTTGTTGAGCTCCTTGGTGATGGTGCCGAGCTGCGCGACGCCGCCGCCGCTGAGCAGGAAGGAGAGCGCGCCGAGCACCTCTTCGACCTCGGGGTTGCGGCCGGTCGCCTCGATCGGGATGTTGTCGCCGTTGCCGAGCTCGCCCTCGGCGGCCACGCCGGTCGGGCGGCTCGAGCGCGACGTACTTCTCGCCGAGCAGGCTGACCTGACGGATGTCGGCGATCACGTTGTCCGGGAGCTCGACGTCGTCGCGCACCCGCATCGTGATCCTGGCGTGCCAGCCCTCGCGGTCGACCTCGGTCACCTCGCCGACGGTGACGTCGTCGACCATGACCGGCGACCGAGGCACGACGTTGAGGATGTCCGCGAACTCGGCGGTGACCTCGTAGGAGTCGTCCTCGTCGACCGGCGAGCCGGGCAGCGGCAGGTCGTAGGCGCCGTTGAACTCGCACCCGGTCAAGAGGAGCGCGCCTGCCAGGGCGGCGCCGACGGTCCGGCGCAGCCGGCGTCCCGGCTCTGGTGACGGTCATGAGCCATCACCTCCCCCGAGAAGACCTTCGAGCGTGGCGTCGTCACCGGTTGACGTAGGCACTGAGGTCGCGAGGCGGCGAGCCGAGGACGGGGGTCTGGTTCGCACTCCGCTGGGGGGTCGTCGGCGCCTTGGCTCCATCGGCCGGCGCCTTCGGGTTGCCTCCCAGGGCGGCAACAGCGGCTCGAGCACCTGCTTGAAGATCTGGCAGGCCAGCTTCTTCATGGGGGCGGGATGTCGGACTGCTGGACGACCGCGCAGAGCAACCCGTCGGCGTCGGCGATGTTGCCCTCGAAGCCGATGCGCGAGCCGACCGAGCCCGACTGGGTGTTGAACGCGAGCACCAGGTTGCCGATGGCGACCGGAGCCACGGTCAGCGCCGTGTCGAGGGAGTCACGCTCGGAGTTGACGGCCTTGATCACTCTGGTCAGCTTCTCGACGTCGGTGACCAGCGCCTTGCGGTTGTTCTCCACGAAGGTCTTCACGGTGCCGACCGCGCGGGCGACCGAGCGGAGCGCCTGCTGCAGCTCGGTGCGCTCGGTGACCAGGCTTGCCGAGACTCCCGCGAGGTCGGCGACGAACGCCCGCACCAAGGCGTCGTTGCTGGCGAGCGTGTCGGTGAACTCGGCCAGCTGGGTGACGGTCTCGAAGAGGTCGCCGCTGCCCTCACCGAAGGTGGTGGCCGCGCTCGGAGAGGTTGCGGAGCATCTCGTTGCCGAGCGCACCGTTGCCGCCGAGGGCGTCGGCGCCGGCCTTCAGGGTGCGGTTCAGGGTGCCGTCGGCGTTGACACCCTGGGGTCCGAGCGCCGAGGTGAGGTCGCGCAGCGCGGCGTAGATGCGGTCCAGCTCGACGGGCACGCCGGTGCTGTCCAGCGCGATGTCGGCGCCGTCCGGGAGCACGTCTCCCCCGGTGTACGCCGGGCCGAGCTGGACGAACCGGTCGGCCACCAGGGTCGGGGTCACGATCGCGGCCGTGGCGTCGGCCGGCAGCTTGTGCTCGGCGTCGTACTCGATCTCGACCCGGACCGAGTTGCCCTCGGGGATCACCGCGGTGACCTGGCCGACGTTGACGCCGAGGATGCGCACGTCGGTGCCCTCGTAGACGCTGACGGCGCGCGGGAAGTGCGCGGTGACGGTGCGCTTCTCGTCGCCGCCGCCCAGCGTGAGAACCAGCCCAGGACGAGCGCGACGACCACCACGACCACGACGATCCGTCCGGCGGCGCTCCGCAGCAGGCCGGTCATCGCGGCGCCGCCGGGACTGAACTCACCGGTCGGGATCGACGCGAGGTTGACGGCGTACGCGTCGAACCAGGGGCCGGTGCCGATGATGTTGGACAGGATGCTGGCGTAGGGGCCGAGGGCCGAGAGCGTCGCCTTGAGCTCCTTCTCCTTGCTGATCAACAGGCTGGTCAGGTCGTCGATCTCCTTGAGCGCCGGGCCGATCTGCGCCTGGTTGTCGGTGGCGACGCCGCGCAGCTCGACCGCGAGCGTGCGCGCGTTGACGAGCAGCCGGTGGATGGCCTCCTTGCGGCTCTCCACCTCCTGGAAGACCAGGTCGCTGCTGCGCATCAGCTCGACGATGTCCTCGCTGCGGTCGGCCAGCAGGGTGGTCACGCTCTTCGAGCTCTCCAGCAGCGCCTTGATCTGGTCGTCGCGCGAGGCGACGGTCTCCGAGAGGCGCGCGATGCCGTCGAAGCTGGCCTGGATCTCGGGAGCCGACTGCTCGATGGTCGAGGAGACCACGCCCAGCGCGTCGACGAGCTGCTCCTTGTCGATCTGCTCGGTCGTCGTGGTGAGGTCGCCGAAGACGCCGACGATGTCGTAGGCCGACGTGGTGCGCTCCCGCGGGATCGGGGTGTCCTCGGCCTGCTGGCCCTCGCCGGCCGGCGTCAGCTCGAGGTACTTCTCACCGAGCAGGTTGAGCACCTGCGACCGAGGCCCGGCTCTCCTCGCCGAACTCGACGCCGTTGTCGACCTCGAACTCGACGATCACGGTGTCGCCCTCGAGGGAGACCTTGTTGACGCGGCCGACCCGGATGCCACCGACCTGCACCATGTTGCCGCGGTGGATGCCGCTGGCGTCGGCGAACTCGGCGGTGTACGTGGTGCCGCCGAAGCCGGGGAACTTGTTCAGGTTGAAGGTCGCGGCCATCAGCAGCAGCATCACGACGAGGGTGATGGCGCCCAGCCGGATGAGACGCGCCTCCGAGCTGCCTCATGTGTTGCACCTCGGCGCCGTGCTGCGGAAGTTGATCTTGTTGAGCAGGTTGTTGAGCTGGTCGAGGAGGCCCGAGCGGGAGGCCCGGTGATCTTCGGCAGGTTGATCTCGGCCGAGAACCCGCAGATGTAGTAGCTGTACCAGGAGCCGTAGGTGCCGGTGCGGGTCTGGTCGGTCATCGACTCGGGCAGCCGGTCCAGCAGCTCGACGACCAGCTTGCGCGACTGCTTGGTGGTGAGCAGCGCCGCCAGCTCGCGCAGCTCGGCCACGTCGGCCTTCAGCAGCGGGCGTCCGTCGCGGAGCAGGTCGGCCACCACGACGGTGAGGTCGGAGATGCTCGACAGGGACGATCCGATGGTGTTGCGGTCGCGAGCGAGGTCCTGCATCCAGTCCTTGAGCTCGGTCACCAGCGAGGTCAGCTGCGTCGAGCGGCTGTCGACGGTCTCCAGGGTGGTGCCCGAGGTTGTCGATGACGTCGCCGATCAGCTGGTCGCGGTCGGCCAGCGTGGAGGTGAGCGAGGCGGTCTTCTGCAGCAGGCCCTGCACGGTGCCGCCCTCGCCCTGGAGCACCTGCACCAGGTTGAGGGTGAGCTCGTTGACGTCCTCGGGCTGGAGCGCCTGGAAGAGCGGCTTGAAGCCGTTGAACAGGGTGGTCAGGTCGAGCGCCGGGCTGGTCTGCTCGATCGGGAGCGGGCTCGTCCTCGTCGAGCGGCTCGGCGTCGGCGTCGGCGCCGGCCTCGAGGGCGAGGTAGCGGTCGCCGACCAGGTTGAGGAAGCGGATCTCGGCCCGCGACGCGGTGGTCAGCGGCACGTCGGCCTTGACCCGGAAGGTCACCAGCGCGTGGTTGCGCTCGTAGTGCTCGACGTCCTTGACCTCGCCGACGCTGACGCCGGCCACCCGGACGTCGTCGCCCTTCTCGAGCATCGAGGCGCTGCTGAAGATCGCTTGGTACTCCTGGCCGGCGCCGAAGCCGATGTTGCCCATGATCGCGGCGAGCAGGCCGGTGACCAGGATCGAGATGATCGTGAAGATGAGCAGCTTGATGCCGGCCTTGAGGGTGGTCCGGTTGCGACGGTTGCGGATCTTGGCGGCCGAGCGGGCTGGTCGCGTCGGCCTTCGGCGCCAGCGTCTTGAGGGTCGAGGTCTCGTCGGGCGACTCGCTCACGAGCCGTCACCTCCTCGGACGACCGGGCCGTAGAGCAGCGACCCCAGCGAGCCGTAGCCGTCGGCCGAGCGGCCGGTCTGGCCGGCGAGGATCGCGTTGATCACGGCCTTCTCGGCCTCGGAGCCGGCGTAGCCGCTGGACATGGACCGGCTGGCGCCGCCGGCGAAGCCCGGCGAGGTGCGCGGGTTGCCCGGCGCCAGCGAGGTGGGCGGGTTCTCGTCGATGTCGGTGCCGTCGTCGAACGAGTTCGGGCCTGCCGGGATCGGCGGGTCGGGGAGGCCGGCAGCACCACGGACCGTGACCGACCTCGCCGTACTCAGGGATGTCGTCGGGACCGTAGGCGTCGTACTGCGGGGTGAACAGCTCGATGTACTGCTTGACCTCGTTGCCCTCGAACGTCTTGGCCAGCAGCGGCTTGTAGTCGGCCGCACCCTCGATCAGGCACGGGAACTCCGGCGAGTACGTCCGCCAGCAGCTTGAGGATGGGCGCGGTCACCTCGCCGATCCGGATCAGGTTGGCCTCGTTGTCGGCCAGGATCCGCGTGGACGTCGTGGCCAGGCCGCCGACGTCGCTGAAGAAGACGTCGATCTCCTTGCTCTTCTGGGTGATCGTCTTGCTGGTCACCGTCAGGTTGCCGAGCACACCGAGCAGGTCGGGGGCGGCGTCGTCGTAGATGTCGGCGACCTCGGCGAGCCGGACCAGGTCCTCCCGCAGGGTCGGGAGGTGGTCGTCGATCACGCCGAGGTAGTCGTCGAGGTCGACCAGGGTGTCGCCGAACTGGTCGCCCCGGCCCTCGAGCGCGGTGGCCAGCGCGTTGAGCGCCATGTTGAGGTCGGCCGGGCGCACGGCGCGGAGGAGCGGGAACAGGTCCGCCAGGATCTTGCTGAGCTCGACGTTGACCTCGACCTGGCTCGACGGGATCACGTCGTTGTTCTCGAGGTGCGTCGCCGACGGCTGGTCGGGCATCACGAACGAGATGTACTTCTGGCCGAACAGCGTCGTCGGCAGGATCTGCACCTGCACGTTGTCGGGGAGCTCGTCGGCGATCGACGGCTGGAGAGCGACCTCGATCGAGGCTTCCTTGCCGTCCTGCTCGACCTTGCGCACCTGCCCGATCAGCACGCCGTTGAGCCGGACGTCGCCGAACTTGGCGAGCTGGAGCCCGGCCCGGTCGGACTTGATCGTGATCATCGTGTCGTTGGAGAAGGCCTTCTGGTAGATCGCGATCGACAGCGCCGACCAGCAGGGCCATCACGGTCAGGAAGACGACGCCGGCGACGAGCAGTCGGTTGTGCTCCCGCGCACTGTCGTGATGGATGTTGACCAGCATCGCCGCGCTACCCCGTGATCCGGACGGTGGTGGTGGAGCCCCAGATCGCGAAGCTGAGGAAGAAGTCGGCGACGACGGTGAACACGATGCTGGTGCGGATCGCCCGGCCGACCGCCATGCCCGACGCCGGCCGGCCCGCCCGACGCGGTGAAGCCGTAGTAGCAGTGGATCAGGATGATCGCGGCGGCCAGGAACAGCAGCTTGACGAACGACCACAGGATGTCGATGGGTGGCAGGAACGCCAGGAAGTAGTGGTCGTAGGTGCCGGGCGACTGTCCGTAGATGAAGATCACGATCAGCCGCGGCGAGAGGTACGACGCGCTCAGGGCCACGATGTAGAGCGGGATCACCGCGACGAACGCCGCGATCATCCGGGTGGTCACCAGGAACGGGAGCGACGGGATGCCCATCACCTCGAGCGCGTCGATCTCCTCGGAGATCCGCATCGCGCCGAGGCGGGCGGTGTAGCCGCAGCCGACGGTGGCCGCGAGCGCGATCGAGCAGATCAGCGGCGCGACCTCGCGGGTGTTGAAGTAGGCAGAGATGAACGCGCTGAACTTGGCGACGCCGAGCTGGCTCAGCGAGGCGTAGCCCTGGATGCCGACCTCGGTGCCGGCGAAGAACGCCAGGAACGCGATCACGCCGACCGAGCCGGCGACCAGCGCCAGGCCGCCGGAGCCGAAGGTCACCTCGGCGAGGGTGTTGGTGATCTCGCGGGGGTAGCGCTTGATCGCCCGCGGCGTCCAGGCGATCGCCTTGGCGTAGAACAGCAGCTGGTCGCCGTACTGCTCGAGAGAACTGCGCGGTCCGGCCGTGACCGCGCTGGCGATCGATCCGATGGTCGCCATGTCGCTCAGATCCCCGGGGGTGGAACGACTTGGAAGTAGACGGCGGTGATGATGGCGTTCAGGAAGAACAGCAGCATGAACGCGATGATCACGGACTCGTTGACCGCCCGGCCGACGCCGCTGGGGCCGCCACCGGCGTTGAGGCCCTTGTAGGCGCCGACGATCGCCGCGAGCCAGCCGAAGATCACGGCCTTGATCATCGCGATGTAGAGGTCGGGGAGGCTCGCCAAGGCGGTGAACGACGACAGGAACGCGCCCGCGGAGCCGCCCTGGACGATCACGGTGAAGAAGTAGCCACCGCCGATGCCGGCGCCGATCACGATGCCGATGATCATCAGCGAGACGAACATGGTGGCGACCACGCGCGGCGCGACCAGGCGCGCGAGCGGGTCGACGCCCAGCACCTCCATCGCGTCGATCTCCTCGCGGATCTTGCGCGCGCCCATGTCGGCACAGATGGCCGAGCCGGCCGCGCCGGCGATGATCAGGGCCGCGGCGATCGGGGCGGCCTCGCGGACCACGGCGAGCACCGCGGTCGCGCCGGCGAACGACTGGGCGCCGAGCTGACCGGTCAGGTTGCCGACCTGGAGCGAGATGACGGCGCCGAACGGGACCGAGACCAGGATCGTGGGCAGCAGCGTGACGCTGGTGATGAACCAGGCCTGCTCGACGAACTCACGGAACTGGAACGGGGTGGTGAAGATCCGCTTGGTGACGTCGACGACCATCGCTGCGATCTCGCCGGGGCCGCGGATGACCGATACCGCGCTGAATGCCATCCGCCACCTCCCCATCACGTGCGACGGCCGCCACAGAATAGAACGTGTTCTCGTTTCATCAACGAGACGCGTCTTAGGCTGTGTCGGCCCGAACCCTCGTTGAGTAACGAGGGGGAAACAGGGTAGGTACGCGCGCGCCTCTTTAGGATGCGGAACTGTGGATGTTCAGTCGATCGGAGACCAGGGAGTGAGCCCGTGAGCGCACCGGGCGATCTGTGGTCCTCGTTCGACCACGATCCGCGCCTGCCCGCCAACGCTCCCCTGCGCGCGGCCGACCGCGATCGCGACGTGATCCGGACGGCCCTGGCGACGGCGTACGCCGAAGGACGGCTGGACCGCGACGAGTTCGACGAGCGCAGCGAGCAGGTCACCTCGGCCCGCACCCTGGGCGAGCTGCCGCCGATCGTCGCCGACCTGGTGCCGGACCGCGCGATCGAGCTCCGCTCGCGGTCCTCGCTGGTGGGCGCGTCGCCGCAGGAGCTGCGGCGCCGGGCCGAGCTGCACTGGCAGGCGGAGCGACGCAACGCCATCGTGGGCTTCATCGGCGCCAGCCTGGTGACCTGGGCGATCTGGCTGGCGACCAGCTTGGACAACGGCGTTCGACCCCTACTTCCCGTGGCCGCTGATCGTGATGGGCCTCTCGCTCGCGAACGTGGTCCGGACCCAGGTCACCAAGGCCGACTCGATCGACGACGGCGTCCGCTACCTCGAGAAGAAGCAGGCCAAGCAGCTGCGATCCAGGAAGCTCCGACGAATGACGACTCCGCGACGACGCCACGACCGCAGCGAGATCCGCAAGGTGCTGGGCAGCCACCCGTCGGCGGTGCTGCTGGGCGCCCAGCTGGTCGCGGTGCTCGCCTACCCGTTCCTCGACGACTCGACCGCTGGGCCGCGCCATCCTGGGCGTGGTCCAGATGGGCGTCGTGCTGATCGCGCTCTGGGCGGTGCGGCGTACCCCCGCGCTGAACTGGGTGGCGGTCCTGCTCGGCGGGCCGGCGATGGTCTTCACGATCCTCGAGGCCGTCGAGCCGACCACCGACTGGATCGTGCTCGTCTCCGCGCATGTTCCACGCGCCGTTCTACTTCTTCATCTCCTACGGGATGATCCGCTACCTCTTCCACGACGACCGGGTCACCCGCGACGAGCTGTTCGCCACCGGCGCCGCCTTCACGGTGGTCGCCTGGGGGTTCGCCTACGTGTACGCCGCGGCCCAGGTGATCTGGCCCGGCTCGTTCGTGGCCTACGGCGGCGAGGGCGACCGGGAGTGGTTCGAGCTGCTGTACCTGTCGTTCACGACCCTGACCAGCGTCGGCCTGTCCGACGTCACGCCCGTGCTCGGAACACGCGCGGTCGGTGGTGATGGTCGAGCTGATCGCCGGCGTGTTCTACGTCGCGCTCGTCGTCGCCCGCCTGGTCGGCCTCAACGCCAACCGCACGAGCGCGGATCGAGCGCGACGAGGACTGACGGTCAGGACTCGTCCTCGGCCTCGTCGGCTGTGGCTGGCGGGGCGTCCCAGCCCTTCGGCCGGCGCTTCTTCGGGATCCCGCGTCACGACCAGCTGGTAGGAGTCGTCGACCGCCTCGAGGAGCTCGTCCTCGGGGATCTGCCCCCGGAACGACAGGTCGTTCCAGCCGGAGCGGCCGATGTAGGCCATCACCTTCACGTCGCCCGGGTAGTGCTCCAGCCACTCGTCGGCCGCGTCGCGGCTCGGCCCGCACTTGAGGCCGACCCCGCTGGAGCCGAGGAAGGCGAAGATCTTGGCGTCGTCGTCCTCCCCCACCTTGATCACGGGGTGCTCGTGACCCCAGGGGTTGTCCGCCCAGGCACCCGGCTTGGCCAGGCAGTACTCCTGCATCTGCTCGACGTCCATGCCCGCCATCTTGGCAGCAGGCAGCCGCGCGCTGGCGAGCAACCACGTCCCTATCCTCGTCACGTGACCCTGACCTTCGCCGGAAATCTCGACCACGCCGCCGTCGTGCGCGCGGTCGACTCCCTGGTCGACCTCGTGGCCTCGCCCGCCGTCGCCTCGGCCTGGGACCGCGAGTCCGCGCTGCCGGGTATGACCGTCGGCGGCCTGACCCGGCACCTGGTCAGCCAGCCCGAGTGCGCGGTCGAGTTCCTGGCGCTCGGCGCCGCCCGAGCACGCGCAGACCGTCTCGCTGATGGACTACTACGCACGCGTCGACTGGCTGGGAGCACCCGTCGACGCGGACGAGAACACCTCGATCCGCGACGACTTCAACGAGCTCGCCGCTCCCGGCGCGAGCGACTCGCTGGCCATCCTCGACCGATCCCGCGACCGAGCTGGCGAGGGCGATCTCCGCGGCCGGCCCGACGACGTACGTCCCGTGGCAGGACTGCGCCCTCCAGCTCGACGACTTCCTCGTCTGCCGGCTGCTCGAGATCGTGGTGCACGCCGACGACCTCGCGGCGAGCCTCGACCTCCCCACGCCGCGGTTCGAGCCCGAGGTGCTCGACCCCGTGCTCGGCCTGATGGCCGCCCTCTCGCAGCGCCGGCACGGCCAGGACGCGGTCGTGCGCGCACTGGCCCGTGCCGAGCGCGCCACCGGCTCCGTCTCGGCGTTCTGACGGCTCGCTCTGCGGGTCAGCGACGAAATCCGCCCTCGGAGCTGAGCACCTGGCCGACCATCCAGCTGCCCTCGTCACTGACCAACCACGCGACGAGGCGGGCGGGGTCGTCGGGCTCACCCGGCCTGGCTTGAGGGAAGCTCTTCAAGAACGTGGCGGGCGCGTCGTCGAGGTAGCCGGTGTTCACCGGGCCAGGGTTGATGGTGTTCAACAGGATTCCACTGTTGACCAGGTCGTCCGCCACGGACCAGGTGGCTCCTGCGAGCGCGGCCTTCGACGCGGCGTAGGCGAGGTTGTCGCTCATCGGGCCCAGCGACTGGCCGGATGTCATCCAGATGACCCGACCACCGGGTCGGCCATCGTGCTGCTCTGCGAAAGCCTTGGTCAGCAGGAGGGTGGCGCGCGTGTTGACGGCCCAGTGTCGGTCCAACGAGCCGGCCGTCAGATCAGTGAGACCGACAGCGTCGCCCCCGTGTGCGTGGTTGCACACGAGGATGTCGAGATGACCGAGCTCGTCGCTCATGGTGGGGATGAGTCGTTCTGCTGAGCTCGCATCGCCAAGGTCCCCACCGAGGTCGACGAGGCGCGCCCCATCCCGGAGCAGTTCACGGAGCCTGTCCAGGAGCTCATGGAGATCGTCGCCCTCGCCGTACTCCTCGGCGTCGTGGCCGACGTGATGATGCACAGCCAACGACGCACCCATGATCGGCGAGCCGTGAGGCGATCGCGAACCCGATCCCGCGCTTGCGGCTGACTCCTGTGACCACGGCGGTCCGGCCAGCGAGAGGCGGTCGATGACATGCACGCGAGCGTAGCGACGCGCTCTCGCCAGGCTTCGAACCCGAGGTGCTGTGAGCTTATCGGCTACCAGGCCAACACCCGATCTCGCAGCTCCTCTCGGGACAGACTGCTGTCGAGGCGGAGCACCGGGCAGGTGAGGGTCGTCAGCCACTCCTCGTGGCGGGCGCGACTACGGCCGGTGAACGACGGGTCGTCGTAACCGCGCGCCCAGGCGAGGAACTCCTCAAGCGCCCTCTCGTCCACGACACCCCCAGCACTTCGACGTACCCGCTCGCGAGCCTCGATGCGTCGCATGCGCTCGGTCGCATCGAGGGTCAGGTAGACAACGGCGTCAAGGTGGCCGACCACGCTTTCGCCCCACCCGAGCATCGAGCCCGACAGCACCCACGACGTACGCGGCAGGAAGACCTGTTCCATGAGCGCGACCCGGTCCGCCTCGAGACGCTTCACGAGGTACGGCGGATCGGTGGGCAGCCAGAAGTAGTCGTCGGCATCCGCATGCGGCACCGACCACGCTCCTGGGCGTCCCCCTGGCTGAGCGCGGATACCTCGGAGCCGGCGCGACGCACCTCGCCGTAGTTGCCGGGATCGCACTGGTCGCGGCCACGCTCGCGTACGTGACCCAGAAATACCTGGTCGCCTCCAACACCGTGGTCGACGGCCTGCCCGAGGCAGTGGCCCGAGTCCAGCACGTGATGCCGACGCTCTCGGCAGTCGGCTGATCGTCGCCGGGGGTTCGTGCCGGTGGCGCTCCTCGCCTACTGGGTGCTCAACTCGGCGTGGACCCTGGGCCAATCAGCCGTGATCTGGCGCTGGTTCCCGACGCCAGGGTCACCAGCGGCTGTTCGCGGGCGCTGAGTTCTACGACACGAGGGACGTCAGCCAGACGTCGAACGCTCGGACGAATCGGTCGTGGCTGGCGACCATGGCTGCCGGATCGTCGGAGACGCGCAGGATGTGGTCGCCGGCCACCTCCACGCTCGTGCCGGGCATCGCTCGAGGACGCCTCGGTTCGAGATACGGGTCGCTCGACCCGATGACGACGAACTGCGCAGCGGGGTAGGTCAGCAGCGGCTCGGCCACTGCCTGTTCGGTGAGCAGCGGCGTGAGCCAGGCGGCTTCGTATCCGCGGGCCGCGGCGGTGCGGGCTGCCAGGGTCCCTAGAGACTTGGCAACGACCAGCACGCGACCGGTGTGGCCCGCGACAGCGTCTTCCAGCTGATTGCCCACCCAGGTCATTTCGTCGTCGTCGCCGGTGCCCACCGGTGGCTCCCACCAGACCTGGCGAACGCTCCAGCCGCGCATCAGGGCGACCTGGGCTGCAAAGAAGAGCATCGGCCCATCAGGGGTGTAACGACTCCCAGGCAGGACGACGCACAACCCGACCGGAGCGCCCTCCGGTTCGTAGTCGGCGTACCGAGTCATGGCGCCACCATGCCACGCAACTCTCGAGTTGCTCGACTGGATGTACTCCTGGAACGGCAACCCCATCCGGCAGCGGACGGAATGGCGGGAGACGACGAGCTGGGCGCCGAGCACGCGTCGTCTGCCGCCATCTTTCAGGCGAGCGCAGCCTCGAAGGCTCGTCGCTGGCGCTCCTCACACTTCAACCACCGCGGGTCGAGTTCGCGTGTCAGCTACAGGGGTCTCGACATCGCGGTCGCTCGTCCTCGCTCCCGCTGCTCGACCAACGAAGTCAGCCGAGCTGACCCTCGCGGCGGGCCTTGGCTACCAGCTCGCGGACGTGGGTGAGGGTGCCGCAGTTGTCGTCGATCTGGGCGTTGCGCTCCTTGGCGAACGCGTCGCCGAGACGGGTGCGTTCCTGGTCGGAGACCTCCTCGCGGGCGGGGTTGAGGATGGTCAGCTCCTCCTCGGTGAGGTGATGGTTGACCACCTTCGCGAGCTCCTCCACGGCGTCGTCGAAGGCCTGGGTGTCGGTGCCCTTCAGCTCCAGCACCGCCAGCAGCGCCTCGTGGCCCTCGGCGTGCTCCTCCTCGCCGTGCTCGGCCTCGTGCTCGGTGATCGCGTCCTTGCGGCGCAGCCGTGGGTAGACGTGCTTCTCCTCGGCGAGGGCGTGCGCCACGTGCAGGGTCGCGAAGGCGTGACGTACGGCGTCACGGTCCGACGAGCTGTCGCGCAGGTCGCGCAGCAGCTCCTCGAACCGCCGATGGTCGTCGAGGATCAGCTCCACCACGTCGCCGGAGATCGGCCTGCCGAGATCGATGGACGTCGTCATGCGACCACTCTTAGGACGGCCAACCAGTCCGACGCGGCTAGAGCGTCGCCCGGTCGACGACGGCTCGCAGGCGGCGGCGGTAGCGCCAGATCTGCAGCAGGCCGATGCCCCACAGGACGTACTGGGCGCTCATCGCCCAGCGGAACGCCGAGGGTGCGTAGGCCGTGCTGGCGCCCGGGGTGCGCCAGTCGAGGATCAGCCCGATCGAGATCACCAGGACCAGCGAGGCGCTGAAGCCGGCCTGGTTGATGATGCCGCTGGCGCTGGCCAGCCGTTCGGCAGGGTTCGAGGTCCGGCCGAGGTCGAACCCGATCATCGACGCCGGGCCGCCGACCCCGGTGACCACCACGAGCACGACGAGCAGCCACAGCGGCGCCGGACCCGACCAGGCCAGGACGACGGTCCAGACGACGACGATCGACCAGACGATCGTCAGGACGATGGTCGAGCGGTGCCAGGGGTGGCGACCGATCAGCCAGCCGAGCACCGGCCCGCTCACCATCACCGCCACGATCATCAGCGTGAGCAGCAGCCCGGCCGAGTGCTCGGAGCGACCCTCGCCACGCACCAGGAACGGGAAGCCCCACAGCAGCGAGAGAGCGGTCGCGCTGAACTGCGTGGTGAAGTGCATCCAGAAGCCCAGCCGGGTGCCGGGGTGCGACCAGGAGGCCGCCAGGCTGGCCCGCACCGCACCGAGGGACAGCTGGGGCCCGCGCACGTGCCGCTGGTCGGGTGAGTCGTCGACGACGAGCAGCAGGGCGACTGCGAGCACTACCCCGAGCGCGGCCGCGGAGAGGTACGCCGGCGTCCAGCCCCACTCGCCGAGCGCCCACGTCATCGGCACGGCGGCGCCCACCGCTCCGAGCTGGCCGAGCGTCCCGGTCACCTGGGTGACGAACGGGACCCGCCGGGCCGGGAACCAGCGGCTCACCAGCCGCAGCACGCAGATGAAGGTCAGCGCGTCGCCGACACCGACGAAGACCCGGGCCAGCACGGCCACCGGGTAGCTCTCGGCCAGGGCGAACCCGGCCTGGGCCACGGCCATCAGCGTGGTGCCGACCAGCATCACGCTGCGCGAGCCGAACCGGTCGACCAGCAGCCCCACGGGGATCTGCATGGCGGCGTACACCAGCAGCTGCAGCATGGTGAACGTCGCCAGCTGGGAGGCCGTGATGTCGAACCGCTCCCCCGCCGCCAGGCCGGCCACCGCCAGGGACGAGCGGTGGAAGACCGCCAGCATGTAGACCAGCAGGCCGACGGCCCAGACCGTCCACATACGCGATGCGGAGGGCGGGGTCACTCCCGAAGCGTAGGCGTGTCACCGCCGTCACGTCGGGCCGGGCTGCCAACCCTCCGGCACCGGCACCTCGGCGTCCCAGCGGGCCCGGCGCTCGTGCTCGGCCTGCTCCCACCACGGCTCGCCACGCTCGCCCAGAGCCACCTTCGCGGCGTGTACGCCGGCTCGGGCCGTCGCCTCGTCGTCGGTGCCGCGGACGCGACGCACCTCGCGGCGCCAGGCCATCAGCACGTGTTGGAGCTCATCGCGCCGTTCCTCGGGGATGAGGGGATCGGTGGCACGCCAGCGACGGCCGTCGATGATCACGTAGCGGCCGTCGGAGGTGCGCTCGGGCTCGGTCAGCGAGCGCCGGCCACCGCTCGCTGCGCTCGCGGGCTCCCTCGCTCGCGGCCAGCACTCGAGCTCGTTCCTCGCTCGGCGCTGTCACTCACTCAGTCGCTTCCATCATCTGCCGGAGCTCCTTCTTCAGGTCGGAGATCTCGTCGCGCAGCCGCGCCGCGAGCTCGAACTGCAGCTCGGCGGCGGCGCTCTTCATCTGGTCGGTCAGCTCCTGGATCAGCTGGGCCAGCTCGGCGCTGGGCAGGCCGGCCAGGTCGGCCGCGTGGACGCCGACGGTCTCGCCGTTCTTCAGCTTCGACAGGCCCGGCACCGGCGACTTCTTGGTCTTCGGGTCGAGGTGCTGCCAGGTCTCGAGCAGCTCCTTGGTGTTCTCGTCCTCGCGGGCCAGCATCTCGGTGATGTCGGCGATCTTCTTGCGCAGCGGGGTCGGGTCGATGCCGTGAGCGGTGTTGTAGGCGACCTGCTTCTCGCGCCGGCGGTTGGTCTCGTCGATCGCCTTCTCCATCGAGGGCGTGATCTTGTCGGCGTACATGTGCACCTGACCGGAGACGTTGCGGGCGGCACGGCCGATCGTCTGGATCAGCGACTTGTCGGAGCGCAGGAAGCCCTCCTTGTCGGCGTCGAGGATCGACACCAGCGACACCTCGGGCAGGTCGAGCCCCTCGCGGAGCAGGTTGATGCCGACCAGGACGTCGTAGTCGCCGAGCCGGAGGTCGCGCAGCAGCTCGATCCGCTTGAGGGTGTCGACCTCGGAGTGGAGGTAGCGGGTGCGGATGCCGGCGTCGAGGAGGTAGTCGGTGAGGTCCTCGGACATCTTCTTGGTCAGCGTGGTGACCAGGATCCGCTCGTTCTTCTCGGTGCGGGTGCGGATCTCGTGGATCAGGTCGTCGATCTGGCCCTTGGTCGGCTTGACCACGACCTCCGGGTCGATCAGGCCGGTCGGCCGGATGATCTGCTCGACGGTGTCGCCGCCGACCTTGTCGAGCTCGTAGTTGCCCGGGGTCGCCGAGAGGTAGATGGTCTGCCCGATCCGGTCGAGGAACTCCTCCCACCGCAGCGGCCGGTTGTCCATCGCGCTCGGCAGCCGGAAGCCGTGGTCGACCAGGTTGCGCTTGCGGGACATGTCGCCTTCGTACATCCCGCCGATCTGCGGGACCGCGACGTGGGACTCGTCGACGACCAGCAGGAAGTCTTCGGGGAAGTAGTCGAGCAGGCAGTTGGGCGCCGAGCCGCGGGTGCGGCCGTCGATGTGCATGGAGTAGTTCTCGATGCCGGCGCACGAGCCGACCTGCCGCATCATCTCGACGTCGTAGGTCGTGCGCATGCGCAGCCGCTGCGCCTCCAGCAGCTTGCCCTGCCGCTCGAACGTGGCCAGCTGCTCCTCGAGCTCGGCCTCGATGCCCGTTGATCGCGCGGTTCATCCGGTCGTGGCCGGCGACGTAGTGGGTCGCCGGGAAGATGTGCAGCTCCTCGTCCTCGGTGACCACCTCGCCGGTCACCGGGTGCAGCGTCATCAGCCGCTCGATCTCGTCGCCGAAGAACTCGATGCGGACCGCGAGCTCCTCGTAGACCGGGAAGACCTCGAGCGTGTCGCCGCGGACCCGGAAGGTGCCGCGGGTGAAGGTCATGTCGTTGCGGGTGTACTGGATCTCGACCAGCCGCCGCAGCATGGCGTCGCGGTCGTGCTCCTCCCCCACCTTGAGCCGGAGCATCCGGTCGACGTACTCCTGAGGGGTGCCGAGGCCGTAGATGCAGGAGACCGTCGAGACCACGATCACGTCGCGACGGGTCAGCAGCGAGTTGGTGGCCGAGTGGCGCAGCCGCTCGACCTCCTCGTTGATCGAGGAGTCCTTCTCGATGTAGGTGTCGGTCTGCGGGACGTAGGCCTCGGGCTGGTAGTAGTCGTAGTAGGAGACGAAGTACTCGATCGCGTTGTTGGGGAACAGCTGCCGCAGCTCGTTGGCGAACTGGGCGGCGAGCGTCTTGTTGGGCTGCATCACCAGGATCGGCCGCTGCACCTGCTCGGCCACCCAGGCCACGGTGGCCGTCTTGCCGGTGCCGGTCGCACCCGAGCAGCACGATGTCCTGCTCGCCGCCCTGGAGGCGCTTGGTGATGTCGGCGATGGCCGTCGGCTGGTCGCCCGACGGCTGGTAGTCGGAGACCACCTTGAAGGGCGCCACACGGCGCTCGAGGTCGGTGACGGGACGCATGCGTTGAGCCTACGACCCGCCACCGACAGCCATCCTCGAGCAGCGGCGCCGCCTCTCAGGCGGTCCGGTCCACCGCGTAGAAGGCCCGGATCTCCTCGGCCAGCACGTCCGGCACCTCCATCGAGGCGAAGTGGCCGCCGCGGGGCTGCTCGGTCCACGAGACGATGTTGGTGTTGTCGCGCTCGGCGAACGGCCGCATCGACTTGAAGTCGTCGGCGAAGACGGTGACGCCGATCGGGCCCTCGTTGACGCGCGGCCTCCACCGACTTCTCGGAGTAGTGGTAGCGCACCGCGCCCGCGGAGGTGTTCGTCAGCCAGTAGAGGCTCACCTGGGTCAGCACCTGGTCGCGGGTCAGCAGGCTGGTGCCGTTGCCGAAGTTCTCGAACAGCTCGTTGTAGGCGAGCTGGCCGACCGGCGAGTCGCTGAGCGCGGCGGCGATGGTCTGGGGGCGAGAGGCGTTCATCTGCGCGTAGCCGTTGACCGTCTGGAACCAGCCGGCGAACTCGAGCGCCGCGTAGTCGGACGGGCTCATCTTCTCGAACTCGGCCGGGTCGCCGGACGGGAACGAGAACAGCTGCAGCACGTGGGCGCCGAGGAAACCCTCCGGGTTCAGCTTGGCGAGCTCGCGGGAGACCATCGCGCCGCCGTCGGAGCCGTGGGCGCCGTAGGACTCGTAGCCGAGACCGCGCATCAGCGTGTCCCACAGCCCGGCCACCCGGCCCATCGTCCACTCGCCGTCCGACGAGCGGGGTGCTGAACCCCATCCCCGGCAGGCTGGGTACGACGACGTGGAAGGCGTCCTCGGCGCCGTGCCGCCGTGCGCCTCGGGGTCGGTGAGCGGCCCGATCACGTCCAGGAAGTCGACGAACGAGCCGGGGTAGGTGTGGGTGAGCACGATCGGCGTCGCGTCCTCGTGCTGCGACCGGACGTGCAGGAAGTGGACGGTCTGGCCGTCGATCTCGGTGAGGAAGTGCGGGAACTCGTTCATCCGCGCCTCCTGCTGCGCGCCAGTCGAACGCCGGTGCGCCAGTGGTCGACCATGTCGCGCAGGTAGTCGACCGGCGTGCCCTGCTCCCACCCGTCGCCGGGACTGCTCGGTCGCGAAGCGGGTGCGCTCGAGGCGGGTCTGCAGGTCGTCGAGCTCGCGTCCTGCGGGATCGCGACCTCGAAGGGGCGGATCGTGAGGGTGGTGGTCTGCTGGCTGCTCTTGTTGTTGGTCATGCGGCTACGTTAGGAACGGTTCCGGCACGGTTCGTTCCGGAAATTCGTGCTCTCTTTCACGAGTTTTTCGGAGGCTTGATGCTGGAGACATCCGCCCGCCTGCTCGCCCTGCTCGGGCTCCTGCAGACGCGGGGCAGCTGGGCCGGCGCCGAGCTCGCCGAGCGCATCGACGTCGGCGAGCGGACGCTGCGCAAGGACATCGAGCGACTGCGTGAGCTGGGCTACCCGATCGACTCGGTGCGCGGTCCGGCCGGCGGCTACCAGCTCGGCGACCACGGCCGGCTGCCGCCGTTGCTGCTGAGCGACGACGAGGCGGTGGCGGTCGCGGTGGGTCTCGGCGTCGTCAGGGCCGTGCCCGGCATCGAGGAGACGAGCACGCTGGCGCTGGCGAAGCTCGAGCAGATCCTGCCGGATCCCCTGCGCCGCCGGGTCCGGGCGCTGCACGACCACACCGACGTCGGCCCGGCCAACACCTCGACCAACGTCGACCCGCCACCGGTCGACCCCGCGCTGCTCGCCGACCTGGCCGCGGCCGTCCGCGACCACGAGGCGATCCGCTTCTTCTACGGCGACACAGAGCTTCCCGTCGAGGCGGAGCCGCATCGCCTGGTCAGCTGGCAGCACCACTGGTACGTCGTGGCGCGCCGTCGGCCCGACGACGAGTGGCAGGCCTACCGCGCCGACTGGATGACCCTGCGGGTGCCGGGCGGCGGCCGGTTCACGCCCCGGCCGCTCGAGGGCGGCGACTACTCGGCGTTCGTGCTGCGCGACGTCGCGTCGACGGGGTGGAAGGTGCACGCCCGGATCGACGTCGACGCGGCTGCCGAGGACGTGCTCGCGCGCATCAACCCGACCGTCGGCGTGGTCGAGACCGTCGACGAGACCCACTGCGTGCTGGTCACCGGCGCCGACAGCGTGGAGATCGTGGCGGTGTGGATCGGCATGCTCGGCCTCGACTTCCACGTGACCGAGCCGCCGGAGCTGGTCGAGCATCTGCGGGTGCTGGGCAAGAGGTACGCCGGCGCGACCCCCGTCAGCGATCGCGGCTGAGGTCGCGGGTCACCGGTTGCGGTCACCGGTTGCAGGTCACCGGTTGCAGGCCGCGGCCAGCTCCTGCACCTTCGCCTGGATCCGATCATCGACGACCAGCTCGGGGTCATTGAGCTGCTCGGCCGAGAAGTGGTGGACCAAGGAGTTGCCGAGGCAGCGTGCCTGGTCCTCCTCCGCACCGCTCTCGAGCATCCCGATGGCCACGTAGGTGCGTGTCAGCGCGACGTTCAGGGCCTCCTGCGACGCGCCGGCGCCGGCGCTGACGTCGGCGGTGGTCGTGGGCTCGCACGAGGTGAAGAGCAGTCCACCCGCGGACTTCTCCACCCTGGACGGCGACTCCGGCGCCTCGGAGATCCACCGGTGCAGTGCGGCATCCAGCTGGTCCACGTCGGCAGCTGTGTCGCCTTGGTACTGGATCTGCAGGCACGTACTGCCGGCGTAGTCGAACGAGACGTAGGCGTCGCCGCCCCAGCCATCGGCGGCGTCGAGCGCCTGCACGACGGGGATCCGCTCGGCCAGGACGAGGAGCCAGCCCATGGCTCCGAAGGTGCCCGAGTCGAGCTCCTCGACGCCCTGCTCCAGCGACGGTGGCTCCACGTCGACGGCGAGGTCGCGATCCTCGAGGAGCGTCCAGGGGTCGAGCAGGTGCTCGTCGGTGCGCGGCGGCAACGCGAAGAGCTCGTTGACGGCGTCGTTGCCGCCGTCCTCGGCAGCCAGGAGCAGCATCGCCTGACCCAGGCTGTACGGCGCGCCCAGCAGCGTCGACAGCACCTGCGGCAGGTCGGCGGTCCGGTCCTGGAAATCCTCCGCCTGTTGCTGCTGCTCCTCTTGCACCGCCGCGCGGTCCTCCTCGTCGAGACCTCGCACGTACGCAGACTCGATGCGGCTGGCATCGCCCTCGATGACCGCCTGGAAGCCCGCTGCGGCGCCGTCGTCATCGGACTCGTCGAGCTTCTTGGTCCGGTCACCGATCTCGAAGTGCTGGTCCTGCAGGGCATGGGTCAGCTCGTGCACGAGCGTGGTCTTGATCGCCGGCGTGAGCTCCTCGCCCTTGATCCGGATCAGCTCGTCGTCGATGGAGTAGTAGGCCAGGGTGCCGGCGCCCTGCAGGCTGTTGGCGGCGTCGAACAGGTCGACGTCGCCGTCGATGAGGCCCACCGCGCGGAGCATCGCGCCCACCTGCTCGATCTCCGCGCGGTCCTCGTCGCTGAGGTCGTCCTCGTCGGCCGTGATCTCCGCCTCGAACTCCGCAGGCGGGAGGAACTCGACGTGGACAGGGTGCTCGAACTCCAGGCCACGCTCCTTCTCGACGATCTCCACGAACGGCTCGACCTCGACCGCCCAGGTGTCCGGGTAGCGGTCGTCGTCCTCGGCGAACAGCATCAGCCCGACCACCGCCGACACGGCTCCCAGCACCGCGGCGACGATCAACCCTGCAAACCCTCGAAGCATCGGGCGAGACTACGTCGACTCAGACGGGTGATTCCAAGGGATCGTGCATCGCGTAGCGTGCGAGACCTTGGAATTAGTCGTCTCAGGGTCAGCGGGGGCGGTCGGGCTCCACCCGCAAGGTGTTCAGCGCAGTGGCCAGCATCTGGTAGTGGCCGACCAGCAGCACCAGCTCGATGCACCGCCGCTCGTCGTACGCCGCCCGCAGCCGCGTCCCAGGTGGCGTCCGACAGGTCCGCCGAGGTGTGCAGCTCGTCGGTGACCTCGAGCAGCAGTCGCTCGCCCGCCGACCCAGGCGGGATCGTCGGGGCCGAGCGCAACCCGGTCGATCTCGTCGGTCGAGAGGCCGGCCTTGCGGCCGAGGCGCCGGTGCTGGGCCAGCTCGTAGTCGGAACCCGACAACGTGGCCACCCGCAGGATCACCAGCTCGGTCTCGCGACGGGTCAGCCGTCCGCCCGGCATCAGCGCACCGGCGAACAGCAGCCAGCCCCAGAAGAGGCGGCGGTGACGTCCGAGAGTGAGGAAGACCGCCGGCGGCTCGGTGCCGGTGACCCGCCCTGCCACGCGAGCGAAGCCCTGCACCAGCAGGCCGGTGTCGCGGCGGTGCCCCGGCGTGATCCGCGCGGTCACGACAGCTCCTTCCGGCGCGCCCGCCTCACCTCGGGCAGGGTCCGGTTGGCGCCGGCGTTGAGCCCACGCATGAGCGCGACGTACAGCGGCGGGCACAGTCGCTGGGCGGCATGGGCGAGCCGGATGTCGTTGGAGGTGTAGACCCAGTAGCGGTTGCGCTGGACGCCCTTGATGATCGCCTCGGCCGCCTGCTCCGGTGAGACCGCACGCTTGCGGAAGTGGGCCTGGGCCTTCAGGAAGCGGGGGCTCGCCTTGTCGATGCCGTCGATGTGCACCGTCTCGGTCAGCGGCGTGGCCACCCCGCCGGGGCAGACGAGGCTGACCCCGATGCGGTGCTGGCGGAGGTCGAAGCGCAGCACCTCGGAGACGCCGCGCAGGCCGAACTTCGACGCGGAGTACGCCGCGTGCCAGGGCATGCCGATCAGCCCTGCGGCCGACGAGACGTTGACGATGTGGCCGCCGCGCCGGGCGTCCATCATCGGCGGCACCAGCTCCTCGATCACGTGGATCGGGCCCATCAGGTTGACGTCGACCATCCGCCGCCAGGTGGTGTGCTCGAGGCTGCGCACGGTGCCCCAGGCGGAGATGCCGGCGATGTTCATGACGACGTCCATCGACCCGGAGGCGTCGGCGACCCGAGCCGCCAGGGCTCGCACCGCGTCGTGGTCGGAGATGTCGGCCGGCTCGGCGAGCACGACCGTGCCACCAGCGGCGGTGATGCCGGCGGCCGTTGCGGCCAGCGCCTCGGCCTGCAGGTCGGTGAGGTGCAGCCGGGCGCCCTGGCGAGCCGCGAGCTCCGCCGTCGCCTTGCCGATGCCGCTCGCGGCCCCGGTGATGAACACGTTGGCGCCGTCGAGGTCGCGCAGTCGCTTGCCGAACATGGCCGGAGTCTAGCCGTACCTGTAACTCGGAGTTACAGAAGCGGCCGCAGCGGGGCGAGCACGAACTCGGTGAACTTGCGGTGCAGGTCGCGCGCCTCCCACTCGTTGCGCGTCAGCGGGAGGCAGTTGGTCTCGTCGAGCGTGAAGATCTCCTCGAGCGTCTTCGCGAGCGACTCGTCGATCACCTCGACGTTGATCTCGTAGTTGCCCTGGAGACTGAGCCGGTCGATGTTGGCAGTGCCGACGGTCGACCAGGTGCCGTCGACGGTCGCGGTCTTGGCGTGCACCATCGCGTCGCGGAAGCGCAGCACGCGGACGCCGGCATCGAGCAGCTGGGTGAAGTAGCCGCGAGAGATCCAGTCGGCCACGATGTGGTTGGACTTCAGGGGCAGCAGCAGCCGCACGTCGACCCCGCGGCGGGCGGCGTCCTTCATGGCGTCGACGAAGTCCTGGTCGGGCAGGAAGTACGCCGTGGTGATCCAGACGTTCTTGCTAGCCCGGTTGATCGCCTCGAGGTACATCGCGCGGATCGGGAACATCCACAGCCGCGGCACGTTGCGCTGGAACCGGATCCGCGGCTCCCAGGTCGAGGCCGTCTCCAGGAGCAGTGGGCGTTCGCTCGACCGCAGCCTCCGACGCCGGTTGAGGTTCCAGAAGTCGGCGAACGCGCGCTTGAGGTCCCAGACGCCGGCCCCCGTGATCCGGAAGTGGGTGTCGCGCCACTCGGTCTCGTAGGACGAGCCGACGTTGTAGCCGCCCACGAAACCGGTGTTGTCGTCCACGACCAGGATCTTGCGGTGGTCGCGGCCGTAGCGACGCAGGTCGAAGAAGCGCCAGCCGGCGGAGTAGACGGGGTAGCGCAGCACCTTCATGTTCGCCGGGAACCTCTTGAAGACCGGCGAGACGACGAGGTTGGCGAAGCCGTCGTAGATGCAGTAGACCTCGACCCCGCGGTCGGCCGCGTCGGCCAGCGCCCGCTTGAAGCGCTCGCCGGTCTCGTCGCCCTTCCAGATGTAGGTCTCGAACAGGATCTGCCGCTTGGCGCCCTCGATGGCCGCGAGCATGTCGGCGTACAGGTCCTTGCCGTAGGTGTACGTCGTCACCGACCCGTCGCCGATGGTGACCGTCTGCGGGGCCGCGACCGGGAACGGCTTCGGCTTCTTCCCGCGCCGGCGGTAGGAGTCGACGAGCGACATGCCGATCGCGAGCGCGAGCTGGATGCCGAAGATCGTCAGCAGGGTGCGACGCAGCATGGCGAACAGCCGCTCGGCGTCCGCTCTCCCACTCACGCGGTCAATCTACCGACTGTCCGGCGCTGTGTCGGACCACTCACTCCCCGAGGAGATTCAGCAGCTGCACGTCGTCGACGAGCCATCGGCCGTCCTCGAGCACCATCTGCATGATCACCCGCGACTCCTCGAGCTTGGGCTCCGGCTGGCCGGGGGCCTTGAGCTCCTGGTCGACGAAGAGCAGCACCTTGACGTGGTCGTCGTCCACGACGGTCGCGGCGGAGTCGATCACGGTGCCCCGGGCGCTGGACTTGAACCCCTTGATCAGCTCGATCGCGTCGGCGCTCGCCGCGGTGAACGTCTGCTGGAACTGCTCGGTGCCGGCGTCGTCGACCCAGCTGAAGTCCTCCTCGACGCTCCGGTGGTCGTACGTCGTCATCCGGGTCACGGCGTCGCGCGCGGCAGTCTCAGCCGCGGACGGCCACCGACGAACTCGGTGCGTGCTCGGCCTGCTCGACCCGGTCCAGCAGGTCGTCCCGGTCGCGCCAGAGCATCACCACCGCGATCAGGGCGACCCCGAGGGCGGCCACCAGCATCAAGGTCACCAGTCGCTGGATCCGGCCCGAGACCTCGGGAGCCTCGTCCTCGTCGCTCATCGCGCGACCGGCCCGGGCGCGTGCGCGGCCCCCCGCTGGAGGGTCGCGAACGACGCGGCGCAGTGACCGTTCAGGTTCGTCTTGACGCGCGTGGGGTCGCGCGGGTGACGGCGGGCGGTGCCGTAGTCGCAGCGCGGGTCCTTGTCCATGATCAGCTCCAGCTTGAGCTCGCCGTCGCGGATCGTGCGCGCCAACACTCCGAGACCGGGCGCGTAGGACTGGAGCAACGCCCGCAGGTGCGGGTCGTGCATCGCGAAGATGTCCGTCAGGCTGACGCCGACCGAGAGGAACCCGGGCAGCACCTTCTGGGCGTCCTGGAACAGGATCTCGAGCTGGCGCAGCTGGTTGGGGGCCCGTTCGAGCGTGCGCCGCAGCTCCGGGTCGTAGTCGCGCAGGAAGGCAGCCAGCCGGCGCGACGAGTCCCCGAGGTCGCGCAGGGCGGTGGCGTTGTCGGTGCCGATGTCGAGCACCGGGTCGCTGTTGCGCAGCAGCCGCTCGGTCTCGGGCCACACCCGGTCGAGCTCGGCCAGGATCAGGTCGCCCTGGTCGATCAGCTGGCCGATGTCGTCGCCCGTGCCCTCCAACCCGGTGCTGAGCTCGACCAGGAAGGAGCGCAGCTTCTGGTCGTCGACCTGCCGCAGCAGCTTGTTGACCGCCACGACCGTCGAGCTGAGGCTTTTCGGCAGGTCGGTGAACTCGGCGGCCACCTCGTCGCCGTTCTCCAGGAACGGCCCGTTGGCCGTGTTGGGCTGGAAGTCGAGGTACTGCTCCCCGACCGGCGAGAGGCTCCGCACGCGGGCGATGGAGTCGGTCGGCACCTCGGTGCCAGTGGACAGGGTGATCTCCGCCCGGACGCCCTGGCGGGTGATCGTGAGGTCCTGGACCTTGCCCACCTTGACCCCGCGGTAGGTCACGGCGGAGCCCTCGAACAGGCCACCGGTGTTGCCGAGCATCACCGTGACGCCGATCGGGCTGCGACGTCAGCGGCTGGTTGAGCACCGATGCGAACAGGTAGGCGACGCAGACCACGAGGATGAGCGCCACGCCCAGAGCGCTGAGGTAGAGGCGGTCGCTGAGGATCTTCCGCACGGATCTCATCGAAGGCTCCCCAGCAGGCCCTGCAGGCTCGCTCCGAGCGGCGAGGGGCGGTTGTCAGCGGCGCCGCCCCCGGCGTTGCTGCCGGCCGGGTCGCGAGGCAACGGGAGGTCGATCCCGAGCAGCTCGCCCAGGAGGTCCCCGAGGTCCGGCGTGGCGATGTTGTCGAGGTGCAGCGCGAGCGAGATGGACAGGAAGTCGGCCGGCACCACTTCGTCGATGGTGTTGCCGAGCGTCACGAGGCTCCGCAGCGAGACGGCGTACTCGCCCCGGTTGCGGGTGAACTCCGCGAGCACCGGCTGCGCCTGACGGACGAGGTTGAGCAGCTGGGTCCGGGTCAGGGTCACGGTCTCGTTGGCCACCGTCGAGAACTTCTCGATCTCCTGGAGCAGCCGGGTGAGACCGGGCGTGTTCTGCCGGAGCACGCGGGCCGCTGGCCGGATCTCCACCAGCGCCCGGTTGATCACGTCCTGGCGGGCCTGCAAGGTCTCGGCGACCGAGGCCAGCGAACGCAGCGCGAGGTCGATGTCGTCGGTCGTCGCATTGGCCTCGGTGAGGAAGCCCGCCGAGCCCTCGAGGAGCGAGCGCACCTCGTCCTCGCGCCCTCCGACGATGGCGTTGAGCTCCTCGGTGACCGTTTGCAGCTGCGCGAGACCGCCGCCGTTGACCAGCAGGGAGGCCTGCGAGAGAGCGTCCTCGACGGTCGGAGCGGTGTCGGTGTCGTCGGTGGTCAGCACCGCTCCTTCCTCGAGCGGCGCACCCGACGGCGGGTTGGTGACGTCGACGAACAGCTCACCCGAGTGGCGTCGTGTAGCGGAGCCGGGCCGTCGCTCCTTCGCGCAGGTTGGCGTCCACCCTGACCCGCATCTCGGCCTGGGCCTGGAAGTCGGCGGCGACCACCTCCAGCACCCGGCCGCTGTCGACGCCGTTGATCTTGACCGTGGCGCCTCTCGGCCAGGTTGAGCGCTTCCTCGAAGTCGGCCTTGATCGTGATCGTCTCGCCCGACACCCCGGTGCCCGGGATCGGCAGGTCGTCGATGGTGGTGCTGCAGCCCGAGACGACGGCAGCTGCGACCACGTGCGCCCAGCGCGGCGCTGATCCGGCGCCTCATCGCCCACCTCCGGCCGGAGCTCGTGGAGTGGGGTCGGTGCCCGTGATCAGGTCGCAGATCGGGCCGGGCAGCATCTCGCACATCCGGTCGATCTCGGAGCCGAAGGGGAGGAGCACCTTGGGTGGCACCCGGACGGGCGCTCTGCCGTCGGCCGTGACCACGCGGGTGAGGTTCTGCATCGCCACCGGCATCACCTCGAGGATCTCGGTGAGCTGCTTCTGCTTGCGCAACATCGTGCGGAAGACCTTGGAGGTGCCGCCGATCGCGTCGATGACCGCGGACCGGTTGGTGACCGCGAACTCCGCCACCACGGTGACCGCCCGGTCCAGTGCCCGCAGCGCGCTGCGGAAGTTCAGCCGCTCGTCGGCGAGCATGCGGCTGGCTCGGGAGACCTGCTGGATGAAGCTCCGCGCGGTGTCTTCGTTCTGGGCGATCTCGTTGACCAGCACGTCGAGGGAGACCAGCGTCTGCGCGATGTCCTCGCGCTGGCCGGAGACGCCCGTGACCGCCTCGGCGAGAGACTTGATGGTCTCGTTGAACAGCGGGCCGTTGCCGCGGAAGGCTGCCTCGCCGTTGTTGATGATGTCCCGGATCGCCTTGGTGCCCTGCTTGGACCCCGAGATCCCGGTCGCGAAGGTGTTCAGGGCCTCCAGCACGTCGTCGAAGTCGACCGGGGTGACCGTCTTCTCCCGAGCGATCTCCGCGTCGTCGCCGAGCTTGGGGCCGCCGGCGTACACCGGAGTGAGCTCGACGTAGCGGTCGGTCGCGACCGACCGGGCGACCACCGCGGCCCCCGCGTCGGCAGGGATCGCGCGGTCCGCGTCGATCTCCATGGTGACCTTGACCTCGATGCCGGCCGGCTCGATCTCGGTGATCTTGCCGATCGGGACGCCCAGGACACCGACGTCGTTGCCGACGAAGAGCCCCGCCGAGTCCGGGAAGTACGCAGTGACCGTGTGCGTCTCGTCGAGGGGGTTGCTCGGTATGCACCCGGCAAGGCTCGTCGAGACGACGGCCAGCATGAGGGCGACCAGGAAGAGGCGGATCCGGCGGATCATGGGCAGTCCCCCAGCCGGCAGAGCTGGTCGTCGGTCGGCAGCGCCGGCTCCAGCGTGTAGAGGTCGATGAACGGTCCGCTTCCGGAAGCGTTCGCGACGTAGCGCATGGCCGGGGCCATCACCTCCAGCACTCGTTCCAGTGCGTCGTCCTGGGCGTTCAGGGTGTCGAGGGCGAGGTTGATGTCGACCAGGGCCGGCCGCAGGTCATCCTTGGTCTCGGCGACGATCGCGGTCAGCGCCCGGGCGAGCGAGGTGGTCTCGACCAGCAGCCGGTGGATCGCCTCCCGCCGCGCGGTGATCTCGCTGACCACGAGGTTGGTCTGCTCCATCAGGCCGACGATGTCGCCGCTGCTGCGCGAGAGCTGGTCGGTCACCGCGCGGGCGGCCCGCAGCAGCTCGCCGGTCTGCTCGGTGCGCTGCGACAGGACCTCCGACAGCCGGCTGACACCCGCCAGCGCCGGCCCGATGTCATCGCCCGATGCGGCCAGGGTGTCGCTGGTGGCCGTGAGCGCCTTGGCCAGCTGCACCGCGTCGAGCTCCTCGAGCTGCTCCGCGCCCCCCTCGATCACGTCCTGCAGGTTGTACGGCACGGCGGTCCGTTCGAGCGGGATCGTTGCGCCTGCCAGCTCCCCCGACCCCTGCGGGCTGATCTCCAGGTAGTGGGTGCCGAGCAGCGTGGCCACCTTGACCGCGGCACTGGTCTCCGACCCCAGCTCGATGTCCTTGTCCAGCACGAACGACACCTCGACGTCGGTGTCCATGAGGCGTACGCCGGTGACCTCGCCGACGCTGACGCCATGGACCTGCACGTCCTCACCCTTGCGCAGGCCGGCGGTGTGCTCGATCACCGCGGTGTAGGAGGTGGTGCCGAAGGAGACGACGCTCAGCACCAGGATGCCCAGTCCGATCAGACCGCCGATGATGATGGCGACGATGCCGATCCGGAACGGGTCGCGCTCAGAGAGTGGCTTCATCGGCACACCTCCGAGAAGGGTCCGTGGTTGCCGGCGGGGTTGACCTCGGCCAGCTTGCCGAGCACCAAGGAGAACGAGCACGGGTAGACGTTGATGGCACTCTCGTAGGACCCGGCCCGACTGAGGCCCTCGAAGATCAGCCCGAACTTCTGGATCGCGGCGTTGAGGTCCTTGCGGGTCCGGGCCACCATGTCGGCCACCTTCACGAACTCGCGGATGGAGGCGATGGCAGGCTCCCGGATGTCCTGCAGCAGGTCCGAGGTGGAGCCCACGAGCCGACTGACACCGTCGATCGAGCTGCCGATCGCTCGGCGGTCGCGCGCGAGGCCGGTCATCAGCGCCCGCAGCTCCTGGACGGTGGCAGTGAACTGGTCGCCCTGCCCGGCCAGGTTGTCCAGCACCGGCGTCAGGTTCGTGACCACGTCGCTGTACACGTCGTCGCGATCCGCGACGAAGTTGGTGAGCTCGGCGGTCTGCTGCAACAGCACCTCCACGGTGCCGCCCTCGCCCTGAAGCACCTTGACCATCGAGGTTGCCAGCTCGTTGACGTCGGCCGGCTCCAGCACCTCGAAGAGCGGACGGAACCCGTTGAGCAGCGCAGTGAGGTCGAATCCGGGGTTGGTGCGGTCGACGGGCACGGTCGTGCCGCCGTCCAGCTCGTCGCCGCGCTCTTCGGTCTGGACGAGTGCGAGGTACCGCTGCCCCAGCAGGTTCTGGTATCGCATCACGATCGTCGTCGTGTCGAGCAGCGGCTGCTGGTCGCTGAGCTCGAAGCTGACGCGCGCGAAGTCACCGTCGACCTCGATCTCATTGACCCGCCCCACCCGGACGCCGGCGACCTTGACGTCGTCGCCGGCCCGCAGACCGCTGACGTCGGTGAACACCGCCTCGAAGTCGCGGGAGTCGGCGCCCAGCCCGTTGCTCATCGTGTTGACCAGGATCAGCAGCAGGGCGAGGCTCGCGACGGCGAACGCCGTGAACTTCACGAGGATGCTCCGGAGCCCCGTCATCGGGCGGCTCCCATCAGGGCCCGCAGGCCCGTCGCGGTCAGCCGGTCGGACTCCGATCTCTGCGCGGCAGCGACCCTGGCACGCGGTGCGGCGAGGCCGTAGCGCGGCCGGTCGGCCGCCGTGTAGAACTCCGGCGCCTCGAGCTGGATGATCGCGTCGGACCGGACGAAGCCCTCGCGGATCGCGGACGGCACGGCACGGCCCACCTCGATGTTGGTGGAGATCGCGCCCGAGATGCCCGCCCGGCGGTTGTCGTAGAGGACGTCCATCAGCAGCGCGCCGTTGTCGATGAAGCGCACCAGCTCGCGCTGGTTGCTGCTCAGGAACGACGTGGCCGTGCGCGACAGGGCTGTGCCGCCGGAGATCAGGGCGGTCACCGCTGCCTGCTGGGTGGCAATGGTGTGAAGGGTGACCAGGCCGTCCTCGGTGGCCTGCAGGAGGTCGGGCGCGACGCTGTCGATCAGCTCGAGGTTGGCTGCCAGCTTGCGCAGGTCGGACCGCACCAGCGGCATCAGTGGCGTCAGCCGCGCGAGGTAGGTGTCGGCGGTCTCGATGATCTGGCCGATCTTGTCGCCGCGTCCCTCGAGCGCCTCTGCCGCCGAGCCGATCGCCGAGGCCAGCTCAGCCGGCCCGAGAGCGGTGACCAAACGGTCGATGTCGTCCAGCGCCTGCTGCAGCTCGAGCGTGCCCTGCGACTTGTCGGCGGGGATGACGTCGCCCGCCTCGAGCGCGTCGTCGGAGGCGCCGTTGTAGACGACCAGGTCGACGAACGTGGTGCCGAAGACCGTGGCCGGCAGGATCCGGGCCTCGACGTTGGCCGGGATGCTGTCGAGGTCCTCCTCGTTCACGAGCAGGCCGATACGTACGTCGCCATCGTTGCCGTTGGTGATCTCGGTGACCCGCCCGATGATCACGCCGTTGATCTTCACGTCGGAGCCGGGGCGCAATGAGCCGCCGGCGTTGCGGACCAGCGCCGAGACCTCCGGGTTGCCCCCGACAGCGCCTGTGGAGCGGAGGTAGGTCGCGCCCAGGATCGCGATGAACGCCAGCATGACGATCAGGCCGCGGCCGGCGAGGGCTCGGCGGGTGGGCTCGGCTCGAGGCCGGTGCTTGAGCGTGTGCAACATGTCCTACCCCGAGACCCTGAAGCCTGGGTCGCCGCCCCAGAAGACGAGCGTCATGATCATGTCGAGCACCACGATCACCACGATGCTGGCCCGGATACCGGCTCCGGTGGCCTCACCCACTGACTGCGGACCGCCGCGGACCTTCATGCCGTACCAGCAGTGGATCAGCGCGATGGCCAATGCGAACACCAATATCTTGATGACCGAGTAGAAGACGTCGCGGCCCTGGATGAAGGTGTCGAAGTAGTTCTCGAACTGCCCTGGCGACTGGCCGAACAGGATCACGACGGATGCCTGCGAGGCGAAGTAGGAGCCCAGCAACCCGATCAGGTACAGCGGCAGGATGCCGACCATGCAGGCGACCACGCGGGTGGCGACGAGGAACCGCATGGGGTTGATCGCCATCACCTCGAGGGCGTCGACCTCCTCGGCGATCCTCATCGAGCCCAGCTGTGCCGTGAAGCGGCAGCCGACCTGCGCCCCGAGCGCGAGCGCAGCCACCAGCGGAGCGAGCTCTCGGGTGTTGGCGCTGGCCGACACGAAGCCGGTGAGCGGGGCGAGCCCGATCAGCTCGAGACCGCTGAACCCCTCGATGCCGAGCGAGGTGCCGGCCGAGACCGACAGCAGGATCATCACCCCGACGGTGCCGCCGCCGACCAGGATCGCGCCGCTGCCCCAGGCGATGTCCTTGAGCTGACGCAGCACCTCCGTCGGGTAGAGACGAATGGTCGACGGGACGCTGCGCAGCGTGACCGCGGCGAAGGTGGCGAAAGAGCCGAGCCGGGCGAAGGCCTCCATGAAGCCATCGGTGAGACCCACCAGGGCGTTGCTGCCCCCGCGTCTGGCGCTGCGACCGATGCTCGACATGTCAGACCGCCGACTGGGGCGCGAGCATGACGTAGGCCTGGGTGAGCCCGACGTTGACGACCGCCAGCAGGATCACGCTGAGCACGACCGCCTGGTTGACGGCATCGGCCACGCCCTTCGGTCCGCCACGAGCATGGAGCCCCTTGTGCGCAGCCACGATCGTGGCGATGAACCCGAAGATCAGGGCCTTGAACTCGGCGAGGAACAGGTCGGCCGGTTGGCTGAAGCTGACAAACGACTCGAGATAGGCACCTGCCGAGATGGTGCCGGCCCCGACGTTCATCACGAACGCGGTGATCATCGCGGTCATCGCGACGATGACAGTGAGGAGCACGGCGACGAGCAGCGCAGCCACCACGCGGGGCGCCACCAGCCGCTGGACGGGATTGATGCCCATCACCCGGAGTGCGTCGATCTCCTCACGCACGGTCCGGGCACCGAGGTCGGAACAGATCGCGGAGCCGACGGCGCCGGCGATCATCAACGACGTGACAAGGGGGGCTCCCTGGCGGAGCACCCCGATGCCGTTGACGGCGCCGCTGAACGACGTGGCGCCGATCTGGTTGGCGACCGCGCCGATCTGCACCGAGATGATCACGCCGAAGGGGATCGCCACCAGGATGGTCGGCAGCAGCGAGACCCGCGTCATGAACCAGGCCTGGAGGAGGAACTCCGACCAGGAGAACCGCCGCGTGACGATGTCGCGAGCCGCGAAGACCGTCGCCTCCACGCCGAGCGTGACCAGCTGACCCCCGGTGACGATGCCTGCTCGCGCTCGACCCCAGACGTTGTCGAACCCGGAACGGGTCGTGGTCGCGATCGTGGTCATCCGTGGTCCTTCACCGGGCGTGCTGCTTGTCGGCTTGAGGGATGTCGATGATCGAGCTCAGCTGGAGTGCCTTCGCCTTGTCACCCTTGACCTTCAACTGGCCACGGAGCACTCCGGTTATGGCGCTGAGGTGACCAGTTGCCAGCCGCAGGAAGTCGTAGGCCTCGCAGGTGACCGTGGCGTCGCGCGCTTCAGCGTCGCCGGGCTCTGCCTCGCCGGAGTCCGGTCGACTCACGGCGGCGACGCCGTCGTGCACACGCACGACGTAGCGCTCGATCTCGCCGGTCGGGTGGCCCAGGAGCCGGAAGCCGATCAGGAGCTCTGCTCCCCTCGCCTTGCGGTGGTTCACGAAGTCGGGCAGGCGACGGAAGATCTCGCTCAGCACGACGTCACGGAATCCGGAGGCCATCACCTTGCGCAGGTGATCGGTGGACACCCCGGCGAGCGCGCCCGCCACATCGACCGGGTCGAGTGCGGTGGGGTCGACCGCGATCTGCCCCGAGCCCGGCACACGGAACACCCCGCCCACGGCCAGAGCCAGGTCGGCGTCGCCCTCGATGTCGAGCTTCCCGCTGAGGTACTCCAGCCCGGCGTTGCGCTCGCCGCTGACCAGTCGGACCAGTCGGAGGATGCTGGTGCGCAGCACCACGTCGACCGGGGCGCTCTCGGCAGGCTCGGGCACGAACGTGAGGTTGCCCTGCTGGAACGTCAGGCTGCACCGCTCCAGCAGCACACCCTTGCGCTCGAGGTCGAAGCGGACCGTGCCGTCGATGACCGCGATGCGTTCCTCGACGGCGTACTCGTGCAGGCGGGAGAGGATCCCCTCGATCGCAGCGGGCCGGATCTCGTCTCGACCGATGAGCTCGAGCAGCTCGTCGTCGGTGGTGTCCCGCACTGCTGCGACGAGGCGCTCGGGGACGACGCCGGCAAAGAACGCGGCGGCCTCCGCTGCGGTTGCCCGCAGCAGGGGGGTGAGCTCGGGTCCCATGCGGCCCTCGTGTCTACGACGTGGATGTTTCCGGAGAGTTACCTGGTGCCGGGAGTAACAGATATCACGTACGGGTCGTTTTCGCAGGTAGGTGACCACGAGGCGACATCCGCGGCCCTCGACGCGGTCGGTGCAGACCGGCCATAGCGACCAGCGCCGGCACCCTGCCGCGCTGCGGTCGGTAGGGCTCCAGGAACGCCTCGAGCTGAGCGTCGTCGAACGGCTTTCCGGTCAGCGCCCAGCCGACGTCCTTGGCCACGTGGTAGTCACCGAACGAGACCGCATCGGGGTCGCCGAAGGCGCGTTGCCGGACCTCGGCGCTGGTCCAGACACCGATGCCCGGCAGCGACCGGAAACGGGCCTCCGCCACCTCGGGCGTCTCGGTGACCGTCCGCTCGAGGGAGCTGGCGACCCGGGCGGCCGTGACCAGGGCGCGGGAGCGGGCGGGGTCGATGTGGAGCCGCAGCCACTCCCAGGACGGAATCGCACGGAGCACCTCGGGCGTCGGCTGGACCCACAGCCGCTGCTCCCGACCAGGTCCTGGCGCGCGCTCACCGAAGCGATGCACGAGCATCCGGAAGCCGGCGAAGGCCTCTTGGCCAGTCACCTTCTGCTCGATGATCGCCGGCACCAGCGCCTCCATGACCAGGCCGCTGCGACCGAGCCGCGCATGCGGATGACGGCGCCAGGCCTCGGCGAGCACCGGGTGGCGGGGCACGAACCCGGTCCAGTCGTCGCTCGCGCCGAGCAGGTCGGGCACAGAGGACAGAGCCCAGTCGGCACCGCTCCCCCAGGCCTCGGCGACGATCTCTCCGTCGCTCACCCGCGGCTCGATGACGAGAGTGGCCGCACCATCCGGGGTGCGGATGCCGCGCCAGACGCGGCCCGCGTCGTCGTAGCGGAACGTCGGATCGCCGCCCCCCCGACGGTGTTGACGGAGCGCTGAGACCGAGCACGGCCAGTCGGGTCGCCAGACCCGCTGGCGACTCGGCTCGGACGTCATGGCGCCAGGGTAGATCGAGCCACCGACGAGCGCCGACCTAGAACACGTTCTAGTCTGGGCCCATGACGCTCCAGGTGACCGACGCCCATCGGGTCCGCACTCTCACCCTCGACCGGCCCGACGCCCTCAACGCTTTCAACGAGGAGCTGTACGACGCCACCGCCGAGGCCCTGCTCGCGGCCGCCGAGGATCCGAGCGTCGCGGTCGTGCTCCTCACCGGCAACGGACGAGCCTTCAGCGCCGGCACCGACCTGCTCGAGATGCACGACCGGGCCACCAACCCCGACTTCGTGGCCGGCAAGCACGGCTTCATCGGGCTCATCGATGCGCTCGTGGCGTTCCCGAAGCCGCTGGTGTGCGCGGTCAACGGGCTCGGGCTAGGCATCGGAGCGACCATCCTCGGCTTCGCTGACCTGGCCTTCATGTCCACCGTCGCGCGGCTGAAGTGCCCTTTCACCAGCCTGGGCGTGGCACCGGAGGCGGCGTCGTCGTACCTGTTCCCGCGGCTGATGGGCCGCCAGGACGCGGCCTGGATGCTGCTCTCGGCCGAGTGGGTCTCGGCCGAGCAGGCCCTCGAGATGGGCCTGGTCTGGAAGTTGTGCGCCCCAGACGACCTGATCCCCGAGGCGCTGCGCCACGCCGAGCTCCTGGCCGCCCGGCCGATCTCGTCGCTGATGGCGGTCAAGCAGACGATGGTCGAACCCCTACGCGAACAGGTGCGGGCCGCGCGCGACCGTGAGAACGCGGCGTTCGCGGAGCTCATGGGCGGTCCCGCGAACCTGGAGGCGCTCACCGCCTTCGCCGAGGGCAGGGAGCCGGACTTCACGACGCTGCCGCCGGGTGCGTGACGGACGCCCGTCGATCGGTCTATAGTCATTCGCGCAGGGACGAAAGTCATTCACTGTTAGTGCACGGATGGGGACCGGCATGAGCGACGAGACGCCGCGGCAGCGACGACCGCGACTGGACCACGAATCGGTGCTGAAGGCGGCCGAGCTGTTGGTCGACCGCGAGGGCTACGACACGCTGTCGATGACGCTCCTGGCCGCGGAGCTGGACACCCGGGTCTCCTCCCTCTACAACCACGTCGCCAACCTCGAGGACCTGCGCGCCGAGATCCAGGTCCGCGCCATGCAGCTCCTCGGCAAGCACGTGCGCCGCGCGGCCATGGGCCATGCCGGCGCGGATGGCCTTCGCGTGCTCAGCCACGCCCTGCGCGAGTTCGCTCGGGAGTTTCCGCACCGTTACGCGGCCCTGACCCGCGAACCCATCAACCGCGAGGCCTTCTACGAGGCCGCGGTCGAGACCATCGAGGCGCTTTCGGTGATGGTGCGTTCGACCGGCCTGCCGGAGGAGCGGATCCTGCCGACGGGAATGGCGATCTTCTCCGCGCTGCACGGCTTCGTCTCGCTCGAGGTCAGCGGCTACTTCGGCGGCGTCTCCGAGCTCGAGTCGGTCTTCGAGCAGGTCATCCGCGGGGCGGTGACCTCCGCTGTGCTGGAGGCCACACAGCCGATCACCGTCTCGGCTTGACCGTAACACCTTCGTCGCGGTACGAATAGGTTTCGTAAACCATTCGAACTCACCGCTCCTGGAGGCCGCCATGTCGACGTACGCCGAGATGGAGCGGATGACGGGTCCGGACGCCCTCATGCTCCACATGGAGCGGCCGACGGTGCCGATGCACACGCTCAAGGTCGTGGTGCTGGAGCCGGGTGCGCGAGGCCCGCTCATCCTGGCCGAGTCTGCGCGCCGCTGTGGCGCCCTACCTGGGGCTGGTGGCCCGGTCGACCCAGAAGGTGTACTCCGCGCCAGGGGTGGGCGGACGCCCGTTCTGGGCCGCCGACCCGCACTTCGAGCTGGGCAACCACCTGGACGAGCACACCCTTCCCACCGGTGCTCGCGACGAGCTCGACGAGCTCTGCGGCCGACTGGCCGAGCGGCACCTCGACCGCTCTCGCCCGCTGTGGGCGATGACCCTCGTGCACGGCCTCACCGGCGGTCGGCAGGCGGTCGTGGTGCGGGTGCACCACGCCGTGTGCGACGGCCTGGCTGCTCTCAACACCTTCCTGGCGGCGACCACAGAGGTGCCGGGTCAAGTGGCTCCGATCTCGCCGGCCGAACCGGCCATCGCGCCCTCGCTCGAAGAGCTGCGCGCACGGGCTCGGCGGGAGGTGACGAGTCTCGCGGCTGGACTGCCGGCGCTTGCCCGCGCTCGCCGCGTGTCGCGGCAGGCGACGTCCGACTTCGACGGTTGGGACGCGGTGCCGGTCGGGCTCGCAGCTCCGCGCGGCAGCTTCAACCAGCGCGGCGGAGCTGCTCGGGTCTGCGCCTCCGGTGAGCTCCCGCTTGGCCGACCTCAAGCGGGTGGGTCGTGCCACCGGAGCGACGGTCAACGGCGTGCTTCACGCCGTGATCGCGGGTGCCATGCGCGCCGAGTACGCCGATCGCGGCGACTCCGTCTCCGCTCCGGCGGTCGCCACGTTCGGGGTCGCGTCCGACACCTCCTCGAGCCGCCGGTGGGGCAACGAGATCGCGCCGGCGAACGTGTATCTGAGGATCGACCTCGCCGACGCCGAGGAGCGCCTGCGAGCCACTGCTCGCAGCTGCCTGCTCGGGGTCGAGCTCCGGCGGCGGCGCGGCTTCGACTTCAGCGACCGGGCCTTCTCCTACCTGCCCCGGCTGGCGCCAGCACTGCGGGCGGCCTTCGCGCCCGTCGCGCCGCGGGTCGTCAACAACATCACGACCGCCAACGTGGCAGGTCCGCGCCACCGACGCTGGTTCGGCGACGTGGCGGTGGTCGACTGGATCTCCTACGCCGTGGCCGTGGCACCCGCCGACGTCAACCTGACGGCGTACTCCTATGACGGGCGGCTGGAGCTGGGCCTGGTCGCGACTCCGGAAGCGATGCCCGACCCTGCGCTGTTCCTGGCCCGGTTGCGGCCCGCGCTCGACGAGCTGCTCGCGGTGGCTGCTCGCTTCGAGGAGACACCCGTTGCCTGACTCGTCGGCGACCTGGCTCGACCGGGTCGAGTCCACCCGCGCGCGGCTGTGGCTGCTCGGCAGCGTGCTGCCGCGCGCGGTGGCGAGCTCACGCGCGGCCGGCCGGCGTACACCGGAGAGCGGCATCCCGGCCTGGGACCTGGGGATGCGGGAGTTCGGTGAGACCGCCACCGACGAGCTGTTCATCGCGTTGAGCGCGCTCTACCGGGAGGTGCCGGACCTCGAGTCGGTGCGCGCCTCGGCCGAGGCCTGCGCCGTCGCTGCGCCGGAGCTCACGGCGCTCGGCGTCACCGGGACGCACCGTGACCCTTCCCCGATGACGATCCTCGGGCTGCGTCGACGCAAGGTGGCGGGCGTCCGGTTCGAGCACCTGGAGTTCGAGAGCCGCCCCGACCTGCCCGAGTCGCTGCGCTCGGCCGGGTACGGCGCCGTGGAGGTCGCGCACGCCCGGGTGTTCCGCCACGACGACGGACCTCGTCCGTGGGTGGTCTGGATCCACGGTGCCGAGCAGGGACGGGTGGACGACCTCTTCGCGTTCCGGGTCAAGCACCTGCATCGCGAGCTGGGGCTCAACGTCGCCCTGCCGGTGCTGCCCCACCACGGGCCTCGCCGCGACCTCGGGCACTCGTGGCCGGGCTTCGACCTGCTGGGCAACATCGCGACGATGGTCCGCGCCGTCTCCGACGTGAGGTCGGTGATCGGCTGGATCGGCGACCAGGAACCGACGTCGGTGTCGGTGGTCGGCATGTCGCTGGGTGGGCCGGTCGCGGCGCTGACCGCCGGCCTGGACGAGCGGGTGGACGCGGTCGCCGCCACGGTGCCGATGCTCGATGCGCACGCGACGATCGCCCACCACACCGCGAAGACCGGCGGGCGTGGCCGCAAGCTGGCGGCGCTGCTCCGCTCGGGTCCGGTGAGGGCCGTCGGTGCGGTCGTCGACCCGACGGCCCTGGAGCCGCACTGTGCTCCCGAGCGCCGCCTGGTGGTCGCTGCGCTCGGCGACCGGATGACCTCGGTGAACGCTGCCCAGCGGCTGCACGAGCGCTGGGGTGGGCAGGTGTACTGGCATCCCGGCGGCCACATCGGGCACCTGATGTCCGGTGGGGTGCGCTCGGTCATCGACGACTTCCTGCTGGATCGTCCGTAGCGGCAATCCGTTCGCGCGACGGCTCCGAAGGCCTTCATGGTGGGGGCGTCCACACGGGGGTGCGGACGTCCTCACCCTTCTCGCGTCTCGGTGACCCGGGATGTCGGTGCCGTTGGGCAAGATGTGAGGGTGTTGCTCGCCGAGGTCGTCGCCACGTCTGCCACCGTCGCCGCCACGCGGTCGCGCAAGGCCAAGGTGGCCGCGATCGCGGAACTGCTGGGTCGGGTGACCGTCCCGGAGACGGCCGTGGTGACGGCGTACGTCGGCGGCGCGCTGTTGCAGCGCCGGACCGGCCTGGGCTGGCGCGGCCTGCAGACAATGCCCGAGCCGGCCTCGGTCGCCAGCCTCGAGGTGCTCGAGGTCCATGATGCGTTCGAGCGGATCGCCGCCCTCGCCGGCGCAGGGTCGCAGTCGGCGCGGTCGGCGGCGGTCGAGGAGCTGTTCGGCGCGGCCACCGACGAGGAGCAGGCCTGGCTGCGAGGGCTGGTCACGGGGGCGATCCGGCAGGGCGCCCTCGACTCGCTGGTCCAGGAGGGGCTGGCGGTCGCCGCGGGCGTGCCGCTGGTCGCCGTACGTCGGGCAGCGATGCTGGCAGGGTCGACGGTGGCAGTGGCGTCGGCGGCGTTGATCGGGTGGAGAGGATGCGCTGGCCGGGTTCGGCCTCGAGGTCGGACGACCGGTGCTGCCGATGCTGGCCTCGAGCGCGCCGACGCTCGATGCTGCGCTGGCCAAGGCCGGCGGCGGCGAGGTCGCGGTCGACACCAAGCTCGACGGGATCCGGATCCAGGTGCACCGCAACGGTGACGACGTACGGATCGCCACCCGGTCCCTGGACCTGATCACCGACCGGCTGCCCGAGGTGGTCGAGATCGCTCGCGGGCTGCCCGCCACGTCGTTCGTGCTCGACGGCGAAGCGCTGGCGCTGGACGAGGACGGACGGCCGCGGCCGTTCCAGGAAACGGCCTCGCGCACCGCGATGGCGAGTGGCGTGGTGGTCACGCCGTACTTCTTCGACGTCCTGCACCTCGACGGCTCCGACCTGCTCGACGCACCGGGCTCGGAGCGCGCCGCCGCCCTGGAACGGCTGGTGCCGGAGCGCCATCGGGTGCCGCGGCTGGTCACGGCGGACGCTGAGGCGGCGCAGGCCTTCCTCGCAGAGGCCCTCGCGGCCGGGCACGAGGGCGTGGTGGTGAAGGACCTGGCCGCTGGCTACCAAGCCGGCCGCCGAGGCGCCTCGTGGGTGAAGGTCAAGCCGGTGCACACGCTCGACCTGGTGGTGCTGGCCGTCGAGTGGGGCTCGGGCCGGCGGCAGGGGTGGCTCTCGAACATCCATCTCGGCGCGCGCGACCCCGCCACCGGTCGCTTCGTGATGCTCGGCAAGACGTTCAAGGGGATGACCGACGAGATGCTCGAGTGGCAGACCGAGCGGTTCCTCGAGCTCGAGATGTCGCGGTCGGGGCACGTGGTCACCGTCCGGCCTGAGCAGGTGGTGGAGATCGCGCTCGACGGTATCCAGCGCTCGAGCCGCTACCCCGGGGGGATGGCGCTGCGGTTCGCCAGGGTGGTGCGCTACCGCGACGACAAGACCGCGGCAGAGGCCGACACCGTGGAGACGGTCCGGGAGACGTTCGACCGCTGAGCCCAGGAGTCGTCCACAGGCGCCGTCTTCGTGGCCGTCGTCCACAGACGGCGGTGTCCGGGTGATGGCCGCGGTCGCGGACGCGTGGTCAGGTGGGCGACATGGCTGCTCCCGCACTCTCCCTCCCCACCGCCGCGCGACGTCGTGGCTGAGGCCGGCGGCATGCTCGCCGCGCTGAGCGGCGTGGCCTGGGCCGAGGTCAGTGACGACGAGCTGGTCGCGGTGGTCGAAGGCTGCCAGGCCGTGCGCAGCGTGCTCCGCGCGCTGGAGGCGCAGGCGATCGCCGAGCTCGACACCCGGGACGTGGCGCGCGAGACGTCTCGGGTGGGGCTCCACCGCCGACTGGCTCACTCACCTTGCCGGCATCCGGCACGGCCAGGGCAAGCAGGCCGTCGACCACGCGCACGAGCTGGTGAACGAGCGACCGGCGACGCTCGCTGCTCTGGTGGAGGGTCGGATCAGCCCGGAGCAGGCAGACGTCGTACTCGATGCTGTCGACCGGCTGCCAGGCGACCAGCAGACCCGCGAACAGGGAGAGCGGGTCCTCCTCGATCAAGCGGCCCGACTGACGGCGACCGAGCTGCAACGACGTGGCCGGGGCGTGATCCAGGAGATCGACCCCGACGGCACCGAGCGACAGCGGGAGCAGCAGCTGGCCCGCGAGGATCGCGTCGCGCACCTTCGACGCTTCTTGTCCATCACCGACGATGGCGCCGGTGGGATCAGGGTGAAGGGGCGTGGCTCCGTCGAGGACGGGGCGACCCTGCGGGCCGCTCTGTTGCCGCTCACCGCGCCCGTGCCCGCAGTCGACCCGCAGACCTGTGAGCAGGTCCCTGATCCTCGCGACTACGGGGTCCGCCTGTGGGACGCGTTGATCGAGCAGGCGCAGACGGCGCTCGATGCGAACGTGCCGCCCGATTCGCATGGTGCGCGACCACGTGTCGTCGTCACGACCGATCTCGACTCGCTACGAGGTCAACTTGCTGAGCAAGGACGCACCGAGGACGGCCTCGAGCTGGCTCCTGACTGCGGTGCGACGACTTGCCTGCGACGCCGACATCATCCCCGTCGCCCTCGGCGGTGCAGGTCTGGTGCTGGATGTCGGCCGTTCCTACCGTCTCGTCACTGCGCCCATCTGGACGGCGCTCGTGGTTCGGGATCGACATTGCGCGTTTCCCGGCTGCCGGCGGCCACCGATCATGTGTCATGCGCACCACATCGTCTCGTGGGCGTCCGGTGGCGCCACCAAGCTGACCAACCTGGTGATGCTCTGCGGGCACCATCACCGGACCATCCACCAGACGCCCTGGCAGGTGCGGATGGACGAGCAGTCCGGCCGGCCGGAGTTCAGTCCGCCGGGCGCGCGCGCCGAAGCCGAATGGATCAGAGAACGGCCCCGGCGGGAGTGAGGGCGGCGACCGCTCGACGCGACTGAGCCTCGCGTCACACTTGTGCAACTGAGAGTTGCAACAGTCGTACCCTGACCTCATGGTTGGTCCGGTCCCAGAGACAGACGGTCGGCGTAAAGCCGCTGCCGCTCGTCGACGCGCGCGCGAAGCCGAGATCATTGCGGCCACCCGGATCCTGTTCGACACCAGGGGCGTCGGCGAGGTCCAGATCGAGCACATCGCGCGCGCCGTCGGAATCAACCGCGCCATCGTGTACCGACACTTCACCGGCAAGGAAGAGCTGTTTGCGCTCACCTTGGTGGGCTACCTCGACGAGCTCCGTGCCGACATGATCGTCGCCGCCGACGCCGCGGGTGATTCACGTGAGCGACTCGCAGCCATCGTCAGGTCGTTCGTCGACTACGGCTTGGCGCACCCGCCGTTCGTCGACTGCGCCCAGGCGCTGATGCGGAGGTCCGGCCCCGAGCTTCTCGACGAGATCTCGGAGAGTGCCCTGTTCCGGCTCGGCCGCGGCATCTCGTCGTGCCTCACGGTGCTCTCCAACGCGCTGGAGACCGGTATCGCCTCGGGCGACTTCGTGCTCGACAACGACCCGATCCTGCTCGCGAACATGCTCTACGCCAACGGGCTGGGTGCCTTGCAGCTGGCACGGGTCGGAATCCTGGTCAAGGAGGCTGCCCCGGGCATCCCCACCGTTGGAGAGATCGCTCCGGGCCAGGTCCGCGACTATCTCGTCGCCTCCGCTCTCGCGCTCGTCTCCCGCGTAGGCGCACCGGCGTAAGAAGCGCAACGGCCCGCGTCGACTGCTGCCGACGCGGGCCAAGGAAGCGCTTTTCAGGCTGCCGCCGCTCAGGGGCGCTCGAGAATCGCGACGACGCCCTGGCCGCCGGCCGCGCAGATGGAGATCAGGCCGCGGCCGGAGCCCTTCTCCGCGAGCTGCTTGGCCAGGCCGTTCACGATCCGGCCTCCGGTGGCAGCGAACGGGTGCCCCGCAGCCAGCGAGGAGCCGTTGACGTTCAGCTTGGCGCGGTCGATCGAGCCGAGCGGGGCGTCGAGACCGAGGCGCTCCTTGCAGAACACGGGGTCCTCCCAAGCCTTCAGGGTCGAGAGCACCTGCGACGCGAACGCCTCGTGGATCTCGTAGAAGTCGAAGTCCTGGAGGGTCAGACCGTTGCGGGCCAGCATCCTGGGCACGGCGTAGGCCGGAGCCATCAGCAGGCCCTCACCGCCGTGCACGTAGTCGACCGCCGCGGTCTCGGAGTCCGCGAAGTAGGCCAGCGGCTCGAGCCCGCGCTCCTTCGCCCACTCGTCCGAGCCGAGCAGAACGACCGAGGCACCATCGGTCAGGGGCGTCGAGTTGCCGGCGGTCATCGTCGCCGCCTCGCCCTTGCCGAAGACCGGCTTCAGCTTGGCGAGCTTCTCGACCGAGGAGTCGGCGCGCAGGTTGTTGTCACGCTCGAGACCGCGGAAGGCCGTGATCTGGTCGTCGAAGAAGCCACGGTCGTACGCCGCGGCGAGATGCTGGTGGGACGCCGCAGCGAGCTCGTCCTGCTCCTCACGACCGATCTGCCATTCCAGCGCGGTCAGGGCGGCGTGCTCACCCATGGACAAGCGGGTCCGGGGCTCGCCGTTCTGCGGGATCTCGAGACCGATGTCGCCGGGGCGGATGGCGCCGAGAGCCTTGATCCGCGACGCGGTGTCGCGCGCAGCGTTGACCTTCATCAGCTTCTTGCGCAGCTTGTCGCTGATCGCGACCGGCGCGTCCGACGTGGTGTCGGTGCCGCCGGCGATGCCGGCATCGATCTGGCCCAGCGCGATCTTGTTGGACACCTCGATCGCGGCCTGCAGCCCGGTGCCGCACGCCTGCTGGATGTCGATGGCCGGCGTCTCGGGCGAGAGCTTCGAGCCGAGCACGGACTCCCGCGTCAGGTTGAAGTCGCGGGCGTGCTTGAGCACGGCGCCGGCCACGACCTCACCGAGCCGCTCGCCCTCCAGGCCGAAACGAGTCACCAGGCCGTCGATGGCCGCGGTGAGCATTTCCTGGTTGGACGCGTCGGCGTAGGCCGAGTTGGAGCGGGCGAAGGGGATCCGGTTGCCGCCCAGGACGGCAACGCGACGAGTGCTGTTGTTCATGCACCTATCCTTGCCTCCCGGATGCCCGCAGAGAAGGCAATGAGGGCCAGGTCACGAAATGTGGACTCTGAGTTACACCTGGAGTTACATGTTGACTCGGTGCTTGGCTAGACAAGCTCCCTGACCACGACTTCACCGGAGGACACCACGCTCATGAGCGACCGTTACCAGGGCTTCACCCAGTCCGCGATCGGCAAGCTGGTCGTCAACAACCTCGGGTTGCCGAGCCCCACCAAGCTCGACCGCTACACCGAGGGCGCGCCGCTCGTCGACGGCACCGTCCTGGTCGGTGGCCGCGGCCGACTCGCCGAGTCGCTCCCGGGGCTGCTCGATCTGCTCGGCATCGCCTCCACGCAGGTCGCCGAGGACGGCGCCACGTTCAAGGGCCTGGTCTTCGATGCCACCGGACTCACCTCCTCCAGCGATCTCGAGGCTCTCCGCGAGTTCTTCACCCCCGTCCTGCGCAGCCTCGATCGCTGCCCGCACGTGGTCGTGATCGGCACGCCGCCCGAGCAGGTCAGCGGCGCCGAGCGCGTTGCCCAGCGCGCACTCGAAGGCTTCACGCGCAGCCTCGGCAAGGAGATCGGCCACGGCGGTGCGGTCCAGCTGGTGTACGTCGCTGAGGGCGCCGAAGCTGCTGCCACCAGCACGCTCGCCTTCCTGCTGTCCCCCAAGTCCGCGTACGTCTCCGGGCAGGTGGTGCGCATCGGCGCCCATGGCACCAAGAAGGCCCCCGAGGTCACCGACTGGAACCAGCCCCTGACCGGCAAGGTCGCCCTCGTCACCGGCGCGAGCCGCGGCATCGGGGAGCAGATCGCCAGGGTGCTGCACCGGGACGGCGCGACGGTCGTCGGCATCGACGTACCCCAGGCCGCCAGCGAGCTGCAGTCGCTGATGAAGGAGCTGGACGGCGACTGGCTCACCCTCGACATCACCGGCAAGGACGCGCCCCAGCGGATCGCTCACCACCTGAAGGAGAAGCACGGTGGGGTGGACGTGGTGGTGCACAACGCCGGCATCACCCGCGACAAGAAGCTCGCCAACATGGCCGAGGACCGCTGGGACTCCGTCATCGCGGTCAACCTCACTGCTCCGGAGCTGATCACGCGCGAGCTCCTCGCGCAGGGCGTGATCAATGCAGGCGGCTCGATCGTCGGTGTCGCCTCGATCGCCGGCATCGCCGGCAACGTCGGGCAGACCAACTACGCCACCTCGAAGGCCGGAGTCATCGGGCTGGTCGAGTCGCTCGCCGACGAGCTGAAGGACGGCATCACCATCAACGGCGTCGCACCGGGATTCATCATCACGCAGATGACCGCTGCCGTGCCCTTCGCCACCCGAGAGGTCGGGCAGCGGCTCAACGCCATGGCCCAGGGCGGCCTGCCCGTCGACGTCGCGGAGACCATCGCGTGGTACGCCAACCCGGGGTCCAACGCGGTCAACGGCAACGTCGTCCGCGTCTGCGGCCAGATGATGCTGGGCGCCTGACGTGGCCGGCGTCCCGCTCCTGGTGAGAGGCGGCCCTCCCCTCGATCCCGGGGCTGAACCAGCTGCCGGGCGTGAAGAAGGCATCGCCCGCCGGTTTCACCGGTCTGCGCAAGGACCGCCCACCGGTGACGGTCGAGCGGAGCCACGTCACCGCGTACGCCGCGGTGTGCGGCTTTCCGACCAAGGACGTCGTGCCGCTCCCCTACCCCCACATGCTGGCGTTCCCGCTGCACATGGCGATCATGACCGACTCCGCGTTCCCCGCACCTGCCATCGGCACCGTGCACCTCGAGAACTCCATCACCGGTCACCGCCCCATCGCCATCGGCGAGACCCTCTCGGTCACCGCCAGCGTCGGCGCTCCGAAGCCCCACCCCAAGGGCACCATCTACGAGTTCGTCACGGAGGTCCGGGCGGCAGACGGCGACGAGGTCGTCGTGGGAGAGCACGTCAACATACCTGCGCCGCGGCAAGGGCGACGCCACCGCATCGTCGGGCAGCAGCTTCCCCGACGCCCCCGCTGGCAACATCGAGTGGCGACTGGCGGCCGACCTCGGGCGTCGCTACGCAGCCGTCTCCGGCGACCACAACCCGATCCACCTCTACCCGCTCACCGCCAAGGCGCTCGGGTTCCCTCGGCAGATCGCCCACGGCATGTGGAGCAAGGCTCGCTGCATCGCCGCCATCGAGAACAGGCTGCCCGACAGCGTGCGGGTGGACGTCGCGTTCAAGAAGCCGATCATCCTGCCCGGCAGCGTGGCGTTCGGATCGACCACCACCGACGACGGCTTCGCGTTCTCGCTCATCAACCCCACGTCGGGCGCACCGCATCTCGCCGGAGCTGCGATCCGGCTCTGATCGACCGGCTCTGGGTCAGTCCTTGAGGCCGGCGCCGCCCGTGAGGTCCGGCCTCGGCCGGATCAGCCCTTCCTGAGCGACGGTGGCCACGAGCGTGCCGTCGGACTGGAATACCCGTCCGATCGCCAGGCCGCGCGCACCGCTGGCGGACGGCGACCACTGGTCGTAGAGCCACCAGTCGTCGGCCCGGAACGGCCGGTGGAACCAGATTGTGTGGTCCAGCGACGCCATCTGGGTCTTGGCCGGGTTGGCGTCGTGGGCCGCGAGTGTGGCCCCGAGCAGACTCACATCGCTGGCGTAGGTGAACGCGGCCAGGTGCTCCATCGGGTCGTCCGACAGCGGTCCCTCGATCCGGATCCACATCCGAGCCTCGGCCGGATGGTTCGGGTTCGGCTCCAGGCCGTGGCGCGAGTTGCCGAGGAACCGTACGTCGAGCGCCGCCCACTCCTTGCCGAGCGCGTCCGCGTCCGCGTTGCCGCGGTCGCGCATCAGCTCGACCAGGTTGAGCCCGTCGTCGGGCCCGCCGACCGCAGGCATGGCGTCCTGATGGTCGTAGCCCTCTTCGGGCCGCTGGAAGTTCAAGGTCTGGTAGTAGATCGGGCGCCCGTGCTGCCTGGCCATCACCCGTCGAGTCGCGAAGGAGCGCCCGTCGCGGATCCGCTCCACGTCGTAGATGATCGGCACCTGGTAGTCGCCGGGCAGCAGGAAGTACGAGTGCAGCGAGTGCACCGCGAAGTCGTCGTCGACCGTGCGGGCCGCGGCAACCAGCGCTTGCGCAGCCACCTGTCCGCCGTAGACGCGCTGGCGCACGGAGTCCGGTTGGCGGCCGCGGAACAGGTCGACGTCGAGGTACTCGAGGTCCAGCAGGTCGACGAGCTCCTGCGTCGCGGGGCTACGGTCGGTCATCCGTTGTCCCGGCCCGGGTCGCCGTCGTCCGGTCCCTCGAGACCGGCAAGGAACTGCTCGAACTGCTGTCCGATCTCGTCTCCGGTGGGCAGGGGCTGGTCCGGCGCGAGCAGGCTCGTGCCTTCGTCCTCGGCACGCTCGAACGCGTCGTACTGCCGCTCGAGCGCTCCCACCACGTCGGCGACCTCCTCGTTGGCGGCGAGGTAGCGGCTGATCTCGCCCTCGCGGTCGTCGGCCAGCTCCTGCAGGTCGGTGAGGTCGACCGTCAGCCGTCCGGCCAGCTCGACCTGCTCCAGCAGCGCTGCCGAGGCGCGCGGGTAGTCGAGCTGCGCCAGGTAGTGCGGGATGTGCGCCACGAAGCCCAGCGCCGGAACCCCCCACTCGCCCAGCCTGATCTCGAGCAGCGCCTGCGCACTGCTCGGGATGCGCAGCTCGCCGCGCCACCGGCTCTCGCCGGTCAGCAGGTCAGGGTCGTTCGCGTGATGAGTGATCGCGATCGGTCGGGTGTGCGGCACCGCCATCGGCACCGAGCCCATCCCGACCACGCGGGTGACACCGAAGCGATCCACGACCTCGCGCACCGCGGCGGCGAAGCCTTCCCAGCGGGTGTCGGGTTCCGGTCCGTGCAGCAGGAGGTACGGCGTCAGGCCGGTGTCGCGCAGCAGCCGAACGACGAGCCGCGGTGCCTCGTAGGCCTCGTAGTGGTCGCGCACGAACGACATCGGCGGGCGCCGGGCGCGGTAGTCGTGCAGCCGGTCGACGTCGAAGGTGGCGACGACCGTGCCACCTTGGTCGCTGCGCGCCTGGTCGCCCCGCAGCGGAGTGGCGTCGATCAGGTGGCGCGCGGCGATGGCAGCGGCGTTGCCGGCGTCCAGGAACCCGTCGAGCACCACGACCATCGTGAGCGTGGACAGCCCCTCGAGCTCGGGCACATCGTCGACGATGTGCACCAGACGAGATTCGGCATTCACGGGACGACCCTATTCCCCCGGCGGATCCGGAACGTCGCTGGTCCCATCAGCAGCGGACGGATCAACCGTCGGGTCCTGCGAGCGCCCGGTAGCCAGGGTCGAACGTCGCGATCATCTGCTTGGCGGCCTTGCGCGCCAGCGTGCGCGAGTTGATGCCGGTCAGTCCTTCGAGCCGGGAGTCGACGTCCGGATCCTCCTCGGCGCCGGCGACATCGAGCTCGTCGAGGATCGTCCACAGGCTGGCCTCGCCGAACGACGGTGGCGAGGTACTCGCACGCCCACCAGGCTACGCCGTAGTTGAGCGCCGAGTCGCCGTCGTTGAACGTCTCGTCGGACGGCAGCTCCGTGACCAGCCCGCCACGAGCCGCAGCGATCGCGGCGTCGGCGACCCGCCGGTCCTCCGGCGCGAGCGGACGCACCGAGACGTACTCCGCGAGCCCCTCGCTGAGCCAGACCGGGGCGTGGTCGTCGTGCTCACCGATGGCGACGTGGGCGAGCTCGTGCCTGACCAGACGGTCCCGCTCGAGCCGGGACCGGTCGAGCATGCGTGGGTTCAGCACGAACCTGGTCGAGGCCACCTCTCCGCCGGCCGGTCCCGTCATCACCGGGAAGGCGACCCCGTCGAGCCGCTCGGGGTGACCTCCGGGCGGGTCCTCGATCGAGGAGAGGAAGTCGGTGTCGGACAAGGCGTAGACGACGACCGATCGCGACCAGTCGTACGGCACGATGCCCGCCACGTCGCTGATGCCCCGCTCGACCGAGCGCACCAGTCGTGCCGGCGTCGGGCGCGGATCCATCGTCGAAGATGCCCAGCACGCCGACGCCGGTGCGGACCTCGATCGGCCCGAGGTCCCACGGTTGCTGGAAGACGCCGTTGTCCTGCTCCCATACGGCGTCGGAGACCGCGCTGAGCGCGAAGCGGCGCTCGCCCTCCCCAACCGGCGAGAACCGGTAGCGGTCCACGCTCACGACCGGCGCTACGTCGAAGCCATCCAGCTGGAGCGAGACGTCGACGACGCCCCAGTAGTCGTCGCCCGACCGCACCAAGGTGCCAGGGTCGAGGTCGAATGCCAGCTCACCGATCGGGAGCTGCCGCAGGTTGTCGAAGTACGCCGCCTGGTCGGCGACGAACGCGTCGTCCGACAGTTCGAGGCCTCCGGCGAACGCGATCCGGTCACCGGAGATCACAGCGGCTGCCCGTTGGCGCAGGAGCCGGCTGAACGAGCGCCCGAGGTCGGGCGGGATCTCCACGGCCGAGGCCGCGCCGGCGTCAGGAGTGCCGCTGGGCGATGGATCGGTAGGCGACGGGTCGCCGTCGGAGCAGCCCACCAGGCCAACCACCAGCGCCAGCGCCGCTAGCGCCGCGCAGACCTTCCGCCGCAGGTCAGCGGGGTCGGTCGACATCAACCGTGGATCGGGCCGCGGCCGCTTCCGCGTCGTCGGTCGCCGACCTGGCCGCCACGTGCTCGATGATGCCGCGCGCCAGCGCCTGCGGGGTGAGGCCGATCCGCTCGAGGATCGCGCCGCGCTTGGCATGACCGAGGAACTCCTGCGGGATCCCGTGCACCTGGGTGGGGGTCGTCACGCCGGCGTCGGTCAACGCCTGCAGCAGCACCGCGCCACAGCCACCGATCCGGCCGTTGTCCTCCACACTCACCACGAGCCGGTGCTCGCGAGCGAGGTCGACGATCACCGGGTCGACCGGCTTGACCCAGCGCGGGTCGACCACCGTCACGCCGATGCCCTGGGCGTCGAGCAGGTCCGCGAGGTCGACCGCCACCGAGGCCATCGAGCCGACGGCGACGACCAGCACGTCCTTCAGCCCCTTGCGGACCAGCAGGTCTGCCCCTCCGACCTTGCCGAGCGCGGGGATGTCGGCCGGGGGCGGACCCTTCGGGAACCTCACCACGGTCGGCGCGTCGTCCACGTCGAGAGCCTCGTTGAGCAGCTCGCGGAGCCGGGCGGCGTCCCTCGGCGCAGCCGAGCGCAGCCCTGGCACGACCTGCAGCATCGACATGTCCCACATGCCGTTGTGGCTCGCGCCGTCGTCGCCGGTCACCCCGGCGCGGTCCAGGGTGATCGTGATGCCGCACTTGTGCAGAGCAGCATCCATCAGCACCTGGTCGAAGGCCCGGTTGAGGAACGTCGCATAGACCGCGACCACGGGGTGCATCCCGCCCATGGCGAGGCCGGCCGCCGAGGTGATGGCGTGCTGCTCGGCGATGCCGACGTCGAGGGTCCGATCCGGGAAGCGGGCCTGGAACTTGTCCAGCCCCACCGGGTGCATCATCGCCGCGGTGATCGCCACGACGTCGGGACGGCGCGCCCCGATGTGCACCATCTCGTCGGCGAACACGTCGGTCCAGATCCGCGACTTGGGGTTCTCCTCACCCGTGTCGACGTCGAAGGGACCCGGGGAGTGGAACTGGTCGGCCTCGTGCCGCTCCGCCGCGTCGTAGCCGAAGCCCTTGCGAGTCAGCGCATGCACGATCACGGGACCGCCGAAGCGCTTGGCCTGCGCGAGCGCCTGCTCCACTGCCGTGCGGTCGTGACCGTCGATCGGCCCGACGTACTTCAGGCCGAGGTCCTCGAACAGGCCCTGCGGCGCCAGCGCGTCCTTGAGCCCCTTCTTCATCGCGTGCAGGGCGTCGTAGGCCGGTGCGCCCACGCCCGGCACCGCAGTCAGCCGCTTCTTCACCAGGTCGAGGACCTGCTCGTAGCGGGGATTGGTGCGCAGGGTGGCCAACGCCGTCGCCAGCCCGCCGACCGTCGGCGTGTAGGAGCGGCCGTTGTCGTTGACCACGATCACGAGCTTGCTGTCGCGCGCGACGGCGATGTTGTTCAGGGCCTCCCAGGCCATGCCGCCGGTCAGCGCGCCGTCGCCGATCACGGCAACGGTGTGGCGGTCCTCGCCGCGGATGGCATAGGCCTTGGCCAGCCCGTCGGCATAGCTGAGGGCGGTCGAGGCGTGGGAGTTCTCGACGATGTCGTGGGTCGACTCGCCCTGGCTCGGGTAGCCACTCAGGCCGCCCTCCTGCCGGAGCCCGTCGAAGTCGCCGGCGCGGCCGGTGAGGATCTTGTGCACGTACGCCTGGTGGCCGGTGTCGAAGACGACCCGGTCACGCGGCGAGTCGAAGATCCGGTGGACGGCGAGGGTCAGCTCGACCACGCCGAGGTTGGGGCCGAGGTGGCCGCCGACGCGCGAGCAGGTCTCGACGAGCAGGTCGCGGATCTCGGCGGCGAGCCCGGCCAGCTGGTCGTCGTTCAGGCCCCGGAGGTCGCCGGGGCCCTTGATCGACTCGAGGAGGCCCATGCCGGCGAGTTTACGGGTTCAGAGGGTGTAGACCGCGACCGCGGGTTCGTGGAGGCTGCCCATCCAGACCTGGCCCTGGTGCTCGCGCACGCCCGTGACCATGTGGAACGCGACGCCGTGCTCCTTCGCATTCACGTCGATGTCGTGCCTGAGCGTGCCCTCGTCGTCGTAGGCCTGCACCCGCACGGTCTGCGCCGGCTTGGGCTGGAGTGCTTCCGGAATCTTCGTCACCAGCTTCCGCAGGGCCAGCGGGCTCTTGTGCAGCCGCTCGACCAGGGGGTTGATGGGGCTGCCCAGGGACACCCAGATCAGCCCGTCGCTTCCGCGCGCGATGTTGTCCGGGTAGCCCGGCAGGTTCTGGCAGAGCAGGTCGCGCATGCCCGCCCGGTTGCCGGTCAGCCAGCGGCGTACGACGGTGCGACCGCCGGACTCGGCGACGCAGACGAAGTCCTCGTTCTTCGAGAGCGCGACCCCGTTGGCGAAGGCGAGACCGTCGAGCACCACCTCTACCGAGCCGTCGGTGTTCAGCCGCGCCAGCCTCCCGGTGCGGGTGTGCTGCACGAAGTCGTCCTTCCACTGCGCGATGCCGTACTTGGTGGAGGAGTCGGAGAACCACACCGTGCCGTCGCTGGCGATCGCCGCGTTGTTGCAGAAGCGCATCGGGGTGCCGTCGATGCTGTCGGTGATGGCCTCGACCGCGCCGGACGCGGTGTCCACCCACAGCAGCCCCTTCGTGGAGTCGCACACGAGCAGGCGCCCGTCAGGGCCGAGCTCGATGCCCAGTGGTCGCCCACCGGTCTGCGCGACCCTGTCCACCTTCCCGCCGTCAGCGCTGATCCGGAAGATCGACCCGTCCTCGGTGCCGGTGAACACCGCACCCTCGTCGGCTCCCGAGGTGCCCACGACGACGTCCTCGGCACCGAAGGCCGGCACCGGGAGCACGCGGAAAGGTGCGGTTGCAGAAGTCATGAGGACAGCCTTCGATAGAGGTCGGAATCTAGGAACTCCGGGACGATCATGCTCGCCGCAGCGGTCAGGTCAAGACCCCGCGCGACAGTGGGCGCCACGAACACGATCTGTCGCCCCTCGCCCAGCACGATGTCGGCGTCGGTGGCCTCGGTGCGGGCGACGAAGACCTGCACGCGGTCCAGCGAGTCCTGGACCTCGTGGAAGACCTCGGCGTCCCGCCACAGCTCAAGGGCTCCAGGCTCGAACAGGAGGCCCGTCTCCTCCGCCAGCTCCCGATAGGCAGCCGCCTCGAACGCCTCTTCCTCCTCGACGTGCCCACCCGGCAGCCCCCAGCGCTCGGGGTCGATAGGCGCATGCTCGTCGCGCTCCTGGAGCAGGATCCATCCCCGGGCATCGACGAGGATCACGGCCGAGAAGAGCTGCACCCGGCCCACGCTAGTGGGCTTGCGTGTCAAGGTGGGCTGCATGCCGTCGCGCCTGTTCACCCGCACCCTGGCGGCCACCGTCGCGCTGTCCGTCGCCACTGCCTGGGCGCCTGCGGCCGGTGCCGACGACCCGGTCGTGACCGGCTGGGTCCTCGGCTCGTCCGGAGGTTCCGTCATCGAGGAGAGCGCTGCAGCACTCGGCCAGGTCGACGTGGTGGGCGCGACCCTGCGGCCCGACGGAAGGAGCATCGCCGCGCCGGGCGCGAGTGAGCGGCGACTGCTGGCGCTGGCGCACGAGCGAGGTCTCCGCGCCGAGCTGCTCCTCGGCAACTACAGCAACCGTCTCGGCGACTTCGACCCGCGCGCGGCGCACCGCCTCCTGAGCGACACCACGCACATCGACCGCGTGGCCAGGCAGCTCGCCGCCGTGGTCGAGACCCAGGGGTGGGACGGGATCAACGTCGACCTCGAGCTGATCCGGCGGTCCGACGCCGACGGCCTGGTCCGCCTGCTCGAGCGGCTCCAGGCCGAGCTCGATCCGGACCACACCGTCTCGATCGACGTCAGCGCAGCAACGACGCTCGAGGCCTACCGAACCCGCGGCTACGACCTCGCGAAGCTCGGCGAGGCCGCGGATGTCGTCGTGCTGATGACCTACGACTTCAGCGGGCCCACCTGGTCGCGGCCCGGCCCCATCGGCCCCCTGAAGTGGCAGCGACGTGCAGCGAGAACGGCGCTTGCCGTGGTGCCGGCCGCGAAGCTCGACCTCGGCGTGGCCGGCTACGGCTACACCTGGCCCCGCGGTCGCACCGGCAGGTCGGTGACGGTGGGGGCGGCCCGTCGCCTCGTGGAGGCGGACGGCGCCCGCGCGCGGTGGCGGCCGGCGTACGGCGAATGGACTGCCCGCCTCGCCAACGGCACCGTGCTGTGGTGGTCGGACGCCCGCTCTTTCCGTCTGCGGCTCCGCATGGCCGCCGAGCTGGGGCTGCACGGCGTCGCGGTCTGGCGCCTGGGTTCGGCGGACCCGATCCGGCCGGACTGAGCGTCCGGCACCGACCCCTCACAGACGAGCGACGAACCGCCGTCCGCGCAGCGCCTCCTCCACCAGACCGGCCGCCCGGCGTACGCCGCCGAGCCGGGCGTCCTCGGCCAGCCATGTCTCGACGGCGGCGTCGACCACGTCGAGCGCGGCCACGTCGCGCAGCGCCGAGCGCGCCTCGCTGAGCCCCCGCTGGCACGCGGCCTGGCAGGCCTCGACGTGCAGCACCGCGAACCTCGCCAGCACCACGTCGTGACGACGCAGCGCGGGATAGGTGCGGTACTCCGGCGGGCAGATGTCGAGCAGCCAGTTGACGGCGGTGCGCTCCCAGGCCGGCGCGTCGGGTGGACGCACCTGGGCCGGCCACCCGGGTGGTGTCACGAGTCGGCTCATGGGAGCAGCGTAGTCGAACACTTGTTCGACTGGGACCCCTATCCCGCGAGAAAGCTGAAGCGCACCTCCCGCTCGTGGTTGTCCACGTTGAGATCGACGAGGCAGATGCTCTGCCAGGTGCCGAGCGTGAGCTGGCCGCCGACCACCGGCACCGTCGCGTACGGCGGGATGAGCGCCGGCATCACGTGCGACCGGCCGTGACCGGGAGTCCCGTGCTGGTGCCGCCAGCGGTCGTCGGCGGGCAGCAGGTCGCGCAACGCGGCAAGCAGGTCGTCGTCGCTGCCGGCGCCGGTCTCCAGGATCGCGATCCCGGCCGTCGCGTGCGGCACGAAGACGTGCAACAGACCGTCACCACGACCCGACGCATACTCAGCGCAGTCGCGGGTCAGGTCGAGGACCCGGTCCTCGTCGCCGGTTTGGTAGCTCCTGGTCTCACTGTCCACATGCTCGATGGTGCCACCGACGGAAATTCGGATGCGGCCGGGATCCGGCCCGTCGTAGCGTCGAGGCATGGGTATTTTCTGTGTGATGGTGCGTCGTGCCCGCCTCCGGGCCGCGCAGCCGGCGCGACTGGGGGTGGCACCCACTTCGGCCTGAGTGGGCACGTCGCGTCGTCGACTCCGCCGATGTGAAGCCGGGCGAGCTGGTCCTCGACCTGGGGGCCGGCGACGGCGCCCTGACTGCTCATCTGGTGGCGGCGGGGGCCAGGGTCGTCGCTGTGGAGCTGCATCCGCGTCGCGTCGCCGCGCTGCGGGAGCGCTTCGCGGACCGTGGAGTCACGGTCGTGCGCGCCGATCTCCGCCAGGTACGGCTGCCACGGCGTCCCTTCCGGGTCGTAGCCAGCCCGCCCTACCAGCTGACGACGGACCTGGTGCGGACTCTGCTCGGCACGGACCGGCTGCTGTCCGCCGACCTTGTGCTCCAACGGTCCACCGTACGCCGGATGGTCGAGGGTGCACCCCGCGCTCGACATGCTCGTCGTTACCGCCTCGAGGCCGGCCTGGCCGTGCCGCGAAGCGCGTTCCGGCCTCCTCCCCAGGTCGACTCGATGGTGCTCAGGATCAGCCGGTGAGTGGCGGCCCGCCGCAGCGGGCCGCCCCTCCCCGAGAACTCGATCCGTCAGCCGGGGATCAGCAGCTCGACTTGTAGGCGGCGTCGCCGCCCTCGCCGTCGACGTTGTCCTTGGTGATGATCGTGAACCCGGTCTCGATCTCCGGTGTCGTCTCGTCACCCTCGAGTGCAGCCACGGCCTGCTGGACTCCCTGCACACCGATGTCGCCCGGCATCTGGGCGATCAGCGCCTGGATGGTGCCCTCTTCCAGGGCCGCCATCTGGTCGGGTCCGGCGTCGAAGCCGATGACCTTGACCTGGTCCTGCTTGCCGGCCTGCCGGATGCCGGTCGCCGTACCCTCAGCCGCGAACAGGTTCGTCGCGAAGACACCCACGATGTCGGGGTCCGCCTGCAGGGCAGCCGTCACCAGCCGGGCCGCGGTGGCCGGCTCGTTGTGGCTGTACTGCACGCCGAGGTACTCGAACGCCGAGTCCTCGGCAGCGGCCTCCTCGAAGCCCTTGACCCGGGCGTCGGTGGTCGAGATGCCGGGGTCGACGGAGATGGCGAGCACCTTGCCGCCATCGGGTGCGAGCTGCTTGATCGCGTCGAACGCCGCCGCGCCACCGCCCTCGTTGTCGGAGGCGATCTGCGAGACCGCGAACGACGGGTCGTCGACCGTGGTGTCGACCAGCACGACCTCGATGCCCGCGTCTGCGGCCGCCTCGAGTGGCGCCTGCATGGCAGTCACGTCGGTGGGCGCGATCAGGATCGCATCGGGCTTCGAGGCGACCACGGAGTCGAGGATCGGCTTCTGCAGGGTCGGGTCGAACTCCTGCGGTCCTTGCACGTCGACCGTGGCCCCCAGCTTGTCCGCCTCCTCCTTCACCCCGCACTCCATGGTGATGTAGAACTGGTCGCCGGCGACGCCCTGCACGAAGGCGATCGAGTATTCGTCGTCGCCACCGTCAGACCCGCCGTCCTCGGCCGCACCGCAGGCGGTCAGCGCCGCTGCCGCGAGTACGACGATCGAGCCCACGGACACCCTTCGTTGTGCTGATCTCATCTTGGTTCTCCTTGCTCCTCGGACGAGGGTTTGCGATGGCTCCGACGCCGGAGCCGTGAGGTGGACCCGCCTCGCTGGGCAGCGGCCCGTCTGGACTGGTCGACGTACACGGCGGCGATGAGCACCGTGCCGACGGCGACCTGTTGCCAGAAGGGCTGAACCCTGACGATCACGAACCCGTTCTGCAGCACGGCCGGGATGAAGAGCCCGACGACCGTGCCGAAGATCGATCCCACGCCACCGAACAGAGACGTGCCGCCGATGACGACAGCCGCGATGACGTTGAGGTTGGTCTGGGACTGACCTGCGATTGCAGTCGTCCCGAACTGGGCCAGGCTGAGCGCTCCCGCGAAGCCGGCCAGCGTTCCCGAGAGGGCATAGATGAGGATCAGGTGGCGGTCGACGCGGACACCCACCCGACGTGCGGCTTCCTCGTTGGAGCCGATGGCGTAGGTGTAGCGACCGAACCTGGTCAGGTGGAGCAAGACGGCTCCCAGCACGACGACCACTGCCGCGATCACCACGATGACCGGCAGCCGGCCGACCGCGTTGCCGTAGCCGATCGAGTCCTGCATGACCGTCGGCACCGTGCGCAGGTCGATGCCGCCGGTGAGGATCTGGGCCAGGCCCAGCGCCGCGCCCAGCGACCCGAGCGTCACGATCAGCGGCGGGATCTTGGCCTTGGCGATGAGGACGCCGTTGAGCAGCCCCCAGGCCAGGCCCGAGAGGACGGCCACCAGGATGCCGACCGCGGCGACTCCCCAGCCCTGTCCCCCGGAACCGTCCTCCGGGCCGAGCGCGATCATCACCTTCGCGGCGACGACACCGGAGAAGACCAGCACCGAGCCGATCGACAGGTCGATGCCGGCAGTCACGATCACGAAGGTCATGCCGACGCCGAGCACCGCCAGGATCGCTGCGTTCTGGGCGATCTGTCTGGCGTTCTCGAGGTTGCCGAAGTTGTTGGGTGCGAGCGTCACGAAGACCGCGATGATCAGCGCGAGCACCAGCAGGATCTGGAACGCCTGCAGCCGGACCACCCTGCCGAAGGCGGTCGTGCTCTCGTCATCCGGCACGGCGACGCCGGTCGTGTCCTTCACGGGAACGCTCATGCCGCGTCTCCCATCGCGCCGGTCATCGCGCCGACCAGCTGTTCCATGTTCGTCTCCGAGGTCTGGTACGTCGCGACCCTCCGGCCCATGCGCAGCACCTGCACCCGGTCGGAGACGTCCATGACGTGCGGCATCGAGTGACTGATGAAGACGACCGCGACACCGTGGTCCCGCACCCGGCGGATCGTGTCGAGCACGTTGGCCGTCTGGCGTACGCCGAGCGCGGCGGTCGGCTCGTCGAGGAACACCACGCGGTTGGCCCAGTGCACCGCGCGGGCGATCGCGATCGCCTGGCGTTGCCCGCCGGACATCGCGCCCACCGGAGTCGTGAGGCTGCGCACCGTGGCACCGAGCTTGTCGAACGCTGACTGCGCCTCCCCCCGCATCGCGGGGGTGTCCATGAAGCCGAGCCGGCCCATCAGCCCGGCGCGCATGGTCTCCCTGCCCAGGAACATGTTCTGCACCGGGTCGAGGTGCGGCGCGAGCGCCAGGTCCTGGTGGACGGTCTCGATGCCGAGGGCGCTGGCCGAGGTCGGCGTGGGGATGTCGGTCGGGGCGCCGTCGAAGAAGACCTCGCCCTGGTCGACGGCAAGGTTGCCCGAGAGGGCCTTGACCAGGGTCGACTTGCCGGCGCCGTTGTCGCCGATGAGGGCGACCACCTCGCCGGCGTAGACGTCGAAGTCGAGGTCGTCCAGCGCCGTCACGTGCCCGAACTGCCGGGTCAGACCTCGCGCCTCCAGGACGGGTGTGGTCATGTCCTCACCTCCCCTCGGGCCGGCGCCAGGGCACGGCCCGTCCCTCGATCGCCGCCACGCAGGCCTCGAGTCGTCGCCTGCCCTCGTCGGCCAGGTAGGCGCGGCGCTCCGGCCGGCCCATGCCGACCGTCTCCTTCCACACGGCGCGGCCCGCGATGAAGCCGGAGGCTCCGCCCTCGTCGCACGACACCTGGAGCACGTGGGTGAACTCGTCGAAGGCCACGCCGGCCGACAGCACCGCCCACGGGCTCGAGATCGACTCGGCCAGCCGGCGGCAGCCTTCGGGACTGCCGGGGTACTCGAGCTTCAGCAGGTCGGGTCGCAGTGAGTCGAGCGCCACCGCGGCCTCGATGATCGCGTCCTCGCGCCCCTGGGGCGTGAGGTCCTCGCTCGGCAGCGGGTAGATCAGGTTCTCGATCACCGACGGCACGCCGGTGGCGCGGCAGTCCTCGACCACCGAGCGGATCACCTCGACCGCCTCCGCTGCGAGGTCGGGGCCGTCGCCGGCCGCCCGGTCGGCACGCATCTGGATCAGGAACTTCAGCGCGTCGCCACCTTGCGCCCGCACCCACGTGGCATCGAGGGCCGGGTCGCGGGTGCCGCGTGGCTCGTCGCCGTGTTTCAGTCGCTCGGAGGGTTCCGCGGCCACGAGGATGCCGGCGTCACGACGCACGGCGGGGTCGATCTGCTCGAGGGCGGGGATGCCGTACGTCGGGTCGAGCAGGAACGCGCTGGCCACCGGCGCGAGCGCCTCGACGACGTCGGCCTTGATGTCGACCAGCTCGCTCTGCGCCGGATCGTCGATGCCGACCGCGGCGTACATCCGCTTGAGGGTGTTGCGCTGGTCCATCGCCACGACGGCGAAGGTGCCGTCGCTGGTGGCGATGTCGTCCAGTGATGTCGACTGCGTGGTGGTCATCTCTTGGTTCCTCCGGTTCATGGTTGGGCTTGGTGGGTGAGGTTGCGGGTGACGAAGTCGATGAGGTCGTGGCGCTCGGAGTCGGCCGCGAACGAGCCGATGAGCGCGGCTCCGTGGGCGGTGTCCTCGGATCGAGGAGAGAAGGTCACACCGGGGAGCGCCTGCAGCCGGGAGCGCCGGACGCACGCCATCCGGGCCCAGCCGCCGGCCACGACGGTCTCGGTCGCCGGGCCGACCTCGGCGTCGAGCAGCGCGACCACGCCACCCAGCACGTCGGCGCCGTGCGTCAGCGCCGCGGCGAACAGCTGGGCGGGCGAGACGTCGTCGTCGTCGACCCGCACCGAGAGCGTCGACGACGTGTTGAGCGCCCCCGAGACCTCGATCGCGGCTCCCGCCGTGACAGGCAGGGCCATCACTGCGGCGTCGAGGGCGTCCCGGCCGGCGTCGTCGCCGATGCCGACCATGCTGAGCACCCGCCGCAGGACCAATCCGCCCCGGGTGCCGGCGAGCATCGTCGACCGTCCGGGCAGCAGGTGGCGCACGACGTTGACCCCCGCGGTGGCGAGCGCAGCCCGACGCTCGGCAGGCAACGGCTCGGCCAGCACTCGCACCAGCGCCTCGGCTGTGCCCATCGAGTCGTAGAGCTGGTGGGGATGCACCACGCCGGCCGCCACGGAGGCCACCAGGTGGTCGTGACCGGCGACCGTCAGCACCGCTCCGCGCATGGCGCCCGGCACGTCGTCGGCGTGACCCCAGACCGCGCCGGCCGGAGCCGTCTGCGGCAGCAGGCCGGGGCCCACTCCGAGCGCGTCCAGCACCGGCGACCACGGGGCTCCCGTGTCCTGGTCGACCAGACCGGTGCGGGCCACCAGCGACACCTCGCCCAGGCGGTCCCCGCCGAGGAGGAACGCGACGTACTCCGGCACGTTCAGCCAGGTGAGTCCGCGCAGGTCGAGCCCAGCGCCGCGGTGGTGCAGCAGCTTGGCGACCGTCGCCAGCGGGCTGACCGGCAGACCGGTGACGGAGGGGAAGGCATCGCGCAGCTCGGCCGGTTGCGCCGCGAACTCGGCGCCGCCGCGCGGGTCGAACCACGCCGGCACTGCCACCACGGCCGCACCCGCTGCGTCGACGAGCACTCCCGACTCGGCCATCCCGGAGATGCCGACCGCACGGACCGGTCGCCCCCCGAGCTCGAGATCCAGGGCAGCCAGCAGCTCGCGGACCGTGGTCCCGACGCTGGCCGCGGACATCTCGGTGCCGCCGCCACCGACGCTCTGCCAGGGCGTGGCACGACGGACACAGGCGATCTGGGCGCCGGTGGGGTCGATGGCCAGCGCCTTCATCCAGGTCGAGCCGATGTCGAGGCCGACGAAGCAGGTCATCGCAGACCCCCGAGGTCGCGCGGCCAGTCGGCGCCCGGTCGGGCCACCAGCACGGTGAGGTCGCCGGCAACGCTCCAGTCGCCGTACGCCGCCGGCACGACCCAGGCCTCGCCGCGCCCGATCTCCACATGGCCGACTCCGCTGAGGCGGCCCGAGCCCTCGAGCACCAGCAGCACCGCGAAGCCAGCCGGCACGGACGCACCGGCGGTGGCTCGGTGCAGCCGGAAGTAGTGGTCGGCCGCCGTAGGCAGGCACGGCCGGAGCGGTGCGCCGAGGTCTCGCCGGGCTCGTGGCGCACCAGCGCCGCCAGCTCGGCTCGTCGACAGGGCGGCATGCGACACCGCCGCCATCGCACGATCGAACCCGAGGCCGAGATGGGAGTCCTCGCGTCCCTGGGTCGTCACCGACCACTCGAGCAGGATCGAGAAGTCGGTCGGCTCCTGGGTCTCGGCGATGAACACGCCGGCGCCGATGGCGTGCACCTGGCCCGACGGCACCAGGATCCCGTCACCGGGACGCACCCCTATGCGGTGCATCCGGTCCAGCATCCAGTCGCCGTCCTGGTCGTCCCTGCGACGGGCCACCTCGTCGGGGTCCACGTCCTCGCGCCAGCCGAGGTACACCGCGGCATCCGGGTCGGCGTCCAGCACGTACCACGCCTCGGTCTTGCCGTAGGGGCACGCGAGATGCGTGGCCGCGAACGCCCTGTCGGGGTGGACATGCACCGGCAGCCGTTGGCCGGCATCGAGCAGCTTGAGGAGCAGACCGGTGTCGCTGTCGGCGATGCCGGGCCACTCGCCGAAGCCACGCCAGGCGTGCGGGTCGCTGGCGACCTGGTCACGCAGCAGGGCTCCGGCCTCGGTGCTGGAGAGCCCGACAACGTTGTCATCTGCTCGCGCAACGGTCGCCCCCAGCCATTCCTCGGGCTGGTGGGTGGAGCTGGTCGCGATCCCGCGCAGGGCCGCGATCCGGGCACCGCCGGCGTAGAAGTGGTCCACCAGGTTGGGGGCCAGACGGGCGGGCATCATGCCGGCACCCCCAGCTCGCCGCTGCCGCGCTGGATCAGCTCCGCGTCGACCAGGATGTCGGCCGCCTCGCCGTCGGCACGTGCGCCTCGTCGCCCAGGCGCACCATCACCCTGTCCATGGCAGTGGCACCCGATGGCGGTGGGGTTCTGGTCCACCACCGTCACCCCCGGGCGGAGCGTGCGCGCCAGCGGGAAGTCACCGAAGCTGAGGAACGCCACGTCGGCCCGGTCGCCGGTGTGCAGCGCGTGGGCCACGCCGATGGCGGCACGCGGGTTGGCCGCGAAGATCGCGGTGGGCGGGTCGGAGAGCGCGAGCAGCTCGACGGTGACGGCGGCGCCGTCGACGTCGCGCGTCGGCCCGGGACGGATCCACGACTCGCGCGGCTCGATGCCCACGTCGGCCAGCGCCTTGCGATAGCCGGTCAGGCGATCGCGGGTGGTCACGAACCGCTCGTCGCTGCCGACGAAGGCAATCTTGCGGTGCCCGTGCTCGGCCAGGTGCGCCACCGCTCGCCGGGCCAGGCCGACGTCGTCGACGCGCACGGTGTCGTAGCCCTCGAGCGCGACCTTGCGGTCGATCATCACGACGGGGAACGACGTCTCGAAGCGGCGCAGGTAGTCGTGCGGTCCCTGCGTCGGCGCGAGGATCACGGCTCGGACCCGCTGCATCGCCATCCGCTCGATCTGGGCCCGCTCGCGGGCGGCGTCGAAGCCGGTGCTGCCGAAGACGGTGCCCAGCCCCTGGGCGAGGGCGCGCTCCTCGACGGCGCTGGTCAGCGACGCGAAGAACGGGTCGGCGATGGTGTCGATGACCACCCCGATGGTGTCGCCGCGCCCGGCCTTCAACGACCGGGCCAGGGTGTTGGGCACGTAGTGCAGCTCCTCGATCGCCTTCTGCACCCGCTCGCGCACCTCGGGCGAGACGTTCTCGGCGTCGTTGACGACGCGCGAGACGGTCTTGATGCTGACGCTGGGCCTCGGCCGCGACGTCGTGGAGGGTGGGGCGCTTCACGGCACCGTCACCTGCCCCTCGGCGAGCTGTCGGGCCCGGTCGGCATCGAGGTGGCCGGCGTCGGGGTGCTCCACCGCGGCACTGGCGACGGCGACGCCCCAGGTCACGGCCTCGACGCCAGGGGCGACCATTCGACAGCGCGTGGATCAGGCCGCCGACCAGTGCGTCGCCGGCGCCGATCGGGTTGCGCACCTCGACCACCGGCGCGGGCACCCAGTGGCGCTCGCCCTCGGCGACGTACGCCGCACCGGCCGCGCCGGCGGTGACCAGGGCCCTCAGCGCACCGCGCTCCCGCAGTCCGTCGGCCATCAGGAAGGCACGGGTCTGGACCTCGTCGAGGGGTGCGTCGTCGTGAGACGACTCGTCGGGCCGGCCACCCAGCGCGCCTTCTGCCTCGTGCAGGTTGGGGGTCACCAGGTCCGGTCCCGAAGGCAGTGCCTCCACCAGCGCCTCGCGCGCTCCGTCGATGATCGAAAGCGCACCGTGCTCGCGAGCGAGGGCGGCCAGCCGTCCGTACAGATCGGTCGGCAGGCCCGGCGGCAGGCTTCCGCTGCAGACCAGGACCCGCGAGCTGGCCGCCGAGACCTCGGCCAGTTCGCGGGAGGTCAGCTCGAAGAGGGCATCGGCCTGCTCGGCGCCCACGGTCGGGCCCGCTTCGTTGAGCACGCTGGCCCGGCCACCCGTCTCGAGGATGATCGTCGCCTGGCGGACCTGTCCGGGCACCGGCACGCTGCGCAGCCGCAGCCCCTCGGCGCGGCTCAGCGAGCCGAACCGGTCCGCGTCGTCGATGCCCACCAGCCCCAGCAGCTCGGCCTCGCTGCCCAGGTCGGCGACCGCGCGGCAGACGTTCACGCCCTTGCCGCCGACGGTCAGCACCGCGTCGTACGGCCGCACCACCGCACCCGCCTCGAACCGCTCGACCCGCAGCGTGCGGTCGAAGCAGAGGTTGGGGGTGATGACGAGCACGCGGGCCTCCTCGGTTCGTTGTGGGGTATGGTGTCCGTCACATGACAACGTTGTCAAGCCCCTGACGACTCAGCACGAATCGAGTGTGAAACGTGACGGACTGGTCGCCGACCGCCCACTTCTCCCCCGCCACCGCCTCCTCCGCGGCGTCCCGCCTCGGCAAGCTCAGGCGACTGCAGCGGATCAGCGACCGCGACGGGTTCATCCGCGTCGCGGCGATCGACCACCCCGAGAACTACCTGCTGCTGTTCGACGACGACCTGTCGCAGGTGGCGTTCGACGAGGTCGTCGAGTCCAAGCTCGAGCTGGTGGCCGGCATGGCCGGTCACTGCACCGCGGTCCTCGTCGACCCGGTCTGGAGCTTCGGCCAGGGCGTGCTCACCGGGGCGATCCCGGGCGACGTCGGTCTCATCAGCGGCCTGGAGCGGCTGTACTGGAGCGAGGCCACCTTCGCGACCGCCACCGAGGTTCGGGAGCACTGGACGGTGCCGGTGCTCGCTCAGCTCGGAGCTGACGCCGCCAAGCTCGTGGTGTTCTACCGCGAGGAGCTCGCGGACATCGCCACCGCGCAGCACGAGCTCGTACGCCGGCTGGCCGACGAGTGCGATCGGCTCGAGCTGCCTCTCGTCGTCGAGCCGCTCTGGTACGCGCTGCCCGGCGAGGACGCTGCCGACCCCGGCGTACGCCGCGAGCGCTTCGAGGCCACCGTGCGCTCCGCAGCGACGTTCGCGCAGCTCGGGGCCGACGTGATGAAGGTCGAGTTCCCGGGCGCGGTCGGCACGGCCCAGGAGCGGGCCGATGCGGCGCAGGCCTGCGCAACGCTGGACTCCGCCATCGACGTGCCCTGGGTCTTGCTCTCCGCCTCGGCGACGTTCGACCAGTTCGCGGACCAGCTGCGCATCGCCGCTGCTGCCGGCGCCTGCGGCTTCATGGCCGGTCGGGCCATCTGGGGCGACGGGGTGGGTCGTCACGACACCGCGACCCGGGCCGCGGGTGTGGCGACAGCATGCGCCCGCCTCGACCAGCTCGCCGACGTCCTGCGCGAGCACGGGACGGGGTGGCGCACGACGCCGACCGTGGCCGAGGCTGTCGACCTCCTCCCGGCCGACTGGCACGAGATCTATCGGCGATGACGGTCTGGGTGGTCGCCGGCCCCGCGGGCTCCGGCAAGTCGACCCTGGGCAGGGCGCTGGCGACCCGACGCGGCGCCGTGCTGCTTGATCTCGACACGGTCACCAACCCTCTGCTCGATGCTGTGGGCGAGTTGCTGGCGCCCGACGGCCACTGGAACGATCCCGGGCGGCGACACGATGTCCGGCCCGCCCGCTACGCGGCCCTGCTCGCCGTCGCCGCTGACCAGGTCGTCGACGAGATCGTGCTGGTAGCGCCCTTCAGCGCCGAGCTCCGGGGCGGCAGCGAGTGGGAGCACCTGCTCGCGGCCGTGGCTCCTGAGGTGCCGCGCGTCGTCTGGCTCGACGGCTCGGCCGCCCTCTTCGAGGCCCGACGGGTCGAGCGAGGCGAACCCCGCGACGCCTTCCCCGTCCCCGCGCAGACGACCCCCGCGGTGCCGCACCAGCGGGTCGACGCGGCGGCGCCGACCGCGGTCCAGCTCGCGACTCTGTTGGGCTGAAGACCCCGGCTCAGGCGTTCTGCGAGCCGAACTGCTCGATCTGATCGAGCGTCGCTCCCCCGGCACAGGAAGCGAACGGCTCCGGGGAGGTGACACCCTCGGAGAACTCGTCGATGAACAGCTCCAGCCGCGGGTCGTCGGCACCGTCGAGGTCGAGCTGGCGGCCCCAGACCGTGACGACCACGGGAGCGCGCAGGTCGTCGTACCGCGAGAGGATGCCGTTCTGGGGCAACGCCTCCTCGAGCTGGGCGACCTCGTCGGGGTCGAGGCCGGGGTCGTAGGTGATCCAGACCGTGCCGTGCTCGAGGTCGTGCACGACGTGCTCCTCGGGCAGCTGCACGTCGTAGACGCCGCAGTCGAGCCAGATGTCGTTGTGGAGGCCGCCGACCGGCGGCGACTCCGGGTAGGTCAGGTCGCCGTTGTCGTGACCGGGCTGCGGGTCGTAGACCCGCACGTCGTCGAGGTTCGCCCCGACGTCCGGGATGGCGTCGGCACGGTTGCGGCCGTTGTCGTCGTCGAGCAGCCGGGGCACCACGAGCGCGGCGGTCACGACGATCGCGGCGAGCACCACAGCCAACCCGATCACGAGACCCCCGCGCCGGGGACGCGGCGGGAATGGCGGTGGCGGCGCCCAGCCGTAGCCGGACGGTGGCGGGTACGCCGGCGGGGCACCCCACTGGTCGGACGGCGGGCCCGGAGGAGGCGGGCCGCTCGGCGGGGGGCCGCTCGGCGGAGGAGGTGGGTACGACGGCGGCGGGAACGGCGGCTCGGTCATCAGCCGCGGAGTGCCTGCTCGACGCGCTCCACCTTGGCGGTCAGCTGGCCGGTGTAGCCGGGTCGGATGTCGGCCTTGAGCACCAGACCCACCCGCGACGAGACGGCGGAGACCGCGTCGACAGCCTGCTTGACCACTGCCATCACCTCGTCCCACTCGCCCTCGATGTTGGTGAACATCGCGTTGGTCTCGTTGGGGAGCCCGGACTCGCGCACCACGCGCACCGCGGAGGCGACCGCCTCGGCGACGCTTCCGGTCTCGTCACCGGCACCGGACGGGGAAATGCTGAACGCCACGATCATGGGATCACGCTATCGGCACGTTGGTGGCGAGCTCAGAAGACCTGGTAGCCGGCAGGGCCCAGGAAGAAGCCCTTCTGACGGTCGGTCTCGACGCAGGTCAGGCCCGGCTCCTCGATCACGCACTCCACGGCTGCGGCGGACCAGGTGACGACGACGCCGGGATCGACCACCGGAGCACCGGGCTGCCGAATCGTGTCGGTGTTGCAGAACGGCGCCCAGCCACGCTTGGTGAGCTCGATCCTGCCGACGTTCGGGCTGATGGAGTCCGCGCACGTCTCGGCGTCGCTGACGGCGTCCAGGATCTCGCAGCTGGGCCGGATGAAGTCCTCTCCGAAGGAGCAGTAGAACTGCTCGTCGCCGCTCTGGAACCGGTCGAGCTCCTGGGACTCTGCCTGGGCGGCCCGGGCGGCCGCGATCTGGGCCTCCGCGGAGGCATAGTTCGTCGGGGGCGTCGACAGGTCGTCTTCCGGAGACGACGTGTCGGTGGGTTCGGTCGGCTCCGTCGGCGTCGGCGTCTCGGTCTCGGACGGCGCCGAGGTGGGTTCCGTGGGAGCCGACGACTCCGACGCCGTCTCGCTCACCGTCGCAGGAGGCTCGGGATCATCTGCACCACCGTCGCCGTCGTCACCGCACCCGGCCAGGGTGCTGAGGACCACGAGGCCAAGAGCTGCCAACCACACACGTTTCACCCTGCACAGACTTCCAGAGGGGAACCGTGGAGTCGGTCTGCCCGAGCGGCGCGTCGGCAGCGATGATGAGGTTCATGGACGCCAGCGACGTCGCCGCACACGCGGCCAGCCTGCCGCGCTGCAAGCGGAAGGGCACGACCGCGCGGCCGGCCTGGTACGTCGACGACCGCCTGGTCGCCCGGCTGGAGGACCCGACCACCCTGACCATCCGGGCCACCTTCGCCGGCCGGGATCGCCTGATGGCCGACCACCCCGAGACGTTCGGGGTGCCGCCGGCGATGGAGAAGCACTTCAAGGTGCAGGCGGTGCTCGACCACGGCAACGACGACGCGATCCGTCAGGCCATCACCGCGGCGTACGACCTGCAGCGGCGTAGCTGAGGTCGGGCACCAGCTCGCGCAGGCGAGCCAGTGCGTCCCGGGCCTGAGACTTCACGGTGCCCACGGAGATGCCGAGCGTCTCGGCGGTCTGGCGCTCGGTCAGGTCCTCGTAGTAGCGGAGGACGACCACGGCCCGCTGCCGAGGCGCGAGCTGCATCAGCGCGGCGCGCATCGCCTCGCGCCCCGTGACGTCGTCGGGCGGCACTCCCACCTCCGGCAGCTGCTCGCTCGGCACCTCGCGCCACCGCCGACCGCGCCACTTCGAGATCGCCTCCCGCGCCAGGATCTTGCGCACGTACGGCTCCGGCGACGCCGCGATCTTCTTCCAGTGCGGCACTGCCTTCACCAGCGCCACCTGCACCAGGTCCTCGGCGTCCTCGTGCTGACCGGTGAGCAGGTACGCCGTCCGCAGCAGCGCCTGTCTCCGCGCGGCCACGAACGACTCGAACCCATCCCGTCCCTCAAGGTCGGACACGGCGCCTCCAGAACAAGAGGCCCAGCCCGGCGACCACGACAACGCCGAGGCCGAGACCCAGCCGCACGCGTGGGTTCATCGGGCTCGGCGGCTCCGGGGCGTCGAAGACCGGTCCGGCCCAGGCGTCCAGAGCCACCCGTGTACTTGGCGACCAGTTGACCGGAGGGGGTTCGCTCAGCCGCTCCGACTCGCCTGTCCTGACATCGATCGAGTAGTACGCGGGTCCCTCGTAGGAGAGCGCCACGACGTGGGTCGCGTCGCGCCAGCCGAGCAGTTCGTTCGTCTCGGCGGCAGGCACCTCGGTCATCCGGACCTGCCCGCCATCCCCGAGCCGGCCCACCAGGATCGGTGAAGGAGTGGTGTCGGAGCCGGTGCGCCCGTCATCGTCCAGGAGCGCCGCGAACAGGTCGTCGTCCGGCGCGAACACCGGTGCGGCTGTGACTGGGCGGTCCAGCACCACTTTGCGGGCCGAACCGGGCGTGGGCTCAAGGAGGCTCAGGTGCTTCCAGGAGCCGACGACCAAGCCGTCGGCGACGGGCGTGGCGCCGGACAGGCTCGGCGCCCTGGCCAGAACATCCACCTCGCCGGTGGCCACGTCCCAGACCCGCATCCCGTCGCCGCTGGCCGACATCCCCGAGGCGTCATCGTTGCGATACACCTCGAACCAGAGTCGATCGCCCGACCACACCAGGGACTCCATCTGCAGCCCGTGGTCACTGTCGATCGCCAGCCGGTCCACGCGGCCGGTCACCGTGTCGTAGACCGCCACGCCCTCGACCGTCGCGTCGGCTCCCTCGTACCAGTACCCGACCCGCGACCCGTCCGCCGAGATGGCGACGTCGTTGGTGCCGAAAGGGTCGTCCTCTGCCCGCGACGGCAGGTCGAGGAAGCGGTACTCGCCCGTCGCCGAGACGCCCACCAGCCCGTTCGTCGACGCCGGTCGCTCCGCGCCGGCGACCGCGACCAGTGGACCGATGGGACCTTCGTCGTCAGTGCTGGGTAGCCACCTGCTGGGTGTGAAGAACTGGTCCGGGAGCTGCAGCCCTCCCCCGGGCTGGGCCGGAGCGACGTCCACGTCGGCCAGCCGCCAGGAAGCGACCCCCAACGCCGACAAAGCCACCACCGCCGCCGCCGCGATCGCGACGGTGCCGCGCCGGCGGCGCCGATGCAGGCGCAGCCCGCGCTCCCACAACCCGGGCGACGCCGCCGTCAGGGGTGCGTCGTCCGCCAGTGCCGCCAGCCGGTCCTCGAGCGTCGTCATCGTTCCTCCTGTGCTCTCACAGGTACCTACGCGACGACCACCCGAGAAGGAGGGGTCAGCTCTTCAGCAGGCTCCGCAGGACGTACTGCATGATCCCGCCGTTGCGGTAGTAGTTGGCCTCGCCGGGGGTGTCGATCCGGACGACCGCGTCGAACTCCTTGTCGTCCGCCTTGACCTTGACCGTGCGCGGGGTGGTGCCGTCGTTGAGCTCGGTGACGCCGGTGATCGCGAACGTCTCCTCGCCACTGAGCCCGAGCGACTCGGCGGTCTCGCCCTCGGGGTACTGCAGCGGCAGCACGCCCATGCCGATCAGGTTGGACCGGTGGATCCGCTCGTAGGACTCCGCGATCACGGCCTTGACGCCGAGCAGGGCCGTGCCCTTGGCCGCCCAGTCGCGCGACGAGCCGGAGCCGTACTCCTTGCCCGCCAGCACGACCAGCGGGATGCCGGCCTCGATGTACTTCTCCGAGGCCTCGAACACCGTCGTGACTTCACCATCACCGGCGAGGTCGCGGGTGAAGCCACCCTCGGTGCCGGGCGCGAGCTGGTTGCGGAGCCGGATGTTGGCGAAGGTGCCGCGGATCATCACCTCGTGGTTGCCGCGGCGCGAGCCGTAGGAGTTGAAGTCGCGCTGGTCGACGCCGTGCTCGGCGAGGTACGTGCCCGCGGGCGAGTCCTTCTTGATCGCACCGGCCGGGCTGATGTGGTCCGTGGTGACCGAGTCGCCCAGCTTGAGCAGCACGCGGGCGTCGCTGATGTCCGCGACCGGCTCCGGCTCGTCGGGCATGCCGTCGAAGTAGGGAGGCTTCCGGACGTACGTCGAGTCCTCGTCCCAGGCGAAGGTCTTGCCCTCGGGCGTCGGCAACGACCTCCACTGCTCGTCGCCGGCGAACACGTCGGCGTAGTCGGTGGTGAACATCTCGGAGGTGATCGCGGTCGCGATCACGTCCTCGACCTCCTTGGCCGTCGGCCAGATGTCCTTCATGAAGACGTCGTTGCCGTCGGTGTCCTGACCCAGGGGGTCGTTGAACAGGTCGACGTCCATCGAGCCGGCCAGCGCATAGGCGACCACGAGCGGCGGCGACGCGAGGTAGTTCATCTTCACGTCGGGGTTGATCCGGCCCTCGAAGTTGCGGTTGCCGGACAGCACCGAGACGACCGCGAGGTCGTTGTCGTTGACGGCCTGGCTGACCTCGGGGATGAGCGGACCGGAGTTGCCGATGCAGGTCGTGCAGCCGTAGCCGACGAGGTTGAACCCGAGCTTGTCGAGGTACGGCGTCAGGCCGGACTTCTCGTAGTAGTCGGACACGACCTTCGAGCCGGGCGCCAGGGTCGTCTTGACCCACGGCTTGCGCTGCAGGCCCTTCTCGACCGCCTTCTTCGCCAGCAGGGCGGCGCCGATCATGACCGAGGGGTTGGAGGTGTTGGTGCACGACGTGATCGCGGCGATCGCGACAGCCCCGTGGTCGACCTCGAACTCCGTGCCGTCCTCCAGTGTCACCGTCACGGGGTTCGAAGGGCGGCCGGCACCGGCGCCGGCCGCGTGGTCATGCCAGTCGTCGGGCTTGCCGTGTCCGTTGCCGCCCTCGGAGTGCGCCGGGGCATCGCTGGAGGGGAATGACTCGTCGGAGGCCTCGTCGACCTTTGATCCGGTGACCTCGTCCGGCTTGTCCTGCGAGGGCACGCCGGGCTGGTCCGAACCGCCCTCGGCGTCGCCGTCGTCGGCGTAGTCGGCCAGGGCGGTGCGGAACGCCTCCTTGGCCTCGGAGAGCGAGACCCGGTCCTGCGGGCGCTTCGGGCCGGCCAGCGACGGTACGACCGTGGCGAGGTCGAGCTCGAGCTTCTCGGAGAAGCGAGGCTCGGCGTCGGGGTCGTGCCAGAGGCCCTGCTCCTTGGAGTACTTCTCGACGAGCGCGAGCTGCTCCTCGGAGCGGCCGGTGAGCTTGAGGTACTTGATCGTCTCCTCGTCGATCGGGAAGACCGCGATGGTCGAGCCGAACTCCGGGCTCATGTTGCCGATCGTGGCGCGGTTGGCCAGCGGCAGCACGGAGACACCGGGTCCGTAGAACTCCACGAACTTGCCGACCACACCGTGCTTGCGCAGCATCTCGGTGATCGTGAGCACGAGGTCGGTGGCCGTGGCGCCCTCGGGGAGGTCGCCGTTGAGCTTGAAGCCGACCACGCGCGGGATGAGCATCGAGACGGGCTGTCCGAGCATCGCTGCCTCGGCCTCGATGCCGCCGACGCCCCAGCCGACCACGCCGATGCCGTTGACCATGGTGGTGTGGGAGTCGGTGCCGACGCAGGTGTCGGGGTACGCCTGGAGCACACCGTCGACCTCGCGGGTGAAGATCGTGCGGGCCAGGTGCTCGATGTTGACCTGGTGCACGATGCCGGTGCCGGGCGGCACGACCTTGAAGTCGTCGAAGGCGCCCTGGCCCCAGCGCAGGAACTGGTAGCGCTCGCGGTTGCGCTCGTACTCGATCTCGACGTTGCGCTCGAAGGCCTCCGGCGTGCCGAAGACATCGGCGATGACGGAGTGGTCGATCACCATCTCGGCAGGAGCCAGCGGGTTGATCTTGGCCGGGTCGCCGCCGAGGTCGGCCATCGCCTCGCGCATCGTGGCGAGGTCGACCACGCAGGGCACGCCGGTGAAGTCCTGCATGATCACGCGGGCCGGCGTGAACTGGATCTCCTGGCTCGGGTCGGCGTCGGCGTCCCAGCCGGCGATCGCCTTGATGTCGTCGGCGGTGATGTCGGCACCGTCCTCGGTGCGCAGGAGGTTCTCGAGCAGCACCTTCAGGGAGAACGGCAGCGAGGCGACATCGAGCCCCTCGCCGGTCACTGCATCGAGGCGGAAGATCTCGTAGGACGTGCCGTCCACATCCAGTGCGGCCTTGGCTCCGAAGCTGTCCTTGCTGGGCATCGCCATCTCCTCGGTGGTGCTCGTGGGACCGTCCCGACCATCTTGCCGCCGCGGCCGCCCACCCTGGTAGTAAGGCAGACCTAAGTCGTCCCTGCGTAATATGTCTTGATATCAAGATACCCGACGTCGAGCGACATTTCCACTTGTTGACTCCCCTCCGGAGCGGGACCAGGTTCTCGCTCTTGTGCATGCGGCCGGGAGGACCTGGGACGCGTCGCCGCGGATCCAGCGATGTTGGAGTCCCTCCGCCGAGATGCCTGTTGATCTGGACCCGAGGTCGGTCAGCGTCTCGGTGAAGCTGGCAAACCTCGTTGGGTCGGCGCGCACGTCGATCACCGTGTCAGCGTCGTTCGTTGGCCACACCGGGACTGCCCTCGTTCGGCGCAGTGCAGGTGGACGAGTTCACCGCCGATGAGGGTCCAGCCGTCGGCAAGCCGCTCGTGGAGGTCAAGCGGAGTCTGCCCGCGCCGCCTGAGGCACAACGATCTCCGCTCAGCTCAGTAGCGCAGAGAGTAGGCAACTCGGACCCGCTCACGGTCCGGCTCCGGCACGTCGGCCGTCTCGTTCATCGCCCGGATCAGATCGGCCTGACTGCGGAGGGCCAGCACGGCACTGGGGCGATGGAGCTCGGCCAGCGACTGCTCGATGTGGTGCAGTACGTCGAGCAGATAGATCAGCACGGTCGGCTGCTCGGCCGATGCGATTCTCACCTCGTCGAACGCGATCCCGACGAGCTGCTCGTACGTAGTGGCATGCGGGACCAGGAGCACCAGACCTTCCTGACCTGACAACCGGCGAGCCGGTGGCTGACGACTCAACAGGTCGGCCAAGACCGTGCCGAGGTGTGAGATCGCGTCGTGAGCCGTGGTGGGGTCATTGATCCCGGGCGACATGGCCTTCAAGGCCACATCCGAGAGCTGGCGCACGCCGTAGGCCATGTCCTGCTGCAACGTCCGGGTATCCCCCACCATCACGGCCGCTCGGACCGCGTCAGCGATGTCCGTCATGTCCTCGGGAGCCGGGAAGATGTGGCAGATCGGGGTGTTCTGGATGGCGTACTGCCCGGCAAAGGTGTCCAACCGCACCCTCGATCCGGGCGGCAACACCGCCAGGAGCGCTTCGTAGTCCACGTTCTGCACCCAGCCATAGGTGGAGAAGCGGACCGCGCGCGGCACCCTCGGGCAGACGCGGTGATTCTGCCTGCTCGGCACCGTGAGGCGATTCCGAATCCGGTTCCGGCCAAGCCGAGCTTGCCTGGGTCAGCACCTCCTCGGTGACGCGGCGGAGGATCTTCGAGACGTCCATGGAGTGAGCCCCATGGTTGATGAAGGCGACGATCGACAGGATCGAGGCGATTCCGAGTACGACTGCGAGCAGGATGGATACGCTCGGGACGACCGCGTCACCCGCCTCCTCCAGCGACCCTCGGACGGCACGCAGCACCACCAGGCAGTAGGTGAAGGTCCCGATGACCAGGCCCATCACTCGCTTGTTGAACGGATCCCGGAACATGCCGTGGACGACGCGTGGCGAGTACTGGCTCGACGCGAGCGAGATGAGCAACAGGCTGACAGAGAACGCGATACCGGCAAAGGTCAGAGTTGCGCCGGCCACTGTGGTCAGCACCGTCCGGGCACTGTCAACTGTGGCAGTCAGGCGAGGACTGATGCCGGTGACGACGGCGTCGACCACGAGCATTGCTTCCCCGAGGAGGATGCCCCCGATCACGCAGAGCATCGGGATGAAGAAGAGGCTGCTGCGCAGTCGGTCACCCCAGGCCCTGAGTTGAGACAGCATCTAGCGCTCGTTTCTGTCGCTGGAACGTTGGTACTGGCCATCCGACGAGGTCGGGTCCTCGCTGAGGTGGACTGATCGACAGTCTTGCCCAGTCAGATACGGCCAGATGTCGACACCACGGAAGTTGATCCGTCGGCCTCTTTGGATCGGCTAGCTCTTCAAGACCTGGTACAGCCCGTAGATCACACCTGGAACATGCCCGAGCAACTGCAGCAAGAAGGCCCAGAGCACCTTAATGCTCAGTCCGTCCTTGAGCAGCACAGCCAGGAACGGGAGGAAGAAGCACAGGATGACGAGGAGTGCCTTACGCATGTGACCACCTTATGTTCGCCTGAATCCAGGGCGATGGAAGCCGCGGAAGTGTCGGGCCTGGAGAAGGATGCGCCGTCACGAGGGCACGCGCGCGCCTGTGGGGTCGGTACCTGGCGCCTGCGCCGCCTGCTTGTCACTCGGCAGGTCGAAGATCGGTGCCAGTAGTGCGGCGAGCGCTGCACCCAGCAACGGCGCGACCACAAAGAGCCAGACCTGTGCCAACGCGTCACCGCCCGCGAACAAGGCCGGCCCGAACGACCGCGCCGGGTCCAGCCGAAGCTCGGTCGACGAGTCCGGGGAGCCGGTAGAAGCGCGACAGCCGATCGGCGCCTCGACGGCCGTTTGGCGGCACGCTGCTCTGTGTCAATGGTGTGCGCGTGTCCTATCCGAGATGACGTCACTGAGTGGCTGCTGACTCCCGCCGAACGCGGCAACGGGCAGACAAGGCTTGATGATGCGCACCAGGGCCGGGCGTGGTCTGAGGGAAACCTGGTGCGGCCGCTGATCCACGGCGCTACCTACTTCGCCGAGCTCTACGAGCGGATCGAGGCCACCGGGAGCTGGGGACCTCATTGTCTTCGCCGACTGGCAGGGCGACGCCGACGAGCGACTCACCGGCGAGCCGGGCAGCGAGGTCCTGGCGGTGCTGGGCCGGGCCGCCGCCCGCGGGGTCGACGTGCGGGGTCTCGTGTGGCACTCCGCGTCCGCAGCCGTGGCCGGCGCCGAGGGCGACAACGCGGAGTTCGGTGCGCGGCTGCGGGCGCTCGGCGTCGAGGCGTGGCTCGACATGCGGGTCCGGAACCGAGGCTCCCACCACCAGAAGCTGGTCGTGCTGCGGCATCGAGACGCATCCCACGCGCGACGTCGCGCATACGTGGGTGGCATCGACCTGTGTCACTCCCGCCGGGACGACGCCACCCACGGCGGCGACCCGCAGGCCGACGGGATGGCCGACGGAGTATGGCGCGACCCCGCCGTGGCACGACGTACAGGCCGCGATCTCGGGGCCGGCACGTGCACGATGTGGAGACGGTCTTCCGGGAGCGCTGGGAGGATCCGGCTCCGCTGGACGGCAGTCCTCGGCTGGTGGCGGACGCGACCGGCGGCGGCGGCACCCGCCGTCCGGGCCGAATGCCGAGCCCGCTGCCGGCGCAGCTGCGCTCCGCCGCCTCCCCGTCGCCGGTGGTACGCACGTGGTGCAGCTGCTGAGGACCTACCCCCAGCTGCCGTCCAGCAGGGACTACGCCTTCGCCAGGGGCGGGAGAGAAGTGTCGCGCGCGGCTACACGAAGGCGATCGAGCGCGCCCGTCGGCTGGTCTACGTGGAGGACCAGTACCTGTGGGGGCGTCACGTCGCCCAGATGTTCAGCACGGTCCTGGACCGGCATCCTGACCTGTTCATCATCGGGGTGGTGCCGCTGTACCCCAACCTGGAAGGTGCTGGGTCGGCTGCCGCAGCTGGAGGGCCGACGCGAGCGATGCGGGACCTGCTGCGGAGAGCTCCCCGACCGAGTCGCGATCTACGGCCTGGAGAACCATGCCGGCACCCCGGTCTACGTGCACGCCAAGGCCTGCGTCATCGACGACACCTGGACCACGATCGGCTCCGACAACTGCAACCGGCGCTCCTGGACCCACGACTCCGAACTCTCCGCGGTCGCGCAAGTGCGGCCCGCCTGGACGCGTGGTGGGATGGTGGCCAGACCGGTCCGCGACCGGCGGGGCGCCTTCGCAGGATCGAGCCCACTGAGCTCGGGCTGCTGACTCGTGCGGTCGCCTCGGTGCCGTACGCACTCCTGCACGACCCCGACGGACGGCCGCGTCGGCTACGACGCACGGACGACTTCTAGGTCCCGCTCGGGGCCATGGCGCGCGCGTCGTGGCTGGAGCGCGAGACGCAGCGTTACGCTCTCGTCTACATCCGCGGCGGCTATGCGCCGGGCACCACGTCCCGCACCTGGCCAGGGGCCGAAGACACGCATCCAGAGCTGAGGGCAAGTTGAAGATCCTGGTGACAGGTGCGACCGGCTATGTCGGCGGTCGACTGGTGCCTTTGCTGCTCGAACGCGGCCACGACGTGCGCACCACCACGTCCGACCCCGACCGCGAGCAACCGTGGTGGGGCGCCCGAGTCGAGACCGTAGTCATGGACGCCCTCGACCCCGACCAGGTCCTAGGTGCATGCGAAGGCATGGACGCGGTCTACTACCTGATCCACGGGATGAGCGCCGACGACTTCGCCGAGACTGACCGCAAGGCCGCGACCAACCTCGCCGAGGGGGCGCGAACCCACGGCGTCGACCGGATCGTCTACCTGTCCGGGCTGGTTCCGGACGTCGCGGACTCCGAGCTCTCCGAGCACATCACGTCCCGACGGGAGGTCGAGCAGATCCTCAGCGAGACCCCCGCGACCTTGGTCGTGCTGCGCGCGGCGGTGCTCCTGGGCAGCGGGTCCACCTCGTTCGAGATCATCCGACAGGTCAGCGAGCGGATGCCCGTGCATACCGTGCCGTCATGGATGGACTCCATGGTGCAGCCGATCGCTGTCGTCGACGTGCTCGAGGCGCTGGTCGGCGCGCTGGAGTACGCCGGCCCCTCGCGGCACTTCGACGTGGGTGGAACGGACCAGTTGCGCTACGGGGCGCTGCTCGAGGCTTACACCGAGCACGCTGGCCTCGAGCGGCCGCAGGTCCACGTGCCACTGTTGCCGACAGCCCTGGTCGGCACCTTGGTCGGCAGCCTCACCGACGTGCCCCGCCCGACAGTCGAGGCGCTGGTCGAGAGCCTCCACCACGACATGGTGGCGGCAGACGACGACTTCCGGGAGATGCTGCTGCCCCAGGGACACCGTCTGGTGGGACTGGACGAGGCCTTCCGCCGCGCGCTGGCTCCTCGAGACGTCCGTTCCCGAGGACTCCGACGCGATGGGGCCCTTGCCGCAGGACCCGGCGTGGGCCAGCGGCGGTGACGACCGTCCCGCCTTGGCCAAGGTGGTCGACGCAGTCAAGAACATCCTGCCGAACTCCTGAGAGTCTCGGCGCGCCTCTTCGGTTCTCGACGAATCGATTCTCGATTCGCAGGCACGGTGCGCCAAAGCGCGCCATCAGGAGGATCGGCGGCGATCGACGCCTTCATCGCGATTCGCTGCGGCGCAGGTCAGAGCCGGTTCTCACCAACAGCGCGACGCACTCCACATGGGACGTCATCGGGAACAGGTCGAAGGCCCGGAGCCCGGCGAGCTGATAGCCGTGCTCGGCGAAGCTGGCCACGTCCCTGGCCAGCGCCGCCGGGATCGCAGGCGACGTACGCGACCGCTCGCGGCGAGCGCGCGACGATCTGCTCCACCACTGCCCGCTTGGCGCCGGTGCGCGGCGGGTCGAGGACGATCAGGTCGAACCGGTCGCCGGGCGTCGCAGCCAGCACCGCCTCAACTGCACCGGGCAGGACCTCGGTGCCGGGGTGGTCGGCGAGGTTGGTGGTGGCGTGGGCGGCAGCCGTGCGGTCCGCCTCGATCGCCACCACCCGGCCCGACTCCCCCACCCGCTCGGCCAGGAACCGCGCGAACAGTCCCACGCCGGCGTACAGGTCGAGCGCGGTCTCTCCGGGTTGCGGGTCGAGGGCCTCGAGCACGGCGTCGACGAGCACCTCGGGAGCCCCGGGGTGCACCTGCCAGAAGCCGTCGTCGGCCACGTCGAAGTGCCGCCCGTGCACGTCGTACGACGGCGCCGACGGGCTCTCGATCAGGCACTCGTCGATGGCCACCACCTCGTGGGATCGGTGCTTGCGCATGCCCACCAGCCCGTCGGGAAGCGCGACGTAGGTCTGCCGGGTCCGCCAGTGGAGGCCGTGGTCGTCACCGGGGACGGCCTCGACCACCACGTCGACGCTCCAGCCCGGCCAGTCGACGCAGCTGCTCGCGCACGACGTCGGCCTTGAGCGCGCGTTGGCGGTCGAGTGCGACGTGCTGGAAGTCGCAGCCACCGCAGGCATCAGGGCCGGCGAAGCGACATGGCGCCTCGACCCGGTCGTCCGAGGCATCGAGCACCGCGACGGCGTCGGCCCGCCAGAACTTGTCGCCCTCGGTGCCGTCGGTGATCTCGATGACGACGCGCTCGCCGGGCAGCGCGTGGCGCACGAACACGACGCGGTTGTCCGGGTCGGGCAATCGGGCGACGAAGTGGCCACCGTGGGCCACGGGACCGATCTCGACCTCGAACCGCTCCCCCACCCGGGAAACGCCACGTGGCTTCCGGGCGCGGGGGCGGCGGCTCGTCGTGCGGCTCATCGCCGGGTCTGGCGGTCGGACTTCTCGCCGACCTGGCCGCGGCGCAGGTCGCCCGGCCAGGTGCGCGGACCCTCGCGCTCGTCTCGCTCCAGGGCGATCTGCGAGGACCGCAGCTGGTAGGGCACCGACGTGACCATGACCCCCGGGGTGAACAGCAGCCGGCCCTTGAGGCGCAGCGCCGTCTGGTTGTGCAGCAGCTGCTCCCACCAGCGTCCGACGACGTACTCGGGGATGTAGACAGCCACCACGCCGCGCGGGTTGGCCCGGCGGATCTCGGTGGCGTACTCGACGATCGGCCGCACCAGCTCGCGGTACGGCGAGTGCAGCACCTTGAGCGGCACCCCGAGGTTGCGCTCGTCCCACTCCTCCAGCAGCCGGTTGGTCTCGACCGGGTCGGCGGCGACGTACACACCCTCGAGGACGTTGGGGCGCGACGCCTTGGCGAACGCCAGAGCGCGCAGCGTCGGCTTGTGCAGCTTGGACACCAGCACGATCGCGTGCACCCGCGTCGGCAGGACGTTGTCCTCCTCGTCGGCCGACAGCTCCAGCTTCACGCTGTCGTAGTGGCGCTTGATGCCGCGCATGATGACGAAGAAGAAGAGCATCGCAAGGATGGTGATCCAGGCGCCTTCCAGGAACTTGGTGATCAGCACGATCACGAGCACGACCGCTGTGAACGTCAGCCCGATCGCGTTGATTGCGCGCGAGCGCATCATCCTCCGTCGCTTGGCGTCGTCCTTCTCCGTGGCCAGGTGACGCGTCCAGTGCCGGATCATGCCGAGCTGGCTGAGGTTGAACGAGATGAAGACGCCCACGATGTACAGCTGGATCAACCGCGTGGTCTGCGCATCGAAGGCCCAGATCAAGATGATCGCCATCACCGCCAGGAACACGATGCCGTTGCTGTAGGCCAGCCGGTCGCCGCGCGAGCCCAGCGCCCGGGGGGCATAGCCGTCCTTGGCGAGGATCGATCCCAGCACCGGGAAACCGTTGAAGGCGGTGTTGGCGGCCAGCACCAGGATCACGCCGGTGACGGTGACCACGAAGTAGAAGCCCGGCCCGAAGTTGTCGAACACCGCGTGGGCGATCTGGGCGATCACCGTGTCCTGGTCGTAGTCCGCCGGCAACGGCTCCCCGTTGCGGCTGAGCCGCTCGAACTCATGAGGGTCGACGTAGCGGATGCCCATCTGCCGAGCGAGCACGATCACGCTGACCATCATCGTGATCGCGATCAGCCCGAGCAGGAACAGCGTGGTGGCGGCGTTCTTGCTCTTGGGCCGCCGGAACGCCGGGACGCCGTTGGAGATCGCCTCGACACCGGTCAGGGCCGCACAGCCGGAGGAGAACGCCCGAGCCAGCAGGAGGAGCAGGCCGAACGTCGTCAGCGACCCCTCGAACCCGGGCGCCGCCTCGATCGCCAGGTCGGCGCTCTCGACGTCCGGGAGGTTGCCCGCGGCCATCCGCAGGAAGGCGTAGCCGCACATGCCGAGGAGGGCGACCATGAACAAGTAGGTCGGGACTGCGAAGAACGCCCCCGACTCCCGGATGCCGCGCAGGTTCATCGACATCAGGACCAGCACCATCACCGCTGCGGTCAGCACCTCGTGGCCGCTGAGTGCAGGGATGGCCGCAGCGGCGTACTGCGAGGCCGAGGAGATCGAGACCGCCACCGTGAGCACGTAGTCGACCAGCAGAGCGCTGGCGACCGTGGTGCCGGCGGTGACGCCGAGGTTGACGGTGGCCACCTCGTAGTCGCCGCCGCCGCTGGGGTAGGCGTGCACGGTCTGCCGGTACGACGCGATCACCGCGGCCATCACCAGCGCGACGGCGATCGCGATCTTCCAGGACCAGACGTAGGTGGACGCACCCGCCAGCGACAGCATGATGAAGACCTCGTCCGGGGCGTAGGCCACGGAGGAGAGGGCGTCACTGGCGAAGACAGGCAGTGCGATCCGCTTCGGCAGCAGGGTCTCGCCCAGCTGGGAGCTGCGCAGCTTGCGTCCGAGCAGGATCCGCTTGGAGACATCGCCGACACCCACGAGCGAGAAGAGTACGCCTCGCGCGACGTGTCGGGAGCATCCTGATCACCGCGGCGTCTCATGGCCCTAGGGTGACCGTGTGCATGTCGTGATCATGGGTTGTGGCCGCGTCGGATCGACGCTTGCCCGCAGCCTCGAGGACCGCAACCACACGGTGGCCGTGATCGACAGCGAGCCCGACGCGTTCCGCCGGCTCGGTCCGGGCTTCAACGGGGAGAAGGTCACCGGCTACGGCTTCGACCAGGAGGTCCTGGAGAAGGCCGGAATCCGCCGGGCCGACGCGTTCGCGGCGGTGTCCAGCGGCGACAACTCCAACATCATCGCCGCGCGGGTGGCCCGCGAGACGTTCGGCATCCAGCAGGTCGTGGCCCGGATCTACGACCCGGGCCGGGCGGAGGTCTACCAGCGCCTCGGTATCACGACCGTTGCCACCGTGAAGTGGACCGCCGACCAGGTGCTGCGACGGATCCTCCCGGCCGGCGCCGAGCCGGACTTCCGCGACCCGTCGGGCACCATCCGACTCGACCAGATCCCGATCACCGAGGTCTGGGTGGGTCAGCGGACGGTCGTCTTCCAGGAGCAGGTCAAGGGCCGGATCGCCTGGATCGACCGTCTCGGAGAGGGCATGCTGCCGACCAGGGACACGGTCATCCAGGAGGGCGACCTGCTCCACCTGGTGATCCGCGAGGAGAACGCAGCCCACGCCTACCAGGCCATCGACAACGGCCCCGATGCCACCGACTGATCAGCGAGGACCAGCATGAGAGTCGCCATCGCCGGAGCGGGCGCCGTCGGCCGTTCGATCGCACGCGAGCTGATCCAGAACGGCCACGAGGTCCTGCTCATCGACAAGAGCCCCGGCTCGATCCACCCCGAGCGCGTGCCGGACGCCGAGTGGCTGCTCGCCGACTCGTGCGAGCTGTCCTCGCTGGAGGAGGCACGGCTCGACAAGTGCGACGTGGTGATCGCCGCGACCGGTGACGACAAGGCCAACCTGGTGACGTCGCTGCTGGCCAAGACCGAGTTCGGCGTGCCGCGCACCGTCGGCCGCGTCAACCACCCCAACAACGAGTGGCTCTTCACCGAGGCCTGGGGTGTCGACGTGAACGTCTCGACCCCGCGGATCATGTCCGCGCTGGTGGAGGAAGCGGTCACCGTCGGCGACCTGGTGCGGCTGTTCACGTTCCGACAGGGCAACGCCAACCTGGTCGAGATGACCCTGCCGGCCGACTCGCCGTTCGTCGGGCAAGCCGTCGGGGCTGATCCCGCTGCCCGACAACTGCGCCCTGGTCACCATCCTGCGCGACGGACAGGTCTACGTGCCCGACCCGGAGCAACCGATCGAGGGCGGCGACGAGCTGCTGTTCGTGGTGCCGGCCGAGGTCGAGGACGAGCTCGAGCGGCTGCTCGCTCCGCAGGCCCACGGTGGCTAGCTGCAGCGCTTAGGAGACGGCGATCGGCGTCCGGTTGCGGCCGAGCACCCAGACCATCGCCGCGAGCGCGGCGAGCTGCAGCGGCCACCCGAGGCCGATCTTGAGCACTCCGAGCACGGCGACCGCGGTGTCGGCATCCATTGCGCCGGAGTTGCCGGCCAGCCAGACCGGCCCCTGGGCGGCGACGCGGAGCAGGCACGGCAGCGCCAGCAGCCAGGTGAGGATCGTGCACAGCTTCACCACCTGACGATCGGCGTGCCAGGCGGTCGGGTCGCCGGTGACGCTGCCGACCATGAAGCCGACGAGCGGCCATCCGATCAGGCAGGTGAGGGCCAGCACGACGGTGTAGCCGGAGTTGTAGAGGATGCCGGGCAGGAAGTACGCCAGCGCCTGGTCGTCCTCGCTGCCGCCACGGCTGGCGGCGATGCGGACGAACACCCAGCCGATGCCGATGCCGAAGAGGGCGTTGAGCACGAACTGCGGCGTCGACCGCTGCACGAGCCGCGCGGCGAGGAGCACCAGGGCCGCACCGACGCTCACGACCAGGGCCAGGGCCAGCTCCCTCGTGGTCAACCAGAAGATCGTGAACATGATCGTCGGCACCGCGGCCTCGATCATGCCGCGGCGGCCACCGAGCGCCTTCGACAGCTGCGCGCGTACGACGGCCTCGACCGACTCGACGGACGGCGGCGCCGTGGCTGGCGCGTCGGCTGTGCCGGGCACCTCGTCGGCCGGCCCGGCCTCAGCGTTCGGCTCGGGGTCGTGGGCGGTCACGGCATCAGCTCGTAGCGGGGGTTGTACATGATCCGGACACCCTCGTGGTTGCCGATCCGGCCGCCGACGCGCATCGACTGGCCGGGACTGATGCCCGCGATCCGGCGCCGGCCCAGCCACACGATGGTGAGCACACCGGACCCGTCGTCGAGCTCGGCCTCGAGCGCCGGCACGCCGCCCCGCGGACGCAGGGTGACGGTGCGCAGCGTGCCGCGCAGCTCGACGATCTGGCGGTCCGGCGCGTCGGCGATGGTCAGCTCACCGGACTCGGTGTGGGTCCGGCGCAGGTCACGTGCGTGCTGGTCGCTGCTGTTGGCCCAGCGGCTGATCGTGCTCCGCAGCTTGCTCTTCTCGGGCATCGTCGAGCCCGCTCAGGCCTCGGTGGGAGGCACTCGGCGGGCCGTCTCGGGGAGGATCACGGGCAGCGCCTCACCGACGCGCATGGCGTGGGCGCCGCGGCGTACGGCCACCTTGGTGACGGTCGCCTCCCAGTCGTCGACGCCTTCGGTCTCGACCGCCGGCTTGCCGAGGAACGTGGCGCGGAGCAGCCACCGGGGTCCGTTGATCCCGACGATGCGGGAGGGCTGCACTGCGTCGCCGCCCTCGGGCCGCTGCACCTGCACCTGACAGACCAGCTCGGTGCCGAACCGGCCCTCGCGCTCGGTGGCGGTGCCGCCCCGCTGGGCCATCTCGGCGGCGATCTGCGGACGGATCTCGCTCCACAGGTCTCCGTTGCGCGGTGCGGCGAAGGCCCGCAGCTCGATCGCCCCGTCAGGTCCGGCAAGGATCACCGACTGCACGTTGCCCGACGCCTCGTCGACCTGGAGGCGCAGCTCGCGGCCCTGCTCCGGCTGGATGAGGAGCGATCCGAGATCCACGCGCTCCACCCCGTCGTCCGGCAGTTCGTCGGCGTCGTAGGGGCCGGCGGGCGTCTCCGTCTCCTCGGTGGGGGTCTCGGACTCGTCGGTCACATCGACCGATGAGACCTCGTCCTTGGTGCGGCGGAACTTCACGAAGCATTCTCCTGGTCGGGGGTGGCGGGCCGGGCGGGTGCCGCAGGTGGTGCAGCGGACCCGAAGCCTCCAGTAGAACCGTAACCCCCGTCTCCACGCGAACTCTCGGGGAGTTCGGCGACCTCACTGAAGTGCGCCTGCTCGTAGCGCTGGATCACCAGCTGCGCGACCCGGTCACCCCGTCGCAGCTCGATCGTGTCGCGGGGGTCGTGGTTGATCAGCAGCACCTTGATCTCACCGCGGTAGCCGGCGTCGATGGTGCCAGGGGTGTTCACGATCGAGAGCCCGTGCCTGGCGGCGAGGCCCGAGCGCGGGTGCACCAGGGCGACGTATCCCTGCGGCAGCGCGATCGCGATGCCGGTCGGCACGAGCGCCCGCTCGCCGGGCGCCAGGGTGACGTCGACCGTGGTCAGCAGGTCGGCGCCGGCGTCACCCGGGTGGGCGTACGCCGGGAGCGGCAGCTCGGGGTCCAGCCGGAGGATCGCGATGTCGAGCACGAACGGACCCTATGCCCTGGCGCACCCTGACTGATGCGAGGCTTTGCCCCGTGGCGACGACCTCCGACCCGGTGACCTACCGCGAGCGGCTCGGCGTCCCGTTGCGCTGGTGGGTGCAGGGCACGATGCTGGTGGCCACCCTCTGGCTCGCCCTGATCGTGGCGGTGCCCGAATCCGTCGCCTGGCCGGTCACCGGCGGTGCCCTGTTGCTCCTGGCCGCCTGCTTCCTCTCCTACGGCGGTGCCCGGATCGAGGTCGCCGACGGCGAGCTGCGCGCCGGTCGGGCGCACATCGCCGGCACCTTTCTCGGCACCGCCGAGGCACTGGATCCCGAGCAGACCCGGCGGGTGGCCGGCCCCGAGGCCGACGCCCGCGCCTACCTGGTGCTGCGCCCCTACCTGAAGCGCGCGGTCAAGGTCATGATCACGGACCCGGCCGACCCCGCGCCGTACTGGCTGGTCTGCACCCGACACCCCGACCAGCTCGCCGCTGCTGTCACCGGTCTCGCGCCCCCGGCCGGTCCGAATGGAACTCCCCCGGCTGGGTAATGTCGGCACATGGCATCCGATAGCTCCAAGGTCTGGTCGGCATTCTCCCTGGCGGCAGCGCTGGGTGCAGCCGCGATGGCCAAGAAGGGCCTCAACACCTCGTGGAAGGCGGCCACGGGCAAGAACCCGCCCGCCAACCCGGCCGATCCCGACGTCGACATCTGGGAGGCCGTCACCTGGGCCGCCGTCAGCGGCACGCTGATCGCGCTGGCCCGGATGCTGGCGACCAGGAAGGCCGCGAGCTACTACGCCAAGTCCACCGGGCACCTGCCCCCCGGACTGCAGAAGGACAACCAGGACGCGAGCGCGCCCACCCCCATTACCTGACGCGGAGAGACAGCAAAGGCCGCGACCCAAGGGTCGCGGCCTTCATCGTCGAACTGGGTCTTTAAGCACAGTCCTTGCAGATCATCTTCTTCTCGTCCGCGAGCTGGCTGCGGTGGTGGACCAGGAAACAGCTCATGCAGGTGAACTCGTCATCCTGCTTGGGCTTGACCTCGACTGCCAGCTCTTCGTGGGACAGGTCCGCACCCGGAAGCTCGAAGGACTCGGCGGCTTCCGCCTCGTCCTCATCGACCTTTCCCGAGTTCTTGTCGTGCCGACGGGCCTTGAGCTCCTCGATGCTCTCCTCGGACTGATCTTCCTCGTTCTTGCGCGGTGCGTCATAGTCAGTCGCCATCGCGTTCGCTCACTCCCCTCACCTGTGTCCGGCGCGCCAGATTGTGCACCATCCCCGCCCCGGTGCCTACACCGGTCTCAGGAAGTCACGTCAACGTGGGCTCGCGGCGGGGTATTCCCCGCTCAAACGGGCGTAGCCGGAGCGGCGAAGCCCGCGTCGAGCACCGCAGCGCGAAACTCGGTAAAACCGTGACCAGGAGCACACAGGAGGAGCGAAGCGCCACCAGCTCCGGGCAGCTCCTCCATCCGGGCCCCGGCGGCCCGGGCGATCAGTCCCCCGGCCGCGTGGTCCCAGAGATTGACGCCCTCCTCGACATAACCGTCCAGCCGGCCCTCGGCCACCAGACACAGGTCGAGGGAGCAGGCGCCGAACCTGCGGATGTCGCGCACGTGCGGCAGCAGCCGGGCTACGGCGGCTCCCTGGATCTCGCGCCGGCCGGGGTCGTAGCTGAAGCCGGTGCCGATCAGCCGATGGCTCAACGGCGCCGGCGGGCGCACCTCGATCGGCTCTCCGTCGCGCAGCGCCACGACGCCGGCGAGCCCGGGCCGGGCGACGTACTCGGTGCCGGAGGCGACGTCGAGCACGATGCCCGCGACGATCTCGCCGTCGACCTCGGCGGCGATGGAGACGGCGTACTGCGGCAGGCCGTAGAGGAAGTTGACGGTGCCGTCGATCGGGTCGACGACCCAGCGGACTCCGGAGGTGCCGGCGACGTCATCGCCCTCCTCCCCCAGGAAAGCGTCGTCGGGGCGGACCCTTCCGATCAGCGCGCGGATCAGCTCCTCGGAGGCTCGGTCCGCTTCGGTCACCACGTCGACATCGGTGGACTTGGTCGCGGCAACGACGACCCGCCGGGTCGCGCGGTCGCGCACCAGCTCCGCAGCCGCACGGGCAGCCTCGATGGCGAGATCGGCCAGGGCATCGATGTCACTCACGGGAACTGTCACTGGCCGCACAGCGCCGGTCGATCGCCCCGCGGGTTGGGGCAGCAGTCGACGGGGCAGCTGTCCCAGAGCGGACCGATGTCGCCCTCGGCAGCGCGGGCCACCTCGCCGCCGCTTTCGACGGTCGCCCGCTCGAGCAGCAGGTCGCGCACCAGCGCCACGAAGCGGGGGTCGTCGCCCGGGGTGGCGGCCCTGCCGGCCGGGAGGCCGAGTCGCTCGGCCGTGGCCATCGCCTCTGTGTCCAGGTCGTAGATGACCTCCATGTGGTCGGAGACGAACCCCACCGGCACCATCACCACCGCCGCGGCACCCGCCTCGCTCAAGGCCGTCAGGTGGTCGTTGATGTCGGGTTCGAGCCAGGGCACCTGGGGCGGCCCCGAGCGCGAACAGAAGGCGAGATCCTGCGCGTGGAGCACCCCCGTCTCCTCGTGCAGCCGTTGGGTGACCACCGCCGCCACGTCGAGGTGTTGCGCGACATAGGAGCCGCGCGCGGCCGGCGGCCCGCTCGTCTCGTTCATCGAGGTGGGGATCGAGTGGGTGACGAACACCAACCGAGCCCGGTCGCGTACGCCGTCCGGCAGGTCCGCCAGCGCGGCCAGCACCGCGTCCACGACGGGCTCCACGAAGCCCGGGTGGTTGAAGTAGTGGCGCAGCTTGTCCAGCACGGGGGCATCGGCCACGCCGTCGACGGCGTCGTAGAGGTTCTCGCGGTACTGCCGGCAGCTCGACCAGGACGAGTAGGCACTGGTCACGAAACAGGCCGCGCGGGTCACCCCGTCGGCCGTCATCTTGGCGACCGTGTCGGTGAGGTAGGGATCCCAGTTGCGGTTGCCCCAGTAGACCGGCAGGTCGATCCCAGCGCCCGCGAGGTCGGTGCGCAGGGCGCTCAGAAAGGCGCGGTTGAGGTCGTTGATCGGAGATCTGCCGCCGAACAGGTCGTAGTGCTTGCCCACCTCCGCCAGCCGCTCCGGGGGGATCCCGCGGCCGCGGGTGACGTTCTCGAGGAAAGGGATCACGTCCTCCGGCTTCTCCGGACCACCGAACGAGACCAGCAAGAGGGCGTCGTACGGAGTGACGTCGGGCAGAGAGTCGCGGGCTTCCGGATTAGGCACGACCTCATCGTATGGATCTAGTCTCACGCTCTGATGCTCGACTCCTACCGCCGGATCCTCAGCCGCCCCGGCACGGCGCGCTTCAGCATCACCGGTCTGTTCGCCCGCTTGCCGATCTCGATGGTCGGGCTCGGCATCGTGCTGCTGGTGCAGGGCCAGTCCGGCTCCTACGGCGTCGCCGGCGCGGTCGCGGCGGCGTACATGATCGCCAACGCGATCCTGGCCATCTTCCAGGGCCGGCTGGTCGACAACCTCGGGCAGGCCAGGGTGCTCAGCGGCGCCAGCGTGATCTTCGGGATCGCGATGGTGATGCTGATCTGGTCGGTCGAGGCCGACTGGCCGATCGGTGTGGCGTACGTGTTCGCGGCGCTGGGCGGTGCGTCGCTCCCCCAGATCGGGTCCTGTGTCCGGGCGCGTTGGTCCTACGTGCTGAGCGCTCCGGCCGAGGTGCAGACCGCCTACGCCCTGGAGGCAGTGGTCGACGAGGCCGTCTTCATGCTCGGGCCGATCCTGGTGACGGTGCTGGCCACCGCCATCGACCCGGTGGCGGGGTTGGCGACGGCGATCGTGGCCGGGGTTGCAGGGAGCCTGGCCTTCAGCGCCCAGCGGACCACCGAGCCGCCGGCCCACCCGCCATGACCGCTCCGTCGGCGCCCGGCCGCCGCTGCCGTGGCGGACCGTGGTCCCCCTCGCGGTGGTCTGCGCGGCCCTCGGCGTCCTCTTCGGAGCCGCGGAGGTCACCACGGTCGCGTTCGGCGAGGAGCAGGGCAGCAAGGCGTACGCCGGCCCGCTGCTCGCCCTGTGGGCGCTCGGCAGCCTGGTCGCCGGCGTGATCACCGGAGCCGTGCACTGGAAGGGCGGCCCCGCCGTCCGGGTGCGCTGGGGCGCGCTCGGCATGGCCTGCGCGATGGCGCCGCTGTCCCTGATCGGGTCGGTGCCGCTGATGGGGCTGATGCTGCTGCTCGGTGGCCTCGCCATCGCGCCGACCCTGGTCGCCACCCTGTCGCTCACCGAGCAGGTGGTGCCGTCTTCCCGGCTCACCGAGGGGATGGCGATCATGCAGACCGGCCTGGTGGCAGGCGTCGCCCCCGGTGCCACCGCCAGCGGCTTCGTGGTGGACGAGTTCGGCGCCTCGGCGGCGTACCTGGTCAGCCTCGGCGCGGGCGTCGTCGCGGCTATCGCGGCCCAGACCATCCCGCGGGTCCGGGACGATGCCACCGCGAAGTGACCCTCAGCGCACCGGCAGGCAGAGGAAGAACGTCCGCGACGGCTCGTACCAGGGGGTCGCGGTCAGCACGTCGTAGCCGTGGTCGGCCAGCATCTTGTACAGGTCGCGGGTGCGCGGCCAGAACGACAGCTCGTTGCCCCACGAGGCGTGGGAGTGGGTGGCCTGGTCGGGCTCGAGGTAGTTGCGCCCGGTGTAGCCCTGGAGGGTGACCGGCTCGGACAGGCGGAACGGCGTGCCGCCCTTGCGGTCGTTGGCGACGTGGGTGTCGAGGATGATCGGCGGCCCTTGGCGCGCGCCAGCAGGCCGAGCTGGTCGTCGAGGGTCAGGTGGTAGAAGAGGCCCGAGGCACAGGATGAGGTCGTAGCCGCTGAGATCGGCGGTGCGCACATCACCGACCTGCCAGTCGACGCGCGGCTCGTCGGTCGGGAACCGGTCGCCACGGGCGTCCAGCGCGGTCACCGTCCAGCCGCGGTCGGCCGCGTCGCGCGCGAACGTGCCGTGCCCCGACCCCAGGTCGATAGCGCGTCCCGGTGGGAACATCCCGAGCATCTGCTGGAACCACTTGTTGCGGTCCGGGCCGTTGCCGTGGGTGCCGGTTGCGGGGACGTCTGCCATGGAAGCGAACCCTAGGACGTCTAGGCTCCGATCGCGTGAGTGAGGGGTGGCGGAACTGGTCCGGTCTCGAGTCGACCAGGCCGACCCGGGTCTGCGAGCCGGCCGATGTCTCCGCCGTGGTCGCCGAGGTCGAGCGGGCCCGGGCCGAGGGCACCACGGTGAAGATGGTCGGCACCGGCCACAGCTTCACGGCGATCGCCGCTCCCGAGCACACGATGCTCACGCCCGCACGGCCTGACCGGGATCGTCGACGTCGACGGCGAGGCGATGACGGTGACGGCGCTAGCGGGCACGCAGCTCAAGCACTTCAACGCGGCGCTCGAGGCCCGCGGGCTCAGCCTGCACAACATGGGCGACATCGCCGAGCAGACCCTGGCCGGCGCGATCTCCACGGGCACGCACGGCACCGGTGGCGTGGCCGCGAGCCTCGCCGCCCAGGTGGTCGGCCTCGAGCTGGTCACCGGCACCGGCGAAGTGCTTCGCGCGAGCCGCGACGAGCACCCCGACGTGCTGGAGCTCGCCCGGATCGGCCTCGGCGCCCTCGGCGTCATCACGTCGGTGACGTTCGCCGTCGAGCCGCTGTTCCTGCTCGAGGCGGTCGAGGAGCCGATGTCGTGGGACGAGGCCATCGGGTCCTTCGACGAGCTGGCCGCGGCCAACCACCACGTCGACATGTACTGGTTCCCCCACACCGACCGGATGCTGACCAAGCGCAACAACCGGCTCGACGCCGACCTGTCCGAGGCCCGGCCACTGTCCAGGTTCCGCGAGTGGCTCGACGACGACTTCCTCTCCAACCGGCTCTTTGGCCTCGAGACCGCGGCGCTCAACCGGCTCCCCCGCGCCATCCCGCGGGCCAACCAGCTGAACGCCCGGATGCTCGGCGCCCGCACCTACAGCAACGTCGCCCACCGCGTCTTCACCACCGAGCGCAAGGTGGTCTTCCGCGAGATGGAGTACGCCGTGCCGCGCGCGGCAGGCCTGGCCGTGCTCGAGGAGGTCCGCGCGGCCATCGAGGCCTCCGACCTGCGGATCAGCTTCCCGGTCGAGATCCGGGTCGCCCCTGCCGACGACATCCCCCTGTCGACGGCGTACGGCCGCGACTCGTTCTACCTGGCGTTCCACACCCACCGCCGGGCCGAGCATGCGGCGTACTTCGGCCTGCTGGAGCCGATCCTGCGCGCCCACGGCGGCCGCCCGCACTGGGGCAAGGTGCACACGCGCGAGGCCGGTGACCTGGCCGAGAACTACCCGCGGTTCGGCGAGTTCGTCGCCATGCGCGACCGCCTCGACCCTGACCGCGTCTTCGCCAACACCTACCTGCGACGCGTGCTTGGCTGACCCGACCGAACCTTTCGGTGTGGTCGAGTCGTCTGGGTGAGCATGAGCAGACGTGAGGAGTTCACGGAGTTCGTCCATGGACGATCGCCCGCGCTCCACCGAGCCGCGTACCTGATGGTCGGCGAGGTGCAGCTGGCCCAGGACCTGGTGCAGGAAGCCTTGGTCAAGACCTACGCCGCCTGGCCACGGCTGCGCGACAAGGCCAACGCCGAGGCCTACTGCCGCAAGGCGATCACGACCACGGCGATCACGTGGTTCCGCCGCAAGGGCTGGCAGGGCGAGCGTCCTGACGGCTTCGTGCCCGAGGCTCAGACCTCGGGGCACGAGGACAGCGTCGTGCAGGGCGCCCTGCTCTGGTCCGCGCTCCAGCGGCTGCCCGTTCGCCAACGAGCCGCGATCGTCCTGCGCTACTACGAGGACCTCACCGAGGCCCAGACCGCGGAGGCGATGGGCTGTGCCGTGGGCACGGTCAAGAGCCAGGTGTCCGCGGGCCTCAGCAAGCTGCGCGACCAACTGGGAGACGACCCCGACCTCCTTCCCCTCTCCGACCTGGTGGTGAACCGATGACCGAGAAGCTGAAGACCCTCATGCACGACCGCGCCTCCCTCCCGGACTTCGAGATTCCGGACGTGGACCTCCTGGTCCGCGACGGCTCTCGGCGCGCTCGCCGGCGCGGCCTCGCTGCGGCCGGCGGTGGCGCTGCCGCCGCGACCGCTGCCGTCCTGGTCGTCGTGACGGCACTCTCGGGCGGCGGTCCTGCCGACCAGCCGGGTCCGGCCATCGCGAACGATCCACTGACAGTCGCTGCGCCGACGTACGCACACGGGTCGGTGATCCACGCAGGCAACGACTCGGTCGAGGTCGGTCACCAGGTCAGTGCGTACGTCCGCACCAGCGTCGGGTACGTCGTCGCCGACCGGGGCGGCCAGATCTGGTCGGTCGCGGCCGGGAGTGTGTCCCTCATCGGTGAGACCGATGCTCAGCACCCTCGCCTGGTCTCCGACGTCGAAGGCCCGCTGGCGGGCTGGGTGGATGCTCACGGCCGAACGACCGGCGTTCGTGTTCTTCGACCAGTCGACCGGAGAGATCGTGCGCAACAGCGAGGCGACCGCGCCGGGAATGGGGCTTCTTGCCGACGAGGCAGACCCGGCGTACCTCTTCGGCATCGACGGCGACGCCGCGTACTGGCGCGACCAGCGCGGGCTGGTGTCATTCGACCTCGACTCGGAGACGGCTGCGGTGGTGGACGGCGACGTCGCGAGCGGGTTCGAGCTCCTTGCCGTGGAAGACGGCTGGCTGGCCACAAGTGCCGGCGACCACGGCACCGACCTCGAGGGCAATGGTCAACGGGTCCGACTCCCTGACGTCTACGCCAGCGTCGGCTTCTTCTCGCCCGACGCCCGGTGGGCATCGTTCGACGCCGACCAGCCCGAGGTCTTCGAGAGCGCGACGGGCCAGCCGATCGTTCTCGACCTGGACGTCTGGTTCGCCACCGGCTACGACTGGCTCGATGCCGAGACGCTGGTGGTCCTGGCCGCCGACCGCGAGCAGGACCCCGTCGACCTCGTGACCTGCGTGATCCCCGCAGGCACCTGCGAGGTCGCCGTCGCCGATGTCGCCACCTTCGAGGACCTCGCCGCCGGATACGCCCTGCCGATCGGAGAACGCCTGCCCGGCTAGACGCTGGCAGGACCGGTCGCCATGGGGGCGCTCCAGTCGCGCCACATCGCGAGCAACCGCCAGACCAGGCACACCCCGGCGCCGAGGATCGCCACCGCGACCACTGGCACGTCCAGCCGGTCGCCGACCACGACCACGGCCGCTCCCGCGAGGGCCGGGGTGGCGTAGAGCTCGCCGCGGAAGATGACCGGCACCCGGCCGGCCAGCACGTCGCGGAGCATGCCGCCGCCGATGCCGGTCACCATGCCCATCAGCGCGGCCGGCACCGGGCCGAGCCCGTAGTCGAGGGCCTTCAGCGCCCCGGCGACGCAGAACAGGGCGAGCCCGAAGGCGTCGAAGACATTGACCAGTCGCTCCATCCGGGCCAGCGCCGGGTGGTAGGCGAAGGTGAGCAGCCCGGCGCCGACCGGCACCAAGAGGTAGCGCCAGTCGGCCAGTGCGGCAGGCGGGATCGCGCCGATCAGCACATCGCGGAGGAACCCGCCGCCCAGACCCGTCGTGCCCGCCAGCACCAGCACGCCGAAGATGTCCAGGTCCTTGCGCACGGCCACCAGCGCACCTGAGATCGCGAACACGAAGATGCCGACCAGGTCGAGGGTCACCAGGGTCTGCGCCACCTGGGCAGGCTATCGAGAGGGATAAGCAGGTCAGGCACGCCGCGCGCTGCCGTGGTTCGGCACCCGCGCTGGCGTAGGCTCGCCGAAACCGAAGGCACCACCGCACGACCCGCAGGGGAAAGCAGGCCATGGCCCACCTCACGCTCGCCGGAGTGAGCGACGACGGCAAGAGGTTGCTCCTGGTCAGCGACAAAGGCGTGGAGTTCACGCTCGACATCACTCCCGGCTTGCGGGCCGCCCTGAACGGCGACACCTCACGCCTCGGCCAGTTGGAGATTCAGATGGAAAGTGTGATTCGGCCCCGTGACATCCAGGCCCGGATCCGGGCCGGAGAGACCCCCGAAGCGGTGGCCCAGGCGGCCCAGACGAGCGTGGACAAGATCATGGTGTACGCCGGTCCCGTGCTCGACGAACGCCAACACGTCGCCGAGCGCGCCCAGCGAGCGTCCGTGCGCCGCCGCGGTGGCGACACCAGCCAGGTCCGCACCCTCGGCGAGGCGGTCGCCGCCCACCTGCGCTCTCTCAACGTCGACCCGACCACGGTCATCTGGGACGCCTGGCGACGCGAGGACGGTCGCTGGGCGCTGACCGCGCAGTTCGGCGGCCAGCTCCAAGGCCCGCGCGAGGGCACCGCCCAGTTCACCTTCGACGCCCCCGGCAACTTCGCGCTGCTCGACAACGACGACGCCCGCTGGCTGGTCGGCGAGGTCGTCGCCGGCCCCGAGGCACCACCCCAGGCCCCGCCCGACGACCTCCAGGAGCGCCGCCGCAGGTTGTCAGCAGTGCCGGGCAACGACTCCGCCCCGGCCAGCACCCTCGACGAGCTCCCCCTCGGGGTGGACGCGATCGAGCTGGTCCACACCGAGCAGCCGGTGGAGGCGTTCCTCGACGACTCCCCCGCCTCCGACGACCCGGAGCTGCGCGAGGAGGCGGCCGAGGCTGCTGCGGCCGAGGAGGTCGAGCATGACCGGGCCGAAGACTCCGACGACGCCGGCGAGCCCGACGAGGCGAGCCACGAACCTCCCTCGCGACGCGCGGTGCAGAAGAAGAAGGGCCGGGCTTCCGTGCCGAGCTGGGACGAGATCATGTTTGGTGGTTCGAGCGAATAGCTCAGCGCGGCAGCGCTGAGCTATTCACGCGAGAAAGTCGAGCAAGTCCCGCGACCGAGCTTGCGAGGTCGTGACGGCGGGCGAGATCAAGCCAGCCCCGGACCCCTGCCCAACACGGGTTACCAGCAAGTACGCTCCGAGCATGTCGTACTTCGTGACCGGCGCCACCGGCTTCATCGGCCGTTTCCTCGTCCAAGAGCTCGTCGACCACCGCGAGGGAGACATCTTCGTGCTCGTGCGCGAGGGGTCGAAGGCGCGCATGGAGACGCTGATGCGGCGGTGGGACTCCACCCGCGTGCAGATGGTGGTGGGTGACCTCGCCCAGTCCGAGCTCGGCGTCGACCCTGCCTGGGTCGCGGAGCACACCGGCAGCATCGACCACTTCTTCCACCTCGCGGCGATCTACGACATGACCGCCGACGACGCCACCAACGAGACCATGAACGTCGGCGGCACCCGCAATGCCGTCGAGCTGGCAGGCAGGCTCCAGGTGGGGCGCTTCCACCAGGTTTCGTCGGTGGCCGCCGCGGGTGACTACTCGGGCCACTTCGACGAGACCATGTTCGAGGAGGGTCAGCACCTGCCGTCGCCGTACCACCGCACGAAGTACGAGTCGGAGAAGATCGTGCGCACCGAGTCGACGGTGCCGTGGCGGGTCTACCGGCCCGCGATCGTGGTCGGTGACTCCCAGACCGGGGCCATGGACAAGGTCGACGGTCCCTACTACTTCTTCCCCGTCCTGAAGATGATGCGCGACGTTCTGCCGGCCTGGCTGCCGCTGGTCGGGGTCGACCTCGGCGACACCAACGTCGTGCCGGTCGACTACGTCGCCAAGGCGATGGACCACCTCGGCCACCTGCCCGACCGCGACGGCGAGGCCTTCCACCTCGTCAACCCCGAGCCACAGCCGACCGTCGACATGATCAACGCGTTCGCCGAAGCCGCCGGCGCACCGCAGTTCGCCACGCCTATGGACCGCCTCGGCGGTGGTGGGCTGTTCGGCATGATCCCGCGGCAGCTGCGCCCGTCGACGATCGCCAACGGGCTGGTGAAGCTCGGCGCCGTCCAGGCAGTGCTCGACCAGACGGTCGGCCGGCTGGGGATCCCCGCCGAGGTGCTCGCGCACACCGGGTTCAAACCGGTCTTCGACTCGCGGATCACCGAGAAGGCGCTGGCCGGCTCCGGCATCGCGGTGCCCGACCTCGAGACCTACGCCCGCACACTGTGGGGCTACTGGGAGGAGAACCTCGACCAGACCACCGCCCGCGACTCCAAGGCTCGCGCGGCGCTGTCCGGCAAGCACGTCGTGATCACCGGCGCCTCCTCCGGCATCGGACAGGTCACGGCGCTCAAGGTCGCGCAGGCCGGCGGCATCCCCGTCCTCGTCGCCCGCGGCAAGGACAAGCTGGAGGAGACCAAGTCGACGATCGAGATGCGCGGCGGCACCGCCCACGTCTTCCCGTGCGACCTCTCGGACCTCGAGGCGATCGACCGGCTGTGCGAGCAGCTCACCAACGAGCTGCCGTCGGTCGACTTCGTCGTCAACAACGCCGGTCGCTCGATCCGGCGGTCGCTGCGCCTCTCCACGACCGCTTCCACGACTTCGAGCGCACGATGCAGCTCAACTACTTCGGCGCCATCCGGCTGATCATGGGGCTGATGCCGGCGATGCACAGCCAGAAGTCCGGACACATCGTCAACATCTCCTCGATCGGCGTGCAGACCAACCCGCCGCGGTTCTCCGCGTACGTCGCCTCCAAGTCGGCGCTCGACTCGTGGAGCAACGTCGTGGCGTCGGAGGTCGTCGGCAACGGCATCACCTTCACCAACATCCACATGCCGCTGGTGCGGACGCCGATGATCGCCCCGACCAAGATCTACGACAAGTTCCCCACGATCTCGCCGGCCCAGGCCGCCGACACGGTGATCAAGGCCCTGGTCGAGCGCCCGCACGAGATCAACACGATGCTCGGCAACGCCGGCGCGATCGCGCACACGGTCGCCCCCAAGGCGGCCTTCCGCCTGCTCAACATGGCCTACCACGTCTTCCCCGACTCGGCCGCCGCCAAGGGTCAGGTCGCCGAGGGCGGCACCCGCGAGACCGAGCAGATCATGCTCGCCAAGGTCTTCCGCGGCATCCACTGGTAGGCGTCAGCGCCGCGGAGCGCCGGTCTCCACCGGACGGCCCGGATCGGTGATCCAGCCGCTCCAGCTGCCCGGGTAGAGCGCCGCCCGGATGCCGGCGATCTCCATCGCGATGATGTCGTGGATGGCGGTCACGCCCGATCCGCAGTACGCCGCCACCTCGGCGTCGCCGGTCACGCCGGCCGCGGCGTACAGCGCCCGCAGCTCGTCGGCGCTGCGGAAGGTGCCGTCGACGCGCAGGTTGGTCGACGTGGGCACGTTGACCGCGCCGGGGATCCGTCCGGCGACAGGGTCGATCGGCTCGACCTCGCCGCGGAAGCGCTCCGGCGCCCGGGCGTCGACGAGCACCGGCACGTCGAGCACCCCGTCGGCCTCGACCACCGGCATGCGCTTCTGGTCCTGCACCGTGAAGTCGCCAGGCACCACGTCGACAACGGTGCTCTCGAGCGCCCCGCCGTCGACCACCCACGCCGACAGCCCGCCGTCGAGCACCCGCACGTCGGGGTGACCGTGGTGGCGCAGCAGCCACCAGGCCCGGCCGGCAGCATGCCCCGACCAGTCGTCGTAGACCACGACCGGCCGGTCACCGCTCACGCCGGCCCGCCGCATCGCCGCCTCGAACACGTCCGGCTCGGGCAGCGGATGCCGGCCACCGGCTCCGGGGGGCGCGGCGAGGGCCAGGTCGAGGTCGACGTAGGCCGCTCCCGGGAGGTGCCCCGCGGCGTACTCGGGCTGCTCCGGGAGGACCACCGGTCCGGTAGCGGACGTCGAGCAGCGTCACCGTGGCCCAGCACGTCGCGCAGCTCGGTCGCGGTGATCAGTGGGCCGGTCATGAGACCAGCCTGCCAGCCTGAGATCCGCCGACAGCAGCCGCCTTCGTACCAGGCGAGGACCCCCACTGGCAGCGACTCGCCCAAACCTGAATTTCTGGTCCAGACCTGTCGGTGGAGGACCGTTCCCGCTGCGTTTCTGCCTCGTTGTATCCATCGGGTTACGGCCCGCCACCACATCCACCTCGACCGTCTCGGGTGCGATCGGCAAACTATGGGAGATCCACCTTGTCTCGCTCCTTCCTACGACGGCCATCCGGTGGCCGACGCGCCGCTGCGGCAGCCATCGCTGCGATGCTCGACGGCCGCCTCCCTGGCAACCGTCGCCCTGTCCGGCTCGCCACCGCCGCCACGACGGTCACGCCGACCGAGCCGGCCGCGATCGCGACCGACCCCGACGTCGTCCGTGACAGCACGCGTCAACATCGACGTCGACACCCCGGCGTGACCTACTACCGCTCCAACGCCGCCGCCGAGCTTCGCGCCCGCCAGCTGCCGCCAACTACGGCAGCTCGTCACGAGCTGCCGCGGCGACAACCCCGCCGGCACCAACAACTCGCCGCGGACGACCGTCACGGTCATCGCACCCGACAGCAGCGTCCTGCTGGACGCGACCAGCCCGGTCCGCAACATGACGCTCGGCGGCTTCTTCTCGGCCCGCCAACCAGCCGCTCGACCCGCAGCCCGCGCCGGGCAACACCAACGTCCGCGGTGACTTCGCGGGCAACACCATCGGCATCCACAAGACCCTCGACCTGACCGGCAAGCCCGCCGGCGTCTACACGGTCACCACCACGACCCACAACATGGTCAAGACCGGCCTCGGCGCCTGCGCCATCGGCACCGGGACGCGGCACCACCGTCACCCCGGGCGTGGTCTCGGAGATCGACGACGTTCGAGTACCGCCCGTGGCAGGCCAACTTCAAGGACGTCTTCGGCAACGGCAAGGTCAGCTTCAACATCACGCCGAAGGAGTTCCGCTGGTCCATCGGCTCGGCGACCTCGCCGATCTACCAGGGCACCAACAGCAGCCTGACGATCTACTCCTTGCGCGGCCCGTTCCTGCTGCCCGCCGACCCGGCCACCTGTGGCACCGACCCGTCCACCTGCATCCCGCAGGCGGCAGTCCCCTGTGTGCCGGCCGAGTCCGGGTGCATCCCGCGCCTGGTCATCATCAACCAGCCGGGCAACTCGGAGACGGACCCGAACGCGCTCATCGGTGTGTTCGACCTCGAGACCAAGGCGTTCGTCGCGACCGCGAAGATCGGTGGCTCCGCTCGGGTGCTGACCTCGCTCGGCACGGCCGGCGACGCGTTCTACCACGACGTGCTCCAGCGACTGAGCGACCGGGCAGCAGTGGCCGGCATCGACCTGCCGACGCTGCTCAACACCAAGGTGATCGTGCGCGGCAACGGCGACGGAGACGTCTCTCAGCCTGATGAACGCGCTCCAGATCGACCCGACGCTGCACCCCAACGGCGTCCACATCAGCTCGGACGCCACGGTGCAGGCAGGTGTCATCCTGGACATCTACTCCTCGCTGAACATCACCGGCAACGCCTGCACGACGCAGACGGCGTCCTCGGCGGATGCGGTGCAGCGCTTCACCCGCACCGCGGGTGACGGCTACACCGTGACCAAGACCGACCTGCTGCCGGAGGTTCCGGCGGTCGGCCCGCTCGGCGCACTCGTCGGCGGACCGATCTACCACATCGTGGGCAAGTTCACTCCCGGCGCCCTCGTCAACACGGCCAGCGCCGTGATCGGCGTCGACACCGCGACCGACGAGCCGCACGGCTACCCGGTGTGGATCTCGCCGTTCGTCAGCGCCGGTCACACGACGTCGGCCCGGACGATGGACTTCCTCGGCACGGCCACCTGGTCGGCCAGCGAGACCGCGCTCGGTGCAGACGGCTGCCTGGTCATCGACTTCATGCTCGGCACCGGTGTGGCGGTCTTCAACAACCCGCTGCCCGTCGGCCTGGGCACGTTGATCGACCTGGTCGGCAACCCGAACCCGGCAGCGGCCACCCTCACCGCAGCAGTGGACACCGCCCTGAGTGACGCCCTCTCGTCGGCCGCCACCCTGCCGGTGGTCGACACGGTGCTGGCCACGATCCTCGGCGCGCTGCCGGCGATCCCGTAGCAGAGCTAAGAGCGAGCACTGGGCCGGTCGGACGAGAGTCCGACCGGCCCGGTCTCGTCCTCGGGCATCCCCGGGCGTGGAAGGATGACGTCCCGTGGCTGAACTGCACTTCTTCACCGGCACCATGGACTCCGGCAAGAGCACGCTGGCGCTCCAGACCAACCACAACCACGCCGCGCGCGGGCGGGTCGGCCGGATCTTCACCGCGCACGACCGGGCCGGCGAGGCGATCATCTCCAGCCGGCTGGGACTGACCCACGACGCGATCGAGGTCGCCGACGACTTCAGCTTCTGGCGCTACGTCGTCGACTCGCTGACGCGGGGCGGCCGGATCGACTACCTGGTCTGCGACGAGGCCCAGTTCTACACCCGCGACCAGGTCGAGCAGCTCGCCAAGCTGGTCGACGAGCTGCAGATCGACGTCTTCGCCTTCGGCATCCTCACCGACTTCCGCAGCGAGCTGTTCCCCGGCAGCGCCCGGCTCGTGGAGCTGGCCGACCGGACCCACGTGCTCCAGGTCGAGGCGCTCTGCTGGTGCGGCAAGCGGGCCACGCACAACGCCCGCACCGAGGACGGCGTGATGGTGGTGGAGGGCGAGGTCATCGTGGTCGGCGACGTCGAGGACAAGGACCAGGCCCCGGCTCACGTCGCCTACGAGGTGCTGTGCCGGCAGCACCACCGCCGGCGGCTCACCGCCGCCCGCGCCCACGCGGTCAGCCTGACCCCGGAGCCGCTGCCCTTCGGCTGACCGAGCCGCGGCGTGACGCTCTTCACAAGACGGCTACTCATCAGTAGGTTGCCAACAGCCAACTGACCGCCGACTCATGGGGAGCTCGCGTGCGCACCACCAGAACTGCCGTCCTCACCGCCCTGCTCGCCCTCGTCGCCGGGCTCCTCGGCGTCATCGGCCTGGCGCCCTCACCGGCCGCCGCCGACGGCCCCGGGTCCGGCACCCCGTGGGTGGTCACCCTCGGTGACTCCTACATCAGCGGCGAGGCCGGCCGCTGGGCCGGCAGCAGCAACGCCTCGAGCAGCCGCGCCGACGCGCTCGGCTCCACGGCGTACTACGACAACGCCAGCGGCACCGGCGAGCAGATCAACCGCTGCCACCGCAGCAAGTCGGCCGAGGCCTACATCGGCGGCGGCGTCAACGGTCTCAACCTCGCGTGCTCGGGCGCGACGACCGCCACCAGCAACGGCGACAACTTCAAGCCCGGCCTCGACTTCTACGACAACGGCGCCGGCCAGATCGGGCAGGCCAAGGCGCTCCAGCAGTTCGCGACCACCCACAACGTCAAGATGGTCGACGGTCTCGATCGGCGGCAACGACTTCAAGTTCGCCTCGATCGTCCAGTCGTGCGTGACCGACTTCCTCACCTCCCCCACGTGGTGGAAGGACTACTGCAAGGACGACAGCTCGGTGGTCAGCAACTTCACCGCCGCCAACGTCGCCGCGGTGCGGGCCCGGATCGCCGGCGCCTTCCGCAACGTGCAGACGGCGATGCGCAACGCCGGCTACACCGACACGTCCTGGACCCTGCTCGTGCAGACCTACCCGTCGCCGATCCCGCGCGGCAGCGGCATCCGCTACTCCGAGAGCGGCTACTCGCGGCAGTCCACCGGCGGCTGCGGGTTCTGGAACGCCGACGCCGACTGGGCCAACGACTACGCGCTGCCCACGATCAACAACGCCGTCTCGGGCGCCATCACCGACTCCGGCCTGCCCAACGCCAAGAAGCTCGACCTCTCCGCCGCGTTCAACGGGCGTCGCCTCTGCGAGAACACCGTCGGCCTCTACGAGGAGCGCGGCATCGCGAACTGGACCTCGCGCCGGCGCCGTCGACCAGACCGAGTGGGTCAACCAGATCCGCACGGTCTCGACCTGCTCGGCAGCAGCTCGCCGTACTACATCCAGGAGTCGCTGCACCCCAACTACTGGGCCCAGCTCGCCACCCGCAGCTGCGTGCGGCAGGCCTACAACGGCGGCGCGACCCGAGGCGGCAGCTGCCGGATCTCCGGCACCGGCCTGCTCAACGGCGAACCCCGGATGGTCCTCCAGTAGCCATTCCCCGCTGACCCGTCAGAAGATCTTCTGACGGGTCAGCGGAAGCTCAGTCGATCAGGAGCGGGATGAGCATCTCGTCGGGCGTCAGCGAGCCGTGCAGGCCGACGAGCTGGTTCTCGTAGGGGAAGTCGGTGGTCGACATCACGGCGTGGTCGGCGCGGCACGCGACGATCACGTCGCCGAGCCGGGGCAGCACCGAAGCGTCGACGGGTCCGAACCAGCCACGCCGGATCGCGGCCTCCCTGGTCATCACCTCGGCGCGGTCACCGAGGTGCTCCGACCAGGTCGCGACCAGGTCGTCGACGGCGCCGTTGCGGCAGTAGAGGTGCCGGAACCGCGCCTCGCCGCCGAGCAGCGCGAGTCCGTCGCGCAACTCGGGGTGGTCGTCGACCTCGGTGCGGCCCTCGACAGGCGAGTCGATCATGCCGTGGTCGGCAACCACCAGCAGCCGGACCTCAGCGGGGAGCGCCTCGCGCAGCTGCTCGGCCTCGGCGTCGACCATCGACAGCTGCATCAGCCACTGGCTGGAGGCCACACCCCACTTGTGCCCGGTCCAGTCGAGGTCGCCGTCGTAGAGGTAGGTCAGCGACGGGCGCTCCGCCGACGCGGCCACCGCCGCGGCGATCCGCTCCCCGACCTTGTCGGCGCCGACGTAGTCGGCCCCGCGATGAGCGGCCACGGTCAGTCCGCTGCGGTCGAAGGCGCGCTTGTTGACCACCGTCACGGTCACCCCGGCCGCCCTCAGACCGGAGAACGCCGTCGTGTGCGGCTGCCACTCCAGCGGGTCGACGTCCTGGTCCCAGAACAGGTGGTTGAGCAGCTGGTCGGTGCCCGGCACCCTGGCCGTGAAGCCGACCAGGCCGTGGGCACCCGGCGTCAGCCCGGTGCCGAGCGAGGTCAGGCTGGTCGCGGTCGTCGAAGGCACGCCGGCGGTGCCAGGTTGCTGGCCGGCCTGGAGTGCGGAGAGGTACGGCGCGGCGTGGGCGTAGCGACGCAGCAGCTCGTCACCGAGGCCGTCGACGAGGAACACGACGTACGACGGCGCGTCGGGGAGCACCAGCCGCGAAGGAGCCACGCCGACCGGCGCGCCGAGGGCGGCCCCGACCGCCGGCAGCACGTCGCCGAGCGACCGTTCACCGTACGCCGGCTCCTGGAACGCGCTCACGCGTCGCTGTGGGTCCGCGCTGAGAGCGACTCGGCGAAGGCCAGCAGCCGCGCCACCGCGTCGGCGCCGTCGGCGGCCGCGGAGACCCGCAGCGAGAAGTCGTCGGAGGCGAAGACGCCGGTGTAGCCGTGGTCCGCCTCGCACTCGGGGTCGCTGCAGCCGGCCGGCTCGAGGTCCACCCGGCTCACGCCGCCCCAGCCGATCGTCATCACGGCCTCGGCGGGCGCCTTCGGGCCAGAGGTGGGGTTGGCCGTCATCCGCGTGACCACCACGGACTTCACTGCCGACAGGCGCACTGCCTCCGTCGAGGTGGAGGTGTAGGGCTCGGGCAGCAGGTCGTCGCCGGTGTGCTCGTCGGTGTGCGCCAGGATCAGCCGGGTCGGGGTCAGCACGACCACGCTCTGGTGGCGGCGTACTTCGTCGCGCTCGAAGGTCGGCTCGTGGTGGACGAAGAACGAGACCACCGACTCCCCGGCGACCGCACCCTCCACGCTGTCGGCGACGACCTCGGGGTAGTAGCCCGTGAGGTCGATCGCTGACCGGAGCTCACGCATGCGATCGCGCTCGTCGTGACGGTGGGGTGGCTGACGGACAGGCCTCGGCATGTCCGCAGTCTGTCACCCTCTGCTCACTCGGCCACTGCCATGGTCGTGCCGAGCCCGATCATCATCACTCCGCCGGCCACGCCGAGCTTGTCGAGGCGGGTCGGCTTGCGGGCGAACCACTGACGTGCCTTGCCGGCCAGGATCGCCCAGATGCTGTCGGACGCGATCGCCATCGCGCCGAAGACGAGGCCGAGCACCGCGAGCTGCGGGCCCGGCAGCGGCGGACTCGGAGGTGAACTGCGGGAGGAACGCCACGAAGAAGACGATCGTCTTCGGGTTGGTGACACCGACGACGAAACCCGTGCCGAGCGCGCGGCCGCGTCCCTCCGGCTCCGGCGCACCGCTGCAGCAGCGCCTTGCGGGCGTCGGCGCGGTGCCGGATCGCCTGGATGCCGAGGTAGATCACGTAGCCGGCACCCACCACCTTCACCACGGTGTACGCCGTCGCGCTGGCCGCCACCACGGCGCCGAGCCCCAGCGCGACCAGCAGCACCTGGGTGACCAGGCCGAGGCCGTTGCCGACCACGGAGATCAGCGCGTCGCGCAGGCTCACGGTCAGCGCGCGGCCGAGCATGAAGAGCACGCTGGGCCCCGGCACCTGGATGAACAGGATCGAGGCGACGAGGAACGCGATCCATTGGTTCGAGCTGGGCATGCTCCATCATGCGCCAGTCAGCCGGGGATGTTGGCCGCTCGGGTGCTCGGGACGCAACGCTCGTACTCGAGCACCGTCGCTTGATCACTCCGGGACGGTGTCGCCCGCCTGCTCGGTCAGCCGGCGCACGAAGAGGTCCGAGCGCGGCTCGGCGACGTGGGCCACCCGGCCCGACGCGGTCAGCACCGAGGCACCTTGCACGCCGACGAGCACCAGCCCCAGCTCCAGGGAGGCCAGCTGGGGGATGTCGTTCTGCAGCTGGGCGACCCGCCCGATCAGCCGCTCGATCTCCTCGACGTCGACCGGCTCGGCGCCGCGGTAGCCGAACAGCATCGGCGAGCTCTTCACCTCGCGGACCATCGCCCCCGCGTCGCGCTCGCCCAGGGGCGGGATCCGGTAGGACTTGTCGGCGAGCAGCTCGATGACCGGCCCGGAGATGCCGAACGAGACCACCGGCCCGAACAGCGGGTCCTCGACGCTGTTGATCGAGATCGGCACTCCTGGTGGCGCGTTCTTCTGCAGCACGAACTGCGCCTTCTCCGGGTCCTTGATCAGCGTGGACAGCGACTGCCAGGCCTCACGCATCTCCGCGGAGCTGCCGATGTTGCGCCACACATGGGCCAGGTCGGGGCGCTCGCGAAGGGGCTCGGCGGTCGCCTTGAGCACCACGTCCCAGCCCATCGCCCGACCCGCGGCCTGGGCCTGGCGCAGGGTGGACACCGGCTTGGTCTCCCACAGGTCGATCCCGACGGCCGACAGGAGCCCGGTGAGCTGCTCGGTGGTCAGCACGGCGCCGTCCGGGTCCGAGCTGAGCGCCTCGTTGACGATCCTCCGGGCCGCGACCAGGTCGACGTCGGCCTGGTCCGGCGGCGGGCCGTCGGGGGTGCGCAGCCACACGGCGTACTCGACGACGCGGGCGAGCGCCCGCACCGCCGCCTCGACGGCGGGGTACGACGGCACCGAGCCGCGACCCGCGGTCGAGCCGGCGACGTCGGGCACCCGCAGCAGCTCGGGCACGCCCTCGGCGCCCAGGAAGGAGGAGACCAGCGGCTTGTCGGACTGCTCCCCCACCGCAGCCAGCACGTTGGCGACGTCCTCGCCGGACACGTTGAGCGGTGGGATGTAGACCGCGATCACCGAGTCGATCTCGGGATCGTCGATCGCGGCGTCGAGGGCGTCCTCGAAGTCGTCGGCGGTGGCCTCGGCGCCGAGCGCCACGGACTTGTTGACCACGAGGCCGACGGCGGCCGCGGCATCGGCGGCGAGCAGGCCCAGCGCGTCGGAGTTGCCGATGACCGCGACCCTGCGCCCGCGCGGCAGCGGCTGGTGGGCCAGCAGCTGGGCGACGTCGAACATCTCCTCGAGCGTGTCGACCTGGATCACCCCGGCCTGCCGGAACATGGCGTCGACCGCCTGTGCGGGCGCCTCGATGCGGCGTACGGCGTGGCCCATCGGCACGCCCTGCGTGGTGCGGCCCGAACGGACGGCGATGATCGGCTTGCGCAGCGAGACGCGGCGCGCGATCCGGGAGAACTTGCGCGGGTTGCCGATCGACTCGAGGTAGAGCAGCACGACCTCGGTGGAGTCGTCCTCCTCCCAGTACTGCAGCAGGTCGTTGCCCGACACGTCGGCGCGGTTGCCGGCACTGACGAAGGTCGAGAGACCCAGGCCGCGGTTCTGGACCTTCTCGAGGATCGCTGAGCCCAGCGCACCGGACTGGCAGAAGAATCCGGCCCGGCCGCGCGGCGGCATCACCGAGGACAGCGACGCGTTGACGGAGACCGCCGGGTCGGTGTTGATGACGCCGAGGCAGTTGGGACCGATCAGCCGCAGCCCGTAGGACCGCGAGAGCCCGACCAGGTGGCGCTGTCGCTGCCGCCCTTCCTCACCGGTCTCGGCGAAGCCGGAGGAGATCACGATCATGCCCGTGCACACCCTTGGCAGCGCAGTCGAGCACGACGTCGTTGACCGCTTCGGCCGGCACGGCCACGATCGCGACGTCGACGTCGTCGGGGATCGCCGTGACCGACGGGTACGCCGGCATGCCGGACACCGCGGCCGCCGTCGGGTTCACGACGTAGACCCGGCCGGTGTAGTCGCCCGTCACGAGGTTGCGGACCAGCGCCTGGCCGATCGTGTCCTGGCGCCGGCTGGCGCCGATGATCGCGACCGAGCGCGGGTTGAAGAACCGCTCGATCGACGCCGCCTCGGCTCGGTGCTCGCGGCCCCGCATCACGCCGACCGCGGTGTCGGTCGGGTCGATGGAGAACTCCAGCATCAGCACGCCGTCTTCGTAGCCGCTGACGACGTGGTAGCCGGCGTCGCGGAACGTCTGGATCATCCGCTGGTTGTCGGGCAGCACCTCGGCGGAGAACCGCTCGATGCCGCGCTCGCGGCCGGCCTGGGCCAGGTGCTCCAGCAGCAGCTGGGCGATGCCCCGCCCCTGGTGCTCGTCCTCGACCAGGAAGGCGACCTCGGCCTCCGGCTCGTGCGACGCGGGGTCCGCGTCGTAGCGTCCGACGGCGATCATCCGCCCGCCCAGGAGCATCACCAGTGCCACCCGGCGGTCGTGGTCGACCTGGGTGAACCGGTTGACGTCGCGCGCCGAGAGGGTCGGCATCGGCGAGAAGAAGCGGTAGTACTTCGACTCGTCGGAGACGCGGCTGTAGAACTCGACCAGCAGGTCGGCGTCCTCGGCCCGGATCGGCCGGATGTGGGCGGTCCGGCCGTCGCGCAGCAGGACGTCGGCCTCCCAGTGCCGAGGAGCGGCGGGCGCCTCTGTCATGCCCTACCTTTCCGCTTATGGGACTGTCCGGCGGAGGACAAAGTACCGCGTCGAGGCACCAGCCGGCCCGGTCGCTCCCGGCCAGGAGATGACCGTCACGTTGCACGCCAGCACGGTGCAGCAGGCCCGCAGAGCGGAGGCCTGGCGACCATCCAGGTGTCCACCTTCGGTGCGGTGGCTCTGTTCGCGATCGTCCGGCTCCCCGACGTACCGCTGACCAACGAGACCACGGCGGCGGTGACGGCGATCCGCGCCGGCCTCGCCGAGGTGGTCGCGGGTGCCCGGACTCCGGACGGATCGGCCCGGGATGCCCAAGTTCTGGAGGGTTTGGTGCGCATCCTCCTTCGCTGACCTCGCCCCACGGCGAGCCCGCCCGCGATTGGTCGGAGGCAGCGAGGAGAATGCGCCCATGGCACGGCGGACCACGAAACAGGACCTTCCCGACGACTTCGAGGAGCACATCCTCGACATCGACATCGGCGACGAGATGCGGGCCTCCTTCTTGGAGTACTCCTACTCCGTCATCTACTCGCGCGCGCTGCCCGACGCGCGCGACGGCCTGAAGCCGGTGCAGCGCCGGATCCTCTACACGATGAACGACATGGGTCTGCGGCCCGACCGCGGGCACGTGAAGAGCGCCCGCGTCGTCGGCGAGGTGATGGGTCGCCTCCACCCGCACGGTGACGGCGCGATCTACGACGCCCTGGTGCGCCTGGCCCAGCCGTGGTCGATGCGGGTGCCGATGGTCGACGGGCACGGCAACTTCGGCTCGCCCGACGACTCCCCCGCAGCCATGCGCTACACCGAGTGCCGGATGGCGCCGGCCGCCGTCGCGATGACGGCCGGCATCGACGAGGACACCGTCGACTTCCGGCCCAACTACGACAGCCGCGAGATGGAGCCGTCGGTGCTGCCGTCGGCGATCCCCAACCTGGTCGTCAACGGCTCCACCGGCATCGCGGTCGGCATGGCCACCAACATGGCGCCCCACAACCTGGTCGAGGTGGTGCAGGCGCTGCGCCACCTGATCAAGCACCCCGCCACGAACGTCGACGGCCTGATGCGGTTCATCCCCGGCCCCGACCTCCCGACCGGCGGGAAGATCGTCGGTCTCGACGGCATCCGCGACGCCTACGAGACCGGCCGCGGCGTCTTCCGGATGCGCGCCTCGGCCCGGATCGAGACGGTCGGCCGCCGCAAGGGCATCGTGGTCACCGAGCTGCCCTACGGCGTCGGCACCGAGAAGGTGATCGAGCGGATCAAGACGCTCGTGCAGGGCAAGAAGCTGCAGGGCATCTCCGACGTCAAGGACCTCACCGACCGCGAGAAGGGCATGCGGCTGGTGATCGAGGTCAAGAACGGCTTCGTGCCCGAGGCACTGCTCGAGCAGCTCTACCGGCAGACGCCGATGGAGGAGTCCTTCGGCATCAACAACGTCGCCCTGGTCGACGGCCAGCCGCGCACCCTGGGCCTGAAGGAGCTGCTCCGGGTCTTCCTCGACCACCGCTTCGAGGTGATCCGCCGGCGGTCGGCGTTCCGCCGGGCAAAGGCGGCCGACCGGCTGCACCTGGTCGACGGCCTGCTCGTGGCGATCCTGGACATCGACGAGGTGATCCAGCTGATCCGCACCTCCGACGACACGGCCATGGCCAAGGACGCGACTGATGGAGGTCTTCGACCTGACCGAGGTGCAGACCAACTACATCCTCGAGATGCCGCTGCGCCGGCTGACCAAGTTCTCGCGGATCGAGCTCGAGAAGGAGAAGTCCGAGCTCGAGCTGGAGATCGAGCGGCTCGACGCGATCCTCAACGACGAGACCCTGCGCTGGAAGGTCGTCTCCGACGAGCTGGCCGACGTCGCCAGCACCTACGGCACGCCCCGGCGCACGGTGCTGCTCGAGTCGGCCGGCAGCGCTGCGGTCACGGCCGCCACCGCCCCTGGAGGTCGCCGACGACCCGTGCCTGGCGCTGATGTCGTCGTCCGGGCTGCTGGCCCGCACCTCGTCCGGTGCCGAGGTCGGCACCGGAGGCGCCCGCACCAACCACGACGTGGTCGTCTCCGCCGTGGCCACCACCGCTCGGGGCGAGGTGGGCGTGCTGACCTCTGCCGGCCGGGTGATCCGCCTCGGCGTGCTCGACCTGCCGGCGATTCCCGCTTCGGCCAACGACCCCAACCTCCAGGGCGGCCTGCCGATCAGCGAGGTGCTGCCGCTCGAGTCGGGTGAGCGCGCCATCGCGCTGTGCCGGCTGGCGACCGACGGTCCGGGGCTGGCCCTCGGCACCAAGCAGGGCATCGTGAAGCGGGTCAACCCGGAGGTCCTCGGCAGGGACGACTGGGAGGTGATCGGGCTCAAGGACGGCGACGAGGTCGTCGGCGCGCTGGAGCTCACGACCGGCGCCGAGACCCTGTGCTTCATCACCTCCGACGCGCAGCTGCTGCACTTCGGAGCCGACGGCGTACGCCCGCAGGGACGGTCCGGCGGCGGGATCGCCGGCGTCAAGCTGGCTGCCGGTCAGCACGTGGCCTGGTTCGGGGCGATCGACCCCGACGCCCCGGAGGGCTCGGTCGTGGTGACCGCGTCGGGTTCGTCGACGGCGCTGCCCGGCACCGAGCCGGGTGCGGTCAAGGTCGCACCGTTCTCGGAGTACCCCGGCAAGGGCCGCGCGACCGGCGGCGTCCGCTGCCACCGCTTCCTCAAGGGCGAGGACACCCTGGTCTTCGCCTGGGCCGGCACGGCCCCCGCGCGGGCCGCCGCGGCCAGCGGGTCGCCGGTGGACCTGCCCGAGGCCACCGGCAAGCGCGACGGCTCCGGCGTGCCCGGCAGCCAGCCCATCGCGGCCGCTGCCGGCCCGCTCGCCTCGCGCGTGCCCGCCGTTGTGGAAGGCTGACGGCATGCGACTCCACGCCGCGGCCGCGGCCGGTCTGATCGGCCTGCTGGGCATCTCGATGACGGCGTGCAGCGGAGATGACGAGCCGGTCAGCAGCGGCAAGGATCCCGACGAGGTGATGGAGCTCGCGAAGACCACGATCGACGACACCAGCGGGTTGTCGATCTCGCTGAAGACCGACAACCTGCCCGACGGCGTGACCGGCATCGTGGCCGCGGAGGGCGTCGGCACCCACGCGCCCGCCTTCGAGGGCAACATCACCGTGCTCCTCCTCGGCAACTCGGTCGAGGTGCCGGTGATCGCCGTCGACGACGACGTCTACGTCGTGCTGCCGCTCACCAGCGACTACCAGACGATCGACCCCGGTGAGTACGGCGCTCCCAACCCTGCGCTGCTGATGAGCCCGGACTCGGGCTTCTCCTCCCTGTTGCCGGCGACCACCGACCTCGAGGAGGGTGACTCCGTGCGCGGCGGCGAGGACAACAAGGAGGTCCTGACCGAGTACACCGGCACCGTGCCGGGCTCTGCGGTGGCCAACGTGATCCCCAGCGCGGATGGCGACTTCGACGTCACCTACTCGATCAACGCCGACGGCGAGCTGCGCGAAGCGGTGATCACCGGCGTCTTCTACCCCGACAGCGACGAGATGACCTACACGCTCGGGTTCGACGACTACGGCACCGAGCAGGACATCACCGCGCCGTGAATCGCCGTGGCCCGAGTCGCCCGCGGGCGCTGCTCGCCCTCGCGGCCGTCGCTGTCGCCTTCGCTGCGGCCGACACCTACGTCGTCGTCCTGGCGCTCCCCGAGATGGTGGGCGCCGTCGGCGTCTCCACCGAGGAGCTGCAGCGCGCCGCCCCGATCATCTCCGGCTTCCTGCTCGGCTACGTCGCCATGCTGCCGCTGATCGGTCGGATCGCCGACCTGCGGGGCCGGACCCCGGTGCTGGTCGCCGCACTGGTGATCTTCGCCTTCGGCTCCCTCGTCACCGCCCTGGCCTACGACATGCCGTCGATGGTCGCCGGCCGGTTCCTGCAGGGTCTCGGCGGCGGCGGCCTGGTGCCGGCCACCCTGGCCCTGGTCGCCGACCTCTACCCGGCGCAGCGCCGCGCCGTACCCCTCGGGCATCGTCTCGGCCGTCCAGGAGGCCGGCAGCGTGCTCGGCCCGGTCTTCGGCGCCGTCGTCCTCGCCGTCGGCGACTGGCGGGCGATCTTCGCGATCAACCTCGCGGTCGGCCTGGTGCTCGCCGCGGCCATCCAGGCCTCGCGGTGGTTGAGGTGCGAGCGAAGCGAGCCTCGAACCCCCGACCGACGACCTTTCCCCGACATCGCCGGCGCCGTCCTGCTCCTGATCACCCTCGGCGCAGGGGCACTGGTCTTCGTCCGCCCCTCGTCGCTGCTGCGCGACCTGACCTGGGGCCAGCTGTTCATCCCGTTCGTCACCGACGGCCGCTGGCTGTCGCCGATCGGGGCGGTCGCGATCGCGGCAGCCCTGCTGTTCGTGGTGCGCTGCCTGACCGCTCGCCGGCCCCTGGTCGACCTGCCGAGCTGGATCCGCAGCATGCGCGAGGCCGACCTGCTCGGGGCGACGTACCTGGCCGTGGCGCTCGGTGGCGTGATCCTCGCCTTCGCCACCGCCGACGTGAAGGTGGAGGTCTTCGCCGACCAGGGCTGGTGGTACCTCCTCGGCTCGGCCGTGGCCACGGTCGCGTTCGTCCTCCACCTACGCCGTGCCGAGCACCCGCTGGTGCCGCGCGGCGCCCTCCGCGCGCAGGCCGGCCTGGGGCGCGATCCTGGTCAGCTTCTTCATGGGGGCCGCGCTGATGGCGGCGGTGCTCGACATCCCGCTCTTCGCCCGCACCACGACCCACCGCGACTCGCAGCTGGCGGCGGCGCTGGTGCTGGTCCGCTTCCTGGTGGCCCTGCCGGTCGGCGCGGTCGTCGGCGGCTTCCTCACCCGCCGCTTCGGCGCCGGCGTGGTGGCCGCCACCGGCATGCTGCTCGCCGCGGCGAGCTTCGTCTGGATGACGCAGTGGGACATCGACTCCCTCGACTCGCTCACGTCCACCATCCCGCTGGTCGCTGGGCGGCTTCGGGTTCGGGCTGGCCCTCCCGCCGATCAACGCCGCGGTCCTGGCCAGCACCGACGACGACGTACACGGCCTGGCCAGCGCCACGGTGGTCGTGGCCCGGATGGTCGGCATGCTGGTCGGCATCTCCGCGCTGACCGCGATCGGTCTGCGCCGCTACTACCAGGGTCTCGAGGACAACCCGCTCCCCTCCGCCCAGGACGTGTGCCCCGGCGGTCGGACCCGCTGCTCGGAGTTCACCGACCTGATCGCCGCCGCCGGCATCCCGCAGGAGCACGCGGTCTTCGCCGGCGCCGCGGTCTGCGCGGTGATCGCTGCCGTGGCCGCCCTGATCGTCTTCCGAGGCGCGGCCACCCGCGGCGTCTCGCCGGCGGAGCTCCTGCGCTCGGGCGGCTGAGCCGTCCACTACCGTCCTGGTGTGGCCGACTTCGACGACCTGCTCGCCGCCAACAAGGCATTCGCCCAGCACTTCAAGTTCTCCGGCTTCGACGGCGTCGCCAAAGCGGGCGTCGCGATCGTCACCTGCATGGACTCGCGGATCGACCCGCTGGCCATGGTCGGCCTGAGCCCCGGGCGACGCGAAGATCTTCCGCAACCCCGGAGGCCGCGTCACCCCGCAGGCCCTCGAGGCCCTGGTGCTCGGCGTCCACCTGCTCAACGTGAACCGCATCCTGGTCATCCCCCACTCCCGCTGCGCCATGGCCTCGGTCACCGAGCCCGAGCTGCACGAGCGCATCGGCCGGTCGGCCGGCGTAGACGCCACGTGGCAGCCGTTCCACGTGGTCACGGACCAGATGGCCGCCCTGGCCGAGGACGTCCAGAAGGTCCGCAGCCACCCGCTGGTCCCCGAGTCCGTGCACGTGGGCGGATTCATGTACGACGTCGACAGCGGCCGGCTCGACCAGCGCTACTGACTACGCCGCGCCCTCACCCCGGCATCACACCCGCCGACAGGGGCGACGAGTGGCGTCGCCAGATCTGCCAGCCGGCCTCGGGCTGGTGCCGCCAGATGTCACTGATCAGGAAGAGACCCGAGCGGTCCTGACCCAGGACGACCGCGTCCATGCGTACCCGTTGCAGCACGGCCGCGCAGTCGCCGTCGACGTCCGTGCGGTCCTGCTCGACCGTCCAGAGACTGACGACGTAGTCAGGGAGCATGCGCAGCCAGCTCGCGCGAGGCACCTCGGCCGGCTCGGGATGGATCAGCACGAGAGCGAAGTCGGCGTGCAGGATCCGCTCGGCCAGCACGCCGTCCCGCTCCACCACCACTCGCTCGAAGGCTCGCATCGCGTCCACCAGCTGGCTGTCGAGCCCTTGATCCGTCATGCAGCGACGATAGGGTCCACCTGCCCGCACGACCATGGCTCGAGGGCCCGTAGCTGACTCCCTCGCGGCGTCGACAGGTCGCAAGGTTCTCGGCGAGTCCCGCGCAGCTACCGTCGACGACTTCTCGGTCTCCGAGCGTCGACTCGCGGCGACGAGCTCACCCGAGTCCTGACGACACTCAGGCCGCACCAGTTGGACTCCACAATGTCCCAGCGTCGCCGGGTCGGATGCGTGCTCTCGGCTGCGCTTGCGTCCGAGTCAGCCAGCTGTCGACGCACAAGCAACACGCAGCCGACGCCTGGCCGCCCCGCGGTGGAGATCGAGCCGTTCCCTCCAGCGGGTCAACTCTCACGCACTCACTGTTGCCGAGAACCACACCACGAGCTGGGCTGGGACGGGCTGACGCAGCGAACGCCCTCCAGGCGATGGCCGCGATCAGGCAGACCCCCTTCAGACGTCCAGAGGCTCGACATAGTCGTAGCGCAGCGTCCGCACCGGGGAGGCATAGAGCCTCACGGCCACAGCGGTAAAGATGACAGTCGCGCAGCCCAGTGCGAACCGGTTGCTTGTCTGCACTGCCAGCAACCCACCCAGCGGTGCAGCAATGACCAGGATCGCGCGGTTGAAAGAACGCATCGTTGTCACCGTGCGAGCTCGCAGCTCGTCCGGGGTGACAGCCTGCCGGTAGCTCTCTTCATGCGAGTTCCCAAAGGCAAGACCGTATCCCCAGCACGCCTGGCCGCAGGCAAGTACCACTGCAGCGCTCCAAGAACTGGTGCCGAGGCCAGCAGCGGCCATCACCGCCACGCCCACGGCGGTCATCAGATGTGCGGTGACTATGGCTCCGCCGGTGCCGAGGCGCCGGCCCCCGGCACTTGACGTGAGAGCGCCGGCGACGCTGCCGACCCCCGCGAGAGCAGTTGCCACACCGAACTGGAACGGGTCCAAGTCCAGCGTGATCAACGCGTATGGCGCCAGGACGGCACCGAGGACGGCGTTGCCGACAAACCAGCCGTGGGTCGTCATCGCGAGCACCCGCAGGCCGGAGCCCCGGTACACCCAACGGACGCCCTCCCTAATCTCGCGACGGATGCTCGGGGTCTGAGTGGGTGTGGCTTTCACCTCGGTGACCCGAACGGTCAGCATCAGCGCGGCGGAAAACAGGTAGGTGGCCGCGTCGACGAGCACCGCAAGGGGTGCGCCGATGAGTTTGACAAGCAGACCCGCCAAGGCAGGTCCGGCGCTCTGTGAGACCGCGTCCGTCGTGTCGATGCGCGCATGTGCTTCTTGCAGATGGGCCTTGGCGACGATGCGTGGAAGTAACGACATGTATGCGGCATCGCCGACGAGCGAAGCAACGCCGAAGCACGCCACGACACCCAGCAGCAGCGGCAGGGACAGCTGGCCTGCTGCCCACGCCACCGGAATCACTGCGAGCAGAACGGCACGCACCAGGTCGGCAGCAACCATCAACGGCCGCCGGCGGTATCTGTCGACCAGTGCCCCGACGAGTAGGCCGAACAGCAGGTAGGGCAGCCACCGCGCCGAATTGAGCCAGCCAACGTCCTGCGCAGTCCCATCCAGGGTCAGGACCACCATGGTCGAGAGGGCCAAGAGCGTCACGCTGGAGCCGAGCGTCGAGACCGACTCGGCACACCACATTCGATTGAACTCAGGCGAGGGGAATCCGCGGGATTCCGGTCCGTCGCTCACCCGGCCACCCTAAATCGCGTTCCGCGCGACCCCTGTATCGCGATTTGGAGCGCAGCAAGCGCCTCGGCTCACCTGGGCGCAACCTAGTTGGGGTCGGCGGCCTCGGACTCAGACTTGCGAGCGCGGGTCGCGATGAATCGGAACGAGTCCTGGATGGTTGGCTCGAAGTCGAACTCGACCTCGTCACCCTCTACGAGCATTCGGTATCCCTCGGCCTCGATTGACGAGTAGTGCACCCACGCGTCTAAGCCCTCGGGGAGCTCAGCGCTGGAGATGGCACCCCAGCCCTTCTCAGCCAAAACTTCACGATGCCTCGGGCCATGGTTCCGATGATGGCGCAGCAAGCCCTGCGCTCTCACCCCAGTTCGGGCTGCGCGCAGCCAACCGATGGCCACTCAGCTCAGGCGTCGAGCGCCTCGACGTCCACCTCGTAGGCGCCCTGCACGATGAACTCCTTGCGCGGGGCAACGTCGGCACCCATCAGCAGCTCGAAGACCTTCGCGGCCTCGTCGGCGTCGTCGACGGTCAGCTTGCGCAGGGTGCGGTGGCGGGGGTCCATGGTGGTCTCGGCCAGCTGGCCGGCGTCCATCTCGCCGAGGCCCTTGTAGCGCTGCACGGGGTCCTTCCAGCGCACACCCTTCTTCGTCAGCTCGGCCAGCTTCCGCTGCAGTTCGTCGTCGGAGTAGGTGTAGACGTACTTGTCCATGCCTTTCTTGGGGTTCGACATCTCGATCCGGTGCAGCGGCGGCACAGCCGTGAAGACCCGCCCGGCGGTGACCAGCTCGGGCATGTACTTGAAGAACAGCGTGGCCAGCAGGCAGCGGATGTGGGCGCCGTCGGAGTCGGCGTCGGCCATGAAGATGATCCGGCCGTAACGGGCCGCATCGAGGTCGAAGGTGCGGCCGGTGCCGGCGCCGATCACCTGGATGATCGAGGCGCACTCGGTGTTCTTGAGCATGTCGCCGATCGATGCCTTCTGGACGTTCAGGATCTTGCCCCGGATCGGCAGCAGCGCCTGGAACTCGGAGTTGCGGGCGGCCTTGGCCGTGCCCATGGCCGAGTCGCCCTCCACGATGAACAGCTCGGTGCGCTCGTTGTCGGCGGCCCGGCAGTCGTTCAGTTTCGACGGCAGGGACGAGGACTCCAGCGCGTTCTTACGCCGCTGCGTCTCCTTGTGCTGGCGGGCCGCGATCCGCGTCTTGGAGGCGCCGACGACCTTCTCCATCAGCAGCTTGGCCTGGGCCTTCTCGGCCCGCTTGGTCGAGGTGAGGAACTTCTTCAGCTCGGCCGACACCACCTTGCGTACGACGCCTCGCGCGGCCGGCGTACCGAGGATCTCCTTGGTCTGGCCTTCGAACTGCGGCTCTGCCAGCCGCACCGTGACCACGGCGGTCAGGCCCTCGAGGATGTCGTCCTTGACCACGTCGTCGTCGTTGACCTTGAGCGCCTTGGTCGTCCGCATCGCCTCGTTGAAGGTCTTGGTCAGGGCACCCTCGAAGCCGCTTACGTGGGTGCCGCCCTTCGGCGTCGCGATCACGTTGACGTAGGAGCGGAGCTCGGTGTCGTAGCCAGTCCCCCATCGCGCGGCGATGTCGACAACCAGCTCACGCTCGACCTCCTGGGGCGACATGTGGCCCTTGGCGTCGAGCAGCGGCACGGTCTCGGTGAACGTGTCCATGCCCTGCAGGCGCAGCACCTCGGTCACGGGCTCGTCGGCGGCGAGGTACTCGACGAACTCCGCGATCCCGCCGTCGTGCCGGAACTTCTCCTCGACCGGGTTGTCACCGCGGAGGTCGCGGATCACCAGCTCGAGACCCGGCACGATGAACGACGTGTGGCGAGCGCGGCCCAGCAGGCCCTCGAACTCGAACCTCGCGTCCTTGGTGAAGATCTGCCGGTCGGGCCAGAAGCGCACGTGGGTGCCTGTCTTGCCCTTCGCCACCCGCTTGCCCTTGCGGGTCAGGCCCGACTTCGCTGTGAACGGAGCATCCGGGCCATCGCCGGCGAAGATGCCGGGTACGCCACGGTGGAAGCTGAGCCCCTGCTGGCTGGGCGTCCGGTCGACGTCGATGTCCATCCGCGCCGAGAGGGCGTTGACGACCGAGAGCCCGACGCCGTGGAGGCCCCCGGTGGCGACGTACGAGCCGCCGCCGAACTTGCCGCCGGCGTGGAGCTTGGTCGCCACCACCTCGACGCCCGGGAGCCCGGTCTTGGGCTCCTTGTCGGTCGGGATGCCGCGCCCGTCGTCGAAGACCTCGACGGAGTCGTCGGGGTGCAGGGTGACCTCGACCCGGTGGGCGGAACCCGCCAGCGCCTCGTCGACACCGTTGTCGATGATCTCCCACAGGCAGTGCATCAGCCCGCGCGTGTCCGTGGACCCGATGTACATGCCCGGCCGTTTGCGGACCGCCTCGAGGCCCTCGAGGACCAGCAGGTGTGCGGCGTTGTAGGTGTTGTCGACGATCGTGGGGCTCCTGCGGAAATCTCTGTGCGGGTTGGTGTTCTGAATCTACCCGCGACACGCCGAGGCCCGATGCAGGCACGCCTGCCCGGGGCGCGTCACGATGTGGACACGATCGGTGCTCGATCCGGCCGATTCGCAACCTTGTCGAGGACCACGGCGTCAGACTCTCGACACCGAAAAGTTCAGCACCACAGGACACCACAACTGCATCAGTCCCGCCCCGCTCTCCACAACATGCGAAACCCGGCGACGGGGAGGGACATCGAATGATTGGATGGACGTGTCATTCGACACCTGGATACGGGAATCTTGGGTCCCCTGGATAGGTTGTAGAAGCGACACCGACTGATGAGAGATGAGGCCGAAGTGACAACTGCCGTTGCCACCAGTGCTCCACTGACTGCTGAGGACCGCTGCGACCGCTGCGGGGCTCAGGCCTACCTTCGTGTGGAGCTCCAGTCCGGTGGTGAGCTGCTTTTCTGCGCCCACCACGCTCGCGAGCACGGTGACAAGCTCAAGGAGATCGCGGTCACCGTGATCGACGAGACGCACAAGCTCACCGAGACGCCCGCCGTCGCTCCCGAGGCCTAACCGCTGCGACCACCACCCACCGACTTCCCGAGGGCCCCGGACTCACGTCCGGGGCCTTCGGCTTCCCGTCGGCGGGTGCGGGTCGCCGTGCCAAGGAGGTCGAGGTGACGAGCCTGTTGCTCGCGCTCTCCGGAGCGGCCCTCTACGGCGTCTCGGACTTCCTGGGCGGCCTGGCCTCCCGGCGTACGTCGCCCTGGGCCGTGGCCATGGTCTCCGCCTTCGCAGCGGCCGTGTTGGTGCTTCTCGCTTCCTTCTTCGTCGAGGGCTCGCCCGACGCAACGAGTCTGTGGTGGGCAGCCCTGGCCGGCGTCGGCAACGGGTTCGGTACGTCGTTCCTCTACCGCGGGCTGAGCAGCGGGCGGATGGGCGTCGTCGCGCCGATCTCGGCGGTCGGCGCAGCAGTCGTGCCGGTCGCTGCGGGCCTGGCTGGCGGCGAGCGCCCGGGGCTGGTGGTCTGGCTCGGGATCCTGATGGCGCTGCCCGGCATCTGGTTCGTCTCGCGCGAGCCTCGTGTGACCGAGGCTCCGTCCCGCGGCGGTGTGGGCGATGGCGTGCTCGCCGGTCTGGGTTTCGGCACCCTGTTCGCGGCGCTCGGTCAGATCCCGGAGTCGGCCGGCCTCCTTCCGCTTGCGTTCAACCAGGTCGTGGCGGGGGTGGTCATCGTCGCGGTGGCCCTCGCCCTTCGCGTCGAGTGGCTCCCGCGCGAGCGGACGGCTCTGATCGGGGCTGTGGTGCGGGGCCCTGGCCGCGGGCGCGACCGGCGCCTTCCTGATCGCCACCCAGCAGGGCGAGCTGACCATCACCGCCGTGCTGGCCTCGCTCTACCCGGCGTTCACGATCCTGCTCGCGGCCTCGGTGCTGCACGAGCGCATCCACCGGGCCCAGGGGCTCGGCCTGGCCCTGTGCGGCCTCGCGGTGGTTCTCGTAGCCGTCGGCTGAGCATCGGCGGGTCGCGGTTTTGTCCGGGTCGCCGCAGGGTATAGAGGATCATGGCCACGCGACGAGCAGGTTCGAGGGACGCCCTCGCGAGTGCCTTCCTCACCGCAATGATCGCAGCCTTCATGCTCATGGCAGCCGAGTCGGCCGCGCTCCTGTTCCTCGACGGTCTCGTCTGAGACGTCAGGCCTCTGCCAGCGTCGACGGCACCGGCGTGACTCCCAGCACCTCTGCTGCCCGGTCGGCCAGGATCAGCTGACCGGCCGACTGTGGGATGGATCCGGTCCGGGCTCATCGTGCGCGGTCCGCGCAGGTCGCTGCCTGAGAACACCAGCGACCCGGACCGCTCGAGCACCGCGTTCGCCTGCTCGGCTCGCCGCCGGAACTCAGCGCCCGTGCCCGGAAACCTCGCCAGCCGAGAGAGGGATCGTCGGCACTACCACCTTCTCGGCGCTCGTCTCGGCTGCCGCCACGATCGTCGCCACGTTGTCGCGCAAACCGCTCGGCGTCCCAGTCGAACAGGATGTCGTTGGTGCCGACCGACAGGCAGGCCACGGCGTACTCCCCCTCGGCCAGCGCCACCACCTGCCCGACCACGTCATCCGAGAGCGAACCGCCAACGGCGAGGTTGCGCAGCGGCTGCCCCATCGCCCGGCTCAGCCAGGTGGCCCAGGACTCCTCGGCGGCGACGATGCTGTCCCCCACGGCGACGATGCCCATGGCGCGACCCTAGTCGTCGAAAACATGCCGCCCGGCGGCGTCGGAGCCCTAGGATTCAGATCGGGAAGCAGGGCACTCGGCCAGGCGCCCGTTACCTCCTGGGGAGCGTCGAGAGCCGTGAAGTACGTCCGCGCGTTGCTGGTGACGCTGTTCGCCACCGCGATGATCGCCGGCACGCTGGCACCGGCCGACGCCGAGACGCAGGCTCGGGCGCAAGCCCCCAGACGAGACAGCACGTTCCTGGTGGGTGACAGCACCTCCTGGCGGCTGACCGGCGAGTACGACGGCCGGGCCAACCTGTTCCACAAGTACGACCTCGACTGGTACGTCGACGCCAAGGGCGGCCGCAACCTGCTGCAGCTGCCCGTGCGGATCCTGCACTACCTCGTGAACGTCGACTCCCGGCCGGACACGTTCGTGATGGCGCTCGGCACGAACCCGCACCCACGCTTCGAGAAGATCCACTACGAGCTTTCCTTGGCGCTGCTGCCCCGAGACACCAAGGTCGTGCTAGTCACCCCTGCCGTGTTCGGCCAGGGCAGGGAGAAGTCGAAGACCACCGCCCGCTACTCCCGATGGCTCAGGCAGATCGCCGAGGACCGGCCCCACACCGTCGTCGCCGACTGGCGCGAGCTGGTGAAGCAGAGCAACCCGAACCCGCACACGGGCCGGTCACGCCTGGTCGCCGAAGGCATCCACCAGACCCCCATCACCGGGCGCCGCGCCTGGATCGAGCTGGTCATCGACGCGGTCAACAGCGTCCGCTGAAATGAGCGGCGGGGCCTCTACCCGACATCCCTCACGTCGGGCAGAGGCCCCGTAGTGCCGCTGCTCCCGCCTCCCCGAGATCCCGGGCGGCGGGATGCATCGAACCTAGGCGGGTTGCGCTGCCACCGGTAGTGGCCATTGGTACTAGGACGTTCGGGCTGAAATCTCGTGGCGCCGGCCGCACTGCCTCAGTCGAGGTGGTCGCGCACCAGGGACGCCTGAAGAAGGATCGTCACGGCAGGTCGTCGCGCTCATCGATCGCCTTGCGCTCGTGGCAGTGTCTAACCATCTTCTGGTGGAGGAGCGCCCTCAGGTGCCGATCAGCTGAACTCGAGACAAGCCGGGTTGCAGCCGAGAGACTGCTCACCTACCCACCCTCCCCAGGAGAGCCACCATGTCGGCATACGTCGTGCTCCACAACACCGTTCTCGACCGCGAGGCCATGATGCAGGACTACATCCCGAAGGCCATCGAGACCTTCGGGCCGCACGGGGTCGAGATCCTGGTCATGGCGGAGGAGTCCGAGGTCATGGAGGGCTCTTGCGAGCACCCCCGCACGATCATCCTCAAGTTCGGCAGTCGCGAGCCAGGCCAAGACTTGGTACAACTCGCCTGAGTACCAGGCGGCCCTGCCCGTCCGCCTAGGTGCGACCAAGGGCTACGCCGTCCTGGTCGACGGTCTCGAGGGTTAGACCGAGCCGATCCCGACGCGTCGTACCGATCGACAAGGGCGGCCGGGACGTCGGCGACTCGGTGAACGGCTGCACGCAAAACATCGATCACGAGCCTGCGGGCAGGGGTTTCAGTCGAGGTAGTCGCGCAGCACCTGGGAGCGGCTGGGGTGGCGCAGCTTCGACATCGTCTTCGACTCGATCTGGCGGATCCGCTCGCGGGTGACGCCGTAGACCTTGCCGATCTCGTCGAGGGTCTTCGGCTGGCCGTCGGTCAGGCCGAAGCGCATCGAGACCACGCCGGCCTCACGCTCGGACAGAGTGTCGAGCACGGCGTGCAGCTGCTCCTGGAGCAGGGTGAAGCTGACCGCGTCGGCCGGGACGATCGCCTCGGAGTCCTCGATCAGGTCGCCGAACTCGGAGTCGCCGTCCTCGCCCAGGGGCGTGTGCAGGGAGATCGGCTCGCGGCCGTACTTCTGCACCTCGATGACCTTCTCCGGGGTCATGTCGAGCTCCTTGGCGAGCTCCTCCGGAGTGGGCTCGCGGCCCAGGTCCTGCAGCATCTGGCGCTGGACGCGGGCCAGCTTGTTGATGACCTCGACCATGTGCACCGGGATCCGGATGGTGCGGGCCTGGTCGGCCATGGCGCGGGTGATCGCCTGCCGGATCCACCAGGTGGCGTACGTCGAGAACTTGTAGCCCTTGGTGTAGTCGAACTTCTCGACCGCGCGGATCAGACCGAGGTTGCCCTCCTGGATCAGGTCGAGGAAGAGCATGCCGCGGCCGGTGTAGCGCTTGGCCAGCGAGACGACGAGCCGGAGGTTCGCCTCGAGCAGGTGGTTCTTGGCGCGGCGGCCGTCCTCGGCGATCCACTCGAGCTCCTCGAGGATCTTCGGGGTGATCTTGCCGCCCTTGCCGAGCTTCTCCTCCGAGAACAGGCCGGCCTCGATCCGCTTGGCGAGCTCGACCTCCATCTCGGCGTTGAGGAGCGGCACCTTGCCGATCTGCTTCAGGTAGTCCTTGACGGGGTCGGCGGTCGCGCCGGCGACCATGACCTGCTGCTCGGGCTCGTCGGTGTCGTCAGCCGCGGAGACGACGAAGGTCGCGGACTTCTCGTCCTCGACGATGGTCGGGTCAGCCTTCACGTCCTGCTCGAACTGCTCGTCCGGCAGGTCGGGCAGGATCTTCTTGCCGTCGGGGCCGACGGTCGGCTGGTCGGTGATCGAGGCCTGCACGTCGGCGTCGGCGTCGGCCCTCGTGGCCTGACGCTTGGCGGTCTTCTTGGCCGGAGCCTTCTTGGCGGGAGCAGCCTTCTCCTCCGGAGCGGCCTTCTTCGCTGCGGCGGGCGCGGCCTTCTTGGCCGGCGCAGCCTTCTTCGCGGGAGCAGGCGCGGCCTTCTTCGCCGGCGCAGTCTTCTTCGCCGTGGCCGTGGTGGTCTTCTTCGTCGCCGATGCCGCAGCCGTCCGGCCCGCAGCCGGGACAGCGATCGAGATCCCGAGCGAGCTCAGGTGGGCGAGCAGCCCCTTGAGGTGCCGAGGGTCGACGCCGGCCTCGTCACTGGCCGAACGCACCTCCTCGGGGGTCACGCTTCCGGTGGGGGCGCCGCCGTCGATCAGGGCGGTGACTGCGGGGTGGCTGAGCACCTCAGCAGGAATCTTGCGCGCGTTCGAGGACACGAACACCTCTCGTAGAAACTGGCTCACACTGGCTTAGGGCGCGACAAAGACCGCTAGTGTCAAGAGCCGCACCGTCATTCTGCCACGGTGGTGGAGATGCTTTCGCATCGCCCGCACTTCTCGACCCCAGAGGGCCCAGGGTCACGCCGGACCGGCCGCCACCTTCGCCGCCGCCTTCTTCTCCTTCTTGAAGTCGCGGACCTTCTGCAGCGAGGCCGGATCGGTCACGTCGGCAACGGACCGGTAGCCGTCCAGCGCGTAGTCGCCGACCACCGACTCCCACCCCTCCGGGCGTACGTCGAGCTGCTTGGCGAGCAGGCTGACGAAGATCTGCGCCTTCTGCCTGCCGAAGCCGGGCAGGTCCTGGACGCGCTTGAGCAGGTCCTTGCCCGAGGTGGCCTCCGTCCAGAGCCGGGACGCGTCGCCGTCGTACTTCTCGACGATCAGGCGGGCCAGCTCCTGGAGCCGGGCCGACATCGACCCGGGGAAGCGATGGATCGCGGGCGGCGTCGAGCACAGTGCGGCGAACGTCTCCGGATCGGCCTCGGCGATCGCGGCCGGCTCAAAGGTGCCGAACCGGTCCAGCACCTTCGCCGGGCCGCGGAACGCATGCTCCATCGGGTACTGCTGGTCGAGCATCATCCCGGCGACCAGAGCGAACGGGGAGTCGGTCAGGACCTGGTCGGCGGCGGCGTCGCCGGTGATGTGGATGGCCATGTGACCGATTGTGCCGCAGCCGGGGCGGGCCGGCGCCAGTCAGTCAGCCTTGACCGCTAGCACCGGGCAGTGGGAGTCGAGGAGGACGCGCTGGGCGTTGGACCCGAGGATCAGCTTGCCGACCGGCGTACGCCGACGCAGGCCGATCACGATCAGCTCGGCATCGGCGTCCTCGGCGACCTTGATCAGGTCCTCGGAGGGCTCGAAGCCCCGGACCAGCTGGCGCACGTCGTAGGACAGCCCCGAGTCGTCGAGCTGCTTGCGGACGCCGTCCATGTGGCTGTCCGCCTTGTCCGAGGCCTCCTTGTCGAAGCCGGGGCCACCCCGGTGAGAGTTCACCACCACCAGGGTCGCTCCGCGTAGCTTCGCCTCGGCGATCGCGGTCTTCAGGGCGGCGTCGCCCTCGGGCTTGGGAACGTATCCGACCACGACGGTTGCCATGGAGGCACGGTACTCAGTTCCTGACCCGGGTAAACCCCTGTGGACGACGGGCGCACGATCGGAGCCGGATGCGGCACCCTGCTGGCAAGGAGGGGTCATGGAGGAAGGCATCGTCGAACCCGTCGCGCGCCAGCTCTACGTGAGGCTCCGGCGGGCGGTGCTCGACCATGCCCGGACCGAGCGCCGGCGCCAGGCTTTTCCTCCCGTGCTGCACGTGGGGTCGCCCGGCCAGGTCGTTGCCGACTTCGCCATCATGCCTGCCGACTCCACCGACCAGGCCCTGCGCGTCGACATCGTCTCCGCGATGCTGCGGCAGGCTGCACGTCGGGGCGATACGCCGCTGGTCTGGCTGTCCCGGCCGGGCGCCCCCAGCGAAGTGCGCGACGTCGACCTGGAGTGGCTCGCCGCCACCCGCGCGGCCGGCGCCGAGCTGGGCCGGCACCTGCCTTACGTCGTCATCAACCGTCGGGCGTGGCGCGACCCGCGCACCGGCGTAGGCCGCGTCTGGCAGCGGGTGCGCGAGCGGTGAGTGCACAATCACGTCCATGAGCCAGCCACCGGCCCGGGTCCACCGCGAGGACGTCGAGATCGAGTCCGGCGGCTCGACCGTCGCCGCGTGGTTCTACCGAGGGGCGACGGAGGACCCCCAGGCACCTTGCGTCGTGATGGGTCACGGGTTCAGCCTGACCCGCGCCGACGGGCTCGCTGAGTACGCCGAGCGGTTCGCCGCCACCGGCGTGCACGTGCTCGTCTTCGACCACCGGTTCCTCGGTGACTCCGGCGGCACCCCGCGGCAGCGATTCCGGATCGCCGCGCAGCAACGGGACTGGCGCAGCGTCGTGGCCCATGCCAAGTCGCGCCCGGAGGTCGACCTCGGCAAGATCGTGCTCTGGGCCTACTCCTTCGCCGGCGGTCACGTCACCAGCTTGTTGGGCAGGCGCTCGCTCGACGTGTTCGCTGCGCTGGTGCTGTGCCCGTTCGCCGACGGGCTCAAGCGGGTGCTGGCAACGCCGTTGAGCGTCACTGCCTGGATCATCCCGCGCGCCCTGCTCGACCGGCTCGGCCGGCACGTGACGATCCCGGTCACGGCTCCCACCGGCGGTCGTGCGGCCATGTCTTTCGCCGGCGAGGAAGCCGGCTTCACCACGTCGGTGCCATCCGGCTCCCGCTGGCGCAACCAGATCTCGGCTGGCGTGTTCCTGACGGTCGGCCTCTTCAGGCCGGTGCGTCGGGCCGCCAGGATCGGCCCGCCGATCTGGGTCGGGCGATGCGCGCAGGACATCACCGTCGATGCCACGGCGGTCGCGGAGGTCGCCGCTCGCGCTCCGCGGGGCGAGCTGCACGAGTTCGAGGGTGACCACTTCGCGCCGTTCACCGGCGCGAGCACCGCGGCCATCATCGACTCGCAGGTCGACTTCCTGCGCCGGGTGCTAGCCACCTGACGTGGCCTCAGGCCCAGGTGTGCACAGGCTCGTTGGAGTGCATCAGCTCGCCGTACTCCAGCAGGGTCGCCCGCAGCACGTCGAAGCGGTCGGTGTCGCCGGCCGCCTCCCGCTCGTGCATCCGCCGGACGAACCACTCGGCGCCGTTGATGCCGGTCAGGCAGCGTTGCTCGATGACGCCCAGGAGCCGATCACGAGTCTCGGCGTCGACCCCCCACTCGTCCAGGCCGGCATGCGCCATCGGCAGCAGGCGGCGTAGGACCAGCTCGGTGGCCGACACCTGACCGACCCCGGGCCAGTAGACCTGGGCCTCGATGCCCTGCTGAGCGGCAACGTGGAAGTTCTCCTCCGCCGCGCTGAACGACATCTGCGACCACAGCGGGCGTTCGCTCTCCGCGAGATGACGCACCAGCCCGAAGTAGAAGGCGGCGTTGGCCATCATGTCCACGACGGTCGGTCCGGCCGCGAGCAGCCGGTTCTCGACGCGGAGGTGCGGCACTCCGGCGTTGATGTCGTAGATCGGCCGGTTCCAGCGGTAGATCGTGCCGTTGTGGAGCCGCAGCTCCGAGAGGTTCGGGGTGCCGCCCGCCTCCAGCACCTGCAGCGGGTCCTCGTCGTCGGTGACGGGGAGCAGCGCCGGGAAGTAGCGGACGTTCTCCTCGAACAGGTCGAAGACCGTGGTGATCCAGCGCTCCCCGAACCAGACGCGCGGCCGCACACCCTGCGCCTTGAGCTCCTCGCTGCGGGTGTCGGTGGCCTGCTCGAACAGCGGGATCCTGGTCTCGCGCCACAGCTCCTTGCCCAGCAGGTAGGGCGAGTTGGCGCCGACGGCCAGCTGGACAGCCGAGATGGCCTGCGAGGCGTTCCAGTAGGAGGCGAACTGATCGGGCGATGTCTGCACGTGCAGCTGCATGCTCGTGCACGCCGCCTCGGGCACGATCGAGTCCGCGGTCGTGTGCAGACGTTCGGTGCCGAGGATCGAGATCGTGATGTCCTCACCCCGCGCGGCCAGGATCTGCTCGCTGAGCAGCTTGTAGCGAGGGTTGCCGCTGAGCGACTCGATGTTCATGTGGCCCTCGGCGAGCGTCGGCAGGATGCCGATCATCACCATGTGGGCGCCGACGTCGGCCGACTTCGCCTCGGCGTCGTTGAGGCTGCGGCGCAGGCTCTCCTCGAACGTGGTCAGCCCACCCTCCCGCAGCTTCGCCGGCGGCACGTTGATCTCGATGTTGAACTGGCCGAGCTCGGTCTGGAAGTCCGGGTCGGCGATCGCCTCCAGCGCCTCCGCGTTCTTCAGGGCCGGGTCGCCGGCTCCGTCCACCAGATTCAGCTCCACCTCCAACCCGGTCATCGGGTCGTCGGTGTCGAAGGCCGCCTCCCGCAGCATCCGGGCGAAGACGTCGAGACAGCGGCGCACCTTCTCCCGGTGCCGGGTGCGGTCGGCCCTGCTGAACTCCTGTGCGTCGACCTCTTCGCCCATGACGGCACACTAACGGCGGCCGCGACGGCCTGCCGTTCCTCTCATTCGCTCCAGGACGCCCTGGTGCGCTCCACCAGGTCGTCGACCACACCGCTGACGTCTCCCGTGCGCTCGTAGGCCGCGCGCTGCGCCGTGGCGCCGCTGCGGAGGAGCACGCGCGCCACGCCGTCGACCACGGCGTCGTAGTCGCCCGCCTCTTTCAGCGCGGGCGCGATCTCCGACACCAGGCCGTCCAGCACCTCGCGTGCGCTCCGCAGGTCGCGGGACCCGGGGTGCACCAGCGCATCGGTCACGCCGTACTTCGCTGCCCGCCAGTGGCAGGCGCGCAGCGCCTCCGAGCGCCACGCCGGAGGCTCCGCTCCGGCGCGCCACCTGGCGGCGGCCGTCTCGACCAGCCCGCGCACGACCGCGGCGATGAGCAGTGTGTCCGCGGGGTCGGTGCACATGTCGGAGACCCTGACCTCGACGGTGGGGTGGGCCACGCTCAGCCGGGCGTCGAAGTAGAACATTCCGGCGTCGCGAGCCGCCCCCGAGTCGAGCAGGAACTGACCGGCCGCGCGATATGCCTCCAGCGATCCGAAGGTCTGCGGGCTGCCGCCACTGGGCCACCTTGTCCACACCTGCGACCGCCAGGAGGCATAACCCGTGTCCCGGTCCTCGTAGAAGGGCGAGTTGGCGCTGATCGCGAGCACGATCGGCAGCCAGGGCGCGATCCGGTCGATGACCGCCACGCCCTCCTCGTCGCTGTCGATCCGGACGTGGACGTGCATCCCGCAGGTGCCGCCGTGTCTCGCGACCTCGCCGTAGGTGGCCACCATGTCGCGGTAGCGATCGTTGGGCGAGACCTGCACGGCGGTGTCGCCGCGCGGGACGATGCCACACGCGATGGTTGCCAGTCCGGTTGCCTCGGCGGCCTCCCCCGCTGTACGCCGCGCGGCGACGACCTGGTGGGCTGCGTCGACGAGGTCGGCGGTCGGGTCGGTGCGCACCTCCAGCTGGTGCCGGAAGAGCTCCTGGTCGAGCTCATCGGTGGCCACCGTGGGCCGGACCCGCCCGGAGTGCTCCCGGAACTCCTTGATCACCTGCTGGGCCCGCGGACTCATCTGGCGGGTCTCGGGGTCGATCAGGAGCAGCTCCTCCTCGATGCCGATGGTGCGAACCATGGGGCTGGGTACCCCCGCGGTCTGAGCGTCAACCAGCCGAGAGTCCCTCCTTCCAGTCCCAGCCCGTCTCCCAGACGGTGGGCGGGATCGCGTGCTCCAGGGCATGGGCGAGGTAGTGCGTCAGGGTGTAGTCGGGGTCGCACTGAGCGGCCAGGTCCGCCGCACACCAGGCCAGGGCACCATGGCCGGCCTGCCAGGCCGCCCAGCCGAGCAAGGTGGCCGGGGGCGCGAGCAGCTCGTCCGGGGTGCGTCGGCAGACATCGGTCCAGTACGACACGTGCTCCTCGGCATCGGCGCGCGACATCGTGCACCACGCCGCATCGCGGATGCTCCGGACCTGGAGGGAGCTCAGCAACCGGGCGACCTCGCCGTCAGTGGGCACGACGCCGGCAGCCGTCTGCCGGCCGACCAACGAGTGCACCCACTCCCCCTCGGTGAGCACGTCCTCGACCGGAGCGTCGACGGTGAGGCACCGGTCCGCGGCGACGGCCACCAGCTCCGCGACCCGCTCGGCCCGCTCCGGGTCCACCGCCAGGCTGGCGGCCAGCGCGTCGCGAGAATCGTGGGTCACCTGGCCCCGCAGCACGGCGTGGGCCAGGAAGGGGTGGGACGAGATGTCGTAGGGCACGCCCTGTCGTTGAGCAACATCGTGGTCATGCAGCAGCGGGAACCACCGCACCCCGTCGGCGCGGAGCATCTCGGCGATCTCGATGCCCGCATCGGTGAACTCGTGACGCAGGGTGTCCTCGATCTGGCGAGCGAGATCGTCGCCGACGCCGTAGATGACGAAGACCACCCGGCGTACGCGATGGCGTCGGGCCGGGCCGAGCAGCGACTGCACCATGTCCGGCACGTCGTCGGGTCTGTCGGGCAGGTCGACCCGCGCATGGAAGGCCTGGGCTGCGCCGAAGGTCAGCATCACCACCGAGTCACTGGGCAGGAACCCGAGGAGCACCGGCACGAGGGCCAGCACGTCTTCGGGGCAGCGGGCGGTGAGGGTGGTCGAAGGGATGTGGGGTGGTGTTGTCGTGGTCATGCCCGGAACGTTTCCGCGGCGCACCCCCGGTCGGAGCCGGTGCGGGTCGCAGCTGTGGATGCCGGAGTCCGGTGCGTTCGGCTGTGCGCGACTTGTGGGCCGTTTCCGGCGTTCCGGGGGTGCGAGGAGGTACTTTTCGCGGGTGCGGAAGCAGTCGTCGATCCTCCATCTGGATCTCGACGCGTTCTTCGCTGCGGTCGAGCAGCGCGACAAGCCCTCGCTGCGCGGCAAGCCGGTCGTGGTCGGCGGTGTCGGTGGGCGGGGCGTGGTCTCGACGGCGTCCTACGAGGCCCGCAAGTACGGCGTCCGCTCGGCCATGTCCACCCGGGAGGCCCGGTCGCGGTGCCCGCACGCGGCGTTCCTCAGCGGGCGCTTCCACGCCTACCGCAGCACCAGCCAGGCTGTGATGGGGCTGTTGCGCTCGGTGTCGCCGCTGGTCGAGCCCCTGTCGCTCGACGAGGCGTTCGTCGACCTCGAGCAGGCGGGGCTCGACGACCTCGGGGTCGCCGCCGTGACGGCGTTCGCCGATGGCCTGCGCGGCCGGGTGGTCGAGGTGACCGGGGGCCTCACCGCCTCTGTCGGCGTCGGCACCTCGAAGTTCATCGCCAAGGTCGCCAGCGAGCTGGACAAGCCCGACGGGCTGACCGTGGTGCCACCCGGCACCGAGCAGGACCTGCTGCGCCCGATGCACGTCACGGTGATCCCCGGCGTGGGCCCGGCCACCGCCGAGCGGTTGCGCCGCGCCGGCATCCACACCGTCGCCGATCTCGAGTCGGTCGACCTGGACGAGCTGGTGCGCCTGGTCGGCAAGGCGCACGGCCATGGCCTGCACCAGCTGGCCCGGGCCCTGGACGACCGGCCCGTCCTCGCCGAGCGGGAGACCAAGTCGGTGAGCGTCGAGGGCACCTACGAGACCGATCTGACCGACCGGAAGCTGATGGAGGGGCTGCTGGTGAGGCAGGCCGGCGAGGTCGCCGCGCGGCTCCGCAAGAACGGCCTGTCGGGGCGCACGGTGACGATCAAGGTGCGCCTGCACGACTTCACCACCCTGAACCGTTCCACGACCCTGCCGTCCCCCACCGACGGCGGCGCGACGATCGGACGGCTGGCGCGCACCCTGCTGGCCGACCTCGACACCTCCGGTGGTGTGCGTCTGCTCGGCGTGGGTGTCTCCGGCCTGGCCGACTGGATCCAGGACGACCTGTTCGGCGAGACCGGCACCGCCGAGGAGGAGCCCGAGGAGATCGAGGTGCTGCCCGAGCTCCCCCAACGGCGTACGACGTGGTCGCCGGGCATGGACGTCGAGCACACCGAGCACGGACCCGGCTGGGTCTGGGGCTCCGGCCGGGGCGTGGTGACCGTGCGCTTCGAGACCGCCGAGACCCCACCTGGGCCGGTGCGGTCCTTCCCCATCGACGACCCCGCCCTGTCGCCATGGCTGCCGACCGCGGTCGACCCGGAGGATGTCCCAGCTGCAGGGGCGGGAGATTAACTCGGTGGCCGCGGAGCCGAGACCGGCCTAGCCTCGACGTTCGTGGACATCCGACCGATCGACCTACCCTCCGACGAGCTGCAGACGGCGTACGACGTCATGCGACGGGCCGAGCTGCTGGATCGGGAGGGTTCGCCCCACTGGAGCTTCCAGGAGATGGCTGCTGCCTATCGGATGCCCGACAGCGGCGAGCGGCAGGAGCTGTTGGGTGGCTTCGTCGACGGCCGCCTGGTGGGCACCGCCACCTGCTACCTGCCCCTGCTCGACAACCTCGAGAAGGCCTGGGTGGCCGTGGCTGTCGACCCGGTCGAGCAGCGCAAGGGCTACGGCGCCGAGCTGCTCGCCGCCATCACCGAGCTGCTGGTCGCCGAGGGCCGCACCCTCCTGGTGGCCGAGACCAAGCTGCCGTTCGCCGAGCGGGAGACACACGGCTACCGCAGGTTCTGTGAGCGTCACGGGTACGAGTTCGCCAACGTCGAGGTCGTGCGGTGTCTCGACCTGCCGGTCGCCGAGGACCAGATCCAGGCCTGGACGGACCTCGCCGCAGAGAAGCGCGACGGCTACACGATCGAGACCTACGTCAACGACGTGCCGGAGGAGCTGATCCCGTCCTTGGTCGTGCTGATGGGCCAGCTCGGCGTCGACGCCCCGACCGGTGCCGTGGACTGGGAGGAGGAGGTGATCACGCCCGAGCGCTTCCTGGAGAGCCGGGCCTCACTCCTGGCCGCCGGGCGCACGATCTTCGAGACCCTGGCCGTGACGCCCGACCGGCTCGTCGCCGCGCAGTCCACGATGTCGGTGCCGCCGACGGGCCGCACCGACGTGTCCCAGTGGGGCACCTTCGTGCACCGGGAGCACCGCGGCCGGCGGCTGGGACTCGCCACCAAGGCGGCCAACCTGCGCGCGATGCAGCAGGCGCACCCCGACATGAAGCGGATCGTCACCCAGAACGCCGAAACCAACGACTACATGGTGTCCATCAACGTCCTCATGGGGTTCGAGCCGGTCGAGGCGTCGACGGAGATGTTCAGGAAGCTCTAGCCCGTACGCCGGCTACTCCGGCTACGTCGACCAGGCCGACCACAGCTCGGCGTAGCGCCCGCCCGCGGCGACGAGCTCGGCATGCGTCCCCTCCTCGACCACGCGCCCGCCGTCCATGACCAAGATCCGGTCGGCCACAGCGGACTGGCTCAACCGGTGTGCGATCACGACCGCCCCGCGCCCCTCGGTCACGGCGAGGGCGGCGGCCTCGAGCTCGCGGGCACCCGAGGAGCCGGCCTCCGCGGTGGCCTCGTCGAGCACCACGAACCAGGGATCGAGGAGCGCCACCCGCGCCAGGGCCAGCTGCTGCGCCTGGGTCGGCGTCAGCGCATGTCCGTGCTCGCCCACGACGGTGTCGATGCCATCGGGCAGGACTCTGACCCACTCCCAGGCGAGCACGGTCGCGAGCGCATCCTGCACCTCGTCCGCAGTGGCCTCCGGCGCCACCAAGGTCACCGCGTCGCGCACCGTGCCCGAGAAGATGTGCACGTCCTGGCTCACCAGGGCGACATGGCGGCTCAACCGACGGCGTCCGACCTCGGCGAACGGAAGGCCGGACAACCTGGCCTCGCCGCTAGTGGGCTCGAGGATCCCGGCCGCGACCAGCCCGAGCGTGGTCTTGCCTGCTCCGCTGGCGCCGACCACCGCGACCCTCTCCCCCGGCGCGACCGTCACGTCGACGTCATGCACCACGGCGTCCCCCTCCACGTAGGCGTGGGTGAGTCCGTGGACCGTCAGCGGGCCGCGACCGAGCTCCCGGTCGGGCGGTTCGGCCGGCCGCGGCATCAACACGACACCTGCCAGCCGGGTCAGCGAGGCCCCTGCCGACTGCACCTCGTCGAACAGGACGACCAAGGCGCCGATCGGGTTGAAGAGCCGGTGGAAGAACAGGGCCGCCGCCGTCACTTCGCCCACCGACGCCTCGCCTGCCCGCACCAGGAGGAATCCCGTGACGAGGAGCGCCAGCAGCCCGATGCACTCCGCCCGGTTGTTGCGGGCGAAGAAGCGGGTGAGCAGCCCGAAGACCTCCAGCGTGATCCGCACCGCCTTCCACGACGCACCGCGGATGTGCTCCAGCTGCTGCTCCTCCAGCCGGAACGCGCGGAGGGTCGGCGCCCCCTGCAGGCCGGCCACGAGGACCTCGGCCCGCTCCCCCTGTGCCTCCCGCTCGCGGCGGTAGAACGGCCCGGAGCGAGGCAGGTACCACCGCAGGCTCAGCACGTACGCCGGCGCCGCGACGAGCCCCGCCAGGCCGAGCCGCCAGTCGAGTGCGAACAGCCCGCCGGCGGTGAACACAACGGCGACGGCCGAAGCCACCAGCGACGGCACGATCATGTCCAGGGCGCGACCGATCGCCCGGACGTCGTCACCGACGCGACTCAGCAGGTCGCCCGAGCCGGCTTCCTCGACGCGGTGGTGGTCCAGGTGCAGCACGCGCTCGACCACGTCCTCGCGCAGCGCGGCGAGCGCAGGCTCGGTTGCCCGGGCCAGCGCGACCTGCGCGGCCACCATGCCGAGACCGACCACGACGGCAGCGACGGCGATCCACACGGCGTACCAGCCGATGGTCGACGACTTCCCGCCGTCGGCCACCACGTCGACGGTGCGGCCCATCAGCCAGGGCGCGACCAGCTGCGCCACTCCGACCACGCAGAACGCGACCATGGACACCGCGAGCGCGAACCGGTGAAGCGACAAGAGCCGCCGCGCCACCGCCCAGGCAGCCGCCGGTGTCGCCACGTCGAGGATGCGCCGGCTCATCGGATCACCACCGCCCGGTAGTCGGGATCGGACAACAGCTCGTGGTGCGTGCCCTCAGCGACCACTCGGCCGCCGCGCACCAGCACCACCCGGTCGGTCTCCTCCAGCAGTGCCGGGCTGCTCGTCAGCAGCCAGGTCGTGAGCCGACCATCACCGCGGAGGTCGCGGATGCCGCGGGCGATCCGCTGCTCGGTCACCGAGTCGACCGCGGTCGTGGGGTCGTGGAGCACGAGCACCGGCGCCGCGCTGGCCAGGGAGCGGGCGACCGCGATCCGCTGCCGCTGCCCTCCGGAGTACGTCGCACCGTCGGGTGTGACCTCTTCGTCGAGTCCTCCCGGCCGGAGGCCGGCCACGTCGTCGGCCGCCGAGGCGCCCAGCACTCGGGTCAGCCCGTCCGTGTCCTGTGAGACCCATGGGTCGATGTTGCTGCGCAGCGTGCCTTCGAACAGGTCGGCGCGGTGCGGCACGACCACCAGCCGGGCGCGCCGCGCGTCGACGTCGAGGTGGGTCAGCGGAACTCCTCCGAGCGTGACCGACCCGGTCACCTCACCGGGCGGGACCTCTGCCGCCAGCAGGCGCACCAGGGCCTGGGCGTCGGCAGGGTCGCCGGTGACGATGCCCAGCAGCTCGCCCGGATCCGAGGAGACGCTCAACCCGGTGAGGGAGCCGTGCCGCACGTCGCGCAGGGCCAGGCCGGTCCCGCCTTCGGGGCGCTCGGTCCCGGACGACGCCAGATGCGGGGTGGCGAGGTAGTCGGTGATCCGCTGCCCCGAGGCCACCGCCGCCGCCATCTGCGCGCTCATCTCGGCCAGCGTGGTGATCGGCTCGGCCAGGAACTGGGTGAGGCCGACGATCGCGATCAGCTCGCCCACGGAGATGTCGCCCTGGAGCGCCAGCCGGCCGGCGAGCAGGGTGACCAGGGCCAGGAACACTCCGCTGAGCATTTGCGCCAGGCCGATCAGCGCGGCCCGCGCGCCGGCGACGTGAATGCCGGCTTCCTGCGCCTCCTGGCTGACCGCGCGGTAGCGCGAGGCGGCCGCGGACTCGCCGCCGATGCCGTGCAGCACCCGGATGCCGCGCACCAAATCGGTCGCGACGCCGGCCGAGCGGGCGGCGCGCTCCTGCTGGGCCCGGCTCCGGCGGCTGACGGCCGGGGTGACCACCTGGGTGATCGCGAGGCACAGCGGCACGCCCGCCAGCACCACGAGACCCAGCACCAGGTCCGTGCGGAGGAGCACCACGGCAGCGACCGCCACCGCAGCCAGCGAGGCCGCGGCGTACCCGATCATCCGCAGCGCGTAGCCGACCTCCTCGGCATCCGATGTCGCCAGCGACAGCGTCTCGCCCGTCAGTCGGTCGGCCCGTACTCCCCTGGCGTCGAGCGCGTGCTCGGCGATCTCCACCCGCAGCTGATGCACCTCGCCCTCGATCGCGCGCATGCCGATCCTGGCCCCGAAGCGATAGCTGTAGCTCAGCACCACGAACAGGGCGACCAGGGCCACCGCCCAGGCTACGAAGGAGTCCACCTCGCCGGTGGCGACACCGCGGTCGATGACGACGCCGATGAGCACCGGCACCATCGCCTCACTGAGCTGCCACGAGGTCAGCAGTCCCACGAAAGAGGCGATCCGACGGCGGTGCCGCCGCAGAGCGCGACGGACCAGCTGCCACCCCGTCGAGGGGGGTCCAGACGTCGGCGGCATGGCGCAAATTTAGGCGACCCTTACCGATCGCGATGCTTCGGGTCACGCGCGAACCGCACCGCATCGCCCGGCCGCAGCTGCGCGCATTGCCAGAGATCGTCGGGCCGGACCACCGCGAGCACCGGATACCCGCCCGTCGGCGGGTGGTCGGCGAGGAACACCACGGGCCGGCCGTCCGGTGGCACCTGTACGGCCCCGAGCACCATCCCCTCGCTGGGCAGGTCTGCCTCGCGGGCCCACGCAATCGGGTCCCCGTCGAGCCGCAGCCCGATCCGGTTCGACTCCGTCGTCACCGTGTACGCCGTCCGGCACAGCCGGTCCAGCGCATCCGGCATCAGCCAGTCGGCCCGAGGTCCCCGGTCGACGCGCAGCGGCCCCGGCACCGGTGGCCGAGGGGTGTCGTGGGCAGCGGGTCGCCCAGCGGACTGCCCCACCGCCAGCTCGACCCCGTCGACGACGCGTGGCGGGCCCACCCAGGCCAAGGTGTCCGTCGACCTCGAGCCCAGCACCGGCTCGACCGCGATGCCGCCCGCGATCGCGACGTAGGACCGCACTCCCGAGGCCGCCGCCCCCAGGCGCAGCTCGCCGCCGGCCGGCAGCCATACCGCACGCCCCTGCCCCACCGCCTGCCCGTCGACAGAGACCGGGCAGTCGGCTCCGGTGACCGCCACCCACCGGCCCGCGGTGCTCGAGACGGCCAGGCCGGCGAGCGTCACCTCGAGCACTGCAGCCTCGGCCCCGTTGCCGACCAGTCGGTTGGCGAGGGCGGCCGCGGGCAGGTCCAGCGGTCCTGCCCTCGGCACTCCCAGGTGCGCCAGGCCGACGCGTCCCCGGTCCTGCACCGTGACCAGGCCAGGAGCCTCGAGCACGTGCAGGCTCATCAGGCCACGAACCGCACGCGCACGCCGGGCGCCAGCAACGCGGGCTGTGCCGCGCTCGGGTCCCAGAGCCGTGCGTCGGTGTGCCCGATCAGCCGCCAGCCGCCGGGCGACGCCGTCGGGTAGACGCCGCACCACGACCCGGCCAGCCCGACCGCACCTGCGGGCACCTGCGAACGCGGCGAGTCCAGCCGGGACACCGCGAGGTCGTCGGGCAACCCCGACAGGTAGGCGAAACCCGGGGCGAACCCGCAGAACGCGGACACGAAGTCGGTGGCGGTGTGGCGGGCGACCACCCCGTTGACGTCGGTGCCCCACTCCTCGGCGACCCATTCGAGATCCTCGCCGTCGTAGCGCACGGCGATCTCGACCAGATCCCCGTTCGGCAGCTCGGCCGATGGCTGCCACAGCGCCAACGTCTCGCGCGCGTGGTCCAGGTCGACGCCGTCGATCAGTACGGTCCGGGCGGCGGGCACGATCTCCTCGGCGCCGAGGAGCGCCGCGCGCGCCCAGGTGGCCAGCGCGAGTGCCTCGCCGACGTCCGCGACCTCGGCGAGCAGCGCTCGCGGGCCCACCGATCTCAGCTCCACGTCGCCAGTCTGCCCGGTGACCGACATCCGGTGTTCACCCAGGCGGTACCGCCCCGACCCAAGAAGTGGGCAACAATGGGGCTCAGCACCAGGCAAGAGGAAAAGGGTGAGGGCCCGTCGTCGGTATGAGCGACAGCGGGCCCTCGGCTTGTCCGGCTACGTGACGTCCGAACGACCCGACCGGCTCTCCGACCCCACCGTCCCCGTCACCGGGACGCCGCCTCGAATTGCTTCGAAGTGTGGATCTTCGTTCCTGCCTGATCCCCGACTCTTCGCTTCCCCTTGCGGTTGGTTCCGAGTTGGTAGGGAGAGTTCTACGGGGCCGCGGCCCAGCTGCGCAAGGCTTTCGGTGGACTATTTCCCACAAACTTCTGGTCCCACAGTTTCCTCCACAGAAATAGGGTCGGTCGTCCACAGATTGACCGGATGTGCACAGGTTCCTGCACAGGTTGGTGCACAGGCTCTCCGAGGCTCAGAGGCCCCGCAGCGACCAGCCCGACGCCTCCAGCAACCGGCGGCAGGCGCGGGCATGCGCGACCGCGCCGGGGTGGTCGCCGTGCACGCACAGCGAGTCGACGGCCTCCGCCAGTCGCACCGCGTTGGCCGCGATCTGCTCCTCGTCGTCGAGCACCGCCCCCGGCTGGTCGCGCGGCAGGAGCCGACCGTCGGCGGCGTACCCGCGGTCGGGGAAGCCCTCTAGCAGGGTGGTCCGCCCGAGGCCGCCGGCCAGCTCCAGCAAGCGACCTCGCATGCCCAGCACGGGGAGCGACCCCGAGCCCGCCAGCACCGCCGCCGCCTGGTCCTCGTCGTCGATCACCCGGTGGTAGAGCGCACCGTGGGGCTTCAGGTAGCGGACCTGGGTGCCGGCGTCCGCGGCGAGCCGCGAGAGCAGCCCGACCTGGTCAGCGACCTGCTCGCGCAGCACGTCGTGGGGCACGTCGTGAGCAACTCGGCCGAAGTTCAGGCGATCGGCGTACGACACTTGAGCACCCACGGAGATGCCGAGCCGGGCAGCCTCATCGCAGACCGAGCGCATGATCGTCTCGTTGCCGGCGTGGTAGCCGCAGGCGACGTTCGCGCTCGTCACCACCTCGAGCAGGGCGGCGTCGTCGGTCACCTCTTCGCCGAGGTCGGCGTTGAGGTCGACCACTCTGTTGATCGGGTTGGCGATCGGGCCCATGCGCGGACCGTAACCCAGCCGCCGATAGCGTCGCCGCATGCAACCGCCCGTCGCCGACAAGCGACCCACCACGAGCGAGCACCACGGGCACACCCGCTCCGACGACTATGAGTGGCTTCGCGCCAAGGACGCTCCGGAGGTGCGCGCCTACCTCGAGGCCGAGAACGCCTACACCGAGGAGCGCACCGCCCACCTGGCCAAGCTGCGCCAGTCGATCTTCGAGGAGATCAAGGAGCGCACCAAGGAGACCGACCTGTCGGTGCCCACGCGCAACCGCGGTCACTGGTACTACGGCCGCTCCTTCGAGGGCCGCGAGTACGGCGCCAGCTGCCGGGTCCCGGTCACCGATCCCGACGACTGGACTCCCCCGCAGCTCGCCGAGGACTGCCCACCCGATCAGCCGGCTCTGCCGGACGAGCAGGTGCTGCTCGACCTCAACGAACTCGCCGACGGTCACGAGTTCTTCTCCCTCGGTGGCTCGAGCATCAGCATCGACGGCAACCTGCTCGCCTACGCCGTCGACGTGATCGGCGACGAGCGCTACGACGTGCGGGTCAAGGACCTGCGCACCGGCGACCTGTTGACGGACGAGGTGACCGGCACGCTCGGCGGCGTCACCTGGCACCCCTCGGGCGAGGAGTTCTACTACACGACCGTCGACGACTCCTGGCGCGCGGACAAGATCTGGCGGCATCGCCTCGGCACCGCCCAGGCCGACGACGAGCTGGTGCTCCACGAGACCGACGGCCGGTTCTGGGTCGGCTGCGGCCGCACCCGCAGCGAGCGGTTCCTGGTGATCGCGTCGGGGTCCAAGACCACGTCGGAGTACCACTACCTCGACACCGCGGATCCGGACGCCCGCTGGGAGATCTTCTCCGAGCGCCGCGACGACCTGGAGTACGCACTGGACCACGCGGTGATCGGCGGCGAGGAGCGTTTCCTGGTGCTCCACAACGCCAGCGGGCCGGACTTCGAGCTCGGTGTCGCGCCGACCGCGCCCACCCCGCCCGAGCAGTGGCAGCCGCTGATCGCCCACGACGCCGACGTACGCCTCGAGGACGTCGACGCCTTCGCGAGCCACCTCGTGGTCCACCAGCGCAGCCGTGGGCTGACCCAGGTGCGGATCCTCGAGCTCGGCGCCGATGGCGTGACCGACGACTACCTGGTCGAGTTCGACCAGGAGATCTACACGGTCGGGTCCGGTGGGAACCCGAACTTCCACCAGCCCACGGTCCGAGTCGGCTACACGAGCATGGCCGTGCCGTCGTCGGTCTACGACTACGACGTCCGCACCCGCAAGCTGACCCTGCTCAAGCGGGCGCCGGTGCTCGGCGGCTACGACCCCGCGGACTACGAGGAGCACCGGCTCTGGGCCACCGCCGAGGACGGCGAGCAGGTGCCGATCTCGATCGTCGCCCGGATCGGCTCACGCGAGGACGTTGGTGGTGGCACGCGGCCGATCCCGGTGCTGCTCTACGGCTACGGCGCCTACGAGATGTCCTACGACCCCTACTTCTCGATCGCGCGGCTCTCGATGCTCGACCGAGGGGCGGCGTTCGCCATCGCGCACGTGCGCGGCGGGGGCGAGATGGGCCGGCGCTGGTACGACGACGGCAAGCAGCTGCACAAGCAGAACACCTTCTCTGACTTCATCGCCTGCGCCCGCCACCTGGTCGACTCCGGCTGGACCACGCCCGGTCGGCTGATCGGCGAGGGCGCCAGTGCCGGTGGGTTGCTGGTGGGCGCGGTGGCCAACCAGGCGCCGGAGGCGTTCGGTGGCTTCGTCGCCGGGGTGCCGTTCGTGGACAACCTCACCACGATGCTGGACGCGACGCTCCCGCTGACCGTGACCGAGTACGACGAGTGGGGCAACCCCGAAGCCGATCCGGAGGTCTACGACTACATCGCGGCGTACGCGCCCTACGACAACGTCGTCGACCAGGCGTACCCGCCCATCCTCGCGGAGACCTCCCTCAACGACACCCGCGTCCTCTACGTCGAGCCGGCCAAGTGGGTGGCCCGGCTCCGGGCCACCGCCGCTGGCGCCGACGTGCTGCTGCGCACCGAGATGTCGGCCGGGCACGGCGGGGTTTCCGGGCGCTACCAGGCCTGGCACGACCGCGCGTTCTCGCTGGCCTGGATCCTGGACCGCATGGGCCTGGTGTCCTGAGTCCAAAGTCCGTGTGCGCTCCGCGCACACATGGCACGCACCTCGCCGCGTTGGCGTCGCTCGACGTGCGCCCAGCATGGCTTCGCTCCGCCGCCTTGCGATGCCCACACCCTGAGCACGCCCAGTGCTCATGGACTTCAGACTCAGGACACCAGCTGTCCAGGCGCAACGCTGAACTTGAGAACTCCCTGAGAGTTCTGGATCCACGCAACTCCTGACCGATCCGGCTCGTCTTTCACTACGAAGAGTCTGGTAAGACCCCTCCGATCCGGGGTACTGGGAATCCGGCAGGGTCAGCCAGCGTTGTGGAAGACAGAAGTTCGAAGGAGGGGTCCCCATGGCAGTACGGACCGCAGCGAGGCGCTCTCGTGAGATCGAGGGCCGCGACAGCGTCGGGTTGTACCTCGACGAGATCGCGCGCAACCCCCTGCTCGACGCAGCGGCGGAGGTGGAGCTCTCCAAGACCATCGAGGCGGGCCTCATGGCCGAGGCGTTGCTGGCCGAGGGTCGCGTAGGTCGCAAGAAGGGCGGCGCGCCCCTGCGCGCCACCGAGGAAGAGCTCGAGTGGCTCGCCGAGGAAGGCCGCCAGGCCGTCCAGACATTCATCAAGGCCAACCTGCGCCTGGTCGTCTCGATCGCGCGCAAGTACGGCCGGGCCCAGATGCCGATGCTCGACCTGATCCAGGAGGGCAACACCGGCCTGATCCGGGCGGTCGAGAAGTTCGACTACACCAAGGGCTACAAGTTCTCGACGTACGCCACCTGGTGGGTGCGGCAGGCGATCACCCGCGGCATCGCGCAGCAGGCGCGCGTGGTGCGGCTCCCGGTCCATGTGGTGGAGGAGCTCAACCAGGTCGGCGGCGCGCGGCGCACGCTCGAACGCCAGCTGGGCCGCGATCCCGACCCGCAGGAGATCGCCACCGAGCTCGGCATGGAGGTCGAGCGCGTGCTCGACCTGATGGCCTGGGGCCGTGAGCACGTCAGCCTCGACACCCCCGTCGACGAGGACGGCGACACCTCGCTGGGCGACCTGATGGCCCAGGAGACCTCGCCGGGTCCGGACCTGACCGTGCTCGACGTGGAGTCGCGCGACCGGCTCAACAGCCTGGTCGGACAGCTGGATGACCGAGCCGCCGACATCATCCGGTCGCGCTACGGGCTGGTCGACGGCCGGCAGCACAAGCTTGCCGACATCGGCGCGAAGCACGGCATCTCCGCCGAGCGGGTCCGTCAGCTGGAGCGGGAGGCGCTGCAGAAGCTCCGCCGCCTCGGCGACCCCGACCTCGCCGCTTAGCAACAGCGATCCCGGCTTCCCCCAGCCGAGATCATCCAAGCCGAAGGCCCCCGCTCCCCAAGGCGGGGGCCTTCGTCCATTCTTCACGCCCAGGCCAGTCGGCCGACCCGCCCCTCACCCAGGAAACCGGCAAGCCGCTCGCCCTCGTCGGCGATGTCGGACCGTTCGGCCCGGGTGAGGCGACGCAGCGGCTCGACGGTGACGGTGACGCCGGCGGAGCCGTCGACCTGGCTGGTCCAGGCACCCGCCACCCGGCCCTCGACCAGGAGGTAGCGGGTGCCGAGGACGCTGAGCCCCTTGTGCTCGTCGTCGATGATCCGGGATCGGTCGTCGTAGCCGAGCACTGCGTTGTCGAAGGCAGGCAGGAACCTCGGCGGCAGTGGCCCGTCGTCCTGGGGCAACGACTCGTCGGCCAGGTCGAGCAGGGTGCGTCCGCGCTCGTCGCGGTAGGTCCTGAGCTCGGGCTCGAGCGCCTTGATCACGCCCGGCAGCCCGCTCAGGCCCGACCAGGACCGGATGTCCGCACTTGCGGCCGGCCCGTAGGCGCGCAGGTAGCGCCGCACGACATCGGCCAGGATCGCGGGCCCGCGCTCCTCGATCGGGCGGTCGTCGGTCTCATGGCCGAGCCAGGCGTCGTAGGTCGTGTTGAGTGCCGGCGCCTGCTGACCCCACAGCCCCCTCGGCGGCACCTGGACCAGTCGCACCAGGGTGCTGAGCGCGTCGCCGAGGTCGCGGATGGGAGCACCGGGGAAACGGTGCGCCACCGCCCGGGCGACGTCGGACAGGATCTGCGGTCGGGCAGCGAAATGGGGCTCACCCAGCGCGGCCAGCTCGACGAAGTCGACGCCTGGCAGCCGTGGCCCGAGCGTGCCCAGCATCCGTTTCCTCAGCATGGCGTCGTACGCCGGTCGCAGCGTCATCGCGTCCGCGCTCGTGTGCAGGTGGATGGTGCGGCGCATCATCAGCGTGCGCACTGCGAGGCGCTGCTCGAGAAGGTCGACCAGGTGGTCCGGCTCGAAGCCGTCGAGCCGCGACCAGAGGCCGACGTAGGGCTCCAACGGCTCCTGGGCCTGGAGCCCGACCAGGTGCTCGATGGCGGCGGTGGCCGGCACCGGCTGGCGACCGCTGAGCCACTGGCGCTCCGCGGTCGCTCGGGTCAGCGTGGCTCGGTCGAGAGTGGGCGAGGCGGAGTTCACGCGCCCACGCTAGATCGCTCCCCCGACAGCGGAACAGACCATCGCGGCGAGGGGTTCCACCCATGTGAGAGACGTCGACGTCGTGGTCATCGGTGCCGGGCAGGCCGGTCTGTCGGCAGCTCACCACCTGGTCCGCCTCGGCGTGGAGCGCTTCGTGGTCCTGGACGCGAACCCGGCGCCCGGTGGTGCCTGGCAGCACCGCTGGCGGACGCTGACCATGGGCGACGTCCACGGCGTCGCCTCCCTGCCCGGGCTGGCGGTGCCCGCCCACGACGAGGAGACCCCTGCCCGCGAGGTGGTGGCGGACTACTTCCGTCACTACGAGGCCGAGTACCGGCTGCCGGTCGAGCGGCCGGTCCGGGTGGACCGCGTCGAGGACGGACCGGACGGCACGCTCCTGGTGCACACCGACGGCGGGACCTGGCAGACCCGGGCGCTGGTCAACGCCACCGGCACGTGGGACCGGCCGTTCCTGCCGGCGTATCCGGGTCGCGAGACGTTCCTCGGTCGACAGCTGCACACCGTCGACTACGACGGCCCTGACGACTTCCGCGGGCAGCGCGTGGTCGTGGTGGGCGGCGGTGCCTCCGCGATCCAGATCCTCGGCGAGCTCGCTCCCGTGGCGACGACCACCTGGGTGACCCGGCGGCCGCCCGTCTGGCGCGAGGTCGGCTTCGACCTCGAAGCCGGCCGGCAGGCAGTGGCCCTGGTCGAGGACCGCGTGCGTCGCGGCCTGCCGCCGCAGAGCGTCGTCTCGGTGACGGGGCTGGCGTTGCGACCCCAGGAGCAGGCGGCCGCCGAGCTCGGCGCGTACGACCGGCTGCCGATGTTCGCGCGGATCGAGCCCGACGGGGTGCGCTGGGCCGACGGCGACTTCGCACCCGCCGACGCGATCATCTGGGCAACCGGTTTCCGCGCCTCGCTCACCCACCTGGCGCCGTTGCGCCTCCGTGAGAAGTCGGGTGGGGTCCGGCTGATCGCCCGCGAGGACGCACACACGCCGACCACCGCTGCCCGCGACCACCGGATCCAGCTCGTGGGCTACGGCCCGTCGGCGTCGACCATCGGCGCCAACCGGGCCGGGAGGGTGGCCGCCCTCGCTGCGCTGCGCACGTTGGCCGAGACGCCGGCCACGGCTGCCATTGCTGTGGCCTAGGCCAGCTGGTCCTCGAGGTACGCCGTCCGCGAGACGGCCAGCCCCGAGAGCAGCAACGGCACCGACAGCGCCATCAGGGCCAGCAGCGGCACCGTCCAACCGTCGCTGAGGTCGTGGAGCACCCCGAACGCGAACGGTCCGGCCGCGGCGATCAGGTAGCCCACCGACTGGGTGAAGCCGGACAGGGCGGCGGTGCCTGCTGCCGTCCGCGCTCGCAGTCCGATCAGGGTCAGGATCAGCGGGAACGTGGTGGTGCCGAGGCCCACGAGCACCGCCCAGACCACGGCCCCTCCAGCCGGCGCGATGATCAGGCCGGCGTAGCCGACGACGTAGCACCCGAAGTAGAAGACGACGATCCACGACACGTGGGCGAGCCGTCCGGCCAGGGGCGGCACGATGAACGACATCGGGATGCTGATGGCCGTGATCAGCCCGAGCAACAGGCCGGCATCGTTGCGCGAGAAGCCGGCGTCGCGGTAGATCTCGGCGAACCAGCCGAAGATCACATAGGCCTGCACGCACTGCATGCCGAAGAACAACGCCATCATCCGGCCGAGCCGGGTCCGCGCCACCTCGCTGAGGCCGATGGGTGCCGCCGGCGGCTCGTCGGTGGTGTCGACTCTGTCCTCGCGGATCAGCACCACCCACGGCACCACGGCGACGGCCGCGGTCAGCGACCAGACCATCAGCCCCGACTGCCAGCCACCCAGGGCGTCGCTGAGCGGCACGGTCAGCACGGAGGCCGACGTCAGGCCGACCGCCAGCGCCGTCGTGTACGCCGCGGTCATCGCGCCCACCCGGGTCGGGAAGTGGTGCTTCACGAGAGACGGCAGCAGGACGTTGGCCGTCGCCATGCCGGCCAGGGCCAGCAGGGAGAACGCCAGGAACGCGCCGACGCCGTCGACGTTGCTGCGCGCGAACAGGCCGACCACCACGCAGAGCAGGGCGAGCAGGGTCAGCCGGTGCCGACCCAGCAGCCGGGCCAGCCTCGGCGCGAGTGCGCCGAAGACCGCGAACGCCACCACCGGGAGCGAGGTGAGCACCCCGGCCTCGGCCCCGGACATCCGGAGGCCGTCCCGGATCTCTCCGAGCACCGGTCCGACGCTCACCGCGGCCGACCGGAGGTTGAACGACAGAGCCACGATCCCCACCACCAGCAGGGCGATCCGGGCGCGGGATGTCACTGACCCAACGCTGCCACACGGGCCGGGCGCGCCGGGCGGCGGCCGCCCTCCGTATGCTCCGGCCCGTGCACATCGCGATCGACGATCTCCAGGGCGCCGAGATCATCGCCTTCCTCGAGGCGCATGTCGCTCAGCTGCGCAGCATCTCGCCGCCCGAGAGCACGCACGCACTCGACCTCACCGGCTCTGCGCGCGCCCGGCGTGTGGTTCTGGACCGCGACGGACGACGACGGAGACATCCTCGGCTGCGCGGCGCTGAAGCGAATCGACGACGGCCACGCCGAGCTCAAGTCGATGCGCACGGCCACCCACCGCACCCGGCAGGGCGTGGCGTCGCGACTCGTGGCGCACGTGCTCGACGAGGCGCGCGGGCTGGGCTTCGCGAGGATCAGCCTGGAGACCGGCGCCGAGGACTTCTTCGCACCGGCGCGAGCGTTGTACGTGCGGCACGGCTTCGACTACTGCGAGCCGTTCGCCGGCTACCGGCTCGACCCGCTCAGCGTGTTCATGACGCGCGAGCTGTGAGCTCCTCGTGAATTTCGGTGACCCGGGCCTGTAGGTCGTCGAGGCTCCCGCTGTTGTCGATGACGTGGGTGGCGATGGCCAGCCGGTCCTCGCGCGAGGCCTGAGCCGCGATCCGCGACTCGGCGTCCTCGCGGGTCCAGCCGCGGTCGCGGATCATCCGCGCGATCCGGATCTCGTCGGGCACGTCGATCACGACCACCGCATCGAAGGAGTCGGCGCGCCCCGACTCGGCCAGGAGCGGGATGTCGTGCACGACCAGCGCATCGGGCGGCGCCGAGGCCTCGAGGGCGGCGTACCTCTCGAAGATGAGTGGGTGGGTGATGCCCTCGAGCCGGCGCCGGGCGTCCGGGTCGCTGAAGACCAGGCGTCCCATGGCCGGTCGGTCCAGCCCCCCGTCGGCCGTGAGCAGCTCCGCTCCGAACTCCTCGACGATCGCGGCCAGCCCCGGTGTGCCCGGCTCGACCACCTCGCGGGCCAGCTTGTCGCCGTCGATGATCACCGCCCCGAGTGCCTCGAACATCGCCGACACCGTGCTCTTGCCGGAGCCGACGCCCCCGGTGAGTCCTACTCGCATGAGTCCATCCTTCCGCAGACCCACCGCGGGCCTCGACCGACACTGCGCGCGTGACGGTGCTGCTCAGCATCTTCCTGCAAGGCCTCGCTGCACGTGACGCCGCCATGTGGGCCGGCCGTCGTGATCGTGATCGCCCTGGTCCTGAGGCTACGGACGGTGCGGCATTCGGCGCGCTGGGCGACGCGCACTGCACCCAGGTCGTCGATCAGCTCGCCGCGGACCTGGGGCTTACGACCGGGTGAGCACCGTGGCACGATCGAGGCATGCTCAGTGAGTCTGTGGCCTTCAGTGGCTTCTCGGTCGATGACATCGAGCGCGCCCGTGAGTTCTACCGCGGCACCCTCGGCCTGGTCGTGCTGGAAGAGAACGGCCTTCTCTGGCTGGAGCTGACCGGCGGGCACCGGGTGCTGGTCTACCCGAAGCCCGACCACGCTCCGGCGTCGTACACCGTGCTCAACTTCCCGGTCGACGACATCGAGGCTGCGGTGGCGGAGCTGACCGACCGCGGCGTTCAGTTCGAGAAGTACGAAGGCACGCCGGTGGCGACCGATGAGAAGGGCGTGTTCCGCGGCGGTGGGCCGCTCATCGCGTGGTTCACCGACCCTGCCGGCAACGTGCTCTCGGTCCTCGAGTCCTGACCTTTGGTCGACCTCCACGAAGGTTCTCGGGTGGCGCTGCTGGTCCCGGGATCACAGCAGTACGTCGACGCGGTGCTGTCGCTGTTGGCCCGCGGCATCGTGCCGATCCCGCTGGACCCCCGGCTGACGGCGTACGAGCGCGACCGGATCCTCGCCGATCTCGAGCCTGATCTCGTCGTCACCGACGAGGGCGCGCTGGGCGGGCCTGACCACCGACGCCGGACTCCCCCGGGGCCGGCCGATGCACGTCACCAGCGGCACCACCGGCACACCCAAGGGCGTCTACAGCGGCGTGCTGGGGGAAGCTGACGCCGCAGCCCTGGTCGCCGAGGAACGTGAGCTGTGGGGCTTCCGCGACGACGACGTCAACCTGGTCATCAGCCCGCTCTACCACTCGGCGCCACTACGGTTCGCGATGGGCACGACTGCTTGCCGGCGGTCGGCTGAGCATCCCCGGACCGTTCGATCCGGCGGCCGTCACCGCCGCGATCGAGCGAGACCGGCCCACCACCATGTTCTGCGTGCCGACCCACCTGCAACGACTCTTCGCCCACTGGGACGACGTCGGCCGCCCCGACCTGAGCTGCTTCCGCCTGGTCGCGCATGCCGGTGCTCCCTGCCCCAGCGACCTCAAGCGTCGGCTGATCGAGGTCTTCCCGCCCGGCTCGACCTGGGAGTTCTACGGATCGACGGAGGGACAGTTCACCGCCTGCCGCAGCGAGGAGTGGCTGGAACGCCCCGGCACCGTCGGGCAGGCCCGGCCGGGTCGTCGAGCTGAGCACCGACCCGGACGGCACGATCTGGTGTGTGGTGCCCGACCATGCCCGCTTCACCTACTTCGGGTCGCCGGAGAAGACGGCAGCTGCGTGGAGAGGCGACTCGTTCAGCGTCGGTGACCACGGACGCCTCGACGACGACGGCTATCTGTTTCTCGACGGCCGTCGCGAGGACCTGATCATCAGCGGGGGCGTCAACGTCTATCCCCTCGAGGTCGAGCAGGTGCTCGGCGCCCATCCCGGCGTCACCGACGTCGCGGTCTACGCCGAGCCCGACCCAGAGTGGGGCCAGCGCGTCTGCGCGGCCGTCGTCGGCTCGGCCACGGCGGCCGAGCTGGCGGCGTACGTGAAGGAGCGGCTGGCGCCGCCCAAACGCCCCAAGACCTGGACGTTCTACGCCGAGCTGCCCCGGACGCTCACCGGGAAGGTGCTGAGAAGTGAGCTCAACAGACGAGCTCAGCAGGCGAACTGACGCCGGTACTGCTGGGGGCTGACCCCGCGCACCTTGCCGAAGTGGTGGCGCAGGGTCGCGGCGTTGCCGAACCCGACCTCGGCGGCGATCCAGTCGATCGACTGGCTGCTCTGCTCGAGCAGCTCCTCGGCGGCCATCACCCGCTGCCGGGTGACCCAGGCGTGCGGGGTGGTGCCGGTCTCGTCGCGGAAGCGGCGCGCGAACGTGCGGGCCGACATGTGTGACTCACGGGCCAGCCGCTCGACACCGAGGTCCTCACCGAGGTTCTCGGAGATCCAGGCCAGCAGCGGGCCCAGCGTCTCGGCGTTGCACTCGGGCACGGCCCGCACGATGTACTGGGCCTGCCCGCCGTCGCGCTGAGGGGGCACCACCATGCGTCGGGCGACGGCACCCGCGATGGCGGCGCCGTACTCCTCCCGCCACAGGTGCAGGCAGGCGTCGAGACCGGCTGCGGTGCCGGCGCTGGTGATGACCTGTCCGTCGTCGACGTACAGGACCTCGGGGACGACTCGCGCCAAGGGGAAGCGGTCGGCCAGCTCCTGCGTGTAGCGCCAGTGGGTGGTGCAGCGCCGACCGTCGAGCAGGCCGGCCTCGCCCAGCATGAACGCCCCGGAGCAGACCGAGAGCAGTCGGGCGCCCCGGTCGTGAGCGGCCTGCAGGGCCTCGATCACCGGCCCGGGCACCACGTGGTCGCGGCGCATCGCCGGCACGCACACGAGGTCCGCGTCGGCCGCGGCATCCAGGCCGCGCTCGACTTCGATGGAGAAGCCGACCGAGGTGACCACCTTGCTCACCGGCCCGCAGACCGTGAAGTCGAGCAGCGGAACGCCGTCGCCGACCCGATCCACGCCGAAGGCCTCGCAGACGACACCCAGCTCGAACGGGGCGACCCCGTCATAGACGATCGCGGCAACTTTGGTGAGCACGGGACCATCCTGCCAGAGAGTTGGCTGAAAATCGATGCACCCTGACTTTTCTGCCACTCGTGGCCGGATCACATCAGGCGCATGATTACTGCCATGACCACTTTCGCCGCCATCCTCGTCCTGATCCTCTTCACAGCCGCTCTCGTCCGCTACGCCCGTGCCGACCACTTCGCCGGTCCGGCGACCGCCACTCGCGGGCACGACGACCTCGGTTCCCTGGCGCAGCGCGACCACCTGGTCCCGCACGCCTGAGCCCCGATCCGGCCCACAACTGAACACCTGCGAAATAGCGCTGACCCGTCAGAAGATCTTCTGACGGGTCAGTGCTGTGTTCAGGTGAAGCGGTGGCTCAGGCGTCCCCGCCGCCGGTGAGCTTCTCGCGGAGCGCCTGCAGCGCCTCGTCGGAAGCCAGCGAACCGCCGCCGGTGCTCTCGCCCTGGGGAGCGTCGTCACTCGGGCCGGCCTCGGAGGAGTACGACGTCGCCTCGCTCGCCTCGACCTCGGCAACCTTCGCCTCGGCCTGCTGCTTGACGTGCGCCTCCCAGCGGTCGTGCGCCTTCGCGTACTGCTCTTCCCAGACCGCACGCTGCTCGTCGAAGCCCTCGAGCCACTCGCCCGTCTCGGGGTCGAAGCCGTCGGGGTAGACGTAGTTGCCCTGCTCGTCGTAGGTGGCAGCCATGCCGTAGAGCGTCGGGTCGAACTCCTCGACGTCCGCGGCGGTGGCGGTCTCGTTGGCCTGCTTCAGCGACAGCGAGATCCGGCGACGCTCGAGGTCGATGTCGATGATCTTGACCATGACGTCGTCGTTGACCTGGACGACCTGCTCGGGGATCTCCACGTGGCGTTCGGCCAGCTCGGAGATGTGCACCAGGCCCTCGATGCCCTCCTCGACACGGACGAACGAACCGAAGGGCACCAGCTTGGTGACCTTGCCCGGCACGATCTGACCGATCTGGTGGGTGCGGGCGAAGTGCTGCCAGGGGTCCTCCTGGGTCGCCTTCAGCGACAGGGAGACGCGCTCGCGGTCCATGTCGACGTCGAGCACCTCGACGGTGACCTCGTCACCGACGGTGACGACCTCGCTCGGGTGGTCGATGTGCTTCCACGACAGCTCGGAGACGTGCACCAGGCCGTCGACGCCGCCCAGGTCCACGAACGCACCGAAGTTGACGATCGAGGACACGACGCCCTTGCGGATCTGGCCCTTCTGGAGCTGGGTGAGGAAGCCGTGGCGGACCTCGGACTGGGTCTGCTCGAGCCACGCCCGGCGAGACAGGACCACGTTGTTGCGGTTCTTGTCGAGCTCGATGATCTTCGCCTCGAGCACCTGGCCGACGTAGGGCTGCAGGTCGCGCACTCGGCGCATCTCGACCAGGGAGGCGGGCAGGAAGCCGCGCAGGCCGATGTCGATGATCAGGCCGCCCTTGACGACCTCGATGACGGTGCCCTCGACGACGCCATCCTCTTCCTTGACCTGCTCGATGGTGCCCCAGGCGCGCTCGTACTGGGCGCGCTTCTTGGACAGGATCAGCCGGCCTTCCTTGTCCTCCTTCTGGAGGACGAGGGCCTCGACCTTGTCGCCGACGGCGACAACTTCGGAGGGGTCCACGTCGTGCTTGATGGACAGCTCGCGGGAGGGGATGACGCCCTCGGTCTTGTAGCCGATGTCGAGGAGGACCTCGTCACGGTCGACCTTGACGATGGTGCCTTCGACGATGTCGCCATCGTTGAAGTACTTGATGGTCGCGTCGATCGCGGCGAGGAAGTCTTCTTCGGACCCGATGTCGTTGACAGCCACCTGAGGGGCGTCGTAGTCCGGAAGGATAGAGATGGTGCTTGTCATAAGGTGAGAAAACCTTTGCGTGGGCAGATGTTGTGTGGGCACGCCGGAAGTCCGGTTTCACTACCGATGGTGATGCTCCACACCCCGGATCGGGGCCGAAACTGATAGCGAGCCAAGTCCGCTCCGTATGGAACCCAGGCAGACAGCAGGCGCAATGATCGAGTTTACGCCGCGTCGCGCGGCGGAGTCCAACTGGCGTCACGCTCCCGGGCGATGCCCAACAGCAGGTCGTGGGCCCGCTCGGCGACCGGGTTGTCACCGCGACGGCCGGCCAGCTCGATCAGCGCCCACAGATCGGCAGCCCGCGCGAGCCGGACGAGCGCGTCGGGGTCACCTCCGTGACGCTCGCAGTACGCCGCCACCACCGCATCCGAGTACGCCGGCCGGCGGTCGAACCGCAGCACGTTGCCGAGGTCGGTCGCCGGGTGCCCGGCGTGCGCGAACTCCCAGTCCAGCACCCCGGTGATCGTCAGCGCGTCGGGATCGACGAGCAGGTTCTTGGGGTTGAGGTCGCTGTGCACCAGGCAGCTCCGGCCGACCGGGTCGAGCAGCACCTGGGCCTCCTGCACGACTTCGACCAGTCCGGCGAACTCGGAGGCGGACCAGTGGTGCAGCGCGACGCGCTGGGACTCGACCCAGGCCGACAGGTCGGAGTCGAACGCCTCGATCCGGAGCTCGGGGTCCGCGAAGGTCCCCCGCCGCAGCATCGGCATGCCGCCGAGGATCGCCGCGACCTCCCCGACCGCCCGTCCGAGCCGCTCCTGGCCGGCCTCGTCGAGCTCCGGCAGCACCAGGTCGCCGCGGACTCCCGGCAGGAACGAGGTGACGAGCAGCGCCGGCTGGTCCGCCTCGGGCACTCCCCGGCGTACCTCCAGCACGTCGGCGACGGGCAGCAGACCCCGCACCAGACCCAGCAGCGCGGCATCGATCTCTGCTGCCACGTCGCCGCGGTCGCCTCCGGCGCCGGGCGGGTAGATCCGCACGACCTGCTGCTCTCCCGCGACCTCGGCGAGGTAGGTCTGGCCGGACCACCCGCCGGCCAGCGGCGTCAACGAGGCGAAGTCCACTCGGTCGATGATGGCATGAACGGTCTACCCTTCGATCCGTGGAGCCGGAGTCGTCACACCCGCCGGTGCACGTCGAACGCAGGCCGGTCGACGAGGCGGAGTCGCGTCGGGCCAACGGTCCCGACTGGGACCGCTACGCCGACGAGTACCAGGCCACGCATGGGGCGTTCCTCGGAGACGTGGGCTTCGTCTGGGGTCCCGAGGGACTCACCGAGGTCGAGGCCGGGGTGCTCGGCGAGCTGACCGACAAGGACGTCCTCGAGCTCGGCTCCGGCGCCGGCCAGTGCTCGCGGTGGGTGCGCACGCAGGGCGGGCGCGCCTACGGCCTCGACCTGTCCTACCGGCAGCTGCAGCACTCCCGCCGGATCGACGACGACTCCGGCGTCGTCGTGCCGTCGGTGCTGGGCACGGCCACCCATCTACCGTTCCGGGACGCCTCCTTCGACGTGGTGTTCTGCTCGTTCGGCGCGCTGCAGTTCGTCAGCGACATCGACGTCGCGGTGGCAGAGACGGTCCGGGTGCTGCGTCCCGGGGGCAGGTTCGCGTTCTCGATCACGCATCCGACCCGCTGGATGTTCCCCGACGACCCCGGCGAGGAGGGCCTGGTGGCCAGCCAGTCGTACTGGGACCGCACGCCGTACGTCGAGGTCGACCCCGCCACGGGAACCGTCGCCTACGTCGAGCACCACCGCACCCTCGGCGACTGGGTCACGATCCTGGCCGGCGCCGGCTTCACGATCACCGACCTGCTGGAGCCCGAGTGGCCCGAAGCCAACACGAGGCTCTGGGGCGGCTGGTCCGCCGTGCGCGGGAAGTACACCCCCGGCACGGCGATCTTCGGCGCCACCCTCACCGGGTAGCCAATCCCAGCCGGAGCGGATGCCTCGTCTACGCTGACGCGGTGACCGAGGAGGCGACCCAGGCGCGCGCCCGCGTGCGTGACCGCGGGGTCGCCATCGCCGTCGCGATGGGCGTCATGAACGTCGCCACGTACGGCTACCAGATGGTGACCGCACGGGCACTCGGCCCGCAGGAGTTCGGCGCCTTCGCGGCCCTGATGAACCTCTTGCTCGTGGTCAGCGTGATGTCGCTGGCCGTGCAGGCCACCGCCGCCCGCCGGATCTCGGCCGAGCCGCGCGACGTGGTCCAGATCGAGCGCACCATCTTGCGGGTCACCTACAAGTCCGCCGCGGTGCTCGGGCTGGTGCTCCTCGCCCTCACCCCTTTGATCAACCTCGTGCTCCGGCTCGACAGCCTCGCGAGCGCTGCCGTCGTCGGGCTGATCGCGGTCCCGCTGACCGTGATGGGCGGCCAGGCGGGGGTGCTGCAGGGCGAGCGACGCTGGGCCGCTCTCGCCGTGGTCTACGTCGCCGCCGGCGTGCCGCGCCTGGTGTTCGGGTCGGCGCTGGTGCTCTGGCAGCCCAGCGAGTTCTCCGCCGTGGTCGGTGTCGCGATCGGCGCCTGCGTGCCGGTCGTCGTGGGGTTCATCGTGCTCCGGCGCCCCCGCAGCGACCACGCCGACGGTGACGGGCCCCAGATCCCGTCGCTGATCGGCGAGGTCGCACGCAGCTCGCAGGCCCTGCTCGCGTTCTTCGCCCTCAGCAACGTGGACGTGATCGTCGCCCGCAACGTGCTCGACGGGTACGACTCCGGTCTCTACGCCGCCGGGCTGATCCTGACCAAGGCGGTGCTCTTCCTGCCGCAGTTCGTGGTCGTGGTGACCTTCCCGGCCATGTCCACCCCGCGCGAGCGTCGGCGTGCCCTGATCCGCGGTCTGTCCCTGGTCGGTGGCATCGGAGTGGTGGCCATCGCGGGAGCGGCCCTGCTCTCGCCGCTCGCCATGGTGTTCGTGGGCGGCGGTGAGTACTCCGAGGTCGAGTCGCGGCTGTGGCTGTTCGCGGTGCTCGGCACCCTGCTCGCGATGATCCAGCTCCTCGTGTACGCCGTGCTCGCGCGTCAGGGCCGCCGGTCCGTCTACGCGCCCTGGGGCGCGTTGGTGCTGGTCGTCGGGCTCGGGCTCGCCTGCGACAGCCTCGAGACGCTGCTCTCCGTCGTGGTCGGCGTCGACGCCCTGCTCCTCGCCGTGCTGCTCGGCATCAGCCTCTACCTGGCGCGGAAGCCCGCGCCGTCAGCGAGCGAACCCGCTCAGTGAGCGGCTTCGTGCCAGCTCCGGCCGGTGCCGACCGACACGTCGAGCGGCACCAGCAGGTCGGCTGCGGAGCCCATCTGCTCGCGCACCAGCTGGTCGAGCGCGTCGGCCTCGCCGTCCGCGACCTCGAACACGAGCTCGTCGTGGACCTGGAGCAGCATCCGCGAACCCAGCCCGGCCTCCGTGATCGCGCGGTCGACGTGGAGCATCGCGATCTTGATCAGGTCGGCTGCCGAGCCCTGGATCGGCGCGTTGAGCGCCATCCGCTCGGCCATCTCGCGGCGCTGCCGGTTGTCGCTGGTCAGGTCGGGTAGGTAGCGGCGCCGGCCCATGATCGTCTCGGTGTAGCCGGACTTGCGGGCCACCTCGACGATGCCGCCGAGGTAGTCGCGGATGCCGCCGAAGGTCTCGAAGTACTCGTCCATCAGCCCCCTGGCCTCCGCGGGGTCGATGCGCGAGCTGCTGGCCGAGGCCGAACGCGGACAGGCCGTAGGCCAGGCCGTAGTTCATCGCCTTGATCTTGGCGCGCATCTCGACCGTGACGTCCTCGGCCGGCACGTTGAAGACCCGCGAGGCGGTGATCGAGTGGAAGTCGTGGCCGGACTTGAACGCCTCGATCAGCAGCTTGTCCTCCGACAGGTGGGCCATGATCCGCATCTCGATCTGGCTGTAGTCGGCGGTGAGCAGGCATTCGTAGCCCGCGCCGACCACGAAGCCCTTCGCGGATCCGGCGACCCTCCTCGGTGCGGATGGGGATGTTCTGCAGGTTGGGGTCGGTGCTCGAGAGCCGGCCGGTGGCGGCGATCAGCTGGTTGAACGTGGTGTGGATCCGGCCGTCGGGCGAGACGGTCTTGAGCAGCCCCTCGATCGTCTGGCGCAGCCGGGACACGTCGCGGTGACGGAGCAGGTGGAGCAGGAACGGGTGCTCGGTCTTGACGTAGAGCGCCTGCAGCGCGTCGGCGTCGGTGGTGTAGCCGGTCTTGGTGCGCTTGGTCTTCGGCATCTCGAGCTCGTCGAACAGCACGGTCTGCAGCTGCTTCGGCGAGCCGAGGTTGATCTCCTTGCCGATCACCGCGAAGGCGGCCTCGGCTGCCTGCTTCACCTCGGTGGCGAAGTGGCTCTCCAGCATCTCCAGGTGGTCGGTGTCGACCGCGATGCCGGTCTGCTCCATGGTCGTGAGCAGGTCGACGAGCGGCAGCTCGATCTCGGCGAGCAGCCTGCCTCCGCCGTGCTCGTCGATCGCGGCGTCGAGCGCCTCGGCGAGGTCGAGGATCGCCCGGGCGTGGAGCATCGCGGTGTTGGCGACGTCGGCACTCTCGTCGAACAGGGCTCCCTGGTCCTCGTCGGCAGCCTCCTGCTTGAGCTCTCGCCGCAGGTAGCGCAGGGTCAGGTCGGCCAGGTCGTAGGAGCGCTGGTCGGGCCGCACCAGGTAGGCGGCGAGCGCCGTGTCGCTCTGGACGCCCGCCAGCTTCCAGCCGTGGGCAGCCAGCGCCAGGCTCGGCCCCTTGGCGTCGTGGAGCACCTTCGGTCGGGTCGGGTCGGCCAGCCAGTCGCCGAGCGCCTCGTCGTCGGCCGGGCCGAGCGCCGCGACGTCGACGTACGCCGCCAGGCCGGTGCCGGTCGCCAGCGCGAGCCCCTCCAGCCGGCCGGTGCCGCCGCCCCAGGCGCCGCGGGCGTGAACGCCGACGGTCTGGGTGCCGGCCTCGGCGAGCCACGCGGCCACTCCGCCCTCCTCGAGGGTGGACCCGGCGAGCTCGAAGCCGCCCTCCTCGATGTCCTCCTCGGAGGTCAGCGACTCGAACAGGCGGTTGCGCAGCACCTGGAACTCCAGGCTGTCGAAGAGGTTGTGCACCTCCTGGCGGTCCCACGGCCGGACCGCGAGGTCTGCGGGCGCGAGGTCCAGCTCGAGGTCGCACACCAGCGCGTTGAGACGGCGGTTGCGGAGCACGTCGCCGAGGTGGGCCCGCAGCGCCTCGCCCTTCTTGCCGGTGATCTCGTCGGCGTGGGTGATGACGTTGTCGAGACCGTCGTACTGGTTGATCCACTTGGCGGCGTAGCCCGGACCGACGCCGGGGATGCCGGGCAGGTTGTCGGAGGTCTCGCCCACCAGGGCCGCGAGCTCGGGGTAGCGCGCCGGCGGCACGCCGTACTTGGCCTCGACCGCCTCGGGGGTCATCCGGGCCAGGTCGGAGACCCCGCGCATGGGGTAGAGCACGGTGGACCGGTCGCTCACGAGCTGGAGCGAGTCACGGTCGCCGGTCAGGATCAGCACGTCCATGTCGGCGGCGACGGCCTGGGTCACCAGCGTCGCGATGATGTCGTCGGCCTCGAAGCCGTCCTTCTTGAGGTACGGGATGTGGAGGGCGTCGAGCACCTCCTCGATGAGCGACAGCTGGCCCTTGAACTCCGTCGGCGAGGTCGACGCGGTTGGCCTTGTACTCGGCGTACTCCTCGAGCCGGAAGGTCTGCCGCGACACGTCGAAGGCGACCGCGAGGTGGGTCGGCTGCTCGTCGCGCAGCACGTTGATCAGCATCGAGGTGAAGCCGAAGACCGCGTTGGTGTGCTGGCCGGTCGTGGTCGAGAAGTTCTCGACCGGCAGCGCGAAGAACGCGCGGTAGGCCAGGGAGTGGCCGTCGAGCAACAGCAGGCGGGGCCGGTCGGTCGGGCACGGTCTCAGGCACGTCCCGCGGACTCTATCCGCCCGCGTCCGACAGTCGCGTGCGTCACAGGTCGGCAACAATGCCTCCATGACCGACGAGAAGCAGACCGTTGACATCGAGGAGTTCCTGCCGCAGATGCCGATGGGAGCGCTCAACGAGAAGATGGGGATCGAGCTGCTCGAGGTCGGTCCCGAGCGGATCGTGGGCACCATGCCCGTCGAGGGCAACACCCAGCCTTACGGCCTGCTCCACGGCGGCGCCTCGGTGGTGCTCGCCGAGAGCCTGGGCTCGGTGGGCGCCGGCGCTGCACGCCCACTCGCTCGGCAAGATCTCGGTCGGCGTCGACATCAACGCCACCCACCACCGGGCCGCGAAGTCCGGACTGGTGACCGGCGTCGCGACGCCGCTCAACCTCGGTCGCTCGTTCGCGTCGTTCGAGATCGTGATCAGCGACGAGCGCGGCAAGCGCGTCTGCACGTCACGGATCACCTGCGCGCTGGTCGACGCGGCGCAGGTCGGCGTCTAGCTCGACTCAGCGCCGCTCTGGGTACGCCGCATCGAACGCCGGGCGGCCAGCACCCGGGTGAGCTGGCGCCCGTTGGCTCCGGCAGCTGCCGGCCGCGCGGGCGGCGAGCTTGGCGCGCACGGCGTGCGTCGGTGCGAGCCTGCAGGGTGGCGTGAGGGCCGAGCGCGAGCCTGGCCATGAACCGGTTGGCGTCGCGCGAGCCCGAAGACGCGGCCGTGGTGATGTGGCCGATGCCGATCTCCTCGGCGAAGGACACCGCGCACTCCATCAACGACTGGCCGATCCCGCGCCGGCGGAACTGCGGGAACACGTGCGGTGAGATGGCCTGCACCGTGGGCTCCAGGTTGAGGCTGGTGAGGGTGCAGACGCGCAGCAGCACCGCGCCGGCCAGCTCGCCGTCGCACTCGGCGACGATCAGCCGCTGCTCGGGCGACGCGCTCGCCGCCTTGATGATCAGCTCGAGGTCACCGATGTGGTCGTGCAGGTCGGCGCGGCGCATGGCATCGGTCCAGAGCTCGGCCAGGCGAGGGGCGTCGCCCAGTTCCGCGACACGCATCGTCACCAATGAGCGACTCATGGTCACCTCGACTTCCCCGGCCCGACGTGGACCCCCGAAGGTCCGTTGAATTGTTGACCACGCTGAGCGGAAGACTACGCTCAGCGCGCCATGATGTCAGGAGGGTCGCCGCATTCGCCTGGCCGGCCCTCCCCCGGCAACCAGGCGGGCACCTCCACGACGGCCGCCCACGAGCTCTGAGGAGAAGCGTGATCCCCGGAACCGGCACAGCCGTCAACGTCGTCACGGTGCTGCTCGGCGCCCTGCTCGGCAAGCTGCTGGGCAACCGGCTGCCGGTGCGCACCCGCGAGCTCGTCACCGACGCACTCGGCCTCACCACGCTGCTGATCGCGGCGACGTCGGCGATGGCGGTGCTCGACGACGACCTCGCCGCTCGGGTGGGCGACAGCGCCCCGATGCTGATCGTGCTCGGGTCGCTGGTGCTCGGCGGCCTGGTCGGCTCGACGCTGCGGCTCGAGGAGCGGGTCGAGAAGCTCGGCGGCTGGCTGCAGGCCCGCCTCTCCGGTGAGACCGGCTCCGTCGAGCGGCAGCGCTTCATCGAGGGGTTCGTGCTGTCCTCGCTGATCTTCTGCACCGGCCCCCTGACCATCCTGGGATCGCTCAACGACGGGTTGGGCAACGGCGCCGACCAGCTGTTCCTGAAGGCGACGCTGGACGGGTTCGCGGCGATGGCCTTCGCCGCGACGTTCGGCATCGGGGTCGCCGCCAGCGCCGTCACGATCGTGGTCGTGCAGGGCGGCCTCACGCTGGTCGGCGTGCTGCTGGGTGACGTGCTGTCCGACGCCACCCTGGCCGCGATCACCGCTACCGGTGGCCTGCTGCTGGTCGGCGTCGCGCTTCGGCTCCTGCGGATCCGGGAGATCCCGGTCGCCGACCTGCTGCCTGCCCTGCTGGTGGCGCCGGTCCTGGTGCAGTGCGTCGCCGTGCTGGCGCTGACCAGAGTCAGCTCAGACGTCGCCGCCGAGGTACGCCGCCTTCACGGACTCGTCGCCGGCCAGCGCTGCCCCCGTGCCGGAGCGCACCAGCTCGCCGGACTCGAGGATGTGCGCCTCGTCCGACCGCTTGAGCGCCTGAGCGGCGTTCTGCTCGACCAGCAGCACCGTGGTGCCCTGCTTGTTGATCTCCGTGATGATCTCGAAGATCTGCTGGATCAGCTTGGGGGCCAGACCCATCGACGGCTCGTCGAGCAGCAGCAGCTTGGGCCGCGCCATCAGCGCTCGACCCATCGCCACCATCTGCTGCTCACCACCCGAGAGCGTGCCCGCGAACTGGGCGATCCGCTCCTGCAGCCGGGGGAACAGCGTCAGCACCCGTTCCATGTCCTCGCGGTAGGCCGCCGAGCGCCGGTCGTCGCGGACGAAGGCGCCCATGTCGAGGTTCTCGCGCACGGTCATGCCCGCGAAGCAGCGACGTCCTTCCGGCGACTGGCTGAGGCCGAGCTTGACGCGGTCGTAGGGCTGCAGGCCCGTGATGTCCTTGCCGTTGAACGTGATGCTGCCCGCGCGCACCTTGCGCAGGCCCGAGATCGTCTTCAACGTGGTGGACTTGCCGGCCCCGTTGGCTCCGATCAGCGTGGTGATGCTGCCCTCCGGCACGCCGAAGCTGATGTCGCGGATGGCCTCGATGTGTCCGTAGTTGACACACAGGCCCTCGACCTCAAGAAGCATCTTCTTCATCCACTCCCAGATAGGCGGCGATGACCGCCGGGTTGTCGCGGATCTCCGCGGGCGAGCCCTCGGCGATCTTGCGCCCGAACTCGAGCACGACGATCCGGTCGGTGACACCCATGACCAGGCGCATGTCGTGCTCGATCAGCAGCACGGTGTAGCCGCGGTCGCGGATCTTGCGGATGAGCTCCATCAGCTCGCGCTTCTCGGCCGGGTTGAACCCGGCCGCCGGCTCGTCGAGGCAGATCAGCTGGGGCTCGGTCGCCATCGCCCGCGCGATCTCGAGCCGACGCTGGTCGCCGTACGACAGGTTGGCGGCCAGCTCGTCGGCGCGCTTGGCGAGGCCCATGAACCGCAGCAGCTCCATGCCGCGGTCGTGGCCGTCGGCCTCCTCGCTTGCGATGCCGAGGCAGCCGGAACAGCGCGCTGAGGATGCCGGTGCGGTGTCGGGCGTCCGCACCGACCAGCACGTTCTCGAGCGCCGTCATGGCCGGGAAGAGCCGGATGTTCTGGAAGGTCCGGGCGATGCCGAGCTGGGTGATCTTGTGGCGCTTCAGGCCGTCGAGCGACTTCCCGCGGAAGCGGATGTCACCCTCGGTGGCCCGGTAGACACCGGTCATCGCGTTGAAGCAGGTGGTCTTGCCGGCACCGTTGGGGCCGATCAGGCCGAGGATCTCGCCCTCGTCGATGTGGAAGCTCACGTCGTCGAGCGCCGTCAGGCCGCCGAAGCGGAGCGTGAGGTGGTCGACCTCGAGGACCCTCGCCGCACCTGTATGCGGCCGGTGCGGTCATCGCGGCGACGGGAGGCGTCTTCTTCGTCAGGCACGGGTTGCCTCCTCGTCGGCCGGGCCGCTCTCGAGCTCCTCGAGCTCCTGCTCCATCTGCTTGGCACGCAGCGTCCGCCTGGGCGGCAGCAGGCCCTCCGGTCGCAGACTCGCCAGCACGACCAGCGCCAGGCCGAACACGAGCACGCGGAAGTCGGCGAACTCCCGGAACCGCTCGGGCAGGTAGGCGACCAGGATCGCGCCCACCAGCACGCCCCACCGGTTGCCCTGACCACCGATCACGACCGCTGCGAGGAACAGGATCGAGAACAGCAGCAGGAACGACTGCGGGTTGATGAAGCTCTGGCGGCTGGCGTACAACGCGCCCGGCGAGCCCGCCGACGAACGCACCGGTGGAGAACGCGAGCAGCTTGAACTTGAACGTCGGCACGCCCATCAGCTCGGCGGCGTCCTCGTCCTCCCGGGTCGCCTCCCAGGCGCGTCCGACCCGGCTGTTCTTGATCAGGCGGTCGGCGAGGATGACCAGGATGACGACCGTCAGGCCCAGCCAGTAGTACGGGATCTGGTCGAGCACCCCGAACTCGATGAACGTCGTGGTGTCGTTGTTGTCGATCAGCGGCCGCCAGCCGTCCCAGTAGAGGTGCGGGATCTCGAAGAGGTCGATGCTGGGCGGGCGGGCGATGTTGGAGATACCGCGGGAGTCGCCGAGCCACTCGAGGTTGGTGGCGGTGAGCCGGATGATCTCGCCGAAGCCCAGGGTCACGATCGCGAGGTAGTCGCCGCGCACCCGCAGCGTCGGAGCTCCGAGCAGCACGCCCGAGAGCATCGTCACCGCGACGGCGACCGGGATCGCCGCCAGCAGGGGCCAGTTGGCGTGGAACGACGTGAGGATGGCCGTGGTGTAGGCGCCGATGGCGTAGAAGCCGACGTAGCCGAGGTCGAGCAGCCCGGCGTAGCCGACCACGATGTTGAGGCCGAGGGCGACCAGGCAGTAGATCGTGACGGTGAACAGCACGCCACCGAAGTCGACGCCGGGCGTCGAGATGATGCGGCGGCTCGAGCAGCGGGAGCGCGTAGCACAGCAGTGCCAGCGCCACCCAGAGCAGGATCTTGACGGGCTTCGGCAGCGCCCGTGACCGTGGCGGCGATCGCGCCGGAGCCAGGGCTCTTCGCGCCGGAACGCCCGAAGCGGGTACGCAGCTGCTGGACCTTGCTCACGCGCGTGCCTTTCCAAGCGATTCACCGAGGATGCCGGTGGGACGGAACAGCAGGATCACCACGAGCAGCACGAACGCCACCACGTCGCGCCACTCGGTGCCGAACAGGGCGGAGCCCCAGTTCTCGGCGACGCCGAGCACCAGGCCGCCGACCAGGGCGCCGCGCAGGTTGCCGATCCCGCCGAGCACGGCGGCGGTGAACGCCTTGACGCCCAGCAGGAAGCCCACGTCGTAGCGGGTGGTGTCGATCTTGAGCATGTAGAGGAAGGCGGCGACGCCGGCGGTCAGGCCGCCGAGCAGGAAGGTGAGCTGCACCGTGCGGGTCGGGTTGACGCCCATCAGGGCCGCCGTCTCCGGGTCCTGGGCGGTGGCGCGGATGCCACGGCCGAGCCGCGAGCGGCGGACGAACTGGTCGAGGGCGACCATCATCAAGATCGCCGACACGATCACGATCACGTCGATGGACTTGACGGTGTAGCCGCCGATGGAGACGTCCCAACCGAAGAGCGAGATCGGCTGGGTCTCGAGGATCGGCGGCATGCTCCGGTTGATGCGCGCGTTGCTGACGTACTCGTCGAGGTTGTCGTCGAGACCGACCCAGCCGGTGACCCGGTCGCGCAGACCCATCAGCTCGGCGAGCACGAACGACGCGCCGATCGCGGAGATCAGGGCGACCAGCCGCGGGGCGTTCTTCTTGATCAGCGGCCGGTAGGCGACCCGTTCCAGGATCAGCGCGATGATCGCCGAGACCGCCATCGAGGCGAACAGCGCGGCGATCAGCACCGAGATCAGCTGGATGCCGTGGACCTCGCCCCCGGTGGTCAGCGCCATCACGGTCCACAGCGTGGCGAAGGTGCCGTACATGAAGACTTCGGAGTGGGCGAAGTTGATCAGCTGCAGGACGCCGTAGACCATCGTGTAGCCGAGGGCGATCAGAGCGTAGATGGCCCCGAACGCGAGCCCGCCGATCGTGAGCTGGGCAAAGTTGTTGAACAGGAACTCGAAGTTCACCAGGCGCCTCCGGACCAGAGTATGGCAGCGCTGCGGCCGGGGAGATACCTCCCCGGCCGCAGCTTTGAGCTATTCAGCCGTGACTGTCAGTCGCTGACGGTCAGCCGATCTCGCCCTCGGGGACGATCTCGCCGCCCTCGACCGTGTAGGCGTAGACGTGCACGTCGGCCGGCTCGCCGGTCTCGTCGAACGAGAGCTGCTTGGTGACGCCGGGCTCGTCGTAGTCGTTGATGAACGCGAGCATGTCCTCGCGGTTGTCGATCCCCTCGGCGATGCCGTCGAGGAAGATGGACGTCGCGTCGTACGACTCGGCGGCGTACGTGCCGGGCGCCTCACCGAACTCGGCCTCGTAGGCAGCGGCGAAGTCGGCCGCGGCCGGGTCGTCGGCCGGGATGCACGGGCAGGTGATGACGGTGCCCTCAGCAGCCGCACCGGCCTCGAGGAAGCCGGGGTCCTTCACGCCGTCGGCGACGACGAAGGTGCCTTCGAAGCCACCCTCACGCAGCTGCGCGACGATCAGCGCGGCCTCGGCGTAGTAGCCGCCGAAGAAGACGGTGTCCGCGCCCGACGAGGTCACCTTGGTCACGGTCGCCGAGAAGTCGGTGTCACCGACCTGGATCGTGTCGGTGTCGACGACGGTGTCGCCGAGGTCGCTCTCGACGATGCCGGCCAGGCCGGCGCCGTACTCGGATGCGTCGTCGATGACGAACACGCTCGTGGCGCCGACGGTGTCGCGGATGTACGTCGCGGCGGCCGGGCCCTGCGTGGCGTCGTTGCCGAGCGCGCGGTGGAAGGTGTCCCAGCCGTTGTCGGCAAGCGTCGGGTTGGTCGCGGACGGGCTGATCGTCGGCAGGCCGGCCTCGGCGAAGATCGGGCCGGCTGCGGCCGACTCACCGGAGAACGCGGGGCCGACGATGCCGACGATGGCGTCGTTGCCTGCTGCCTCGGTGGCCAGCGAGGGCGCCTGGTCCGGGCTGCCCTGCGAGTCGTACTTGATCATCTCGACTGCGCAGTCGGCGTCGGCGTTGTACTCGTCGACGGCCAGCTGCATGCCCTGGATGATCGGCGCGCCGAGACCGGCCGCGGGGCCCGTCTCGGGGCCGAAGAAGGCCAGCGTCTGGTCGCAGGCGGCTCCGCCTCCAGCGTCGCCACCACCGCCATCGTCATCGCCGTCGTCGTCCGTGGAGCCACAGGCCGAGAGCACCAGGACGCTTGCGGCACCGGCCGCGATTACACGCCAAGACTTGGTTGAGCGGAACATGAAGCCTCCGTCTTACGATGATTCGGCCGACCGTTATCCGGCTGGTGGCCCTTGTGGCCGAGAAACTAGCACCGATACAGGGGGTCACACGATGACAACCCCCCGGTTCGGTCCCACGTCGTTGTAGATCCGTGACCTGCCCAGGCTCGGCCATGCGGGCCCGATCGAGCGTCTAGTCCGGTGCGGTGGCTCCGGATCGCCCGTCACCGGTCACCCCGGGCCCGTGCTCGATCACCCCGTCGGCGACCTGGCGCATCGAGAGCCGCAGGTCCATGGCCGTCTTCTGGATCCAGCGGAACGCTTCCGGCTCGGAGAGCTTCAGCTGCTCCTGCAGGATCCCCTTGGCGCGATCGACGGCCTTGCGCATCGCCAGCCGCTCGGACAGGTCGGCGACCTCGGCCTCCAGCATGGTGAGCTCGGCGAACCGGCTGACCGCCATCTCGATCGCCGGCACCAGGTCGCTCTTGGTGAACGGCTTGACGAGGTAGGCCATCGCCCCGGCGTCGCGGGCCCGCTCGACCAGGTCGCGCTGCGAGAAGGCGGTCAGGATGACGACCGGCGCGATCCGCTTGCCCGCGATCGACTCGGCCGCCGCGATGCCGTCGAGCACCGGCATCTTCACGTCGAGGATCACCAGGTCCGGGCGTCAGCTGCTCGGCGAGCTCGATGGCCTTCGCCCCGTCGCCCGGCTTGCCCGACGACGTCGTAGCCCTCCTCGGTGAGCATCTCCGCGAGGTCCATCCGGATCAGCGTCTCGTCCTCGGCGATGACCACCGTGCGGGGCGGGGGGGTGGCTGCGGCAGGGGTCTCAGCTGGATCGGGCACGGCGCAAGGCTATCGCCGCGCTGCCCCCACGCTCAGGCCGGATGTTTGGTGCTGGCGGCCGGGGTCGCGAAGGACTCGAGGTAGAGGGTCACGTCAGCACGCTCGAGGCGGCGGCGGCTGCACTCCGTGGTCGCGGCTCGCGCATTGGTGATCGCCCGCTGGTTGCTGCTCACTGCCCACTGCCACGGTTTCCACATGCTGCCTCCTCGGACGACTGGAGACTAACTATAGTGATTTGATTGACTTTGTCCAGTAGCGGTCGGCTCCGCGGACTCGGATATCGTTCTCAGACCGGCCGGGTCCCGGTAGCCCAACGGCAGAGACGGCGGACTCAAACACCATTGCCAGTGTGGGTTCGAATCCCACCCGGGACACACGCTTGCCTTCAGGGCCGGCTACCGCTGCTTCCCAAGGTATGCAGACGAGCCTCCGCTTCCCACGATGAACAGCCCGTGGGAAGTGGCGCTCCGGCTGCATCCCTTGATGAAGCTGCGGCACTGCCGTCAGCAGTGATCAAGTCGAGCGCTTGTACGCCGGCGCGACCTCGTTGATCGCGTCGCCCATCCGGTGGATGCGCAGCGCGTTGGTGGAGCCGGGGATGCCGGGCGGGCTGCCCGCGATGATCACGACCAGGTCCCCCTCCTCGACGCGACCGATCTGGAGCAGCTGCTCGTCGACCTGGCGCACCATGTCGTCGGTGTGGTCGACCGTCTGGGTCTTGAACGTCTCCACCCCCCAGCTCATGCGACAGCTGCGAGCGCACCCGCGCCTCGGGGGTGAAGGCCAGGATCGGGATGTGGCTGCGCAGCCGCGAGAAGCGCAGCGCCGAGTCGCCGCTCTGGGTGAAGGCGACGACGTACTTGGCCTGCACCCGCGCGGCGACCTCCTCGGCCGCCTTGGCGATGACTCCGCCGCGGGTCTTGGGGTCCCAGTCGATCTCCTCGAAGTGACCGAACGCCTGGTGCTCCAGGGCGTGGACCTCGGTGGCCTCGATGATCCGGGCCATCGTCTCCACCGTCGTGATCGGGTGCTCGCCGACGCTGGTCTCGCCCGACAGCATCACGGCGTCGGCGCCGTCGAGCACCGCGTTGGCGACGTCGCTGGTCTCGGCCCGGGTCGGCGACGGGGAGCTGATCATCGACTCCAGCATCTGGGTGGCCACGATGACCGGCTTCGCGTTGAGGCGCGCCTTCTCGATGATCTGCTTCTGGAGGAACGGCACCTCCTCCAGCGGGCACTCCACGCCGAGGTCGCCGCGGGCGACCATGAAGCCGTCGAACGCCTCGATGATCTCGTCGAGGTTGTCGATGGCCTGAGGCTTCTCGATCTTGGCGATCACGGGCAGCATCACGCCGACCTCGCGCATCACCCGGCGGACGTCCTCGACGTCCTTCGCGTCGCGGACGAAGCTCAGGGCGATGTAGTCGACGCTCAGACGAGAGCGCGAAGCGCAGGTCTTCCTCGTCCTTGTCGGACAGGGCCGGCACGGAGACGGCCACGCCGGGCAGGTTGATGCCCTTGTTGTTGCTGACCATCCCGCCGACGAGCACCTCGCACACCACGTCGGTCTCGTCGACCGAGGTGACCCGGAGCCGGATCTTGCCGTCGTCGATCAGGATCGGGTCGCCGGACTTCACGTCGCCGGGCAGCCCCTTGAACGTGGTGCCCGCGATGGTCGCGTCGCCGGGCACGTCGCGGGTGGTGATCGTCCAGACCTGGCCCGCGCTCGAGCTTGACCGGGCCGTCCGCGAACCGCTCGAGCCGGATCTTCGGACCCTGGAGGTCGGCGAAGATGCCCACCCCGCGGCCGCTGGCATCGGCGGCCTCGCGCACCAGCCGGTACGCCTCGGCGTGGTCCTCGTGGCTGCCGTGGCTCATGTTCAGCCGCGCCACGTCCATGCCGGCGTACACCAGCTCGCGGATCCTCCGCTCGGTGCTGACCGCCGGTCCCAGGGTGCACACGATCTTGGCTCTTCTCACCCTGGCGAGCCTAGTGCGTCTTGGATCGTTCCAACAAAGCAAACTGACGCTGACCCGTCAGAACTTTTCTGACGGTCACGAGTTGCCCTCGCGTTATCGGCCAGAGGTCTCGACACGCGCTCCGCGCGCCCCTCGTCAGACGACGAGCGGGCGCTCGGTGGGCGGGATCGGGGCCGGCAGGGTGGTCGAGCCGGTGAGGAACGTGTCGACCGCCGCCGCAGCCGCGCGCCCCTCGGCGATCGCCCAGACGATGAGCGACTGGCCGCGGCCGGCGTCGCCGGCGACGAAGACGCCCCGTTCGGAGGTCGCGTACGCCGCGTCGCGGGCCACGTTGCCGCGCTCGTCGAGGTCGACGCCGAGCTGCTCGACCAGGCCCGGCTTCTCGGGACCGATGAAGCCCATCGCGAAGAGCACCAGCTCGGCCGGGATCTCGCGCTCGGTGCCCTCGATCTCGGTGAGCTTGCCACCCTCGAAGACCACGTCGACCAGGCGCAGGGCCCGGCACGTTGCCGTCGCGTCGCCCAGGAACTCCTTGGTGGAGACGGCGTAGACCCGCTCCCCCGCCTCCTCGTGAGCCGAGGAGACCCGGAAGGTCATCGGGTACGTCGGCCACGGCTGACCAGCGGGCCGCGACTCGGGCGGCTCCGGCATGATCTCGAGCTGGGTGATCGAGGCGGCGCCCTGACGGGTCGAGGTGCCGAGGCAGTCGGCACCGGTGTCACCGCCGCCGATGATCACGACGTGCTTGCCGGTCGCGACGATCTGCTCCTCGCCCTCGACCAACGACGGGGCTTCGCCGAGGGCGACCCGGTTGGCCTGCGGAAGGAACTCCATCGCCTGGTGGATCCCGTCGAGCTCGCGGCCGGGCACCGGCAGGTCGCGTGCCTCGGTGGCGCCCATCGCCAGCACCACTGCGTCGTAGCGCTCCCGCAGCCGCTCGGCGGTCAGGTCGTCCTCGCCGACCGACACCCCGGCCCGGAAGATGGTGCCCTCACGACGCATCTGGTCGATGCGCTTGTCGAGGTGCTTCTTCTCCATCTTGAACTCGGGGATGCCGTAGCGCAGCAGGCCGCCGATCTTGTCGGCACGCTCGTAGACCGCCACGGTGTGGCCGGCCCGGGTCAGCTGCTGAGCGGCCGCCAGCCCCGCGGGGCCGGATCCGACGACGGCGACCGTGCGACCCGAGAGCCACTCCGGCGGCTGGGGACGCACGTAGCCGCGGCTCCCAGGCCATGTCGATGATCGAGACCTCGACGTTCTTGATGGTCACCGGGTCCTGGTTGATGCCCAGCACGCAGGCGGTCTCGCAGGGCGCCGGGCACAGCCGCCCGGTGAACTCCGGGAAGTTGTTGGTCGCGTGGAGACGCTCGATGGCGCCCTCCCAGTCGTCACGCCAGACCAGGTCGTTCCACTCGGGGATGATGTTGCCGAGCGGGCAGCCCTGGTGGCAGAACGGGATGCCGCAGTCCATGCAGCGGCCGGCCTGCTCGGTGATGATCGGCAGCAGGGCCCGCCCGCATGCTTCCGGGGTAGACCTCGTTCCAGTCCTGGATCCGCTCCTCGACGGGGCGTCGCGTCGCGACCTCACGCCCGTTCTTGAGGAATCCCTTGGGGTCAGCCATGCAGCGCCTCCATCATCGCGTTGGCCGTGGCGGCTTCGTCGAGCCCGTCGGCCTCGGCCTTCGCCTTGGCCTCGAGCGACTTGCGGTAGTCGGTGGGCACGACCTCGGTGAACCTGGTCAGTGCGGTCTCCCAGTCGGCGAGCAGCTCCTCGGCGACCGTCGAACCGGTCTCCTCGAAGTGCGCGACGGACCATGCCCTCGAGCTCGACGGCGGCCTCGGGCGTCACCGGGCCGAGCTCGACGAGCTCCTTGTTGACCCGGAAGTCCTTGAGGTCGAGCACCCAGGCGACGCCACCGGACATGCCGGCCGCGAAGTTGCGGCCGGTCTTGCCGAGGATGGCCACCCGGCCACCGGTCATGTACTCGCAGCCGTGGTCGCCCACGCCCTCGGTGACCACCCAGGCGCCGGAGTTGCGCACGCAGCAGCGCTCGCCGACCCCGCCGCGGATGTAGATCTCGCCCGCGGTCGCGCCGTAGGCGATCACGTTGCCGGCGATGATCTGCTCGTTGGCCTGGAAGGTCGCGGCCCGGTCGGGGCGCACCACGATCCGGCCACCGGAGAGACCCTTGCCGACGTAGTCGTTGGCGTCACCCTCCAGCCGAAGGGTGATGCCCTTCGGCACGAACGCGCCGAACGACTGACCGGCCGAGCCGATCAGGGTCAGGTCGATGGTGCCGTCGGGCAGGCCCTCGCCGCCGTACTTCTTGGTGACCTCGTGGCCGAGGATCGTGCCGACGGTCCGGTTGACGTTGCGGATCTTGACCTGGGCCCGCACGGGCTCGCCCGAGTCGATGGCCGGCTGGGCCAGCGGCACCAGCTCGGTCACGTCGAGCGACTTCTCGAGCCCGTGGTCCTGCGACTTGGTGTTGCGCAGGTCCTGGTCGGGGAAGTGGCTCGGTCTCGGGCGCGTGCAGGATCGGCGTCAGGTCGAGACCGGACGCCTTCCAGTGGTCGACGGCCTCGGCCACGTCGAGCGAGCCGACCTGGCCGATCGCCTCGTCGAGGGTGCGGAAGCCCAGCTCGGCGAGCAGCTCGCGCACCTCCTCCGCGACGTAGGTGAAGAAGTTGACGACGTACTCGGCCTTGCCGTTGTAGCGCTCGCGCAGCACGGGGTTCTGGGTGGCGACACCCACGGGACAGGTGTCGAGGTGGCAGACCCGCATCAGGATGCAGCCCGAGACCACCAGCGGCGCGGTGGCGAAGCCGTACTCCTCGGCCCCGAGCAGCGCGGCGATCACGACGTCGCGACCGGTCTTCAGCTGACCGTCGGTCTGGACGACGATCCGGTCGCGCAGGCCGTTGATCAGCAGCGTCTGCTGGGTCTCGGCGAGACCGAGCTCCCACGGACCACCGGCGTGCTTGAGCGAGGTCAGCGGGGACGCACCGGTGCCGCCGTCGTGCCCGGAGATGAGTACGACGTCCGCGTGCGCCTTCGAGACACCCGCCGCGACCGTGCCGACGCCGACCTCGGAGACCAGCTTCACGTGCACGCGGGCCTGCGGGTTGGCGTTCTTGAGGTCGTGGATCAGCTGGGCGAGGTCCTCGATGGAGTAGATGTCGTGGTGCGGCGGCGGGCTGATCAGGCCGACGCCGGGCGTGGAGTAGCGGGTCTTGGCCACCCACGGGTAGACCTTGTTGCCCGGCAGCTGGCCACCCTCGCCGGGCTTCGCACCCTGCGCCATCTTGATCTGGATGTCGTCGGCGTTGGTGAGGTACTCGGAGGTGACACCGAACCGTCCGGACGCCACCTGCTTGATCGAGCTGCGGCGCTCGGGGTCGTAGAGACGGTCGGCGTCCTCGCCGCCCTCACCGGTGTTGGACTTGCCGCCCAGCCGGTTCATGGCGATCGCCAGCGTCTCGTGGGCCTCCTGGGAGATGGAGCCGTAGGACATGGCGCCGGTGGAGAACCGCTTGACGATCTCCGAGACGGGTTCGACCTCCTCGATCGGGATCGGAGGTGCGACCGACGCTCTCCGCGTCGCGGAAGCGCAGCAGGCCACGCAGCGTCATCAGCCGCTCGGACTGCTCGTCGACGGCCTTCGTGTACTGCTTGAAGATGTCGTAGCTGCCGGTGCGGGTGGAGTGCTGCAGCCGGAACACGGTCTCGGGGTCGAACAGGTGCGGCTCGCCTTCGCGGCGCCACTGGTACTCGCCGCCGATCTCCAGCTCGCGGTGGGCGGGCAGGATGCCGCCGCGCGGGTACGCCGTGGCGTGCCGCCGCGCGACCTCCTCGGCGATCGTGGCCGAGCTCGATGCCGCCGAGCTTGGAGGTGGTGCCGGTGAAGTACTTGTCGACGACCGACTGGGACAGCCCGACCGCCTCGAAGATCTGGGCTCCGGTGTAGGACGCGACGGTGGAGACGCCCATCTTGGACATCACCTTCAGCACGCCCTTGCCCAGCGCCTTGACCAGGTTGGCGACCGCCTTCTCCTGCTCGATCTTGACGTAGTAGCCCTCGCGCGCGAGGTCCTCGACCGACTCCATCGCGAGGTAGGGGTTGACCGCGGCCGCGCCGTAGCCGACCAGGAGCGCCACGTGGTGCACCTCGCGGACGTCGCCGGCCTCGACCAGGAGGCCGACCTGGGTGCGGGTCTTCTCGCGCACCAGGTGGTGGTGCACCGCACCGGTCAGCAGGAGCGACGGGATCGGAGCCAGCTCGGCCGTGGAGTGACGGTCGGAGAGCACGATCACCCGGGCGCCGTCGGCGATCGCCGAGCTGACCTCCTGGCAGATCTCGTCGATCCGGTCGGCCAACGCCTTGCCGCCGCCCTCGACGGAGTAGAGACCCCGCGCGACGTGCGTGATGAAGCCCGGCATGTCGCCGTCACGGTTGATGTGGCGGATCTTGGCCAGGTCGTCGTTGGAGATGACCGGGAACGGCAGCACCACCTGCCGGCACGAGGCCGGCGTCGGCTCGAGGAGGTTGGCCTCCGGGCCGATGGTGCCGTTGAGCGAGGTGACCAGCTCTTCGCGGATCGCGTCCAGCGGCGGGTTGGTGACCTGGGCGAAGAGCTGGCTGAAGTAGTCGAACAGCAGCCTGGGCTTGTCGCTCAGCGCCGCGATCGGGGTGTCGGTGCCCATCGAGCCCAGCGGCTCGCCGCCGGTGTTGGCCATCGGCGTGAGCAGGACCCGGAGCTCCTCCTCGGTGTAGCCGAAGATCTGCTGGCGCCGGGTGACCGAGGCGTGGGTGTGCACGATGTGCTCACGGTCGGGGATGTCGTTGAGGTGGATCAGGCCGGCGTGCAGCCACTCGCCGTACGGGTTCTCCGAGGCGAGCTCGGTCTTGATCTCCTCGTCCTCGATGATCCGGTGCTCGTCGGTGTCGACCAGGAACATCCGGCCCGGCTGGAGCCGACCCTTGCGGACGATGGTGGCGGGGTCGAGGTCGAGCACGCCGACCTCGGAGGCCAGCACGACCAGACCGTCGTCGGTGACCCAGTAGCGCGAGGGGCGCAGGCCGTTGCGGTCGAGCACCGCGCCGATCTGAGAGCCGTCGGTGAAGACCACGCAGGCCGGGCCGTCCCAGGGCTCCATCATCGCGGAGTGGAAGGCGTAGAAGTCGCGGCGCTTCTCGTCCATCTCGGTGTGGTTCTCCCAGGCCTCCGGGATCATCATCAGCACCGAGTGGGGCAGCGACCGGCCACCGAGGTGGAGCAGCTCGAGCACCTCGTCGAACGACGCCGAGTCGGAGGCGCCCGGGGTGCAGATCGGGTAGAGGCGCTCGAGGTCACCCGGGATCAGGTCGGACTCGAGCAGTGCCTCGCGGGCGCGCATCCAGTTGCGGTTGCCCATGACGGTGTTGATCTCGCCGTTGTGGGCGATGAACCGGAACGGGTGCGACAGCGGCCAGCTCGGGAACGTGTTGGTCGAGAAGCGCGAGTGCACGACGGCCAGCGCCGAGGCGATCCGCTCGTCGACCAGGTCGGGGTAGAAGTGGTCGAGCTGGTCGGTGGTCAGCATGCCCTTGTAGGCGAGGGTGCGCGACGACAGGGACGGGAAGTAGACGTCGGTCTCGCGCTCCGCGCGCCGGCGCAGGCAGAACGCCATCCGCTCGAGCGCCATGCCGGTGACCCGCTGGCCCTTGGCCGCGACGAAGAGCTGGCTGAACGCCGGCATCACTCCGCGAGCGGTGGAGCCGAGGACGTCGGGGTCGGTCGGCACCTCGCGCCAGCCGAGGACGGCGAGGCCCTCCTCGTCGGCGAGCTCCTCGATCTGCTTGCGGGTCTTCACGACCTGCTCGTCGTCACCGGGCAGGAATGCCGTGCCGACGGCGTAAGCGTGCTGGGTGGGGAGCTCGAAGCCGGCCTCGGCCGCGACCGCGCGCAGGAAGGCGTCCGGCACCTGCATCAGGATGCCGGCGCCGTCGCCGGAGTTGACCTCGGCGCCGGCGGCGCCTCGGTGATCCAGGTTGCGGAGGGCGGTGAGCGCCTTGGCCACGATGTCGTGGCTGGCCTCTCCGGTGAGGGTCGCCACGAAGGCGACGCCGCAGGCGTCGTGCTCGTTGGCCGGGTCGTAGAGCCCTTGTTTCGGCGGGAACGCGTGCTGGTAGGCCACTTTGTTCTCCCGTCGTCGTCGGTGCGGTTCCCGAGAACTGCATCATGGGCGCAGGGGACAACATTGGCCCACGCGGCGGAAAGGTCAGATTACCACCGCGTTACCGCGGCTCCAGCCCGATATCTGTCCACTGGACCGTGACAGAGCCCTCAGCCAGCGGGGTCACGACCGGGTGGCTCCGCCTGATCCTGGGCCGGGCCCTGGGTCGCCCCATCAGCCTCGTCCGCCACCGCAGCCTCAGCGGGCTCGTCGGGCTTGTCGACGGCTCGTCGGCGGCTCATCGCTGGCCGGCTCGCGGCCCTCGACGTAGACGGTCTCCTCGCGGCCGGGGTGCCGGCGGCCCTGCCAGACGAAGTACGCCGCCGCCAGCACGAACAGCGCGATCGAGACCCACACGTTCAGGCGCAGGCCGGCGACGTCGTCGAGCTGCACGGGGTCGACCCGGAGGTACTCGATCCAGCCGCGGCCGGCGGTGTAGGCCATCACGTAGAGCGCCACCACCCGCCCGAAGCCGAGCTTGAACCTGCGGTCGGCCCAGATCACCAGGCCGAAGGCGCCGACGTTCCAGATGCACTCGTAGAGGAAGGTCGGGTGGAACGTCGCGTTCGTGATGTAGTCGGCCGGTCGGTGCGCCTCATCGATCTCCAGGCCCCAGGGCAGATCGGTGGGCTTGCCGTAGAGCTCCTGGTTGAACCAGTTGCCCCAGCGGCCCAGGGCCTGCGCGATCAGCACCCCAGGGGCCATCGCGTCGAGCACCGGCAGCAGCTTGATGCCCTTGAGCCTGGCGCCGATGACCACACCGACGGCGCCGAGGGCAACCCCGCCCCAGATACCGAGGCCGCCCTTCCAGACGTAGAGCGCGGTGACGGGGTTGTTGCCGTCGCCGAAGTAGAGGTTGTAGTCCGTGATCACGTGGTAGAGCCGGGCGCCGATGATGCCGAACGGCACCGCCCACACCGCTAGGTCCTGCACGTCGCCGGGCCGTCCGCCGCGGGCCACCCAGCGCTTCTCGCCGATCCAGACCGCGGCGACGATCCCCGCGATGATGCACAGCGCGTAGCCGCGGATCGGCACCGGACCCAGGTCCCAGACGCCGTCGGCGGGGCTCGGGATGGCGAAGGCGGACAGTGAGATCACGGGGTCACTCTTCCAGCAGGGAGTGGATGTCGGATGCGAACTGTGCGGCAGAGGTTTCCTCGCCCCAGTAGACCGGGGTCTGGTCGGCGCTGTCGATCGCCAGGGTCGTCGTGGTGTGGCCGCCGGGGTCGGTGCGGTCGATCCCCACGGCCAGCTCCTTGCCGACGGCGATGGTCGTGTCGAGGTCGCTCCGCAAGCCGATGAACGAGGGGTCGAAGCGGTCGAGGTAGTCGCGGATGGCCACGCTCGTCGTCGCGCGCTGGGTCGGTGGTCACGAACACGACCTCGACCTGCTCGAGGTCGTCCGCGTCGAGACGGGTGAGCGAGGAGGCAAGCGCCCCCAGCACCGTGCTGCAGATGTCGGGACAGTTGGTGAAGCCGAAGAAGAGCAGGGTGAGCCGCTTGTCGGTGTCCGCCGCCAGCGAGAACGAGTCGCCGTTGGTGTCGGTGAGCTCCGTGTCCGGCACCTGGTAGGGGTTCTCGAGCACGTTGCCGTGGAACTTCAGGTCGTCGGGCTCGCTGCTGCACGCCCCGAGGACGAGCAGCGTGAGCAGGCCTGCGATCGCCTTACGAAGCACGCACGCCTCCGGCGAGGTCCTCGGTGAGGGCCGTGAGCGCCTTGAGCCCCGCTGTCCGGTCGTCGGGGTGGTCGAGCAGCGCGCGCACGAACGCGGAGCCCACGATCACCCCGTCGGCGTACGCCGCCACCTCGGCCGCCTGGGCGCCGTTGCTGACGCCGAGGCCGACGCCGACCGGTAGGTCGGCCCCCTGCTGGCTGAGTGCGCGGGTGCGCTCGACGAGCGGGCCGGCGAGGTCGCTGGTGGTGGTGCGGGTGCCGGTGACGCCCATGACCGCGGTGGCGTAGACGAACCCGCGGGACGCAGCGGTGGTCATCGCGATCCGCTCGTCGGTCGACGACGGGGCGACCAGGAAGATCTTGTCGAGGTCGCGGGCGTCGGCCGCCGCGATCCACTCGGGCGCGAAGTCGGGGGTCAGGTCCGGAGTGATCAGGCCCGCTCCCCCGGCGCTCGCCAGGTCGGTCGCGAACCGCTCGACCCCGTAGCGCTCGATCGGGTTCCAGTAGGTCATCACCACGGTCGGCGTGCCGGTGGCGGCCACCGCCTCGACGGTGCGCAGCACGTCGGTGGTGCGCACGCCGCGGTCGAGAGCCTGTTGGGCCGCGGCCTGGATCGTCGGGCCGTCCATCACCGGGTCGCTGTAGGGCAGCCCGATCTCGATCACGTCACAGCCGGCCTCGACCATCGCCCGGAGCGCGTCGATGCCGCCTTGCACGTCGGGGAAACCGGCGGGCAGGTAGCCGATCAGCGCGGCGCGACCGTCGGCCTTGGCCTTCTCGAATGCCCGGGCCGTGCTCATTCGGTCTTCTCCTCGCCGAGGTTGAACCACTCCAGGGCGGTCTCCATGTCCTTGTCGCCCCGGCCGCTGAGGTTGATCAGCACGGTCGCCTCCGGACCCTTCTCGGCGGCGAGCCTCTTCGCGACGTCGATGGCTCCGGCGATGGCGTGCGCCGACTCGATCGCGGGGATGATCCCCTCGGTGCGGCTCAGCAGGGCCATCGCCTCCATCGCCTCGGCGTCGGTGACGGGCGCGTACGTCGCCCGGCCCGTCTTGGCGAGGTGGGCGTGCTGCGGGCCGACCCCCGGATAGTCGAGACCGGCCGAGATGGAGTGGGACTCGATGGTCTGGCCGTCCTCGTCCTGGAGGACGTAGGTGCGCGCGCCGTGCAGCACGCCGCTGTCGCCGGCGTAGATCGTCGCGGCGTGACGCCCGGTCTCGACGCCGTCACCGCCCGGCTCGAAGCCGTGCATGGCGACCGACTCGTCGTCGAGGAACGCCTGGAACAACCCGATCGCGTTCGACCCGCCACCGACGCAGGCGGCAATGGCATCGGGCAACACGCCGTACTGCTCGAGGCACTGGGCGCGCGCCTCGTCGCCGATGCCGCGCGCGAAGTCGCGGACCATGCTCGGGAACGGGTGCGGGCCGGCTGCGGTGCCGAACAGGTAGGCGGTGTGATCGACGCTCGCGACCCAGTCGCGCAGCGCCTCGTTGATGGCGTCCTTGAGCGTCGCGCTGCCCGAGTCGACCGAGATCACCTTGGTGCCCAGCAGCTGCATCCGGGCCACGTTGAGGGCCTGCCGCTTCACGTCGACCGAACCCATGTAGACCGTGCAGTCGAGGCCGAAGTACGCCGCGGCGGTGGCGCTGGCGACACCGTGCTGGCCGGCGCCGGTCTCGGCGATCACCCGCTTCTTGCCCATGCGCTTGGTGAGCAGGGCCTGGCCCAGCACGTTGCGCACCTTGTGGGCGCCGGTGTGGTTGAGGTCCTCGCGCTTCAGCAGGATCCGCGCGCCGACGGTCTCGGACAGCCGCTGCGCGTAGTAGAGCGGACTCGGCACGTTGGCGTACTCGCGCAGGATCGTGTCGAACTCCTCGATGAACGACGGGTCGCCCATCGCGTCCTGCCAGGCGACGGTCAGCTCGTCGAGAGCAGCGATCAGGGCCTCCGGCATGAACCGGCCGCCCCAGCGCTGTGCGTCGTCCGCGGCTCCGAACCATCCCTTGGCGTCCGCGTCGTAGTTCGTCACGCTTCGACTCCCGTCATCGCGGCGACCGCCTCGCGCGGCTCGCCGTCCTTGACCAGTGCCTCGCCGACCAGCACGGCGCGGGCGCCCTCGGCCACGAAGCGCTTGACGTCGGTGGGTCCGGTGATCCCCGATTCGGCGACCAGCACCCGGTCGCCCGGGATCTGCGGCGCCAACCGGGAGAACGTCGTGTCGTCGACCTCGAGGGTCTTCAGGTTGCGGGCGTTGACGCCGATGAGCTCGGCGCCCAGGTCAACGGCCCGCTCGGTCTCGGCCTCGTCGTGCACCTCCACGAGCACGGTCAGCCCGAGCTCGCGAGCATCGTCGTGGAGCCGGCGGAGGGTGTCATCGTCGAGGGCAGCCACGATCAGCAGCGCGAGGTCGGCGCCCGCTGCCCTTCCCTCGACCAGCTGGTACGTCGTGACGATGAAGTCCTTGCGCAGCACCGGCACGTCCACGGCCGCGCGCACCGCACGCAGGTCGTCGAGGCTGCCGCCGAAGCGACGCTGCTCGGTGAGCACGCTGATCGCGGCGGCCCCCCCGGCGGCGTACTCGCCCGCGAGCACGGCGGGGTCGGGGATGTCGGCCAGGTCGCCCTTGCTGGGGCTGCGGCGCTTCACCTCGGCGATCACGCTGGAGCCAGGTGAGCGGAAGTGAGGCATCGGGTCGCGCGGAGGTGCGACGTCGGCGATGGCGGCCCGCAGGTCCGCCATCGGCACCGCCGCCTCGCGCTCGGCGAGGTCGCGCCGGACGCCGTCGACGATGTCGTCGAGCACGGACACGGCGGCCTCCGGGAGGACAGGGATCGGGCAAGGGGATGAGACCTGAAGTGTTTCACGCAGGCGGTGGCTGCCAGGAAGTCAGGTCAGGGAGCGAGCCAGGCCCCGGCCGGCAGGTTGCGCACGACCGTGAAGCCCGCCACCAGCACGACGGCCACCACCACCGCGGGCCGGCGGATGCGCTCCGGCACGTGGGTGGTGGTGCCGCGCCATCGGGTCAGGCTCCACCAGAGGATCGCCACGATCAGGATCGGAATGGCCACGACCAGGGCCAGATTGCTGGACGCGGCGTCGGCCAGCCGCAGGTTGGTCAGGTCGTTGACGGCGCGGAGTCCCCCGCAGCCCGGGCACGCGAGCCCGAGCACGGAGCTGGGGCACAGGCCCCAGCTGTAGGAGTCGTGCGGGTCGCGCAGGTGCAGCGCCAGCGTGGCCAGCCCCAGCCCGCCGACCAGGGCGGTCGGGGCGAGCATCCGCTCCCAACGCCCGGAGGCGAGGGTGGCGGGGTCAGTGGCGGTGGCCAGGCTGGTGTCGATTCTTGGCGTCCAGGGTCAGGACTCGTGCAGGCCCATTTTCGCCATCACGGCGAAGAGCACCCCGGAGCCCACCACGATCGCGACGCCGACGTAGAAGATGGCCATGCTGACCGGCTCGAGCATCAGTCCGATGCCGCCGACCACGAAGCCGACCAGGGCGACGACGACGGCGGTCCAGGCGGCCGGGGTGTTGCCGTGGTTGTCAGACATGCGGGCTCCTGCTGGACGATGGGGGCGGGCGGTGGTGGGGTGCAGTCTATTCAAGCGCGGGGGCGGGGCGCTCACGCGGTGGGGTCGTGTCCTTCGTCGAGGGACTTCCAGAGATCGAGGCTGGTCTGATCCTCGGCCGCGGCCGGCGTCGGCGCCTCCGCTGCCACCGCACCGGGCGCGTCGTAGCGCGTGCCCATCTCCGGCCAGCGACCGACACATGCTGCCGCGAGCAGCGCAGCGATCGCGCTCAGCGCCGCCACGACCACGGCCACCCACCACCAGGCACCGAAGTCGACCAGTGCGGTGGCTCCTTGGTCGGCAAAGTCCTCCTCGAAGGAGTCCGCGAGGGTCCAGCGGCCGACGACGGTGGCCACCAGCGCGCCGATCGCGGCCACCGCGCCAAGACCCGCCACCACCCGACGAACCCCGCCGCGAGTGACCAGCAGCACGCCCCACGAGGCCAGCACCACCAGGGCCAGGGTCAGCACCAGCGGCACCTGGGGCGCATCGGTGAGGGTCGTGAACGCGAACTGCCCGTCGGCGGCCTTGGCGGTCGCCCAGGTCTGGTTGGCCGCCACCGCGGTGAGCCCCGCGGTGGCCAGGCCGACTACTGCTGTCGGCGCCAGCGGCGCCCTCAACCGATCCGCCCGTCGTCGAAGCAGGTGCGCGTGCCGGTGTGGCAGGCCACGCCTTCCTGGTCGACCTTGACCAGCACGGTGTCGCCATCGCAGTCGAGACGCACTTCCTTGACCCGCTGGACGTTGCCGGACGTCTCACCCTTGACCCAGTACTCCTGGCGCGACCTGCTCCAGTACGTCGCGAGGCCGGAGGTCAGCGTGCGGTGCAGCGCCTCGTCGTCCATCCACCCCAGCATCAGCACCTCACCGGTGTCGTGCTGCTGGACGACGGCCGACACCAGCCCGGCGTCGTTGCGCTTCAGCCGGGCGGCGAGGTCAGGGTCCAAGCTCATGTGTCCATCATCTCGCACCCTGCTGCGAGACCCAGCTCGCGTGCAGGCCGGCGTACACGCTGCCGGCCTGGGTGACCAGCTCGGCGTGCGGGCCGCGCTGCACGACGCGCCCCTTGTCGACCACGATCACCTCGTCGGCCGCCTCCGCGGTGGACAGGCGGTGGGCGATGGTGACGCTGGTGCGGCCGGACATCAGGCGCTCGAGGGCCAGGTTGATCCGCATCTCGAGCGCGGGGTCGACGGCACTGGTCGCCTCGTCGAGCACCAGCAGGTCCGGATCGGCGAGGTGGGCGCGCAGCAGCGCGACCAACTGGCGTTCGCCGGCTGACAGCGCCTCGCCCCGCTGGCCCACGGAGGTGTCGAGGCCGGCGGGCAGCGCCGCCACCCAGTCGCCGAGCCCGAGCTCGGCAGCGCTGGCCAGGATGTCGTCCTCGGTCGCGTCGAGCTTTCCGTAGCGGACGTTGGCGGCGATGCTGTCGTCGAAAAGGAAGCCCTCCTGCGGCACCAGCACGACGCTGCGGCGCAGAGACGACTGCTGGATCCGGCGTACGTCGATGCCGTCGAGCAACACGGCTCCGGCCGCGGGGTCCATCAGCCGGGTGAGCAGCTTGGCGAACGTCGACTTGCCCGACCCCGTCTCCCCCACGATCGCCACCCGCTGGCCGGCTGCAATGTCCATCGTCACGTCCTGCAGCACCGGTGGTCCACCGGGGTAGGCGAACTCCACGTCCTCGATGCGCACGTCGATCGGGCCTCGCGGCAGCACCTCTCCGTCGGGTCCGGGGTCGATCAGGTCGGCGGGGGTCTCGAGGATGCCGATCACCCGGCGCCAGCCGGCGATGGCGTTCTGGGCATCGGTGAGGATCTGGGTGCCCATCTGCACGGGGCCGACGAACAGCGTGACCAGGAACGCGAAGGCGATCACCTCCGCCGAGCTGATGTCGCCGGCGAAGCCGAGCCAGATGCCGACGATCAGCACTCCTGCATTGGCGAGACCTGCCGAGATGCCGCCGAGGGAGAACGAGAAGGCTGTGAAGCCCTGGGCTCGAGTGCTGGCCGACTGGAACTCCTTGATCGCCTCGTCGATCCTGGCCTGGGTGCGGGCCTCGACGGCGTACGACCGGACCACCGCGGCACCGACCACCGGCTCCGAGATCGCCGACAGCATCAGGCCGATCTGGCGCCGGACGACGCCGTAGGCATCGGACAGCTTGCGCTGGAAGAAGCGCAGCGACAGGAACAGCGGCGCGAAGCAGACCCAGACCACGATCGCCAGCTGCCAGCTGTACACGAGCATGACGACGGTGGCGATCAGCACCTGGCCGACGCTGATCACGAAAATCAGGCCGCCGAACACCAGGAACTGGCTGACCTGGTCGACGTCGCTGGTCACCCGGGAGACCAGCGCCCCGCGACGCTCGGTGTTCTGGGTGAGCAGGGGCAGGTCGTGCACGTGGCGGAACGCCTTGATCCGCAGCGTCGCCAGGCCTCGCTCGGAGGTGGTGAAGAGACGACTCGTCATGGCGTACGACGCCCAGCTCGTGAGCACCACGGCGAACGCCGCGAGGACTCCCATGAGCACGGTGTAGGAGACGTCGGGGCCGTCGGGGCCGTTGATCCCGCGGTCGAGGGTCTGCTGCACGGCGATGGGCACGATCACCTGGCCCACCGATGCGAGCACCGCCAGCCCGAGCGTGCCGCCGATGCCCTCCTTGAGCTCGGGCGAGTAGTGCACGCCGCGGCGGATGGTCTCGATCGCGGCGATGTCCTCGCCGGTGTCCATCAGAGTCATGCGGGGTCCTCCGCGAGCGATGCGGCCTTGGCCTCGTCGGCAGCCTGCTCGTAGGCGTTGACGAGGTTGGCGTACGCCGGGCTGCGGACCAGCAGCTCACCGTGGGTGCCACGGTCCGCGATCCTGCCGTCCTCGAGATGCAGCACCTCGTCGGCCAGCCCGATGGTGGCCTTCCGGTAGGCGACCACCACCAGGGTGGTGCCGGAGGCGGCCGCGCGCAGGCCGGCCAGGATCCGGGCCTCGACCTCGGGGTCGACCGCCGACGTGGCGTCGTCAAGGATCAGCAGACGGGGCCTGCGGACCAGCGCACGAGCCAGCGAGATCCGCTGCCGCTGGCCGCCGGACAGCGAGGTGCCGCGCTCGCCGAGCCTGGCGTCGAGGCCGTCGGGAAGCGCCGCCACGAACCCGTCGGCCTGGGCGGTCCTCAGCGCGGCCCAGACGTCCTCGTCGCTGACGTCGGCGCCGAGCGTGACGTTGCCGCGCACCGTGTCGTCGAAGAGGAACGCGGTCTGCGGCACCAGCGAGACGACTCCGGCCAGCTCGCCGCGGGCGAGGTCGCGCACGTCGATGCCGTCGATCATGACGCGGCCGGTGTCGGGATCGACCAGCCGCGTCAGCAGGGTGGTCAGGGTGCTCTTCCCGGACGCAGTGGCTCCCACGAGTGCGACGGTGCGGCCCGGCTCGACGGTGAAGTCGACCTGGTCCAGGAGCCGCTGCTCCGGCGTGTAGGCGTAGCCGAGACCGGAGACCGACAGCTCGGCGCCGGCCTGGGCCGGAGCGGCCCGCTGGTCGCCGTACTGCATCTCGCCGGTGGCGTCGAGCACCGCGCGCACGCGGCGATAGCCGACGACGCTGCGTGGGAACTCCCCGAGCAGCCAGCCGATGGAGCGGATCGGGAAGGACACGATGGTGAGCAGGTAGGCCACGGTGACGACATCACCGGCGTCGGTGGCCCCGCTGAGGACGCGCGAGACGCCCACCGAGAGGACGATCAGCACGCCGAAGCTCGGCAGTGCCGCGAGGGTCGGGTCGAACGCCGCCCGGATCCTGCCCACCCGGATGTTCACGTCGCGGAGCTCTCGAGACTTGGCCGCGAATCGAGCGGTCTCCTCGGACTCCCGGCCGAGCGTCTTGACCACCATCGCGCCGTCGAAGGACTCGTGCGCGATCTCGCTGACCTCGCCGCGCAGCTGCTGGGCCCGGGTGGCCCAGCCCTGGGCCATCCGCTGGTAGATGACGTTGACCGCGATCACCGCGGGGAAGACCAGCAGGCCGACGATCGCCAGCACGAGGTCGGCGATCAACATCTGCACCACCGCGATCACCATCATCGCGACGGTGCCGACCGCCATGGGCAGCGGCGCGATCGGGCCCCAGGCGGCTTCGACGTCGGAGTTCGCGTTGGAGAGGAGCTCACCGGTCGGGTGGCGCTGGTGCCACTCCATCGGGAGCGAGAGGTACTGGCGGGTGACCGCGCGGCGCGTGGAGGCCTGCATGCGGTACTGCATGATGCCCGCCCCGAGCCGCCGGGCCACGATGCCGACTGCGCGCAGGATGGCGACGCCCAGGAAGAGGCCGAGCACCGCCCACAGCAGTCCGTCGCCGATCTCGCCGTTCTCGAACGCCGGCAGGACGACGTGGTCGGTCGACCAGCCCAGCACCCAGGCGTCGGCGACGGTCAGGGCTCCGAAGAGCAGGCTCCCGAGCGTCGAGACCGTGAAGATCCACGGCTCCCGCTTGATCGCGACCAGGAGGACGGCGAACCCGGCGCGGGTCGAACCCCGGCCCTCGCTGCTCGCCTCGCTCATGTCTCCCTGACTCACCTCGCGCCAACCTGCGTCCTCGGCAGGCTATTCCCCCGTGACTAAGGTCGTGACATGGCCACTCCCCCGCTGGCACGGCGCGAGCGCCACGCCCTGTGCGATCTGGCGCTGTGCCTGGGTGAGGACGCGCCGACCCTGTGCGGCAGCTGGACGGCCAAGGAGTTGGTCACTCATCTGCTGGTGCGCGAGCACAACCCCCTCAGCTCGGCCGGCCTCCTGGTCGGCCCGCTCTCCGGCCTGACCGAGCGAGCCATGGCCAGGCTGGGCAAGCGCGACTTCGCCGTGCTCGTCGAGAAGCTGCGCGACCCCGGCCTGACGGCGTACGCGCTGAAGCCGGTGGAGGTCCTGGCCAACACCCTCGAGTACTTCGTGCACCACGAGGACCTTCGCCGCGCGCAGCCGGACTGGCAGCCACGCGAGCTCCCCACGGCGGACGAGGACACCATCTGGAAGGCGATCCGTCGCGGCGGCCGCTTTCTCACTCGCTCCGTCGACGTGCCCCTGCGGCTCTCGCGCACCGACGCGAGCGGCACCGCCACGCTGCACCGAGGCTCTGCACCGGTCACGATCTTCGGCCGGCCCTCCGAGCTCGCGCTGTTCGTGTTCGGCCGCACCCAGGTCAGCGACCTGACCTTCGAGGGCCCGCCAGCCTCCATCGCCGCTCTCCGGGCCGCCAACCTCGGGGTCTAGCTGCTCGTCTCACCCCGGAAGCGAACGACCCGGGTGCTGAAGTGGAACGTCGACATGCGCCTGGCCCTGGTTGGGTACTCGCCGAGCACCAGCCATCCTGGCCGCCCGTACTCTCCGGTTGCCCTTGGTAGACGTCGTAGGTCTGGCTCACCCGGCCGAGGGTAACCACCCCACGCTGATCTCCTCGACCACATCCGGCGCCGTCCTCTCGCTGACGTCCACAACGGCGTCGTCGCCATCAGCGGCGTCCAGCTCGGCCTGCTCCGCAAGCGCGGCGGCGACAACAGCCAACTGGCTCTCCGTGCTCGCCCCGAGGAGATCGTCGCCGGCAAGTCGCGCCTCACTGCCCGCTACTCGGGTACGCACGTGCGCCTTGATGGTGGCCCGGTCGGCGCGCAACCGGATCAGCGTGAGTCGCGACGGAGTGAGGGCGGCCCGCAGCGCCTGCCGGTCCGTGACCCTCAGGTGCCCACTCACGACCACCAGCTCCGCCCCGTGCGCGGCGAGGTGTCCGTGCATCGCTGCGAGCTGGGACAGGCCGAGCTCGTCCACTTCCGCGTCCGTCGCGCCGCCACCCGCGAGGAACCCCAGTTGCTGCAGGTCCACGAATCCCGTTTGCCGACCCGCGCGCCACCGCTCCGAGGCCAAGCCGTAGCCGATCGTGGACGAGCCGACCGCACGAGGCCCGGTGATCATGAGGGTGTCGATCGACCCCGCCGCTCGTCCGTCCGGTCGCGACGCGCTCTGGCGTGACTGGCCAGCTGTAACCAAGGCACAAAGGCGGTCGACGGTCTCGCTCACAGACAACCCGATCGTCTCGATGGTCGTGTCGACGAAGCTCGCGTCCTTGAGGGACTCCTCTTCGAGGATCGCCTCCGCGACGTCCTCCTCGTCCCATCCCCGCGCGAGGATCCGTGCCCGAAGTGCCTCCTCGCCGGCCTCGAGCAGGCAAACCCTGAGGCCTAGCTTCGGCAGAGTCGAGGGTCCGGCGCCGGGATCGATCACCCCCGAGACCACGAGGATCTCTGCCCCCGCCGCGCCGTACCCGGGAAGCAGCACGGCTAGTGCCTCTGCCTTCAGCCGATGGTGCTCTCGCTCGTCAGCGGCGGGATAGAGCATGCCCAGCTGGTCGATGTCGACGTGCGCAACCTTGATCCCCCGTCCAGAGAGCCGTTCGAACAAGGCCCAGGCGGCTGCAGACTTGCCTGCACCGGGCGCGCCACAGATCCAGACCACGTTCGGACTTCGTGCACGCACGCGCCTGACGGTAGGCGGAGGGCGAGCCCGGGCACACCGATTTCCCCGGCCAGCAGTTCCTGGCCGGGGTGTGGGGCGTGGTGGTCAGGGCTCGTGCGTGCCGAGGTGGTCGCGGATCAGCCTGAGTCCGTTGGGGCTGGTCCACAGGTAGGTGCCGCGGTCGATGACGGTGTAGTCCCACGGGCTGTGGGTCTTGGCGCGGTGGTGCCGTCGGCACAACGGGGCGGTGTTGGTCGAGGACGTCGCTCCGCCGTGGGCGTAGGGCTGCACGTGGTCGGTGTCGCATCGTCGCGCTGGTTTGGTGCAGTGCGGGAACACACAGTGCACGTCGACCAGAGCGTTCTGGTCCTTGAGCCGGTCGGGTGCTTCGTAGGCCTCGACGTGGATGTGGTCGGCCAGGTCGACGACCGGTTTCACGGTGACGTTCGCGGCCGGCACCATTCGCGGATCTGCTCCACGCTGATCGGGGACCGGGTGTTGCCGCACCGGCCGACGGTCTCGGTGCCGGTCAGCGCGTCTTCGCTGATGTGGACGACCAGGTCCACGGCCCGGCCCGGCTCGGCGCCTTCGAACCCGAACGCCAGCTGGCGCCGGGCCAGGTCGCCGAGCGCTTTCGCGCGACGGACGTCGAGGGACTCGGTGCTGCCCAGGTCAGCCTGCTGCTTGGCACCCAGCCTCAGCGCGTCCTCGAGATCGAGGGCGTCGGCGAGGTCGACCTCGGCGTCGATCCGGACGGTGCCGTCGAAGGAGACCTCGTCGACGTGGACGTCGACGTGCCGCTTCTCCGCGGCCTCCCGGCGTTTGGCTTCGGCGGCTTCGGGGTCGAACCGCACCATCGCTTCTTCGACGGTGCGGTCCAGCTGCGCCCAGGAACACGAGTGCGCGACCGGCGCGAGGTGCCGGTCCACATAGGCCGCACCTGCTCCGGGGAGGCTGGTGGTCTGGTCGGCGATCCGGCCGGCCCGCCACAACGACAACCGCCCCGCCACCACCCGGTCCCACAGCTGGGGGAGGCGGTAGCGCAGCTCCAGGACCCGCCCGACCTGAGCTCCACCGGACTCGGTCGTCACACCCAGCGCGGCGGCGTACTCCATCAACGCGAACTCCGAGACCAGCGGCGCACCCGGCCCGGCGACCGGGAGGGCCTTGTCGGCGAAGAACCCGACACACGCAGCCGGATCGGCCTCGTTCAACAGAGCCCACTCGATGGTCAGCTCGGCCTTCTCGACCTCGGCACGGGCGATCTCGGCCTTCTTCGCGCGCAACCCGTCCAGCACAGCAGCGGTGCTGCCGGTGGTCTGGGTTGCGGTGCTGGTCATAGCAACTATCCAAGCACCGACCACCGACACTCCTGACCCCGAAACCGGGGTTATCCACCGGTCCACTGGTCACGGTCAGGTAACGACTTTCCCGCTCTACTACAGGGGTTTCGAAGCCTCAACCACCGCGCCCTCCGTTGGTCGAGCAGGCCGAGCCCCTGGGCGAGGCCGTCGTCGAGACCCCGCAAGCTCACACGTGAACTCGACCCGTCGCGTTGGGCGGATCGGCTCCGAGGTCTCGACAACGCGGTCGCTCGTCCCTCGCTCCCGCTGCTCGACCAACGAAACCAAGCCGACCACAGGTCGGCGGCCTCCCGATAGGCGCCAACACCGGCCGGAACCGGCGCAGTCAAGGGCGCGAAGCGGCGTAGCGAACCCTTGACGGCGTCGGTGGAGGCCGACACCATCGCGCCTTCGGGAGGACGACGGACACCCCAGTCAACGTGTCAGCGACAAGTGGTTTCGAGGCTCGTCGCTGACGCTCCTTGTGTTGTGCCAGGACACCGCTGGCGCTCCTCACACCTCAACCACCGTAGGTCGAGTGCCGTGTCAGCTACAGAGGTCTCGACGACGCGGTCGCTCGTCCCTCGCTCCCGCTGCTCGACCAACGAAACCAAGCCGACCACAGGTCGGCGGCCTCCCGATAGGCGCCATCTCCGGCCGGAGCCGACACCATCGCGCCTTCGGGAGGACGACAACACCACAGTCAACGTGTCAGCTACAGAGGTTTCGAGGCTCGGCCGCGAGCGGCCTTGTCCTGGCACAACACAGCCGCGAGCGGCCCCACACCTCAACCACCGTCAATGGGGCAGCGCCAGACGATCTTGTACTGGACGTTGGAGAGCCAGGTGCCGGTGTTGCCCGACTCGTCCTCGTAGGTGACCTTGATCGGGCCTGAGGTGGCCAGGCCAGGGGTTCCGGTGAGGTGCAGCAGGAAGCTGACGTTCTCTCCTGGCTCGATCCGCCCGCCCGCGATCGACTCTCGCTTGGACCACAGGTCGTTGAAGAGCGGGTCCTTGGCGACGCCCCGAGGTGGGTAGCCGTTCCACACTCCGAAGCTGTCCGCCCGCCCGTCGCGCACCAGGAAGTCCGCGCCCTCGAGGGTGATCCCGTCCGCCGCGGTCAGGGTCAGGCCGGTCAGTTCCAGCGACTCGTCTGACTCGTTGGTGACCGTGGCGACGCCGATCGTGAACGCGTCGGCGTAGCGCCGAGACACACAGATCTCGCGGAAGTGGTCGGGGCCGACGAGCCCGGGGTCCACCAGGTCGTCCCGCAGCGGCAGGTCCACGTCGGAGCACCCAGCAGCGAGGAATGCGGTCGCCAGGCAGACCCCGAGCAGCGACCTCATCGAGCGAACTGGCGGGCGACCAAGATGCCTGGCCGTCCGCTGAGCGAGTCGAAGACGCCGCAGAGGAAACCTCGTTTGTGGAAGGTCACGACGTTCTGCGCACTGCTGGTGAACCCGGTCTGCGAAGACATGGACAGGTTCAGCCCGAGTCCGATGGCCAGGTCACCGCCGATCGACACCCCGTTGGTCCAGGTGACCGCCTTGCTGCCTTGGACGGAATCGGTGCTTCCCTTCCTGTACGGCGAGCAGTTGGTGCGCTTGACCGACGGCACCCGCAGGCCGCTGGTCACCTGGGTGCCACGCTCCCAGGAGTACGGCCTGATCGAGTATCCCGACGCCCCGCAGGCAACACCATCGCAGTACCAGTGGATGTACCTCGCGTAACGGAAGTACGAGCGGTAGTAGTTGCCGGCCTTCCCGCGTGCTACCGGAAACGAAACCGTCGCCTCCGCGGAGCGATCCATCGTGGTGTTCCGCGTGAAGCTCCCCGCCCGGCCGGTCTGGGAGAAGCCCGACGACAGGCTGGTCGAGGCACCACGGGCGTAGCGCCACACCTGCGTCACTCCCTTCATGCTGCTGAACCACTGACCCACCAGCACCGGGCGCTTCGCGTAGACCTTCAACAGCTGCATCTCGTCCCGGAGGAGGGGGCGGTCGCCTGCCAACGCGAACGGCGTCTTGTCGGGACTCGTGCCGACCCGGCGCTCGATGTCCTCTGATGCTGTCGAGGAGATCGTGCCGAGGAAGCCACCCGCTCGTACGCCGGTCCGGGCCTGCCGCTTGAGCTGCTCCGTCCTGGCTCGATCGGCCTGGAGGCCGAACGACTGATGGATCGGCCTCCTGTCGGACGAGTGGTCGTCACGATCTCGAGCGAGCCCTGGCGCTGAAGCGTGAGCCGCAGCGTCGCCTGCGTCGGGTAGAGCGGGATCGCGTAGCAGCCTCGCGCGTCGGTGCGGGTCCAGCCCAGGAGCCGCAGCCTGGCTCGCTCGCCGACGTCGATGGCGTCCGGCTCGGCGTGCAACATGACCGGCGGCACCGTCGACCGGCTCGGCCGCTCGCGTCGGTGACCGCCCCCGACACACCCGTCCGGGCGTTGCAGTCCGCGAGCAGGCGCGACAACCCAGGAGGCTCTGCCGCGGTCGCCGGGCCACTGGTGCGCGACCAGTCCTGAGGCGATGAGCACGGCGACGGCGAGCGAGCGGCGGAGCCGACTGGTGAGGTGGTTCGACAGATGCATGTGACACGTCCCGAGATGAGTTGCGTCTCCGATGAGGCGCTGGAGGCACCTATTAGGGCCATGCCTGCGAACCGGGTCAACCGCTGGTTGGCGCGCCTGTGGATGCGCGCCTGACGGGCTGCGGCCTACCGGACCGGCAGCCCGGCCTCAGTCAGCCCGGACTTCACGTCGGCGATACGCAGCGTGCCGAAGTGGAACACCGTGGCGGCGAGGACGGCGTCGGCGCCGGCCTCGACCGCCGGGGGGAAGTGTGCGACCTCGCCGGCGCCACCCGAAGCGATCACCGGGATGCTGACCTCCCGGCGTACGGCGCGGATCAGGTCCAGGTCGAAGCCCTCCTGGGTGCCGTCGGCGTCCATCGCGTTGAGCAGGATCTCGCCGGCGCCGAGCTCGGTGGCCCTGGCCGCCCACTCGATCGCGTCCAGCCCTGCCGACTTGCGGCCACCGTGGGTGGTCACCTCGAAGCCCGACGGGGTGTCGGCGGCGCGGCGGGCGTCAACGGAGAGCACCAGCACCTGGTTGCCGAAGCGGTCGGCGATCTCGGCCACGAGCTCGGGCCGGTTGATGGCAGCGGTGTTGACCGCCACCTTGTCCGCACCTGCGCGGAGCAGCCGGTCGACGTCCTCGACAGACGACACTCCTCCGCCGACCGTCAGCGGGATGAAGACCTCTTCGGCAGTGCGCGAGACGATCTCCATCGTGGTGGCTCGACCCTCGTGCGAGGCGGAGATGTCGAGAAAGGTCAGCTCGTCGGCCCCCTCGGCGTCATAGAGGCGCGCCAGCTCCACGGGGTCCCCGGCGTCGCGGAGCTCCTTGAAGTTGATGCCCTTGACCACCCGCCCGGCATCGACGTCGAGGCAGGGGATGACCCGCACAGAGAGACTCAAGAGCTTGGTCACCTCCAGAGCGTCCTCGAGCGTGAACCGGCCCTCGTAGAGGGCGGTGCCGATGATCGCGCCCTCGACGCCGTCAGCCACGAGTCCCATCAGGGCCTCGAGGTCGGCGAGCTCGGTGATGCCGCCCGACGCCACGACCGGTCGATCGGTCGCCGCGCAGACGTCCTTCAGCAGCTGGAGGTTGGGACCCTGCAGCATCCCGTCCTTGTTCACGTCGGTGACCACGTAGCGCGCGCAACCCTCGGAGTCGAGGCGGGTCAGCACGTCGTAGAGGTCACCACCTTCGCGGGTCCAGCCGCGGGCGGCCAGGGTGCGGCCGCGGACGTCGAGACCGACCGCGACCCGGTCGCCGTACTCGGCGATGGCCGCGGCACACCAGTCCGGTTGCTCGAGAGCGGCAGTGCCGATGTTGACGCGTCGGCACCCGGTGGCCATGGCTGCCGCCAGCGACTCGTCGTCGCGGATGCCGCCGCTCATCTCGACCTGGATGTCGAGCGTGCCGACGATCTTGGCCTGCAGCTCGCGGTTGTGGCCGCGCCCGAACGCCGCGTCGAGGTCGACGAGGTGGAGCCATTCCGCGCCTGCCGACTGCCAGCGCAGCGCCGCCTCGACGGGGTCGCCGAACCGCTTCTCGGAGCCGGCCACACCCTGCACCAGCTGCACCGCCTGACCCTCCGCGATGTCGACGGCAGGCAGCAGCTCGAGATAGTCACTCACGGTGGGTCCCCTCAGGATTGCAGAGTCAGTTGCGGACGAACATGGCGTAGGCGAGCGGTGCGATGAGCATCGTCAGCACGGCCACCATGGCGCGTGCCGCCCAGCCGGGCACGAAGATCCAGACCAGCAGGTTGAGGAAGACGAACACCGCGACCAGCAACCAGGCCTGCTGGCGGCGGCGCTGGGCCAACACCCCACTGGGTCGCGGCGCCGGCGTCGGCAGCCACTTGGTCAGGGCTTGCTTGCGGGCCGACTTGCGTTTGGCTCGCTCAGCCTCCGCGGCACGCGCGGCCTCCCGCACCGCTGCTTCCCGCACCCGCTCGTCGCGGCGACGGGCGCGTTCCTTGCTCACAGGGTCTCCACCCAGTTGCGGAGCAGCGCGGCGCCGGCGTCGCCAGACTTCTCGGGGTGGAACTGCGTTGCGGTGAGCGGGCCGTTCTCGACCGCCGCCACGAACCGGTCTCCGCCGTGCTCGGCCCAGGTGACCAGCGGTGCCTTGGTGCGGTCATTGGTCTCCAGCTCCCACCGACGTACGCCGTAGGAGTGGACGAAGTAGAAGCGCTCGTCCTCGATCCCGGCGAACAGCTCGGTGCCTTCGGGCGCCTCGACGGTGTTCCACCCCATGTGGGGTACGACGGGAGCCTGGAGCCGCTCGACGAGGCCGGGCCACTCGTCGCAGCCCCCGGTCTCGACGCCATGCTCGACTCCGCGCTCGAACAGCACCTGCATGCCGACGCAGATCCCGAGCACGGGCCGGGCGCCGGCCAGCCGGCGTCCGATGATCCGGGGGCCGTAGACCTCGCGCAACCCGCGCATGCACGCGGCGTACGCGCCGACTCCGGGGACGACCAAGCCATCGCACTCCAGGGCAGGCGTCATCTCACCCGTGAGCGTGACCTCCGCACCGGCGCGTTCGAGGGCGCGCACGGCAGAGCGGAGGTTCCCCGACCCGTAGTCGAGGACGACAACTGACTTCATCGGCGAGCCAACGAGATCAGAGACTGCCCTTGGTCGACGGCACGCCCGTCTCCCGAGGGTCGATGGCCACCGCGTCGCGGAACGCCCGTGCGAAGGCTTTGAACTGGGTCTCCACGATGTGGTGCGGCTCGCGGCCGGCCAGCACGCGGACGTGCAGGGCGATGTGGGCGTGGAAGGCCAGGGACTCGAAGACGTGGCGGGTCAGCGAGCCGAGGTAGTCGCCTCCCAGCACGACGTACTGCTGTCCGTCGGGCTCGCCGGTGTGCACGCAGTAGGGCCGGCCGGAGACGTCGACGACGGCCTGCACCAGCGCCTCGTCGAGCGGCACCGTCGCGTCGCCGAACCGGCGGATGCCGGCCTTGTCGCCGAGCGCCTCGCGGAGCGCCTGGCCGAGCGCGATCGCGGTGTCCTCGACCGTGTGGTGCGCGTCGATGTGGGTGTCGCCCGCGGTCTGCACCGTCAGGTCGACCAGCGAGTGCCGCGCGAACGAGATCAGCATGTGGTCGTAGAAGCCGACACCCGTGGACACGTCGTGGCGCCCGGAGCCGTCGAGGTCGACCTCGACCAGCACCTTCGACTCACTGGTCTCCCGCTCGATCGGCCGATTCGTGGGTAAGCCGTCCTGCTCATCGCTGTCCTGCTCTCTGTGTTTCCATCACGGCTGTCAGGGCATCCCTGAACGCCGCCATCTCGTCTGCCGTGCCGATCGAGACCCGCAGCCATCCGTCGGGTCCAGTCTCGCGGATCAGTACCCCGCGATCGAGCAGACCCTCCCAGACAGCATGACGGTCCTCGAAGGTCCCGAACAAACAGAAATTGGCATCGGAGTCGGCCACCTGGAGGTCCTGCCCGCGCAGCCAGTCCACCGTCGCGTCGCGCTCGGCCCGCAGCCGGTCGACGTTGCCGAGCAGCTCGGGGGCGTGGCGGAGGGCGGCCAGGGCGACTGCTTGGGTCACCGCGGAGAGGTGGTAGGGCAGCCGGACCACCCGGATCGCGTCGCAGATCGCCGGGTCGGCCGCGAGGTAGCCCACCCGGGCACCCGGCCAGCGCGAACGCCTTGCTCATGGTGCGGGTGACGACCAGGTTGCGGTGTCGCGGCAGCAGCTCCAGCGCCGATGGCGTGCCGGTGCGCCGGAACTCGCCGTACGCCTCGTCGACGACGACGATCCCGCTCGGTTCGTAGCTGGCAGCCGCCTCGCACAGCGTGGAGACGGCGTCCAGGGGCAGGGCGGTGCCGGTCGGGTTGTTCGGCGAGGGCAGCAGCACGACCGTCGGCTGGCGCTCCAGCACCAGCTCGCGGCGCGTGCTCCAGGTCGAGGCTGAAGTCGGTCTCCCGGTGTCCGGTGACCCACTCGGTCATGGCGTCGCGCGCGTACTCCGGATACATCGAGTACGTCGGCGCGAAGCTCAGCGCCACCCGGCCCGGTCCGCCGAAGGCCTGGAGCAGCTGGAGCATGACCTCGTTGGACCCGTTGGCCGCCCAGACCTGGTCGGGCGTGACGCCGTGCCCGAGGTAGTCGGCGAGGGCGCTCCGCAGGGCCGACGAACTCGCGGTCCGGGTAGCGGTTGAGCGTCGTCGTCGCCTCGGCGACCGCCGTCGCGACGTCGGCCACGACCGCCGGCGAGGGCGGGTAGGGGTTCTCGTTGACGTTGAGCTGCACGGGCAGTAGGAAGCTGCGGCGCCCCGTAGGGCTCGATGCCGCGCAGCTCCTCCCTGATCGGAGGAAAGGTCATCGCGAGAACCGCACCCTGACGGCCGCTCCGTGACCGGGCAGGTCCTCGGCCTCGGCCAGCGTGGTGACGTGGTCGGCCACCTCGGCCAGCGCCTCGCGCGAGTAGTCGACGACGTGCACCGACTTGGTGAACGCGCGCACCGAGAGACCCGACGAGTGGCAGGCGCAGCCGCCGGTGGGCAGCACGTGGTTGGAGCCGGCGCAGTAGTCGCCGAGCGAGACCGGTGCGTGCGGGCCGACGAAGATCGCGCCGGCGTTGCGCACCCGGGCGGCGTACGCCGCGGCGTCGGCGGTCTGGATCTCCAGGTGCTCCGCGGCGTAGGCGTTGACCACCTCGAGGCCCTGCTCGAGGTCGTCGACGAGCACGATCGCCGACTGGGCGCCGCCGAGCGCGGTCATGATCCGCTCGGAGTGCTTGGTGGCCGGACCTGGGTCTCCAGCTCGGCCTCGACCGCTGCGGCCAGCTGCTCGGACGGGGTGACCAGCACCGCGGCGGCCAGCGGGTCGTGCTCGGCCTGGCTGACCAGGTCGGCGGCGACGAACGCCGCCTCCGCGGTGTCGTCGGCGAGGATCGCGATCTCGGTCGGTCCGGCCTCGGAGTCGATGCCGACCAGGCCCTTGAGCAGCCGCTTGGCGGTGACGGTGTAGATGCTGCCCGGCCCGGTGACCAGGTCCACCCGGCGGCACGGTCCGACGCCGTAGGCGAACATCGCGATCGCCTGGGCGCCGCCGACGGCGTACACCTCGTCGACGCCGAGCAGGGCGCAGGCCGCCAGGATCGTCGGGTGCGGCAGCCCGCCGAAGTCCTTCTGCGGGGTCGAGGCCAGCGCGATCGACCGGACGCCGGCGACCTGGGCGGGCACGACGTTCATCAGCACGCTCGAGACCAGCGGGGCCAGGCCGCCCGGGCACGTAGAGCCCGACCCGGTCGACCGGCACCTTGCGGTGGGTGACCGTGGCGCCGGCTGCCAGCTCGGTGGTGACGTCGTGCTCGAGCTCGGCCTCGCAGGTCGCGCGCAGCCGCCGGATCGACTCGTCGAGCCCGGCCCTGATGTCGGGGTCGAGCCGCTCGAGGGCGCTCGGTGAGCGCCGCCGCGGGGACCCGGATGTCGTCCTGGGTGACCCCGTCGAACCGCTCGGAGAACTCCCGGATCGCCTCGAGCCCGCGCGTGCGCACCGCCTCGCAGATCGCCTCGACCGCCGGGATCGCCGCCTCGACGTCGAAGTCGGCCCGCGGCAGGGCGGCGCGGTAGTCCGTGGGACCGCCGTCGGTCGGCTGGGCCCCGCGCAGGTCGATACGGCGGATCATGCGGCAATTCTACGAGTCGACGCCCGATCTCCCCGACTCGTGACGGGGGCTGGACTACGTTGAGCGCGTGACGGACACGCTGCCGATGTTCCCCCTGAACTCGGTGCTGTTCCCTGGCGTCAGCGTGCCGCTGAAGGTCTTCGAGGACCGCTACCGCGCGCTGGTGCACCACCTGCTCCGGGTCGAGGACCCCACGGAGCGGCTGTTCGGGTCGGTCGGCATCCGCGAGGGCTACGAGGTCGGCGACCACGGCGCCCAGTCGCTCTACCGCGTCGGGTGCCGGGTGCAGCTGACCGAGGTGGAGTCGCACGCCGACGGCACCTTCGACATCGTGGCCGTCGGGTTGGGCCGGATCCAGCTCGACCGGCTCGAGACCTCCGGGCCGTTCCCGGTGGGGCACGTCGAGGACCGCCCCGAACCGGACGCGATCGTGCCCGACGAGCTGCTCGACCGGGCCCGGGCCACGTTCACGGCGTACCGGCAGGCGCTGGCGCAGGTGCGCACCGATCCCTACGAAGGCGCCCTCCCCCGCGACGCGGCGTACCTGTCCTGGACGCTGGCCGCCTGCGCCCCCCTGCCGATGGCCGAGCGCCAGTCGCTGCTCGAGGCCGAGGACGCCGCCGAGCGGCTGATCCTGGTCACCGACCTGCTGCGCTCCGAGCTGCGCGCCATGAACGTGATCCCGTCGCTGCCGGCCACCGAGGTCGCCCGCACCCGCTGGTCGCCCAACTAGCCAAGCGAGCACGTGGCCAAGAAGCAGTCCGGCGGCACGCCGGCGACGGTCGCCCTGACCCGCGCCGGCATCGGGTTCACGCTGCACGCCTACGAGCACGACCCGCGGGCCGCGTCGTACGGCGATGAGGCGGCCGAGGCGCTGGGCCTCGACCCGCAGCGGGTGTTCAAGACCCTGATGGCCACCGTCGACGGGCGGCTGGCGGTCGCCGTCGTGCCCGTCGCGGGTCGGCTCGACCTCAAGGCGCTGGCCCGGGCGTTCGGCGGCAGCAAGGCGGCGATGGCCGACGTCGCCGCCGCCGAGCGGGCCACCGGCTACGTCGCCGGCGGCATCTCGCCGCTCGGCCAGAAGCGCCCGCACCCCACGGTCGTCGACGAGAGCGCGCTCGGGCACGCGACGCGTGTACGTCTCGGCCGGACGCCGCGGCCTCGACCTGGAGATCGCCCCCGATGACCTGGTCGCGGTCACGGGGGCGATCCTCGCCAGTATCAGTCGGTCGTGATCCGCAGCACCGAGTGGCCGACGCCGTCGTCGTCCTCCCAGGCGGTGATGCCGAGCCCGTCCAGCGGCTCGAGGTTGTCCCGGAACTCCGCGTCGTCACCGGCCAGCCCGGCCAGCCAGTTGTCACCGGCGTCGAAGTTGATGAAGAAGATCGACGACGGGTCGTCCTCTCGGACCACGTCCTGGAAGGTGTCGGTGTCACCGAGCCCGCCGTCGCCCAAGAGCTCCGACAGGTAGTCGGTGTCGGGTCCGATCACGATGTAGTCGTCATCGGAGTCCGAGCTGAAGATCTCGGCGTCCTCGGGAGTCGGCGCGGTCGCCTTGACCTTGTCGAGCACCTCCTGGATGGCCTCCGGGTCGCCCTTGATCTTGGCACCGAGCGGGAGGTCACCCTCGCTGCCGAGGCCGAAGAAGGCGCTCCGGGTCGAAGTCGCTGCCGACCGCGATCGCCGCCGAGTCACCGAACAGCGTCTCGGCGTCCTCGGGCAGGTTGAGGTCCAGCTCGGACTCGGCCTGGGCCAGGAACTCGTCGATGCCCAGGGCGCCACCCGACGCCGACGTCGACGTAGTCGAGGACGTCGTCGACCCAGCCGGCCTCGAACCCGATGCCGATCGCGGCGGCCGTGTCCTCCGGCAGGGTCGCGATGGCCTCGGCACCTGCGTCGCTCGCGGTGAACGATCCCAGCCCCGCAGCTTCGGTGTCTCCGGCCGTCTCGAGCTCCAGCGAGCCGTCGTCGAACCGAAGGGTCACCGCCAGCCCGCCGAAGTCCTCGAACATCTGGGCGGCCTCCTCAGGTAGCTCCTCGGAGGCGAAGCCCTCGGGCGCAAGGCACCCGTCGAGATCGCCGCTGGCGCAGTCGGTCAACCCGCCACCGGTCAACGCCCCGCCGAGCCCGCCGAGCTGGTCGGCCAGCACCGGGCCCGCGGCCGGGGAGAGGTACGCCGTCAGGATGCCCGGGTCACCGGCCGCCTCGGTCCACTTCTGGAACTCGTCGTCGTCGGCCAGGCTCGCGTCGGCGGCGTCGTCGACCACCTGCTCGGCCAGCTCGTCGGTCTCGGCGACGATCAGCCAGTCGCCGCTGATGGCGAGCCCGCCGTCGTCGGGGTTGCCGCCACAGGACTCGATCAGGTTCTCCACCTGGCCCTGCGGCATCGTCGGCGTCCTTGACCTGCACGACGCCTACCGGAGCCGGGCATCTCGCCCTCGCCCTGGTCGATGGCCGCAATGGCGAACCGGTCGCCCAGCCAGGGCTGGATGTCGTCCTCGAAGTCGAGCCCCTCGCAGGCGCCCTCTTCCTCCTGGATCTTGGTGAAGACGAACTTCCGGATGTCGTCACCGGACCCGATGCCCTCTTCGTCGAGCCACTCGTCGGCGGCCGGGAACTTCTCGAGCGTCTTCAGGGCGGCGATCTTCTGGCTGCCACTGGGGTCGAGGTCGAGACTGACGTAGCCGACGGTGTCGGCCGGCAGCGCCTCCGCCGGCTGAGGGCCGGTCGAGGTCAGCCAGCTGTAGGCCCCGAACGCCGCCGTGCCGAAGGCCAGCACCCCGACGATCGCTCCGCCGATCAGCCACTTGCGGCCACCGCCGCCGGATCGCTGCGCAGGAGGAGCAGGAGGCAGGGGACCGCCCCCGCCCTGCTCGAGCACCTCGGGTGGCCCGGCGGGCCACTGGGCGGGCCACTGGGTGGGCCACTGGGTGGGCCGCTCGGCGGGGGGCCCAACGGGGGGCCGGACGGCGGGCCACTGGGTGGCAGGTTCGTAGACATGGGTTCCCCTGGTCGCGTGATGGCAGCAAGTCGTGGGTCGGACGGGAGACTACCCGTCGAGGTTCCGGCTCAACCTCGTCGTCGCTGCGGTTTCGAGATGCCGAACAGCGCGATCGCCAGGCCGGCCAGGGCCCCGATCGGGAAGGCCAGCATCGGGCTGCGCACCTCGTCGTCGAATCTCTGCTGGGGCAGGTTGACCGAGCCGGCGAGGTCCAGCTGACCGGGCAGCTCGGTGCCGTTCTTGGCCGTCTCCGCGATCTGCTGCGGGTCGGGAGGACCGAAGTGGAGGCCCACCTTCATCATCAGCCAGGCAGCGAGCACGCTCCCGACGACGACGGCCACCAGGGTGACGATCTCGTCCCGGTCGAGGAGCAGTCCGGCGAGCAGGCCGAGCACCAGACCGCCGACGATCGCGACCACGACGTACCACCCGGTGCCGGCGAACTCGGCCATCAGGCCCTCGGTGGCCTGGGGGTACCACTGCTGGTCGAAGACGGCACCCTCCGGAGCGGGCGCCCAGAGCTTCCACCAGACCCAGCCGCCGAGCACGCCGGTGCCCGCGAACAGGGCGAGGATGATGCCGCCCTGCGCCAGCGGCGCGGCCGCCCAGCCCGACCGGCGGGTCGAGGGTGGCTGGATCGAGGCAGGCGTCACTGGTGCCGGGTCGGTCATCCGGTCAGACATCCGGGTCCCAGGAGCTGCTTGAGGTCGGCGAAGAGCGCGGGGCTCGGGGTGACCCGGAGCCGCTCGTCGAGCCGCATCACCTTGGTGGCCTGGCGGGTCATCAGCCGCAGCCGGACCTCGGTCATGCCGGGATGGGTGCCGAGCACGTCCTTGAGCTGCTCGATCACGGGTGCGGTGCAGCGCGTCGACGGCAGGCTGATCACGACCGGGCCGGACGGGCCGTCGGCGAGGTCGGGCACCGTGACCTCCTGTCCGTGCAGCTCCGGCTGGTCCTTCTGGCGCGACAGCCTGCCCTTGACGGTCAGGATGGCGTCCTCGACCAGCAACGTGCTCGCCAGCTGGTAGGAGCTCGGGAACAGCAGCACGTCGATTGCCCCCTCGAGGTCCTCGAGGGTGACCATCGCCCAGGCGTCGCCGCGCTTGGTGATCTTGCGCTGCACCGAGGTGACCAGCCCGCTCACCGTGACCGGCGACCCGTCGGCCCGTTCCTCGTCGGTCATCAGCTGACCGATCGTGCAGTCGGTGCCTCTGGAGAGCACGTGCTCGAGGCCGAGCAAGGGGTGGTCGGAGACGTAGAGGCCCAGCATGTCGCGCTCGTGGCCGAGCAGGGTCGTCTTGTCCCATTCGTCGATCTCGGGGATCGCGACCGTGATGCCGAAGCCACCACCCTCGTCGTCGAGACCGCCGAACAGCGAGTCCTGGCCGATCGCCTCGTTGCGCTTGATGTCGACGTACTGGTCCACGGCCGTCTCGTGCACCGCGACGAGAGCACGTCGCTTGTGCTTCATGTCATCGAACGCGCCGGCCTTGATCAGCGACTCGATCACTCGCTTGTTGCACACCGGCGCCGGCACCTTGTCGAGGAAGTCGTTGAAGTCCTCGAAGCGGCCGTTGGCCTCGCGGCCCGCGACGATGCCGTCGACGACGTTGCTGCCGACGTTGCGGATCGCGGTCAGGCCGAACCGGATGTCGTGGCCGACAGGGGTGTAGTCGGAGGCCGACTCGTTGACGTCGGGCGGCAGCACCTGGATCTTCATCCGTCGGCACTCGTTGAGGTAGATCGCCGACTTGTCCTTGTCGTCCTTCACCGAGGTCAGCAGCGCCGCCATGTATTCAGGCGCGTAGTGCTGCTTGAGGTAGGCAGTCCAGTAGGAGATCAGGCCGTACGACGCGGTGTGCGCCTTGTTGAAGGCGTAGTCGGAGAACGGGACGAGGGTCTCCCAGAGGGCCTTGATCGCCGCGTCGGAGAAGCCGTTGGCCCTCATACCCTCGGAGAACGGGCCGTACTCGGCGTCGAGGATCTCCTTCTTCTTCTTGCCCATCGCCTTGCGCAGCAGGTCGGCCTGGCCGAGCGAGTAGCCAGCGACCTTCTGGGCGACAGCGAGGATCTGCTCCTGGTAGACGATCAGCCCGTACGTCGGCTCCAGAATCTCCGCGAGCGGCTCCTCGAGCTCGCGGTGAATCGGCGTGATCTCCTGCTTGCTGTTCTTGCGGAGTGCGTAGTTGGTGTGGGAGTCCACTCCCATCGGGCCGGGCCGGTAGAGCGCGAGCACGGCCGAGATGTCGGCGAAGCTGTCGGGTCGCATCAGCCGCAGCAGCGACCGCATCGGGCCGCCGTCGAGCTGGAAGATGCCGAGCGTGTTGCCGGTGCCGAGAAGCTGGTAGGACGCCGCGTCGTCGAGCGGGAGGTCCTCGAGGACCAGCTCCTCGTCGCGGTTGGCCTTGATGTTCTTGAGCGCGTCGTCGAGGACAGTGAGGTTGCGCAGCCCGAGGAAGTCCATCTTGATCAGGCCGAGGGCTTCGCACGTGGGGTAGTCGAACTGGGTGATCATCGCGCCGTCGGCGGGCCGCTTGAGCAGTGGGATCACGTCGGCCAGCGGCTCGCTCGACATGATCACGCCGGCGGCATGGACACCCCACTGCCGCTTGAGCCCCTCGATGCCGATCGCCGTGTCGACGACCTTCTTCACGTCGGGGTCGTTGTCGTAGAGCGAGCGGAACTCGCCGCCCTCGCCGTAGCGCTTGTGCTCGGGGTCGAAGACGTCCTTGAGTGGGATGTCCTTGCCCATCACGGCGGCCGGCATGGCCTTGGTGATCCGGTCACCCATCGCGAACGGGTAGCCGAGGATGCGGCTGGAGTCCTTGACCGCCTGCTTGGCCTTGATGGTGCCGTAGGTGACGATCATGGAGACCCGGTCGTCGCCGTACTTGTCGCTGACGTAGCGGATCACCTCACCGCGGCGACGCTCGTCGAAGTCGATGTCGAAGTCGGGCATCGAGATGCGCTCGGGGTTCAGGAACCGCTCGAACAAGAGCCCGTGCACGAGCGGGTCGAGGTCGGTGATCCGCAGCGCGTAGGCCACGATCGAGCCGGCGCCCGAGCCGCGGCCGGGCCCCACCCGGATGCCCTGCTGCTTGGCCCAGTTGATGAAGTCGGCGACCACGAGGAAGTAGCCCGGGAACCCCATCTCGAGGATGACGCCGACCTCGAAGTCGGCCCGCTCGCGGGCCTCGACCGGGACGCCGTTGGGGTAGCGGACGGCCAGCCCCCGCGCCACCTCCTCGAGCAGCCAGGTGTGCTCGGTGTGCCCGGGCGGACAGTCGAAGCGCGGCATGTAGGTGCCGTTGCCCTCGGTGAACTCGACGTCGCACCGCTCGGCGATGAGCAGGGTGTTGTCGCAGGCCTCCCGCAGGTCGTTCTGGTCGACCCACAGTCGCCGCATCTCGGCGGCGGACTTCAGGTAGTAACCGGTGCCCTCGAACGCGAACCGCTTCCCGGCGCCCGATCCCGACCGGCATGTCCATGGTGCTGCTGGAGTTGATGCAGAGCAGGTGCTCCTGCGACGGAGCATCCTCCTCCAGCACGTAGTGGGAGTCGTTGGTCGCCAGCAACGGGATCTGGAGGTCCTTGGCCAGCCGGAGCAGCCCGTCGCGCACCTTGCGCTCGATGTCGAGCCCGTGGTCCATCAGCTCGAGGAAGTAGTTCTCGCGGCCCAGGATCTCCTGGAAGTCACCGGCCGCCTTGCGGGCGGCGTCGTAGTTGCCGTAGCGCAGGTGGACCTGGACCTCGCCGGACGGGCAGCCGGTGGTGCCGATCAGCCCCGCCGCGTGCTGGGCGAGCAGCTCGCGGTCGGCTCGCGGGTGCTTGAAGAAGCCGTCGCGCCACGCACCGCTCGAGAGCTTGAACAGGTTGTGCATCCCCTGCGTGCTCTCGCTGAGCAGCGTCATGTGCGTGTAGGCGCCCCGGGCGGAGACGTCGTCGTCGCCGCCGTCGTAGAAGTTGACGCCCTTGCGCTCGAACCGGGAGATGTTGGGTGCGAAGTAGGCCTCGATGCCGATGATCGGCTTGACCCCGGCCGCCTTGGCCTTCTTGTAGAACTCGTAGGCACCGAAGACGTTGCCGTGGTCGGTCATCGCGATCGCCGGCATCTCGAGTTCGGCCGCGCGCTCGGTCAGCTGGGTGAGTCTGGCCGCTCCGTCGAGCATGGAGTACTCGGTGTGGACGTGCAGGTGGACGAAGCCATCCCCGGACCCAGCGGCCATGAAAGTTTGGACCCCTTTGAGCATGCTCGCGCGCGGACATTGTTGCGGGGGAAGACCCCCACCCTAGCGACGCCCGGGCTGCTCATTGGGATCGGTCCGGCGCGTCGTGCCGAGGCTACAGATGAGGTCCGACAATCACGGCACGGATGGCGGCTACGTCGCCGCGTCGAGGCTCTCGGTGATGATCGCGTGCATGATGCGGGTGAGCCGGTCGGTGCCCAGCGCGGGCGCCCGCTGGGCCATGGTCTCGGCGATCGCGTGCTCGCGGGCAGGGTCGCGCTCGGGGTCGTCCTTCAGCGGTTGTACGGCGGCGGTCAGCGCCGCCCGCCGGGCCAACAGGTCACCGAGGTCGGCGTCCACCTCGTCGATCAGGCCGCGGAAGAACGCCGAGCGGGTCGGCGCCGGACCACGCGAGCCTGAGGTCCGGCGAGCGTTCCTCGTTGGCGGAGCCGTCGGTGCGCTCGAGCTCGACCAGGCCTCGCCTTGCGTAGAACCGCCGGGCCGGTTCGTTGCTCTCGAAGACCCACAGGCAGAAGCCCCGGGGACGTTGCGCCTTGACCAGGTCGAGGAGGGCCGACCCGACACCCTGACCGGCGAACGGCGGCGCCACGTAGAGATCGTCGAGCCAGGTCTCGGTCATCCGGGCGTACCCGTCGGGCGCTCCGTCCACCTCAGCCACCCAGACGTCGTCGGTTCGCAAGCGTCCAGTCAGCCGAGTGGCGTCACCTCGTCGTCGCTGTGCACGAGCGGCGGCATCGCTGCCTGCCGCCGCGCGACCGCCAGGTGGAGGTCGGCCATCGCCGGCAGGTCGTCGGACGTGGCCGGATCACCACCTCGTCAGTCGGCACCGCGGATGACCTCGAGTGCGTGGGCCAGGTCGTCGGGGTACGTCGACTCGTACTCGACGTGCTCACCGGTGTCCGGGTGCTCGAAACCGAGGCGGACGGCGTGCAGCCACTGCCGGGTCAGCCCGAGGCGCTTGCCGAGGGTCGGGTCGGCGCCATAGCTGAGGTCGCCGACGCAGGGGTGCTTGAGGGCGGCCATGTGCACCCGGATCTGGTGGGTCCGGCCCGTCTCGAGGTGCACCTCGAGCAGGCTGGCGTAGCGGTGCATCTCCAGCGTCTCGTAGTGGGTCACGCTCGCGCGGCCACCGTCCATGACCGCGAACTTGTAGTCGGCACCGGGGTGCCGCGCGATCGGCGCGTCGATGGTGCCCTCGAGTGGGTCAGGTCGTCCCTGCACCATGGCGTGGTAGACCTTGTCGACGGTGCGGTGCCGGAAGGCGTTCTTGAGCAGCGAGTAGGCGTGCTCGGACTTGCAGATGACCATCACCCCCGAGGTGCCGACATCGAGTCGTTGCACGATCCCCTGACGCTCGGAAGCCCCGCTGGTGGCGATCCGGAAGCCCGCACCGGCGAGGTGGGCCACGACCGTGGGGCCCTTCCAGCCGGGCGACGGGTGCACGGCCACGCCTACGGGCTTGTCGATCACGACGATGGAGTCGTCGTCGTGGATGATCTTGATCCCCTCGACGACCTGCGGCACGACCACGAGGGGGTCGGCCTCTACCGGCATGCTCACCTCGACCAGTGCACCGGGCATGACCCGATCGCTCTTGGCGACCTCGTTGCCGTCGACCTGCACCAGGTTGCGCGAGATCAGCTCGGCGGCGCGGCTGCGCGACAACCCGAACATCCGGGCCATCGCCGCATCGACCCGCTCCCCCGCCAGGCCCTCGGGCACGTTGAGGCTGCGGTAGTCGGTCTGGCTCACTCCACCGACTCCGGCTCGGCGTCCGAGCGCGCTGCCTGCTTCGTCGGCTCTCGGGTGCCGTTGATCCTGATGCCGCGGAACGCGTGGATGAGGATCAACGCCGCCCCGAAGTTGATGCAGATGTCGGCCACGTTGAACACCGGCCAGTTCGGCAGCATCAGGAAGTCGATCACGTGGCCGCGGAACGGCCCCGGCTCACGGAGGATCCGGTCGGTCAGGTTGCCGGCGATGCCCGCAAGGAGCGCGCCGAGTGCGAACGCCCACCCCATCGTGCCGATCCGGCGGCTCAACCAGAGCACGACGACCACGGCCACGACCGCCACGCAGGACAGAGCGACGGTGAACTGGGTGCCGGTGCTGAACGCCGCACCGGGGTTGCGCGTCAGGTGGAGCTGCAGGATCTCACCGATGACCTGGACGTCGTCGCGACCGGTCAGCTTGTCCACCGCGATGATCTTGGTGATCACGTCCGTGGCGTACAGCACCAGGGCAACGGCGGCGAAGAGGAACCAGAGACGAGCTCGTCGGGGGGTGCCGGTGGGGTCTGTCGCGGTCTCTACCGACGTTCCTCGCGCTGCTTGCATGTCATGCACAGTGTCGCACGGGGGAACGCCATCGCTCTCATCTTCCCGATCGGCTCACCACACGACTCGCAGATGCCGTAGGTGCCGTCGTCGATGCGGGCCAGCGCCCGGTCGATCTGGGCCAGCTTGTCGCGCTCGTTGTTGAGGACCGTCAGCTCGTGGTCGCGCTCGAAGCTGGTGGCGCCCATGTCGGCCTGGTCCTGTCCGGCACCGTCGCCGGAGTCCTTGAGCAGGCCGGACAGCTCGGCCTCCTGGGCATCGATGATCTCCAGGCTGTGGGCACGCTGGCCGTGCAGCTCGTCGAGGACCTCCTTCAGCTCCGCCTTCGTCCAGGCGCTCTCACCGGCCTTGACCGCGAGCGCGCTGACCTGGGTCTTCCCTGCGGCCTTCTTCGCCGCGGCCTTCTTCACCGGAGCCGCCTTGGCGGGGGCCGGCGTCTTGGCCGGAGCAGCCTTCTTGGCCGGTGCCGCCTTCGTCACGGGAGCCGCCTTCTTCGCGGGAGCCTTCTTGACCGGTGCCTTCTTGGCCGGAGCGATCTTCGTCGCGGGAGCCGCCTTCTTCGCAGGAGCTTTCTTGGCCGGTGCCGCCTTCTTGGCGGGGGTCTTCTTGGCCGGTGCCGCCTTCTTGGCCGGTGCCGCCTTCTTGGCGGGGGTCTTCTTGGCCGGTGCCGCCTTCTTGGCCGGTGCCGCCTTCTTGGCGGGGGCCTTCTTGGCCGGTGCCGCCTTCTTGGCCGGTGCCGCCTTCTTGGCCGGTGCCGCCTTCTTGGCCGGTGCCGCCTTCTTCGCGGGAGCCTTCTTGGCCGGTGCCGCCTTCTTGGCGGGAGCCTTCTTGGCCGGAGCCGCCTTCTTGGCCGGCGCCGCCTTCTTGGCCGGCGCCGCCTTCTTGGCCGTGGAGGCGCCCGCTGACCGCTTCGAGCCGCGTGAGATGGCCTTCCGCGCGGCGGTTGCCAAGGTCCTGGTGCTGCGAGCCATGAAGTGGCCTCCCTAGGTGACCGCGACCCCTCATCGGTCTCACGGACTGCGGGGAGGGTAGCCGCTGGCGTGGGACCGCTCAAACAGGCGCACCGTGAAATCGCCGACGGCCGACCCCGCAGGGTCGGCCGTCGGCAAAGATTTAACGCTGCAGGTCAGCCGTCGTCCTCGCCCAGGATCGAGCGCAGGCGCTTGGGAGCCGGTGCCTCATCGCTCGGGGCAGGCGCCTCCGCAGACCCGGTCAGGGCCTCCAGCTGCTGGGTGAAGTACGTCTTCAGGCGGGAGCGGTACTCGCGCTCGAACGACCGAAGGTTCTCCACATCCAGGTTGAGCTTGTCGCGCTCCTTCTCGAGGTCGCCGAACAGCTGCGCGCGGCGCTCGGAGGTCTCGGCGTCGAGCATCTGCGAGCGGGCCCGGGCGTCGGACTCGAGCCGGTCGGCCTTGCCCTTGGCCTCGCTCTCGAGGCGCTCGGCCTTGGTGCGGGCCTCGCCCACGATCTTGTCGGCCTGGTTCTTGGCGTCCTCGACCAGCTCGTCGGCGTTCTTGGTCGCGATCTCGAGCAGCCGCGCGGCCGCGTTGGAGGCTTCGGGGACCGTCTCGACGCGGATCGTCTGCGGCGCCTCGACTGCTGCGGGCGTCGGCGTCGGAGCCGCTACGACGGGCACAGACACCGGCTCGGGCTCCGGCTGGCGCACCACCGGGGCGGGGAACGACTCGGTCTGGGTCATCGAGCCGCTCTGGGCCGAGGCGAGCTTCGACCGAAGGTCGTCGTTCTCCTTGGTCAGCCGGGCGAGCTCAGCCTCCACCTCGTCGAGGAACTGGTCGACCTCGCCCATGTCGTAGCCCTCGCGGAGCCGGACAGGCGTGAATCGCTTGTTGCTCACGTCCTCAGGCGTCAGCGGCATGACCTCACCCAATTCATTCTCGTTTATGCGTTACTTGCGAACAATAGCGTCTGCGTGGGACTGGTGTGACCCCGGTGACTGGCGCGAACGGCCAGCTGCGGTGCGAGACGGGGCACCCGAGCGCCTACATCCAGATCTCGCCGTTGATGTACAGGAGAACGTATGCGATGACCATGACCAGCAGGAAACTCAGGTCGAGAGCGAAGTTGCCGATCCGCAGGGGCGGGATGACCTTGCGGAGTGCCTTGATGGGTGGATCGGTGACCGAGTAGACGACCTCGAGACCCACCAGGAGCACGCCGCGCGGGCTCCAGGACCGGGCGAAGACCTGGACCCAGTCCACCACGAAGCGCACCCAGAGCATGGCGATGAAGAACCACAGAACTCCTTGGATGATCTGTCCGGCTATGGGCATGGGCGATCCATCGGGTGCGACTCCTGCTGGGTGGGCCTAGAGCTCGGGTGTGACCCGCGGAGCCTAGTCCTAGGACTGGTTGAAGAACCCACCCTGGACGATCCGCTCCTTCTCCTCGGCGGCGACCGAGACGTTGGGCGGTGAGAGCAGGAACACCTTGTTGGTGATGCGCTCGATCGTGCCACGGGTAGCAAAAACCAGTCCGGCCGCGAAGTCGACCAGGCGCTTCGCGTCGGAGTCGTCCATCTCCGAGAGGTTCATGATGACCGGGGTGCCTTCGCGGAAGTTCTCGCCGACCGTGCGCGCCTCGTTGTAGGTGCGCGGGTGGAGGGTCGTGATCTGCGAGAAGGCCGCAGCCACCGGCGCGGGGCCGGTCACGGGAGTCGGACGACGACGCTCGGAGAGGTCGGCCACGTCGGTGCTGCGCCGGTCTCTCACCCGGGACTGGCGGCCGCTCTGAATGGCCTCGGTCTCCTGGGTGTGCTGGTCGTCACCGTCGTAGTCGTCGTAGCCGACACCGGTGTCCTCGAGCAGGCCGAGGTACTCGCCGATCCTGCGCATCGCACCGCTCATGACATGCCTTCCAGAGTTGCGGGCGCGCTGTGAAACAGAGCGCTCTTCCTGTGATGGACCCTACTTGAGCCGAGGCCTCGAACCGAGGACCGCGGAGCCAATCCGCACGTGTGTCGCGCCGGCCTTCACGGCCGCCTCGAGGTCCCCGCTCATTCCTGCGGAGAGCCATCCGGCGTCGGGATGGGAGTTGAGAAAACGTCGACGGATCTCGGCCAGCCGATCGAAGGCTGCCGCCGGCTCGGCGTCGAGCGGCGCCACCGCCATGAGCCCTCGCAGCCGAAGCCGCTCGGCATCTCGGACCGACGCCGCCAGCTCGTCCAGCTGGTCGGGGTCGACGCCGTTGCGGTGCTCGACGTCGGGCGCATCGAGGCTGACCTGGAGCAGCACGTCGAGCGGCCGAGGCCGGGACTCCGCACCGCGGTCGAGGGGGCCTACCAGCTTGCGCCGGTCGATGGAGTGGATGACATCGGCGTACGCCGCGACGGCGGCGGCCTTGTTGCTCTGCAGCCCGCCGATGAAGTGCCAGGTGAGGTTCAGGTCCGCACACTCGGCGGCCTTGCGCTCGGCCTCCTGGTGCCGGTTCTCGCCGACATCGGCGACCCCGAGCTCGGCAAGCAGCCGCACGTCACTCGCCGGAAAGAACTTGGTGACCACGATCAGCCGCACCTCGTCGGGCGCGCGGCCGACCTCGGAGCAGGCGAGTCCAATGCGTTCGGTGACCGCGGCCAGGTTGGCCGCCATCTCCTGGCGGCGCTCGGCGACGGTCACGGGACCAACCTGATCACACCGGCCAGCCGCCCGGCGTGCGCGCCGTCGCGCCGGTAGGAGTAGAGGTCGGCCGACTCGCGGGTGCAGCGGGACACGTCGTGCGCGGTCACGCCGGCGGCTGCCAGCTGGGCGAGCACGCCGGCGCCGAGGTCGAGCGACGGGGTGCCCCACGACGTGGTGGCCACCGCCGCCGGCTCCAGGGCGCCGACCTCGGCCTGCATCTCGGCGGGCACCTCGTAGCAAGCGCCACACACGTGCGGTCCGACCCACGCGGTCACCTCGCGAGCCCCTAGATCGTGCATCTTCGCCACGGTCGCGGGCACCACGCCTGCCGCGAGGCCGGGCCGCCCGCAGTGGGCGGCGCCGACGACCCGCGCGTCCGGGTCGGCGAGGAGCACCGGCACGCAGTCGGCGGCCCGCACGAGCAGGGTGGTGGCAGGCCGGTCCGTGACGAGCCCATCGGCCTGCGGTCGGGCATCCGGGTCTGCGGCGACGAACACGGCAGCACCGTGCACCTGGTGCAGGTCGGCCAGCTGGTCCTCAGGCGCGAAGTCGGCGAGCAACAGCCGTAGGTTCTCCGCACGCGCGCCTGGGTCGTCCTCCCCCTCGATCGCCAGGTTGAGCTCGTCGAAGGGAACGCCACTGACCCCGCCGTACCTGTCCGTGAAGGCCAGGTCGACGGGGCCGAAGCGGTGCCGATAGGAGTACAAGCCGTGCGCTACTTCAGGAAGTCGGGCACGTCCAGCTCGTCGTCGTCGTAGACGGGCTGGCGGGGCGCGGGCCGCGGGGTCGTCGTTGTCGGCTGTCCGTCCTGGCTCGCCGGGGAGGTCCGGGCGCCGGCCAGGGCCGCTTCCTTGGACTCGTTGGTCGGCTCCGTGCCTTCGCGCTTGGCGGCCAGCGCGGCCGCCGCGGCACGTGTCTCCTCCTGGCTCTGGACGGGCCGGACGTCCTTGCGGAGCCCGGCACCCTCGTGCCGCCGCTTGGGTACGCCGCCGTCGAATCCAGCAGCGATCACGGTCACCCGGACCTCGTCACCGAGAGCGTCGTCGATCGTCGCGCCGAAGATGATGTTGGCTTCGGGGTGCACCGCGTCGGCGACCAGCGCGGCGGCCTCGTTGATCTCGAACAGGCCGAGGTCCGACCCCCCGGCGATCGAGAGCAGCACACCGTGCGCACCGTCGATGCTGGCCTCGAGCAGGGGGCTGGAGACGGCCATCTCGGCAGCAGCGACGGAGCGGTCCTCACCGCGCGCCGAACCAATGCCCATCAGGGCCGATCCCGCATCGGCCATGACCGACTTCACATCGGCGAAGTCGAGGTTGATCAGGCCGGGCGTGGTGATCAGGTCGGTGATGCCGGAGACGCCCTGCAGCAGGACCTGGTCGGCCTGCTTGAACGCGTCGAGCACCGACACGTTGCGGTCACTGATGGAGAGCAGCCGGTCGTTGGGGATCACGATCAGGGTGTCGACTTCTTCGCGCAGCTGGGCAATGCCCTGCTCGGCGGAGTTGGCGCGACGACGGCCCTCGAACGCGAACGGGCGGGTCACGACGCCGATCGTCAGCGCTCCGATGGAGCGCGCGATCCGAGCGACCACGGGAGCGCCGCCGGTGCCGGTGCCGCCGCCTTCGCCGGCGGTCACGAAGACCATGTCGGCGCCCTTCATGACCTCTTCGATCTCGTCGGCGTGATCCTCGGCCGCCTGGGTCCCGACCTCGGGGTTGGCGCCGGCGCCCAGGCCGCGCGTGAGCTCGCGGCCGATGTCGAGCTTGACGTCGGCGTCACTCATCAACAGCGCTTGCGCGTCGGTGTTGATGGCGATGAACTCGACGCCCTTCAGCCCGACCTCGATCATCCGGTTGACGGCGTTCACTCCGCCGCCGCCGATGCCGACCACCTTGATGATGGCCAGGTAGTTCTGTGCAGCTGCCACGGCGGCTTCACCTCTCCATGTCATGTCTGGATCATGTCTGTGGTCCCGAACGGGTCGAGCGGGGATCGAGCTGGTCGAGCGGCGCGGGGAAGGCGACGATTCGAGAACTGTGACCCTCAGCCTGAGGGTTATAGTTATGTCAACCTCGTCGTGGTCATGACAGTAGGCAGCCCATCCGGGTTCTCGGTGGCGACACGCCGCGACTCAGCGAGCGAGTGACCAGACGAGAGCTAAGGCAGCCGCGGACTCGTGGTCGGAGAGCCCGGCACGCTGACGTCGTAGACCTGGGCCTCGCGGGACAGCAGGGCCGCGAGCACCTCGGCCTTCTCCCCCGACTGCTCGGCGTTGCCCCACAGCACCACCCGGCCGTCGCGCAGCACCAGCCGGATCTGGTCGACCGTCTCGACCTCGAGGTGGTCCACGGTCGCTAGGAAGCCCGGCTCGAGTGCACCGGCGACACTGGCCGCCTCGCGCAGGGCGTCGTTGCCGACATCGGTGGAGGTCTCGACCATCGGCAGGTCGGCAGGCGGGCGCCTACGATCGCCGAAGACCACGCCGTCTGCGTCGAGGTTGCGCAGCAGGTCGCCCATCCGCACTACCGCGACCGGCACCCGCTCCTCGATCTCGATCAGCACCTCGTGCGGCCACTGGCGCGTGACCTCGACCGATCGCACCGCGCCCAGCGACTGCACCTTGCGCTCGATCGCCTGGAGGTCGACCGTGGCCAGGGGCTCGCCGACCGGCACCTCCGCCGCTTCGGCGATGTCGGCCGAGGTGAGGGCGACCGTGCCGCGGACCTCGACGCCCTCGACCGCCAGCATCGAGGAGAAGTAGACGGCGTAGACCGCGCCACCGACGAGCAGCAGCGCCAGCGTCGCCACCGCGACGCGGCGCCACGCGAGCCAGCGCCTGGCCCACTGCCGACGCGCGAACCGCTTGCGGCTGCTCTCGAGGTCCGGGTCGGGCTTCATGTCCAGGGTGACCATCAGGCTCCGGCCTCCAACAGGTCGAGGATGCGTGGACCGAGATCGGTGACACTGCCCGCCCCGAGGGTGAGCACCAGGTCGCCGGGGGTGGCCCGGGCCACGGCCTCGGCGGGGGCGTCGGCCGGGTCGGGCACGAAGGCGACCGCGCCCGCCGCCAGGGGTACGGCGTCGGCGACCAGGGCCCCGGTCACGTCCGGATCCGCGTCCTCGCGAGCGAGATAGACATCGAGCACGATCACCGCGTCGGCCGCGCCGAGCGCTTCACCCATCGCGCGGCCGAAGATGCGCGTGCGCGAGACCAGGTGGGGCTGGAAGACCACGACCACGCGGCCGGTGCCGGCCACCGCTCTGGCCGCGGCAAGGTCGGCTGCGATCTCGGCAGGCTGGTGGGCGTAGCTGTCGTAGACCCGCACTCCGGCTGCCTCGCCCTTCGCCTCCATCCGCCGCCGGGTGCCGGTGAACTCCTCGAGGCCGCGGCGCATCGCCTCGAAGTCCTGCCCCAGCCGCAGGCCGACGGTCAGCGCGGACAGCGCGTCGAGGACGTAGTGGCGGCCGGGGATCTGCAGGGTCACCCGGCCCAGGTCGTGGCCACCGTCGACGACGGTGAACGCCGAGGTGGTGCCTGCGAACTCCAGGTCGATGGCCCGGACGTCGGAGCCCTCGGCCTCCCCCACGGTGTACGCCGCCAGCCCGCGTTCGCGCGCGACCGCGACGAGCGCGGCCGCGCCGGGATCGTCGGCGCAGCAGACCAGGAATCCGTCGGGCGCGATCCGGCCGACGAACGTGGTGAACGCCTCCCGGTAGGCCTCTTCGGTGCCCCACTCGTCGAGGTGGTCGGCGAGCACGTTGGTGACGATCGCGGCGTACGGCTCGTAGACGAGGAAGGCGCCGTCGCTCTCGTCGGCCTCGGCCACGAACAGCTCGCCGCCGGCGTCGGCGTTGCGGCCGGTCGCGCTCAGCACGCCGCCGATGGCGTAGCTGGGGTCGGTGCCGGCCGCGAGCAGCGCCACGGTCAGCAGCGAGGTGGTCGTGGTCTTGCCGTGGGTGCCGGCGACGGCCAGCACCCGCTGGCCCTTCATCACCGACGCCAGCCCGGCGGACCGGGGCAGCATCCGCAACCCGCGGCGACCGGCCTCGAGAACCTCGGGGTTGTCGTCGCGGGCAGCCGTCGTGATCACGACTGTGTCGGCGTCGCCCACATGGTCAGCGGCGTAGCCGAGATGGCAGGTCACGCCGAGCTCACGCAGCGACGGGAGGAACGGCGTGTCCTGGTCGTCGCTCCCGGTGACCGCGATCCCGCGCGCGGCCATGATCCGGGCGATGCCCGACAGGCCCGCGCCGCCGATGCCGATGAAGTGCACCCGACCCAGCTGGTCGGCCGGCAGGATCTCGTCGGGCACGGGCACCCTCATCGCGCGACCTCCATGATGATCGCGGCGAGGCGCTCGTCGGCGTCGCGCGGCACCAGGCCGGTGGCTGCCGCGCTCATGCCGGCCAGCCGCTGCGGGTCGGTCACCAGCGGCACCACCGTGGTGGCGAGGTAGTCGGGGGTGAAGTCGGCGTCCTGCACGAGCAGCGCTCCCCCGGCGTCGACGACCGGCTTGGCGTTGTGGTCCTGCTCGCCGTTGCCGATGGGCAGCGGCACGAAGACGGCCGGCACCCCTGTGGCCGCTGCCTCGATCACGCTGTTGGCGCCGGCCCGGCAGATCATCAGGTCGGCCGCGGCCAGGGCCAGGTCCATCCGGTCGACGAAGTGCTCGACGAGGTAGGGCACCTCGGTCGGCGTCGGCTCAGCCTCGCCTTTCGGCCCGACCACGTGCAGCACCTGGACCCCCGCGGCCCCGAGCACGCCCGCGGAGGCGGACACCGTCTGGTTGAGCCGGCGGGCGCCCTGGGAGCCCCCGGTGACGACCAGTGTCGGCAGGTCCGGCCGCAGCCCGAAGAAGGCGCGCGCCTCGTCGCGAACGGCGGCCCGGTCGAGCTGCGAGATCATCCGGCGGATGGGCAGGCCGACGTACTCGGCATGACGCAGGTCGGTGTCGGGGAAGCTCACCGCGACCCTGGTCGCGAACCGCGCTCCGGCCTTGTTGGCCAGACCCGGCAGGGCGTTGCCCTCGTGGACGACCAACGGCAGCTTGCGGCGCCGGGCTGCGAGGTAGGCCGGCATCGAGACGTAGCCGCCGTAGCCGACCACCACGTCGGGCCGGACCCGGTCGAAGACGGCGTAGGTCTCCTTCACCGCGCGCCGCAGTCGCGCCGGGACCTTGAAGAAGTCGGCGTTGGGCCGCCGAGGCAGCGGAACTGGTGGGATCAGCTCGAGGGGGTAGCCCGCCTCGGGCACCACCCGCGTCTCCAGGCCGCGCGCCGTGCCGAGGCAGGTGATCTCGATGCTCGCGTCCAGCCGCCGCAGCGCGTCGGCCGTCGCCAGCAACGGCGAGGTGTGCCCCGCCGTACCCCCGCCTGCCAGCAGCACCCTCACGTTGTCACCGGCGCGCGGACAGGCCGGCGGAGCGCTTCTGCCGGCGTTGCGCCAGGGCCCGAGCAGCGGCAGGTTCGCGGCGCGCGAACCCGACCAGCAGGCCGAGCGCGGCGAGCGTCGGCAGCAGGCTGGACCCGCCGTAGGAGACCAGTGGCAGCGGGATGCCGATCACGGGCAGCAGCGCGAGCACCATGCCGACGTTGATGATCATCTGGCCGAGCAGCCAGACCACGATGCCGAAGCGTGGCGTAGCGGACGAAGGGGTCCTTGGTCTCGCGGGCCACCTTCAGCGCGGCGAACGCGATGGTCAGGAACAGGCCGACGACGAGCAGCGTGCCGACCAGGCCGAGCTCCTCGCCGAGCACGGCGAAGATGAAGTCGGTGTGGGCCTCGGGCAGGGTGCCCCACTTCTGCTGGCTCGCTCCGATGCCCTGGCCGAAGACGCCACCGCTGGACATGGCGTAGAGGCCGTGGGCAGGCTGCCAGCCGGTGTAGTGGAAGTCCTTGAACGGGTCGGCGAACGTGGTGATCCGCGCGAACCGCTCCGGACTGGTGGTCGCGAGGGTGAGCACGGCGACGCTGAGCATCGAGGTCACCAGCACGAAGAACCGCATGGGCGCGCCGACCACCCACAGCATGCCGATCAGGATCGCGAACAGCACCATGGCCGTGCCGAGGTCCTGACCCACGATCACCAGGCCGGTGGCCAGCAGCATGCCGGGCACGACCGGCACCATGATCTGGTGCAGGTTGCCCAGCCGCCGGTCCTTGTTGGCGTAGATGTGGGCGGCCCAGATGACCAGCGAGAGCTTGGCGATCTCGGAGGGCTGGATCACGAGCGGACCGACGCCGAGCCAGTTCGTGTTGCCGTTGCGCTCCACGCCGACGAGTGCGGTGAGCAGCAGCAGGACCAGCGAGATCGAGAACGCGGGGTAGGCCAGCCGACGCACCCACTGGAGGGAGACGCGGCTCGCGAGCCACGCACACGGCAGCCCGATGATGACCCACATCAGCTGACGCTTGACCACGGCGTAGGAGTCGCCGTCGTGGACCTTGAAGGAGTAGACGCTCGAGGCGCTCAGCACCATGATCAGGCCGATGGTGAGCAGCAGCACCGAGGCGCCGATCAGCAGGTAGTACGACGTCAGCGGCCGGTCGAGCGCGACCCTCAGCGCACCGAACCAGGTGCCGAACCTGCGGCCGGCTCCGGAGGTCGAGGTGGGGGGAGGATCAGCGGTCGTCGTCATCGCTGCCCTCGCTCATCCCCTCGTCGGCTGCCAGTCGGCTACGGGTCGTACTTCTCGTGCACCGCGTCGGCGAACGCGTCGCCCCGTTCGGCGTAGTTGGCGAACTGGTCCATCGAGGCACATCCCGGTGCGAGGAGCACCGTGTCGCCGGGCACCGCCAGCTGGCCGGCGGCGTCGACGACGAGCCTCATCAGGTCTCGTCCACCTGCTACCGCGCCAGTCTCGCCGCCGTCGACCAGGATCACCGGGACATCGGGTGCGTGTCGCAAAAGGGCGTCGGCGATGACCTGACGGTCCTGTCCGATGAGTACGACGCCGCGCAGCCGCTCGCGCACGGCCGCGACGAGATCGTCGAAGCGCGCACCCTTGGCCAGTCCCCCGGCGACCCAGACCACGGGGTCGTAGGCCTGGAGCGACGACTGGGCGGCGTGGGGGTTGGTGGCCTTCGAGTCGTCGACCCAGGTGACGCCGTCGCGCTCGGCGACCACCGCGATCCGGTGACCGTCGGGCACGAAGCCGCGCAGGCCGTCGCGTACCGCCGCCTGGCTGATGCCGTGGGCCCGCGCCAGCGCCGCGGCGGCCAGGGCGTTGGCGACGAAGTGTGGGGCGGGGCTGGCCAGGTCGCCGATCGTGCACAGCTCGGCGGCGCTGCTCTGCCGCTGCTCGATGAAGGCCCGGTCGACCAGGAAGTCCTCGACCACGCCGAGCATCCCGACCCCGGGGGTGCCGAGGGTGAAGCCGATCGCGCGGGCGCCGTCGACCACGTTGGCCTCGCGCACCAGCCGTTCGGTGACGGGGTCGGCCACGTTGTAGACGCAGGCCCGCTGGACCTGCTCGTAGATGCGCCCCTTGTCGGCGGCGTACTGGTCCATGGAGGGGTACCAGTCGAGGTGGTCCTCGGCCACGTTCAGCACCGCGGCCGACTCGGCCGACAGCGACTGCGTGTAGTGGAGCTGGAAGCTGGACAGCTCCACCGCGAACACGTCGTACGGCGTCGGGTCCATCACCGCCTCGACGATCGGCAGCCCGACGTTGCCGGCGGCGATGCTGTGCAGGCCGGCGGCCCGGAGGATGGCGTCGAGCATCTGCACCGTCGTGGTCTTGCCGTTGGTGCCGGTGACGCACAGCCACGGTGCCGGGCGGCCATCGGATCCGGCGGCGCGCAGCCGCCAGGCGAGCTCGACCTCGCCCCAGATCGGCAGCTCGCGGGCCCGCGCCTGGGCCAGCAGAGGCGCGTCGGGCCGGAAGCCTGGCGAGGTGACGAGCACGTCGATGTCGTCGGGGAGCGTGGCCGTGGCGCCGGGCGCGAGCCGCACCTGGGCGCCGAGGATCTCCAGCAGCTCGGCCTTCTCCAGCTGTTCAGGAGTCGCGCCGTCGGCCAGGGCGGTGACCGACGCGCCGAGGTGGAGCAGATTGTCCGCGGCCGCGAAGCCGGAGGCGCCGAAGCCGGCGACCACCGCCCGGACCCCCTCCCAGGAGTCCGTTCTGCCCAACGAGGAAACATCGGGGAGAGTCATGTGGGGTCCCCGCGGAAGTGTGCGCCCTCTCGCGAGCGCCAGCGAGCGGCGGCCGTGCAGTTTCGTGGGGAGAACTTCATAGTCTCGCGACCCACTCGGCGTAGAACACCCCGAGACCGGTGGCGACGAAGAGGCCGGTGATGATCCAGAACCGGATCACCACGGTCACCTGCTCCCAGCCCAGCATCTCGAAGTGGTGGTGGATCGGTGCGATCCGGAAGATCCGCCGGCCCACGCCGGTGACCCGTTTGGTGGCCTTGAACCAGGTGACCTGCATCATCACCGACACCGTCTCGAGCACGAAGATGCCGCCGAGGATGATCAGCAGGAGCTCGGTGCGGGTCAGGATCGCGAAGCCGGCGAGCGCGCCGCCGAGGGCCAGCGACCCGGTGTCACCCATGAAGATCGCGGCGGGCGAGGCGTTCCACCACAGGAACCCGAAGCAGGCCCCGGTCAGGGCGGCCGCGATCACCGCGAGGTCGAGGGGGTCGCGCACGTTGTAGCAGGTGGCACTGGGGTCCTCCTGGCAGAACTGGTTGTTCTGCCAGATGTTGACCAAGGTGTAGGCGCCGAACACCATCACGCTGGCGCCCGTCGCGAGCCCGTCGAGCCCGTCGGCGAGGTTCACCGCGTTGCTGGTCGCAGTGACGATCAGCCAGATCAGGGCGATCGCGAGGATCGTGGGCAGCACCAGCCAGTCGATCTCGCGCAGGAACGAGACCTTCAGCGACGCAGGGGTCCGGCCGTTGTCGTCCTCGAGCATCCCCGACAGGGCCAGCCACCCGAAGATCACTGCGATCACCGTCTGGCCGACCATCTTGGCCTTGCTGCGCAGGCCCAGGCTGCGCTGCTTGGAGATCTTGATGAAGTCGTCGAGGAAGCCGACCATGCCCATGCCCACGAAGAGGAAGAGGAGGAGCAGAGCGGACGCCGAGGGCGGGGTCCAGGTGAGCAGCTTGGCGGTGAAGTAGGCGATCACCGTCGCCGCGATGATGACGACGCCGCCCATGGTGGGCGTGCCGCGCTTGGTGTGGTGGCTGGTCGGCCCGTCGTCGCGGATCTCCTGGCCGTAGCCCCACTTGGTGAAGTAGGTGATCGCCACCCGGGTGCCGAGCAGCGAGATCAGCAGGGCCAGGCCGCCGCCGAACAGAATGGCTCTCATCGCTCGGCGTCTCCTTCCGGTGCTGGGCTGTCGGGCTCGGCCAAGAGGGCCTCAGCGATCTTTTCCAGGGCGGCGCCGCGCGATGCCTTGATCAGCACCACATCGGTCGACAGAGCATTGTGTCGCACCCAGGAGACGGCCTCGTCCCGGCTCGCCGTGACGATCACCTCACCCTCCCAGGACGCGCGCGACCCGGCCCCGGTTGCGATCGCCGCGGCACCATCTCCCACGACCACGAGCTACGTCGATGCCGGCCGCGGCCACGGCCCGCCCGACCTCCTCGTGAGCGGCGAGGTGGTCGTCGCCGAGCTCCAGCATCTCGCCCAGCACCGCCACGGACCGGCGATCCGTCGGCGCTCGCCGATCTCGGCGAGGGTGGTGATCGCGGCGACCATGGAGGCGGGGTTGGCGTTGTAGGCGTCGTTGACGACCAGCATCCCGTCGGCCCGCTCGTGCAGCTCCATCCGCCAGCGCGACGCCGCCTGGGCCTCGGACAGGGCGGCCGCCACCTGGCTGACGGGACGGCCGACGGCCACTGCCATCGCGGCCGCGGCCGTGGCGTTGGCGACCTGGTGGGCGCCGCTCTGCTGCAGGCCGACGGCGTGCCACTCGCCCGCGTGACCGAGCTCGAACGTCGGCCGGCCCAGGTCGTCGAGCTCGACGGCACGCCAGGTCACCTCGCCCTCGAGCCCGAAGGTCAGCACCTGTCGCGTCGGTGCGCGCCGCCATGGCGGCCGCGAGGTCGTCGTCGGCGTTGAGCACCGCGACCCCGTCGTCGGGCAGCGACTCGACGATCTCCCCCTTCGCCAGCGCGATCGCCTCGCGACTGCCGAACTCGCCGATGTGGGCGGTGCCGACGTTGAGCACGGCCGCGACCTGGGGCGGAGCGATCTCGCACAGGTAGGCGATGTGGCCGATGCCCCGAGCACCCATCTCGACGACGAGGTAGGCAGTCGACTCGTCGGCGCGCAGCACGGTGAGCGGCACGCCGATCTCGTTGTTGTTGTTGGCGGAGGTCGCCACCGTCGGTCCGACGTCGCCCAGCACGTGAGCGAGATAGTCCTTGGTGCCGGTCTTGCCCTGCGACCCGGTCAGCGCGAGCACCGTTGCGTCCAGCCGGTCGACCACATGGCGCGCCAGCCGGCCGAGCGCGACCACCGGGTCGCCGACCACGACGGTCGGCGCGGCGGTGGGGCGGCTGCCGAGCACGGCGTGCGCCCCGTCGGCGTACTCGTGACCGTCGACGCGTTCCCCCACGACCGCCACGAAGAGTCCACCCGGCACCGGGCTACGGCTGTCGACGTACGCCGGCCCGTCGACCACCAGCGAGGGGTCGCCGGCGACGGTGCCACCGACCACTGCCGGCGATGTCGGCCGAGTGTCATCGGGATCATCGAGCGAGCTCCTGCAGGGCCTCGCGGACGACCACCCGGTCGTCGAAGGGATGCACGACTCCCTGGATCTCCTGGCCCGTCTCGTGGCCCTTGCCGGCAACGAGCACGACGTCGCCGGACCCGGGCCCGCCCGATCGCTTCGAAGATCGCCGTCCGGCGGTCGCCGATCTCGATCACCTCGGCCGAGCCGCGGTCGGCGCCTGCGCGCATGGCCGCCCGGATCGTGGCGGGATCCTCGGTGCGGGGGTTGTCGTCGGTGATCACGAGCACGTCCGACAGCCGAGCGGCGATCTCGCCCATCATCGGCCGCTTGCCGGGGTCGCGGTCGCCGCCGGCACCGATCACGACGATCACCCGGCCCTCGGTCAGCGGGCGCAGGGTCCGGATCGCGGCCTCGACGGCGTCGGGCTTGTGCGCGTAGTCGACGATCACCACGAAGTCCTGGCCCTGCGTCGACGCGCTCGAACCGACCCGGCACACCGCCGGCGGTCATGATCCCCGCAGCCACCGCCTCGGCGTCCAGCCCGGCCTCGCCGCAGGCCGCGATGGCGGCGAGGGAGTTCGAGATGTTGAAGTCGCCCGGCAACGAGCACCCGCCGGGGAACGTGCCGCCACCGGGTGCCGGACCACGAACGTCGACCCGGCCGCCGTGCTGTCGACGTCGCGGACGGTCCAGTCGGCGGCAAGCGCCGGCTGCGGACATCGTGCGCACGGGCAGGCTCGTCTCGCCGGCGAGTCGCCGGCCGTGCTCGTCGTCGATGTTGAGCAGCGCCACCCGCGCCCGCTCGGGAGTGAACAGCGACGCCTTGGCCGCGAAGTAGTCCTCGACGTCGGTGTGGAAGTCGAGATGGTCGCGCCCGAGGTTGAGGAACACCGCGACGTCGAAGACCACCCCGTCGACCCGGCCGAGCACCAGCGCGTGGCTGGAGACCTCCATCGCGCAGACCTCGACCCCGCGCTCGCGCATCACCGCGAACAGGCCGTGCAGGTCGGGCGCTTCGGGGGTGGTGAGGCTGGTCCTGACCTCCTGGCCGTCGACCCTGGTGCCGACGGTGCCGATCACCCCGGCGGCGATGCCGGCGACGCGCATGCCGCCCTCGGCCAGCAGCGTGGTCGTGGTCTTGCCCTGGGTGCCGGTGACGCCGATCATCCGCATCGGAGCGAGCGGGATCGCCGTAGATCCTGGCCGCGGTCGGCCCGAGCACCGCTCGGGGAGCGTCGACCACGAGAAGGGGCAGGGCGATGCCCCCCGCGCCCGCGGCGCCCGTCGGGGTCGGTGAGCACGGCAACCGCCCCGGACTCGGCGGCGGCTGCCGCGAACGCGATGCCGTGGCTGCGCGATCCGGGCAGCGCGGCGTACAGGTCACCGGGCCGGACCCGTTGCGTGCTCAGCGTGAAGCCGGTGACCTCGACGCCGTCAGCCGACCCGACGACCCGCGCGCCGAGCTCCGCGGCCAGCACCCGAGCGCGATCGGCGCGGAGTGCTGAGGTCGGTCGAGGAGCGAAGGCCACGCAGTGATCCTCGCTCATCTCCATTCGACGGGCAGGCGCGAGGGCGGCGTGTTGGTCGGAGGCACCTGGTAGCGACGCAGCGCGAAGCTCATCAGCTTGGCGAACACCGGGCCGGCCACCGAGCCGCCGCCACCGCTCTCCGGGTCCTGGATGACGACGTAGATCGTGAACCGCGGGTCGTCGGCGGGGGCGAACCCGGCGAAGGAGACGGTGAAGGTGCCGTCGTAGCCGCCCATGCCGACCCGCTGGGCGGTGCCGGTCTTGCCGGCCACGCGGTAGCCGGGCACTGCTGCCCCGGGGGCGACCGCGACCGGTGAGTCGATCACCCGCTCCATCATCTGCGCGGTCTGTCGGGCGGCCTCGGCGCTGACGACCCGCCGGCGGGTCGCGGTGTCGGTGCCGACCTGGGTGCCGTCGTCCATCGTGGCCGAGCCCTGGATCAGGCTCGGGTCGATCCGCACCCCGCCGTTGGCGATGGTGTTGATGGCGGCGGCCATCTGCACGCCGTTGACCGAGAGCGACTGTCCGAAGGCGATCCGGTCCTCGGCCTGGCTGGTCCACATGCTCGGGTCGGGCAGCAGGCCGGGCGACTCGCCGCCCACCCCGACGCCGGTGCGCTGGCCGAGTCCGAACGCCTCGAGGTAGCGGCGGAGCTGCCCGCGCTCGAACCGGTCGGCTGCCAGGACGGTGCCGATGTTGGACGACTGCGCCAGCACGCCGGCCAGGGTCAGCTTCAGCAGGCCGTGCTCGAACCAGTCGTGGATCACCCGGTCCTGACGAGGCAGCGTGCCCGGGATCGACATCTTGGTCCGGGGGGTCACCTTGCCGGTGTCGATCAGGGAGCTGAGGGTCATCACCTTCTGCACCGAGCCCGGCTCGTACATGTCGGTGAGCGCCCTGGACTTGAACAGCTCCTCCGGAGAGTCGAGCGGGGTGCTGGCGTCGTAGGTCGGGTAGTCGGGCAGCGCCAGCACCTCGCCGGTGCGGGAGTCCATGACCACGGCGAAACCGGACTCGGCGCCGTACTGGCGCACGGTCTGGGCGAGCACCCGCTGGGCGTACCACTGCAGGTCGCGGTCGATGGTGGTCTGCAGGTCCTGACCGTCGATGGCGTCGGTGACCGTGTTGTCGCCGAGCGGGATCCGGTTGCCGGCACCGAGCTGGATACCTCGCCTCGCCGTCGGTGCCGGAGAGGAAGCTGTCGAAGGTGTCCTCGAAACCGGCCAGGGGCTTGGCGGCGCCGCTCTTGCGCGGAGTGCCGAGGAAGCCGACCAGGTTGGCCGCGACGTCGCGGGCCGGATAGACGCGCAGCGGGTCCGGCCGCGTGTCGAGCCCCTCGAAGTCCTTCTCCTCGGCGGCCTCGACCACGGACCTCGCCACGCTCGCCGGCACCTGACGGGCGATGTACTGGAACTGGGTGTCCTCGGCGCGAAGTCGCTCAAGAGTGGTGAAGTAGTCGACGTCGAGCCGGGTGGACAGGAACTTGGCCAGTTCCGGTGCTCGATCCGACGGTCATGGTCGGATTGGCCACCACCATCAGCCCGGCGACAGAGTCGGCGAGCGGCTCGCCGTTGCGGTCGAGGATGTCACCACGCTCCGCCGGGAGGATGACGTCGACGGTGGCCTCTTCGGCCGCCATCTGGGCGTACGAGTCCGGGTCGACTCCCTGCAGCTGCACCAGACGTGCGGCGAAGACCGACAGCAACATCGCGATCACCAGGAAGCCGATGCTCAGCCGCCGCGCCGGCTTGCCGCGCACAGTGCCGCGCCGACCCCGTGGGGGCGCCTGGGCTCGGGTGCGGCGCACGGGTCTCCTCGACGGCCGGTTCGGAGTGCTCAACGGTTGCGGGCCTGGTTGCCGGCTCGCGTTCCGTTGCTGTTGCTGCTGGTTCTGGTGTGACTGCTGTTGCTGCTGTTGTCCAGTTCTACCGTCTGTCGCGCCGCCGATTGCCGTTACCGCCGCCCGTGTCGCCCGGCTGGTTGGCGACGTGCTCGATCACCGGATCCGGCGTGAGCACCGCCGGCTTGCCCGGTGGCGGCGTGCTGATCGGGAACGCGTCCGCGGCGGTGGCCGGCGCCACAGGTGCCGGTGATCTTCCCGTCGGGGTGCAGGAAGCAGACCGACGCAGGCGGGGGAACCATGCCGCTGCGCTGGGCGCTCTCGGCCAGCCGCTGCGGGTCGCGGAGCCGCTCCAGGTCCATCCGCAGGGTCTCCTCGCGCGCCGACAACGTCTGCGCCTGGTGCTCCAGCGCGGTGGTCGCGAACGATGACTGCTGCATGGAGGTGTTGAACAGCAGCAGCCCGACGACTCCGCCGACGAGCAGCAGGCTGACCAGCACGACGAACGGCACCCGCGCGGCCTGGGTGCGGCCGCGGGGCACCACGGTGAGCCGGGCGCGTTCGACCGCGGCCTCGGCGATCCGCGGGATCCGGTGCCGCAGCTGAGGTGCCGGGCTGAGTTGGCTGCTCATCAGGCTGCTCCTTTGTCGGTGCGGCGGGGACGGACGCGCTCGACTGCTCGCAGCCGCACCGAGGCGGCGCGCGGGTTGGCCTCGGCCTCGGCGGCGTCGGCGCGCTCGGCCCCACGGGTGATCAGTCGGAGCTCGGGCTCGAGCCCTTCCGGGACGAGCGGCATGTCGTGCGGCACGACGCTGCGAGTCGCCGCGGCGAACGACTGCTTGACGAGCCGGTCCTCGAGCGAGTGATAGGACTCGACGACGATCCGGCCGCCGACCGCGATGGAGTCGATGGCAGCAGGCAGGGCCCGGCGCAGCACGGCCAGCTCGTCGTTGACCTCCATCCGCAAGGCCTGGAAGGTGCGCTTGGCGGGGTGTCCCCCGGTGCGCCGCGCGGGCGCCGGGATCTCGTCGTAGAGCAGCTCGACGAGCCGGGCCGAGGTGGTGAAGGGCTCCACCTCGCGCTGCCGCACCACCGCGCCGGCGATCTTGCGGGCGAACTTCTCCTCGCCGTAGTCCCTCAGCACCCGGGTCAGTTCGGCCGCGGTGTAGGTGTTGAGCACGTCGGCGGCGGTCGGGCCGGTGGTGCCGTCCATCCGCATGTCCAGCGGCGCGTCGACGGAGTAGGCGAAACCGCGCTCGCGGACGTCGAGCTGCATGGAGGAGACCCCGAGGTCGAAGAGCACACCGTCGACGGCCGCGAGCCCGAGCTCGTCCAGCACGTCGGGGATCTCGTCGTAGACAGCGTGCACGGCGCGGAACCGGTCGCCGTACGGCGCCAGCCGGTCGCGGGCGCGGTCCAGTGCGTCCGGGTCGCGGTCGATGCCGATCACCCGGGCCAGCTCGCACGTCGCCAGGACCGCCTCGCTGTGGCCGCCCAGACCGAGGGTGGCGTCGACCAGCACCGCGTCGGCGTGGTCGAGCGCGGGCGCAAGGAGGGCAACGACCCGGTCGAGCAGCACCGGGACGTGGGTCGGAGACATGTCAGCGGCCTACGGAGGAGACAAGGAGGAGCGTGACCGCGAAGACCGAGGACAGGCCGGCGGAGAAGGCCATCACGACCACCGCGTCGCGCGCCTGATGGCGGACCCGGCGGTCCGCCGGCGACGCCTCGGTGTGCGTGCTGCTCATCTGGTTCGACCCCTGCTCGTGGTGCGCCTGTGTTCGGATCCGCAGAGCCAGGTCCCTGCCCGCTCCCCCGATGGGGACGTGCTGGGTAGGACTGCCGATCTTCTGGAGCCGGGGAAGTTGCCCCAGAGGACCGAGGTGTGCGGGAGCGGGTCAGAGACCTCGTCCTGCGGATCCGCTGTTGACTTGTGCTGCCGTTGCCGCGGTGGTGCTGGCGCCTACTCCTCGTCCTCGTCGAGCTCGGAGAAGCGGCGTACCTCTGCTTCCTGGTACTCGCGCCAGGTGGCGGGGTTCCAGATCTCCAGGCGGTCGCGGACGCCGATCACCACGACCTCCCGCTCGAGCGCGGCGTACTCGCGCAGCACGGCCGGGATGCTGATCCGGCCCTGCTTGTCGGGGGCTACCTCGTCGCCGGCGGAGAAGAACATCCGGCTGTAGCCACGAGCGGCCTTGCTGGTCAGCGGCTTCTCGGCGGCCCGGTCCGCCTCGCGGTCGAAGACCTCGGGCGGCCAGACGACGAGGCAGTTCTCCTGACCTCGTGTCACGACGACCCCCTCTGCCAGTGCTTCCCGGTACTTCGCTGGGAGGAAGAGCCGCCCCTTCTCATCGAGCTTCGGGGTGAAAGTGCCCATGAAGCGCATAGCGGGCACCCCCTACGGTTCTCTTGCTCCACTTTCCCCCACAGTACTCCACTTTGCCCCACCGTCAACCACATTCGGCATAGGTCAGCAGGGAATCGGGCAGGGTCACCCAGGACGACCGGCCCATCGCCACGCCGGAAACGCACGGCTGACGCGGCCAGCGGGCGGCCAGCGGGCGGCCGAGCGCGCGGTGGGGCGAGGTGGGGAGGAAGGTGGGGAGACCGGCGCCCGACGGCAAGAATTGGGGGCGGTCAACCGCAACCAAACCGTGATCGCGCGAGTCTGAACGAGTGACGGTGCAGCGACGTAGGTTGCCTGCATTACCTAGGGTGGGACCACACCCGAAACACCCTGACGAGATCCGTGACGCGAACCGCCACGGACCCCTGGCCGAGGAAGGACCACCGGACGTGGATGCTCCACCGATTGAAGGCCGGATCGAAGGCGCCGCAGGAGGTGCGGACCTCGAGACCCTCAAGCGCGTGGTGGGGCAGATCCGCGGCAACATCGACAGCGTCATCGAGGGCAAGCCGGACGTCGTGACCTACAGCCTCATCGTGCTGCTGGCCGAGGGCCACCTGCTGATCGAGGACGTGCCCGGCGTCGGCAAGACGATGCTGAGCAAGGCCCTGGCCCGCAGCATCGACTCGTCGGTGCGCCGCATCCAGTTCACCCCGGACCTGCTGCCGTCCGACGTCACCGGTGTCTCGGTGTTCAACCAGAACACCCGCGAGTTCGAGTTCCGGCCCGGCGGCATCTTCGCCAACATCGTGGTCGGCGACGAGATCAACCGGGCCTCCCCCAAGACCCAGTCGGCCCTGCTCGAGTGCATGGAGGAGCGGCAGGTCACCGTCGACAACACGACCTACCAGCTCGAGATGCCGTTCATGGTGATCGCGACCCAGAACCCCATCGAGATGGAGGGCACCTACGCCCTCCCCGAGGCTCAGCGCGACCGCTTCATGGCCCGGGTCTCGGTCGGCTATCCGGTGGAGGCGGCGGAGATCGCGATGCTGAACTCCCACACCCACCGCAACCCGCTCGACGACCTCGAGGCGGTCACCGACGCCTCCGAGATCCGCAAGCTGTGCGCGATCGTCGGACAGGTCTACGTCTCCGAGGCGGTGCAGCGCTACAGCGTGGCGCTGACCTCCGCGACCCGGCGCTCCGACGAGCTCAGCCTCGGCGCCTCACCGCGAGCCACCCTCCACCTGGTCCGCGCGGCCAAGGCATCGGCCGCGATGCAGGGCCGCGACTACGTGCTCCCCGACGACGTCCGGATCCTGGCGCGGCCGGTGCTGACGCACCGCCTGCTGCCGAGTGTCGAGGCCGCGATGACCGGCCGCTCGACGGGCGCGATCCTCGACGGCATCGTCGCTTCGGTGCCGGTGCCGGACCCGCCCTCGGCCGAGACGCTGGCCGAGAGTCGGGCCAGCAAGCACCGTGCGTGAGGCACTCTCGGGTCTGACGGTCCGTGGCCGGGCCTTCCTCGCCGCGGGCACGACGGCTGTGGTCTGCGCCGTGCTGCTGGGCCAGCCGGCCCTGACCCGGGTCGGCATCCTGGTGCTGGCGCTGCCACTGGTCACTGCTGCCTTCATCGGTCGCAGCCGCTACCGGCTTGCCCTGGTGCGCACGGTCAGCCCGCAGCTGGTCTCCGCGGGCCAGCCGGCTCACGTCAACCTCACCCTGACCAACGAGGGGCGCACGCCCAGCGGCGTACTCCTGCTCGAGGACCACGTGCCCTACGTGCTCGGCACCCGGCCCAGGTTCGTGCTCGAGGGCATCGGGCACGGCTGGAAGCGACATGTGCGCTACCAGGTGCGCTCCGACGTCCGCGGCCACTTCGAGATCGGTCCGATGTCGGTGCGGGTCAGCGACCCCTTCGGGCTGGTCGAGCTCGGCCGCGCGTTCCGCACCACCGTGCCGCTCACCGTCACGCCCCGCACCGTCCTGCTCCCGACCATCCCGCTGGGCGGCGGCTGGACCGGCTCGGGTGACAACCGGCCGCGGGCGTTCGCGATGGGATCCGCTGAGGACGTCACCGTGCGCGAGTACCGCCGCGGCGACGACCTGCGGCGAGTGCACTGGCGCAGCTCGGCGCGCGTCGGCGAGCTGATGGTGCGCCGGGAGGAGCAGCCCTGGCAGTCGCGCGCGACGCTCTTCCTCGACAACCGGATCAGCGCGCACCGCGGTCAGGGCATCGCGTCGTCGCTGGAGGCCGCGGTCTCCGCGGTGGCCTCCATCGCGGTCCACCTGACCCATCGCGGCTTCACCGTGCGACTGGTGACCGCCGCCGGCGAGGATCCCGCCAGCGCCTGGCACTCGCGCGAGGCCGACAGCAGCACCGCTCCCCTGCTCGAGGCGTTGGCCGTCGTGCAGGCGGTGCCTCAGGTCCGGCTCGATACCGGCTGGCTCACCGAGCAGTCACACGGCGGGCTGACGGTCGCGGTGGTCGGCCAGATCGAGCAGTTCGACGTGCCCGTGCTGCGCCGGATGCAGCACCACACCGCTGCCGCGCTGGCCATTGCGCTTGACGTCGAGGCGTGGCGGGCACCCGGAGCCGGCAACGGCGGGGCCCTCCCCGTGCTGGCCCAGCAAGGTTGGCGCTGCGCCGCACTTGCCCCGCGCGACCGCCTCGAACGGGTGTGGACCGAACTCGGCCGCGCCAGCGCCCAGTCTGCGAAGAACCGTGCTGCGTCGGCGTCGCAGGCCAGGACGGAGGTGCCCGGATGAGGAAGCCACGCGGAAGCTTTTCGTCCGGTCTGGTGATCTCGCTGGTCGCCGCGGGCACCACCTGGATCGCCATGCTGTCCTGGGGTGGCTTCACCGACAACGACCCGGCGTACGTCGGCCCACTGATGATCCTCGCCGCGACGGTCGCGATCAGCGGGGCCGTGGCTCGCTGGTGGCGGCTGCCCGGGCCGGTCGTGATCCTGGCTCAGCTGGTCATCTCCGGCCTGATGTTCAGCCTGCTGCTCACCGGCTCGCCGCTCCCGATCCAGGGAGCCTGGACCGAGCTGATCAACGCGTTCCGTGACGCCATCGACAGCTCGCGGGAGTACGCCTCGCCCGTGCCGATCCAGGCACCGGGCATCCATCCTCTGCTGATCGGCGGCGGGCTGGTGTCGATGCTGATCGTCGACATGCTCGCCTGCAGTGCACGCAAGGTCCCGCTCGCGGGCCTGCCGTTGCTGACCATCTACAGCGTGCCGATCAGCGTTCTCGGTGGCGGCGTCTCGCTGTGGGTCTTCGTGCCGACCGCACTCGGCTTCATGGCCATGCTCTACCTGCACGAGAACGACCTGATCAACCGGTGGGGTCGCCCGATCGGCGCCGATCCTGACGCTGCGGGCTCGCTCGGCTCGTTCGGCGTCCGCACCGGTGCGGCTCGCTCCAGCGCCGCCGCGATCGGATCGGCAGCCACCGGGCTCGCCGTCGTGGTGCCGCTGCTGGTGCCGACGCTCGACCTCCACGTCTTCGACTTCGGTGCCGGCAACGGTGGCGATGCGAACGTGAAGATCCAGAACCCCACCGCAGACCTGCTGCGCGACCTGAACCGCGGTGCCGACATCCCGCTGATCCGGGTCACCACCGACGACCCGGATCCCGACTACCTCCGCGTGACCTCGCTCAACCGGTTCTCCGACAACGAGTGGAGCCCGGGCAACCGCGACATCCCGAGCAACCATGGCCCCGATGGCTCGATGCCGCCCCTGCAGGGTGTGTCGTCGCGGGTCACCTACGAGGAGTACGACTACCAGGTCTCGATCAACGACAGCTTCGAGTCGAAGTGGCTGCCCACCGAGTTCCCGATCTCGTCGATCACCTCCGACGGCGACTGGCGCTACGACGTCAGCACCATGGACTTCTTCGCCTGGGACAAGGACCTCGACACTCGCAACCTGGACTACTCGATGACGTCGGTCGAGCTCGACCTGGAGGGCGCCGAGCTGGCCGACGCGTCCCTGTCCGCCGCCGGAGTGAGCTCGGAGTTCCGCGACCTGCCGGACGACCTCCCCTCGCTCGTCGAGGAGCTCGCCTACGGGGTCACGGCCGACGCCGCGACCCGCTTCGACAAGGCCGTTGCCCTGCAGAACTGGTTCCGCGAGAACTTCGAGTACAACCTCAACCAAGGCCCCAACGGCAACGGCGTCGACGACCTCGAGGCCTTCCTCACCAAGGGTGAGAACGGGCGGGTCGGCTACTGCGAGCAGTTCGCCGCGGCGATGGCCGTGATGGCGCGGGTGATCGGCATCCCCGCCCGGATGGTGGTCGGGTTCCTCTCCCCCGAGAAGGTCGACGGCACCGACAACGAGTACGTCTACTCCGCGCACGACCTGCACGCCTGGCCCGAGCTCTACTTCGACGGGTTCGGCTGGGTGCGGTTCGAGCCCACGCCGGGCAACGGGGCGTCGGTGCCGGCGTACACCGCCGGGCGCGGCAACGACGTTCCGGACCCTTCGATCCAGCCCAGCGAGACGCAGAGCGACGACATCACGCGACCGTCCGCCACGCAGCAGCCGTCGGCGAACTCGCGGCCGGACGAAGAGGCTGGTCGCAACGACCAGGACGCCGCGTTCCCGTGGCTGCCGGTGGGTCTCGGCGTCGGTGGTGGCGGTCTCCTGGTGCTGCTCGCGCTGACTCCGCGACTGCTGCGGCGCCGAGCCAGGGAGCGCCGGGTCGTCGCCGGCCCCGAGGCGGCCTGGGAGGAGCTGCGGGCGACCGCGGTGGATCTCCGGCTGTTCTGGCCGGGCTCACGCTCACCACGGGAGACCAGCGACCGGCTCGTCCAGCTGTTCGGTGCCCCCGGCGACGAGCTCGCCGCGGAGCGGCCGCAGCGCGGTCCGGCGATCAACCCCGACGCGGTCGTTGCCATCGACCGGATCGTGCGCGACCTGGAGCTGCTGCGCTACTCCCGCGCGCACGAGGCCGAGGCCGGTTCCTTGCGCGCCGAGGTGGAGACGGTGTCCGAGGCACTGCGGGCCGGAGTGTCGCCGCGGGTCAGGCGCCGGGCCGAGTGGCTGCCGGCGTCGGTGCTCTCGAGGAAGGCGAGGTCACGGGCGACAGTCGATGACCAGACCGTCAGCACTCCCCGTGGGCGGAGTGGTCGAGCACGTCGGCTAGTCAGCCGGCGCAGCCGCGGTGGCTAGAAGCCGCCGTTCTCCTTGCGGCGACGCCACCGCTCCTCCATGCGCTCCATGAACGTGCCGGAGCTGCGGGGGTGGGCCTTCTGGCGGCGAGTGCGTCCGGCCCGGCCGCCGTCGATGACACTGAAGCCGGACGGGTGACCGGTGCTCGGCGCGGCCGCGCGCGGGTCGGCAGCGGCCTGGCCCTTGATGGCGCTGAGAGCGACGGTGGCCGAGACGAGCATGATCAGGAAGCCGACGACGCCGACCGAACCACAGCTGGCTGACCGCACCGGTCATCAGCACCACGATGCCGACCAGGAAGACCAAGCCGGCGGCAATCGCGCGGCGACGCGCGGAGCGACGCAACGAGGTGCCGCGCAGGGTGGACGCGAACTTCGGGTCCTCTTCGACGAGGGCGCGCTCCATCTGCTCGAGCAGTCGAAGCTCCTCTTCCGAGAGTGGCACGGGTCCTCCAACCTCTTGCTCGCGTGCCAGTGGCCCCCGCCACTGGTTACCTCAAGTCTAGGCAGGTGGTCCGGTTCCCGGTAGGGATGGGTCAAAACCGTTGTCACAAATCTCTTACGAGAGGAGGCTCGCCGGGCGTACGGCGGCCGACCCGAACCGCAGGGCGGCCCGGTCGACGGCCCGATCGGCGTCCGACCAGCCGTGCTCGCGCTCACCGAGCACCAGCTGCCGATGGACCCGGTCGCGGGGCATCAGACCCTCCACCCGGACCCCGACCAGGCGGATCCGGGCGCGCTGCAGCCCGAGCGCGTCGTAGAGGCGGAGCGCGGCCTGGTAGACCTCCTGGGTCACGTCGGTGGCCTCGGGCAGGGTCCGGGCGCGGGTGATGGTGGTGAAGTCGGCGAACCGGACCGTGATCGAGACGGTGCGGCCCGCGACCGAGGCGGTGCGCATCCGGCGGGTGACCTTGGCGGTCAGTTTGAGCAGCTCGCGGGCGATCACCTCCCGGTCGTCGGTGTCGCGGCCGAAGGTCTCCTGGGCACCCATCGACTTGTCCGGATCCCCCTCCCCTGATCGTTGGCCGTGACCGAAGACGCCCGCACTGCGCGGGGTGATCTCGCGGCGGTCGGCGCCCCAGGACAGCTCGTGCAGGTGGGCGCCGAGGTGGTCGCCGATCGCGCGCTTGAGCGTGCGCAGCGGCGTGTGCGCCACGTCGCCGACGGTGACCAGGCCGAGCCGGTGCAGCATCGCCTGGGTCTTCTCCCCCACGCCGTAGAGCTCGCCGACATCGAGCGGGTGCAGGAAGGAGGTGATCTCCTCGGGAGGTACGACGACCACCCCGTCGGGCTTGGCCCGGCGGCTGGCCAGCTTGGCCACCGAGATCGAAGCCGCGACCCCCACCGAGCAGGTGATCCGCTGCTCGTCGTGGATGACCGCGCGCAGCTGCTCGGCGATCTGCAGGGGTGAGCCGAGCCGCCGGGTCGCCCCGCGGACGTCGAGGAACGCCTCGTCGAGCGAGATGGCCTCGACCAGCGGAGTGACCCGGCGGAAGTTCTCCATCACCGCCGTCGAGACCGTCGTGAAGGTGTCGTAGTCGGGGTGCAGCACCACCGCGTGCGGGCACAACCGACGGGCCCGGGTGCCGGTCATGGCCGAGCGGACGCCGTACTGCCGGGCGGGATAGTTGGCCGCCAGCACCACGCCGCGGTAGCCGCCGCCCACGATCACCGGCACGTCCTGCAGTTCGGGTCGGTCGCGGATCATGACGGACGCGTAGAAGGCATCCATGTCGACGTGGAGGATCGGGGTGGAGTGGGAAGCAGTCCGATGCGCCGTTCATACAAAACCCATGTGAGGGAGATGGGTGATCGACTCACGGCCTGCTGGGCGGTCGCTGACCCGTCGGGTCAGCGATTTCGCGCTACCGCGCGAGCACGTGCAGCTGGGTCGCGAGGGGGAGGTACTCGGGGCGCTCGGCGACCGCCCGCTCCAGCTCGACCAGAGCCGCGGTGGCACCGGGCTCGAGGTCGAGCAGCGAGCCGGGCACCAGGTCGGCGAAGACCCGGATGCCGTGGGTCGAGACCGTCGCGAAGCCGGCGCCGTTGAGCAGGGCGCCCACCTCGTCGTGGGTGAAGCGGTGACCGGCGCGACCCGTGGGTCCTGAGCTTGTCGAAGGGTCGAGCAGGGCGAGGGCCTGTGGGAAGTGGCCGGCCATGGCCCGGGCGATGACTGCTGCGTGACGCTGGGCGACGAGCAGGCTGAGGCTGCCGCCGGGCCGCAGCACCTCGCGGATCGTGGCCAGCGCAGCGGCGGGGTCGTCGACGACCTCGAGCACGCCGTGGCAGAGCACGACGTCGGCAGAGTCGGCGCCGGTGACCTCCAGCAGGCTGGACAGGTCGCCCTGCTGTCCGGAGACCTCGACGTGCTGCTCCCGAGCCCGTCGGGCCAGGGCGGCGAGTGCGTCGGGGCTGGGATCGACGACGGTGACCCGGTTGCCGAGCTCGGCTGCGGTGACCGCCGACCCGCCGGTGCCGCCACCGATGTCGAGCACGTCGAGCCCGCCGGACTCCAGGACCGGCCGCAGGGCGTCCCACACCACAGCGGTGCGGGTCGCGCCTCGTCTCTCGCTGGCAGACATGTCAGCAACCCTAGGGTCTCGACACGCTCGCTGCGCTCGCGGCTCGACCACGTGATCGTCATCCCGCACTTCCCGGGCTGCGGTGCCACAGCTTGCGGGCCACCTGCTTGGCGTCCTCGCCGGCCGGCTTGATGTCGGAGTACGGCGACATCTGGAAGCCGCTGGAGTGCACCAGCACCCGGCGCCGGCCCATCCCGCCGGCGGTGGGGCCGGGCTCGTCGTCCTCGGTGAAGGACTGTGGCTTCGCCATCACCGGCCGGGTCGACCGGCTCTCGGCCGCGCCCTTGACCGCGCGCTCGACGCCCACCGCACCGAAGCCCTCGGGCACGATCGCCATCTGCTCGCGCACCGCCTCGATGCCGTCGCGCTTCCAGAGCGCATGCAGGGCGGGCAGCTCCCAGCACCCGGTGGCGCGCAGGGAGACCCCGCGGTAGCCGGTGCGGCGCAGCTCACCGCGCACCACCAGCAGCCAGGAGTGGAAGACCGTGGCGGCGTAGGGCCCCTGCGCGTCCTCGAAGAACGTGGCATCGACCGGGCCGGTGGCGTCGTCGAGGGTCAGGAAGATGACCCGGCGGCCGGACCGGATCGGTGGGGTCTGGGTGGCCACCTTGACCCCGGCGACCAGCAGCTCGGACTTGCTGCGCTTCGACAGCAGGTCCTTGCTACGGGTGGTGCCGAGCTCGTCGAGGAACCGGTCGTAGGCGTCGACCACGTGGCGGCTGACGTCGAGGCCGAGGATCTCCAGCTCGGCCGCCATCGACTCCGCCGCCGTCATCTCCGGCAACCCCGACACCTCACCCTCGCGCGGTCCGTCGCCGAGGTCGAGGGCGAGCTGCACCGAGGTGACCGGCGGTGGGGCCGCGGTGGCCCTGCTCTGAGCCGCCGCCTTCGCCCAGACCCCCTGCTGGCCGAGCGGGTGCCGCTCGAGATCGGCGACCTGGTCGCGCGAGCGCGGGTCGGTGCTGTTGCGCAGCCCGGCGTCGTCGGCCCGGGCGACCGCGACCGGAGCGCGACGCGTGCGGCCCAGGCCCCTGCCCCGCCCGGCTTTCTCGATCGAACGGGCGTAGCGGTCGAGCTCGGCCACCTGCAGCAGCAGGTCGCGCCGGGTGACCCGGCCCCGACGAGCCATGCCGTCGCCACCGCCGATCCCCTGGCCGATCGAGTAGACACTGTCGAAGCCGCCGGCCAGCACCAGCCGCTCCGCGACCGGCCGGGAGACCCGCGCGCGGTGCCAGAAGTCGGTGAGCGACTGGTAGGGCCGGGCGGCCACGATCCGCTCCACCTCGGCCTCGTTGATCCCCTTGACCTCGGCCAGTGCGAGCCGGATGCCGTATGGCGTCGGGGCGCCGGTGACCCGTTCCACGACGTACTCCTTCTCGGAGGTGTTGACGTCGAGACCGAGGATGGTGATGTCGTGGCGGCGGGCGTCCTCGAGGATCAGCCGCTTGGGGTACATGCCGGGGTCATGGGTGAGCACCCCGGCCAGGAAGTGCGCGGGCCAGTGGGTCTTGAGCCAGGCGGACTGGTAGGTCGGCAGCGCGAACGCTGCGGCGTGGGCCTTGCAGAAGCCGAACGAGGCGAACGCCTCGATCACCTTCCAGATCTGCTCCACGACCCGGAGCGGGTAGCCGTGTCCGAGCGCCCGGGGGAAGAACCACAGCTTGGTGTCGGCCATGCCCTCGACGTCGCCAAGGGCCCGGCGCTTCTCGTCGGCCTCGGCGTAGCCGATGCGGGCGAACCTGGCGATGATCTCGATGATCTGCTCGTGGAAGACCACGACGCCGTAGGTCTCCTCGAGGATCGGCCGCAGGTCGGGGTGGAGGTACGCCGCCTGTCGCCAGCCCTGCTTGACCTCCAAGTAGGGGGTGATCATGTCGCTCTTGACCGGCCCGGGCCGGAACAGCGAGATGTCGGTGATGATCTGCCCGAACGTCTCGATGCCGGACTTGCCGACCAGCTCGCGCTGACCGGGCGACTCGATCTGGAAGACGCCGAGCGTCTTCGCCGAGCTGATCATCCGGTAGGTCGGCTCGTCGTCGAACGGCACCTGCTCCTCGTCGTCGAGGTCGATCTCGACGTCGTCGACCCGCTTGATCTCCGCCACCGCGTGCGCCATCGACGACTGCATCCGGATGCCGAGCACGTCGAGCTTGAGCAGGCCGAGGTCCTCCACGTCGTCCTTGTCGAACTGGCTCATCGGGAAGCCCGCGAAGCTCGCCTCGACCGGCGTCCGGTCGAGCAGCGTCGCGTCCGAGAGGAGCACCCCGCAGGGGTGGACGGCGATGTGGCGGGGTAGCCCGTCGAGCCGCTCGACGAGCTGGAACATCAGGTCGAGGTCGGCCTCGCCGAGCCCACCGGCCCGCAGCTCGGGCAGCTCGCGCAGCGCGATCCGGGCGTCGCGGGCCCGGATGTGCGGGAACGCCTTGGCGATCGCGTCGATCTCGCCGGGCGGCATGCCGAGCGCCGCGCCGACGTCGCGCACGGCGTGCCGGACCCGGTAGGTGTCCATCATCGAGACGCAGACGCACCGCTCCCCGCCGTAGGTGTCGAGGATCGCCTGGTAGACCTCCAGCCGTCGCGCCGACTCCACGTCGATGTCGATGTCGGGCAGCGCCTCGCGCCGCGGCGAGAGGAACCGCTCCATCAGCAGGCCGTGGCGGATCGGGTCGACCCCCGAGACGCCGAGCAGGTAGTTGACCAGGCTGCCGGCGCCCGACCCCCGCGCCGCGCACCGCACCCCCATCCCCTTGATCAGGTCGGTGACGTCGGCGACGGTGAGGAAGTACGACCCGTAGCCGAGGCCGCGGATCATCTCGAGCTCGTCGTCGAGCCGCTTCCAGATCACCTGGCGCGGAGCCGAGCCGTAGCGGTCGCCGACCGCCCCCTCGCACCGGGCTCGCAGCGCGATGTCGGCTGTCGTGTGGTCGGTCGACAGCGTGAACTCCGGGAAGTGCACCTCCCCCAGGCCCAGGTCGGCGCGCGGGTCGAGGGCGCACCGCTCGGCGATCTTGCGGGTGTCGGCCAGCAGCTGGGTGGCGTCGCGCTCGCCCAGCCCGCCGACCCGGCAGATCTCCTCGGCGATCTCCTGCATCTGCTTGCCGGACTTGAGGAAGCCCTCGGCGTTGGCCCGGTCGACGTGGCGCTGGTCGAGCGCGACCAGCCGGCGGGAGGCATCGAGCACGTCGACGGTGACGGCGTCGCGCCGGTCGGCGTAGCGGACGGCGTTGGTGAGCACCGTGGTCAGCCCCACCTGCCTGGCCACCCCGGCCATCCGGGCGGCATGGGGACTGGTGCCCGGGCCCCATCCCTCCCGACGGCCGGCCGCACCGCCTGGCAGCCGGTGGGAGACCAGCTCGACCACCAGGTGCGAGCGTCGGCACCAGCTCGCGCCACGGAGCCAGCGCGGCCAGCGCCAGGTCGTCGCGGCGACGGGTCGCGGCCACCCCCACCGCGGACGTGGGTCCGAGCAGCACCATCAGGTCACCGCTGGCCAGCAGCTCGGCGACGCCGTCCGGCAGCTCGGCGAGGTCGAGCACGGGACTCCCCCGCTCCCCGGCCAGGTGGGTCGCCGAGATCAGCCGGCAGACCGCCGCCCACCCGGCCCGGCCGCCATGGGTGTCGCCGCTGGCCAGGATGGTGACCCGGGGCAGGCCACCTCGCTCGGCCGGCAGGTCGCGGAAGGCACCGCCGCGGGTCGGGGTGCGGCTCGATCCGGCCTGCGGGAGACCCGGCACGCGGTAGGCGAGGTCGACGCCGAGCACCGGCCGGATGCCGCCCTGGAGGCAGGCCTTGGCGAACTTCACCGCGCCGTAGGTGCCGTCGCGGTCGGTCAGCGCGAGGATGTCCATCTCCTGCTCGGCGGCCCGCTCGACCAGCACGTGGGGGTGCGAGGCGCCGTACTGCAGGGAGTAGCCCGACGCCACATGGAGGTGGACGAAGGGGTCGGACATGGAGGGGCCTCCTCGGCTCAGCCGGCTCGACCCCTGGCTGTCTGTTCGAACAATTGTTCGAACAAGTTCCAGTGTACGACGCCCCCGGATCCGGTCAACCCCGGGCCGGCTCCCGACTAGTCAGGAGTCTGCGTGGACTCCCGCCGCGTCTCCTCGGGGTCCTCGGTGCGCTCGTCGGAATCCGCGAGGATCGCCTCTGCCTGCGCAGTGGGGTCGTCACTCCCGGCGTCCTGCTCCTCGGGCAGCAGCTCCGCGCGGCGTTCGACCCGTTCGTCGTCAGCAGATGCAGGGTCAGGCGATTCGGTCATGTCCTCGACGGTAACCCCACCACCATGGACAAGCACTCACACCTTGGCCACGCTGGGGGCCGCCCGACCCGACTGGAGGAACCGTGTATCCCGGAACCCACGCCGCCACCACGCCCGGACAAGCCCGCCATCGTGATGGCCGACACCGGCGAGACGATCACCTACGCCGAGCTGGAGGACCGCACGATCCGCCTCGCGCACGTGCTGCACGACAGCGGACTGCGACCGGGCGACTCCTTCGCCCTGCTCGCGGAGAACGGGCCGCGCCACCACGAGTGCTACTGGGCCGGGCTGCGCAGCGGGCTCTACCTCACCGCACTCAACATCCACCTCTCCGACGAGGAGCAGATCTACATCGTCCGCGACTGCGGCGCGAAGGTGCTCGTCGCGTCCGCCGCGATGGCCGACCTGGCGACCCGGATCGCGGAGGCGGTGCCCGAGATCGAGGTGCGGCTGGCGTTCGGCGGCCGGTCGAGGGCTTCGACGACTACGAGACGGCCCTCGCCGCCGCCTCCGCCGAGCGCTTCGCCGACCAGCCGGCCGGGGCCGACATGCTCTACTCCTCCGGCACCACCGGACACCCCAAGGCGATCCGGGTCTCGCTGCCGGACCGTCAGGTCGACGAGCCCGGCGACCTCCTGGTGGCGGTGTTCGGGGCGATCTACTCCTTCGACGCCGACACCGTCTACCTCTCCCCCGCCCCGCTCTACCACGCGGCGCCCCTGCGCTTCGGCGGCATCGTGCACGCGACCGGCGGCACGTTGGTGGTGATGTCGAAGTTCGACCCCGAGCAGGCGCTGGCGCTGATCGAGCAGTACGCCGTCACGCACAGCCAGTGGGTGCCGACGATGTTCGTCCGGATGCTGAAGCTGCCCGAGGAGGTGCGCAACCGCTACGACCTCTCGAGCCTCCGGTACGCGATCCATGCGGCCGCGCCCTGCCCGGTCGAGGTCAAGCAGCGGATGCTCGAGTGGTGGGGCCCGGTGCTGCACGAGTACTACGCCGCCACCGAGGCCGCCGGCGTCACCCTGATCGGACCCGAGGACTGGCTGACCCATCCGGGCAGCGTCGGCCGCGCCGGACTCGGCATCCTGCACATCTGCGACGAGGCCACCGACGACCAGGAGGAGCTGCCGGTCGGCGAGACCGGGTTGGTCTACTTCGAGCGCGACGAGATGCCGTTCCGCTACCACAACGACCCGGAGAAGACCCGCCAGGCGCAGCACCCCCACCACGACAACTGGGCCACGACCGGCGACATCGGGCGCCTCGACGACGACGGCTTCCTCTACCTCACCGACCGGCGCGCGTTCATGATCATCAGCGGCGGCACGAACATCTACCCACAGGAGACCGAGAACGTCCTGGCCCTCCATCCGAAGGTGCTCGACGTCGCGGTCATCGGCGTGCCCGACGACGACATGGGCGAGGTGGTCAAGGCTGTGGTCCAACCCGCGGCGGGCGTGACCACCGGGCCCGAGCTCGAGCGCGAGCTGATCGACTACGTGCGGGACCGGATCGCCCACTACAAGGCACCCCGCAGCGTCGACTTCACCGACTCGCTGCCCCGAACGCCCACCGGCAAGCTGGTCAAGCGCAGGCTCCGCGAGCAGTACCTCCCGTCCTAGGACACGTGCCGCACCACGAGGTGGGTGCGAAGCGGGGCGTGCGGCACCAGGCCGAGCGCCTGCTCGACGACGCCGAGAAACCGGTCGGCGTCGCGGACGAGGTCGTCGGCCTCGCGCTCGGTGACCGCACGGGTGGAACCGGCCTCGGCGGCCGCGCGCTTCGAGGCACCGGCGGCGAAGAAGCGGGCCCACTCGGCGAGCTCGGGGGCGACCTCGGAGAGCAGCACCCACGCGTTCTTCTGAGTACGCCGCCGGGTCGGCGCCGGCTGGGCCCGGGCCGCCAGCAGCGCGGCCGCGGCGCGCAGTGCCGCGACGTGGGCGCAGGCGTAGCGGGTGGAGACCTCGGTCGCGGCCATCGCCTCGCTCAGCGACTCGGCCGCGCGGCCGAGGTAGGAGTGGGTGGTGGCCGGCAGTGCATAGGGGTTGGTGCCCGTCTCGGTCATAGCTCCCCTAGTCCGTGCAGCCGACGAGCTGCCAGCAGCCGTCGGACCAGTCGAAGGAGAGCTCGAAGACCCCGCTGACGTCGGGGTCCTCGGGGTCCTCGCCCTTGATGCCCGGCGTGCTGGGGGGCATCCGGTGTCCGGCCTCGACCCGCCAGAGCTCGCGCTCGGTCAACAGGTCACCGATCGTGGGGCCACTCTGCGCACTCCCGGACTCACTCCCGGACTCACTCCCGGGCTCACTTTCGGGATCGTCGTCGCCCTGCCGGCTCCACCACGGACCGGTCTCCACCCAGTGCGCGAGCACCGCGCGCACCTTCCACAGGCGCCCGTGCCACAGGAACTGCTCGGGACCCTCCGTCTCCGCGTCCGAGACCCAGCCCTTGCGGACCTCCACTGGATCGGCGTACCGCCGCATCGCCACCACCCACCTCACGCACCTCAAGCACCGGAGTGCCGGTGGGGACGGGGGTCGAGGTCGCCCCCACCGGCGAGCGTTCGAACAAGTGTTCGAACACGTCGAAAGGTACACCCCACCCCCGACAGCCCGTCAAGGCTCACCGGGAAACCCGACCGAAGACCCGCAGGGAGGAGCCGGGTCAGGCCTCGACAGCGGCGAACGGGCCGCTCACGTAGGACGTGGTGGCGCGGTGGTACAGGTGGAACAGCAGCACCGCGTTGTAGACCAACGAGACGGCGGCGCAGGCGACGAAGACAGCGGGCGGGTCGGTGCGCAGCCCGGCGACGGTCGTGATGCCGATGAAGACCACGGTGGCGGCCAGCGAGTGCCGGGCCCAGTTGTGCCCGCCGCGGAGGAACGGCACCAGGGTGAGGATCAGCCCGGCGACCACGACGTACGACACGATCACGACCGGCACGAACTCCGGCTGCTTGATCGCCGAGTCGGGTGGGTGACCGGCGCTCCACGCCTCGGCGAGCTCCTGGCGGAAGACGATCACGAGCACGGTGACGATCACGCCCACCACGACCAGTCCCCAGAGCAGCAGCACCGCCCGGTCGACCGACGCCGGTCGCGACTGCTGCTGGTCCTGCTCGGCCGGTGAGGACATGCTGGCGATCTCCTAGTGGCTGGCCTGGAGGGCTGGCTCGTGGGCTGGCTCGTGGGCTGGCTAAATCGGTTGAGGGTCGGTCTCGGGTGGCCATTAGGGTCGCACCATGGCGACCGAGCATCCAACGATTACCCGATTCCGAGATGAGCTGACGCGCCTGGGTGGCCGCGGCGAGGTGGTCATTCTGCCTGACTCCGTCCACACCGCTGCGCTCGCCGCGGAGGCCCTCGGCTGCGAGGTCGGCGCCATCGCCAACAGCCTCGTCTTCGAGGCCGACGGCCGGCCGGTGCTGATCCTCACCTCGGGTGCCCACCGCGTCGACACCGACAAGGTGGCGGCCGACCTCGGCCTGGGGGCGCTCAAGCGGGCGAAGCCGTTCTTCTTCTTCTCACACCTGCCTCTACGTCGTCGTCTGCTTCGCCCGGCACCCGGCCGCGGTCTTCTCCACGACCTACTCCGAGCTGGCAGCGATGACTGGCGCACCCACCATCGAGGTGGAGTGATGGAGATCTGGCTCAACCCCGCCTGCTCGAAGTGCCGGACGGCGGTCAGCGAGCTGGATGCTTCCGGCATCGACTACACGGTGCGCCGCTACCTCGACGACCCGCCGACTGCTGCCGAGCTGGCCGAGGTGCTCGACCGCCTCGGGCTCGAGCCGTGGGACATCACGCGCGCCAAGGAAGCCTCGGAGGAGGGCATCGACCTGCCGCGTGACCTCACCCAGCGCGTGGCCTGGCTCGAGGCCCTTGCCGCCCATCCGCGGGCACTCCAGCGTCCGATCATCACGGCGACCGACGGCACGACGGTCGTCGGCCGCGACCCGGACTCCGTGGCCGCCGTCATCGACGCTGAGAAATAGTTCGGCCCTCGTGCGAACCTGACCGGCTGCGGACGGAGTAGTGAGGGGGTGACCAACCCCGACGACCCCCACGACGGAGCAACGGATGCGACGAGATCAGCGCGAGCAGGACTTCTCGGAGTTCTACCTCGCTCGAGGCCCGGCCCTGCGCCGCACGGCGTACCTCATCGTGCGTGACTGGCACCACGCCGAGGACCTCACCCAGCAGGCGTTCGTGCGGCTCTACGCCGCGTGGCCACGGATCCGCCATGAGTCGCTCGACGCCTATGCCCGCAAGACCGTGGTCAACGCGTGCCTGAGCCACCTGCGCCGCAACCGGCCCGAGAGTCCGACCGGCCGGGTGCCTGATGGTGTCGTCGACACGTGCGAGAACTCGCTCGACATCGGGCAGGCACTCGCCCTGCTGCCCCACCGTCAGCGCGCCATCGTCGCGCTGCGGTTCCTGGACGACCTGCCGGTCGTCGACGTCGCCGCGGCGCTGGGCATCGCCGAGGGCACCGTCAAGAGCCAGACCTCCCGCGCGCTCGACACCCTGCGCGCCCACCTTCCCGAACTCGTCTTCTCCGAGGAGCACCGATGACCGACCACGACCTCTCCACCCTCGTCCGCGAGCACGTCAGCAGCGACGAGCCGCCCTTCGCCGGGCCCGCTGGTGTCATCGCCCGCGGCAGGCGTACCGTCCGCTCCCGCCGCCTCACGGCCGGAGTCGGCATCGCTGCCGTGCTGGCTGTCGCCGGCGCCGTCGTCATCCCGCAGCTCGAGTCGGCCGACGGCAACACCTCCAGCGCTATCGATCCCGCCACCCAGGAAGCGCTCGACAGCTACGACGCCGCGGAGATGCCGCGGATCATCGACGAGACGTCTCGTGCGGTGTTCAGCCGCAGCGTGCCCGACCTCGGCGAGGCCGAGGTCTACGTCTCCGATGCCATGGGCAACGAGCTCGGCCCTGACCTCTATGACAAGGCCAGCGGCATGACCGTCAGCTACGGCGACCGCAGCACCCGAGAGCTCGTGGTCAGCCTGATGCACGCGAGAGGCGAGGCCGAGGGCGATCACGAGGAGTCGTGCGAAAGCGGTGAGAACGAGGGGTGGTACCTCGAGTGCTCCGCTACGACACTGTCCGGCGGCGACGTCCTCGTCACCTATCTCACGGCGATGCGGCCGGACGGGACCACCAGCGGGGGCTGGTACGGCGTGAGCCGCGATGAGCTCGCCACCCGCAACCCCGACAACCTGTGGTTCCAGAGGCATGCGGAGGTGATCAAGTCCGAGACGTTCTTGACCACGGTCGACGAGACGGTCAAGGCGGCATCGCTGGCGGAGGCCAAGAGCGCATTCGCTGTCCCGGTCGGCGACCTTGCCGCGATCGCCGGTGACCCACGCCTCGTCCTGCCCGAGCCTCCCTCGGATCCCTCGGGATGCGGCTCGTGGACCCGCCCGGACTCCACGAGCCGCCAGGTCTGCAACTGACGGCACCGGCTGGCCGGTCGCTCTAGAGTCAGGGCGTGGAGTCCCTTCCCCTGGCGTTCTCGACCGGCTGGGCCAGCGGCGTCAACTGCTACCTCGTCGTGCTCGTGCTCGGGCTCTCCGAGCGCGTCGGTGACTCCCAGGGGATCCCCGATGCGCTCGGCCGCTGGGACGTGCTCGGTGTCGCCGCGTTCCTCTACGCGATGGAGTTCGTCGCCGACAAGATCCCCTACATCGACTCCACCTGGGACGTGATCTCCACGGCGATCCGGCCCACGGCAGGTGCCGTGGTCGGGGTCCTGCTCGCCGGTGACGCCAGCTCCCTCGACCAAGCGGTGTACGGCGTCGTCGGCGGCGGCACCGCCCTCCTGTCGCACCTGGTCAAGGCCGGCAGCAGGCTGGCGATCAACGCCTCCCCCGAGCCGGTGACCAACATCGCCGCCAGCGTGACCGAGGACTTCGCGGTGCTCGGCCTGGTGTGGTTCGCGATCGAGCACCCCAAGACCGCAGCCGCGATCGCCGGGGTGCTGCTCGCCGTCGGCCTGGTGGTCCTCTACCTGGTCGCCAAGCTGATCCGTCGCGGCTGGCGCCGCTGGAAAGGCAGAGACCGGGCCTCGCCCGCACCGGCTCGACCCCGACCCGACATGGACCTCAGTCACCAGCAGACCCGCGACGCCGTCACGGCGCGCCTGGCCGAGCCCTACGCCGGCCGGCCGGTGCTGATGGGCCCGGGAGTCCTCGCGGCGTACACCCACCAGGTCGAGTGGTTCCGCGACCTCGGGTGCCCGGTGCTGGTGGTGTCCACCGCGCGAGGTGCCGGGCCGACCCCCTGACCCGGAGGCCTGCCAGGTGGTCGAGATCGTGCCGCCCCCGGCATCGACCATGACCGACGAGGTGCGGCAGCTGGACCGGTTGGCGCGCCACCTGCCGCCGCTGGCCCTCGAGGCGATCGAGGCGATCGACCCGGACCGGCGGGGTCATTGGTGGACCTCGCCCTTCGTCACCAACGACGAGCCGATCGACGGGCGGCCGGTCGCGTTCGGGCGCCCGGCGTCGTTCCTGGCGCTGGAGGACAAGACGCTCGCCGACGCGATCTGGGAGGCCGCCGGGGTCGGGCACGCGCCGTACCGCGTCGTCCAGAACAACGCGACCGCCCTCGCGCAGGCCTCGGCAGAGCTTCCGGTCCGCTGGGCGTGGTGTGGTCCGGCGATGCGCGCGACGGCGTCAACGGCGGCGGCGACTACGTGCGCTGGATCGTCGACGCGGACGACCAGCGCAACGCGGCGTGGTTCTTCGGGCCGCGCTGCGACCAGATCCGGGTGATGCCGTTCCTCGAGGGCGTGCCGTGCTCGATCCACGGCTACGTCCTGCCCGACGGCACGGCGGTGTTCCGGCCGGTGGAGATCGTCACCTTGCGCGACGTCGCCCGCCGACAGTTCGTCTACGCCGGGCTCGGCACCTACTGGGACCCGCCCGCCGCCGCGCGCGAGCAGATGCGCGACACCGCCCGCCGCGTCGGCGACCACCTCGCGGCCGCGTACGGCTACCGCGGCGCGTTCGGCATCGACGGAGTGCTCGGCGTGCACGGCTTCGTGCCCACGGAGCTGAACACCCGTATGTCCGGCGGTGCCGCCGTGGTCAGCGAGGCCGACCGGCGCTTCTTCACGCTCCTGCAGGCGCGGCTGGTGTCGGGCGACGACGTCGACCTCACCGTCGCCGATCTGGAGTCGCTGGTGCCGGTGATGGACGCCGAGCGCGTCGGCAGGGTGATCGCGATCGGGCAGGGTCGGTCGCTCGGGGAAGTCATCAGCTATCCCGTGTCGTACGACGGCGCCCGGATGGAGCGGTCCGAGGTGGAGACCGGCAACACCCTCTCCGCCGCCGACACCGCCAACGGCTTCTTCGCCAAGGTCGACCCGTGCACGGCGCTGCGTCCCGGGCAGCGTCTCGCCGACATCAACCTGGCGCTCGCCGAGCTGATGGACCGCGAGCACGGGACCGACTTCGGAGCGCTCGAGGCCGGTGCCGACCTCCCCCGCTGTGGCGCGTCCCGGAGGTTCTTGTGCGCTTCGCGCACACATGGCGCGCACCCCGCGGCGTTGCCGGCACTCGCGAGGCAGACCCGGTATGGCTTCGCGCCGGCGCCTTGCACTGCCCGCACCCTGAGCACGCCCACCGGTCAACAACCTCCGAGCACACCACTAGGGTTGCCGCCCATGGCGCGGGTCGTGGTGGTCGGTGGGGGGTACGGCGGGATGGCGACGGCTGCCCGGCTGGCCAAGATCGGCCACGAGGTCACCCTGCTCGAACGGTCCGCGCATCTCGGTGGCGCACTGGCGCCGATCAGCGAGGACGGCTTCACCTGGGACGCGGCGCCCGCCTCGACCCTGGTACCGGCCGTGGTCCGCGACCTCTTCCGCAAGTCCGGCCGGCCGCTCGAGGCAGAGCTGGGCGTCGAGCTCGAGCCGCTCGACCCGATCCGCGAGCACCGCTTCGAGGACCTCACGTCGGTGCGGATCACCGGCGGCTCGCGGGCGGCGCAGCTGGCCGACTTCGAGGAGATGGGCAAGGGGCTCGGTCAGCAGTGGGTCGACTACGTCGACTCGTTCGCCGACGACTGGGAGGTGCTGCGGCGCCACTACTTCGAGGTGCCCTGGCAGTCCGACGACCTGCCCCGCGACGTGGCCGCCCGGCTCGACACCCGCGAGACGCTGCACAAGCGCCTGCGGCGGACCTTCCGCGACGACCGCCTCGCGATGGTCGCGGGCCACCCGTTCGTCGCCGAAGGACACGACCTCCGCAACGTGCCGGCCTGGAACGGCCTGCGGGCCTACCTCGAGCAGATCTTCGGCGCCTGGCGGGTGCCGGCCGCTGCCGGCGGGATGGGCGCCCTGGCCGCCGCCCTCGAGAAGCGGCTCGCCACCCGCGGCGTCACCGTGGTGACCGAGGTCGAGGCCCGCGACCTCGTGGTCCGCGACGGCCGGGTCGCGGCGGTGACGTCGCTCAGCGGTGACTACGCCGCCGACGTCGTCGTCTGCGCGATCGACCCGCGCCGCCTGCCGGCCCTGGCGGCGTACGTCGACAAGACGATGCCGTCCATCCCGCCCGTGGTCGCCTACCTCGGTCTCGAAGGCGAGGTGCCGGACCTGCCGGCCGAGGTGGTGCTGCACGGCGACCCGATGCTGGTGGTCCGCACCGGTGGGATCGCGCCCGAGGGCCACGCCGCGTGGACCGTGCACGGACGCGGCAAGCTCGCCGAGGACATGCTGCGGGCGCTGGCGCGCGACCAAGATCGACATCCGCGAGCAGGTGGTGACCCGGATCGACCAGTCGCCACGCGACCTGGTCGAGCGCTGGGGCGGCTCGCCGCACGGTGTGCTCTGGCAGGGCCGCGGCACGGTGCGCAACCGTCTCGGCCCGACCACCCCGATCCAGGGCGTGTACGCCGCCGGCGCCCACGCCACCCCCGGCGCCGGCCTCCCCTTCGTCGGACTCTCCGCTGCCCTGGTCGCCCAGGTCGTCGGTCCGGCCTGACCTGGCTTTTCGCGGTAGTCCCGGACGATCGGCGTGGAGTCGGCGAAATCGACCGTCTCCAGCTCGAAGAAGTAGCGCTCGAGCGCGAAGCCGTGACGTTCGGCCAGGTCCCGGACATCGGCTTGGTCCGATGGTGCGTAGAGGCGGACGGTGAGCGGCCCGTAGCCATCCTGTCGAGTGGCTTCATCCCATTCGAGGGCGTGCGCGATCTCCCACCGCAGAGATGGATCGTCCAATGCCCTCGCCCCGGCGATCCGGGCGAACGGCTGCCACCGAAGTAGACATTTCGCCGCTCGGTGATGACGCGGTTGCAGCCTGCCCACGCCGTGGCGACGACTCGGTTGTCGTGGTCGTAGCCGACCAGCGTGTCCTCATCCGGGCGTGACCGAGGAGAGTCCCAGAACTCCTGCAGACCCCCGAGGGACTGCCGCTCCGGGTTGCGGTCGAAGGCCTCGCACTCGGCGTAGAACTCGGCAATGGCTGGGAGGTCGTCACGGCCGAAGGGCCGCCAGGTGATCTGCGGATGTGCGGCGAGCTCCTCGAAAGCACCCGCTCCGCTGCGGGCGGGCAGGTCCGTCATGCGATCACCCTTCCACGGCTGATCCGGCCGACTTCGCCGGGTTCCGGACCCCGATTTCGTCAGGGACTACCCCGCCGGGGCGAGCTCGAAGGTGACGGTCAGCGAGGTGGAGAGGGCGGTCTCGCCGGGCTCGAACGCGGCCTCGGACTTCATGGCGCGGTCGAAGGACGCCGCATCGGCACCTCCCCGTGGCCACCACCCTCGGCGACCGACTGCACGTCGCCCAGCGTCGGCACCGGCCAGCCCGGCGAGGTGCTCGGCCCGGGACACGGCATCGGCGTAGGCGCTCTCGCGGGCCTGCCGCAGGGCGGCGCTCGGGTCCGCGACGACCAGCGACACGCTCTCGACCTGGAGCCGGTGGCCCACGTCGGCGGCGAGGGCGGTCACGAGGGTGCCGGCCTGGGCGAGGTCGTCGCAACGGATCGTCAGCGAGTGCCGGGCCTCGAAGCCGGCCGGCCGGCCCTCGTGGTCGTGGGTCGGCCACACGCTGAGGTTGGTCGAGGCCACGCGATGCGCGTCGACGTAGCGGCGCGCGGTCGTGACCACTCCGGCACGCGCGGACTCCGCACCGGCCAGAGCCTCGCTCAGCCCAGCATCGCGGTGTACGGCGGCCACCCGGACCTCGGCGGTGTCGGGAGTCGCGTAGGCGGTGCCGTGACCGGCCACGGTGATCGTGCGCATGGTGCGCACGCTATCCGTGCCGGCGAAACCCAGGCCCGACTCAGGCCCGAGCAGGCTCAGGCGGTGATCTGCAGCGCCGCGAAGATCTCGCGCGTCGCCTTCGACCGGTTCAGCGTGTAGAAGTGGAGGCCCGGCGCGCCACCCTCCAGCAGCGCGTCGCACAGCTCGGTCGCGATCTTGATGCCCTCGGCGCGCACCGCGGCCGGGTGGTCGCGCAGCGGCTCGATCCGCGCCATCACCTCGTCGGGCATCTCGCGCCCGGAGAGCTCGACCATCCGCCGCATCGAGTTGTAGTTGAGGATCGGCATGATGCCCGGCACGATCGGGAAGTCCACCCCGTCGGCGCGCGAGCGCTCGACCAGGGCGAAGTAGTCGCTGGCCCGCAGCACCATCTCGGTCACCGCGAACTCCGCACCGGCGTCGTACTTGGCCTTCATCACCCGGGCGTCGTCCTCGACGCTCTCCGCATCGCGGTGGCCCTCCGGGAACGCCGCCACGCCGACCACTGCGTCGGTGGTGGACTTGATGAACTCGACCAGCTCGGCGGCGTACTCGACACCACCATCGGTGCTCTCCCACGGAGTGCCGGGGCCGCCCACTGGGTCACCGCGCAGGGCCAGGATGTTGCGCACGCCCGCGCCCGCCAGCTGGTCGAGGATGGAGCGGATCTCCTCGGTGGTGTGCCCGACGCAGGTCAGGTGCGCCATCGGCAGCATCGAGGTCTCTTTGGCGATCCGCCCGGTGATGGAAACCGTGCGGTCGCGCGTCGCCCCTCCTGCCCCGTAGGTCACCGAGACGAAGGTCGGGCGCAACGGCTCGAGCTCGCTGATCGACTGCCACAAGATCCGCTCGCCGTCGTCGTCCTTGGGTGGGAAGAACTCGAAGGAGAAGGACCGGCCACCCGCGCGCAGGAGCTCGCCGATGCTGGTGCTCGGCTCCTGCCTCGGGTCGGTCGTCGCGTCGGTCATGCCGGAAAGTCTAGGTAAGGCGCTGCGTCCTGGTGGCCGAAGTCCACTCGTTAGTCTCATCTGCGTGGCGGGGGAAACCGGTTGGGACGACGCATCGTTCCGCGCAGAGCTCCAGGCGGCGATCGACGAGTTCCTGGACGAACAGGCTCAGCGACTCACCGCCCTGGGTGACGACGCCGCACGGCTGATGGCGGCTGCCCGCCATGCCGTCTCCGGCGGCAAGCGGTTCCGGGCGGCGTTCTGCTGGTGGGGCTACCACGCGGTCGATCCGGCGCCCGCCGACCCTCACGCACTCGTCCGCGCCTGCGCGGCGCTCGAGCTGCTCCACGCCAGCGCCCTGGTGCACGACGACTACATGGACGCCTCCGACACCCGGCGCGGGCACCCCGCCGCCCACCGGGCGATGGAGGCCCAGCACCGCGAGCACGGCTGGCGCGGCAATCCGGAGCAGTACGGCGCAGCCGGGGCGATCCTGCTCGGCGACCTGCTGCTCGGCTGGGCCGACGAGCTGCTGGGCCGCTGCGGGCTGCCGCCGGCACGCGTCGCTCCCGCCCATGAGCTGTTCGCGCTGTGCCGCACGGAGGTGATCGCGGGGCAGTTCCTCGACGTCTCGGTGCAGGCGCGCGCCAGCGCCGACGTCGATGCCGCGATGACGGTGCTGCGCTACAAGTCCGCCAAGTACTCCATCGAGCGGCCCCTGCAGATCGGTGCCGCGCTCGCGGGTGCCGATCCCGAGCTGCTGACCGCCCTCTCGCACTTCGGCCTCCCGTTGGGCGAGGCCTTCCAGCTGCGCGACGACCTGTTGGGCGTCTACGGCGACCCCGACGTCACCGGCAAGCCCGCCGGCGACGACCTGATCGAGGGCAAGCGGACCGTGCTGGTGGCCCTCGCGCTCGATGGTGTGCCCACCGAAGAGGCAAAGCGCCTCGACCACGCCCTCGGTCGCCCGCTGCAGCCGGCCGACGTCGAGGAGTTGCGCGCCATCATCGACCGCTCCGGAGCGCACAGCCAGGTGGAGTCGGTGATCACCCAGCTCGCAGAGCGGGCGACCGCAGCCCTCGACCAGGCACCTGTCGACGAACACGCGCGAGCGGTCCTGCGTGGTCTCGCGACCGCGGCCACGCAACGCACCGTGTGAGTCAGGTCAGACCTCTACTTCGGCTGATGACCTCCCGGCGGCTCCGCGAGGCGGAGCTGACCCAGCTCATCGAGGTCGTCCTCGGGAAGCCACGCCCATCCGACGCGACCAGGTCAGTCCAGGCTGGGCAGGTCGACCTCGGGACCTTCGCCCCGCAGCAGCACGGTCGAGCCGGTCACTGCGGGCCGCGAAGACGTCGACGACGCTCCGGAACGCGCGCTCGTCGGCCCTGGCGAGCACCGACCAGCCGTCCCACAGCAGCAGCACCGGGCCCTCGAGCTCGGCCAGGCACTCCTCCAGCGCGTCGAGGTTGCGGCCGTAGTAGTCGGGCAGGGCCAGCGACTCCCCCACGGCCACCAGGAACTCCGCCCTGGACTGGAACACCCACCCGTCGACGTACGCGAACGTCCAGCCGACGTGCTCGACCGTGTGCCGCACGTCGGCGACGTCGTACTCCGCGTGCCAGAGGTAGACCCCCGGGGGTGTACGCCGCGCCAGTACGGACGCGAGACTGCTCATCGCTGGATCCGCGCGAAGGAGGCGTAGTGGTCAGCGGTCCAGTACAGCTCGTCGGCAGCGCCACCGACGATCCTGCGGGCACCGCGGTCGCCCGAGCCCGGTGTCTCGACCGTGTACTCGCGGTAGTAGCCGGAGTCGCGGTCGGGCAGGAGCCCCTCACGGTTGCCGAACGTCGCGCCGTCCTGGTCGTAGGGGAACGGACCTCCGCGGTTGATCAGGCGGACGGTGTCGGCCGCCTCGGGAGGCAGATCGTCGAGCGCGACGAGCGGCAGCCCGCTGCCGGGATCGACCCCGCCCCGAGCGGACGCCGACGGCGTCGGGTCAGCGGTGGAGCCGGTCGGCGTGCCGGGGTCGCGGCCGTTGATCAGCCAGACGGCGAGGACAACGGCCACCACCACGAGCAGGCTGACCAGCCCGGAGGACCGCCGCTTCGTGGCCATGACGAGGCTCGATTCCTAGAACGCCATCGCCTGGGCGCGGCGCTTGACCTCGGTGCCGCGGTTCTCGCGCAGCGCGTCGATCGGGCGGCCGGGGAGGTCCTGGTCGAGGTAGAGCCAGGCGATGCACTCGCGGTCGTCGTAGCCGTTGTCGTGCATCACCGTGAGCAGGCCCGGAAGGCCCTTCACCGGGAAGCCGTCCTGGATGAAGTCCGCCGGCACCTGCTGGCCGGTGCCGGGTGTGGGCACGGCAGCGGCGAGCTCGTGGTCGCGGATCATCGTGCGCACCTTGGCCACGGTGACCTCCAGCTGGGCTGCGGCGGTGGCCCAGTCGATCCAGTCGGGGACGAGGGCGGCCAGGTCGTGGTCGGCAAGGGGTGTCTCGGACATGCCCCCATCTTGCCGGTGCGGTGGAGGGCCACGCCACGCCGGTGAGGCCTGGAGGCCTCGCCAGGCCTTCGCGACCGTACGATTGGGCTTCCGGATCCTTCCCCGTCCGGAGCAGGAGGGTCGCTGTGCAGCCAGATGGTCGGGCAGACGGTGGCGCCCAGTCGGGCGGCGCTGGTGGCTCGATCGACCCCTTGATCGGGCGGATGCTCGAAGGTCGCTACGCGATCAGCGGGCGGATCGCTCGCGGGGGCATGGCCAGTGTCTACGAGGCCACCGACATCCGGCTCGACCGCACCGTCGCGATCAAGGTGATGCACGCAGGGCTCGGCGACGACGGCGAGTTCGCCGCGAGGTTCGTCCGAGAGGCCCGGGCGGCCGCCCGCCTCTCCCACCCGAACGTGGTCGCCGTCTACGACCAGGGCGACGACGCCGGCACGGTGTTCCTCGCGATGGAGCTGATCGCCGGGCACACCCTGCGCGACACCATCGCCAAGGAGAGCCCGATGTCGCCGGCGAAGGCGCTGTCGCTGATGGAGCCGGTGCTCTCGGCGCTCGCCGCGGCCCACCGGGCCGGCCTCATCCACCGCGACGTGAAACCCGAGAACGTCCTGATCGCCGACGACGGCCGGATCAAGGTCGCCGACTTCGGGCTCGCCAAGGCGATCAGCGCCGACACCCAGCACACCGCGACCCAGGGCGTGCTCATCGGCACCGTCTCCTACCTCGCCCCCGAGCTCGTGGTCGAGGGTCGGGCCGACGCCCGCGCCGACGTGTACGCCGCCGGCGTACTCCTCTACGAACTGCTCACCGGCAAGAAGCCGCACGAGGGCGAGACCCCGATCCAGGTGGCCTACAAGCACGTGCACAACGACGTGCCGCCGCCGTCGGAACTCGTACCCGACCTCCCTGAGTACGTCGACGCGCTGGTCGCCCGCGCCACCGCGCGCGACCGGAGCCTGCGGCCCGCGGACGCTGCCGTGCTGCTCCACCAGGTGCACCGGGTCAGCCACGCGCTCGACAACGGCGTCCGTCACGACCCCGAGCTCACCCAGGACCTGGCGCCGATGATGGTGGGCGGGACCCTCGACACGGACACCGCTCCGGAGATGTGGGACCAGGCCGAGATGGAGGCGTTGATGTCTCCGCCGCCTCCGCAGCAGCGCTGGGAGCCCGAGCACACCTCGACGTACCCGGCAGCCAAGCCGCCGCCCACCTCTCCCCCGCCCGACGCCCGCCCACCGCAACCGGCTCCCGCCCCGAAGCGACCCCGTCGCTCCAAGCGCGGTCCGATCCTGCTCGTGCTCGCCCTGCTGCTGGCTGTCGGCGGCGGGCTCGGTGCCTACTGGCTCGGCTGGGCCCGCTACACCACGACTCCCGGCGTGATCCTGATGACGCAGACCGAGGCCGAGCAGAAGCTGGACGCGGCGGGCCTGGACGCGGAGTTCGAGGAGGCCTACTCGGAGACCGTGCCGGAGGGTCAGGTGATCCAGACCGACCCGTCCGCCGGCTCGCGGATCCTCGACAACGGCACCGTGACCGTGACCATGTCGCTGGGCGCCGAGCGCTACCTGGTGCCGAAGGTCAAGGGCATGAGCGAGGACCGGGCCCAGGACGCCCTCCTCGAGCGCAAGCTCGCGTTCAACGAGTCGATCCCGCGCTACTCGGAGAAGATCCCGGAGGGCGTGGTCATGGGCAGCGACCCGCCTGTCGGCACCATCCTGCGACCCGGAGCTTCGGTCGACCTCTTCGTCAGCCAGGGCCGGCGCCCGATCAACGTCGGCGAGAACTGGGTCGGCAAGAGCGTCGACGAGATGACCTCCCAGCTCGAGGGCAAGGGCCTGGTCGTCGACGTCGTCGACGAGGAGTACAGCGACACGATCGCCGAGGGCGGCGTGGTCTCCTACCAGCCCGACAGCGGCACCCTGTTTCGTGGAGAGAAGGTCGAGGTCACCGTCTCCCTGGGGCCGGAGCTGATCGAGATCCCGTCGTGGTCGGCTCGGGCGTCGACGCCGCCGTCGACGAGCTCGAGGACGCGGGCTTCGAGGTCGACACCCAGCAGGCCCCCGACTTCATCAGCTACGACATCGTGGTCCGTCAGGACCCAGGCGGCGGAGACCTCGCGCCTCGCGGCAGCACCATCGTCATCTACGTCGTCTGACCATCTCGCCGTCCGAATAACCGGCCGGCGACGTCGGTGACCGGCGCTACAGTCCCTGCGTGCCGGGATCGGCGCCAGGCCGAAAGCGAGAAGCCCCCATGGTCGTCGTGATGTCGCCGGACGCCACCGACGAGGACATCGCCAACGTCGTGGCCAAGGTCGAGGGAGTCGGCGGCGAGGCGTTCGTCTCCAAGGGGCTGGTCCGGACCATCATCGGGCTGGTCGGAGACGTCGAGTCCTTCCACCACCTCAACCTGCGCACCCTGCGCGGCGTCGCCGACGTACACCGGATCTCCGACCCCTACAAGCTGGTCAGCCGGCAGCACCATGCGAGCCGGTCCACGGTCTGGGTCGGCCCGGCGGACCGGCAGGTGCCGATCGGTCCCGAGTCGTTCACGTTCCTGGCGGGGCCGTGTGCGGTCGAGACCCCTCAGCAGACGCTGGAGGCGGCACAGATGGCCAAGTCGGCCGGCGCCTCGATCCTGCGCGGCGGCGCGTTCAAGCCGCGCACCTCGCCGTACGCCTTCCAAGGGCTGGGCGTGAAGGGCCTCGAGATCCTGGCCGACGTCGGTGCGGCCACCGGGCTGCCGGTCGTGACCGAGATCGTCGACGTACGCGATGTCGCCGTCGTCGCCGAGCACGTCGACATGCTCCAGGTCGGCACCCGCAACATGGCCAACTTCGGGCTGCTGCAGGCCGTGGGCGGTGCCGGCAAGCCGGTGCTCCTCAAACGTGGGATGAACGCGACCATCGAGGAATGGTTGATGGCGGCCGAGTACATCGCGCAACGCGGCAACCTCGACATCGTCCTGTGCGAGCGCGGCATCCGCACCTTCGAGCCGTCCACCCGCAACACCCTCGACATCTCGGCGGTGCCGGTCGTGCAGGCGACCAGCCACCTGCCGATCATCGTCGACCCCTCGCACGCCTCGGGACGCAAGGACCTCGTCGTACCCCTCACTCGGGCGGCCATCGCCGTGGGCGCCGACGGTGTGATCGTGGATGTCCACCCGACTCCGGAGACGGCCCTGTGCGACGGACCCCAGGCCCTCCACGGCACCGAGCTGCGCGAGCTTGCCCAGGCCCTACGCCGCCTCCCGCCGCTGCTCGGTCGTGCCGATGCACGTGAACTGGTGCGGCACGTCAACTAGCCTTTGCGCGACATGGGGACTGAACAGCCCGGAGGACCGAAGATGGCGGTGTGCGCGAACTGCGGACATCAGCTGGGTGTCGGCCGGTTCTGCACCAACTGCGGGCAGCGCGTGGACCAGCAGCAGGAGTGGCAGGACGCGGCGCCCATCCAGCCGCCGCCGGCGGTCGAGCCACCGTCGCAGGCCCGCTATCCCCTCTTCGCCGACGACGTCGTGCAGCCGGCGCCGATCCCTCCCCAGCCCACCGGTGAGCCAGACGTCGCTCCCCCGCCTGAGTGGTTCTCGCGTGAGCCGGCCCGACCGCCGAGGTCCCGCCGCGCTGACGGAGCACGGGCCGGGTGGCTGCCCTGGGTGGTCGGGGCGGTCGGCGTGATCCTGTTCGCGATGGTCGGGACGCTCCTGCTCTTCACCGGCGACGACGACGAGGATCCTGGCGGCAACGACCGTGCCGACGACACCACCAGCTCAGCCTCCACCGCACCGTCCGGAAAACCCAGCAACCCGAAGCCGAGCGAGACTCCGCCCGGAGGCGAGGGTCCGCTGGACCTGGCTCCTTACGCCGCCGTGGAGGTGCCCGACACCGCACCGCCCAACGTCGATGTCTCCGGCAACGAGGTGCGCTACGACGCGCGCAACATGCTCGACGACGCAGCGGAGACCTGCTGGCGGACGGCGGGCAACGCGGCCGGCGACGAGCTCGTGTTCACCTTCCAGGCGCCCGTCGAGCTCACCGGGGTCGGCATGATCAACGGCTACGCGAAGACTTCCGGCGACATCGACTGGTACGGCGGCAACCGCCGGGTGCTCGACGTCGAGTGGGTCTTCGACGACGGCACCACCATCGAGCAGTCCCTCGACGAGACCCGCGACCTGCAGTCGGTGCCGATCGACCCCGTCACGACCACCAGCGTCACGCTCCGGCTCCTGGAGGTGAGCGACCCGGGCAGCGGGCGGTCCGCTCGCGACTACACGGCCATCAGCGACGTGGCCCTGGTGGGCGAGCCTGCCTGAAGATCCCGTGCAACCGTCTCCTGCCACTCACCGGGTTTCGACGCGCCCGTCGCGGCCTCGTCCCTCGGCCGCGGGGCTTGCTCTACCTGCGCTCGCCCACGGAGCGAACTCGTTCCTCGTTCGCTCCTGCTCGCTTGACCTCAACATTTGTTTAACTTCTACCGTCGTCGACATGGATACCTTGACTGACGACAATCTCCGCGTGGCCCTGATCATCGGGAGCGTGCGCACCGGCCGGTTCGCGGACGCTGTGCTCCCCTGGCTCGAGGAGCGCCTCGCCCACATCGAGTGGCTCAAGCTCGACGTCGTCGACCTGGCCGACGAGCACCTCGACCCGCTGACGTTGCGGGGCGACAGCCCCATCAGCGAGCGGCTGCACGCGGCCGACGCGTTCCTGGTGCTGACCCCGGAGTACAACCACAGCTTCCCGGCCGCCCTGAAGCACGCCATCGACACCCACTACCTCGAGTGGCAGTACAAGCCCGTCGCCTTCGTCTCCTACGGCGCCGGCTCCGGTGGCATCCGGGCCGTCGAGCACCTGCGGGCCGTCTTCGCCGAGATCTACGCGACCACCACCCGCAACGGCGTACCGCTCTCGTTCCCGTGGGCGCACCTCGACTGACGACGGCAGCTTCCGGCCGCCCGCTGGCAGCGAGGAAGCGCTGACCGCGACGCTGAACGAACTCCGGTGGTGGGCGCTCACGCTCCGCGACGGCCGGCGCGCCCACCAGGTTCCTGCGTGAGCGCCGCGATCAGTGAGCAGCCCTCCTTGAGCGTCAGCGAGGTCGCCGACCTGGCGGGCGTAGCTCCTTCAGCGGTCCGCTTCTACGAGAAGTACGGGCTCATCTCGTCGGTCCGCACCTCGGGCAACGCTCGTCGGTTCGGCGAGGAGGCGTCCTGCCGGATCCGGATCGCACGAGTCGCGCAACGGGTCGGCCTGACGGTCCGGGAGATCGCCGAGATCTTCGACGGGATGCCGGCCGGAGCCATGGGCAGCGACTGGGACGCGGTGGAGCTTCGACTGGTCGAGCGCGCCCAGCAGCGCATCGACGAGCTCCGGGCGACGCTGGCAGACATCGTGTCGGGCGCCCCGCTGTGCGAGCTGGAGCCCAACCCGCCGCGCTAGAGCGCAGCCAGGGCCGCGGCAGCCCTCTCGGCGTCAGCCTGGGAGACGTCGAGGTGCGTGACCAGCCGGACCATGCGCGGGCCGACCGCGCCGACCAGCACCCCCGCCTCTCGGGCGCGCTGGACGAAGTCAGCGGCGTCGGGGCGCTCGACCACGACGATGTTGGTCGCGACCGTGGCCGGGTCGACGCCACAGGCCTCGGCGAGAAGCCTCGCGTGGCTGTGGTCCTCGGCGAGCCGCTGGATGTGGTGGTCCAGGGCGTGCAGCCCGGCGGCGGCCAGGATGCCGACCTGGCGCATGCCCCCGCCCATCCGCTTGCGCCACACGCGCGCCTCCGTCACCGTGTCGCGGCCGCCGATCAGCAGCGAGCCCACCGGTGCGCCCAGGCCCTTGGACAGGCAGACCGACAGCACGTCGGCCACGGCGCCGTACTCGCGAAAGGGCGTGCCGGTCGCGACGTGGGCGTTCCAGATCCGGGCGCCGTCGAGGTGAATGGCGGCGCCCGCCCCGGTCGCGAACTCGCGCAGGTCCTGCAGGTCTGCCAGCGGCAGGACGGCACCGCCGGCGAAGTTGTGGGTGTTCTCGACAGAGATGGCGGAGGTCCGCACGAAGAACGGGCCGAGCTCGGGGGCGAACAGCCGCTCGATCACCGGCAGGTCGATCTGCCCGCCGGCGTCGATCCAGGTGCGCATCGTGAGGCCGGAGTACGCGCCGTGCGCGCCCAGCTCGGCGCGGGCGATGTGGGCGCTCGCCTCGCACAGCACCTCCTGGCCGGGGGCGACGAGCGACCGGACAGCCAGCACGTTGGCCATCGACCCGGTCGGCGTGAACAAGGCGGCCTCGTGACCGAACAGGTCGGCGACCCGCTCCTCCAGGGCAGCAACGGTCGGGTCCTCGCCGTAGACGTCGTCGCCCACCTCCGCGCGCGCCATCGCCTGGCGCATCGGCTCGGTGGGGCGGGTGACGGTGTCGCTGCGGAGGTCGATCACGGCTGCATCCTCGCATCAGCAACGCGTAACGTCGGCCCCTGCGGCTACGTTGAGAGGCCGTGCCAATAGTTCGCAGTTTCCTGCTCACCACCGCTCTCGCCGCCGCCTCCCTGTGGGCGGTGCCAGCCGCGGTAACGTCGGCCTCTGCGGAGCCGGCCCGGGCCGCCGTGAACGACTGGGCCTGTGAACCCACAGCCGAGCATCCCCGCCCGGTGGTCCTGCTTCACGGCCTGAGCACGAACGCCGAGCAGAACTGGGCCCTGCACGGCCCCGCCATCGCGAAGGCGGGCTACTGCGTCTTCTCGCTGACCTACGGCGCCAACGTGCTCGGCATGGGCGGCAACGCACCGGTGGATGCGTCCGCCGAGGAGATCGGCTCCTTCATCGACCGGGTGCTGGCCGCCACTGGCAGCGACAAGGTGGACCTGGTCGGGCATTCGTTGGGCGGCTTCCTGTCGCTCTACGTCACCAAGGTGACCGGCTACGCCCCCCAGGTCGGTCGCGTCGTGGCCCTGGCACCGCCGACCCACGGGACGACCCTGCTCGGCGCCGTCGCGCTGATGGAGGCGCTGGGGCTCCGAAGCACCGTCGACGCCGTGCTGGGCGTGGCTTGCATCGCGTGCATCGACCTGCTCGACGGCGGTCCGGCCGAGGTGCGCCTCGGCGAGGGCCCGATCGCCCAATCAGGCGTCGACTACACGATCGTCGCCAGCAAGCTCGACCTCATCGTCACTCCCTCGTGGCGGTCGTTCGTCCGCGAGCCCGGCGTACGCAACTACTACGTGCAGGACCGCTGCCCGCTCGACCCCGTCGGCCACTTCGGGTTCGGCTTCGACCTCGGGATCAGCTCGGTGATCCTCAACGGTCTCGACCCAAGCGTGCCCCTCAAGTGCGGCTTTGGCCCTCCCGTCTGAGGGTGACCGCGACCGGAGCACTGACCCGTCAGAAGATCTTCTGACGGGTCAGCGGGAAACCAGCAGGTCAGGCGCGGCGGAGCATCTCCGCGACCAGGAAGGCCAGCTCGAGCGACTGCACGCGGTTGAGGCGGGGGTCGCAGACCGACTCGTAGCGGTTGCCGAGGTCGATCTCGAGAAGCTCCTCGCCACCGCCGACGCACTCGGTGACGTCGTCACCGGTGAGCTCGACGTGGACGCCACCCGGCCAGGTGCCCAGGGCGTGGTGGACGTCGAAGAAGCCCTGCACCTCCTCGATCACGTCGTCGAAGCGCGCGCGTCTTGTAGCCGGAGCTGGCCTCGAACGTGTTGCCGTGCATGGGGTCGCAGACCCATGCCACCTGGACACCCTCAGCGGTGACCTTCTCGACCAGCGGCGGCAGGCCGTCGCGGATCTTGCCGGCGCCGAAACGGGTGATGAAGGTGAGCCGGCCGGCCTCGTTGTCCGGGTTGAGCTTCGCGGCGAGGGCGAGCGCGTCGTCGGCCGACGTGGTCGGGCCGAGCTTGACGCCGATCGGGTTGCGGATGTGGCTGAGCAGCTCGACGTGGGCGTTGTCGAGCTGACGCGTGCGCTCGCCGATCCACACGAAGTGGCCCGAGACGTCGTAGGGCTGGTCGGTGCGCGAGTCGACCCGGGTCAGCGAGTGCTCGTACTCGAGCACCAGAGCCTCGTGGGAGGAGTGGAAGTCGACCCGGTGGAACTCGTCGGGGTCGGCACCGATGGCCTCCATGAACGACATCGCCCGGTCGATCTCGTTGGCCATCGCCTCGTAGCGCTGGCCGACCACGGAGTCACGGACGAAGTCGGTGTTCCAGGTGTGCACCTGGCGCAGGTCGGCGTAGCCACCGGTGGTGAAGGCGCGCACCAGGTTGAGGGTGGCGGCCGAGGAGTTGTAGACGTCGACCAGACGCTGCGGGTCGTGCATCCGCGAGGCCTCGGTGAACGCGTAGCCGTTGACCGCGTCGCCGCGGTACGCCGGCAGGGTGACCCCGTCGCGGGTCTCGAGGTCGGAGCTGCGCGGCTTGGCGTACTGGCCCGCCAGGCGCCCGAGCTTCACGACCGGGACCGAGGCGGCGTAGGTGAGCACGACCGCCATCTGCAGCAGCACGCGCAGCTTGTTGCGCACGTTGTCGGCGGTGACGCCGTCGAAGGTCTCTGCGCAGTCGCCGCCCTGCAGCAGGAACGCCTCTCCCCTGGCCACGGCGGCCAGCTTGCCCTTCAGCTCGTCGCACTCACCCGCAAAGACCAGCGGCGGCATCGTGCGCAGGCGGGCCACAGCAGCGTCGACGGCCGCCTGATCGGCGTACGTCGGTTGCTGGGCCGGGCCGAGGGCGTGCAGGCTCGCGAGGTCGGGGATGGACACCAGTCAAGGGTACGCGGGCGGCACCGTCCCTCTTGAATCTGGAGCGTCTGCCTCACTCTCCGAGATGCTCGATGTCGCGGAAACCCGTCTTCTTCGCCCGGACTCCGCGGTTGGTCAGCCAGGTGACCACCCACAGCGCGACGCCGATCACGAGGAGCCCCGCGGCGATCTGGTAGACGATCGCGTCGCGGTCGACCCACGGCCCGATCAGGAACAGGCAGGCGGCCGCCGCGATCACGGGCGTCGGCCCCGGCGAGCGGAACATGCTGTCGCGACCGTCGCGCCGCAGCACCAGGCACGCGACGTTGACCACCGTGAAGACGCCCAGCAGCAGCAGCGAGGTGACGCTCGCCAGGTTGACCACGATGTCGTCCTCGGCGCGGTTGGCGACGTAGGTGATCAGGCCCAGGGCGAGCACTGTGGAGAACAGGATGCCGACGTAGGGCGCGCGGGTGTTCGGCGAGACCTTGCCGAGCGAGCGCGGCAGCACGTCCTGGTTCGCCAGGCCGTAGAGGAGCCGGCTCGCCATCAGCATGTTGATCAGCGCGGTGTTGGCCACGGCGAAGACCGCCAGGAACGGGAAGATCTTGTCGATCGGGAAGTCCGGCGAGCCCACCCGCACCACCTCGAGCAGGGCCCGGCCATCGGGGGCGTCGGCGATCTGCTCGGAGGTCAGCACCGACACGACGGAGACCGCGACCAGCATGTAGATGATCACCGCGATGCCGAGCCCCGTGAGCATGGTGCGCGGGAAGATCTTCTCCGGTTCCTTGGTCTCCTCGACCATGTTGACCGAGTCCTCGAAGCCAACCATGGCGAAGAACGCGATCGACGTCGCGGCTGTCACGGCGAGGAACAGGCCCTTGTCGTCCGCGGACTCGAAGGTCGTGATGCGGCCGAGATCGCCGTCGCCCTTGAGCATGACGTAGAAGCCGACGCCGATCACGATGGTGAGAGCGATGACCTCGACCAGGGTGAGGATGACGTTGAACTTCACCGACTCCCCGACGCCACGCAGGTTGATCAGCGCCAGCAGCACCATGAACGCCAGAGCGATGACGGTGATCACGCCGGTGCTCGGCTCGGAGTCGAGCCAGCCGTTCTCGACCAACCCTCCGGTGAGGTTCTGCGCGAGGACGTTGGACGAGGTGGAGGCGCTAGTGATGCCGGAGCAGATCACCGCGAAGGCGACGAGGAACGTGACGAAGTGGACGCCGAACGCCTTGTGCGCGTAGAGCGCCGCTCCCGCCGCCTGGGGGTATTTCGTGACCAGCTCCAGATAGGAGAGCGCCGTCAGGGTCGCGACGGCGAAGGCGACCAGGAAGGGCAGCCACACGATGCCGCCGACCTTGCCTGCCATCTCGCCCGTCACGGCGTACACGCCGGCCCCGAGCACGTCTCCGACGATGAAGAGGAGCAGCAGCTTCGGCCCCATCACCCGCTTGAGATCGGGCGATGGTCCGTTGACGTCGATCTCTTCGGTCTGCTTGGTCATGTGTGGCCCTTCTGCTTCCCGAACCAGAGGTACCCCGCCCACCCTTCCGCTACGCGGGGTGGTCGCGCCACCCCTAGCCGAAGAAGACCTGTGCCTCGGCGTACTCCTCGGGGCTGACCAGCTTGAGCTGGCCGGTGCCCTCGATCAGCGGCACCCGCTCGATCCTGGTGCCGCGCAGCGCCATCATGGTGCCGAAGTCGCCCTCGGCGACCGCGTCGATCGCCTGCAGCCCGAAGCGGGTGGCCAGCCAGCGGTCGAAGGCCGTCGGGGTGCCGCCACGCTGGATGTGGCCCAGCACTACGGCACGCGCCTCCTTGCCCGTGCGCGCCTCGATCTCGCTGGCGAGCCGGTCGCCGATGCCGCCGAGACGCACGTGGCCGAACGCGTCCTTCTCGCCCGAGACCAGCGTCATGTCGCCACCCTCGGTGGGCACGGCGCCCTCGGAGACGACCAGGATGGGCGAGTAGTGGGACTCGAAGCGCGACTCGACCAGCCGGCAGACCTCCTCGATGTCGAAGGGCTGCTCGGGGATCAGCACGATGTTGGCGCCGCCGGCGATGCCCGAGTGCAGGGCGATCCAGCCGGCGTGCCGGCCCATCACCTCGACCACGAGCACTCGGTGGTGGGACTCCGCGGTGGTGTGCAGGCGGTCGATGGCCTCGGTGGCGATGTTGACCGCAGTGTCGAAGCCGAAGGTGAAGTCGGTGCCGGAGAGGTCGTTGTCGATGGTCTTCGGTACGCCGACCACGTTGACGCCGAGGCCGGAGAGCTTGGTGGCGACGCCGAGCGTGTCCTCGCCGCCGATGGCGACCAGCGCGTCGACGCCGTCGCTGGCGAGGTTGTCCTTGATCTTCTCCACGCCGTTGTCGATCTTGAACGGGTTGGTCCGCGAGGAGCCAAGGATGGTGCCGCCGCGCGGCAGGATGCCGCGGCACTGCTGGACGCCGAGCTCCATGGTCACGCCCTCGAGGGGACCCCTCCAGCCGTCGCGGTAGCCGACGAACTCGAAGCCGTGCTCCTTCACGCCCTTGCGCACCACCGCCCGGATGACTGCGTTGAGACCAGGGCAGTCGCCCCCACCGGTCAGCACTCCGACACGCATTGGACCTCCAGAAATTGGATCGTTCACAAACGGCTCCTCACCCTAGCGACGGCGCGGGGCACGTGGCGAGGCAGACCCGGGTTCTCTAGGGTCTGCGTGTGACCTTCTCGATCGTGGCCCGGTCCGATGACGGCGAGTCGTGGGGAGTGGCCGTCGCCTCCAAGTTCTTGGCCGTCGGGGCGGTGGTGCCGGCCGCCGTAGCCGAGGTCGGCGCGATCGCCACCCAGGCCGACGCCAACGTCGCCTACAAGGGGCTCGCGCTCTCGCACCTCGACGAGGGCGCGACCGCGCCGGTGGCGCTCCAGCGGCTGCTCGAGGAGGACGAGGGGCGCGACGACCGCCAGGTCGGCATCGTCGACTCCGAGGGCGGCTCCGCCTCGCACACCGGCCAGGCCTGCATCGAGTGGGCGGGCGGCACCATCGGCGACGGGCTACGCCATCCAGGGCAACTGCCTCGCGGGCGCGGACGTCATCGACGCCATGGAGGCCACCTGGACGACGGGCGGCGACCTGCCGTTCGCGGACCGGCTGCTGGCGGCGCTGCGCGGCCGGCGACGCCGCTGGTGGCGACAAACGCGGACGCCAGTCGGCCGCGCTGCTCGTGGTGCGCGAGGAGGCCGGCTACGGCGGCGGCGACGACATCGCCGTCGACCTCCGGGTCGACGACCACGCCGCACCGATCGACGAGCTGGCACGGCTGCTCGACCTCAACGACCTCTACCTCACCGCCTCGACCGAGGAGGAGAAGGTGACGGTGACCGACCAGCTGCCGCAAGGAGCTCGACGAGTTCGCGCGCACCGAGGGCCATCCCGACTTCACCGACCTGGGTCGGCACGGAGAACTACGAGATGCGCGTGGCGCCGGACGTGTCCTGGATCGACCAGAAGATCCTCGACATCGTCCAGCGCGGCGGGGCCTGAGCGCCGATGAGCGTTCTGGCCATCGACGCCGGCACCACCGGCGTCACCGCGGTCGTGGTCACCGGCGACGGCAAGATCGCGGCCAAGGGCTACCAGGAGTTCGCGCAGCACTTCCCCCAGCCCGGCTGGGTCGAGCACACGCCGGAGGAGATCTGGCAGGCCACCCTGGAGGCGGTCCGCGGCGCGCTGTCGTCGTACGACGCCTCCGAGCTGAAGGCTGTCGGCATCACCAACCAGCGGGAGACGATCCTGCTCTGGGACCGCGAGACGCTCGGGTCGCCGCGGCGGGCGATCGTCTGGCAGGACAGGCGTACCGCCGACATCTGCACCCGGCTGCGCGACGAGGGACACGAGGACCGCGTCACCGAGCTGACCGGACTGCGCCTGGACCCCTACTTCTCCGGCACCAAGCTGATGTGGCTGGCCGAGCACGAACCGCACACGTGGGCGCTGGTCGAGTCCGGCCGCTACGCCGTCGGCACGGTCGACTCGTACCTGATCGCGCGGATGACCCGCGGCACCTACCACGTCACCGACGTCTCCAACGCCTGCCGCACGCTGCTCTTCGACCTCACCACGGGCGACTGGTCCGACGAGCTGTGCTCGCTGTTCGGCGTGCCGCGCGACGCGTTGCCGGAGCTGGTGCCCAACTGGGGCGAGATCGCGACCACCGACCCGAAGTCGTTCCTCGACCTGTCGCTGCCGATCTCGGGGATCGCCGGTGACCAGCAGTCCGCGCTGTTCGGGCAGACCTGCTTCGACGAGGGTGACTCGAAGTGCACCTACGGCACCGGCTCGTTCATCCTCACCAACACCGGCACCACGCTCGCGCGCTCCGACGCGGGGCTGCTGTCGACCGCGGCCTGGCGGTCGCCGTCCGGTGAGCTGACCTACGCGCTCGAGGGCGCGATCTTCGTGACCGGCGCCGCGGTGCAGTGGCTGCGCGACGGTCTGCAGATCGTGGGGTCCGCTGCGGAGACGCAGGCGATCGCGAAGACGGTGAAGGACAGCGAGGGGGTCGTCTTCGTGCCCGCACTCACCGGGCTCGGGGCGCCGCACTGGGACCCGCACGCCCGCGGGCTGATCATCGGGATCACCCGCGGCACCACCCGCGCCCACATCGTCCGGGCCACGCTCGAAGCGATCGCCTTCGAGGTGCGCGACGTGCTGGAGACGATGCCTGCCGCCCTCTCCTCGCTGCGCGTCGACGGTGGCGCCTCGGCCAACGACCTGCTCTGCCAGATCCAGGCCGACCAGGTCGGCGTACCCGTCGAGCGGCCGACGCTGGTGGAGACCACCGCCCTCGGCGCTGCCTTCCTCGCCGGCCTCGGCTCCGGGGTCTGGTCCTCGACCGACGAGCTCCGCGAGACCTGGCAGCTCGACCGCACGTTCTCCCCCGAGGCCGACCGGGCCACCGCCGACGCCGCCCACGCCCGCTGGTCCGAGGCCGTCCGTCGCTCCGCCGGCTGGGCCTCCGTGTGAGGTTGCCGGGTAGTCCCTGACGAAGGGACTGTCCCGCCAGGGGCGGCGACTACTGCAGCTTGTCGACGGCGGCTTGCGCCTTGTCGCGAGCCTTGGAGGCAGCCTGGAGGGTCTGCTCGGCTTCGGCGCGCACGTCCTCGGCCTCGGCGAGCTCGTCGTCGACTTCCTCGTACGCCGCCTCCAGGTCCGCGAGCTTTCGCTTGAGCTCGTCGATCTCGGCCTGGAGCTGCATGCTGCGGGCTTCCAGCTGCTCGATCGCGCCGGCTGCGGCGTCGTAGGCCTCCTGGGCCTCCTCGACCTCGCTCTCGGCCCCGGCCAGCACCTCGCGCGCGGCGGAGAGGGCCTTGCGATCGGCATCGGGGTCGCGTACGACGTGCAGCTCCGGTGGGCCCGGCACCTCCTCTTCGCGCGGGCTGGCCACGAAGCCCAGAGCCTCGGGCACCGCGACCGCGGCCGCCACGTCCACCTCGTCGACGCCGGTCGACGACAGCGCGGCCACCAGCAGCCCGCTCCGAACGGCCGCAGCGCACGCCTCGTCGACCATCGCGGCGGTGAGCGTCGCCTCGACCTGGTCGGCGACGGACTGGGTGAGCTTCACGCCCGCCTCGAGTGCCAGCGACCGCGCCTGTTGAGTGACCGCCGCGGTCAGCTGGCGGCGCTGCTTGGTCAGCTCGCGCAGGCTGTCGCCCGACATCGACGCCTGCGCCTCGCGCAGCGCGGCACCGACGGTCAGCACCTGCTCGACCTGGTCGGCCTCGCGGCGCGCCAGCAGGTCGACGACCCAGGCGGCCAGCGACGGCTTCTTGAGCGCCTTCACCTGCGGGGCGAGCTCGGTGCCCTTGAGCTCCCTGGCCTTCGCGTCCCGGGCCGGAGTGAAGTCGGCCAGGGGCAACGCGTAGAGCTCGTCGGCGATCGCCAGCAGGTCCTCGGACATGGACAAACTATGGCCTCCCCGCCGCCACCCAGCGCTCGTGGCTCTCCCACGAGCGCTCCCACAGAGCGCGCAGCTCGTCCTCGGAGACACCTTCGAGCGAGACGCCGATGGCCACCAACGCCGCCCGCCACTCGTCGTACGTCGTCAGGTCGGTCGTGCGCCGACCGGTCGCGTCGACCCGCACGTGGACGCAGCCGCGCACCGTGTCCAGCCCGCCCTCGTCGCGGCGCTGGACCACCAGGATCTTGGCGAAGTGGCCGTCGGGCGGCGTCGAGAGCAGTGCGTGGGCCTCCAGCATCGCCACCGGGTCGGTGGGCCGCCGGCTGACCTCGAGTCCGGTGAACGAGCCGCTGGGATCGTTCGTGTAGCTCCAACCGTCGTCGGTGATCGTGTCGATCCGATAGCGTGAACGGGCCGTCGGTGTAGTCGCCCACGACCAACGGCAGCGGTTCCAGGAAGCCCTCGCCCAGCCCCACATCGGGCCACCAGCGACCGTCCGGGTTGTCGTCGGTCGGCAGCCCGGACACCACCAGCACCAGATGGTTGAGGTCGGCGCCGTCACGGCTGTCGGGGTCGGTCCACACGTGGCCGTGCCTGCGCTCGACCTCGAAGCCGAGATCGTGGAGCACCAGCTCGAGGGTGGCGTTCTGGTGCAGGCAGTAACCGGCTCGGCCGAGCAGTCCGACCCGCTCGAGGCTCGCCGCGGGGTCCACCGAGGGCGCGGGCCCGAGCATGATGCCGAGGTTCTCGTAGGGCACCGCCGCCTGGTGCCGCCGATGGATCAGCCGCAGGGACTCGAGACTCGGCGGCAGCGCACGGTCGATGCCGAGCCGGCGGAGGTAGGCGCCGATCATTCGTTGTCGAGTCCTTGCTCGATCGCGTAGCGCGTCAGCTCGACCCGGTTGTGCATCTGCAGCTTGCGCAGGGTGTTCTGCACGTGGTTCTGCACGGTGCGGTGCGAGAGCACCAGGCGCTCCGCGATCTGCTTGTAGGACATCCCCTTCGCCACCATCTTGAGCACGTCGGTCTCCCGATCGGTGAGCTGCGGATGGTCCGGCTCTGCCGGGTCGGACATCCGCCGGTACTCACCCAGCACGAGGCCCGCCAGCCCGGCGGTGAACACCGAGTCACCCGCCGCTACCCGGCGTACCGCATCGAGCAGTTCGTCGCGCGACGCCGACTTGATGAGGTAGCCGGTGGCACCTGCCTTCACCGCTTCGAGCACGTCGGACTGCTCTCCCGACGCCGACAGGATCAGCACGCGCGCGGACGGGTCGACGCGCAGCACCTCGGCGGTGACCTCCACCCCGTTGGGGCCGGGGATCTGCAGGTCGAGCACCACCACCTGCGGCCTGCAGGCGGGGAACCTCGCGATCGCCTCGTCGCCGGTCGCCGCCACGCCCACCACGTCGAACCCGGCAGCGAGCAGGTCACCCTCCACGGCATCGCGCCACATCGGGTGGTCGTCGACCACCATCACCCGGATGCCGGGCACCGCGGACTCAGTCACTCCACGGACCCTAGCGGGAAGAACCGGCCACGCCGATGACCCAACGCGGGCTCCGTCTCCGCAGCGACGCCCGCCTCCTCCACCCGGCAGGTGAGGAGCACCGACCAGCCGACGACCCGCTCATCGACGGGAGCGGCGATACGCCCAGCTGGTCGCCGCCACCAGCCGCGGGCCCCAAGCGGTCTGCTCGAAGTCCGCCGTGCGCGAAGGCGCCACCGGGCGCCGGCGCGGTGCCGGCGAACATCTCGGCCAGAGACGCGCTCGGACCACGACAGGACCCTGCACCACGCACCGCCCGGTCTCGCGTACGCCGTCCAGAAAGTCCGAGTCGGGGTCCACCAGCGCCAGGATCGACGCGGTCTCGCCGTTGGCGACCATCAGCGAGGTGATGGTGAGCCCGGACCGAGCAGCGTCCGATCCCGTCGTCCAGAGCGTCACGGCACCGCCCAGCCGGCCGCGGAACCTGCGGACCGGGTCGGGCTCGGGATCGGCGAAGGGATGGGTGGAGTGGATGGTCATCGCGGCACCACGAACTCCCACTCGGTGCCGGCAGAGCTCGTGGTCAGACTGGCCGTGCCGCCCAGCGCGTCGATCCGGCCGCGGATGGACTCCGCGACTCCGAGCCGTCCGTCGCGCACGGCCTGCTCGAGCCGGCCCTCCGCGATGCCCGGCCCCTCGTCGCGTACGTCGATCGCGAGCTCACCCGGGAGATCTTCGAGGAGCACCCACACGGGAGCACCTTCCCCGACATGCGCGGTGACGTTGTCGAGGCACGCCCGGACCACCGCCACCAGCTCGCGGGCCCGCTCCTGCTCGATCGCGACCGGTTCCCCGGGCGTCGCCACGGTGACCCCGGGTCGCGACTCGAGCGCCGCCAGCTCCGCAGCCAGGTCGACCGTCGAGGTGGGTGAGGAGCGCACCGAGTCCTGCGAGCGGATGAGGGTGCGCAGCGCGGCCTCCTGCTCGCCCGCCAGACGGCCGAGCTCTGCGGCGTCGCCGCCCAGCTCGGTGCCCCGCCGCTGCACGAGCGCCAGCACCTGGAGCACGCCGTCGTGCACGACGCGCGCCAGGCGGGCGCGCTCGGAGGCAGCTGCGGCCTCCCGCTCTGCCTGGTCGCGCTCGGCCGCCATCTGCTGCAGCGAGGCCGCCATGAAGCCGACGACTGGCCCGCCGATGAGCAGCAGGAAGAGGTTGCCGTAGTTGGCCTGGTCGATGTCCTCGCGCACCAGCACGTCGACGACGCACAACACGAAGCCAGCCAGCAGGCCACCGACCCAGCGGTAGCGCACCGCCCACGCCAGCAGGGCCCCGGCGACCCAGAAGCCGGGCACCGTCGCCTCGAAGCCCGCGCCCTTCACGACGGGCGTGAGCACGAGCAGCGCGACAGCCACGGCCAGGTCCGCGGACAGCAACGCGACTCCTCGACGCGGTGGGTCGGCGTACGCCCAGACGGCGAAGCCGGTCCACCCGACCATCAGCCCCACGCAGAGCCATCCGCCCACGGGATGCTTGAAGTTGTCGGCCCGTAGGACGTTGAGCACGACCGCGTTGACGAGAAAGAACCCGCGGAGCACGGCGAGAGCCCGGAACAGCCGGTCCTCGACGGCGATGGCCGCGCGGATCGAGCGCGTGGCCTCGGTCAGGACGCCTTCTTCTGCTCGCCCGCTGACTCCCCCGGCTGCTGGGTCAACTGCTGGGCCTTGTCCCTCGCCTCGGTCTCGAGCCGCTTGGACTCGTCCTTGGCCTGGGTGGCGTACATGTCGACGTACTCCTGGCCGGAGAGCGCGCATGATCTCGTACATGATCTCGTCGGTGATCGAGCGCAGGATGTAGCGGTCGTTCTCCATGCCGTAGTAGCGCGAGAAGTCCAGCGGCTTGCCGAAGCGCACCACCGGCCGGGTGAACGAGCCGAACTTCTTGCCGGGAGGGGCGACCACGTCGGTGCCGACCACGGCGACCGGCACCACCGGCACCTTGGTCTCGAGCGCCAGCCGGGCGACGCCGGTCTTGCCGCGGTAGAGCTTGCCGTCGTGCGACCGCGTGCCCTCGGGATAGATGCCGAAGAGGTCACCCTCGTCGAGGATCCGCTTGGCGGCGGTGAGCGCGCCTGCGGCCGCCGACGCTCCCGACCGGTCGATCGGCACCTGGCCGACGCCGGAGAAGAACTGCTTCTGGAACCAGCCCTTGATGCCCGGCGAGTTGAAGTACTCGGCCTTCGCCACGAACGTGACCCGCCGCGGCAGGGTCAGCGGCATGAACAGCCAGTCGGCGTACGAGAGATGGTTGCTGGCCAGGATCGCCGGTCCCTCTTCGGGGACGTGCTCGACGCCCTCGGTCTGGGGGCGGAAGACGAACTTGAGGATGGGCCCGAGTGCGATCCACTTGAGGAACCAGTAGAACACCGCAGCACCTCTCCCCGAGACTGATCCGACCTGCACCGACAAGCGCAGCGTAGTGCCAAACCCCCAACCCTCCTACCGCTGACCACGACCGCTGTCCCTCGCCGGGCCGCCCCGACCCATGCGGCACAATCTCGCGCATGACGATCGACGAGCACGCCGCGCCGCTGTCGATCGAGGCTCGCCCCGAGCTCACGGGCGGACGTCGCGTCGGTGTGCTGCTCAGCCACGGCTTCACCGGCTCGCCGGCCTCGATCAAGCCGTGGGGCCAACACCTGGGTGCGCTGGGCTACGGCGTCGAGGTGCCGCTGCTGCCCGGCCACGGCACGTCGTGGGAGCAGCTCAACACGCTGACCTTCAGCGACTGGTACGCCGAGATCACGAGGGTCTTCGAGTCCCTGCGGTCCAACCACGACGCGGTCGTGGTCGGCGGCCTCTCGATGGGCGCCACGCTCACGCTCCGGCTCGCGGCCGACCACCCCGATGCCGTTGCCGGGGTCGTGGTGGTCAACCCGGTGGTCCGCTCCAAGCGGCTCGACGTCAAGCTCCTGCCGGTGATGAAGCGCCTGGTGCCGTCGTTCCCCGGCATCGTCGACGACATCAAGAAGCCCGGCGTGACCGAGCACGGCTACACCCGCACTCCGCTCAAGGCGATCCACTCGTTCTTCCAGAGCTGGCCGGCGCTGATCGCCGACCTCCCCCGGGTCACCGCTCCGCTGCTCTACTTCCGGGCTCCCGAGGACCACGTGGTCGACAACTCGTCGCAGCCGATCATCACCAGTCGCGTCTCCTCCTCCGAGATCATCGAGCGCGACCTGCTCGAGAGCTACCACGTCGCCACGCTCGACAACGACGCCCCGCAGATCTTCGAGGAGTCCGCGGAGTTCATCGCCAGAGTGACCGCTCCCTGACCCGTCACGGATGGCCACGTAGGCTCGCAGGGTGCAGCGCGACGACGACGAGGCCTGGCGGTCCATCGTTGACAACTACGGCGACCGGGCAGAGGTCGAGCCCGACCCACCCCTCTCCGACGAGGGCAGCGACACCTGGTCGGCACCTGCTCCGGCTCCGGCAGGCGAGGCCGCAGCCTCGTGGGACGACCCGTTCCCCGACTCCGACTGGAGCGAGGACCGGTTCATCCCGCCGCCGCCACCGCCCCTGCCGCGGCCGCGGCGCGATCGTCTGTTGGCCTGGCTGGGGGTCTTCGGCTCCCCGGCGATCCTGCTCATCTGCCTCGTCCTCGCCGTCGACCTGCCGCAGGTGCTCGCCTACGCTCTGGTGGCGGCGTTCGTCGGAGGCTTCCTCTACCTGGTCTGGCTGATGCCGAGCGGCCCGCGTGATCCGAACGACGACGGCGCCGTTGTCTAGCCCCGACCGGCATTTCGCGGTAGTCCCTGACGATCGGCCTGTGGGTCAGGCAGACTTCGCATGCCGATCGTCAGGGACTACTCCGCGGTCCGCACGAGGTACGCCGCGCCGATCGCGCCGGCCGGTGGGCCGAGCGACGCCGGGACCAGCGGTGGCAGGTGCCGGTGCGCGGCGGCGTACGTCGACCGGATCAGCGCCTCGCGAGCCGGGTCCAGCAGGAGGTCGCCCACCGCGGACACTCCGCCGCCGATGACGACCATCTCCGGGTCGAAGGCCGCCACGAGCCCGGCCACCCCGACCCCGAGCCACTGCCCCACCTGCTCGAACGCCGCGCAGGCGACCGGGTCGCCGGCCTGGGCCGCAGCGGTCACCGCAGGCCCGTCGAGCAGGTCCGGGCGTTCGTCAGCGGTCAGCCGCGGCAGCACGTTGCCGCTGCAGTACTGCTCCCAGCAGCCGACCAGCCCGCACTCGCACGGACGCCCGTCGGTCTGCACCCGCATGTGCCCGAACTCTCCGGCCATGCCGCCGGCACCGCGCACCACCCGCCCGTCGTGCACGATTGCTCCCCCGATGCCGGTGCCGATCGTGACGAGCAGGAACGAGTCGATGCCGTGCGCAGCCCCATGGGCACGCTCGGCGATGGCTGCGCAGTTCGCGTCGTTGTCCATCACCACGGCCGTCTGCCAGCGCTCCTCGAGCCGGGCCCGCACACCGTCCTCGCGCCAGGGCAGGTGCGTGCAGTAGCGCACCAGGTCAGCCTCGACGTCGACCAACCCCGCGGCCGAGACCCCGACGCCGGTGATCGCCCGACCGCCAGCGACCTCGGTGACCGCAGCGGTCATCGCGTCCTCGAGCTCCTGGGCGGTGCCGTGCTCCCCGCGCGTGGACCTTCGCGCGGCCTCCAGCACGACGCCGTCGGCGTCCGTCTCGACGGCGAGCACCTTCGTGCCGCCGACGTCGACCCCGACGTACACGCCCAGTCCCTAGTGCCGGGCCAGGTCGGCGGCGCCGATGACGCCCGCCTCGTTGCCCAGCTGGGCCAGCCTGATCTCCGCCAGTGGCCGGTAGCCGCGCACGGCCAGGTGGTCGAAGAACGACGCGCGCATGGGTTCGAGCAGCAGGTCGCCGGCTTCGCTCACGCCGCCGCCGACCACGATCACGGCCGGGTCGAGCACCGTGACGAGCGACGCGACGCCCTGACCCAGCCAGTCACCGAGCTCGGCCAGCTTCTCGATCGCGAACGGGTCGCCCTCCTGGGCCGCGGTGGTGACCAACGGGCCGGAGATCGCCGAAGGATCGCCGCCGGCTCGCTTCAGCAGGGCTGCGGCCTCGGGTGCGCCCACCTCGACCGCCTCGCGCACGTTGCGCACGAGCGCGGAGCCGCTGGCGTACTGCTCGAAGCAGCCGCTGTTGCCGCACCCGCAGGCCCGACCGTTCGGCACGACGCGGAGGTGGCCGATCTCGGCCGCGAACCCGAACGCCCCGCGCTGGGGACTGCCGCCCAGCACGATGCCACCGCCGACGCCGGTGCCGACGGTGACCATCAGCAGGTCGTCGACATCCTCTCCACCACCGAAGCGGAACTCGCCCCAGGCCGCTGCGTTGGCGTCGTTCTCGATCGTGACAGGCAGGTTGATGCGCTCCTCGAGCTCCGCCTTCAGGTCGAGGTCGCGCCACGCCAGGTTGGGGGCGAAGATCACCTTGGCGCGGCTGGCGTCGACGTAGCCGGCTGCTCCCAGGCCCACCCGGTCGAACTGGTGACGCGAGCGCAGGTCGGCGACCAGCCCGGCGATGGCGTCCTCGATGGCCTCGACCTCGGTGGCCGGCGACTCGACGCGCCGGTGCTCGAGGATCTTGCCGTGGTCATCGACCACGGCGCCGGCGATCTTGGTGCCGCCGACGTCGATCCCGCACGACAGCCCCATCAGACCTCACCCGGCCCAGGGTGCTCGTCGTCGTCGAGGTCGATCCGCTCCACGCTCGAGGCCCGTCCCGAGTCGTTCGGCACCTGCGTGGCCATCAGCTGGGCCGCGGCCTGGAGCAGCGACGAAGCCGCCGTGGCCAGGTGGGCCCGGACCTCTGGGCTGGTCTCGCGGATGGCGTGCACGGTGCGGCAGACCGGGCAGTAGGTGCACTCGGCGCTGCCGGTGGCAAGGTGCTCGTTGATTCCCGCCATCGACGCAGCCGCCTGGCTCGCGAACCCGCCGAGACCCGTGCCGACATCGGAACCCTGGTCGCGCGCCCACTCGGAGAAGACGCCGAGCAGCTTCGCGGCCTCCTCGCCGACGCTGCCGATCGCAGGGTCGCTCCCGGCATCCTGGGGGTCGGGCTTGTCCTGATCGCTCACGTCATCTCTCCTGCGCCGCGGTTGTTGCGGCCTCGCGGAAGCGCACCCGCAGCTCGCCTTCGTCCACCCCGGCACCGGCCACCTGCAACCGGGCCAGGCCGGCGGGCAGGGTGAGAAGACGACGATACGACCCCACGGTCACGACAAGCTCGTCGCCGTTGCGCGCGAGACCGACTTCGGCCCGCGTCACGAACGGCAGCGCGAGGTGGAGCACCGCTCCCGACGTCGTGCGGGTAACCCGGTAGGGACCGGCGCCCGTCGGCTCAGCGAGCGGGTCCGAGCCGGCGTACAGGTCCTCGGCGAGGCGGGTGAGGTCATCGACGCCCACGGGCTCCGACGCGCGGTACTCGGAGCGCCAGATCGGCAGGCCGGCGAACGACTGGTCGACCTCGGTCAACACCTGGTCCTGCGCCATCACCCAGCCCGCGCGCCAGTCGTCGGCGTTGCCGGCCGGGAAGATCCGGTTCGCCACGACCCCGTCGACGCGGTAGCCGAACAGCGACAGGCTCGTGTAGGAGCGCCGCGCCTCGGCCAGCACCACGGCCTCGGGCGTCATCACGAGCCGAACACTGGCCTGGGGACCGGACAGCAGGTCATGCACCTGGTCGAGCTCGGCGTGCAGCCGCTCGATCGCGTCGAAGAAGCTGTCGCCCGGCATCGGTACGCCGGCGGCTCGCGTCAGCACCGGCTTGAGAGCCTTGACCAACCGGCGCTCCATCGGCAGCACCCGTTCCATGTACCAGCCCAGCGCCTCCGGGAGGGCGAGCAGGCGAAGGGTCTCGGCGGTCGGGGCACAGTCGACGACGATCACGTCCCACTCCCCGGAGATCGCGTGCAGCCGGAGCTCGAGCAGCGCCAGCACCTCCTCGGCTCCCGGGATGATGGTCAGTTCCTCGGCCGCGACCGGGTCCACCCCGGCGACATCGAGCACCGAGAGCAGGTAGCGCTGGATGTCGGCCCAGGACTGCTCGAAGCGCAGCTGAGCGTCGACCTGCTGGACGAAGAGCAGCGGTGACACCTCGGTTGGATCGGAGCCCACCGGTGCACCGAAAGCATCGGCCAGCGAGTGAGCCGCGTCGGTCGACAGCACCAGGGTGCGCAGTCCCTTGGCCGCGGCCAGCGCCGCTGTGCCGGCCGCGACCGTCGACTTGCCGACGCCGCCCTTGCCGGTGAAGAGAAGGATGCGCAAAGGAGCTCAGCCGAGCGACTCGACGCGCTTCTTGAGCCCCTTCAGCGCGGTGTCGATGAGGATCTTCTCGCCCTTGCGCTTCAGCATGCCGATGAGCGGGATGGAGACGTCGAGGGCCAGCCGGTAGGTGACCTCGGTGGAGCCGTTGCCCAGGTCGCGCAGCACGTAGGCGCCGTCCAGCGAGCGCAGCATCTTGCCCTCGACGAGGGTCCAGGTGACCTGACGGTCGCCGTCCCAGACGTAGGCAAGGGTGTACTCGTCCTTGATCGGCGAGACGTCGAGCTTGAAGAACACCTGCTCGGCGCGGCCCTCAGCGGTCGTGGAGACCACGTCGGAGGTGGTCACGCCCTTGGCCCACTCGGGGTACGCCGGGAAGTCGGCGATGACCGCCATCACGTCGGCAGGGGCGGCATCGACGACGATCGACGAGGCGGTCTGCTCGGCCATGACGAACCCCAACTGTTGGTGGAGAGATAACGGCTGGAGGCTACCGGATCGGGCACCTCTCAATGAGGGCGGCTCCCACAGGTAGCCTGCCTCGGAGTCCCCACCGGAGGAGGAACAGTGCGTGAGTTCTCCACGCCGCTGACGATCGAGATTCCCAGCACAGGCAACCTCACCGACGACGTTGTCAGGAACGCGCGGGAGGCGGCCGACGCCGTCGTCTTCAGCCGGCGAGCCGGGTCCGGCTGGGTTGACGTCACCGCGGCCGAGTTCCTCGCGGAGGTCGGCGCGGTCGCGAAGGGGCTGATCGCGGCCGGCATCGAGGCCGGCGACCGGGTGGCCCTGATCTCCAAGACCCGCTACGAGTGGACGCTCATCGACTACGCGATCTGGTTCGCCGGCGCGGTCACGGTGCCCATCTACGAGACCTCCTCGGCTGACCAGGTCGAGTGGATCCTGCGCGACTCCGGCGCCCGTGCAGTCGTCGCAGAGGGCGCCGGACACATCGCCAGGATCGCCGAGGTGCGCGGCGGGCTCGACCAGCTCAACCACGTCTGGTCGATCACCGACAACGCGGTCAAGGTCCTGACCAGCCTTGGTGACGAGATCTCCGACGACGACCTGGAGGCGCGGCGCGCCGCGACGACTCCCCAGGACATCGCGACCGTCATCTACACCTCGGGCACCACCGGCCGACCCAAGGGCTGCATGCTCACGCACGGCAACTTCATGTTCGAGCTCGGAGTCGCGGTCGAAGAGCTGGACCGGTTGTTCGCCACCGAAGGCGCCTCGACGCTCCTCTTCCTGCCGCTGGCGCACGTGTTCGCCCGGATCATCCAGGTCGGCGCGGTGAAGTCCCGCACCCGACTCGGCCACAGCGCCGACATCAAGACCCTGCTGCCGGACCTCCAGGAGTTCCGGCCGACGTTCATCCTGGCCGTGCCGAGGGTGTTCGAGAAGGTCTTCAACACCGCCTCGCAGCGGGCGACGGCCGACGGCCGCGGCAAGATCTTCGACCGGGCCGCGGAGACCGCGATCGCCTACTCACGTGGCCTCGACTCGCGCAAGGGACGCCCATCTGTGGCCGTCCGCGCGCAGCACGCGGCCTTCGGCCGTCTCGTGTACGGCAAGCTCCGCGATGCCCTCGGCGGCGCGTGCGAGTACGCCGTCTCCGGGGGCGCTCCGCTCGGCGAGCGACTCGGTCATTTCTACCGCGGCATCGGGCTCGGCGTGCTCGAGGGCTACGGGCTGACCGAGACCACCGCCGCTCTCACCGTCAACCTTCCCGACGCGCAGAAGGTCGGCACGGTCGGCCGCCCGATCCCGGGCACCTCGGTGCGGGTCGCCGACGACGGGGAGCTCCTGTTCCGCGGCGGACAGGTCTTCACCGGCTACTGGCGCAACGCTGAGGCGACCGCCGAGGTGCTCGAAGCCGACGGCTGGTTCCACACAGGTGATGTCGGCGAGGTCGACGACGAGGGCTTCGTGCGGATCACTGGTCGCAAGAAGGAGATCCTGGTGACGGCGGGCGGGAAGAACGTCGCTCCGGCCGTCCTGGAGGACCGGCTGCGGGCCCACCCGCTGGTGAGCCAGTGCCTGGTGGTGGGCGACCGGCAGCCCTTCATCGCCGCGCTCGTGACCATCGACACGGAGTCGTTTCCGGCCTGGGCCGAGACCAACGGCAAGTCCGGGAGCATCGCCGACCTGGTCGACGACGAGGAACTGCGAGCGGAGATCCAACGCGGCGTCGACGACGCCAACAAGGCGGTCTCGAAGGCCGAGTCGATCAGGAAGTTCCGGATCCTTCCGGAGGACTGGACCGAGGAGGGCGGGCAGCTGACACCCAGCCTCAAGCTCAAGCGCAACGTCGTCACCCGCGAGCGCCGCAACGAGATCGCGGCCCTCTATAACTAGGACGTCTCGCCCTGCTCACGGCCTGCTACGCGCCGCGCTGAACGCGCGCTGGCTTCGTTGTCGTCACTCGCAGGAGAGCCAACTACAGCTTCGCTCCTCCGCCTCGCCATCACACGTCCATCGCGACGCTCGCGACGGCCCTGACCAGGGCGAGACGTCCTGGCCAAATAGCCCGTTCTGACTATGGACAGATCCGATAGGTCAGTTCCGGAGCAATCCTCCCCGCTGCGGGGCCCCCGCCACTAGCGTCACTTTTCGGAGCCCCTCCAGCTGGGGAGCAACGGAGTGGCTCCGATCGGGATTGGGAGGGACCGCACGGCTCCGCGTGCGCCCATGAGGGTGAAGGGTTCACTATGAACCGACGCAGAATTCTTTTGATGTCCGCTGCCATCGTTGCGGCGATCGGCGCCGCGCTCGTCTTCTTGTACGTACGAGGAGCCGAGGACCGCGCCGAGGACAAGTTCGACACCGTCGAGGTGCTCGTCGCGAGCCAGCAGATCCAGGCCGGCGAGGCCGCAAACGACGCGTACGCCAGCGGCAAGATCGTCCTCAAGGCGGTGCCGCAGGACCAGGTCCTCGCCGGAGCCACCGCGAACGGCGAGTCGTTCACCGACCTCGTCGCGCTCGGCAACATCTACGTCGGCGAGCAGCTGATCCCCGAGAAGTTCGGCGGTGCCACCGAAGTGCAGACGGAGGCCAGCCTGCCGATCCCGGAGGGCAACATGGCGATCTCGGTCAACCTCACCGACACCGCTCGAGTGGCCGGGTTCGTCAACCCAGGCTCCGAGGTCGCGATCTTCCACACTGAACTCGGCACCAAAACCCAGCTCTTGCTCGACACGGGTGACGGTGATCGGCGTCGGCTCGACCACCCAGGTCACCACGACGACCACCGACCCCGAGGGCGCGCAGACGGTCGAGCAGCTGCCGCGCACGCTGCTCACGCTGTCGCTGGACCAGAAGGCAGGTGGAGAAGGTGCTGCTGTCGCAGACCACGGGTGAGCTCGCCTTCAGCCTCCTGACGCCGGACAGCGACGTCGAACGCGGCCCCGGCACCACGGCCGCCGAACTCTTCGAGTGAGCTGACATGCCCGTTCTCGTCGAACCTGAGAACCCCACCGTGTCGTCGCTGCTGCAGGCGCTGCCACCCGGGGCTCATGGCGTCAACTCACCCGACCGCATGCACGCCTGGCTCGACTCGCACCCCGACGAGTACGTCGTCGTGCTGGGGCCGGACCTGCTGATGGATGCAGCCCTCGAGGTCTGCGAGGAGCTGCGGATCGCGCGACCGACGGTCAGCGTGATCCTGGTCCGTGACAGCCTCGACACCGAAGTGCTGACCCGCGCGATGAAGGCCGGTGCCCGCGACGTCGTCGCCGGCGACGACCTGCACTCGATCACGGCCGCCATCCAGCGGGCACACCAGCTGCACCTCGCGCTGCGAGGGCCGGCCGGCGCGGTCCGCTACGGCAAGGTCGTCACCGTCTTCTCGCCCAAGGGCGGGGTGGGCAAGACGACCATGGCCGTCAACCTGGCCCTGGCGCTCACCGAGAAGGGCGCACGCAAGGTGTGCCTGGTCGACCTCGACCTGGCCTTCGGCGACGTCGCCATCACGATGCAGCTCTTCCCGACGCACTCGATCGAGCAGGCGGTCGGCTCCGAGGAGTCGATCGACCAGGCCATGCTCGACGGTCTGCTCACGCGGCACAAGGACTCACTGATGGTGCTCGCGGCGCCGGCTCACCCGGACGTGCGCGAGCGGGTGACCCCGGTGCTCATCTCCCGGATCCTGAAGACGCTCAAGGAGGAGTTCGACTACGTCGTGGTCGACACCGCCCCCACGTTCGACGACATCACGCTGACCGCGCTCGACGAGACCGACGAGTGCATCATCCTGGCGACGCTCGACGTGCCGACCCTGAAGAACGTCAAGGTGGCGCTGGAGACGCTCGACCTCCTGAACATCTCACGCGGTCACCGCCACCTGCTGCTCAACCGGGCCGATGACCTGGTCGGGATCAGCGTGGACAAGGTGGAGACGATCCTGGGCATGCCGGTGGCGGTCCAGATCGGCACGGACGTCGCGATCGCGGCGGCCACCAACGCGGGCACGCCGATCGTCGCCGACAACCCCAGCCACCCGTCCAGCATCGCGGTCACGAAGCTGGCCGGCTCGCTCGCCGGTGAGCCGGTGAACGCACCCGACAGCAGGGCCCGCGGCGGTTTCGACGACACCAGGAGCGACCCGTCGATGGAGACCAAGAAGCGGCGCTTCGGCAGGAAGAACAGGTGACCAGATCATGAGCACTCTTTCGGACCGACTGGCAGCGGCCAGGCTGAGCAGCGAGGGCACCGGCAAGCACGCGGCCGACGCCACCGACGACCTGCTCGACGACGACACGACGCCCGAGGTGGTCGCGGCCAAGCCGCCCACGCCGGCAGCGTCCGCGAGCAACCACGTCAAAGCGGCGGCACCGCCGGTGAAGACGACCGACCCGACGTCGACGCGGCGCACCCTCGCCAGCCAGCAGAGCGACCGGATCGACGAGATCAAGATGAGCGTGCACGGCGAGCTGCTCAAGCAGCTCGGGCCGCACCTCTACGAAGCCGAGATGGACCAGGACGAGCTGGACCGGCAGGTGCGCGTCGTCCTGGCCGACGTGCTCGCTGCTCAGGACCGTCCGCTGAGCAACAGCGACCGCTCCCGGGTGACGCAGGAGATCAGCGACGACATCCTGGGCTACGGGCCGATCGAGCCGTTCCTGCGCGACGTCGACGTCTCCGAGGTCATGGTCAACGGCCACGACAGCATCTGGCTGGAGCGCAGGGGCAAGCTCGTCCCCGCCGACGCCCAGTTCGTCGACGAGGCTCACCTGCGCCGGACGATCGACAAGATCGTTTCCCGCATCGGCCGCCGCGTCGATGAAGCCAGCCCGATGGTCGACGCCCGCCTGCCCGACGGCAGCCGGGTCAACGCCGTCGTGCCGCCGCTGGCGGTGGACGGCTCAGCCCTGACCATCCGCAAGTTCGCCGCCGACCCGCTCACGTCGGTCGACATGGTCAACCTCGGCACGATGACCCCGCAGACCCTCGACTTCGTCGAGGCCTGCGTCCGAGGTCGGCTCAATGTGATCGTCTCCGGCAGCACCGGTGCCGGCAAGACAACGACCCTCAACGTGCTCTCGTCGTTCATCCCGAACGACGAGCGGATCGTGACCATCGAGGACGCCGCCGAGCTGCAGCTCAAGCAGGAGCACGTCGTCCGCCTCGAGTCGCGCCCTGCCAACATCGAGGGCAAGGGTGCGGTGAGCATCCGCGACCTGGTCAAGAACTCGCTCCGCATGCGCCCCGACCGCATCATCGTCGGTGAGGTCCGGGACGCCTCGGCGCTGGACATGCTGCAGGCGATGAACACCGGTCACGACGGCTCCATCTGCACCCTGCACTCCAACGGCCCTCGCGACACGCTGTCGCGGATGGAGACCATGGTGCTGATGGCGGGCATGGACCTGCCTGTCCGCGCCATCCGCGAGCAGGTGGCCTCGGCGGTCGACCTGATCGTCCATCAGACGCGCTTCAAGGACGGGTCGCGCCGGCTCACCCACATCACGGAGGTCGAGCGGATGGAGGGTGACGTGATCACGCTCCAGGACATCTTCGTCTTCGACAACACCGCTGGCTTCGACTCCGAGGGCCGCAACCTCGGCCGACTGCGGTCGACCGGGCTGCGTCCGAAGTTCCTCGACAAGCTGGCCAACCACAACGTGACGGTCGACCCGCTCATCTTCCACACGGACCGCATCTGATGTCCGCGCTCCGCTCCATCATCGCCGCGGCCGTGGTCGCGGGCACCGTGATCCTGGGCTCCGCCGGCACGGCCTCGGCCGCCGACGGTTCCATCGCGCACGTCGAGCCGACCTCGGAAGGCCTCCAGATCCTGGTCTCCGTGCCGGCCGGCGCGGAGGTCGAGCTCGACGACGTGTCGGTGACGATCAACGACACCGACGCCGACGCCGTCGCCGTGCCTGCCGAGACCTCGACGCTCGTCCAGCGCACCGCCGTGCTCGCGATCGACACGAGCCGGTCGATGCGCGGCCCGCGCTTCCGCGCCGCCAAGGAGGCCGCTCTCGCCTACCTGGACGGCCTTCCCGACGACGTGCTCGTCGGCATCGTCAGCTTCGCCGCGGAGGTGTCCTCGTCGCTCGAGCCGACCCAGGACCGAGACGCCGCTCGTGCGGTGATCGAGGACCTGGAGCTCGCGCGGCAGACGAGGCTCTACGACGGCGTCCTCGCGGCGGTCGACATGGCCGGCGACGACGGCCAGCGCTCGCTGCTGGTCCTCTCCGACGGCGCCGACACCAGCACCACCCCGGTCGAGGACGTCGTGACGGCGATCTCCGACGGAGGCCTGCTCGTCGATGTCGTCGCCCTCGAGCAGAGCGGCCCGGACCTCGCGGCCCTCGAGCAGCTGGCGCGCGCCGGAAACGGGCGGGTGATCAGCGCCGACAACGACGCACTTGCCGAGACGTTCTCCGCCGAGGCCGACGTGCTCGCCACCCAGGTCCTGGTCACCGCACGGGTGCCTGGGTCCGAGAGCGACACGCAAGGCACCATCGAGGTGACCATCCCGGCTGTGGGCGGCGATGACATCACCGCCTCGGCGTACACCACGATCCAGGGCGCGATCGTGCCGGAGACGGTTGCCACCGACCGCGGCTGGTCACCGTCCGAGTGGGTGATGTACGCCGGCGTCGGCGCCGTCGGTCTGGGCCTGGTCGCCCTGCTCGTCCTGCTGGTGCCGTCCGCTCCCGGACCCGTTGGTGTGGTCGACCGCGTTGCTTCCTACACCCGGTCGACGGGCGCGGGCAGCGACCCGGTCGCCAGCACCGGCAGCGGAGAGCCACTCGCGCAGGCGAAGGAGGCGGCGGCCGAGGTGCTCCGGCGCAACCAGAGTCTCGACGCCCGGATCACCCAGCGCCTCGAAGGCGCCGGGAGTGACCTCAAGTCAGCCGAGTGGTTGCTGCTGCACCTCACCATCATGGTCGTCTCCGGCGCCGTGGGCCTGCTCCTGGGTCAGGGCAGCCTGGTCGTCGGCTTCGTCTTCCTGGGGTTCGGCATCGTCGGCCCCTGGTTCTACCTGGGGTTCCGCAAGACGCGCCGCCGCAAGAAGTTCAACGCCGCCCTGCCCGACACCCTGCAGCTGATGTCCGGCTCGCTCGCGGCCGGCCTCTCGCTGGCCCAGTCGATCGACACGATCGTGCGCGAGGGCACCGAGCCCGTCGCCACCGAGTTCAAGCGGGTGCTGGTCGAGACCCGGCTGGGTGTGCCGCTCGAAGTGGCGCTCGAGGGCGTTGCTGAGCGGTTCGACAGCAAGGACTTCGCCTGGGTCGTGATGGCCATCAACATCCAGCGGCAGGTCGGCGGCAACCTCGCCGAGCTGCTGGACACCGTGGCCGCCACGATGCGCGAGCGGGAGTACCTGCGCAGGCAGGTGGCCTCGCTCTCGGCCGAGGGCCGGATGTCGGCGATGGTGCTCTCGGTGCTGCCGCCCGGGTTCCTGCTCTACCTCTTCGTGGCCAAGCGCGACTACGTGATGCCGCTGTTCACCGACGTTCGTGGCCTCGCCATGCTGATCGGTGCGACGCTGTGGCTGCTGGTGGGCATTTTCTGGATGAGCAAGCTCGTCAAGGTGGAGGTGTGACGTGGTACTTCTCTTCGTGATGGGCCTGATCCTGGTCCTCGCCGCGATCCTCCTGGTGGCGATGGCCATCGGCAACGCCCAGCCCGCGGGCGGGGTGAGCCGGTCGATCGCCGTGCTCGAGGCGATGGGCAATGCTCCGACCGAGATGACCAAGGAGCTCGACCGGCCGTTCGGCGAGCGGGTGCTGGAGCCCCTGCACGACCGGGCACTCACCCTGGGCAGGCGGCTCACCGGAGCCGATGCCTCGGAGCGGATCCGCCACAAGCTCGACCTGGCCGGCAACCCGGCTGGCTGGACGGTCGAACGGGTGCTGTCCGGCAAGGTGATCGGCGCGATCGCTCTCGCACTCGTGGGCCTCGCCCTCGCCCTGATCGTCGGGACGCCGGGATCCATCCGGATCCTGGCCCTGCTCGTCGGGCTGGCCGTGGGCTTCTTCGTGCCCGACCTCTACCTCTACCAGCGCGGCTACGACCGGGCCAACCAGATGCAGCGCGACCTGCCCGACGCCATCGACCTGATGACCATCAGCGTGGAGTCCGGCCTGGGCTTCGACGCCGCGGTGCAGCAGGTGGCGCGCAACACCGAAGGACCGCTGGCCGAGGAGTTCTCGCGGCTGTTGCGGGAGATGCAGATCGGTCAGGGCCGCGCGGAAGCCCTGCGCGCCATGGCCGACCGCACCAGCGTCGACGAGCTGCGATCCTTCGTCAGCGCCATGGTGCAGGCCGACATCCTGGGCATCCCCGTTGCTACCGTGCTCCGGGTGCAGTCCGGAGAGATGCGGGTCAAGCGCCGCCAGCGCGCCGAGACCAAGGCGCAGCAGGTGCCGGTGAAGATCACCGTGCCCCTGATCTTCTGCATCCTTCCCTGCCTGTTCATGGCCGTGATGGGGCCGGCTGTGCTTACCGTGCTGGATGGCTTTGGTTAGGTCTTGATGCGCAACAGGCAACTTCTCCGGCTGTCAGGCGCCGCACGCGCCTTCGTGCTGGTCGCGATCGCGGTCGCCCTGGTGGCGGAGCAGGCCGACAACGGACGACCCGTCGCCCAACGTGGTCGCGACGGTCTTCGTGACCCTGCTCGCGATCTGGGGCCTCGGCCAGGTGGCCGCCTGGAAGCCGCGACTCCGGACGACGCTGTCGCGCACCGAGGAAGCCGCGCTCACCGGGCTGGTCTGCGCCATCGCGGTCGACTACACGCTCGGCTCCGCTTGATCGCGCTCACGGTGCTGCCCGTTCGTCGCGGGACTGAACGAAGGGTTCTACGGGTCCGCCCGCGCCCTCTCGGCGCAGCTGATCGTGCTGTTCCCCGCAGCCCTGTTCTTCAACACCAACGGCGACCCCATCGAGCGAGCAGACCTACGAGGCGATCTTCGCCTGGACCATCGCCGCACTCGGGATCGGCATGATCTCGGTCTTCATCCGGGCCACCGCACTCGCGGACGACGACGACCTGGCGCCGTACCGCCATGCCCAGGACCTGATCCGTCAGCTGATCGACATCTCCGGCGGGCTGAGCTCGGGCCTGGACGTGAACACCATCGCCGGCAGCCTGCTGAGCACGGTGGGTGACAAGCTGCCGGTCTCGGCGATCGCCCTCTACGTGCCTCGCGGCGAGACCTTGATCTCGGTCGTCGGCCGCTCGTCGGAGTCGGCAGACGACCTCCACCAGGGCGAGGCGCTGGCCGTCGAGGCCTGGGCCCGCACCGACACCGTGATCGGCGGCAGCGCGTTCGCCTTCCCCGTCGGCGACCGGGCCATCATCGGCGGGGTCCTGTCGGACCGCGTGAAGCTCGACACCTTCGACCTGCCGCGGAAGATCGGCCTGCTGTCCGCCCGGCTGAAGGCCGACGCCGTCCGCCTCGACACCGCGCTGCTCTTCTCGGAGTTCCGCGACAGCGCCACCGCCGACGAACGCCGACGCCTGGCTCGCGAGATGCACGACGGCGTGGCCCAGGACATCGCCTCGCTGGGCTACCTGGTGGATGCGCTCGCCGCGAAGCCCGCGAGCCCTCAGCAGGCCCAGCAGTTCCAGGTGCTGCGCGAACGGGTCAGCCACGTGGTGGCCGAGGTCCGCCAGTCCGTGCTCACCCTGCGCACCAGCGTCGGGGAGAGCGAGAGCCTCGGCGCGGCGATCAGCTCGGTCGCCCGCAACCTCAGCGAGGTGTCCGGCATCCCGATCCACGTCACCCTCGACGAGCACACGACCCGGTTGCAGCCGGCCGTCGAGGCCGAGCTCTACCGGATCACCCAGGAAGCCATGAACAACGCGATCAAGCACGCCAAGGCGACCGCCATCACCGTGCACTGCCAGGTGCACGCACCCGCAGCGTCGATCACCATCTCCGACGACGGGCGTGGCCTCCAGCAGGCCCGCAACGACTCCCACGGCCTGCAGATCATGCAGGAGCGCGCCCTGCTGGCCGACGCCGAGCTGACCATCGGCACCAGTCCCGAGGGCGGCCTCGCCGTCCGCGTCCGGATCGTGCCCGAAGAACCCGAGACCTCCGCACCGAACCATGCACCGACAGAAGAAAAGGTGAGCTCATGAGCGACGCTCCGACCCGCATCCTCCTGGTCGACGACCACGAGCTGATCCGCAACGGCCTGGGGGCCGTGATCGACCTCGAGGACGACCTCACCGTGATCGCCACGGCAAGCAGCGTCGCCGAGGCGCTGACCGCCTACGGCGAGCTGAAGCCCGATGTCGTGATCGCCGACCTCCAGCTGCAGGACGGCACCGGCCTGGACATCGTGCGCGCGATCCGCAAGGGCGCCGACGAGGTCGGGCTGATCGTGCTGACGATGCACTCCGGCGACGACCAGATCTTCGCCGCGATGGAGGCCGGCGCCTCCGGCTTCGTCGGCAAGGACGCGCCCGCCGGCGAGGTGGTCAAGGCCGCCCGGCACGCCGCGGTCTCCCCGCGCTCGTTCGTCTGTGCCGGGCTGGTCGGCGCCATGATGCGTCGCCAGGCCTCGGAGTCGTCGCGGCTCACCGAGCGCGAGCACGACGTCCTGCTGCTGCTGGCCGACGGGCTGGGCGCCGCGGCCATCGGCGAGAAGCTCTATCTCAGCGAGTCGACGGCCAAGTCGCACATCGCCCGGATCTACCAGAAGCTCGGCGCCGTCAACCGCGCCCAGGCGCTGGTCACCGCCATGCGGACGGGACTGCTCTCCAGCGTGGCGCCCGGCGCCCGCAGCTGACCTACCCGCCTGTCGCAACGTCTCGAACGCCTGCTCAGCCATCGGCTGAGCAGGCGTTTCAGCGCGCCGCCGAAGGCTCGCGGACGTAGTCCGAAATGACTACTCGGGTCGAGCCGTTCTCCCGATTCGGTGGAGGTGGCTGCTGCACGAGGATCTTCCACATGAGGTTCCTGTACCTCGTGCTCGGGAACCATCCACACCACGTTGAGGGAGAAAGAACCATGATGGACAAGCTGATGAGCTTCATCGAGGCCCGCCGGATCAAGAACGAAGAGCGTGGCGCCTCGGCCGTGGAGTACGGCCTGCTGATCGCCGGCATCGCCGCCCTGATCGTGGTCGCGGTCTTCGCTCTCGGCCCGATCGTCCGGGACGCGTTCGACAAGACCTGCGACACCATCGCGTCGAACGACGGCAACCCGCACGCCACCAACTGCGCTTCCTAGTCCGGCCTGCGATCAGCTCGCATCGGAAGGGTCCACGATCATGAGCAAGTTCGAGATTCTCATCGAGAGGCTCTTCGCGAAGCGCGAGGAGCGCGGCGCCTCCGCCGTGGAGTACGGCCTGTTGATCGCCGGCATCGCCGCCCTGATCGTGGTCGCGGTGTTCGCGCTCGGCCCGATCGTCCGGGACGCGTTCGACAAGACCTGCGACACCATCGCCAGCAACGCCTCGCCGCACGCCACCAGCAACTGCGCAAGCTGAGGGGACTGCGGTGCCGCGGAGGGAGCGGCACCGCATCCCCTCAGCGGAGCCGGCCACGGCCGGCTCCAACGAATAAGAACCCTTCGAGAGGGACAAAGCCCTCGCCGATCGGATGAAGGCGACTCAGTCGCCACTCATCCGGACGGCGAGGGCTATTCGTTTGAGCACGGGCGGGTGGCTGCCGAACCACCACTGCGACCACGCCATCGGCGTGGGATCGGCCAGGGAACGCAGGGCCAGCTCGCGCTGCATGGCGATGAAGGCAGCCGAGTCCCCCGTCGTCGCCAGGGCGTCGGCGTCCGCCCGGGTCTCGATCTGCCGGCTGATGCCGTTCTGCACCGGCGCGGTCGCCAGGGTCGCCAGGGCCACCACGGCCAGCAGCACCGGCACCACCTGCGGCTCTCGCAGCGCCGGCCAGCCGCGTCGCCGCAGCGCGCCGAGCAGCAGCGCCAACAGGCCGACTCCGAGCAGCGAGCCCGCGGCTCCGAGGGCGGTGCCGGAGAGCACGTCGTGGTGATGGGCGTGCGCGAGCTCGTGCGCGATCACCGAGAGCGCCTCGTCCTCCGGGAGCGACTCCACGAGGTTGTCGTAGACGACGACGCGCCGCGTGCTGCCGAAGCCCGAGACGTAGGCGTTGAGGGTCGTCGTACGCCGCGAGGCGTCGGCGACGAGCACGTCGTCGATCGGCACGTCCTCCTTCTCGGCCAGCTCGAAGATCTGCGTGCGCAGCGGGCCATCGGCCAGCGAGGTGAAGTTGTTGAAGACCGGCTCGACGACCACGGGGTAGACGAACGAGCCGACGGCCACCAGAGCCACCAGCAGCGCGCCCGCGACCGCCGGCCAGGCCCGCTGCCAGCGCCGGGCACAGGCCATCACCACGACCACACCGATGGACGTGACCACGATGTCGACCAGCTCGTTCTTGGCCACGTCGACCGCGAAGCCCGACCAGGCCTGCTCGGTGAGCCCGTAGTCGCGGTAGAGCACCCTCTGGGCCACCGCGAACGGCAGCGTCACCAGTCGGCCCACCACGGCGAGCACGGCCACCGCCGCGAGCACCTGGAGCCACCACGGCCCACGGAGCCGGTCGAAGAGCCGCCGGCCCCTGCGGGTGAAACCGAACCAGCAGGCCACGAGCAAGGACACGACCAGCGAGCTCCAGCTCCACGCCCTGGCCCACCGGGAGAACTCCTCGGCCCGCTGGATCTCCTCGGCGGTGAAGACCGAGCCCGCTGACACGGGACTCAGGTCACCACCAGGCACCGGATCCCACGGGACCAACCACCACGCCAGCACCACGAACGCGATGCCGCCCACGGCAGCCACCACCTGCGCCGTACGCCGGCTCTCGTCGTTCACCTGGCCAGCTCCTCCAGCCGCTGCTGCCAGGCGCGGACCAGGTCCTGCTCGGTCCAGCCGAAACCGTCTCGCAGCGGCTCCACGAGCGGCTCGCCAGTGTTGGCAGCTTCGTAGAAGCGCACCAGCGCCGCCTCACCGCCGCGGTCGGCCAGCACCACCGTCACCAGCCAGGCGGCCTCGTAGGCCGCGCCGAGGTGTGCCTCGGCGCCGCTGAAGTCGTCCTCGTCGGGCAGCGCCGGCGGCACCCCCTGCCGTCGCACCTCTCGGATGATCTGTGCGGCCGTCCGCGACATCGGCAGGTCGATGCCGCGCAGGGCGACGTAGTCGGCGAAGCCCTCCACCAGCCACTTCGGCCCCATGCTCTCCGGCGCCCGGGTCGCCACGTGGGTGGCCTCGTGGCTCATCACCACCCGGTCGCCCTGCGCGCTGTTGCGGTCGAAGACCTCCGGGTTCACGAACACGTGCAACGGGGCGTCGGGGGTCAGCAGGCCGTCGGGCGCGGCGGTCACCGCCGCGATCGAGGAGTAGGTGCCCGGCTGGACATCCAGCGCCGCCTCCAGGCCCGCTCGGTCGGCGGGCACCTCCACCACCAGCCGCGGGCGCCACGAGGTGAGCACCCGGGTGACGTAGGGGATCGAAGCCTCCGCCACGCGCTCGTAGTCGGCGAGCTGCCGAGGGTCGCCGCCCACCAGCACCAGCGTCTGCGGCGTACGCCGCACCGCCACCGGGCCCTGCATCCACACCGGGCTGCGCCGGTCGCCCCCGCCGACCGAGACGATCCGGGCACGTGCGGGATCGTCGGCCTCGAGCCGGAAGGTCACCAGCACCTCGGCGCGCGAGGGGGCCAGCGTCGAAGCCGCCGAACGCCCAGGTGGCGTCCACGGCCGCGGTCCAGGTGCCGTCCGGTGAGATGCCGCTGGCCTCGTCGACGTAGCGCAGCGTGAAGTCCTCGAGACGGAGCTGCTCGGCGTTGGTCGCGAGGGCGACCAGCTGGGCGGTCGAGGCCGCGTCGTCGGCGGCGAGGTCGGCAGCCGCGTCGGTCTGCCCGCCCTGCACGGCCGAGGTCAGCTCGTCCAGGGCGGCGGAGGCGGCTGCTGGCGCGACTCGTGGCCCGGTGTCGTCGGGCCGGGGCGCGACATAGGGATCGGGACGGGTGGCGTACCACGCGAGACCGGCGACGACTGCGAGGAGGGACAGCGAAAGACCGGCCACCCACCAGAGTGGACGGCCGGCCTTCGAAGCGCGGAATCGAGCCAGCGCGGGTCAGCCCGGCCGGACCGCGCCGACGTACGGCATGGAGTAGAGATCCGACACCAGGACGCCCGAGCCGGGGTTGGCCGCGTGCACGATCAGGCCGTTGCCGATGTACATCCCGACGTGACTGATCGGGGTGTAGTAGAAGACCAGGTCGCCGGGCTGCAGGTCGGCGGCAGAGACATGGGGCCCGGAGCTGTACTGCGCGCCCGAGGAGTGCGGCAGACCGACGCCGGCCTGTCCCCACGCCATCATGGTCAGCCCGGAGCAGTCGAACGAGCTCGGGCCGGCCGCGCCGTAGACGTAGGAGTCGCCGACCTGGGCCATGGCGTAGCCGATGGCGATCGCGGCCCGACCGGAGGCGGGCACGTCGGACGGCAACCGGACGCTGCCGCGCGACAGGATGGCTTCGCGCTCCTCCTCCTCGAGGCGATCGAGCAGTGCCTGCGCCTCGGAGTGCTTCGCGTCGATCGTCTTCTTCTCGGACGCCAGGCGCTTCTCGAGCGCGGCGACCTGGTCGGCGCGGCGCTGGGTCGCGTCCTGACGGATGTCGAGGGACTCGATCTCCGTCGCGTAGTCGTCGAAGAGCTGGTCCTGGTAGTCGCTGTACGCCGCCATCGTGGTCAGCTGCGACAGGAACGAGCTGGAGTCGCCGGAGAGGAAGACCTGGCCGGCGGCCGAGATGTCGCTGCCTTCGTACTGGTCCACCACGGAGTCGGCGAGCCGGTCGCGGACCGACTTCAGCGCCTGGTCCTGGCGCTTCTGGTCCGAGGACAGGGAGTCGAGGTCCTGGTGAAGCTCGGCGAGCTCGAGCTTGGCGTCGTTGTAGCGCTCGGAGGCCTGCTCGGCCTCGTGGTAGAGCTTGTCGACCCGAGCCTGGACGTCGTCGATATCGGGCTCGGCCTGGGCCGAGGTGGACGGGACCAAGCCGATCGCGAGCGCGATGGCGAGTCCCGAGACGGCGGTGACGATGCGGTGTCGGCGAGGATGCCGAGAGGTGGTCCGGTCGTGGTGCACGAGCGGGCGCTCTCCTTGCGTGTCGTACGCCTACCGGGTGAGCTGACGGATTCGGGCACGACTGGCCCTACGCCCGCTCCTCGCCACCGGTTTCGCGGCGCCTCGCGGGTGATTCACCCCAGATGGTGCCGTCCCACGTCCCTGTGGTGCGACAACCGTTGGTTCCCCGGCTCCGATCTGCTGCATCGTGGTTGATGCGACGTCTCGGACTCAGCGCGGTGCCCGCGCGGATCCTGCTGACCCACTGTCACGGACACCTGAGGCGCCACGTTAGCCGCCTTGGCGACCCAGGCCAACTCTTGCAGTCAGGTTGTGGACACGTGTCCCAGCACACTTTTCGCACTCTGACTCAGGCCGACTCGACCTCGGGGCCCGCCACGGGCCGCACCAGGCGCAGCGGCGGGACCAGCCCGCCCTCGGCAAGCACGTCGAAGGCGCGGCGTTCCTCGTCGTCGAAGGTCAGCTCGGGGGGAGGGCCCAGCAGCACGGTCACCACGCAGTCGTGGCACGCCAGGCCGCGCACCACGCAGGTGTCGCAGTCGATTCTCGTCGTCATGTGACACACGCTCCCAGGCACCACCGACAGAGCTCCCGGACGCGACGATCAGTCGGCGGCGGGATCCTCCGAGAGCGGGGCGTCCACCCGGGAGACCGTCTCGATCGCGTCGGTGCGCCCACACCAGCGGCAGGTCACCAGTTCGACCTCCTCGCCCAGGAGCGCGCTCTCCTCGACGCCGGGCTCGCCGGCCAGGTCGAAGTGCCAGTACTCCGTCGTACGCCGGGTGCGCGTCACGTCGAAGCGAGTGAGATTGCCGCAGCCACCGCACCGCCACCGGTGTGCATCGTCGGGTATCGAGGGAGCCACGGCGTCACCCTATTCAGCGCGGCGCCACGGCTCTGTCGGTGGACCGCCCTACGGTCGGAACGTGACCGTCAGTCCCACCCGCACCACCTCTCACAGCGCGCCTCAGTCGGCCCCGTCGTTGTGGGAGAGCCAGCGCAGCTTCGACGAACTCGGCCGGCCGCTGCGCGACATCACCTTCTGCGTGGTCGACCTGGAGACCACGGGCGGTTCGGCGGCGGCGGGGTCGATGATCACTGAGATCGGCGCGGTCAAGGTGCGCGGCGGGGAGGTGCTCGGCGAGTTCCAGACACTGGTCAACCCCCACACGGACATCCCGGCCTTCATCGCGGTGCTCACCGGCATCAGCAATTCGATGGTGGCCGACTCGCCGAGCATCGACTCCGTCCTGCCGGCGTTCCTCGAGTTCGCGGCCGGCTCGGTGCTGGTGGCTCACAATGCGCCCTTCGACGTCGGCTTCCTGCGCCACTTCTGCGAAGTGCAGGAGCGACCCTGGCCGACCTTCGAGGTGGTCGACACCGCCAAGGTGGCCCGTCGGGTGATCACCCGCGACGACGCGCCCAACTGCAAGCTCTCGTCGCTGGCCAGGGCCTTCCGGTCCACGACGACTCCCAACCACCGGGCGCTCTCCGACGCCCGCGCGACCGTCGATGTGCTCCACGGGCTGATGGAGCGGCTCGGCGGGCTCGGAGTGCACACGCTCGAGGAGCTGCAGACCTTCTCGTCGCGGGTGACCACGGCCCAGCGGCGCAAGCGTCACCTCGCCGATGGCCTGCCGCACTCCCCCGGTGTCTACCTGTTCAAGGACGACCGCTCCCGCGTCCTCTACGTCGGCACCTCTCGCGACCTCCGCACCCGCGTGCGCTCCTACTTCACCGCCTCCGAGACCCGGTCGCGGATGGGCGAGATGGTGGGGCTCGCCTCGTCGGTGACCGGCATCGAGTGCGCCACTCCCCTCGAGGCCGAGGTCCGCGAGCTGCGGTTGATCGCCGAGCACAAGCCCAGCTACAACCGTCGGTCGCGCTTCCCGGAGAAGGTCACCTTCATCAAGCTCACGCGCGAGCCGTGGCCACGGCTGTCGCTCGTCAAGAAAGTGCTCGACGACGACGCCGACTACCTCGGCCCGTTCGGGTCGAAGAAGATGGCCGAGAAGTGCCTGGCGGCGCTGCACGACACCTTCCCGGTGCGGCAGTGCACCGACCGTCTCGGGCTGCGACCGTCACGAGCCGCATGCGTGCTCGCCGAGATGGGCCGCTGCCTGTCGCCCTGCGACGGCACCGCCGACAGCGACACCTACGCCGCCGTCGTACGCCGCCTGCGCGACACGATCCTCCAGCGCCCCGACGACGTCGTCGAGATCGTCAACGCCCGGATGTCGGCGCTCGCTGCCGAGGAGCGCTTCGAGGAGGCCGGCGTCCACCGTGACCGGCTTGCCGCTTTCGTGCGGGCCGCCGCCCGCTCCCAGCGGCTGACCTCGCTGACCCGATGTGCCGAGGTGGTCGCCGCCAGGCGCGAGGACGACGGTCGCTGGGCCGTCCACATCGTCCGCTACGGCCGGCTCGCGGCCGCCGCCGTGATCCCGCCGGGTGCCGACGCCCACGCGTTCGTCGCGGAGCTGCGGGCGATGGCCGAGACGGTCACCCCCGCCCCAGGTCCCGTGCCTGCGGCCACCGCGGAGGAGAGCGAACGCGTGCTGCGCTGGCTCGAGTCGCCCACGATCCGCCTGATCGAAATTGACGGCGAGTGGACGTGCCCGGTTGACGGCGCCGGTCGCCAGTCATCGATTGACTTGCGAAGTGAGGCGGCAGCATTTCCGCATTCGTGATGTGGCTGCGACAACTTCGGATTGGATCATCTAGTGAGCAACGAGTCCAGCCGGCGTCCCGTCCCGCGAAAGCACCTGGTTGGGTCAATGCTCTCGTTGTTCTTCGGATGCTTCTTCATCTTCGCTGCGACAGGTGCGTACGAACTCACAAATGACGACGCTTACGGCGCATCGCTGGTCGCATGGCGCATTGCCACAACGGGCGAGCCGTGGATCGACGATCTGGACACAGCGGCGATCGGAATCGCCAGGAACCATGCTCCGGGGGCGCTGACGAACGGCGAGCACACGACGTTGGCTCGATCGCCAGGAGTCGTAGCTGTTTCCATTCCTGCTTACTGGCTGTCGTTCTCCGGCAGTGCCCCCGAGGACTTCGACCTTGCCCCTGGGGTACTCACCGCTGCGGCGCTCGCTGCTGGCGCAGTCGCGCTTTTCTACCTCATGCTCTCGTACCTGCTGTCATCTCGCATGGCTCTCAACTGCGCCGCGGTCTTCGCTTTGGCCACCCCCATTTGGTCCGTGGCTGGCAACGCGATCTGGACTCATTCGGTGACCGTTCTAGGGGTATGTGGCATCGCCTACGCCGCTTCACGTGACCGTTGGTGGTTGGTGGGCACCTTCGGTGGGTTAGCTCTTTGGGGCCGCCCCCACACCGCCTTGATCGTCGCGGTCGTTGGCTTGGGAGTGGCTTTGGCGCGCCGACAGCCGCGCATCGCCCTCGCTGTCGGTTTGCCAGCTGCGGCATGGATGGCCCTAGCCTCCGTGTGGACTCATTGGCTCTACGGATCGTGGAGCCCTGGTGGCGGCTACAGCGCATCGGGATACATCGACAGCGTGAGCGAAACCCCGTTCGGAGATGGGCTGTCCGACAGATTGGTCAACCAGCTGGGCATGTGGGTCTCGCTCGATAGGGGGATCCTCGTCTGGACTCCGGTGCTGTTGGTGCTGCTACCGGCCCTGATTCGCGGCTGGCGGTCATTCCCTGACTGGGCTCAGTGGTTGGCAATCGGAGGAGTCACGTACACCGTCTTTCAGGCTTCGTTCTCGCCATTCATGGGCGGCGACGGTTTCTATGGATATCGCCACGGCCTCGAAGCCCTGGTGTGCATTGCACCGATGGCGGCCATGGCTGTCGCCCACACCGGGGTCTGGGCGCGGCGGGTGATACTTCCGGTGCTGGCAGTTCAAGGAAGCGCCATCCTTCTCGGCTCGATCTCCGAAGGGTGGTTCGTGCTTCGGGAAGACGCTTGGACTGACAACTCCTGGTGGCTGGCCCTCCGCAGCGAGCCCCTGCTCATCGGAATCTGGACCACGCTGGCCGCAGTCATTGGGATCTTGGCGACTGTCTCATGGCACCAGCGATCCCGCCTTCAGTTGGGCGCGGAGCCACGAGCAGACGCCGCTAGGCTCCCGCCATGATCACCGCCATCGTCTTCGTGAAGGCCGACGTCGCCAGGATCCCCGAGGTCGCCGAGCAGATCGCGGCCCTGGAAGGGGTCAGCGAGGTCTACTCCGTCACCGGGCAGATCGACCTCATCGCGATGGTCCGGGTGCGCAACCACGACGATGTCGCGGCGGTCGTGGCCGACCAGCTCAACAAGGTCGCCGGCGTCACCGAGACCGAGACCCACATCGCGTTCCGGGCCTACTCCCAGCACGACCTCGAGTCGGCGTTCTCTCTCGGACTCGACTGAACCCGGCACTCAGCGAGCCTGGGCTTCTGGCCGCTAGCCTGCGCGAGTGACCTGGCTCGATGACCACTGGATCGACATCCTCGGCTGGGGTGGCAGCGCGCTCCTGGTGTACTCGCTGCTGCAGGCCCGGGTGCTCCGGTTCCGGGCGCTCAACCTCGCGGCCACGCTGATCCTGCTGCTGTTCAACGCCGTCATCGAGGTCTGGCCGATGGTGGGGATGAACGCCGTGCTGGCCCTGATCAACATCGGCTTCATCGTGCGGCTGACCCGCGACCGCCACGACCACGAGGTCTTCGAGGTCGTGCAGGTCAACCTCGACGACGAGTACTTCAAGCACGTGCTGAAGACGCACGAGAAGGACATCCGCACCTTCCAGCCCGACTTCGGCTCTCGCCCCGACGAGGGCCAGCACGCCTTCGTGATCGTCAAGCGCGACGAGACCGTTGGCATGGTGCTGCTGCGCCGCGAAGGCGACATCGCCCACATCGAGCTCGACTACGTGACGCCGAAGTACCGCGACTTCTCACCGGGAGAGTTCGTCTGGCGTCGCAGCGGCGTGCTCAAGGATCTCGGGATCACCCACGTGCGCACCTCGCCCGTCGCGCTCGGCGACTACTACGAGCACGTCGGCTTCCACCGCAACGGTGAGACGTACGAGCTGGACCTCTGACGCTCAGCGGGCGGCCGCGGCCACCCAGCCGTCGAGGGCGGCCTTCGCGGCCCCCGAGTCGACCGCGGAGCGCGCCCGGTCGAGGCCGGCCGACAACGCCTCGGTGACCGGGGTGCCGGGCGCGTCGTAGACGGCGAGGGCTGCACCCGCATTGAGGAGTACGGCGTCGCGGACCGCGCCCTGCTCACCGTCGAGCAGGCGGCGTACGACGTCGGCGTTGTGGGTCACGTCGCCCCCGCGCAGCGCGTCGGCGCTGGCGCGTTCGATGCCGAGCTCCGACGGGTCGAGGGTGGCCTCGGTGACCTCGCCGTCGTGCACGACCCAGACGGTGGAGGTGGTGGTCGTGGTCAGCTCGTCGAGACCGTCGTCGCCGCGGAACACCCACGCGTCGACCCCGCGCCGGGCGAAGACCCCGGCCATCACCGGCGCCATCCTCGGGTCGGCGCAGCCGATGGCCTGCGCAGCGGGCTTGACCGGGTTGGCGAGCGGGCCGAGAAAGTTGAAGGTGGTGCCGATGCCGAGCTCGCGGCGCGGCACCGCCGCGTGGCGCAGAGCCGGGTGGAAGGCGGCGGCGAAGCAGAAGGTGATGCCCGCCTCCTCGGCGACTGCCGCGACGCGGTCCGGCGGCAGGTCGAGGCGGATGCCGAGCGTCTCGAGCACGTCGGCCGAGCCGGCCTTCGACGAGGCGGAGCGGTTGCCGTGCTTGACCACGCGGGCGCCGGCCCCGGCCGCCACGATCGCGGCCATCGTGGAGATGTTGACCGACATCGAGCGGTCACCACCGGTGCCGACCACGTCGAGCACCCGGCCGGGCACCTCGATGGGCGTGCTGACGGCGTACATGGCGTCGAGCAGGCCCGACAGCTCGTCGATGGTCTCGCCCTTGGCCCGCAGGGCGACCGCGAAGCCGGCGATCTGGGAAGGGGTGGCCGCGCCGGCGAGGATCTCGCCCATCGCCCAGCTGGTCTGCTCGGCGGTCAGGTCGGTGCGGGCGACGAGCGCGCCGAGCACGTCGGCCCAGGTCGACACGTGAGTCAGGCCGGCACGCGGGAGCGCAGCAGGGCGACCACGGCGTCGGCGAGCTGGATCGGGTCGAGCGGGTGGGCCACGGTGGCGTCCGCCCGCGACCAGGTCGCCAGCCACGCGTCCTGCGGACGGCCGATCAGCACCAGCACCGGCGGGCAGTTGTAGATCTCGTCCTTGAGCTGCTTGGCGATCCCGAGGCCGCCGGCAGGCACGGCCTCGCCGTCGAGGATGGCCAGCGCGATGGTGCCGGAGTCGAGGTTCTGGATGACGACAGGCTCGGTCGCGACCTCGACGTACTGGAGCTCGGGCAGGTCCGGGTGGGGACGCCGGCCCAGCGCCAGGATCACCTGCTGACGCGTGTTGACGTCGTCGCTGTAGACCAGCACCTTGAGGGCGGACTTGGAGTCACTCACGGGCGCGATGCTACCGGGACCGACGCTCGCGGGCCTCGATCAGGTCGAGCTTGCGGTCCTCGCGTTCGGCCTCCTTCATCGACGACCTCACCCACTGCGTGAACAGCACCGCGAAGAAGACCAGCCCCACCAGGTCGCCGGCGCCCCAGAGGATCCCGCCGGCGAGCTCCTGGTCGGCGGCGGGGTCGGGCAGCCAGGCGCCCATCGGCCCGTCGTGCAGCGAGGGGTACCAGTCGCCGCCGATCAGCGTCTCCTGCCCCATGATCGTGACGCCGAGGAAGGCATGGAAGGGCAGGGTCAGCACCGTGAGCAGCACCCGGAACGGGTAGCCGACCCGGTTGGGCAGCGGGTCGACGCCGACCAGGGGCCAGAAGAAGAGCGAGCCGACCAGCACCAGGTGGACGTGCATCAGCTCGTGCACGTAGACCGACTCGAGCGAGGCGTCGTACCAGCCGGAGAAGTAGAGCGCCCACGGCGAGACGACGTACAGGAGGAACGCCAGCGGCGGGAACGACAGCACCTTCGCCACGCGGGAGTGCACCACCGCCAGCAGCCACCGGCGGGGGGCCGCCGGAAGCGTGCGCAGAGCCAGGGTGACCGGCGCCCCCAGCGCGAGCGCCAGCGGGACGATCATCGAGAGCACCATGTGCTGGACCATGTGCACGCTCAGCAGCGCGGTGTCGTACGCCGCCAGGCCGGACGAGGTGGCGACGTAGAAGCAGCCCATGCCGACCACCACGAACGCCAGCGTCCGCCCCAGGGGCCAGTGGTCGCCGCGGCGCCGCAGGGTGAGCACGCCGAGCAGGTAGAGACCGGTCGCCCAGACCGTGATCACGAGGGGCAACGGGGCCAGCGACCACTCGCTGAAGAACGCCCCGGCGGTGAGTCTGGGGAGCGCATCGGCAGCGTTCACCACCGTCAGCAACGGGGCGTCTCCGACTCTTTCAGCACGGTGTGAACTTTATGACCCCCGTAGATCAGGGGGTCGAGGTGCCCTCAGGGCCCAGTACCGACATAATGACGGCGTGGCGACCACAGCAACCATTCCGGCCTCGCGTCTGCACGGCCACCACGACCGCCCGAGCATGGTGGCGGTCGGGACCATCATCTGGCTTTCCAGCGAGCTGATGTTCTTCGCGGCCCTGTTCGCGTCGTACTTCACGATCCGGGCCGTCAGCCCCGATCTGTGGGACCAGAACACCGCCCTGCTGGACGTGCCGTTCGCGGCCGTGAACACCACGATCCTGGTGCTCTCGTCGCTGACCTGCCAGCTCGGCGTGTTCGCCGCCGAGCGGGGCCAGGTCGGCCGCGCCGGTTCGGTGCTCAAGGTCAGCGGCTGGGGCCTGCGTGAGTGGTTCATCCTCACGTACATCATGGGCGCGATCTTCATCGCCGGCCAGGCCGTCGAGTACGCCACGCTCGTCCAGGAAGGCACCACGATCCAGGACTCGGCGTACGGCACGATGTTCTACCTCACCACCGGCTTCCACGGCATCCACGTCACGGGCGGGCTGATCGCCTTCCTCTTCGTGCTCGGCCGCACCTACATCGCCCGGAAGTTCACCCACGAGCAAGCCGTCAGCGCGATCGTCGTGTCCTACTACTGGCACTTCGTCGACGTGGTCTGGATCGGCCTGTTCGCGACGATCTACCTGATCCAGTGAGCCTCCACCGTTCGCGACCGAAGACCGACCAGGACTGACAAGGGACAGACAGTGCGCCTCCTGAACCGCTCCGCCGGCCGACTCTCCCGCCATCGCCGGGGCCCGCTTGCCGGGATCGTCGTCCTGCTGTTCGGCCTCCTGCTGACCGGTGGCCTGTACGCCGCGTTCGCTCCGGCCTCCGCCGACACCGAAGAAGGCGACGTCGGCTCCGCTGCCGAGGGCCGCGAGCTCTTCCTCGTCGGCTGCTCGTTCTGCCACGGCGCGAACGGCGAGGGCGTGCTGACCCAGGACGGGACCCAGTACGGTCCCCCGCTGGCCGGCGTGGGCGCCGCCGCGGTGCACTTCCAGGTCGACACCGGCCGGATGCCGATGGCCCAGCCCGGTGCCCAGGCCGAGGCGAAGCCCGCGGTCTACAACGACGAGGAGATCGCCGATCTCGCGGCCTTCGTCGCCACCCTCGGCCCCGGCCCCGCGATCCCCGACGAGAGCGACTACAGCCTCGAGGGCATGAGCGAGGAAGAGCGTGACGAGGCAGTCGCGCGCGGTGGGCAGATCTTCCTGACCAACTGCACGGCCTGCCACAACTTCGAGGGTGCGGGCGGCGCGATGCCTCGCGGCGGCCAGGCCCCGCAGATCCGTGGTGTCGACCCGCAGCACATCTACGAGGCGCTGCTGACCGGCCCGCAGACGATGCCCAACTTCTCCAACGGCAACATTCCGCCCGAGTCGAAGCGCGACGTCATCGCCTACCTCGAGGCCCTCGACGAGGCGCCCGGCCAGGGCGGCTTCGGCCTCGGCGCTATGGGCCCCGTGAGCGAGGGCCTGTTCGCCTGGCTCGTCGGCATCGGCGGGCTGGTCGGGTTCGCGATCTGGATCGCCGCCCACACGACTCGTTCCAACCGGCAGCCCGACACGTCCAGCAAGGGGGCGGACGCGTGAGCGACGCACACGACGACAATGTCCCGGCGGTAGCCGAGGAACCCATCGCCAACCCGGGCCTCCCGGACCACGTCTGGCGGCCCACCGATGTGGACCCGGCCCAGGAGAAGCGCGCGGAGCGGCAGGTGGCGGCGCTGTTCGCCCTCTCGGCGCTCTGCACGGTGCTCTTCGCCGTCTCCTACTTCGCGGTGCAGAAGGACGACACGTTCGCCGGCCTCAACGCGTCCAACCTCGCGCTGGGCATGACCCTGGGCCTGGCGCTCCTGCTCATCGGCATCGGTGCCATCCAGTGGGCCCGCAAGCTGATGGGCGACCACGAGATCGTCGAGATGCGCCACGCGATCCGGTCCTCCGACGAGGACCGCACGGAGATCGTCGAAGCCATCACTCTCGGCACCGAGGAGTCCGGCATCGGCCGGCGTCCCCTGGTGCGCAACACGCTGCTCGGCTCGATGGCGCTGCTCGGCGTACCCGTGGTGCTCGGGCTGCGCGACCTCGGCCCCACGCCAGGCCAGGTCGAGGAAGCCCAGGACTACCCCGGGGCCGGCCTCTACCACACCGTCTGGGCTGAGGGCATGCACATCGTGCGCGACGCCATCGGCACCCGGATCAAGGCCTCGGACCTCGAGGTGGGCGACCTCGTCAACGCGGCGCCGGCCATCCTCTTCGAACCCGACCCCGAGACCGGCGAGCTGGAGCTCCACGGCGTCGAGGTGCAGATCACGAAGTCCAAAGCGGCGCTGATCCTGCACCGCATGGAGCCCGCCGACATCAAGCACGGTGAGGGACGCGACAACTGGGCGCCCGACGGGATCGTGGCCTACTCCAAGATCTGCACCCACGTCGGCTGCCCGATCTCGCTCCTGGAGCGCACCACCCACCACCTGCTGTGCCCGTGCCACCAGTCCACCTTCGACCTGTCCGACTCCGGCAAGGTGGTCTTCGGCCCGGCCGCGCGCGCCCTCCCGCAGCTTCCGATCATGGTCGACGAAGAGGGATACTTGGTCGCACAGCGAGACTTCACCGAGCCGGTCGGACCGAGCTTCTGGGAGCGGAACAAGGGATGAGCAACCAAAGCATCGACACCAGCAAGGTCGCCAGCACCAACGCGACTGCCGCCGCCACGACCGCCAAGCCCAACAAGGCGGGCGTCGTGGCCAACTGGGCCGACGAGCGCCTCGGCCTCGGCACCGCCATGAAGAAGCAGGTCCGGAAGGTCTTCCCGGACCACTGGTCCTTCATGCTGGGCGAGATCGCGCTCTGGAGCTTCGTCATCCTGCTGCTGACCGGCGTCTTCCTGACGCTGTGGTTCACGCCCAGCATGGGTGAGGTCGCCTACGACGGCTCCTACGACCCCCTTCGCGGCGTCCACGTGTCCGAGGCCTTCGCCTCGACCATGAACATCTCGTTCGACGTCCGCGGCGGCCTGCTCATGCGGCAGATGCACCACTGGTCGGCCATGCTCTTCATCGCGGCGATGATGATCCACCTGCTGCGCGTGGCCTTCACCGGCGCCTACCGCAAGCCCCGCGAGCTCAACTGGGTGATCGGTTGCCTGCTGCTGCTGCTCGGCACGCTCGAGGGCTTCACCGGCTACTCCCTGCCAGACGATCTGCTCTCCGGCACCGGCGTACGCGCCGCTGACGGGTTCATGAAGGCCAGCCCGGTGGTCGGCTCCTACATGTCGTTCTTCATCTTCGGCGGCGAGTTCCCAGGCGAGTCGATCATCCCGCGGTTCTACATCGCCCACGTGTTGCTGATCCCAGGCCTCCTGCTGGCCCTGATCGCGGCGCACATGCTGCTGCTCGTCTACCACAAGCACACCCAGTGGCCCGGGCCCGGCCGCACCGAGCAGAACGTCGTGGGCTTCCCGATGCTCCCGGTGTACGCCGCCAAGGCCGGCGGGTTCTTCTTCATCGTCTTCGGCGTCACCGCCCTCATGGGTGGCCTGCTGACGATCAACCCACTGTGGAAGTTCGGGCCCTACGACCCGACGAAGGTGACGGCCGGCTCCCAACCCGACTGGTACATGGGTTGGCCCGACGGCCTGCTCCGGATCATCCCCGGCTGGGAGTCGGAGATCTTCGGCTACCTGGTGTCGTGGAACATCATGATCCCGATCCTGATCGCACCGCCGCTCATGCTGATGGTGCTGATGGTGCTGCCGTTCATCGAGTCCTGGATCACCGGCGACAAGCGGGAGCACCACCTCCTGCAGCGTCCGCGCAACGCGCCGACCCGGACTGCGGTGATGGTCTCGCTGATGACCTTCTACGCCATCGCGTGGATGGCCGGCGGCAACGACATCATCGCGATCAAGCTGCATCTGAGCATCAACCAGATCACCTATGTGTTCCGGGTGCTGATCTTCCTGGCTCCGCTGATCGCGTTCATCATCACGAAGCGCTGGTGCATCTCCTTGCAGCGGCACGACGAGGGCAAGCTGCTCCACGGCTACGAGACCGGCATCATCATGCGGTCGGCCGAGGGCGGCTACAGCGAGCGGCACCTGCCGATCAGCGAGGAGCGCGCCTACACGCTCACCGCCCGCGACCGGGACGAGGTCTACAGCCCCGACTCGGAGACGGACTCCAACGGCGTACCTGCTCCCGGTGGGCGGCTCAACGGCATCCGAGCCAAGCTGTCCTCGATGATGTTCGCCGACAACGTCCAGAAGCCGACTGCCGAGGAGCTCGAGGCCGGCCACCACCACGCCGACCACGAGCAGGAGCTGCAGGCGGCGTTGGAAGGCCACGCTGCTGACGGCCACCAGTTCGACGGTCACCACGAGGTCGAAGGCGAGACCCTCCGCGGCGACCACTGACCCACCCGCTCCACCGCTGACCCGTCAGAAGATCTTCTGACGGGTCAGCGTGATTTCAGGGTCAGCGTGATTTCAGGGTCAGCGCCTTGAACTCTCGGCGCAGGATCTGTGCAATGTCCTGGTTTCGTCCGTAGATGTTCTGCTTGCGGGCCACGACGATGGTCCAGCCATGGTGCAGGCGCATCCACTCGCGGCGGTCCTCGTCGTGGTCCTGCTGCTTCTCACCGTGAAACTGCTCGCCGTCGTACTCCGCCCCGAACCTGTGCTCACGCAACCCCATGTCGAGGATGAACCACCTACCGTTGGGCGCGGGTATCTCGATCTGACACTCCGGCCCGGGCAAGCCCGCATCCTTCCAGCGCAGTCTCAAGACGCTCTCGCTGTGCGATCCCGACCGCGGATCGACAAGCGGCGCGAGGGCCCTCGCCTGGATGACTCCCCGGTAGCCCTTGAACCGGCCTAGCTCAGCGTTCAGCTGGTCCACCGTGAAGGCGTCGAGAGCAGCCAGCGCATCCATCGCGGCCAACGCATGGTCTCGTGGCAGCAGCCGCGCTGCGTCGCACGCTGTACGCAGCGGGGTGGTCACCAGCAGAGCGTCGACCTGTTCGATGTCGCCCTGGGCGAGCAGCCGTTCTCCGCTGCGGACCAGGCCGTTGCGCAACCGACGGCCGGGTGGCGCAAACACCGACACGGGAGGTGGGACGAGGTGGTCTCCAGGCGTCAGCGCTGCTTCGGCTCCCCATAGCCATGCGGCGGTCTGGTCCGTCACCACACAGTCGCGGGGTACCACCAAACGCAACATCCGGATCCGTAGGAGCAGGGTGTCCTCGACATCGGTCCGAACATAGACGCCACGGATCGGATGACTCAGTAGACCTTCGGCAAGGAGAGCGCCCAGCTCGACGCGTTTCACGCCGCGCTCTAAGGCGCCTCGCGCGGTGAACGGTTCAGCGAACGGCAGCCGGCACAACAACTCGAACAGGGTCGGCAAGTTCCAACTGGTGCGCATGCCCGAACCTGCCCCGCATCCAGCTGCACTCAATCACGCGGGTTCCGTGCCTGTGGAAAAGCGCTGACCCGTCAGAAGATCTTCTGACGGGTCAGCGTTGAACGGTCAGCTGAGGGCGGAGCCTTGCTTGTACTCGGCGAAGGGGGTGTTCCAGTCGGCGTAGCCGTTGCCGTCTTCCATCGGGCGGTTGGTGCCGGAGTACTCGACGACGTCGCCACGCTTGGACATGGCGTAGAGCCAGGCGGCGTTGTCGGTGCTCATGCCGGTGCACCCGTGGGAGACGTTGGCGTTGCCCTGGGAGCCGACCGACCACGGGGCGGCGTGGATGAACTCACCGGAGTTGGTGACCCGCATTGCCCACTTGACCCCGGCGAGGTCGTAGGCCTCCGCGCCGGTGATGCCGACCGTCTCGGAGTTCATCCGCTTGCTCTCGAACTTCTCCATGATCACCTTCACGCCGGAGCGGGTGGTGAATGCCGGCTGCTCCCCCGTCGTGATCGGGATGGTCCGGAGCAGCTCACCGTTGGAGAAGACCTTCATGTCGTGAGTCACGGCGTCGACGCGGTAGATGTTCGCGTCGCCGATCGTGAAGTCGATCTTGCGATCTTCCTGGCCGTAGATGCCGTTGCCCGCCGCGACGCCGTTGACGTCGACGTCCACGGAGACCTGGGTGCCAGCCTTCCAGTAAGTCTTGGGGCGCCAGTGCGCCTCGGAGTCGCTCAGCCAGTGCCAGCTGCCGGGCTGCGCAGGGGTGGACTTCACCCTCATGTGCTTCTCGAAGGTGGCCTGGTCGGTGACCGGGATGTCGAAGCTGACGACCACGGGCATGCCGACACCCACCTCCTCGCCCTGCAGCGGAGCGATGGAGGGGAACGTCTGCTCGTCGAGGGTCAGCGGCACGGTCGTGAATCGCGAGGTCTGGCGCACGACCTGGCCGTCGTCACCCTTGGCCTCCGTGCGCATGGAGTACGCCGCACCCGGCTCGAGCCCGTCGGTGGAGAACCAGCCCTTGCTGTCGGCGGAGATCTCGCCGGCGAGGTCGCCGGCCTCGGAGGTCACCGACACCTTGGTCAGGGTGCCGTCGGCAACTGCGATCTCGATCGTCTTGTCGACGGGCACATCGGTGGCGCCCTTCTCGACGTTGGCGGTGACGACCGCGGCCGGTTCTTCCGGCTCGTCGTTCGCGCTCGCGTCCGAGCTGCTGCTCGGGTCGTCGTCGGAGCTGCCGGGCAGCGCAGAACCCGCATCGCAGGCGACCAGCGCGAAGCAGGCTAGGACGAGCGCGGTGGCGCTGGCCGTGTGGCGAGCATGCCGAAGTCGCATGGTCATTACTCCCGTGAGGTCGTCGCTGGGGGCGGCGGCGTGGCCGATCGGCCGACTCCTTCAGGGTAACCGGTGGCTGGTCGAGATCCGGAAATCTCGGGGGTGACGCTCAGTGAGCGTGCTCACCTCGGTAGTACTCGAAGATCAGGCCGCTCAGGGCCACCGAGCCCAGCGCCGTACCGATGATGAACATCCACCAGGCGCCAGCAGCAAGCCCGAAGACCATCACAGCGAGCGTGAGAGCGCACCACAGCGGCCACCAGGAGTACGGCGGGAAGAAGCCCAGCTCCCCCGCCCCGTCGGCGATCTCGGCATCCTTGCGGTCCTCCGGACGCGGGTCCATCTTCTTCGCGTGGAAGCCCAGGTAGAGGGTGACCATCGCCGCGAGCAGCGTGGTCATCACCAGGGCAGACGTGCCTGTCCAGTCCGGGCCGCGGTCGCTGGCGTCGGTGATGAACCAGTACGCCGGCGTCACCAGCACCAGGAACACCGTGGTGATCCCGAAGATCAAGGCCTCGGACTTCATCGACCCTCATCTCCCTGGTCAGCGCTGCCGTCTTCGGGGTCGAGGTCCTCAGTGGGACTCTTGCCCGCGCGGCGCTCGTCGAGCATCTCCTGGCGCCCCTCCATGTCGGGGGCGTCGGCGAAGTCGCCCTTGGCCGCGGCTTGGTTCTCGTCGAGCTCGATCGCAGCGATCTCCGGATGGTGCAGATCGAAGGCAGGAGACTCGGACCGGATCCGCGGGATGGTGACGAAGTTGTGTCGCGGCGGCGGGCAGCTGGTGGCCCACTCGAGCGAGCGGCCCCAGCCCCACGGGTCATCGACCTCGACCTTGGGTGCGCGCCGTGAGATGTAGACGTTGTAGAGGAACGGCAGCGTCGAGGCGCCGAGCAGGAAGGCGCCGATCGTCGAGATCTGGTTGAGGGTGGTCCACCCGTCCTTGCCCAGATAGTCCGCGATACGTCGGGGCATGCCTTCGACACCGACCCAGTGCTGCACCAGGAACGTGGTGTGGAAGCCGACGAACAGGAGCCAGAAGTGCAGTTTGCCTAGTCGCTCGTCGAGCATCCGGCCGGTCATCTTCGGCCACCAGAAGTAGAACCCGGCAAACATCGCGAACACCACGGTGCCGAAGACGACGTAGTGGAAGTGCGCGACCACGAAGTAGGAGTCGGAGACGTGGAAGTCGAGTGGCGGCGAGGCCAGGATGATGCCGGTCAGCCCGCCGAAAAGGAAGGTGGTCAGGAAGCCGACCGACCAGAGCATAGGGGTGTCGAATGAAATCGACCCGCCCCACATCGTGCCGATCCAGTTGAAGAACTTCACGCCCGTAGGCACGGCTATCAGGAACGTCATGCCGGAGAAGAACGGCAGGTTGACGGCTCCGGTGACGAACATGTGGTGCGCCCAGACCGCGACCGAGAGGATCGCGATGCCGAGCGTCGCCCCGACCAGACCGATGTAGCCGAACAGCGGTTTGCGGCTGAAGACCGGCAAGATCTCGGTCACGATGCCGAAAAAGGGCAGAGCGATGATGTAGACCTCTGGATGCCCGAAGAACCAGAACAGGTGTTGCCAGAGCAGAGCTCCGCCATGAGCAGTGTCGAAGACATGGGCTCCGAGCAGCCGATCGGCCTCGAGCGAGAGCAGCGCGCCGGCGAGCACCGGGAACGCGATCAGGACCAGCAGGCTGGTGACCAGCGTGTTCCAGACGAACAGCGGCATCCGGAACATGGTCATGCCGGGGGCGCGCATGCAGATGATCGTGGTGATGAAGTTGACCGCGCCGAGGATGGTGCCGAGACCGGCCATCCACAGACCCATGATCCACAGGTCACCGCCCACGCCTGGCGATCGGACTGCGTCGGACAGCGGTGTGTAGGCGAACCAGCCGAAGTCGGCAGCGCCCTGGGGCGTGAAGAAGCCGGAGCCCGCGATCAGACCACCGAAGAGGAACAGCCAGTAGCTGAACATGTTGAGCCGCGGGAACGCGACGTCGGGCGAGCCGATCTGCAGCGGCATGACGACGTTGCCGAACCCGAAGAAGAGCGGCGTCGCGAACAGCAGCAGCATGATCGTGCCGTGCATGGTGAACAGCTGGTTGTAGAGCTCTTCGTTGACCACCTGCGAGCCGGGGTAGGCCAGCTCGGAGCGGATCAGCATGGCCATCAGGCCCGCGATCAGGAACCAGGCGAACGACGTGACCAGGTAGAGCTTGCCGATCAGCTTGTGATCGGTTGTCGTCATGATCTTGACGAGTTCCTGACCCAACGGCTTGCGGGTCGTCGTCACGTCTGTGGCACGAGCGGCGGTGGTGGTCACTGCTCTACGCCCCCCTCTTCGACATCCTTGCCAACCTGCGTCTCGGAGTACTCGCCACCGAGGATCGGCTCATCGGAAATGTTGCCGGCGTCGGCCAGTCCCTGCAGGTATTCGTCGTACTTCTCGCGCGAGACGACCTCGACCTCGAAGATCATCCGCGAGTGGTAGACGCCGCAGAGCTCGTAGCACTTGCCGGAGTAGCTGCCGATGGTCTTCGGCGTGACCTGGAACTCGTTGTCCTGGCCCGGCATGACGTCCATCTTCATCAGGAAGCCGGGGACGCCGAAGTCATGGATCACGTCGGGGGTACGCAGCTCGAACCGGGTGGTCTCGCCGACCGGCAGATACAGGGTCGGGACGTAGTTGCCGGTGCCGAACTCGTAGACGTTCTGCCCATCGACGGTGTCGGGGTGGTTGAACGTCCAGGACCACTGCTGCCCGACCACGACAACGGTGTTGTCGGGCGGCGAGTCGTCCAGCACGAGGTTCTGGACCCGCACCGTGTGCGAGAAGAACACCACGACCATCACGATCGGGAAGATCGTGTAGAAGATCTCCAGCGGCAGGTTGTAGCGGGTCTGGATCGGGATCTCGTCGTCGCTCCGCCGGCGGAACCGCCACGAGGCGTAGAAGATCAGCCCCCAGACCACGACACCGGTCAGCAAGGCGGCGATCCACGCGCCCTGCCACAGCGAGAGGATGTGCTCGCCCTCCTCGGTGGCCGGATCGGGCATCGCGAGTCGCTTGCCCTCCTCGGAACAACCGCTCAGGACAAGTACGCCGACTAGCGGCATCGCCAGCAGGGACAAGCGACGCAGTCGCTGCGTCGATCCTGCCGTGCGCGCGGGGAGCTGCAGACCCACGAACGAGCCTTCCTCTCAGGCGGTCACGAACACCACTACGAACAGACCGCACACTATCGGAATCGCCCCCCGGTGACCCGGCAGGGTGGGTCGCTAACGTGGTGGTGTGACAAATGCGACGGGGTACTTCGACGCAGCATCGTCGGAGCCGCTGCATCCCGCGGCGCGGGAGGCGTTTCTCGCAGCCCTCGACCAGGGGTACGCCGACCCCCGCAGGCTGCATGGACCGGGGCGCAACGCGCGGCTGATCCTCGACAACGCCCGGGCCGTCGTGGCGGACTGCCTGGACGTGCGCGCCGACGAGGTGACCTTCACTCCCTCCGGCACCGACGCCGTGCACCGCGGGCTCCTGGGCCTGCGTCTCGGTCGTGCCCGCGCCGGCGACCGCGTCGTGCACAGCGCCGTCGAACACTCCGCCGTGCTGCACGCCGCCTCGTGGGCCGGCGGCGAGCACCTGGCCGTGCCGGTGGAACCCGACGCCCGGGTGCGCCTGGCGGAGCTGACCGCCGCGGCCCAGCGACCCGGCACTGCCGCGGTCGCGCTCCAGTCCGCCAACCACGAGGTCGGCACCGTCCAACCGGTCGAGGAGGCCTCGGCCGCCATCGGCGACGTACCGCTCTTCGTCGACGCCTGCGCGTCGATGGGCCGGCTGCCTCTGCCCGCCGGCTGGGCGGCGGCCGCCGGGTCCGCGCACAAGTGGGGAGGCCCTGCGGGGGTGGGCATCCTGCTCGTGCGCAAGGGCGCCCGTTGGCGCAACGCCTTTCCCGGCGACGACCGGGTCGACGAGCGCGCGTCGGGCTACGAGAACGTGCCCGCCGCGCTGGCCGCTGCGGCCGCGCTCAGGGCGATCACCGAGGAGCGCGACGCCGTCAACGCGCGCCACCGGTCGATGATCGATCGCGTCCGAGCAGCCGCCTCCGCGGTGCCCGACACCGAGGTCGTGGGCGACCCGGTCGACCGGCTCCCCCACCTGGTGACCTTCTCCTGCCTCTACGTCGACGGCGAGTCTCTGGTGCACGCGCTCGAGCGGCGCGGGTTCGGCGTCGCCAGCGGGTCGGCGTGCACCTCGTCCACGCTCGAGCCCAGCCACGTGCTGGCGGCCATGGGTGCGCTGACCCACGGCAACGTGCGGGTCTCGCTGACCCGCGACGCCACGGACGACGAGGTCGATCGGTTCTGCGCCGAGCTGCCCGCGGTCGTCGCCGACCTGCGCGCGGAGCTGAACCTGTGATCGCCCTCGAGCTCGACTGCCGCGGCCAGCTGTGCCCGTCGCCGGTCATCGAGCTCGGCCGTCACATCGAGGACGTCGCGGTCGGCGAGGTGCTCGGTGTCGTCGCCGACGACGCGGCGGCCCGCCACGACATCCCGGCCTGGTGCCGCATGCGCGCGCAGGAGTACGCCGGCGAGGACACCGCCGATGACGGAGTGCCCCGCTACCTGGTGCGGCGCCTCAGTTAGCTCAGGTGGGCGGCGACGTCCTTGGCAGCCTCGGGGCCGAACGACCCTTCGACGCGCGCCACGAACTCCTCGGGAGTGAAGTCGTACTCCTGGGTGCCGACCGTCTCCACGACGTAGGCCGCCAGCGTGCCGCCGACCTGTGCCGCCCGCTCCAGGCTCAGCTGCCAGCTCAGCGCCGCCAGGAAGCCCGCACGGAACGCGTCGCCGACACCGGTGGGCTCCACCGCGGTGACGCCCTTGGCGGCGGAGACCACGATCGGGTCCTCTCCCGCGCGCAGGATCCGGACGCCGTCCTTGCCGAGCGTGGTCACCTGGGTGCCGACGCGGGAGAGCACCTCGTCGGCGGACCAGCCGGTCTTCTGCTCGATCATGTGCGACTCGTACTCGTTGGAGAACAGGATCGCCGCACCATCGATCAGGTCGCGGATCAGCTCGCCCTCGCCGAACGCCAGCTGTTGTGAGCAGTCGGCGATGAACGCGTAGCCGCGCTGGCGGCACTCGTGGGTGTGGCGGCGCATGGCGTCGGGGTCGTCGGCCCCGACCAGCACGTAGGCCGGCTCCCCCACCCGGGCCACGATCGGGCTGAGCTCGATCAGCCGGGCCTCGCTCATCGCGCCGGGGTAGAAGGACGCGAACTGGGCCATCGTCGTGTCGGTCGTGCACACGAACCGCGCGGTGTGCAGGGTCTCGGAGATGTGCACCGAGTCGCAGTCGACGTTGTGGCGCTCCAGCCAGGAGCGGTAGTCGGCGAAGTCCTCGCCGGCCGAGCCGACCAGCACCGGGCGCAGCCCGAGCCTGCCGAGCCCGAAGCACATGTTGGGGGCGACGCCCCCGCGGCGGATCTCGAGATCCTGGACCAGGAACGACACCGACAGCTTGTCGAGCTGCTCGACGACAAGGGAGTCGGCGAACTTCCCTCCGAAGGACATCAGGTGGTCGGTGGCGATGGAGCCCGCGATCAGCAGTGGACCGGTGGACCCGTCAGCGGCGTCAGACATGGCGCGAAGACTACCGAGGCGTAGACCTAGGGATACCTGGGAGTAGCCAATAGCGTCGAAGCGTGAGCGCCTACGCCGATGCAGCCACGCCCGCGGAGATGCATGCCGACTGCGAGGCGTGCGGTCGCAACCTCGGCCTGGAGCGTCTGCTGGAGCGCGCCGCGGCGTCCGCGGTGGGCCCCGCGCCGAGCATCCACTTCGAGGAGTTCCCGCGCGAAATCACCAAGCGCGACGTGGAGATCTCGGCGGCAGCGGCCCGGATCGCCAACGCCCTGCACCTTCACCTCGACTGACCAGCGGCCCCCGCAGACGACAACAGCCCCCGCCGAACCGGCGGGGGCTGTTGCGTCGTCTCGAGCTGCGGGACTCAGTGGAAGCAGTCGCCGCACGCGCACGAACCCGTGGCGTTGGGGTTGTCGATGGTGAAGCCCTGCTTCTCGATGCTGTCGACGAAGTCGATCATCGCGCCGCTGAGGTAGGGGACGCTCATCCGGTCGACGACGACGCCGACGCCGTCGAAGTCGGTGACGACGTCACCATCGAGGGTGCGCTCGTCGAAGAAGAGCTGGTAGCGCAGTCCGCTGCAGCCGCCCGGCTGCACGGAGATCCGCAGCTGGAGGTCGTCGCGACCCTCCTGCTCGAGGAGGCTCCGCACCTTGCTGGCCGCGACTGCGCTCAGGTTGATCTGGTCGGTGCGGCGCTCTTCGGTGGTCTCGACCTGCTCGGTCATGTGCTTGCTCCCAGGGGGTCGTGGTTTCGCGTCTTACTCCCTCAATGGTCGCACACACCGGGTTATTCCAAAGAGACGCGACTCACCTCGACCAGGTGCGCGCCACGCGCTCGGCCAGCGCGGCCAGCGAGCCGGCCGGGTCGGCGAACGCGCGCTCCTCGCCCACGAGGTCCACGAGCGAGTACGCCGACTCCACGCCCAAGCGCGCGCATCTCCCGCGAGCCCACCAGCACCTGCCCGGCCAGCGCCACGCAGGGCCGCAGCGCATCGGCGGCGATCTCGGCGACGCCGTACGGCACCTTGCCGGAGCGGCTCGAGAAGTCGAACGCGCCCTCCCCGGTGACCACCAGGTCGGCATCGCGGGCCCGCTCGGCCAGGCGCACGGCGGTCGCGACCATGGCGATGCCGGGCACCCTGCGGGCACCGAGGCACAGCAGCCCGTAGCCGACGCCACCCGCCGGCGCCGGCGCCCTTCTCCAGCGCAGTGCGCCGGTCCGTGGCGACGGCGAACTCCTCGAGCCAGCCGTCGACCATCGGGATCAGCTCGTCGCGGATCCCGCGCTCGGCGCCGTAGGTCTTGGTGGTGCCGAACAGCCCCGTGAGCGGGTTGTCGACGTCGGTGGCGGCGACCAGCTCGATGCCCTCGAGCCGCGCCTTCGCCGGTGCCAGGTCGACCGAGGTGATGCCGTCGAGCAGCATCGCGCCGCAGTCGAGGATGCCGTCGGAGGTGGCGCCCAGCTGCGCGAGCATCCCCGCCCCGCCGTCGTTGGTGCCGGCGCCGCCGAGACCGACCACGATCCGCGTGGCCCCACTCTCGACCGCGGCCAGGATCAGCTCGCCCACGCCGAGGGTCGTGGCGAGCTCCGCGCCGCCCTCCAGCAGGTGGAGCCCGCACGACTGCGAGCTCTCGACGTACGCCGTCTCCTCGACCCGCAGGATCGTCGCCGGCACCTGCTCGCCGTGCACGGCCTCGACGGTGACCACGAGCAGCTCGCCGCCCAGCGCCGCGTGCAGCACGTCGACGAACCCCGGGCCGCCGTCGGCCATCGGCGCGAGGTCGAGCTCGTCGTCCGGCGCCCGGCGCCGCCACCCCTCGGCGATCGCCGTCGCTGCCTCGACGGCCGTCAGGGTGCCGGCGAACTTGTCGGGGGCGACCAGAACTCGCATGCGCCCATCTGATCACCTGCGTACGTTGGCCCGGTGACCGAGGCGACGATCCGGCCGATGCTGCCCGCTGACGTGCCCACGGCGGAGCGCCTCAGCGACGAGAGCTTCCTCGATCTGGACCGGCGGACCCATCCGCGCGACTGGCCGGACCCGAAGCCTCGAGCAGCCGCGCACGTCGAGAGCTGGCTGCGGCGCACCCTGCACTTCCTGGAGACCGACCCGGGCGGGTGCTGGGTCGCCGAGGACGACACCGGCATGGTCGGCATGGCCACCAGCTTCGTGCGCGACAAGACGTGGTGCCTGGCGACGTACGCCGTCCGCCCCGGCCTGCAGTCGCGCGGGCTCGGCAGGCAGCTGCTCGAGGCGGCGATGCACCACGGCCGCGGCTGCCTGCGCGGCATGCTCTCGGCCTCCTCGGACCCGAAGGCGGCGCGGCGCTACCGCGTGGCGGGGTTCTCGCTGCACCCGCAGATGTTCCTGAACGGCACGGTCGACCGGTCCGCCATCCCGGTGATCGAGAAGGTGCGCGAGGGCAGCGTCGCGGACACCGACCTGATGGACTCGATCGACCGGCAGGTCCGCGAGGCCGCGCACGGGCCCGACCACCAGCTGATGCAAAGCATGTGGCGCTGGATCGTCTCCGACACCACGACCGGATCTGGCTATGCCTACCTCGACGAGGGCGGTCGGCTGGCCCTGCTGGCGGCCACCAACCGGCGTACGGCGGCTCGACTGCTGTGGACGGTGCTCGCCGACGGCGGAGCCGAGCAGAGCATCGGCCACATCACCGCCGCCAACGAGTGGGCGATCGACATCGGCATCGCCGCCCGCCTGGAGCTGAACACCAGCGGCTACCTCGCGCTGCGCGGGATGAAACCGCCGTCGCCGTACGTTCACAACGGTGCACTCCTGTAGCGCTCTGCTGCCATCCACCGCCGGCGAATAGGATCTGAGCATGACCACCGTCGACCTGCCCCTGCTCCCGCTCGGCCGCGGTCGTGACGTCGGCTCGGAGCGCGGCGTCGAGTGTCCGGGCGACCTGCCCTCGGCCTCGGACCCCGATCTGGTGGCGCGCGCCCGCGCGGCCAAGGAGGCGCTCGGCGAGCGGGTCTTCGTGCTCGGCCACCACTACCAGCGCGACGAGGTCATCCAGTTCGCCGACGTCACCGGCGACTCGTTCAAGCTCGCCCGCGACGCTGCGGCCCGGCCCGAACGCGGAGTTCATCGTCTTCTGCGGTGTGCACTTCATGGCCGAGTCGGCCGACATCCTGACCGGCCCCGAGCAGAAGGTGATCCTGCCCGACCTGGCGGCTGGCTGCTCGATGGCCGACATGGCCCGCATCGCGCAGGTCGAGGACGCCTGGGACGCGATGGCCGACGCCGGCATCCAGGACGTCGTGGTGCCCGTGACCTACATGAACTCCACCGCCGACATCAAGGCGTTCTGCGGTCGCAACGGTGGCGTGGTGTGCACGTCGTCGAACGCCGAGGTGGCGCTGGAGTGGGCGTTCCAGCAGAAGGGGCCGGACAGCAAGGTCATCTTCTTCCCCGACCAGCACCTCGGCCGCAACACCGCGGTGCTGAAGATGGGGTTCTCGCTCGACGACTGCGTGCTCTGGAACCCCCAGCTCCCCGGCGGCGGCCTGACCGCCCAGCAGCTGCGCGACGCCAAGGTGATCCTGTGGAAGGGCCACTGCTCGGTGCACGGGCGCTTCTCCCCCGCCGTGGTCGACGAGCTGCGGGCGACCATCCCCGACGTACAGATCCTGGTGCACCCGGAGTGCCAGCACGAGGTGGTGCTGAAGGCCGACCTGGTCGGCTCGACGGAGTTCATCATCAAGACCATCGAGGCGGCTCCTGCGGGGTCGTCGTGGGCGATCGGCACCGAGCTCAACCTGGTCAAGCGGCTGGCTGACGCGCATCCCGACAAGAAGATCGCGTTCCTCGACAAGAACGTCTGCTACTGCTCGACCATGAACCGCATCGACCTCCCTCACTTCGTCTGGGCGCTGGAGTCGCTCGTGGCCGGCGAGGTCGTCAACCAGATCCAGGTCGACCCCGACACCGAGCGCGACGCGCTGGTCGCCCTCCAGCGGATGCTCGACCTGCCGGGCAAGTCCCACCGGGACTGACGCCGCGGTAGTCCCTGACGAAGGGCCTGTGGGAACGGCGTTTGTCCACAGTCCGATTGTCCGGGACTACCGCGCCATGGCGGTCAGGGCAGTGGCCATCCGGGCGGCGGCGTCGCGGAGCTCGGGTGGTTCCAGGATCTCGAGGTCGTGGCCGAGGCGGGCCAGATGGGCGGCGAGCCAGTCCAGGTCGTCGCTGCCGACCACCAGCAGCGACCAGCCGTCGGCCTGCTCCTCGACCGAGCCCACCTGCGGTGGCACCTGGTCCCGCACCAGCGGCGGCTGGGGCGTGCACCCGCACCTTCGCCACGAAGCGGTACGGCGCCGCCACCACCGACTGCTGCACGTACGCCGCCGGGTCGGGGTGCTCGCGCGGTCTGAAACGCCAGGTGGTGGCCGCGGTGTCGCGCATCCGGTCCAGCCGGAACGTGCGCCAGTCGTCGCGGTCGGTGTCCCAGGCCATGAGGTACCAGCGCCGCGCGGTCGCGACCAGCTGCACCGGTTCGACGGTGCGGGTCGAGGGCTCACCCTCGCGGCCGGCGTACTCGAAGGTGACGCGCACGGCGTCGCGGCAGGCGCGGGCCAGGGTCATCAGCACCTCGCCGTCGACCTCGACTCCCCCGCCGGTCAGGGTCGAGGTGGCGTCCTGCAGGGCGCGGACCTCGGCGCGCAGCCGCGGCGGCATCACCTGGTCGAGCTTGGTGAGGGTGCGCAGGGCGGCCTCGCTGGCCCCGGCCACGGTGCCGCCGGCCGCGAGCCGCAGCGAGACGGCGGTCGCGATCGCCTCCTCGTCGTCGAGCAGGAGCGGCGGGAGCTGCTGACCGGCCCCGAGCTGGTAGCCGCCACCGACTCCCTGGGTGGCGTTGACGGGGTAGCCGAGCGCGCGCAGCCGCTCGACGTCACGGCGTACACACCGATCGGTGACGCCGAGCTCGGCCGCCAGCTGCGGCCCGGTCCACACCGGGCGGCGCTGAAGCAGCGTCAGCAGCCGCAGCACCCGCTCGGTCGTCCCCTCGGTCATGACCTCAAGGCTAGCTCGGATAGCGGACCGTATCTGTCCGCATTGGCTGGGAGGCTCCACTCATGACCGAACAGCTCACCTGGAAGCCCTGCTCCGAGAGCAGATCGAGTTCCAGCCCCGGCCCAGCTCGACGCCGAGTACGCCGTCTGGCGGAGGTCTGCCTGCTGCGCGACCTCGACGCCCACACCCTGAGAGGAACGAACTGATGACCAAGGAGCTCCAGGTGACGTTCGACGCCGCCGACCCCAACGCCCTCGCCGGGTTCTGGTGCGAGGTGCTGGGCTACGAGTACGACGCCCCGCCACCCGGCTTCGACACCTGGGACGCGGCCCTCGAGGCGTTCGGGGTGCCGCAGGAGAGCCGCAACGACGCCTCCGCGTGCCACGACCCCGACGGCAAGGGCCCCCGGCTGTTCTTCCAGAAGGTGCCGGAGGGCAAGTCAGCGAAGAACCGGGTGCACCTCGACGTCCGGGCAGCGCCCGGTCTCCAAGGAGACGACCGGATGGCGGCGCTGGAGTCCGAGTGCGAGCGCCTGGTCGCCCTCGGCGCGTCCAGGGTGAACCGGGCCGAGCCCGCTCCCCCGCTGAGCCACGGCCACATCGTGATGACCGACCCCGAGGGCAACGAGTTCTGCCTGGACTGAGCCTTTCTCGCTGACCCGTCAGAAGATCTTCTGACGGGTCAACAGGAATCTAGAGGCCGGGAGCGCCCCAGACGGCGAGCCAGCGCGAGAGCTGCTTCTCGAGGGGTAGCTCCCCGTCGAGTACGTCGCGCACCTGGATCTCCAGGAGGTTGTCGCGTTGTCGCTCCGCGCCGACCTGCGGTGCGAACGGGTAGAACGTGCCCTGCTTGTAGAGGTAGACCAGGGCGATCCTGCGCCCGTCGGTGCCCTCGAACGTGACCAGCGTGCAGAGCAGACCCTGGCCGAAGCCCTGGGCCTCGAGGCTGGTGTTGACCGCGTGGAGGCCTGTGCAGAGCCCTTCGACGTCCGCACCCGGCTCGCGGTCGATCTCGATCCAGGTGAACCCGAACGAGTCGGAGGTGACCCGCACCTCGGGCGCGTCGCCCGCGCCGCGGAGCAGCTCGAGGATCTCCTGCTGGGTCTGGTCGAACGCCGCCCCGGTGGCGGCGCGGTAGCAGACCGAGCCGTCGCCGGTGGGCATCAGTCCCGAGCTCCGTCTGCAGGGCGATCGCGGCGCTCGGCACCAGGAAGAGCGAGTCGAGGTTGGCCTGCTTCGGCCGGGACTGCCCCCGGATGGCGTCCCAGAAACCCATCAGGCTGCCCTCATGCAGTGGGCCGGCCGAGCTCGGCCTGGATCCTGGCGAGCTGCTCGAGCCGCTTCTCGAGCGGGGGGTGGGTCGAGGTGAGGGTCCGCAGCGAGACGCCCCTGACGGCCGGGGCGATGCACAGCGCGCTGGCCGCGGACACCTGGCGCAGGTCCGTTCTGCGGGATCTGGTTGATCTCGCCGGTGATCTTCTGCAGCGCCGAGGCCAGCGCGTGCGGCTTCATCGTGAGGTAGGCACCGGCGCGGTCGGCGGACAGCTCGCGGTAGCGCGACAGCAGCTTGAGCAGCACGAAGCTGACGGCGTACACGACCAGGCTGACGATCAGCACGACCAGCCAGATCGGCAGGCCCGCCGTTGTTGTTGTCGCGACGGCCACCGCCGAAGAACGCGCCGTACTGCGCACCCTGGGTCGAGCGTGCCGGCGGCGATGCCGGCGGAGGACGGCCACGGTCATCACGAGCACGTCGCGGTGCGCGACGTGGGAGAGCTCGTGGGCGAGCACGCCCTCGAGCTCCTCGGCGGTGAGCGTCTGCAGGATGCCGGTGGTCACGCAGACCACGGCCCGCTCGGGCGAGCGGCCGGTGGCGAACGCGTTGGGCACGTGGGTGTCGGCGATGCCGACCCGCGGCTTGGGCATGTCGGCCAGGGCGCAGAGCCGGTCGATCATGCCGTGCAGCTCGGGCGCCTCCTCGGGGGTGACCTCACGGGCCCGCATCGCCTTCATGGCGACCTTGTCGGAGTTGTACCACTGGTAGATGGCGACGCCGATGCCGGCGATGCCGATCAGGATGGCGATCGCCGAGACCCCCGTGAACGGCGAAGACGCCATCAGGCGCGGCGATGAGCGCGACGAACAGCGCGCCGAGCAGGAACATGACCAGTGGTCATCCGAGCGGTCAGGCCCCGGTCGTGGATGAATCGAGCTGCTGTGCCATGTGTCCAGTCTTGCTGGTCATCCCAAGAGACCTGTGCGGTTGCCCAGGAACGCTCAGCCGGGGATGAGCCCGTCGCCGCTGAGCAGGTCGCGGACCTCGTGGATGGTGGAGTCGGCGCCCGGCAGGATCAGGTCGGACTCGTCGAGCGAGTCGATGTCGTGGGCCACGCCGATGGTGCGTACGCCGTCCAGCAGGGCGTGCAGGGACTGCGCGAACGCCGCCTCGTCGGCCGCCTCGATCGCCGCCTCGACGGCGGCGTCGAGCTGGTTGAGCCGGTCGAGGGCGTCGTCGGAGACGTCGTACTGCCCCTCGCCGAGGATCCGGACGATCATCGCGGCTGCTCCTCCTCGGTCGCGGTCTTCCGGCTGCGGTGCGGCCGCCTCGCCTGGCTCGGGAGCGGACTCGAGCGCGTCGGGGGCCTGCGGTGCCGACAGCCCCTTGAGGCGGGCCAGCTCGAGCTCGACGTCGGACTGGGAGCTCATCTGCTCCAGCTCGCGGGAGATGTCGTCGCCGGCGTTGATCGCCGAGGCGTCATCGAGGGCCCCGGAGGCGATCAGCTCGTCGATCGCGCCGGCCCGGGCCTGCATCTGGGCCGTCTTGTCCTCGGCCCGCTGGATGGCCATGCCGACGTCGCCCATCTCCTCGCCGATGCCGGACATGGCCTCGCCGATGCGGGTCTGTGCCTCCGCGGCGGTGTACGTCGCCTTGATCGTCTCCTTGCGGGTGCGGAAGGACTCCACCTTCGCCTGGAGCCGCTGCTGGGCGAGGGTCAGCTTCTCCTCCTCGCCCTGGAGCTGCGCGTGCTGGGCCTTGAGGTCGGTGATCTGGCCGGCCAGCGCCGACTTGCGGGTCAGCGCCTCGCGCGCGAGGTCCTCGCGCTCCATCTGCAGCGCCTTCTCGGCCTGGCCCTGGAGCTTGGTGGCCTGCTGCTCGAGCTGGTTGACCTGGAGCTCGACCCGCTTGCGGCTGGTGGCCACGTCGGCCACGCCGCGGCGTACCTTCGACAGCAGGTCCAGCTGCCGCTGGTAGCTGTAGTCGAGGGTCTCGCGGGGGTCCTCCGCGCGGTCGAGGGCCTTGTTGGCCTTCGACCGGAAAATCAGGCTGATGCGCTTCGCCATACTCATGCCGTCACCCTATGCTGCGCCCTCAAGAGGGGGCTAGGCCACGGGTAGGCTTGTGGCTCCACTTCATCCCGTCGCCAGAAGGCTGTCCGTTGTTCCGTCGTAAGTCCGAAGACACCGAGCTCGTCGAGCAGCCGACCAAGGTCGGCGGGAAGGGTCGGCCGACGCCGACCCGCAAGGAAGCCGAGGCAGCCGCGAAGGCGCGCGCCAAGGTGCCGCGCACCCGCAAGGAGCAGATGCAGCGGCAGCGGCAAACGAAGAGCGAGTCGAGCAAGCAGGTCCGGGCCGCGATGAAGTCCGGCGACGAGCGCTACCTCCTCGCCCGAGACAAGGGACCCGTGCGCCGCTTCATCCGCGACTACGTCGACAGCCGGTTCTCCTTCGTGGAGCTGATGATCCCGATCCTGATCGTCACCATGGTGCTCGGCTACTCCGGCAACGCCAGCCTCGCCACCGTCGGCAACACCCTGCTGTTCGGCATGCTGCTGCTGGTCGTGCTCGACCTGGTGCTGCTCCGCCGCCGGATCCGCAAGCAGCTCGCGGTGCGGTTCCCCGACGAGAGCGTCAAGGGCACCACCTACTACGCCGTCACCCGCTCGCTGCAGATGAAGTTCATGCGGATGCCGAAGCCCAAGGTCAAGATCGGCCAGGAACTCCCCGAGCACTACCGCTGATTCGCGCTGACCCGTCAGAAACGCTTCTGACGGGTCAGCGGGAAATCAGAAGGTGGAGCGGCGGGGTGACTGGGTCTTCGCCGGGTCGCGCTCGACGATCGGGTCGACCACCTCGTCGATCGCCTTCAGGGTCGCGGGCTCGAGCTTGACCCCGGCCGCCTTGACGTTCTCGGTCACCTGCTCGGGACGGCTGGCGCCGATGATCGCCGAGGAGACGTTGGGGTTCTGCAGCACCCAGGCGACGGCGAGCTGAGCGAGGCTGAGGCCGACCTCGTCGGCGATCGGCTTGAGCTGCTGGATGCGCGTGAGCACGTCGTCCTGCAGCCAGCGGCTGATCATGTCCGCGCCGCCCTTGTCGTCGGTGGCCCGCGAACCGGCCGGCGCCTGCTGGCCGGGGAGGTACTTGCCCGTCAGCGCACCCTGCGCGATCGGCGACCACACGATCTGGCCGAGCCCGAGCTCCTCGCAGGTCGGCACCACCTCGGCCTCGATCACCCGCCAGAGCAGGTTGTACTGCGGCTGGCTGGAGACCAGCGGGATCCTGAGCTCACGGGCCAGCGCGTGCGCGGCCCGGATCTCCTCGGCCCGCCACTCCGAGACGCCGATGTAGAGCGCCTTGCCCTGGCGGACGACGTCGGCGAAGGCCTCCATCGTCTCCTCGAGCGGGGTGTCGTGGTCGTAGCGGTGCGCCTGGTAGAGGTCGACGTAGTCGGTGCCGAGTCGCTTGAGCGAGGCGTTGATCGACTCCGAGATGTGCTTGCGCGACAAGCCCGTGGTCGTTGGGGCCACCGGGCCCGGTCGGCCAGAAGACCTTGGTGAAGATCTCCAGGCTCTCGCGTCGTTCGCCCTGGAGGGCCTTGCCGAGCACCGTCTCTGCCTTGGTGTTGGCGTAGACGTCGGCGGTGTCGAAGGTGGTGATCCCCTCGTCGAGGGCCTGGCGGACGCACGCGAGCGCGGCGTCCTCCTCGACCTGGGAACCGTGCGTGAGCCAGTTCCCGTAGCTGATCTCCGAGACCTTCAGGCCGCTGTTGCCGAGATTGCGAAATTCCATGCAACCGACTCTATCCACGTCGCGCAATCCGCTACGCGTCGTAGTCGAGGACGACCTTCTCCGTGGTCGGATGCGACTGGCAGGTCAGCACGTAGCCCTGCTCGATCTCGTCGGGCTCGAGCGCCCAGTTGGCGTCCATCGCGACCGAGCCCTCGACCAGCCGGGCCCGGCAGGTGCCGCAGACCCCGCCCTTGCAGGCGAACGGCAGGTCCGAGCGGACGGCGAGGGCTGCCTCGAGCACCGGCGGACCATCGGGACGCAGGTCGAGCTCGGACGTGCGGCCGTCGAGACGGATGGTGACCCGGGCGGCGCCGTCGACAGCACCGGCCAGGGCCTCGACCGGCGCCCGCGGCACCGGGTCGGCATGGAACAGCTCGGTGTGCACCGGCCCGCGAGCGCCGGCGCTCTCGATCGCCTGCCGCAGCTCGACCACCATCTCCTGCGGGCCGCACAGGAACCACTCGTCGACGTCGGCGGCAGGCGCCACCGCGTCGAGGATGCCGGTCAGGCGCTCGGCGTCGAGCCGCCCCGAGAACAGCTCGACGTCCTGCGCCTCCCGCGACAGCACGTGCACGATCTGCACCCGCTCCGGGAAGCGGTCCTTGAGGTCGTGCACCTCGTCGAGGAACATCACCGACCGCTGGTTGCGGTTGGCGTAGATGAGGGTGACCGACGAGCCCGGCTCGCCCTCGAGCACGGCTGCCAGGATCGAGAGCACCGGCGTGATGCCCGATCCTGCGGCGACGGCCACGTAGGTCTTGCACGCCGAGGGATCGAGTGGGGTGGTGAACCGTCCCGCCGGCGTCATCACCTCGAGCTCGTCGCCGACGCGGAGCCGGGAGACGACGCGGTCGCTGAACGCGCCACCGGGCAGACGCTTCACGCCGATCCGGAGAATGCGCGAGGAGGGCGGCGTACAGATCGAGAAGGACCGCCGGATGCCGTCGCCGTCCGCGATCGAAAGGTGTTGGCCGTGCACGAAGGCGTAGTCGTCGGCAAGGTCCGGGGGTACGTCGAAGGTGATCGCGACCGAGTCCTCGGTCAGCTCGTCGATCGCCGCGACCCGCAGCGAGTGGAGGGTGGCCGGCATCAGAGCGGCTTGAAGCGGTCGAACGGCTCCCGACACGTTCGACAGACCCAGAGGGCCTTGCAGGACGTCGAACCGAAGTGGCTGGACTCGCGGGTGTCGAGACTGCCGCACTGCGGACAGCGCACCGACAGCGACAGCGCGACCGATCCGGAGACCTCCGAGACCGGCGAGGGCGGCGCGACGCCGTACGCCGACAGCTTGGCCCGGGCCTCGTCGGTCAACCAGTCGGTGGTCCAGGCCGGCGACAGGACGAACTCCACACAGACGCGGCGGTAGCCGGCCTGCGTGAGCGCCTCGATCAGGTCGGTGCGGATGGTCTCCATGGCAGGGCAACCGGAGTAGGTCGGGGTGATCTGCACGTGCACCCGTCGCTGGTCGTCCTCGGTGACGTCGCGCAGGATGCCGAGGTCCTCGATGGTCACCACGGGCAGCTCGGGGTCCGGCACCCGGGCGGCGACCGCCCAGGCCCGTGACCGGACCCTCGTTGCATGGAGCGTCACCATGACGCTCCCGGGTGCGATCGCGTGAGGTGCTGCATCTCTGCCAAGAGGTACCCGAGGTGCTCGGTGTGGATGCCTTCGCGACCACGGGACACGGCGGGCGTGACCTGCGGTAGCTCGAGCGTTGCCTCGTCGACAACGGCGGCGATCCGGGACAGGACCGGCTCGCGCAGCCCGCTGGGATCGACCAACGCCGCGTCGACCGGGGCGAAGAGCTCGTCGAGCCACGGCCACTCGGCGTCGAGCGCGGCCTGCATCCGAGCGTGGGACTCGTCGGTGCCGTCGCCGAGCCGCACGACCCAGCGGGCGGCGTGGTCCACGTGGTAGCGGACCTCCTTGACCGCCTTGCCGGCCACCCCGGCAAGCGTCGGGTCGGTGCTGCGCACCAGGCCGGCGTACAGCTCGGACTGCCAGGTCGCGAAGAGCAGCAGCCTCGCCATGGCCACGCCGAAGTCGGCCTGCGGCCGCTCGACCAGGCAGACGTTGCGGAAGTCGCGCTCGTCGCGCCAGTAGGCGAGGTCGTCCTCGCCGCGGCCGGCGCCTTCGACCTCACCGGCATAGGCCAGCAGGGTGCGCGCCTGGCCGAGCTGGTCGAGGCCGATGTTGGCCAGGGCGACGTCCTCCTCGAGCTCGGGCGCGCGGCTGATCCACCAGCCCATGCGCTGGGCGGAGATCAGGGCGTCGTCGGCGAGGCCGAGCGTGTAGTCGAAGAGGCTCATAGATGGGCCACCCCTTCCGGCACGTCGTAGAACGTCGGGTGCCGGTAGATCTTGTCGCCGGCGGGGTCGAAGAACGAGTCGCGCTCGTCGGGGCTGGACGCCACGATCGCCGAAGCCGGGACCACCCAGAGAGAGACGCCCTCGGAGCGCCGGGTGTAGAGGTCACGTGCGTTGCGCAGCGCCATCTCGGCGTCAGGCGCGTGCAGCGAGCCAGCGTGCACGTGCGAGAGCCCGCGGCGAGATCGGACGAAGACCTCCCAGAGAGGCCAGTCGCGAGTCATGCCGCACCTACCTTGCGAGCCTGCTTCTCCGCGTACGCCGTCGCCGCCTCGCGCACCCAGGCCCCCGCCTCGTGCGCGCCGACCTTGTGCGCCATCCGCTGCGCGTTGCAGGGGCCGTTGCCCCTGATCACCTCGAACAGCTCGGTGAAGTCGACCGCGCCGAAGTCGTAGTGATCGCGCTCGTCGTTCCAGCTCAGGTCGGGGTCAGGGATGCTCAGGCCGAGCACCTCGGCCTGCGGTGCGGTCATGTCGACGAAGCGCTGCCGCAGGTCGTCGTTGCTGTGCCGCTTGATCCCCCACGCCATCGACTGCGCCGAGTTGGGCGAGTCGTCGTCGGGCGGGCCGAACATCATCAGCGACGGCCACCAGTAGCGGTCGACGGCGTCCTGGGCCATCTGGTGCTGAGCGGCGGTGCCGTGGGAGAGCGTATGCAGGATCTCGAAGCCCTGGCGCTGGTGGAACGACTCCTCCTTGCACACCCGCACCATCGCCCGGGCGTACGGACCGTAGGAGCAGCGGCAGAGGGGAACCTGGTTGACGATCGCGGCACCGTCGACCAGCCACCCGATGGCGCCGACGTCGGCCCAGGTGAGCGTCGGGTAGTTGAAGATCGAGGAGTACTTCTGGCGGCCGGTGTGCAGCGCGTCCAGCAGGTCGGCGCGGTCGACACCCAGCGTCTCCGCGGCGGCGTACAGGTAGAGGCCGTGGCCGGCCTCGTCCTGCACCTTGGCCATCAGGATCGCTTTGCGGCGCAGGCTCGGCGCGCGGCTGATCCAGTTGCCCTCGGGCTGCATGCCGATGATCTCCGAGTGGGCGTGTTGGGCGATCTGGCGCACCAGCGTCCGACGGTAGGCCTCGGGCATGTCGTCGCGCGGCTCGATCCGGCCCTCGCTGGCGAGCAGGGCCGTGAACTCGTCGCTGTCGACCAGCGGGGACGCTCCCTCCGCATCCGAGGGCGCACCGAAGTCGTTGCCGTACACGTCTCGGACGTTACCACCATTTGTTACACAGTCGAGCATCTCGGACAGGTGTGTGTAACAGTCGGTTGCCGGTGTCAGGATGGTGCCATGCCCAGCCCGACCGCCGACGTCTCCGTCCGCGTGGCCTGGGCCGACGATGCCCCAGCGATCGCCGAGCTGCAGCTGCGCACCTGGCACGAGCAGTACGCCGACGTGCTGCCGCCCGACTCACTCCCCCGCGACATCGGCGCCGCCGCGGCCGCGTGGCAGGCCTCGCTGAGCCGGCCGCCCGACGCGCGCAACCGCGTGCTGGTCGCGCTCGAGCGCAACCGCGTCGTCGGGTTCGCGATCACCGCACCCGCGTCCGACCCCGACTGCGATCCCCTGGCCGACGCCGAGCTGGCCGAGCTGACGGTGGCGCCCGACGAGCGCGGCAAGGGACACGGGTCCCGCCTGCTCCAGGCGTCGGTCGAGACGATGCAGGCCGACCGCTTCACCCGGGCCGTGCTGTGGGCGATCGCCGACGACGACACCCTGCGCGCGTTCCTGACCGAGGCCGGCTGGGCGCCCGACACCGCCCACCGCGGGCTCGACTTCGACGGCACCGGCAGCACTGTTGTGAAGCAGGTCCGGCTCCACACCTCGCTGGGCTGAGCACCGCTGACGCCGCTGACGCTTCATCACGGTATGCAGCCGAAGCGCCGCTTCCCACGGTGAGCAACCCCTGGGAAGCGGCGACTTCCCGACATCCCTTGATGAAGCAGCGACGGTGCCCCTCAGTTCACGTTGACGGCGCTCCAGGCCGCTGCCACGGCAGCGCGCTGGTTGCTCGCCGCCCCGAACAGGTCGGTCGCGGCGTTCAGCGTCGCCACGCGGGCCTGCGCGTACGTCGTGCCCGACGTGAAGTAGGCGTCGAGTGCCTTGAACCAGATCGCCGCGGCGTCGGTGTTGCCGATGCCGGTGACGGTCGACCCGTTGCAGGTCGGCGAGGTATGGGTGCGGCCGCCGATCGGCTTGCTGCCCGAGCCCTCGGCGAGCAGGTAGAAGAAGTGGTTGCCCACCCCCGAGGAGAAGTGCACGTCGACGTTCTTGGTGGTCGTCGACCAGCAGGACTGCGAGTCTCCGTCGAGCGCCGGGTCATCCATCCGCCGGAAGCCCTGACCGCTGGCGAGGTCGAACTCCTCACCGATGAAGTAGTCGGCGAGGTCGTTGGCGTTGGCGGCGTAGAACTCCACCATCGTGCCGAAGATGTCCGACGTCGCCTCGTTGAGTCCGCCCGGCTCACCCGAGTAGGTCAGGCCCGCCGTGTTCTCGGTGACGCCGTGCGTCATCTCGTGGCCGGCGACGTCGAGGGAGACCAGTGGACCGAACTGCACGCCGTCGCCGTCGCCGTACGTCATCTTCGTGCCGTCCCAGAACGCGTTGACGTACCTGTTGCCGTAGTGGACCCGGCTCGGGGCACCGACGCCGGTGCCGAAGATGCCGTTGCGGCCGTGCACGTTCTTGAAGTAGTCGAACGTCGTCGCGCCGCCGTAGTGGGCATCGACCGCAGCCGACTCGCGGTTGGTGCTGGTGCCGTTGCCGAAGGACGTGTCCGGGCTGCTGAACGCGACGCCGTTGGTGCAGCCGGTGCCGAGCAGCGTGCACAGGAACGAGTCGCTCTTGTTCTGCATGTCGGTGGTGGTGGCGTTGCCGCGCGCCGGGTCCTTGAGCTGGTACGTCGCCCCCGACTGGGTGACCTGGATCGGCACCGTGCCGCTGTAGAGGGACTGGCCCGAGCCGTCGGCGGTGACGATGTGCTCCTCGCGACGCAGCACCTCGCCTGACGTCGCATCGACGTACGTCGCAAGCCGGCTCGGGGTCCCGTCCGCGTGCCGGCCGGACGTGAGCACCTCGAACGCGAGCCGGGGCTGGTTGCCGTAGGCGTCGACGACCAGCCGTGGCCTGGTGTCGGCGGGGCGCAGGTTCTTCATCGATCGGGTGGCCTTCGACGGGGAGAGCGCCGCATCCGCTGCGGCCGTCGGCTCCACGGTCGGCCTGACCGAGAGCGTGAGGGGCGTCGCGAGGCTCTGGCTGGCGCCCTCCCACCGCCCCGATGCGGACTGGTGGACGACCAGGTCGCCGCCCAAGACAGGCAGTCCCCCGTAGGTGCGGTCGATCCGCACATGGGTGCTGCCGTCGCCGTCGGTCATGGCGTCGCTGACGACGAACTCTAGGTTCGGCCCACGACCGGGGTCGCCCGACGGGATCCGCGCCGCGGTGGGGTGCCGCAACAGCTCCTGGACCGCCCTACCGCCCAGGTCGGACGCACCGTCAGTGGTCGGGGACCCGCTCGCGCTGTTCGTCGTGACCTGGACGCCGAGGGTGGTGGCTGCCAGCGCCGCGGCCGCAGCGAGACCGACTGTCTTCCGCATGATTCCTCCTCAAGGGGGACGCCCACCCGAGGACGTCCTCGCAGGAGGTTGGCAGGGCGGACCAGGAGTCACAACAGCTCACGGCTGCAAGTTGCTGCAACGCATGAATGTGCAAAAGTCTGCAGCCCAGCCGTGCCTCGGAGGCAGCCGTTCTCAGAGGAAGTGCTCGAGGCCGATCGTGAGCCCCGGGTGTGCGCCGATCCGGCGGATCCCGGTCAGCACGCCCGGGGTGAAGGAGGCCCGGTCGAGTGAGTCGTGACGGATGGTCAGGGTCTCCCCCAGCCCACCGAGCACGACCTCCTGGTGCGCGACCAGACCGCGGACGCGCAGCGAGTGGACGGGGACGCCGTCGACATCGGCCCCGCGCGCACCGTCCAGCCCCGTGGAGGTGGCGTCAGGTGCGGGGGGCCGCCCGGCGTCGCGACGCGCGCGGGCGATCAGCTCCGCCGTACGCGTGGCGGTGCCGGAGGGTGCGTCGGCCTTGTCGGGGTGGTGCAGCTCGACCACCTCCACCGACTCGAAGTACGCCGCCGCGTCGGCTGCGAACCGCATCATCAGGATCGCGCCGATCGAGAAGTTGGGTGCCACGAGCACGCCGGTCGCCGGCGCGGACTCGAGCCAGCCGCGCAGGGTGGCCAAGCGGTCGTCGTCGAAGCCGGTCGTGCCGACCACCGCATGGATGCCGTGGTCGATGCAGAACTCCAGGTTGTCCATCACCACGTCGGGGTGGGTGAAGTCGACCACCACCTCCGCGCCGCCCGTCACCAGGGCGTCGATGTCGTCGTCGACGTCGATCGCGGCCACCAGCTCGGTATCGTCGGCGGCCTCGACCGCGCGGCAGACCTCCGCCCCGACCTTGCCTCTGGCCCCGAGCACGCCGACCTTGATCCGTTGCGTCACCGCGACAACGTATCGCCCACGCTCGACACGCCGATCCCACGGGCCCTCCGGTTCTGGCAGGCTGGGGGCATGGCACTGCAGACGATCCCCGCGCGGATTCGCTGGGCCGTGGACTTCATGGATGTCGGCCCGGCCGACAGCATCCTCGAGATCGGCTGTGGGCCGGGCGACGCGGCCGAGCTGATCTGCAGCAGGCTCGTCACCGGCAAGCTGTTCGCGATCGATCGTTCGGAGTCGGGAGTCGACCGCACCAAGCGTCGGTGCGCGGCGTACGTCAAGGCCGGACGGCTCACCGTCCGGCAGATCGACCTGGCCACGCTGCGCGTGCCCGTGAAGCGGCTGACCAAGGTCTTCGCGTTCAACGTCAACCTGTTCTGGGTCCGTGACTGCGCCGACGAGGTGGCGCTGCTGCACGAGCGGGTGCAGCCCGGAGGCGCCGTCTACCTGTTCTACGACGCCGTGCGTCCTGAGCAGGTGCCCGACATCGTCCGGAAGGCGTCGAAGGCCCTCACCGACGGTGGCTTCCGGGTGTTCGTGGTCGACTCGAAGGACCCGGCCGTCGTCGGAATCATCGGGAAGCGGTGACCGGGCGAGCTTGCGAGCCCGCGGCGCCGCTTCAATGGTGGTCGAGCAAGCCGCGCAACTGAGCTTGCGAAGTCGCGACCGGCGTGTCGAGACCCCCGCAGCCGATCCACCCAACCCAGCGTGGCCCGGTCCGCGATGGCCGCTCGCGGGGTCTCGACGACGGCCTCGCCCAGGGGCTCGGCCTGCTCGACCAACGGAGTAACTGGCCGTCGGCGCTGATCGCCCTCGCGTAGGTTGACGCCGTGCGCGAGCCGGCTTCACCCATCCTGCGGCGCGTGTACGTCGCCCAGACCGTCGGGTCGACGATCGACGGCATCGCGCTGTCGACGGCCGTCCTCTACTTTCACGCCCACGTCGGCCTCTCGGCCCAGACGGTTGGCTTCGTGCTGTCGGCGGCGTCCGTCTGCGCACTGGTGCTCATCGTGCCGCTCGGTGCGGTCGCCGACCGGATCGGGCTACGCACCTCTGCGGTCGTGCTGTCGCTGCTCGCCGCGACCGCACTGACGACGTACGCCGTCGCCGGGGCCACGTGGTCCTACGCCCTCGGCGCCGTGCTCTTCATGGTGGCCCAGGCCGGCATCGGCGCGGTGCGTCATGCCATCGTCACCTCCCAGATCGAGGCGGAGGCCCGGGTGCGGGCGCGCGCCGTGCTGCACACCTTGCTCAACGTGGGCCTCGGTGCGGGGACGGTGGTCGGCACGGTGGTCGCGGCGCTGGGCAGCAGCCGACCGTTCGTGGTGGCCTTCACGATCGGGGCAGCCGCTGCTGTGGGCTGTGCACTGATCTTCGCCGGTCTGCCGCCGGTCGACGCGGCCGTGCGTCCGGAACGACCGGTCGGCTCGCCGAGGTTCGAGGCGCTCCGCGACCGCGCCTTCGTGCGGGTCTCGATGCTGGCCGGCTTGCTGCAGCTCACGATGCCGGCCCTGTCGATCCTGCTGCCCTTGTGGATCATCGAGTTCACCGACGCACCGGCCTGGGCGGCCGCCGCGGCCCTGGGGCTCAACACCGTGCTCGTGCTGGCCACCCAGACCGCCTGGGCGTCGCGGATCCGGACGGATGCCGATGCCGCGCGCTCGACAGCGATCGGCTCGGTGGGCCTGCTCGCCGGGTGCGGGCTGTTCGCGCTGGCCTCCGACGCGTCCGAGGCGTCGGCGGTGCTCGTGATCGTGGCGGGCGTCGTGCTGCTCACCGTCGGAGAGGTCACCGGAGGCGCCGGCACCTGGCACCTGGCGTTCTCGAAGATGCCGAGCACCAGCCCCGCGCAGTATCAAGCCGTGTTCGGCATGTCGGCCTCCGCGGCCCGGGTGCTGGGCCCGCTGCTGGTGCTGCCGATGATCCTGGCGATCGAGGGGCTCGGGTGGGTGGTGCTCGGCGCGGTGATGGCCGCCGCCGCGCTGGCGCTGACCGCGATCGGCGTCGCGGGCTCCCGCGACGACCGCCGGCTCGCTACGTAGTCTCGACGCGCGCTGCTAGTCGCTTGAGCGGAGGAGCCCCTTCGCCACGTGGGTGACCTGCACCTCGTTGGAGCCGGCGTAGATCATCAGCGACTTGGCGTCGCGGGCCAGCTGCTCCACGCGGTACTCGGCCATGTAGCCGTTGCCGCCGAAGAGCTGCACCGCCTCCATCGCCACCTCGGTCGCCGCGCGAGAGGAGTAGAGCTTGATCGCAGATGCCTCCGCCAGTGACGGCGTCACGCCCGCGCGCCGCTGCTCGATGGTGCTGAAGACCATGTTGCGCACGTTGACGCGAGCCACCTCCATCTCGGCCAACTTGAGCTGGATCAGCTGGAAGTCGCCGATCGGCTGGCCCCAGAGCTCGCGCGACCGGGCGTAGTCGACACACAGCCGTAGGCACTCCTCGATCACCCCGAGCGCCAGGGCGGCGATGCCGACCCGCTCGGCCACGAAGTTGGAGCGGGCACTCTCACGGCCGCCCCCGTCGGAGGCCGACCCGAGCAACCGGTCGTCGCCCAGGCGTACGTCGTCGAAGAACAGCTGGCCGGTCGGCGACGAGTGCATCCCCATCTTGCGCAGCGGCTGGCTCTGCTCGAGGCCGGGCATGCCGGAGTCGAGCACGAACGTCAGCACCGGCTGGTCGCGGCGGTCGACGCCGGACCCGTCGTCGTGCTTGGCGTAGACGACCATCGTGTCGGCGAAGGGACCATTGGTGATGAAGGTCTTCTGTCCCTTCAGCACCCACTCGTCGCCGTCGCGGCGCACCGTGGTGCGCATCCCGCCGAACGCGTCGGAGCCGGCGTCGGGCTCGGTGATCGCCCACGCGCCGACCTTGTCGAAGGTCAGGATGTCGCGGGCCCAGCGCTTGCGCTGCTCGATCGTGCCCCGGCTGTTGATGGTGCCGCCGGCGAGGCCCACCGAGACGCCGATTGCGGCGGGGATGCCCATGCTCACCCGGCAGAACTCGCTGGAGACGATCATGCTCATCGCGGGGTCCATGGCTGCTCTCGCCCGCCCCGTCTGCCGAGCCGCTCTCGGCCTTGGCGATGGACCGGTCGAACGCACCGCCGGCCATCTCGGCCAGCCCGAACGCGGCGTAGAACTTCCGGATCAGGTCGTACGGCGGCAGGTCACCGTGCTCGAGCTCGTCCTGGAGGGGGCGGACCTCCTTGTCGACGAAGCTGCGAACGGCGTCGCGGATCGCGATCTCGTCGTCGGACCAGGCGTACATCAGCCGGCCGTCAGACGTCGTTGCGCTCGACGTACGCGGATCGCTCGGTCGGGTCGTACTCCGTGAAGACGGTGTCGAGACCCAGCTTGCCGCGGAGCCAGGGCTTCGCGCGATGCGAGGTCAGCGTCCAGTTGGCGCCGCTGAACGCGAACAGCTTCGGCACCGTCGCCGTCGCCTTGGGCCGGTCGATCATCCGGACCACGGCCGCGGCCACGTCAGCGGGCTCGATCGGCTTCATCAGGCCGGTGGCGTGGGTGCCGGCGATCAGCTCGGTGTTGGTGAACGACGGCAGGACGCAACCCACCCGGATCCCCTGGGCGGAGAGCTCGGCGTCGAGCGCCTCGCTGAACGCGAGCACCCCGGCCTTGGTGGCGCTGTAGACGGCCGAGCCCGGCATCGGGATCCGGCCTGCCAGCGAGGCGATGTTGACGATCACTCCCCCGGAGCTCATCCGCTCCGCTGCCTCGTAGGCGCCGAGGATGACGCCCTTGAGGTTGACGTCGAGCTGGGCGAGCTGGCGCTCGAGCGGGACCTCCTGCACCCGCCCCAGCACCATGAAGCCGGCGTTGTTGACCAGCACGTCGAGTCGGCCGTGCTCCCGGACCACCCCGTCGAGGAACTCCGCGAACGACGCCTGGTCGGAGACGTCGAGCGGCAGGGCCAGGCCGTCGTAGGCCTCGGCCGACTTCTTGGCCAGGTCGACGTCGAGGTCGCCGATCACGACCTTGGCGCCGGCTTTCGCGAGGGCCTGGGCCGTGGCCGCACCGATGCCGCGGGCGCCACCTGTGAGGGCGACCACCCGTCCGTCGAGCCTGATCTCCTGTTGTGCCATTACTTGCTCCTTCTGGTGCGGTTGCGCATGCGAGCGGTGGCGACCTGGGCGCGCATCGTCGCGGCAGCAGCCGCGAGGAACGGACCAGGCTTGGCGGGATAGGGCAGCGGCCGCTTCTGGGCGGCCACGGTCTGGCTCTCGGTGTAGCGCAGGATGCCGTCGGGCCCGTGGCGGCGGCCGACGCCGCTGGCCTTCATGCCGCCCATCGGCGCAGCCACCGAGCCGATCGCCGCGACGTAGCCGTCGTTGATGTTGACCGAGCCGGCGCGGATTCGCGCGGCCAGCTCGCGGGCGGCGTCGAGGTCGGCGGACCAGACACTCGCCGACAGGCCGTAGTCGGTGTCGTTGGCCCGGGCGACCGCCTCGTCGTCGTCGGCCACGGAGTAGACCGCGACCACGGGACCGAACGTCTCCTCGGCGTACGCCTTCATCGTCGGCAGTACGCCGGTGAGCACGGTCGGCTCGTGGAAGTAGGGCCCCAGGTCGGGCCGTGCCTTGCCACCGGCTACCAGCACGGCACCGTGGTCGAGCGCGTCGGCAACGTGGTCCTCGGTGATCGCGAGCTGCTCGGCCGAGGTGAGCGAGCCCATCTCGACCGACAGGTCGTAGGTCGCTCCGATCGTGACCGCTCGGGTCTCCTCGGCGAAGCGGCGGACGAACTCGTCGTGCACGCTCTGGTGCACGTAGATCCGCTCGATGCCGATGCAGATCTGGCCGGCGTTGGCGAAGCAGGCCTGGACCGCGCCCGTCACGGCGGCGCCGAGGTCGGCGTCGGCGCGCACGATCATCGGGTTCTTGCCGCCGAGCTCCATCGATGCACCGATCAGCCGGCGACCGCACTCGGCTGCGAGCTCGCGGCCGGTGGTCGTCGAGCCGGTGAAGGCCAGGTGGTCGACGGTGTCGAGGATCGCGGGGCCGACGACCGAGCCTCGACCGGCCACGACCTGCCACACGTCGTCGGGCAGGCCGGCCTCGGCCGCGAGGGCCCGGGCCGCGAGCAGGCTCAGCGGCGCCTGGGAGTCGGCCTTGCTCAGCACGGCGTTGCCGGCCAGCAGCGCCGGGATGACGTCACCGACGGCCAGGAACAGTGGGTAGTTCCACGGCGCGATCACGCCGATCAGGCCCTTGGGCCGGTGGGCCACGCGGGTGCGCACGAGGCCGGGAGTGCCGGACGCCGCCTTCGTCTCGGCAAGGTACGCCGGGGCGTGGGTGCCGTAGTGCACGGCCACCGCCGGCAGGCCGAGCAGCTCGATCGACGCGTGCACGCGGGACTTGCCGGTCTCCCACTGCACCACGTCGAGGAGCCGGTCGCGGTGCTGGAGGGTGAGCTTGGCGAAGCGCAGCATGATCGCCACCCGTTCGTCGAGCGCACGCTCGGCCCAGGCCGGCTGGGCTGCCCGAGCGCGGGCAGCGGCCGTCGACACATCGTCGGCGCTCGACTGCGGCACGGCCGGCAACGGGTCGCCGGTGTAGGGCTCGGTGGCCGACGACGTGGTGTCGCCGGAGGCGGCGACAAGCGACAGCAGGCTGTCGACGTACGCCTGGTCGAGGCGGGGCGGCAGGCTCATCGGCCCGCCTCGCGCTCGAACGCCTGCGCCGCGATCGGGTGCATCGTCCAGCGCCGAGGCAGCCGTCCGACGATCCCGTCGAGGGAGCGCATCACGCGCGCGAACCGCTGGAAGCGTCGCTCCTGGTCGCTGGTCCACGGCAGCCCGAGGATCTCGCGTCCACGGGACGGCATCCCGCCGATGGTGATGAACGCGCTGAGGGAGTTGATGGGCCGCTTCACGACGAACCAGACCGCGCGCGGCACCCGGCTCGGTCGGGGCCAGCCCTTGGTCGCGTAGCCGACGCCGTACGCCGCGGTCTTGTGCCGGATCAGGCGGTTGGCCAGCGTGTCGTCCCAGTAGGTCTCGAACTCGGCCCAGGTGCGCGGGATCGAGCGGGCGCTGACGCCGTAGCGGGCGAACCAGGTGACCGACTCAGCGATCAGCTGATCCTTCTCGGCGAGGCTCAGCGGCCGGATGAACGTGTCCGCGGCGGTGATGAGGTGCTCGACGAAGGTGGCATGGGCCCAGTAGTAGGTGTCGGGGTTGAGCGCGCTGTAGGGCTTGCCTCCGAGCTCCTCGGGCAGCTTGCCCTTGATGTCCTTGTGGAAGTCGCGCACCCGGTGACCGGAGGCGACCGGGTCGGCGCCGTAGACGGTGGTGAAGATCGGCGGGATGCTCCGCTGCAGCCGGGCCAGGGTCTCGGCGAACCACACCGAGTGCTCCTCGACGCCCTGTCCGAGCGACGGCAGCATGTTCTGCAGCACGGCCGCGCGAGGACCGAGCAGGGCCATCCGCTTGTCGGCGAACAGCTGCCAGGTCAGCGACTCGGGACCGAGCGGGAGCCCGCCCGGAGGAAGAACCTCGGTTGTCTCTTGCAAAGCCAGCGACATGGGCTGATGATACATTGGAATGGAATTGTTTCAATGCCCCGGAGGTAGTCGATGACCACGACCGCGAACGTCACCCTGCGTGAGGCCACCGGGCCCCGGTTCGGCCTGGTGCACCTGCTCAAGCTGCGCAAGGAGCCGATCAAGCACGCGACGTACCTGCGGGAGAAGTACGGCGAGGTCTACACGATGCGGGCCTTCGGCATCGACATGCACGTGGTCAGCGGGCCGGACGCGTTCGAGCAGCTCTTCGTCAACCGCGACAAGGTCTTCACCAGCGGCCCGGCCTGGGGGCGGTTCATCGGCCCGTTCTTCCCGCGCGGCCTGATGCTGCTCGACTCCGAGGAGCACCTGCACCACCGGCGGATCATGCAGCACGCGTTCGGCAACGACGAGCTGCGCCGCTACCACTCGATGATGATCCCGCACCTGCGCCGCAACCTGGCGGCCTGGGACGGCACCGAGAAGCCGCTGCTGCAGCGAATGTTCAAGGACCTCACGCTCGACCTCGCCCTGGAGGTCTTCGTGGGCGTCGACCTCGAGCCGGCCGAGCGGACCCGGATCAACAAGGCGTTCATCCACTCGGTCCGGGCCGGCACCTCGATCATCCGGCGCGATCTTCCCGGTGGCATCGGCCCCTGGTCGAGGGGGCTCGAGGCCCGTCGGGTGCTCGAGAAGTTCTTCTACGACGCCCTGCCCGCCAAGCGTCGCGACGGCGGCGACGACCTGTTCGGCCAGCTGTGCATCGCTCAAGGACGACGACGGCAACGAGTTCAGCGACGAGGACATCGTCAACCACATGATCTTCCTGCTGATGGCCGCCCACGACACCACCACGACCACGATGACCTCGATGGCCTACCTGCTGGCCAAGCACCCCGAGTGGCAGGAGCGGTGCCGCGCCGAGGCGCAGGCGATGACCGACCCGTCGTACGACGACGCCCAGAAGCTCACCGACCTCGACCTGGTGATGAAGGAGTCGCTGCGGATCTGTGCTCCGGTGCCGACGATCCCGCGCACCGCCACCCGCGACGTCGCGGTCAACGGATACCGGATCCCGAAGGGCGCGGTCGTCACGGCCAACCCGTACGTCAACCACTACCGCGACGAGGTGTGGCCGGACCCGGAGCGGTTCGACCCCGAGCGCTTCTCGAGCGACCGGCACGAGGACAAGGTGCACCGCCTGGCGTTCCAGGCCTTCGGAGCCGGCGTACACAAGTGCATCGGTATGCACTTCGCGGGCATGGAGGTGCGGGCCACGTTCCACGAGCTGCTCGACGACCTACAAGTGGTCGGTGCCCGAGGGCTACGAGATGCCGATCGACCTCGCCGCCCTCCCGGTCGCCCGCGACGGCCTGCCGGTGAAGCTGGAGCGGTTGTGAGAACCCCACGACGTTCTTCGCCTCCCCCGCTTCGCTCCTCCGCCGAACAACGCCGCGAGGACCCCAGATGACCGACGCGATCCTCGACGCCGCCCGCGACGTCTTCGAGCAGTTCGGCGCCCGCCGCGCCAACGTCGACGACGTCGCCCGCGCGGCCGGCGTCAGCCGCAGCACGCTCTACCGCGCCTATCCCAACAAGGAGGCGCTTGCTGGCCGCGGTGGTCTTCCGCGAGACCAGCGCGTTCTTCGACGAGCTGGACGAGATCGCCGCGGACCTCCCCCCGCAGGAGGCGATCATCGAGTGCTTTGTGCGCGGCATGACGATGATGCGCGAGATCCCCGTGCTCGGCCGGCTGGGCCAGACGGAGCCGGAGATGGTCACCGGGATGGGCAACGGCGGCTCACTGATCCTGCTGCACGCCGACCGAGTGGCGCGCACCCTGCGCCGGTCGGGAGCCCGGATGCCCGATGACGAGCTGCACCTGGTCGGCGAGCTCCTGCTGCGCCTCGCCTCCACGTTCCTGCTCGACCCCAGCGGCAGCCTCGACGTCACCGACCCCGTCGCCGTCCGCGACTACGCCAAGCGGTACCTGTCGCAGCTCGTCGACTGATCCGGCCTGAGCCTGCGAAGGCCGGATCGTTGGTGGTCGAGCAGCCGGCGCCGACCGAGCTTGCGAGGTCGCGACCCGGCGTGTCGAGACCTCTCAACGTCAACGGCTAGGTCCCCGAGATCGGTTGCGAGGTCTCGATACGCGGTCGCTCGTCCCTCGCTCCCGCTACTCGACCAACGAGAGTTTCGTTGGTCGAGTAGGCCGAGCCGCTAGGCGAGGCCGTATCGAGACCTACGCAGGACCGACGATCGCCAGGATCTCGGGCTGGCCGAACACCTCGGCAGCGATCTCCTGTACGTCGAGGAGCGTGACGCCGTCGATGCGGTCGATCACCTCGTCGATGCCGAGCAGGTCGTCGTAGACCAGCTCGGACTTGCCGAGGCGCGACATCCGCGAACCGGAGTCCTCGAGCCCGAGCACCAGGCCGCCCCGCAGCTGGCCCTTGCCGCGCTCGAGCTCGGCCTCGGTGATGCCGTGGGCGGCGACGCGGGAGAGCTCGATCCGCACGGTCGACAGCACGTCGTCGAGCTTGCTGGGCAGGCACCCGACCGAGACACCGACCAGGCCCGAGTCGGCGTGGTGGGTCGCGAACGAGAAGACCGAGTAGGCCAGGCCGCGGCGTTCGCGCACCTCCTGGAAGAGGCGGCTGGAGGTGCCGCCGCCCAGCGCGGTGTTGAGCACGCCGAGAGCGAAGCGACGGTCGTCGTTGCGGGGCAGACCCTTCATGCCGAGCACCACGTTGACCTGCTCGAACGGGCGGGACGCCTCAATCTGACCCGGGAAGACGTGCGGGGCCCGGCGCGGCGCGCGGACGGGGTCGGGTGCCTCGGCGCCGGCGAGGAACCCGTTGCGGCCGAAGGAGCTCTTCACGGCGCGCACCACGGCCGCGTGGTCGAGGTTGCCGGCGGCCGACACGACCATGTTGGCCGCGCGGTAGTGCCGGCGGTAGAAACGCATGATCTGGGTGCGCGTCAGCGCCTCGATCGACGCCACCGATCCCGCGATCGGGCGGCCCAGTGGCGACTCGCTCCCCCAGGCCTGCTCCGCAAACAGATTGTGTACGACGTCGTCGGGGTCGTCGTCGTGCATCGCGATCTCGTCGAGGATCACGTCGCGCTCGGCCTCGACGTCCTCGGCGGTGATCACCGAGCTGGTGATCATGTCGCCGAGCACATCGACCGCCAGCGGGAGGTCCTCGTCGAGCACCCGCGCGTGGAAGCAGGTGTACTCCTTGGCGGTGAACGCGTTGAACTCGCCACCGACCGCGTCGAGGGCGATCGAGATGTCGAGCGCGGACCGCTCCGTGGTGCCCTTGAACAGCAGGTGCTCGAGGAAGTGGGAGCAGCCGTGCACCTTCGGCGTCTCGTCGCGCGAGCCGACGCCGACCCAGACACCGATGCTGGCCGAGCGGGTGCCGGCCATCTGCTCGGTCACGACCCGCAGGCCGCCGGGCAGCACCGTCCGACGGACCCGCGAGGTCACCTGACCCGCGTCGTCCTTCACGGTCAGCAGGGTGCGGGTCGATCCGACCTTCTGGGCAGAACCGGACAGCCGGCTCACAGGGTTCTGCGAGCCGGCTGCCGTGGTGTTCTTGGTCAAGAGGAGGTCACTCCTCGTCGGCCGCCTCGACGGCCTCGGGGCGACGTCGGCGTCGGCTTCGGCCGACGCCTCCTCGGAGCCGTCGTCCTCGACCACGGGGATCAGCGACAGCTTGCCGCGGTCGTCGATCTCGGCGATCTGGACCTGGATCTTCTGGCCGACGGCCACGATGTCCTCGACCGCGTCGACGCGCTTGCCGCCGGCGAGGGCGCGCAGCTTGCTGATGTGCAGCAGGCCGTCCTTGCCGGGCATCAGCGAGATGAACGCACCGAAGTTGGTCGTCTTCACGACCGTGCCGAGGTAGCGCTCGCCGATCTCGGGCATGGTCGGGTTGGCGATCGCGTTGACCGCGGCGCGGGCGGCCTCGGCCGCTTCGCCGTTGGTCGCACCGATGTAGACCGTGCCGTCGTCCTCGATCGACAGCGTGGCGCCGGTGTCGTCCTGGATCTGGTTGATGACCTTGCCCTTGGGCCCGATGACCTCACCGATCTTGTCGACCGGCACGCGCACGGAGATGATCCGCGGTGCGTGGATCGACATCTCCTCGGGAGCGTCGATGGCCTCGGCCATGACGTCGAGGATCGCGATCCGGGCGTCCTTGGCCTGGTTGAGGGCCGCAGCGAGCACCTCGGCCGGAAGGCCGTCGAGCTTGGTGTCGAGCTGAAGGGCGGTGACGAACTCGCGGGTGCCGGCGACCTTGAAGTCCATGTCGCCGAACGCGTCCTCGGCGCCGAGGATGTCGGTCAGCGCGACGTACTCGGTCGCACCGTCGACCTCACCGGAGATCAGACCCATCGCGATGCCGGCGACGGAGGCCCGCAGCGGGACACCGGCCTGCAGCAGCGACAGGGTCGAGGCGCAGACCGAGCCCATCGAGGTCGAGCCGTTGGAGCCCATGGCCTCGGAGAGCTGACGGATGGCGTAGGGGAACTCCTCACGCGACGGCAGCACCGGCAGCAGCGCGCGGCGAGCCAGCGCACCGTGACCGACCTCGCGACGCTTCGGGGAGCCCACGCGACCGGTCTCACCGGTGGAGAACGGCGGGAAGACGTACTTGTGCATGTAGCGGCGCGACTTCTCCGGCGACAGCGTGTCGAGCTTCTGCTCGAGCGTGAGCATGTTGAGCGTGCTGACACCCAGGATCTGGGTCTCGCCGCGCTCGAACAGGGCCGAGCCGTGGACCCGCGGGATCACGCCGACCTCGGCGTGCAGCGGACGGATGTCGGCGAGGCCGCGGCCGTCGATGCGGACCTTGTCGCGCAGCACGCGCTCGCGGACGAGCGCCTTGTTGAGCGAGCGGAACGCCGCGCCGATCTCCTTCTCGCGGCCCTCGAAGTCGCCGGCGAGCTTGTCGAGCAGCCCGCCCTTGATCTCGTCGAGGCGCGACTCGCGGTCCTGCTTGTCGGCGATGGTGAGGGCCTGAGCGGTCTCGTCCTTCACCGACGACTCGACGGCGGCGTACGCGTCGTCTTCGTAGTCGAGGAAGACCGGGAACTCCTGCACCGGCTTGGCGGCGATCGCCGCCAGCTGGGCCTGGGCGTCACACAGCTGCTTGATGAACGGCTTGGCGGCGTCGAGGCCACCGGCCACGATCTCCTCGTTGGGAGCCTGGGCGCCGCCCTGGACGAGGTCCCAGGCGGTCTCAGGGGCCTCGGCCTCGACCATCATGATCGCGACGTCACCGGTCTCGGTGACCCGTCCGGCGACCACCATGTCGAAGACGGCGCCTTCGAGCTGGCTGTGGCTCGGGAAGGCGACCCACTGGCCCTCGATCAGGGCGACGCGGACGCCGCCGACCGGGCCGGAGAACGGCAGGCCGGAGAGCTGGGTGGAGAGCGACGCGGCGTTGATCGCGAGCACGTCGTAGGGAGCGTCGGGGTTGAGCGCCATCACGGTGATGACGACCTGGACCTCGTTGCGCAGACCCTTCTTGAAGGTCGGGCGCAGCGGGCGGTCGATGAGGCGGCAGGTGAGGATCGCGTCCTCGCCGGGACGACCCTCGCTGCGGAAGAAGGAGCCGGGGATCTGGCCCGCGGCGTACATCCGCTCCTCGACGTCGATCGTCAGGGGGAAGAAGTCGAAGTGGTCCTTGGGGTGCTTGCCGGCCGTCGTGGCCGAGAGCAGCATCGTGTCGTCGTCGAGGTAGGCGGTCACGGATCCGGCGGCCTGCCGGGCCAGGAGGCCGGTCTCGAACTTGACGGTGCGGGTGCCGAACTTGCCGTTGTCGATAACGGTCTCTACGGCGTGGATCTCTGGTTCTGTCACGTGGACTGTCCTTGTGTTCGCGAAGCGAACCGCAGGTGAGCCGCTGCTGTCCGACCTCGATGGTCGGACGGGGCCGGTCTTCGATCGAGACCCGCAGAGCGTCGCTCTGAAGATCACTACCGAGGACCGGGCCGAGGCTCAGCGGTCGCTCCAGTTGATGTTCTTGTATTCAGTTGTGACTGTACGCAATAGCAACGTTGGGACCCACCAGACGGTGAGTCCCAACGGAGAAGTCAGCGGCGCAGGCCGAGGCGCTCGATGATCGAGCGGTAACGGTCGATCTCGGTCTTGCGCAGGTAGTTCAGCAGCCGGCGGCGCTGGCCGACCAGGAGCAGCAGACCACGACGACTGTGGTGGTCGTGCTTGTGCTCCTTGAGGTGGTCGGTCAGGTGGGCGATGCGGTGGCTCAGCAGCGCGATCTGCACCTCGGGCGAACCGGTGTCGCCGTCGGTCAGGGCGTACTCGGCCATGATCTTCTTCTTCGTCGCTGCGTCGGTTCCGATCGACATGCGGCTCCTTCTGGTTCACTCGTTGCGCGGCGCGCCGGGGCCTGTCCACCCGGGCACTCTGGATCCGCGGCCGTTTTACGGCGGTCATGATGGACGTACTGCCGTGTGGTCGGCGTATCCAGTGAGCCACGCCGTGCTTCAGGCAACCGATGAAGGCTATCAGCGTCGGCGTGTCGCGCCCAAAACGCCGCGGGACGCCCGGAGGGCGGCCGTGGCACGATGCCCGTATGGGTCTGTTGGCGAAGGGGCCGGTGCCGAGTGACTTCACGGGCACCCGGCTGGGCGTGTGCAACCTCTGCGAGGCGATCTGCGGGATCGAGCTGACCATCGAGAAGGGTGAGGTCACCGCGATCCGCGGCAACGACGCCGACCCGCTCTCGCGCGGCTACATCTGCCCCAAGGGCGTCTCCATGGCCGACATCTACACCGACCCGGACCGGCTGCGGCGGCCCGTGAAGCGGGTCGGCGAGGGCGCCGACGCCGACTGGGTCGAGATCGGCTGGGACGAGGCGCTCGACCTGGTCGCCGACAAGCTGGCGGAGACCATCGAGCGAGCACGGCCGCAACGCGGTCGGCGTCTACCTCGGCAACCCCACCGCCCACTCGCTCGGGCTCGGCCACCCACGGCGTCGCCGATGGTCAAGTCGCTGCGCACCCGCAACCGCTTCAGCGCCTCGTCGGTCGACCAGATCCCGCACCAGTTCGTGGGCTGGCAGCTCTACGGCCACCAGCTGCTGCTGCCGGTGCCCGACATCGACCGGACGTCGTACTTCCTGGTCTTCGGCGCCAACCCGATGGCCTCCAACGGCTCGCTGATGACGGTGCCCGACTTCCCCAACCGGGTCCGCGACCTCAAGGCCCGCGGCGGCCGGATGGTGGTGATCGACCCGCGGCGCACCGAGACCGCCAAGGTCGCCACCGACCACCACTTCGTCCGGCCCGGCACCGACGCGGTGGTGCTGCTGGCGATGCTCAACGTGCTCTTCGAGGAGGGGCTGACCACTCCGCCGGCGTACGTCGACCACGCCGACCGGGTGGCCGAGCTGGTCGCCGACTTCACCCCCGAGCGGGCCGAGCCGGTCAGCGGCGTGCCGGCCGCGGTGATCCGGCAGCTCACGCGGGAGTTCGCGGCGGCCGACGGCGCCGCGGCGTACGGCCGGATCGGCGTCTCGACCCACGGCTTCGGCTCGATCTGCCAGTGGGCGATCCAGCTGCTCAACCTGCTGACCGGCAACTTCGACCGCGAGGGCGGGGTGCTGTTCCCCGAGCCGGCGATCGACGTGGTCGGGCGCCGGATCATCGGGCCGGGGCACTTCGACATCTGGCAGAGCCGGGTGCGCGGCGCGAAGGAGTTCGCCGGCGAGCTGCCGGTCGCGACCCTGACGCGAGGAGATCGAGACGCCGGGCGAGGGTCAGATCCGCGCGATGCTGACCAACGCCGGCAACCCCGTGCTGTCGACGCCGGACGGGAAGCGGCTCGCCGAGGCCCTGGCCGGGCTCGACTTCATGGTCGTCGATCGACATCTACGTCAACGAGACCACCCGCCACGCCGACGTGATCCTGCCGCCGACCTCGGCGCTCGAGCGCGACCAGTACGACCTGGTCTTCCACAACCTCGCGGTGCGCAACACCGCGCGCTACACCCCGGCGGTCTTCGCCAAGGGCAAGGACCAGCGCCACGACTGGCAGATCTACGGCGCGCTGGCCTCCCGGCTGCAGGACCGGCGTCGGGTCGAAGCTCCCGCTGAAGGCACGGCTGATGGCCAAGGCCCGGATGGCGATGTCACCCGCGACGCTGCTCACCGGACTGCTCTACACCGGTCGCAAGACGACCATGCTCCAGCTGCGCGCCCACCCCGAGGGCGTCGACCTGGGCCCGCTGAAGCCGACGATGCCCGAGCGGCTGCAGACCAAGGGCAAGCGGATCGACCTCGCTCCCGAGCTGGTCGTCTCCGACCTCGACCGGCTGCGCGAGACGCTGGCGCGAGGGCTCCCCCACGACGCCGGACGAGCTGCTGCTGATCGGGCGCCGGCACAAGCAGGACTGCAACTCGTGGATGCACAACACCCCGCGGCTCACCCGCGGCAAGCCGCGGCACCACCTGCTGATGCACCCCGACGACCTCGCCGCGCGCGGCATCACCGACGGCGAACGCGTGGTCGTCACCTCACGCGTCGGCACGGTCGAGGTCGAGGCCACCGGCGTCGACGACATGATGCCCGGCGTGGTCTCGCTCCCCCACGGCTACGGCCACCAGGTCGCCGGCACCCGGACGCGCGCACGCCTCCACCGTCGCCGGGGTCTCGATCAACGACCTCACCGACCCCGAGCGGCTCGACGTCTCCGGCAACGCCGCGCTCAACGGGGTGCCGGTGACCGTGGTGGCGGCTCAGGTGCCGGTGCCGGCCGCCTCGCGGCGCAGCGCCCGGTAGATCACCCGCGCGCCGACGGCCCGGCGCAGCTCGTTCATGATCACCGTGAAGAACTCCTTGCGGTAGACCTCGTCGGTGATCGCGTAGACGGTGAAGTAGAGGCCGGAGAACGCCGCCAGGAAGACCGACACCTGGACCAGCTCGCTCGCTGATCGGGTCGAACCCGAACACGGTGGTCGACTGCCTCCTCGCCGATCCAGCTGCTCGATCACCTGGTCGTTGATCGCGACCGCACCGAAGACCATGAAGAACGCGAACACGGCGACCGGCGAGCAGCAGCACCTGCACCGCCTGCGCGATCACCAGCACCAGCACCAGGTTCACCATCTGCAGACCGGTGACCTGGGCCTCCTCGGGCAGGTCGATGTCCTGGTCGACCAGCCGCTGCGCCGGCCGCCTCGAGCGGCGTGCCCTTGCTGGCTGCCATCAGGTCCGCGGAGACGATCGAGTCGTCGAACGCGTCGAGCTCCTCCGCCAGCCGCGGCACCAGGAAGAGGATGGCTGCGGCACCGAAGAACAGCACGGCTGCCCCACAGCACTCCGCCGTCCAGCGACGGACGCGACCTGCCACACCTCGGCGTTGATGAACAGGAACGTGATGAAGAGCAGCAGCATCGGCAGCGCGCGGGTGAGCAGCGGCAGCAGCAGGCCGAGGCTGCGGAAGGCGCGTCGCAGCGCCCAGCCGGCGATGACCTGGGCGCGCAGGGACTGCAACGCGTAGAGCGACCAGCCAGCCCGAGCGCCACGCTGGCGCCGGTCGGAGACTCCGAACGAGACCTTGTCGGTGAGCAGGCCGACGATGACCCCGGCGACGACACCGAGCACCACGCCGACCAGCAGCACGAGCACGATCCGGCCACGGGTCGAGCCGGGCCAGCACCTTCTCGCGGATGTCGTCGACGAAGTAGGGCAGGCCGTGACGCGACGAACCAGCGCTCGACCTGGTGCAGCTCGGCCTGGGTGACCACGTCAGACCTCCAGGATCTCGCGGGTGCGCGCCACGTCGTCGTGCATCGCCTCGACCAGCGCCTCGATCGAGTCGAAGCGCAGCATGCCGCGCAGCCGCTCGACGAACGAGATCTCGATCTCCACGCCGTAGAGCTCGAGGTCGTCGCGGTCCAGCACGTAGCCCTCGACGCGGCGCTCGCGATGACCGTCGAAGGTCGGGTTGGTGCCGACGCTGATCGCCGTCGGGTACGTCGTGCCGTCGTCGAGGCGGCGCAGCCAGCCGGCGTACACGCCGTCGGCGGGAGCCGCGGCCGCCGGGTCGATCGGCACGTTGGCGGTCGGGAAGCCGAGCTCGCGGCCGCGCTTGTCGCCCTCGACGACCACGCCGCGCACCGCGAACGGCCGCCCGAGCGCCTCGGCCGCGCCGGCGACGTCACCCATCGAGAGGCAGGTGCGGATGTAGGTCGAGGACCAGACCTGGGGGCCGCCGTCGAGCGGCACGCCGATCGGCGGCGAACCCACGCAGCGTCGCCCACCTCCCGCAGGAAGGCGACGTCTCCTGCGGCGCGGTGGCCGAACCGGAAGTTGGCGCCGACGACGACGGCCTCGGCCCGCAGCGCGGCCACGAGCACCCGGTCGACGAACTCCTGCGGGTCCCAGTCGGCCACCGAGCGGTCGAACGGCAGGGCCAGCACGTGGTCGACGCCGGCCGCGGCCAGCAGCTCGGCGCGGGCCTCGACGCGAGGTCAGCATCGACGGCGCGTGCTCGGGCCGCAGCACCGCCATCGGGTGCGGGTCGAAGGTCACCGCCACCACCGGCAGGCCTCTTGCGTCGGCTTCCTCGCGGGCGCGGGCGATCACGGCCCGGTGGCCGCGGTGGACGCCGTCGAAGTTGCCGATGGTGACGACGGAGCGGCCGAGGTCGGCCGGCACGTCGTCGAGCGAACGCCAGATGTGCACGGCGTGCAGACTACTGGCGCTGCTGCGACGAGCCGCTTGAGGACTGCCTCGGTGATCTGCGAACCGCTGCGCTCGAGGTTCCAGTCCCCGGTGCTCCGGGACTGGTTCGTGACCCAGAAGACCATCGCTCCGGAGTCGGGGAGCCGGGCGAGCTCGCCGTAGGACCAGCCGTTGCCGCCGTTGTGCCACAGCACCCGACCGTGCTCGGACTCGAAGACCACCCAGCCGTAGGCGGCGTAGGTGTCACCGCCAGGCTCCTCAGGCACCCGTGGCTCGAACAGCTGCTTCTTCGCCTGCTCGTCGAGCACGTCGTCGCCCTCGAGCGCGTGGTGCCACAGGAACATGTCGCCGGCGGTCGAGAGCAGGCCGCCGTTGCCGCGCAGGTTCCAGTAGGGCCCGTCGTCGGCCCAGGGGTGCTCGAACGGCCGACCCTGCGCGACGCCCTCTGCGTCGTACTCGACCGCGGCCTGGTACGGCTCGCCACTCCGGGAGCACGTAGCCGGTCTGGGTCATGCCGGCCGGCTCGAAGAGACGGTCGGCCAGGTAGTCCTCGTATCCCATGCCGGACGCCTCCTCGATGATGACGGCGAGCAGGCTGTAGCCGACGTTGGAGTAGTGGTGGCGGGCGCCGGGCGGCGTACGCAGCTCGGAGCGCGAACGCCTCGGCGACCAGGTCCGCGCGGCTCAGCGGCTCGTAGTCGCCTCCCAGCGAGCCGACGCAGGCCGGCCGTGTGCGTCAGCAGCTGCTGGACGGTGATCGCGCGCTTGTCCGGGGGTACGTCGGCGAGGTGGCGGCCGATCGGGTCGCTCGACCCGCAGCAGGCCCTGCATCTCGAGCTTGAGGACGGCCGCCGCGGTGAACTGCTTGGTCATCGACATGATGTCGTAGACGGTGTCGCAGTCGGCTGCGACGCCGGCGCTCGCGATCGGCCAGGCCCCAGCCCGCGCAGGTGACGACCTGGCCGTCGAGGGCCGCCACCAGCGCTCCCGCTGGAGCCAACGGGTGCCAGGGACTCGTCGAACACGTCGCTCGCTGCCGGAGTCAGCGTGCGGTGCGTCGGTTGCGGGGTCGGTTGCGGGGTCGGACCGGGCGCCGGTCTCGCTGGGTCGTCCGTGCAGGCGGCGAGAAGCAACAGCGCAGCGGCCGCCGCAGCCACCCGGGTCGCCACCGGCTCGATCACGCGGCGACCGTACCTCTCAGACGAAGACGGCGACGGCCTTGGCCTGGCCGGATCTCGGCTCGTAGAGCGCCAGGAACTCCCCGTCGGGTGCGAAGACCGCCGTGAGTGCCGGCAGGTCCAGGTCCAGGGGGCGACCGACGCGGACGTCGTCGGCCTGGGCCTGATCGAGGTCGACGCTGGCGAACGCCGCCCGGGCGGCCTCGGCGATCGGCAGCATCGTGAAGGACTCGGCCAGCTCGTCGAGGTGAGTGCGCGGCGCCCAGGTCGTAGGGGCCGACCGCCGTACGCCGCAGGGCGGTCAGGTGTCCGCCCACCCCGAGCGCGGCGCCGACGTCGCGCGCGATCGCGCGGATGTAGGTGCCGCTCGAGCAGCGCACCGAGATCCGCACGTCGCCGCCCGTCGACCTCGTGGACCACCAGCTCGTGGATGGTGACCTTCCGCGGCTGGAGCTCGACGGTCTCGCCGTCGCGCACGCGCTGGTAGGCCCGCTTGCCGTCGACCTTGATCGCCGAGACCGCCGTCGGCACCTGCTCGATCTCACCGACGAGGTCGGCGAAGGCTGCGCGCACCGTCGCCTCGTCGAGCCCGGCCGTCGAGGCGGTCGAGACTGTCTCGCCCCTCGGCGTCGTCGGTGGTGGTGGCCTCGCCCAGCCGGACGGTGGCGTCGTACACCTTCTCGGTCAGCATGAGATGACCCAGCAGCCGGGTGGCCCGGTTGAGCCCGAGCACCAGCACGCCGGTGGCCATCGGGTCGAGGGTGCCGGCGTGCCCGACCTTGCGGGTGCCGGCCAGCCTGCGCACCCGGGCGACCACGTCGTGCGAGGTCATGCCGCCGGCCTTGTCGACGACGACCAGGCCGGCCTCGGTCCCGCACTAGTCGAGCTCGTCCGAGTCGTCGTCGTCCTCGATCTCGCGGGGCTTCTTGTACGGGTCGGCCTCGCCGGCGTACGCCGCACCTTCGCGAGCGGCCGCGACGGCGGCGTCGTGCTCGCGGGCCTTGGCCAGCACCTCGTCGAGTGCCCGGGTGCTCTCGGGGAGGGCGTCGGGGATGAAGTCGAGCGTCGGCACCAGCCGCATGCCGAGCTGCTTGGCCACCTCGGAGCGCAGCACGCCCTTGGCCGACTCGAGGGCGGCGGCCGTGCTCTCGCGGTCCTCGTCCTCGCCGAGCACGGTGTAGAAGATCGTGGCCTGCTGGCCGTCGCCGGTGAGCCGTACGTCGGTGATGGTCACGAACCCCAGGCGCGGGTCCTTGATCCGTCGCTCCAGCATCTCGGCGACGATCACCTGGATCCGGTCGGCGATCTTGGCAACTCGGGGACTAGCCATATTCATTCCTATCGACCGGTCACAAAAGTGGGTGGTGCACCGCTGACCCGTCAGAAAGTTTCTGACGGGTCAGCGGTGGATGAGTCAGGCGCGCGGGATCTCGCGCATCTCGAAGGCCTCCACGACGTCGCCTTCCTTGACGTCCTGGAAGTTGCGCAGCACCAGACCGCACTCGAAGCCCTCGCGGACCTCGGACGCGTCGTCCTTCTCCCGCTTGAGCGAGAGCAGGTCGAGGTTGTCCGCCACCACGGCGCCGTCGCGGATGACCCGGACCTTGGCGTTGCGACGGATGACACCGCTGGTGACCATGCAGCCCGCGATGTTGCCGATCTTGGACGAGCGGAAGATCGCGCGGATCTCCGCCTGGCCCAGGGTCGACTCCTCGAACTCGGGCTTGAGCATGCCCTTGAGCGCCGCCTCGATCTCGTCGATCGCCTGGTAGATGACCGAGTAGTAGCGGATCTCGACGCCTTCCTTGGCCGCCATCTCGGTCGCCTTGCCCTGGGGCCGGACGTTGAAGCCGATGATGATGGCGTCGGAAGCCGCAGCCAGGTCGACGTTGGTCTCGGTGATCGCACCGACACCGCGGTCGATGATCCGGATGCCCACGTCGTCGCCGACCACGATGTTCGACAAGGCGTCCTCGAGAGCCTCGACCGAACCGGACACGTCGCCCTTCAGGATCAGGTTGAGCTCCTGGCTCTCCCCGCCCTCCATGGAGGCCATGAAGTCCTCGAGGGTACGACGCACGCGGCGCTTGGCCTGCATGGCCGCCCGCTCGCGCGACTCCCGCCGCTCGGCGATCTGCCGTGCCTTGCGGTCGTCCTCCACCACGATGAAGTTCTGGCCGGCGCCGGGTACCGCGGTCAGACCGAGCACCATCGCGGGACGCGACGGGTCGGCTTCCTCGATGTTGTCGCCGTGCTCGTCGATCATCGCGCGCACCCGGCCGTAGGCCGCACCCGCGACGAGCGAGTCGCCCACGCGCAGGGTGCCGCGCTGGACCAGGACGGTGGCCACCGGGCCGCGACCGCGGTCCAGGTGTGCCTCGACCACGAGGCCCTGGGCGTCCTGCACGGGGTTGGCGCGCAGGTCCAGCGAGGCGTCGGCGGTCAGGATGACGGCCTCGAGCAGCTTGTCGAGGTTGAGCTCGGACTTGGCCGAGACGTCGACGAACATCGAGTCGCCGCCGTACTCCTCGGGCACCAGGCCGTACTCGGTCAGCTGGCCACGGACCTTGGTCGGGTCCGCCTCCGGCTTGTCGATCTTGTTGACCGCGACCACGATCGGCACACCGGCGGCCTTGGCGTGGTTGAGCGCCTCGACCGTCTGCGGCATCACGCCGTCGTCGGCCGCGACCACCAGGATCGCGATGTCGGTGGCCTGGGCACCACGGGCACGCATGGCGGTGAACGCCTCGTGACCGGGGGTGTCGATGAAGGTGATCCGGCGCTCGGTGCCGTCGACATCGGTGTGCACCTGGTAGGCGCCGATGTGCTGCGTGATGCCACCGGCCTCCTCGTCGACCTGGTTGGCGCTGCGCAGGGCGTCGAGCAGCTTGGTCTTACCGTGGTCGACGTGACCCATCACGGTCACCACCGGCGGTCGGATGACCAGGTCGCTCTCGCCACCCTCGTCTGCGCCGAACTCGAGGTCGAAGGACTCGAGCAGCTCGCGGTCCTCGTCCTCGGGCGAGACGACCTCGACGACGTAGTTGAGCTCCTCACCGAGCAGCTCGAGCGTCGCGTCGTTGACGGACTCGGTCGCGGTCACCATCTCGCCGAGGTGGAACAGCATCTGCACCAGCTGTGCGGCGTCGACGCCCACCTTGTCGGCGAAGTCGGTGAGCGAGGCACCGCGAGCGAGGCGAACGGTCTCGCCCTCGCCCTTGCGGACGCGCATCCCGCCCAGGGTCGGGGCCTCCATGGCCTCGAACTCCTGGCGACGTGCCCGCTTCGACTTGCGACCACGGCGCGACGGACCACCGGGGCGACCGAAGGCACCCTGGGTCTGTCCGCGCTGGCCTGGACGGTTGCCGCCACCGGGACGACCGCCGCCACCGGGGCCGAAGCCGCCGGGACCGCGACCGGGCGCACCGGCACCCGCGCCGGCGGGGGCACCGCGACCGGGAGCTCCACCGCGGGCGCCGGGGCCACCAGGGCCACCTCGACCCGGGCCACCGGGACCGCCACGGCCCGGACCAGCCGGCCCGCGGCCGCCGGGACCGCCACCGAAGGCGGCGGGCGACTTGGGCATCATCGCGGGGTTGGGACGAGGCATGCCAGGACGCGGCGGAGCACCGTCGCGGGCAGCAGGCGGACGCGGCGCGCGTACGTCGCCGCCTTCCTCCACCTCGCGCTCGGGCGCGGCCGGAGCGGGGCGCTTGCCCATGCCCTGGCTGGACGAGAACGGGTTGTTGCCCGGGCGCGGGGTGCCGCCGGGCTTGCCGACGGGGCGCGGGGCCGGGGCGGGTGCCTTGGGGGCAGGGGCCTTCGCGGCGGGGGCCTCCTCAGCGGGGGGCTCCGGGGCGGCGGGCTCCGCAGCGGGCGGCTGCTCGTCGGTGACGGGAGTGGGCTCGGCCTCGACGATGGTCTCGACCGGTGCCTCGGGCTCGGGCGCGGCAGCCTTCTTGGCCGCGGTCTTCTTGGCAGGAGGCTTGGGTGCTGCCTTCTCCTCGGCCTTCTCGGCCTTCTCGGGGGGCGCCGACGCCTTCAGCGTCTCGCCTACCTCCTTGCGGAAACGCATCTCCGCAGGCAGCTCGACGGTCGAGCTCGCCGACTTGACGAACTCACCCATCTCCTTGAACTTCTCGAGAACAAACTTGCTCTCGACGCCGAACTCCTTGGCGAGTTCGTGGACTCGGGTCTTAGCCACAATTCTCCTTCTGGCCTGAGACCCGGGTCGGGGTGTAACTCAGACCGCTCTGTTGTCCCTGAATGGGGGGTTGTGCAAACTCATTTCGAGTTACTCATCGAGTGCTCATGAGCTGCTGCTCCAGTTTCTGTCGGTCATTCGTTGATCTGTCGGTCTACGCCGGCGAGGTAGTCGCCCACCGGTGTGGTGGAGAGCCCCGCGCCCTCTGCCTGCTCACGCAGGGCCCGGGCGAAGGCTTTCCGTCGCACCGCGAGCTCGAAGCACTCGGCCGTGGGGTGCAGGTGCGCCCCTCGACCGGGTGCGGTGGCGTCGGGATCGGGGACGACGGCCGGTCGGCCATCGGCACCCGAGCCGGCGGTCACCCGCAACAACTCGCGCTTGGTGGCTCGCTGCCGACATCCGATGCAGGTCCGGACCGCGCCCGTGAGGGATGTGAGGTCCGGGCTCGCAGAGATGTTCAGATCGCGTGCCACCGAGCAACAACCCTACCGCTAGGAGCCACCAGTGTTGAAACGGGCGCTCGGGGCCTGTTGTTCCCCGGTGCTGCTTCCTAGTCTTGCCGCATGGCCGCCGACGCACTCGAGGAGCGCTTCGACGGCTCCGCACTCGACCAGGAGATCTGGCTGCCGCACTACCTGCCCGCGTGGTCGTCACGGGAGCAGTCGCGGGCGAGCTACCGCCTCGACGGCGGGCTGCGGCTCACGGTCCCGGTCGATCACCCCGTGTGGTGCCCGGATGACCACAGTCCCCCGCTCCGGGTCTCCGGACTCCAGACCGGCAGCTGGTCCGGGCCGGCCGGGAGCACCCGGGGTCAGCTGCGGTTCCGCGAGGGCCAGACCGTCCGGGAGGAGCAGCCGAGGTTCGACGGCTTCCTGATCTCCCGCGGCCGCGTGGAGATCCGGGCCCGGATGACGCTCTCACCGCGGTCCATGGCCGCCCTGTGGATGAGTGGCTTCGAGGACGATCCCCAGCAGGAGCAGTGCGGCGAGATCTGCGTCTTCGAGACCTTCGGCAACGCGCTGGAGACCGACCCGCCCTCGGCCGAGGTGGGCGTCGGCATCAAGCCGTTCCGGGACCCCCGGCTGACCGACGACTTCGCCGCCCCGCGAGCACCGGTCGACGTGACCGAGCCGCACACCTACGCCGTGCGGTGGGACTCTCGCGAGGCCGTGTTCACGGTCGACGACCAGGAGGTACGCCGCTGCGCCGGCCCGCCGACGTACCCGCTCCAGCTGATGCTCGCCGTCTTCGACTTCCCGGAGTGGTCGAACGGCGACGACGATGGCCTCGTGCCGGAGCTCGTTGTCGAGCACGTGCTCGCAGCGAGGGGCTGACCATGACGGACCTGCAGTGCCCGACCACCCTGATCCTGGCTCGCCACGGTGAGGCGGAGTACGAGGCCGACGACGCGGCGGAGGACTGCGGGACGCTGACCACCTCGGGGCGCCAGCAGGCCACTGGGCTGGCCACGATGCTCGCCGGCAGGCGGGTGGCGCACGTGTGGACGAGCACCCTGTCCCGGGCGGTGCAGACCGGCGAGATCGCGGCCGCTCGGCTGGGCGTCGGGGTGACCACGCGCATGGCGCTCTCGGAGCTCGGGTGGGGCGAGCTGTCCGGCACGGCACAAGACGTCGATACCGTCACCGAGATCTACGCCGCCTGGCAGGCCGGCGACCTCGAGCCTCGCGTGCCGGGTGGCGAGTCCGGCCAGGACGTCGTGACCCGGATGCGAGCGGTCCTGGGCGAGGTCGCTGACGCGCACCGCGGTGAGACCGTGCTCGTGGTCAGCCACGGCGGCGTGCTTCGGCTCGCCGTACCTGCACTGGCTCGGATGGACGTCACCGCGGCGGGCCTGGACAACTGCGCGACGATCGAGATCGAGGTCGACGCCGACGACTGGGTCTGTCGGTCCTGGGGCGTCCGCTAGCTGTGATGTCCAGGCATCGGACCGTCCCGCGAAGGGCGGCCGGCCGCTGTCCGGTGCTCGTTGTCGCGCACCCGCGGCTCGTAGTGGCGTTGGAAGACGACGCTGACCAGCTCCCGGCGACTGCGGACGCCGGTCTTCGCGAAGATGCTCCGCAGGTGCGCCTGCACCGTGCCGGCTGCAATGCCCAGCTCGTTCGCGAGCGCAGCCGTGGAGCGGCCGCGAAGCACCAGGCGAGCAACCTCCCGCTCGCGAGTGGTCAGCCCGTAGGCCCGCATCAGGAGTGAGGAGAGATGGGACGGTTGAGCCGCTTCGATGGTCACCGAGACCTGCCGCGACCCGTCACGACGGAGGAGCTGGGAGCCGCGCAGCACCACCCACTGTCCGTCATCGGACCTCACCCTCGAGTCGGCCGGGCCGGCCACGCCCAGCACCTGTCCCGCGACCGCCAGAACGCTCGGAGGCGGCGTCTCGAGCGACCCACCGAGCCTGGCGAGCCAGTGTGGTGACGTGGGCGTCGCCGCGTCGACCGCCAGCCGTTCGTCGATGATGACAAGGCCAGGGGCCTCTGGGAGATCGGGCTCCTGCGCCTGACCGAGCAGCAGGCCGTGTCGCGCGCCTGCGGCGAGGCCGGGTGCCACGCGGCGTACCGAAGCCAGGTCCTGCGCGGAGAACGCCGGGCGACCCACCTCGCGGTAGAGGCCGACCATGCCCCAGCTCTCGCCGTCGCGCGTCCGTAGCGCGAAGAGCAGCTCCTGGTCACAGCCGTACGGCTGCATCTCCTCGTGGAACTTGCGGGAGAGCTCCGGTCGCCCACCGGTCGCGTCGTGCAGCGTTCCGACGCCCTTGGCTGAGTGGAGCACCTCGGTCATGGAGTTGTAGTCGCCCTCGGCGTACTCCCTGCCCAGCCATTCGCCCGGAATCTCCGGCAGACCCTCTTGGAAGTGACTGGTCGCTGAGCAACGACGCCGGGTCGACGGTGAAGAAGCAGGCGGCCTCGAAGTGCGGGACAGCTTGAGCGAGCAGCGGCCCCGCCTCCCGCCACAACGTGACCAGGTCGGATCCGGAGCCCGCCACCGACTCGAGCTTGTCGAGCGCGCGCGACGGATTGCCCATAGGCACGGCCTACCAGATTTCTGCAATGGCGGATAGGCGCGCAGCACGGGATCGTCGTGACATGAACACACGAGTCATCCGCGCCGGAGAAGGCGAGATCCTCGGGGCGCAGATGGGGTGCCGCGACCGCTTCCTGATCGACTCCAAGGACTGGGGTGGCAACTTCGCGGTCGTCGAGCACCTCCTCGCACCACGCGCCATCGCCGCTCCCCTGCATCGGCACACCAAGGAGGATGAGTTCAGCTTCGTCCTGGAGGGCCGGGTCTGGTTCGTCGCCAACGACGAGGAGCACGTCGCCGAGGTGGGCGACCTGGTCTTCAAACCGCGTGGAGAGTGGCACACGTTCTTCAACGCGGCCGACGAGCCCGCGCGGCTGCTCGAGCTGATCTCGCCCGGGGGGCTCGAGGAGGCGTTCCGGATCATCGACATCGCGGACGAGGACTTCGATCTCGCCCCCCTCATCGAGCCCTACGGCTGCGAAGGTGACTTCGAGGCCACCTTGCCCATCATCGAGCGCTACGGCCTGACCTTCGGCTGACCGCGGCGCGATCAGCCTTTGTCAGCCTCGCCCTCGGCCGGCGCGACCGGCGCAACGGGAGGCACCGCCTCCTCGTCGGAGTGGATATCGATCCGCCACCCGGTGAGCCGGGCGGCGAGGCGGGCGTTCTGGCCCTCCTTGCCGATCGCCAGCGACAGCTGGTAGTCCGGCACCACGACGCGCGCCGACTTGGCGGCCAGGTCGACGACCTCCACCGACTGGACCTGTGCCGGCGAGAGCGCGTGAGCGACCAGCTCGGCCGGGTCCTCGGACCAGTCCACGATGTCGATCTTCTCGCCGTGCAGCTCCGACATCACGTTGCGCACCCGCTGGCCCATCGGGCCGATGCAGGCACCCTTGGCGTTGACGCCGGAGGCGTCGGTCCAGACCGCGATCTTCGTGCGGTGACCGGCCTCCCGGGCGATCGCGGAGATCTCGACCGTGCCGTCGGCGATCTCGGGCACCTCCAGCGCGAACAGCTTCTTGACCAGGTTGGGGTGCGACCGCGACAGGGTGATCTGCGGTCCGCGCATGCCCTTGCGGACGGAGATCACCAGGCACTTGATCCGGGTGCCGTGCTTGTAGTCCTCGCCGGGCACCCGCTCGCTCACCGGAAGCAGCGCCTCGAGCTTGCCGAGGTCGACCATCACGTCGTCGGGATTGCGGCCCTGCTGGATGACGCCGGAGATGATGTCGCCCTCCTTGCCGGAGAACTCGCCGAACCTGATCTCGTCCTCGGCGTCGCGCAGGCGCTGCAGCATGATCTGCTTCGCGGTGGTCGCCGCGATCCGGCCGAACCCGTCGGGCGTGTCCTCGAACTCACCGATCGCGTTGCCCTCGTCGTCGACCTCGGAGGCCATCACGGTGACGTGACCGGTCTTGCGGTCGAGCTCGACCCGCGCCGTCTCCCGGGCGCCCGGCGTCTTGTGGTACGCCGTCAGCAGGGCCTGCTCGATCGCCTCGACCAGCACCTCGAAGGAGATCTCCTTCTCCCGCTCCAACATCCGCAGGATGCTCATGTCGATGTCCATCACAGGTCCTCCTCGGCGTCGCTGTCCGCAGGCTCATCGGGTTCGACGGGGCGCTTGCGGTTGAACTCGATCTGAACCATGGCCTTCTGTACGTCGTCGTACGCGACCACCTGGGCCGTGCCGTCCACGTCGAGGGTGACGCTGTCCTCGCCGGAGTCCGTGATCCGGCCGACGACCGACTCGCCCTCGTGGGGGGTCACCTTGACCAGCCGGTCGTGGTTGCGGCGCCAGTGGCGCGGCAGGGTCAGGGGCCGGTCGACGCCCCGGGAGGTGACCTCGAGCGTGTAGGGCTGCTGCCCCATCACGTCCGACTCGTCGAGCACTTCACCAACGGCACGGGTGGCCTCGGCGACCTCGTCGAGAGTGACTCCGCCGTCCTTGTCGACCGCGATCCGGAGCACGCGACGCTTGCCGGCGGGAGTGACCTCGACCGCCTCGACGTCGAGACCCAGGGAGGCAAGGGGAGCGATCAGCTCGTCGGTGATCCGAGTCGCGATCGCTGCAGTGCCGGATTGGCCTGCGTGGCTGGCGCCCATCGGTGTCCGAACCTCCCTGTGCTGTTGTCGTGGTGCCGTCCCAGGATAGCGGCTCGCCGATGGGTCGATCGCGCACCGCTGCGCGGTTGTTAGGGTCGCGCCGTGCCCGACCGTCGCCTCGCCACCACGCGCCGTACGGCACTGGTCGTGACCGCGGGTCTGGGGCTGGCCGCCTGCACCTCCGGCTCCCCCGACGATCCGGATGATCCGGCCGGTCCTGCCGATTCGGCCAGCACCTCCGCGCCGCCCGCCGACGCGGACCAGGAGCTGGTGGACGAGGTGGTCGAGCTCCTGACCGCCGTCGTGACCGCCCTCGGCGCGACGCGTGCGGGGTCCCGGCCTCTCGCCCGGGAGCTCCGCCCGCTCGAGCGGATGCACCTGGCTCACCTGGAGGCCCTGGGTGTCGACGAGACCCGGTTCGCCTACACGCCGAACGACGCGCGGACCCGCCGTGAGGTGTTCGCCGACGAGCTTCGACTGCAGCGGTTCTTCGCCACCGCGGCCGTCAGCGCGGAGAGCGGCACCCTCGCGAGGCTGCTGGCGTCCATGTCGGCCGCCGTCGCCCAGCACCTGGCGGTGCTCAAATGACCTATGTCGACGCGCTGAACACCGCGATCTCCGCCGAGCACGCCGCCATCTACGTGTACGGCGCCCTGGGGGCCCAGACCTCCCAGTCCGGGGAGCCGACGCTCTATGCGGCCATCGGCTCCGCCTACACCGAGCATCGCGCTCGGCGCGACCAGCTGACGCTGCTGATCCGCGACGAGGGCGGCGAACCGGCGGCCGCCCAGCCGGCGTACGAGCTGCCTGCCGACCTGGGCACCCGCGACCTGGTGATGCGCCGGGCGCTGCGCCTGGAGAAGTCGTGCTCCGAGACCTATGCCTACCTGGTGGCCAACAGCCCCCAGGAGCAACGACTGTGGGCCGTCACCGCCCTCGTCGAGTCGGCCGTGCGGGCGCTGGACTTCGCCGGGTCACCCGAGACGCTGCCCGGAACATAGATCTCGATACGGGCGTTCAGCTCCTCGCTGCGCTCGGATCTGAGCCCTACTCGATCTCCCGCCCACTTCCCGGACTTCGCGGGCTCAGTCCAGCGGACGGGAAAGCGGTCCGCGAACTCGTCCTCCGGGGAATTCCCGAGATATCCCCCGGAAACGAGTACGCGGACCGCTGAGGCCTGGGACAGAGGCCGGGCAGCCGCTGGGGTGGGATCCGCCGGCTGCCTGGTCACGAGCATGCAGTACCTCGCAGCCCAGCGCGATGCCTGGCGTTCCTCACAAACCTGCAATGCAGAAAACTGCAAGAGCGCGGCTCTCCTGTAACCAAATGGTCAGATCCAGGCGGAGATGATGCCGGGGATCTCGGAGAGGCGGTGGGCCACCCCGTCGGGTGTGCCCTCGGTGTGGCCGAGCTGGTCGGCGGGGATGGTGCTGTGCGGAATGTGGATGGCTCGCATGCCGGCGCCCTGGGCGCCCCAGACGTCGTCGAAGAGCCGATCGCCGACGTACACGCAGCGTGCCGGGTCGGTCACGCCCACCGCCTCCATGGCCGCCCGGAACGCCTCCGGGGCGGGTTTGGTCCAAGGGATCTCGCTGGAGTAGACGTCGCCGTCGATCAGGTCGAGCACGCCGTCACGCTCGAACCAGCCCCGGTGCCACTCACGCGGCCAGATGGTGTTGGACAGGACGCCGACCTTGATGCCCTCGGCGCGGAGCGACTCCCACATCGGTCGCACCTCCGTGTCGGTCGGCGTGTGCGGCTCCCAGAAGTCGTAGTAGGCGCTCAGCAGCTCCGGGTCGTGCTCCAGACCGGCCTCGTCGAAGAGGTCGGCGATCGTCGAGCTCTGGTGGTGGGAGTGGGCCCGTCCCCAGACGGTGCGCCCGGCGTCGTGCAGCTGGGTCGCGAACGCGGAGTGGTCCGGCTCGCCGGCCGCCACCACGGCCTGGGCCAGCGCCAGGGACTCAGCGTGGAAGTCCACGTCGTGCCATTGGGTGAGCGTGCCACCCCAGTCGAAGATGACGGCGTCGATCGGCATGCGCGGGAGCCTAGGACTCACCACAGACGGAAGCGAATCTCGATACGGGTCGCTCGCCCCCTCGCTGCGCTCGGGTCAGAGCCGAGCCCTACTCGATCTCCCGCCCTACTCGAGGCCTCGCAAGCTCGGCCTCGGGGCGTGAAAACCGGCTATCTCCGTCGCGAGCCGGTCCGGCTGGTCCAGTGACACGAACGTGAGCGCGTCGGGGATCTCCACCAGCGTGGCGTTCGGGAACGTGGACTCCAGACGCCGACCCAGCGCGATCTTGAAGAACCCGTCGTCCGGCCCCCAGCACAGCAGCACCGGCTTGGTGAAGCCGGGCAGCCGGGTGGCGACATCGGCCAGGTCTGCGGGCGACCAGCCGCGGGCGAAGGCGGCCACGTCGCGGCGTACGCCGGCATCGGTGAGGTAGGGCGCCACCCACGCCCGGCTCTCCTCGGCGCCGATCTTGCGCTTCACCAAACCGCCGAATCCCAGCCTGCTGTTGCGCAGGAATGTCGACCGCATGCTCTGCAGCACCGCCCGACTGGCGACCGGGTGCTTCGCCAGGCGGAAGAGCAGGTCGAAGGGGAACGGCGGGAAGGTGTCGAACGCGTCGCAGTTGGTGAGGATCAGACGGCCGATCCGAGCGTCGTCCTCATCGAGCACGAACTGCGAGACCGCACCGCCGGTGTCGTTGCCGACCAGCGTGACGTCGGTCAGGCCCTTCGCCTCGAGGAACGACAGGACGATCCGCGCCACGCCACGAGGCGACAGGTCGGTGCCCGGCTTCATCGCGGTCCGGTGCGAAGCGAGGGGCCAGGTGGGCGCGAACGTGTGAAAGCCCTGCTCCGCGAGCCGCTCGGGCACGTCGGACCACAGGGTGTCGTCGACCAGGAAGCCGTGCACGAACACCACCGGAGGTCCGTCTGCGGGCCCCGACTCCCGGTAGTGGATGGTGCCTGCCGGCAGGTCGAGGGAGTGGTGGGTCATCGTCTGCTCCGATACTGTTGCATACAGGATGTACGTAACTTACGGACAGGTTGTATGAAAAGCAAGCGGACCCAGGCAGACCGGTCGGCGGCGACCCGCGACGCACTCGTCGCGGCCGCCCGGCCGCTCTTCGCCGAGCGCGGCTTCGGTGCGGTGTCGACCGACCAGATCGCCCGCGCTGCCGGGGTGACCCGGGGGGCCCTCTACCACCAGTTCGCCGGAAAGGAGGACCTGTTCGCAGCGGTCTTCGAGCAGGTCGAGGCGGAGATCGCCGACCGCCTGGCCACGCGACTCACCGCCGGCAGCGACCCCGTCGCCGTACTGCACGACGGCATCGACGGCTGGCTGCAGGTCTGCGCCGAGCCGGAGATCAGCCGGATCGTGCTCATCGACGCACCCGCCGCCCTGGGCTGGGAGCGGTGGCGAGAGATCGGTCAGCGCTACGGCCTGGGCCTGGTCGAGCTCGCCATCCAGGGTCTGCTCGACTCCGGCCTGCTCCCCGACCAGCCGGTGCGCCCCCTCGCCCACGTGCTGGTCGGCGCGCTGGAGGAAGCTGCGCTCTACGCCGCCCGGGCCGATGACCCCGTGCTGGCGACCGCCGAGGTCCGGGTCAGCCTGTTCGGCATCGTGGACGGTCTGGTGACTAGGCCCTGACCAGCCGCACCAGGTGGTCGACCACCTGGTCGGCGGCGACGTCCTCGCGCTCGCCCGTCCGGCGGTCCTTGACCTCGATGACGCCGTCGGCGACGCCCCGACCGACCACGACGATGGTCGGGACGCCGATCATCTCGGCGTCCTTGAACTTCACGCCGGGGCTGATCTTGCCGGCGCGGTCGTCGTAGAGGACCGTGATGCCGGCCTGGTCGAGCTCGTGCGCGATCCGCTCCGCCGCGGCGAAGACCGCCTCGTCCTTCCCGGCAGCCACGAGGTGTACGTCGGCAGGCGCCACGTTGCGGGGCCAGCACAGCCCGATCTCGTCGAGGGTGCCCTCGGCGATCGCGGCGACGGCCCGGGACGGCCCGATGCCGTAGGAGCCCATGGTGACCGTGACCAGCTTGCCGTTCTCGTCGAGCACCTGGAGGCCGAGTGCCTCGGCGTACAGGCGACCGAGCTGGAAGATGTGGCCCATCTCGATGCCGCGGGCGGTGTGCAGAGTGCCGGAGTCGCAGGTGGGGCAGGGGTCGCCGTCACGCACCTCGGCCGCCTCGATGGTGCCGTCGGGGTTGAAGTCGCGGCCGGCGACGAGGTCGATCACGTGGCTGCCGTCGATGTTGGCCCCGGTGACCCAGCGCGTGCCCTCGACCACCCGCGGGTCGACGAGGTAGCGGATGCCGGACGCGCTCTTCTCGCCCAGCGCCGCAGGGCCGATGTAGCCCTTGACCAGGGCGGGGTGCTTGCGCAGCTCGTCCTCGTCCATCGGCTCGACCTCGGTGGGCTCGAGCTGGCCCTCGAGCCGCTTCTGGTCCACCTCCCGGTCGCCGGGCAGGCCGATCGCGACCGGCTCCCGGGTGCCGTCGGCGTGCTTGAAGACCACGAGCACGTTCTTGAGGGTGTCGCCTGCGTGCCAGGGCCGGTCATCGCGGGGGTACTTCTCGTTGAGGTGCTCGACCAGGGTGTCGATCGTGGGGGTGTCCGGCGTCGGCTCGGCGTGGGCGGCCGGCACGTCGTCGTACGGCTGGGGGCTGGGCGGCCGGACCTGCACGGCCTCGACGTTGGCGGCGTAGTCGCAGTTGGAGCAGCGCACATAGGTGTCCTCGCCGACCGCGGCCTTGGCGAGGAACTCCTCCGACTTCGAGCCACCCATCGCACCCGAGGTGGCCTTGACGATGACGTACTCGAAACCGAGGCGGTCGAAGATGCGGACGTAGGCGTCGCGGTGCTTCTGGTAGCTCTCGTCGAGCCCGACGTCGTCGATGTCGAACGAGTAGGAGTCCTTCATCACGAACTCCCGGCCGCGCAGCAGCCCGGCCCGGGGGCGCGCCTCGTCGCGGTACTTGGTCTGGATCTGGTAGATCGCGAGGGGCAGGTCCTTGTAGGAGCTGTAGAGGTCCTTGACCACGAGGGTGAACATCTCCTCGTGCGTCGGACCGAGCAGGTAGTCGTTGCCCTTGCGGTCCTTGAGCCGGAAGATGCCGTCGCCGTAGTCGGTCCAGCGGTTGCTGGCCTCGTAGGGCTCGCGCGGCAGCAGGGCCGGGAACGACAGCTCCTGGGCCCCGATGCCGTCCATCTCGTCGCGGATGATGGCCTCGATGTTGCGCAGCACCCGCAGGCCCAGCGGCAGCCAGGTGTAGATGCCGGGGGCGGCCCGCCGGATGTAGCCGGCCCGGACGAGCAGCCGGTGGCTGGGCACCTCGGCGTCCGCCGGGTCCTCGCGAAGGGTCCGCACGAAGAGGCTCGACATCCTGAGGATGCGAGCGGAACGAGCGGGCGCCTGCGAGTGAGTCATGCGCGCAAGGCTACTTGCGGTCGCGGGGCACTCTCGACCGAGATACCAGGGAGCGGCAGGCAACCTTCGGCCGCCTGGCTGCGTCATCAACGGTGACCGCACCATCACTCACCGAAGGCAGCAGGTACCCGCATGAGGAAGCTCGTCACCGGCATGGCCGCCGCGCTGATCATCGGCGCCGTACTGGCCCTGCTGCTGGGTCCGACCCTGGGCGCGGAGGCGAGCGTCACCCTGCGCTAGCCACTGCCCCGTGAGTCAGCCTTTGGTGGCGTCGTACGCCGCCTTGATCATCGGGAACTGCAGGGGCAGCCGCGCCAGGCTGACGGCCAGCAGGGGCTTGTTGTCGCCCTTGGCGGCGTCCATGGCCATCTTGATGTTCGCGGGGTAGACGCCGATGAGCAGGCCGACGCCACCCCAGCCGGCGAGCCTGCGGGTCTTCGGCATCGCGAGTCCGGCGGCCAGGGCGAGCTCCGCGACGCCGCTGGCAATGATCACGTCGCGATGCCTCGGCACCCACGACGGCATGATCGGCTCGTAGGCCTCTGGCTTTGCCAGGTGGATCGTCCCGTTGACCGCCAACGCACCGATCAGGATCTTGAGGTTCCGGCTGAGGCTCACCGGGCGATCCTGTCAGAACATCAGGGTCGAGAAACGGGCCGTCTCGCGGAAGCCGACGCGGGCGTAGGCGCGCCGAGCCGGTTCGTTCCACTCGTTGACGTACAGCGAGACGGTGGGTGCGATCGACTCGCGCACGAGGTCGACCACCGCGGCCATGCCCGCGGCGGCGAGCCCCTGGCCTCGGTGCTCGGGTGGCACCCAGACCCCCTGGATCTGTGCGGCGTCCGGGGTGGCACAGGCGACCTCTGCCTTGAAGAGCAGCTGGTCACCCTCGAACCTGGCGAACGACCAACCGCGGCTGATCAGCTGGGTGACCCGGGCCCGGTAGAGGTCGCTCTTGCCGCCCACCTCGGGCGAGACCCCGACCTCCTCGGTGTACATGGCGACGCATGCCGGGTAGAGCGTCGGCATGTCCCGGCGCTCGGTACGCCGGACCCCTGGGTCCTTCGCGACCAGGGGCGAAGCAGCGATCTCCAGGTGCGGCTGCTGCCAGCGGATCTCGCGTGGCCTCCCCCAGCTCTCGGCCACGGTGTTCCAGAACGTCCGGACCGCCTCGTGCGGGCCGACGATCGTGGAGACGCTGCGCATCCGCGTCATGGCGCGCTCGGCGAACGCCCTCGCGTCGTCCTCGTCCGCCTCGACCGGCACCAGGTTGGCGCCTACGTGGCAGGCCGCGACCAGCTCACCACCGTCGAACCGTCCCCACACCTCGCCACCCAGCCAGCGCGGCTCGAGGCTGGTGGTGCGGGCGCGGTAGATCGCAAAGACGTTCGTGACCGGGTCGCGACGCGCGAGGGCCAGGAACGGCTCGAGGTCGGCCGAGCCCAGCGGTCGCACCCCGTGTCGCGTCATCGGCACGGCGGCAGCCTACGAGGTTGGCAGGTCCGCAACCACGACGTCTGATCGACCTATGGTGGGCGTATGCGCCTTCTCGGAGCCACGCTCGCAACCGCGGCCCTCCTGCTCTCGGCCACCACGGTGGCCGGCGAGGCGGCCGCCCCCCAGCCCTGCCGACAGCGGTGGGCGGACCTCGCCCAGCTCCACGGGGAGAACGGCAACCCCGAGGGCAGCGGGTCGACCAGGCTGCTCCAGCAGCGCTGGGACAGCTGACTACGACCAGGCGAGTCGACTCGCGACCGAGGCCACCGCCGACGACTGCGGTGGCATCGCGGTCTTCTCGACGACCTGGCTGGGCCTCGAGCGCCTGATGTACGGCCTGCACCGTCACGACTACATGTTCCAGCTGCGGGTCGCGAACGGCGGCCTGCGTCACTTCCGCGACTTCAACGGCCACAACCCTGGTCGGCAGGTCATGCGCGCCTTCAGGTTCCTGCGCGAGCAGGCACCCCAGGCAGCCGCCGACCTCCGCCCGATCGTCGACGGCGCCCCTGCGGTGATCACCTACCAGCAGACCCAGGTGACGGGCTACCTGCGCGACTACCGCTCAGCGGCCCGGGCCAGCGGGAACGCGATGAAGGCCAAGAGCTGGCTCCAGATCATCCGGGACGCCGAGCTCCACGAGGAGTGAGCTCAGTCCAGGTCGAGGAAGAGATCTGCCGTCACGGGCAAGGACCGCGCCCGCACCCCCGTCGCGTGATGCACGGCGTTGACCACGGCGGCCGCGGTACCCACGATCCCGATCTCGCCGATGCCCCTGGACCCCATCGGCGTGCAGTGGCCGCACTGGAACCCGTCCTGGTCGACGAAGGCCTGCTGCATCTCGGGCAGCTGCTCCCCGCAACGCGTCGAGAAGAGTCGTTCGGGCGTCGACCAGGCAACCCCTGCGCCGGGAGTCAGCCGACGGTGACCGAGGCCCCGGCGCCGTCGACGGCCTCCATGCCCTCGGCGATCCGCATCGCTTCCTCGATCAGGGTCTCGACGATCTGCGACTCGGGCACGGTCTTGATGACCTCGCCCTTGACGAAGATCTGGCCCTTGCCGTTGCCGGAGGCGACGCCGAGGTCGGCCTCGCGGGCCTCGCCGGGTCCGTTGACGACGCAGCCCATGACGGCGACGCGCAGCGGCACCTCGAGGCCCTCGAGGCCGGCGGTCACCTCTTCGGCGAGCTTGTAGACGTCGACCTGGGCGCGGCCGCAGGACGGGCAGGAGACGATCTCGAGCTTGCGCGGGCGCAGGTTGAGCGACTGCAGGATCTGGATGCCGACCTTGACCTCCTCGACCGGCGGCGCGGAGAGGGAGACGCGGATCGTGTCGCCGATGCCCTGGGAGAGCAGCGCGCCGAACGCCGTCGCCGACTTGATGGTGCCCTGGAACGCCGGGCCGGCCTCGGTGACGCCGAGGTGCAGCGGCCAGTCGCCGGCCTCGGCGAGCAGCTCGTAGGCGCGCACCATGACGACCGGGTCGTTGTGCTTGACCGAGATCTTGAAGTCGTGGAAGTCGTGCTCCTCGAAGAGACCGGCCTCCCAGACCGCGCGACTCGACGAGCGCCTCGGGCGTGGCCTTGCCGTACTTCTCGAGCAGCCGCGGGTCGAGCGAGCCGGCGTTGACGCCGATCCGGATCGAGGTGCCGCGGTCCTTGGCGGCCCGCGCGATCTCCTTGACCTGGTCGTCGAACTTGCGGATGTTGCCGGGGTTGACGCGTACGGCGGCACAGCCGGCGTCGATGGCGGCGAAGACGTACTTCGGCTGGAAGTGGATGTCGGCGATCACCGGGATCTGCGAGTGCTGGGCGATCTCCGGCAGCGCGTCGGCGTCGTCCTGGCTCGGGCAGGCGACCCGCACGATGTCGCAGCCGGTCGCGGTGAGCTCGGCGATCTGCTGGAGGGTGGTGTTGACGTCGGAGGTGAGCGTCGTCGTCATCGACTGCACCGAGACCGGGGAGTCGCTGCCGACGCCGACCTTGCCGACCTGGATCTGGCGGGTCTTGCGGCGCGGCGCGAGCACCGGCGGCGGGGCCTCCGGCATGCCCAGGCTGATCGCGGTCATGTCTCCTAGGCTACGAGTGCGCCGCGCATGTTACTGATCGTCAGACCCTCTGGATGACAGTTGCAACGGTCAGGTAGTGGTCACGACGATCAGTAACGTCGTCTGGCCGCGAACCGCTAGGCGTCGAGGTGCACGGGTACGACGAGGTCGCCGACGATCAGCACCACGCCCATCACGAGCAGCGCCGACGCCACGACGTACGCGATCGGCAGCAGCTTGGCGACGTCGACGTAGCCCGGGGTCGGGGCGACCGCGCAGCCGGGCGAAGCCGCGGCGCACCGCCTCCCAGAGCGCGCCGGCGATGTGGCCGCCGTCGAGCGGCAGCAGCGGGATGAAGTTGAACATGCCGATGAAGAAGTTGAAGCCCGGCGATCAGCATCAGCAGGAAGACGGCCTTGTCGGTGACCGGGAACTCCTCGTGGGAGACGGTCTCGCCGGCGATCCGGCCGCCGCCGACGATGCTGACCGGGCTCTCGGGGTCGCGCTCCTCGACGCCGACGATCGCCTGCGCCGACGCCCCACACCTTCACCGGCAGGGTGGCGAGCGCCTCGACGCGTGTCGACGGTCATGTGGCCCATCTGCTCGAGCGTGTAGAGCGGGCCGCCGGTCGTGGTCACGATCGGGTGGTCGGGCGTGACGCCCGAGGAAGCCGACCTCGCGCAGCGTCTCGTCGTCCTCGGAGGTGGGCCGGGCCTCGCACGGTGGTGTTGGTGGTGCCGGTCAGCTGCTGCGCCGTCGCGCTCGTAGACGATGACGGCCTCGCCGTCGTCGTTGCCGCGGATCAGCTCGCGCAGCTGGTCCCAGCTCGGTGACCGCGGTGCCGTTGAAGCTGATGATCGTGTCGCCGGGCCGCAGGCCGGCCTCGTAGGCCGGGCTGGCCGGGTCGTCCGGCGTGCAGCTCGCGGTCGCGGTCGTCGGACGTAGGGCATCACGCACTGCGAGACGCTGTCGATCACCGGGAGCGCCGGCGTCGACCTCGGTCGATCGGTTGGCCGTAGGTCGCGAAGACGCCCAGGAAGATGAAGAACGCGATCAGGATGTTCACCGTCGGCCCGCCGGCCATCACGATGACCTTCTTCCACCACGCCATCTTGTAGAAGAGCCGGTCGGTGTCCTCGGGCCCGATCAGCTCCCACTCGGCCGCGCGGGCGTCGGAGATCAGCTGGGTGAACATGCCGGTGTTGGACTTGCGGATCTTGGTGACCTGGTTGCCCTGCTGCGTCGTAGGTCACCTCGTCGGCGAGGTCGCTCCGCGCCCGGCGGGAGCATGCCGACGATCTTGACGTAGCCGCCGAGCGGGATCGCCTTGACGCCGTACTCGGTCTCGCCGACCTGCTTGCTCCACACGGTCGGGCCGAAGCCGATGAAGTACTGGGTGACCTTCCCGCCGAACTTCTTCGCGGGGATCATGTGGCCGAGCTCGTGCAGGCCGATCGAGGCCAGGATGGCGACGACGAAGATCACCACGCCGAGCGCGTAGTAGAGGGCGGTCACTGCGGGCTCCCGATCAGTTCTGCGGCTGCGTCGCGAGCCCAGGCGTCGGCGGCGAGGACGTCGTCGACGGTCAGCGACTCCCCCGAGGGTACGTCGTGGCGCGCAAGCACAGCGGCGACCGTGGGCACGATGTCGATGAAGGCGAGCCGGCCGGCTGCGGAAGGCCTCGACGCACACCTCGTTGGCGGCGTTGTAGACCGCCGGGGCGGTGCCGCCGCGCTCCCCCGCGGTCCGCGGCCAGGGCCACCGCCGGGAACGCCTCGTCGTCGAGCGGGAAGAACTCCCAGGTCTCCGGCCGGGTCCAGTCGACCGGCCGGCGCCGCGTCGGGCACCCGGTCGGGCCAGGCCAGGCCGAGCGCGATCGGGATCAGCATGGTCGGCGGGCTGGCCTGCACCAGCGTCGAGCCGTCGACGAACTCGACCATCGAGTGCACGACGCTGGTCGGGTGCACCACGACCTCGATCCGGTCGAACGGGATGCCGAAGAGCAGGTGCGCCTCGATCACCTCGAGCCCCTTGTTGACCAGGGTCGCGGAGTTGATCGTGACCACCGGGCCCATGTCCCAGGTCGGGTGCGCGAGCGCCTCCTCGACCGTGACCGTCGGCCAGCTCGTCGCGGGTCCGGCCGCGGAACGGCCCGCCGCTCGCGGTCAGCACCAGCCGGCGTACCTCGTCGGCGCTGCCGCCGCGCAGGCACTGGGCGAGCGCGCTGTGCTCGGAGTCGACCGGCACGATCTGGCCGGGCTTCGCCCGGTCGAGGACCAGCGGGCCGCCCATGATCAGCGACTCCTTGTTGGCCAGGGCGAGGGTGTTGCCGGCGTCGAGCGCGGCCAGCGTGGGCGCAGGCCGACGGCACCGGTGATGCCGTTGAGCACGACGTCGCACGGCCGGGCGGCGGCCTCGGTCGAGGCGTCCTCCCCCAGCCCGGAGTACGCCGGCGCGAACTCCGCGACCTGCCGCTCGAACAGCTCGGGGTTGCTGCCGCCGGCGGTCAGCCCGACGACGCGGAACCGGTCCGGGTTGGCCCGCACGAGGTCCAGCGCCTGGGTGCCGATCGACCCGGTCGAGCCGAGGATCACGATGTCACGTTGGGCCACGCCCCGCATCATCGCGCAGGCGCGGTGCGGGAAGGTCCGGGCGCGCTAGTGCGCCACGGTGTGCACGTTGAGCACGAGCCACGCCGGTGACTGATCATCGGCCAGCGCCAGAACGCCGATACCAGTCCAGCCGCTCACCCAGCCACAGTGCACCCACCACGGCGACCGCGGCGGTGCCGACGCCCGACCACACGGCGTAGCGTCGTCGACACCGGGCGGGTGCGCACCAGCCAGGGCCAGCGAGCTCATGATCGGAGATCGCGTAGCCACCCAGCACCAGCGCCGTCCAGACCGGGTCGGCGGAATCCCTGCGCCCGAGGCAGTGCCGAGGCTCGCGGCCAGCCTCCGTGAGGATCGCGACGAACAGCAATCCGAAGGCGACGTACATGGCGGCAATCCCTTCAGCGGTGGTGTGTAGCAAGCGCTACAGAACAACTGTAGCAACTGCTACAGTCGAGGCCAACGACCGGGCGAGGAGGACCAGTGAGGCAGCACACCGAGCGCCGTGCCGAGTGGGCCGAAGCAGCCACGGACTACGTTCTCGAGCACCGGCCTGATCGGCCTGAGCCTGCGCCCGCTCGCGGCCGACCTCGGCACCAGCGACCGGATGCTGCTCTACCACTTCGGTTCCACAGGACGAGCTGGTCGCGGACGTCCTGCGGACCTCCAACGCTCGCTCGACCGCACAGATCCGTGCCCTGCAGCCCTCGAAGGACCTCCGCGGCGCGGTGCGAGACCTCTGGTCGGCGATGCTCGTGCCGCAGGTCGACCGCTGCAGCCGGCTGTACGTCGAGGCGGCAGCCCTGGGCCTGCTGGGCCAGGAGCCGTACGTCTCCGTGGTCCGCGAGGCCAACGAGCGACTGGAGCTCCGCGCTGGTCGACCGACCTGGTCCGTTCGGATGTCCGTCGTCCGCTCGCCCGGCGAGCCGTCCGGCTCGGTCGACGCGGCGTTCATGGGCTTGCCAGCTGGACCTGCCGCTCGACATCGGCACCCGCGACCGGAGCCGTGCGGTCGCCGACCTGGCGGACGCGGTGGCCGCACTGGCATAGGGGTCCGCGCACACCCCCTCTCGCAATACGCTCAGGCCCATGACCGATGCACAGGCCGGCGGCCCCACCCTCCCCCAGGAGCGCCGGCTCGTCACCGAGATCCCCGGGCCGCAGTCGCTGGAGCGGCTGGAACGCAAGAAGGCGCACGTCGCCGACGGCGTCGGCACCATGCTGCCGGTGTTCGTGGTCGCGGCCGGCGGCGGCGTGATCGTCGACGTCGACGGCAACTCGCTGATCGACCTCGGCTCCGGCATCGCGGTGGCCTCCGTCGGCAACGCGGCGCCGGCGGTGGTCCGCAACGTGCAGCAGCAGGTCGCGGCGTTCACCCACACCTGCTTCATGATCACGCCGTACGACGGCTACGTGGACGTCTGCGCCGCGCTGGCCGAGCTGACCCCCGGCGACCACGCGAAGAAGTCGGCGCTGTTCAACTCCGGCGCCGAGGCGGTCGAGAACGCCGTGAAGATCGCGCGGGTCGCGACCGGCCGCGACGCGGTGGCCGTCTTCGACCACGCCTACCACGGGCGCACCAACCTGACGATGGCGATGACGGCGAAGAACATGCCCTACAAGCAGGGCTTCGGGCCGTTCGCCGGCGAGGTCTACCGGGCGCCGATGTCCTACCCGTTCCGCGACGGGCTGTCCGGCGAGGACGGCCGCGGCCCGGGCGATCGACGTGCTCGACAAGCAGGTCGGCGCCACCAACCTCGCCTGCGTCGTGATCGAGCCGATCCAGGGCGAGGGCGGCTTCGTGGTGCCGGCCCCCGGCTTCCTGCCGGCGATCGCCGAGTGGTGCACGACGAACGGCGTGGTGTTCATCGCCGACGAGATCCAGACCGGCTTCTGCCGCACCGGCGACTGGTTCGCCTGCGACGCCGAGGGGGTCGTGCCCGACCTGGTGACCACCGCCAAGGGCATCGCCGGCGGGCTGCCGCTGGCCGGCGGTCACCGGCCGCGCCGAGCTGATGGACAGCGTGCACGTCGGCGGGCTCGGCGGCACCTACGGCGGCAACCCGGTCGCCTGCGCCGCGGCACTCGGCGCGATCGAGGAGATGCGCAGCCACGGACCTCGTCGGCCGGGCCCGGGCGATCGGCGCGCTGGTCGAGGCGCGCCTCGAGGCGACTCGCCGCCGAGCACCCGGTCGTCGCCGACGTCCGCGGCCGCGGCGCGATGATGGCGATCGAGCTCTGCGCGCCCGGCACCACCGACCCCGACCCGGTGCGCACGGCGGCGGTGTCGGCGTACTGCCACCAGCAGGGCGTGGTCACGCTGACCTGCGGCACCTGGGGCAACGTGTTCCGGTTCCTGCCGCCGCTCTCGATCACCGACGAGCTGCTCGACGAGGCGTTCGACGTGGTCGCGGAGGCGTTCGCGGCCACCGCCGCTGACTCAGCGACCGCCGGTCATCGACTCCGTGGTGTCGCCGGAGAGTCGCTGGGCGAGGTAGATCGGTATCGCCGAAAGCACGATCAGGACGGCCGCGACCACGTTGACGACCGGCGCCTGGTTGGGCCGGAACAGGTTCTGGAAGATCCAGATCGGCAGCGTCTGGTCCTGGCTGCTGGCGGTGAACGTGGTCACCACGATCTCGTCGAACGACAGCGCGAACGACAGCAGCCCGCCGGCGAGCAGGGCCGAGCGCAGCATCGGCAGGGTCACCAGGCGGAACGTCGTGAACGGCCCGGCACCGAGGTCCATCGAGGCGTCCTCGAGGTTGCCGCCGAGTCGCTGGAAGCGGGCCTGCACGTTGTTGAAGACCGTGACGATGCAGAACGTCGCGTGCGCGACGACGATGGTGAGGATGCTGAGCTCGACGCCCATCACGGTCTTGAACGCGTTCTGCAGTGCGATGCCCGTGACGATGCCCGGCAGTGCGATCGGCAGGATGATCAGCAGCGAGATCACGTTGCGCCCGAAGAAGCGGGTACGCCGCAGCGCCATCGCGGCCAGGGTGCCGAGCACCAGTGCGATGGCAGTCGCGAGCAGCGCCACCTGCACGCTGGTCCACAGCGCGGCCCGCGCGCCCTCGGAGTGCGCGGCGACGTCCCACCAGTGGAGCGTCAGCTCCTTCGGCGGCCAGCCGAACGTGCGGTCGGCGTTGAACGAGTTGAGCAGAACCAGCAGCGAGCGGCGTGTAGATCACCACGAGCACGAGCGCGGTGAACCCGCCGAGGGTGAGGCGCAGACCGAACGGGAGCCTCATAGGTTCTCCAGGGCGCCCGTGCGGCGTACGGCGGCGAGGTAGACCAGCATCACGACCACCGGGATGGTCGCGACCGCGGCCGCGAACGGCAGGTTGTTGGCGGCACCCTGGTTGTCGTAGACCACGTTGCCGAGCAGCTGACCGGTGCCGCCGACGATCCGGACGGCGATGTAGTCGCCCATCGAGAGCGAGAACGTGAAGATGGAGCCGGCCACGATGGCCGGGAACGCCATCGGCAGGACCACCCGGCGCAGGGTCATCGCGGAGCGGCGCCCCGAGGTCGGCCGAGGCCTCGAAGAGGGAGTCGGGGAGTCGCTGGAGACCGGCATAGATCGGCAGGATCATGAACGGCAGCCAGCAGGTAGGCCAGCGTGACCGTCGTCGCGGCCAGCCCGTAGCCCGGGCTCCCGAGCCCGAACGGCGCCGCGATCGAGTCGACCAGCCCGTCCTCCGACAGCATCCCGCGCCATGCGTAGGCCTTCACCAGGTAGGACGCCCACAGGGGCGTCAGCACCGCGATCACCAGCATCCGCTGCATCCGCGGCGAGGCGACCTTGGCCATGTAGAGCGCGATCGGGAACGCCAGCACCGCATCGATGATCGTGACCAGCGCCGCGATGCCGAGGGTCCTGAGGGTGATGGTCCGGTAGACCTCGATCGTGAACAGGTCGCGGAAGTTGTCGAGCGTCCAGACCCGCTCGATGTTGCCGGTGAAGGAGTTCTGCCCCCAGAGCGAGGTGACGAAGAGCGCCGCCAGCGCTCCGAGGTAGACCACTCCCAGCCACGCCATCGGTGGCAGCAGGAGCAGACCCACCCGGAGGCCGGGTCGGCGGCTCAACGTGCTCGCCCTGGGGGCAGGACACTCCTTCGGTCAGCCCTTGATCTCGGTCCAGGCCTGCGTCCAGTCGCCGTAGTCGGTGCACTTCACATCAGTGCGACCGTCGAGGCAGTCCTCGATCGGCGTGGTCCAGTACCAGATCTGCGAGGCGTAGTCCTCGTCGCCCGCGTGGAAGGTGTCGCAGTGGCCCTCGGACGCGATGTCGCAGGCCTTCGGGTTCGACGGTGCCTCACCGAAGTACTCGGCGACCGCGGCGTTGGCCTCGGGACTGATGATGTGGTTCATCCAGGCGTAGGCACAGTTCTTGTTCGCCGCGTCGGCGCCCACCATCCAGGTGTCGGACCAGCCGGTGGTCCCCTCCTCGGGCAGGGTCACCTCGACCGGCACGCCCTCGCCCTGGGCGACGTTGGCGATGACCTGCCAGGTCGTGCCGACCACGGAGTCACCGGTCGTGAACGCCTGGACCTCCTTGAGGTAGTCGGACCAGTACTCACCGACGTTCTCCCGCTGCTTCTTGAGCAGGTCGACCGCCGCCGCGAGCTGGTCCTCGTCGAGCGAGTAGGGGTGCTCGATGCCGAGGTCCGGCTGGGTCGCCATCAGGTAGACGGCGGCGTCGGCGATGTAGATCGGCGAGTCGTAGGCGGTGACGTTGCCGGCGTAGTCGGAGGCATCGTCGAAGACCACGCTCCAGCTCGTCGGGGCGGGCTCCACCTTGTCGGTGCGCCACATCAGCAGGTTGGCGCCGTAGCCGTGAGGCACGCCGTACATCTGACCGTCGACGGAGTTCCAGTCGCGGTCCTTGAGGTAGTCGTAGAGGTCGGCGTAGTTGGGGATCAGGTCGGTGTTGACCGGCTCGACGTCACCGGCGGCGATCAGCCGCAGCGACGCGTCACCGGAGGCCGACACGACGTCGTACTCGCCGGTCTTCATCAGCTGTACGGCCTCGTCGGAGGTGGCGAAGTACTTCACGTTGGCCTGACAGCCCGTCTCCTCCTCGAACGGCGAGACCCAGTCGATGGCCGTGTCGGTGCGTGCCGTCCTCGGCGTAGCCGGGCCACGCCAGGATGTTGACCTCTCCCTCCATCTCACCGAGCTCCTCGAGCATCGGGAGGTCGGGTGCCTGGAAGCCGGCCGCTCCGGGGTCGCCCCCGCCGCCACCGTCGTCGTCGCCCGAGTCCGTGCCACACGCGGTGGCGAGCACGAGCACGCAGGCGCTCACGACGAGGGTCGACTTCTTTCCCATGGATCTTCTTCATGCTGTCTCCTCCTCAGGGGACGCCACCGGGTCGGGATCGGACCCGCCCAGGGACACCAGATGGTCGCGACGCCAGGTCAGGACGACGCGTTGCGCACCGCCGCTCGAGGGCGGCGTCGATGGAGCGGTCGGAGTTCTGGTGGGACACGGTCAGGGTCGCGCCGGCGTCGAGCTCGACCACCGAGTGGGTGACGGCGCCGAGGTAGACCACTTCGCGGACGACTCCGGGCGCGACGCAGGTCTCCGCGTCGGCCTGCCGGCGCGTCGGCCGGGGCGACCAGCTGCACCTTCTCGGGGCGTACGACGAACGGCCCGTCCGCGCCGATCAGCGTGCGGGCGACCTCGCCCTCGAGCAGGTTGGAGGTGCCGACGAAGCCGGCCACGAACGCGCTGGAGGGCCGCTCGTAGAGCTCGACCGGCGTGGCCAGCTGCTCGACCCGGCCCTCGTTGAAGACCGCGATCCGGTCGCTCATCGTGAGCGCTTCTTCCTGGTCGTGGGTCACGAAGACGAACGTGATGCCGACCTCTCGCTGGATCTCCTTGAGCTCGATCTGCATCTCCCGGCGCAGCTTGAGGTCCAGCGCGCCCAGCGGCTCGTCGAGGAGCAGGACCTTGGGCCGGTTCACCAGCGCGCGGGCCAGGGCGACCCGCTGGCGCTGGCCGCCGGAGAGCTGGTGCGGGCGGCGCTCGGCGTACCCCTCGAGGCGGACGGTGGCCAGCGCCTCCTCCGCCCGACTGCGCGGCGCTCGCCCTTCGCGACCTTCTTCACCCGCAGGCCGTACTCGACGTTCTGCGCGCACGCTCATGTGCGGGAAGATCGCGTAGTCCTGGAAGACGGTGTTGACGTCACGCGCGTACGGCGGCAGGTCGGTGACGTCGTCGTCACCGAGCTGGATGCGCCCGCCGGTGGGCTGCTCGAAGCCGGCGATCAGCCGCAGCACCGTGGTCTTGCCGGACCCCGACGGACCCAGCATCGAGAAGAACTCGCCGTCGGCGATGTCGAGGTCGAGGTCGTCGACGGCGCGCACCTCGTCGAAGTGCTTGCTGAGCCCGCGCATCGAGATCGCCGTCGACATGGTGGCACCGTAGCGATGCCGGCCGCCGACATCCATGGTCAATCCACCCCTCGACGACGATTTACGCGGTCGTTACCGGGTTGTGACACCGAGGACGCCCGCCCACGGGCAGTCGGACAACCCGCACCCCGCGCGGCGGCTTGGGTCACAATCGGGTCATGGGCTTCGACATGATCATCCGCGGCGGACGCTGGTTCGACGGGACGGGAGCGCCTTCGGCGGTGCGCCACCTCGGTATCCGGGACGGAGTCGTGGCCGAGGTCTCGGAGGCGCCCCTCGACGAGTCCGGGCTGCGGACAGGTCATCGACGCCGCCGGCAAGTGGGTGCTTCCCGGCATGGTCGACATCCACACGCACTACGACGTGGAGGTGCTCGCCGAGCCGGACCTGTCGGAGTCGCTGCGCCACGGCGTGACCACGATCTTCCTCGGGTCGTGCTCGCTGTCGACGGTGCACGTCGGGGGCGTCGACGCCGGTGACCTGTTCGGACGCGTCGAGGCGATTCCGCGCGACCATGTCATCCGCGCCGTCGACGAGCACCAGACCTGGTCGACGCCGCAGGAGTACGTCGCCGCACTCGAGGCGCGCCCGCTCGGCCCCAACCTCGCGGCGTTCATCGGCCACTCCGACATGCGCACCGCCACGATGGGCCTCGACCGGGCCACCCGCAAGAACCTGCGGCCCAGCCGGCGCGAGCAGGCCCGGATGGAGCAGATGCTCACCGACGCCCTCGACGCGGGTTTCGTCGGCATGTCCGCCCAGCAGCTGCTGTTCGACAAGCTCGACGGCGACGCGTGTCGCTCGCGCACCCTGCCCTCGACGTACGCGAAGTGGCGCGAGATGCGCGGCCTCCGCGCGATCCTCCGCCGCCGCGAGCGGGCGCTGCAGGCCGGGCCCGACGCCAGCCATCCCCACACGATCGTGACCCAGGCGCTGGGTTCGATTGGTTGGCGATCGATCGGGATGCGCCGCAAGCCGCTGAAGACCAGCCTGCTCTCGGCCGCCGACATCAAGGCGATCCCGTTCGTCATCCACCTGATGCGCGGCCTGGCTGCCGTCGTCAACCGGCCGGTGCCGACTTCCGCTGGCAGCACCTCCCGGTGCCGTTCGAGGTGTACGCCGACGGCATCGACCTGGTGATCTTCGAGGAGTTCGGCTCCGGCGCGGCCGCGCTCCACCTGAAGGAGAAGATCGCCCGCGACGACCTGATGCGCGACCCGACTACCGCAGCAGGTTCCGCAAGGACTACGAGAGCAAGTACGGCCCGCGGGTGTGGCACCGCGACTTCTTCGACGCCGAGATCGTGGCCTGTCCGGATCCGACCGTGGTCGGGAAGTCGTTCGGCCAGGTCGGGGTCGACCGCGGCGGAGCTGCACCCCGTGGACGCGTTCCTCGACCTGGTGCTCGAGCACGGCACCGCGATCCGCTGGCGCACCACGATCTCCAACCACCGGCCGGAGATCCTGCGGAAGATGGCGCAGAGCCCGAGCGTCCAGATGGGCTTCTCCGACGCCGGCGCCCACCTGCGCAACATGGCCTTCTACAACTTCGGACTGCGCCTGCTCCGCCACGTGCAGGAGGCCGAGCGCGCTGGACGCCCGTTCATCTCGATGGAGCAGGCCGTCCACCGGCTCACCGGCGAGCTCGCCGACTGGTACGGACTGGACGCCGGCCACCTGCGGCGTCGGCGACCGGGCCGACCTCTTCGTGCTCGACCCCGAGCGCCTCGACGACTCCCTGGAGGAGTACGCCGAGAGCCCGGTCGAGCAGTACGGCGGTCTCTCCCGCATGGTCAACCGCAACGACGCCACCGTGCCGCACGTGTTCGTCGGCGGCCGAGAGGTGTGGCGCGCAGGGCGCCCCGACCGAGGTCCTCGGCCGGGAGCGCACGGGCAGCTTCCTGCGCGTCGGCGAACGCGTCGCCGCCCCGCAGGTCAGCTCGGAGCCGAGTCCGGCTCGCCCTTCGTGAGCACGTCGTCGTCGGCCAGGTCCGCCTGGACCCGCGGGTCGTCGGTGTCGGCGTAGTAGTCGCCCGGCTTGGTCCGGTCCCGCCCGTTGGCGACGTTCAACGCGTTCAGCACCAGCGTCACGAGCACGGCCACCAGGATGTTGATCACGAACGCCGTCACCGCGATGTAGCCCAGGTCGCCGATCACCGGGATCTCGACGCAGCGAGCCGCCGAAGTGCTCGCTGGTGGGACTGGCCACCTTGTAGGCCTCGCACGGTGCCGTAGACCATGCCGACCGCCCAGCCCGCCAGCAGCGCCCATCCGGTGGAACCAGCGGGTGTAGAGGCTGAACACGATCGACGGGAAGGTCTGCAGGATCCAGATCCCGCCGAGCAGCTGGAAGTTGATCGCGTTCTGCTTGTCGAGGGTGAGCACGAAGACCAGCGCGAACGCCTTGACCACCAGCGAGGCCAGCTTGGAGACCTTGGCCTCCTGCGCCGGGGTGGCGTCCTTGTTGAGCCACTCCTTGTAGATGTTGCGGGTGAAGGTGTTGGCGGCCGCGATCGACATGATCGCCGCCGGCACCAGGGCGCCGATGGCGATCGCCGCGAACGCGACGCCCGCGAACCAGCTCGGGAACATGTCCTCGAACAGCTGCGGGATCACCAGCTGCGGCGTTGGGCTTGCCGTCGCCGCCGATCGGCTGGGTGCCGGCCGCGATCGCGACCCAGCCGAGCAGGGCCAGCAGCCCCAGCACGAACGAGTACGCCGGCAGGATCGCCGCGTTGCGACGGATCGTGTTGCGGCTCCCGGACGACAGCGTCGCGGTGATCGAGTGCGGGTACATGAACAGCGCCAGCGCGGAGCCGAGCCCGAGGGTGGCGTAGGCCCACATCTGACCGGTGCCCGGGATGAACGCGCCGGTCGGCGCCCCGGTGGCCTCGTTGGTGGTCGCCATCTTGTCCTCGGCGGCGCCGAAGATGTTGTCCCAGCCGCCGACCTGCGCCGGGCAGGTAGATGATCGCGACGATGATCACCAGGTAGATCAGGATGTCCTTGACGAAGGCGATCAGCGCCGGCGCCCGCAGGCCGGAGGAGTAGGTGTAGGCCGCCAGCAGCGCGAACGCCACGAACAGCGGCAGGTCCTTGACCACCCAGTTGTCGCCGCCGCCGATGCCGGCGACCTCGAGCACCGCCTGGATGCCGACCAGCTGCAGGGCGATGTAGGGCATGGTCGCGATGAAGCCGGTCACCGCCACGGCGAGCGACAGCGTGCGGTCGTCGTACCGGCCGCGCACGAAGTCGGCGGGGGTGACGTAGCCGTGCCGGTGGCTGACCGACCACAGCCGCGCCATGAAGACGAAGATGATCGGGTAGAGCACGATCGTGTAGGGCACGGCGAAGAAGCCGGTGACGGCGCCGGTGGCGAACATCGCGGCCGGCACCGCCACGAACGTGTACGCCGTGTAGAGGTCACCGCCGAGCAGGAACCAGGTGACCCAGGTGCCGAACTTGCGCCCGCCCAGACCCCACTCGTCGAGGGTGTTGAGGTCGTCGGCGCGGCGGAACCGCGAGGCCATGAAGCCGAGCACGGTCACGACCAGGAACAGCCCGACCAGCACGGTGAACGCGACGGCGTTGATGCCGCTCGAGGCGGCCATCGGCATGACCACGGGCGCGCTCACTGGTCGGCCTTGCGAGGCGTCGCGGGCCGACAGCGTCAGCTTGAAGGCGGTCCAGGTCATCGCCGAGCAGAGGAACACCCAGGCGAACTGGTACCAGATGAAGAACGGGAAGTCGAAGAGCTTCGGCGTCTCCCGTGCGTAGAGCGGCACCCACATCAGGGCCACGATCGGGATGAGCAGCAGCACGCCGGCCGCGATCATCTTGCGTCTGTCGGTCTCCGGCACCTCCGGATCTGGGCGTGCGGAGTGCTGCTTCGTCTTTCCCGAGACTCATGTGAGGGACGTTACCCGGAAGCGACCTCCTGGATGCCCCACGGGCGAGCCGTACGTCGGTCAGCAGTTCGAGGAACGGGACCGCGTCGAACGCCTCCGGGCCGAGCACCCCGACGCCGCTCCAGGTACCGGTGGCGAGGAGCTCCAGCGCGACCACCGGGTTGATCGCGGTCTGCCAGACCACGCACTGGTGGCCGTACTCGCTGCATCGTCCACTCGTTGTCGACCACGTGGTAGAGGTACGTCGACCGCGGCTGGCCGTCCTTGCCCTTGCCGGTCACCCACAGTCCCGCGCAGGTCTTGCCCTTCATCCGCGGGCCGACCGTGGCCGGGTCCGGCAGCACCGCCGCGACCACGTCGCGGGGGCTGACCTCCGACCGGCCCTTGACCCGCACCTTCTCGGTGCGGTCGAGGCCGAGCGTGTGCAGCACCTTGAGGATGTTGATGAACTCGTCACCCAGGCCGTACTTGAAGGTCGCCCGCTTGCAGTCGACCCAGCGCGGCATCAGGAGCACCTCCTCGTGCTCGACGTTGACGCACTCGACCGGCCCGATGCCCTCGGGGAAGTCGAAGACCTCCGGCTCGCTGAACGGCGCGGTGGTGAACCATTCGCCTGCCCCTCGTCGACAGCCAGATCACCGGCGGGTTGAGGCACTCCTCGATCGTGGTCCACATCGAGAACGACGGCGCGAAGATCTCGTTGCCGTCGTCGTCGGTGACCACCAGGTTGGCGCCGTCGCGGGTGCCGAGCTCGTCGATCTCGCTGAACAGGTGGTCGGCGGCGTACCTCGCGAAGACGTCGGAGAGGCCGGGCTCGACGCCGATGCCGACCAGGGCCAGCCGTCCGTCGGCCTCCCACTCGTCGGCCTGGGCGAACTGCTCGTCGCCGAGCTTCACCCCGGTCTTCTCGTACGGCGCGTCGGGGTGCGGCTTGCTCAGCGACATCGCCATGTCGAGGTAGTCGGCGCCCGCCGGCCCGCGCGCCCTCGAAGATCGGCATGTTGAAGACCGGGTCGACGGCGTTCATCACGTGCGTGATCCGGTGCTCGCGGCAGAGCGCGGTCACCGACGTCGGCGTCGGAGGCGTCGACCTGGGCGGCGACGAAGCGGTCGTCGACGGCCGCCGCCTTCTCGGCGCGCGCCGGGTCGTAGTCGGCGATCACGATCGTCTCGAAGAAGTCGCGCCGGGCCGCGATCGCAGTGAAGGCGCACCCCACTCCACCGGCCCCGACCAGCAGGATCCTCATGTGCACTCCCGACTTCGTCACTGGTGCATGGCAAGGCGCAGGAGCGAAGGCGGCCTGGGCGCGAAGCGGCCGTCGAGCGACGACAACGCCGCCAGGCGCCGCGTTTCACGGCGTCACTCACCGATGTAGCTCATCACGTGCTTGATCCGCGTGTAGTCCTCGAGGCTGTACATGGAGAGGTCCTTGCCGTAGCCGGAGTGCTTGAAGCCGCCGTGCGGCATCTCGGAGATGAACGGGATGTGGGTGTTGATCCAGACCACGCCGAAGTCGAGCTTGCGCGACATCCGCATCGCCCGGCCGTGGTCCTTGGTCCACACCGAGGAGGACAGGCCGTACTGGACGCCGTTGGCCCAGGCGAGTGCCTCGGCCTCGTCGGTGAACTTCTGCACGGTGATCACCGGGCCGAAGATCTCGTCCTGGATCTGCTCGTCGTCCTGCTTGAGCCCGGACAGCACGGTCGGCTCGTAGAAGTAGCCGGTCTCGCCCTGGCGCTGGCCACCGGTCTCGAGGTTCGGCGTGGTCGGGCAGCCGGTCGACCATGCCGGTCACCCGGGCCAGCTGGTTCTCGTTGTTGAGCGCGCCGTAGAGCACGTCCTCGTCGTCGGGCATCCCGGTGCGGATGCCCTTGGCCTGCTCGGTGAGGGCGGCCACGAAGTCGCTGTGGACGCCGGGACCGGCGAGCACCCGGGTGGCGGCGGTGCAGTCCTGGCCGGCGTTGAAGTAGCCGGCCTCGGCGATCGCGGCCGCAGCCTTCTCGATGTCGGCGTCGTCGAAGACGATCACCGGCGCCTTGCCGCCGAGCTCGAGGTGGACCCGCTTGAGGTCGGCCGCGGCGGACCCGGCGACCTCCATGCCGGCCCGCACCGAGCCCGGTGATCGAGACCATCTGCGGTGTCTGGTGCTCGACCAGGCGGCGGCCGGTGTCGCGGTCGCCGCAGACCACGTTGAGCACGCCGGGCGGCAGGAACTCCGGCACAGCTCGGCCAGCAGCGTCGAGCTCGCCGGGGTGGTGTCGCTCGGCTTGAGGACGATGGTGTTGCCGGCCGCGAGCGCCGGCGCGATCTTCCAGATCATCATCATCAGCGGGTAGTTCCACGGGCGTGACCTGACCGACCACGCCGATCGGCTCGCGGCGGACGAACGAGGTGTGGTCCTCCATGTACTCACCCGCCGACTTGCCCTCGAGCAGGCGGGCCGCGCCGGCGAAGAACCGGAAGTGGTCCGAGCTCGGCGGCAGCTCCTCGGAGGCGGTCAGGCCGAGCGGCTTGCCGGTGTCCTGGGACTCGACGCGCACGATCTCGTCGGCGCGGTCGTCGATCGCGTCGGCGATCCGGAGCAGGGCCCGCGCCCGGTCCTGCGGGGTGGCGCTTCCCCAGCCGTCGAACGCCGCGTCCGCCGCGGCGTAGGCGCGGTCGAGGTCCTCGGCGCCGGACATCGGCGCCTGGGCGTAGACCTCGCCGGTGCTCGGGTCGATGACGTCGTAGGTCTCCCCCGAGGCGGAGTCGACGAGCTCACCGTTGATGACGTTCTGGAAGGTCTGGTCGGCCATGGCGCGAGCCTAGTGACGCGACGACGGAATCTGTAGGGCTCGGCACGGATCCGTGCGGATTCCGTCGCGGTCGACCCGATCAGGCCTGGTAGACGGCAGTCCCGTCGACCCAGGTCGACACCACCCGGGTCGCGCCGACGGCGTCGGGCTCGCCCGCGAACGGATCGCGGTCCAGCACCACGAGGTCGGCCACGTGCCCCGGCGCGATGACCCCGGCGTCGTCGCGGTGGTTCACCCACGCGCTGCCCGAGGTGTACGCCGCGAACGCGGTCGCGAGGTCCAGCGCCTGCTCGGGCAGGAACGGCTCACTGCCTGCGCGGCCCTCCTCGCCGAGGGCCCACCGGTTCACGGCGACGTGGATCGCCTGCAGCGGGTCGGGCGTGGAGACCGGCCAGTCGCTGCCGGCGACCAGGCGGGCGCCGTTGCGCATGCAGGGCGCCGAACGGGTACTGCCAGCCCGCCCGCTCGGGACCGAGCACCGGGAGGGTCAGCTCGACCATCTGGTCGTCCAGGCACGCCCACAGCGCCTGGATGTTGGCGGCCACGCCCAGCTCGGCGAACCGCGGCAGGTCGACGGGGTGGACGAGCTGGAGGTGGGCGATGTGGTGCCGGCGGTCGGCCGCGCGGTCGAGCCCCTCGAACGCGTCGAGGGCCTCGCGCACCGCGCGGTCGCCGATCGCGTGCACGTGCACCTGGAACGCCGCCTCGTCCAGCCGGGCCACCGCTTCGCGGAGCGCAGCAGGATCGAGGAACGAGTGCCCGGTGTTGCCGGTCGGATGACCGCAACGGTCGAGGTACGGCGCCGACAGTGCGGCCGTGCCGTTCTCGGCCACGCCGTCCTGCATCACCTTCACGCTGGTCGCGCGGAAGCGGCCGTGTGTGTGGTCGGCGCGACGCTGCGCGAGCGAGGCCACCTGCTCGGTCCCGGCGGCGCGGTCCCACCACAGCGCCCCGACGACGTCGGCCGTCAGGTCCCGCTCCCGGGCCGCGCGGGCGTAGGTCGGGGCCCACGTCGCCCATGCCGGCGTACGCGCCGACGATCGCGTCCTGCCAGCCGGTGACGCCGACCGAGTGCAGGAAGGACTGACCGGCCAGCAGGCCCGCGTAGTACTCCTGGTCGGAAGTGGCCGGCGTCAGCCGGGTGACGAGCTCCATCGCTCCCTCGTGGAGGGTGCCGGTCGGGCGGCCGTCGGCGTCGCGCTCGATGCGACCGTGCGGCGGGTCCGGGGTGGTGGCGGTGATCCCGGCGAGCTCGAGGGCGACGGTGTTGACCCAGGCGCCGTGGTGATCGCGGTTCGGCAGGAACACCGGCCGGTCCGGCACCACCAGGTCGAGGTCGGCAGCGGTAGGCGTCCCGCCCGGGAAGGCGGCCATCGCCCAGCCGCCGCCGAGGATCCAGGGCAGACTCGGGGCCGGCGTCGGCGTAGCCCTTGACGATGCGCAGGTAGTCGTCGCGGGTCTCCGCCTCGGAGAGGTCGCAGCGGATCCGTTCGAGGCCGCCCTGGACGGCGTGCACGTGCGCGTCGACGAAGCCCGGCGCGAGCAGGCCGCCGCGCAGGTCGACCACCTCCGCGTCGCGGGTGCCGATCCGGCCCTGGCCGGGCCCGGCCTCGACGATCCGTCCGGCGGCGACCAGCACCTCACCGGCCCCGACGTAGCGGTGCCCGTCGAAGACCGCGCCGTTGGTGAACAAGGTGGTCGACGGCTCCGGCATGGGCCATTCCTACCAGCGCCGGGAGCCGTCGGTCGTCGCCCACATCCTGATCTGCAACGGAATCCGCGAAATTGCCCTGCCTTCGCCACGGATTCACTTGCCTTACGCCGTCGGGACGGCGCACGATGGAGCCATGCACCCGGACTACGACCACCTCCAGCAGGCCGCCAAGGACCACCTGTGGATGCACTTCACGCGCCACTCGACCTACGACACGGCGGACGTGCCCGTGATCGTGCGCGGCGAGGGCGCCTACATCTACGACGCCAAGGGCAAGCGCTACCTCGACGCGCTCTCCGGGCTCTTCGTCTAGCCAGCTGGGGCACGGCCGCACCGAGCTGGCCGAGGCGGCGGCGAAGCAGGCCAAGGAGCTGGCGTTCATGCCGCTGTGGTCCTACGCGCACCCGAGCGCGATCGAGCTGGCCGAGAAGGTCGCCGGCTACGCCCCGGGCGACCTCAACCGGGTCTTCTTCACCACCGGTGGCGGCGAGGCGGTCGAGACCGCGTGGAAGCTGGCCAAGAACTACTTCAAGCTGATCGGCAAGCCGATGAAGCACAAGGTGATCAGCCGGGCGATCGCCTACCACGGCACCACCCAGGGCGCGCTCTCGATCACCGGGCTCCCGCTGCTGAAGCAGCAGTTCGAGCCGCTGGTGCCCTCGACGTTCCGGGTGCCCAACACCAACATCTACCGCGCCCCCGATCCACGGCGACGACCCCGAGGCGTTCGGCCGCTGGGCCGCCGACCAGATCGCGGTCGCGATCGAGAACGAGGGCCCCGACACGGTGGCCGCCGTGTTCCTCGAGCCGGTGCAGAACGCCGGCGGCTGCTTCCCGCCGCCTCCCGGCTACTTCCAGCGGGTGCGCGAGATCTGCGACGAGTACGACGTGCTGCTGGTCTCCGACGAGGTGATCTGCGCCTTCGGCCGCCTCGGCCACATGTTCGGCGCGGAGCGCTACGGCTACCAGCCCGACATGATCACCTGCGCCAAGGGCATCACCTCCGGCTACGCGCCGCTCGGCGCGATGATCGCCTCCGACCGGCTGATGGAGCCGTTCCTCGAGGACGGCGCGATGTTCGCCCACGGCTACACCTTCGGCGGCCACCCGGTCTCGACCGCGGTCGGCCTGCGCAACCTGCAGATCTTCGAGGACGAGAAGGTGCTCGACAACGTCCGCGACAACGAGGCGGGCCTTCCGCGCCACCCTCGAGCGCCTCAAGGACCTGCCGATCGTCGGCGACGTCCGCGGCGACGGCTTCTTCTACGGCATCGAGCTGGTCAAGGACAAGGCGACCAAGGAGACCTTCACCGACGAGGAGTGCGAGCGGCTGCTCTTCGGCTTCGTCTCCAAGCAGCTCTACGCCGAGGGTCTCTACTGCCGCGCCGACGACCGGGGCGACCCCGTCGTCCAGCTCGCCCCGCCGCTGATCTGCACCCAGGAGCACTTCGACGAGATCGAGCAGCATGCTGCGCGTCGTACTCGACAAGGCCTCGACGCTGCTCTGATCCGGCGCGCGACGTGAGCGATGCAGACGAACCGCATGCCAAGCTCGTCGAGCTGAGCGAGCTCCTGGTGGGCACCTGGCGCGTTCACGGACCGGACATCGAGGGTCGGGCCGAGTACCGGTCCAGGCGCGAAGGCCGACTGCTGGTCGCCCACGTCGACTTCACGGTCGGCGACTCGCGGATGACGGTGCTCCAGCACATCAGCTACCACCAGGGCAGTGACACGCTGCGCGCCCGCTACCTGGACACGATGGGAGACGAGGCCACCTACACCTGGGTGCTCGACGACGGGAAGATCCGGGTCAGCCTCGGCGAAGAGGACTCGGACACCTACTTCCAGGCCACCCTCAACGAGGACAACTCCCAGTACACCGGCACCTGGCACTACCCCGACGGTGATCCAGCTGACCCGGCCGAGAGCATCGTGTACACGCGGGTGCAGACCTAGGAGTCTGCCGTGCCCTCGGGGCTCAGGCTCGCAGGACCTTCTCCATCGGCCTGCCCTTGGCGAGCTCGTCGACCAGCTTGTCCAGGTAGCGGATCTTCTGCATCAACGGGTCCTCGACGTCCTCGACCCGCACCCCGCACACCGACGCCGGTGATCAGCGACGAGCCGGGTTGAGACGGGCCTCGGCGAAGAATTCCTCGAACGTCGTCTCCGCGGCCAGGTGGCGGCTCAACGCCGACTCGTCGTAGCCGGTCAGCCACTCGATGACCTGGTCCAGCTCGGCCTTCGTGCGCCCCTTCTTCTCCACCTTGGCCACGTAGTGGGGATAGACGGACGCGAAGCTGACGGTGAAGATCCTCACCTGCGTGAGAGTAGTCCGCCGATCGTGTGCGACGGTGCCTGAGTGAACGACGGTGCGGTCGAGGTGGTGCGCATCCTTCGGCTCGCCGGCCTCCGCCCCGGACCGCTGCTGGGCCACGGCATCGAGGGCACCGTGGTCGACCTCGGCGACGGGACCGTCGCCAAGGTGTGGTCCGGCCGGACCCGAGCCGAGCTGGAACAGCTGCGTCGGTTCTACGACGCCGTCCACGGAGCTCGCCCGCCCGGGGTGGCGATGCCGCGCATCCTCGAGCTCAGGGAGGTCGACGACACGATCATCACCGTTGAGGCCCGGCTCCGAGGCGACCCGGTCTGGGTGGCGGACGGTACGTCGCCCCCACTTGGCGCGGACCAGGTCGATCCCATGATCGAGGCGCTGGCTGCCCTGGCCGCGGTGCCCGGCGTACCAGCCCTTCGTGCTCTCCCCATCCTGCCCGGCGAGCTGCCGCTCGACCCGGCAGCATCGTTCGAGACCGCGCTCGCCGACCTCGTGACGCGCAGAGCGACCCGGTTCGCTACCGCGATCCGGGCGGCCCTGCCGGATCTCGACGACGTCCTCGCCGCCACCGTGAGGGCGCTCGCCGACCTGTCCCCCGCAGCGCCGACCCTGGTGCACGGCGATCTCATTGCGGCGAACGTCCTTTCCGCGAACGGGCGGGCGACCGCCGTGCTCGACTTCGGCTTCCTCAGCACCGCCGGCGATCCTGCCTTCGACGCCGCCGTGGCAGCGAGCTGCTTCGACATGTACGGCCCGGACGCCCGCGCCGTGGAGCGCACCCTCGACCAAGCGTTCACCTCGGCTCTGGGCCACGATCCCCAGCGCCTGGCGGTCTACCGCGTCGCGTACTCCCTGATCACCGCGTGCTGCTTCGGCGCAGACCTCAGCGACGGTCACTTCGCGTGGTGCATCGCCATGGCCGGCCGTCCGGACCTCCGGGACGGCCTCGACCGCTGATCGCTACTCGCGGCCGACGTTGAGACCGACGGCCACCACCTGGTCGAGCTCTATGCCGGCCGGCTTGCGCACTGCGTCCTTCAGCGGCAGGAGGTAGACGCCGTCCTTGGGAAACAGGGCCGTCGTGAACTCGATGTCGTTGATGCGCACCACCACCGGCACCTGTCCCCAGTACTCCATCCCCTTGGCGGCGAGCTTGATGTCCTCGCTCTCCTCCTCGGGGATCCGCACGAAGTAGAACGGCGCCGGGCCCCGCCACTCGATCACGGGACCGTCGAACTCGAAGTCCGTGGTCACGTGTGCTGGGGGAAGCCCAGGTCGACGCCGGCCCGCGGGGCCCCGGGGTCGGGCCAGCGTGAGGTGACCACCTTGCCGCGGGTGTAGAAGTGGACGCCCTCGACGCCGTGGGCGTGGGTGTCGCCGAACAGCGAGGACTTCCAGCCGCCGAAGGAGTAGTAGGCCATCGGCACCGGGATCGGCACGTTGACACCGACCATGCCGACCTCGACCTCGCGCTGGTAGCGGCGGGCCGCTCCACCGTCATGGGTGAAGATCGCGGTGCCGTTGCCGTAGGGGTTGGCGTTCACCAGCGCGAGCGCGTCGTCGTACGTCGGCACCCGGACGACCGACAGCACCGGGCCGAAGATCTCCTCGGTGTAGATCGACATCTCGGGTGTGACCCGGTCGAACAGCGTGGGGCCGAGCCAGAACCCGTCGGCGTCACCATCCGGTACGACGTCACGGCCGTCGACGACCAGCGAGGCTCCTGCCGCGGCTCCGGCCTCGACGTACGACGCCACCTTGTCGCGGTGCGCGCCGGTGACCAGTGGGCCCATGTCGCAGCGAACGGCGGCCGTCGCCGGTGCGGAGCGTGGCCATGCCGGCGGAGATGAGCGGGACCAGCTCGTCGGCCACGGGGTCGACGGCCACGACGACGGAGATGGCCATGCACCTCTCCCCCGCGGAGCCGAAGCCGGCCGAGACGGCGGCGTCGGCCGCGGACTGGAGGTCCGCGTCGGGCAGCACGACCATGTGGTTCTTGGCCCCGCCGAGGGCCTGGACCCGCTTGCCGTGGGCGGTGCCGCGCTCGTAGACGTAGCGCGCGACGGGCGTGGAGCCGACGAAGGAGGCGGCCTTGACGTCCGGGTGCTCGAGCAGCGCGTCGACGGCCACCTTGTCGCCGTGCACGACGCTGAACACTCCCGGCGGTAGGCCGGCCTCGGCCCACAGCTCCGCCATGATCAGGGAGGCCGACGGGTCCTTCTCGCTCGGTTTCAGCACCACGGCGTTGCCGCAGGCGATCGCCACCGGCACGAACCACAGCGGCACCATCGCCGGGAAGTTGAACGGCGAGATCACGGCGACCACGCCGAGCGGCTGCCGGATCGAGTAGACGTCGACGCCCGTGGAGACGCCGTCGCTGAACCCACCCTTCATCAGGTGCGGGGCACCGCAGGCGAACTCCACGACCTCGAGGCCGCGCTGCACCTCGCCCAGCGCGTCGTCGAGCACCTTGCCGTGCTCGGCGGTGATCGCTGCCGCGACGTCCTCGCGGCGTCGGTGGAGGGCCTCGCGGAACGCGAACATCACCGACGTACGCCGGGACAGCGAGGCGGCCGCCCACTCCCGCCCCGCAACGACCGCGTCGCCGACGACGGCGTCGACATCGGCGCCCGTCGCGAAGGCCACCTGCCGCGTCACCCGGCCGGTGGCCGGGTCGTAGACGTCGCCGAAGCGCTCGCCGCTGCCGGCCCAACGCTCCCCTGCCCGCCAGTGCGTGATCGTGTCCATGGTCCGATCCTCCCTGTTCTCACTCACGAGTCGAAGCCCAGCCCCAGCCGGTCCAGGGTCCGCAGCCACAGGTTGCGCCGGCCGGCGTTGCGGTCGGCGCGGTCCATCGACCACCGGGTCGCCTGGATGCCGGCGTAGCGCACCGGCTCGGGAGGGAACGGCAGCGGCCGGCGCCGCACCATCTCCAGCTCGGTGCGCTCGGTCGGCCGGCCGTCGAGCAGGTCGAGCATCACGTCGGCGCCGAACCTGGTCGCGGCCACGCCCAGGCCGGTGTAGCCCAGCGCGTACGCCGCCCGGCCGGCGTACGCCGTGCCGTAGAACGCCGCGAACCGGGTGCAGGTGTCGATGACGCCGCCCCAGCGGTGGCTGAAGCGCAGGCCCTCGAGCTGCGGGAACGTCGCGAAGAAGTGCTCGGCGAGCTGGCGGTGGGTCCGGTCGCTCTGCTCGAGCGTCGCGCCCGATCCGGGAGCCGTAGTAGTAGACCGCGTCGTAGCCGCCCCAGAGGATGCGGTTGTCGCGGGTGAGCCGGTAGTAGTGGAACTGGTTGGCGCTGTCGCCCACGCCCTCGCGACCGGCCCAGCCGATGGAGGCCAGCTGCGCGGCGCTCAGCGGCTCGGTCATCAGCACGTAGTCGTAGACGGGCACGGTCATCAGCCGCAGCCGCCGGAGCAGCGACGGGAAGGCGTTGGTGGCCAGCGCGACCCGTCCGGCTCGCACCGACCCGGCCGCCGTGCGCGCGACCATGCCCGAGCCGTCGCGCTCCAGCCCGGTCACCCGCGAGTGCTCGTGGACGCGTCACGCCGAGGTCGAGGCACGCCTGACGCAGCCCCCAGGCCAGGCGGGCCGGCTCGACGAGCGCCGTGCCGGTTGCGATCCACCAGCCCTCCGACGTACGTCGGAGAAGCGAGCCGCGCCTGCACCGCCGCCGCGTCCAGCAGCTCGACCTCGTGCCCGGCCCGGGTCATCGCTGCGGCGAGCTCTTCGAGCTCGTCGACCTGGTGCGGCGCCGAGGCCACCGAGAGCTCGCCGGTCTCCTCCCAGTGGCAGTCGATGCCGTACCGCTCGATGGTCTCGGCGATGCCCCGGAGGTTGTCGGCGCCCAGCCGGTCCAGGGTGGCGAGCTCGTCGGGCCAGCGCGCCAGGCCGTTGCCGAACCCGTGGGTGAGGCTGGCCGCGGCGAAGCCACCGTTGCGCCCGCTCGCCTCGTTGCCGCAGGTCTCGGCATCCAGGAGCACGACCGAGCGCGCGGGGTCGCGCTCGACGGCACGCAGTGCGGTCCACAGCCCGCTGTAGCCGCCTCCGACGACGACCAGGTCGGCCGAGGTCTCCCCCGACAGGGGCGCGGTCGGCTCCGGCCGGTCGGCGTCCTCGAGCCAGAAGACGGATCGTTCGGCGTCGGCGAGCGCGGAGTCGGCCCAGCTCATGCCGCGGCGCGACGGCGGCTGCGTGCCTCGCCCGCGAGCACGATCGCGATCGAGATCACGAACATCAGGGTGCCGACCACGTTGACCTGCATCGGCACGCCGACCTTCTCCACGCCCCAGACGTACATCGGGAACGTCGTGGTCGTGCCGGCGTTGAGGTTGGTGATGATGAAGTCGTCGAAGGACAGCGAGAAGGCCAGCAGCGCGGCGCCGAGGATGCCCGGGAACACCAGCGGGAACGTGATCTTCCAGAACGTCTGCGACGGCGTCGCGTAGAGGTCCATCGCCGCCTGTTCGAGGTTGTCGTCCATGCCCGCCAGCCGGGCGCGCACGGTCACCACCACGAACGACAGGCAGAACATGATGTGGGCCACCAGGATCGTCCAGAAGCCCAGCTGGCCGGCGAAGCCGCCCGCCACGAAGAGCGCCAGCAGCGACGCGCCGAGCACGATCTCGGGCGCGGCCATGGGCAGGAAGACGAGCAGGTTCGTGGTCGAGCGGCCGACGAAGTCGTGGCGCACCAGCGCGAACGCCGCGAGCGTGCCGAGGATGGTCGCCACGAGGGTCGCCAGCAGGCCGATCTCGACGCTGCGCAGCAACGCCGAGCACATGCTCGCGTCCTCGCACGGGTTGAGCCAGTTGTGGAACGTGAACCCGTCGAAGCGGTAGATCAGCCGGCTGTCCGGGTCGTTGAAGCTCATCAGCACGACGATGAAGATCGGCACGAACGTGTAGAGCAGCACGAGCAGCCCGAGCACCAGCACGAGGTTGCGCCGCAACCAGGTCAGCGCGCCCATCAGAGCAGCTCCTCGGTGCCGGCCCGGCGTACATAGACGAGCACCAGCACCAGGATCAGCGCCATCATGGTCACCGAGAGAGCAGCCGCGGCCGGTACGTCGCCGCCGGTGAAGAGCTCCTGGATGACCTGGCCGATCATCGGCTTGTTCGCGCTGCCCAGCAGGTCGGAGTTGATGTAGTCGCCGGTGGCCGGGATGAAGGTCAGCAGAGTGCCGGACACCACGCCGGGCAGGGACAGCGGCCAGGTGACCTTGAAGAACGAGGTGAACGGGTTGGCGTAGAGGTCGTTCGAGGCCTCGACCAGCCGGGGGTCGATCTTGTCGAGGCTGGCGAAGAGCGGCAGGACCATGAACGGCAGGAAGTTGTAGGTCAGTCCGGCCACCACGGCGAACGGTGTCGCCAGCAGCCGGCCGTCGTCACCGACGAGCTGGAGGAACTGCAGGGTGTTCACGACGACCCCGTTGTCGGCCAGGATCAGCTTCCACGACAGGGTGCGGACCAGGAAGCTGGTGAAGAACGGCGCGATCACCAGAACCAGCATCAGAATCTTCCAGCGGCCCGCCTTGAACGCGATCGCGTAGGCCAGGACGTAACCGAGCACCAGGCAGCAGGCCGTGGCGATGCCGCCGTAGATCACCGAGCGGACCAGGGGCCGCCAGTAGGCCTGGACCGCGTCGACGTAGTTGCCCCAGGCGTAGCTCATGTCCCAGCCCCGGAAGTCCGAGCCGCCGGGGTCGTAGAGGCTGTTGGCGATGAGGGAGTAGAACGGCAGGACGAAGAAGATGAGCAGCCACAGCATGGCGGGGAGCAGCAGCAGGTAGCCGAGCTTGCCGTGCTTGCGTGAGCCATCACTCATCGGTCACACCACGTCCTCCTGGGCGCCGGCGAAGGCGTCCTGGCTGGCGTCGAGGAGGAACGCGTACTCCGGGCGCCAGGACAGCTCGACCTGCTCGCCCTGGCGGAACAGCCGGCTCCGGCCGGTGTTCTGTTCGAAGACCTGGAGCTCCTGTCCCCACGGCATCTTGACGAGGTACTGCGTGCTGACCCCGACGAAGCTGGCGTCGGTGATCACACCGCCCGGGATGGTGTTGCCGGGCGCGTCGAGCGCGGCACCGGGCTCGCCGATCAGGACCTTCTCCGGCCGGATGCCGATCCAGCCCTTGTCACCGTCGGCGTGGCAGCGCGGCGTCGGCACGGTGACCGGCGTGCCGTGCATGTCGACGGTCGTCACGTCGGCGGCCCGGCCCGTGATCCGACCCTCGATCAGGTTGGACTGACCCAGGAAGTTGGCGACGAAGGTGCTGCGGGGATTCTCGTAGAGCTCGGAGGGGGCACCGAGCTGCTCGATCACCCCCCTGTTCATCACCGCGACCGTGTCGGCCATGGTCATGGCCTCCTCCTGGTCGTGGGTGACGTGGATGAAGGTCAGCCCGACCTCGGTCTGGATCCGCTTCAGCTCGATCTGCATGCCGCGCCGCAGCTTCAGGTCGAGCGCGCCGAGCGGCTCGTCGAGCAGCAGCACCTCGGGCTTGTTGATCAGGGCGCGAGCCAGGGCTACCCGCTGCTGCTGTCCACCCGACAGCTGGGCCGGCTTCTTGCGGGCCTGGCTGCCGAGCTCGACCAGCTCGAGCATCTCGTCGACCTGCTTCGCGACGTCGCCGGCCTTGCGACGCCGCAGCCCGAAGGCGACGTTCTCGAAGATGTCCAGGTGCGGGAAGAGTGCATAGCTCTGGAAGACGGTGTTGACCGGGCGCTGATAGGGCTTGGTGGCGGTGATGTCGCTGCCGGCGAGCGTGATCGTGCCCGACGTCGGCTCCTCGAGGCCGGCCACCATCCGCAGGGTCGTGGTCTTGCCGCAGCCCGACGGGCCGAGGAGCGCGAAGAAGGAACCCCGCGGCACGTCCAGGCTCAGCGAGTCGACCGCGGTGAACCGCGCGAACGACTTGGTCAGGTCGCGCAGCCGCAGTCCGTCGTACGACGCGTCCGCGGGCTCGGACTGTTCCCCCACCGGCTGCTCCGGCTCAACCAGCTGTGACATTGGTCCAGTCCCTTTCGTACTCGATCGACTGCCGGTCATCGAGCGGCATGAAGTCGAACGTGCTCGCGAGCATCTTCTCGTCGGGGAAGATCAAGGTGTTCTCGACCAGCTCGGGGTCGAGCTTCTCCATCGCCTCACGGGCGCCCTCGACGGGACAGATGTAGTTGACCCACGAGGCCAGCTTGGCGGCGTTCTCCGGGTCGTAGTAGAAGTCGATCCAGGCCTCGGCGTTCGCCTGGTGCGTGGCCAGGTTGGGCACCATCATGTTGTCGCTCCACAGGGCCACGCCCTCCTCCGGCACCACGAACCTGATGTCGGGGTTGTCGAACTGGGCCTGGATCACGTCACCCGACCACGCCTCGCACGCCAGCACGTTGCCGTTGGAGAGGTCCTGGATGTAGTCGTTGCCGGTGAAGGTGCGGACCTGGCCCGAGTCGACCACCTTGCTGATGTTGTCGATCGCGTTGTCCCACTGGTCCTGGGTGAAGTCGTCGGGGTCGGCGCCCTCGACGCGCAGCATGAACGCCATCGTGTCGCGCATCTCCGACAGCAGCGTGATCCGGCCCTTCAGGTCGGGACGGGTGATCAGGTCCGTGAAGCTGCCGACCTCGGAGACCTCCGCGGCGTTGTAGGCGATGCCGGTCAGGCCGCTCTGCCACGGGGCATGGAACTCGAGGTCGGGGTCCCACTGAAGCCCCCGCAGCGGCTCGATCAGGTTCTTGTGGAGGTTGGGCACCTTCTTCTTGTCCAACGGCTGGGTCCAGCCCAGCCCGATCATCCGGGCCGCCATCCAGTCGGTCAGCACCATGATGTCGCGGTCGATCGCCTCGCAGGAGCCGAGCTGGCTGCGCACCTTCGCGTAGAACTCCGCGTTGTCGTTGACGTCGTCGGTGTAGCGGACCTTGATGCCGGTCTCCCGCTCGAACAGGTCGCGGGTGTTGTCCTCGAAGCGCCGGGGGTCGATGTAGCCGGGCCAGTTGGAGACCAGGAGCCGCAGGTCCGACGCGGAGTCGTCGCCGGCACGGCAGGTCGAGGGGTTCTGCTGCGCCCCGTCGACATCGAAGAAGGGCAGTCCGAGGGCTGCGACACCGAGGCCCGCGAACGCGGCCGCGCCCCCGCCCTTCAGCACGCCCCGGCGGCTGATCGACCCTGACGCCATCTGACTCCTCTTCGCGGCTGTCTGGGATCGTGCCACGACCGCCGGGCCCTAACAAGCGATCCAGTCGAACAATCATGTTTCGGCAACGGTTTCACTTGCGTAGGAACTTGAGGACGACGAGAGACGTCGGCGCGCGCAGCGAGTACGTTGCGGGGGTGTCTCCCCAACCACCGCCAGCAGCCCCGCTCGACGACGTGGCCAAGGCGATCATCGAGCAGCTGCAGCAGGACGGGCGTCGCTCGTACGCCGCGATCTGCAAGGAGGTCGGCCTGTCGGAGGCGGCGGTCCGCCAGCGGGTCCAGCGCCTGATCGAGACGGGCGTGATGCAGATCGTCGCCGTGACCGACCCCGTGCAGCTCGGCTTCGCCCGTCAGGCGATGGTCGGGGTGCGGGTGACCGGCCCGGTCGAGCCGGTCGCCGACGCCCTGGCGGAGCTCGAGGACGTCGACTACGTCGTGATCACGGCCGGCACCTACGACGTGCTGGTGGAGGTCGTCGCCGAGAGCGACGACCACCTGCTGGAGATCGTGTCCGGGAGGATCCGGGCGATCCCCGGGGTGGAGGCGACCGAGACGTTCACCTACCTGCGCCTGTGCAAGCAGACCTACTCCTGGGGCGTCCGCTGATCTCCCAGCACTCCCTGTGGCACGAGACCGGGGACACCGACTGGAGCGCCCGGCCCCCGCTGCCCGGCGACCTGGAGGTCGACGTCGCCGTCGTGGGCGCGGGCTTCACCGGGCTCTGGACGGCCTACTACCTCGCCGTGGCCGCGCCGGGCTTGCGGATCGCGGTCCTCGAGTCGGAGGTGGCCGGGTTCGGAGCCTCGGGTCGCAACGGTGGCTGGTGCTCGGCCCTGTTCCCGGCGTCCTCGGAGACCCTGGCGTCCCTGGCCGGCCGCGATGCGGCGATCGCCCAGCACCAAGCCATGCGCGCGACCGTCGACGAGGTGGCTGCGGCAGCGACGACCGAGGGCATCGACGCCCACCTCGCGAAGGGCGGCACGGTCACCCTGGCCCGCAGCGAGGCACAGTGGCGCCGCGCGCAGCAGGAGGTCGCGGACGCGCGGGCCTGGGGTCGCGGCGAGGACGACGTACGGCTCCTCGGTCCTGACGAGGCCCGGGCGATGCTCGACGGCTCCCGCACCCTGGGCGGCACCTACACCCCGGACTGCGCGGCCATCCACCCTGCGCGGCTCGCCCGAGGGCTGGCCGAGGCCGTCGAGCGACGCGGCGTGCACATCTACGAGGGCACCGCCGCGACGTCGATCGAGCCGCGCGTGGTGCGGACTGCCCGAGGCAGCGTGCGCGCGACCCACGTCGTTCGAGCGACGGAGGGCTACACCGCCCGGCTGCCGGGACACGCCCGCGCCGTTGTGCCGGTGTACTCCCTGGTCATCGCCACCGAGCCGCTGGCGGCCGAGGTGTGGAGCGAGATCGGGCTGGCCCGGCGGGAGACGTTCTCCGACCACCGCCACCTCATCATCTACGGCCAGCGCACCGCCGACGACCGGATGGTCTTCGGGGGTCGCGGAGCGCCGTACCACTTCGGGTCACGCATCCGAGCGGCGTACGACCGCGACCAGCGGGTCTTCGCCAAGCTGTACGCCGCCCTGGTCGACCTCTTCCCCGTGCTCTCCGGCACCTCGGTCACGCACGCGTGGGGCGGGCCGCTGGGCATCCCCCGCGACTGGTGCGCGTCGGTGGGTCTGGACCCGGCGACCGGGCTCGGCTGGGCGGGCGGGTACGTCGGCGACGGCGTCGGCACCAGCAACCTGGCCGGCCGCACGTTGCGCGACCTCGTGCTGCGGCGACGACACCGACCTGACCAGGCTCCCCTGGGTCGGCCACCGCTCGCGGTCCTGGGAGCCGGAGCCCCTGCGCTGGCTGGGCATCAACACCGGCCTGCGGGCGATGAGCGTTGCCGACGCGGAGGAGTCGATGACCGGCCGGCCGAGCGTCGTGGCCCGGGCCGTGGCGCCCCTCCTCGGTTAGAGAACTTGGCGTACGGTCGGAGTCTCGAGCGCAGACACGGGTGAGGTCCTGGGATGGCTAAGAAGCAGGAGCAGTCGCCGGCGCCCCTGGACGACGTGGCGAAGGCGATCATCGAGGAGCTCCAGCAGGACGGCCGCCGCTCCTACGCCGCGATCGGCAAGGTGGTCGGCCTCTCCGAGGCCGCCGTCCGGCAGCGGGTGCAGCGCCTGCTGGAGATCGGCGTCATGCAGATCGTCGCGGTGACCGATCCGCTCCAGCTCGGCTTCGCCCGGCAGGCGATGATCGGCATCACCGCCGCCGGGCCGCTCGAGCCGGTGTCGGCCGCGCTGGCCGCCATCGACCAGGTCGACTACGTCGTGGTGACGGCCGGCAAGTACGACCTGCTCGTCGAGGTGGTGTGCGAGAGCGACGAACGCCTGCTCGACCTGATCTCCAACCAGATCCGCGCCGTGCCCGGCGTGCAGACCACCGAGACGTTCATGTACCTCCGTCTGGAGAAGCAGACCTACTCCTGGGGCGTCCGCTGAGGGAGCCTCAGCCCAACCCGTTTGCCGGCGTGTCGGCCGGCCGGGCGAGCGTGTCGAGCCAGGCGGTGAAGAACGCATCGAGGTCGACGCCGCTGACGGACTCGGCGTGCGCGCGGAAGTCGGCGTCGGAGCCGTTGCCGTGTCGATGCCCCGCGGCCCAGGTGCGCAGGATCTGCCAGAAGTCGGCCTCACCCACCACGTTGCGCAGCGCCTGCAGTGTCATCGCGCCACGGGTGTAGACCGCGCCGTCGAACATCCGTCCGGCGCCCGGGTCGCCGATCCGCAGCTTCCAGAACACCTCGCTCGGGCCGTGTGCCTGGTACGCATTGTCCAGCCAGGTCGCGCCGGACGGGCCGCGGTGGGTCTCGGCGTAGCGCACCTCGAGGAACGTCGCAAAGCCCTCGTTGAGCCAGATGTCGCTCCAGTGCTCGACCGACACCGAGTCGCCGAACCACTGGTGCGCCAGCTCGTGGACGACCAGCGACGTGTTCCCCGGCGAGATGGCGGGATACGTCGGCCGGGTCTGGTTCTCGAGCGCGAAGTCAACAGGTAGCGCGGTCACGAGCCCACCGGTGGAGGAGAAGGGATAGGTCCCGAGCTGCTGCTCGAGCCAGGCGGTGATCCGCGGCGACTTCTTCATCAACCGCATCAACCCCGACCGCTGGCTCGCCGGCAGCTGCTTGGACACCGCGACGTACCAAGGGCGGCCGTCGTGGCTGCCCTTGCTGACCTCGAAGGCTCCGGCGGCGAAGAACGCCAGGTAGGGAGCCATCGGCTCTGCGGCCCGCCAGTGGGTGGTCGCCTGGCGACCCTGCTCCTTGCGGCCGACCAGCCGGCCGTTGGCGATGACCTTGCGGTTGCTGGGCGCGGTGACGCGGATGTCGAAGGACGCCTTGTCGAGCGGGTGGTCGTTGGCAGGGAACCACCACGGCGCCATGTGCGGCTCGTTCATGGTGACCACCTCGTGGCGATTCGCCAGCCAGTTGCGCTCTCCTTCATAGGAGATCGGACCCGGCCTGCCGAAGTAGCTCACCACCACCGTGAAGACGTCCCCGGCCGCCAGTGCGGCCTGCGGCGTGATCTCGAGCTCGTGCTTGTTCGGCTTGAGGAAGTCTGCCCGGGCTCCGTCGACCTCGACCTTCGAGACGTGCAGGAGCAGGTCGAGGTTGAACCGGGTCAGCTCCTGGGTCGCCCGGACCTTCAGCCGGGTCCGGCCGCGCAGCAGGCCCTTGCCGAAGACATAGCGGTCATGGATGTCGTAGTGCAGGACGTCGATGCCCCCGTTGCCGTCCTCAGGGAAGTAGGGATCGCCGATCCCGGCCGAGCCGGGTGCGGCGGCCGGGCCGGCGGCGTACGACACGGAGACCGAGAGGGCCAGGACCGAAGCGACGGCCACGGCTACGGCGCGCGGAGACCGGAGGAGAGCGAGGGTCGACACCTGAGCAACGTAGTCGAGACCCCCACGGGCGCGTGACACCATCGGCGGGATGGATCTCTGGTACGCCGCCTACGGCAGCAACATGGCCGCGGACCGGTTCCAGTGCTATCTCGCCGGTGGGTGCCCGCCCGGTGCCGGCCGAAGCCTCTCCGGGGCGCGCGACCGCACCCTGCCGCGTGCGACGAGGCCGGTGCGGCTCGAGGGGGCGGTCTACTTCGCCTGGGAGTCGCCGACCTGGGGCGGCGGCATCGCGTTCTACGACCCCGACGCGGGCGGCGAGTCGGCGGGCGTCGCCTACCGGCTGACCCTCGGGCAGTTCTCCGACGTAGCGGCGCAGGAGATGCACCGCGAGCCCGGTGTCGACCTCGACCTCGCCGAGCTGTGGGACACCGGCCGCCACGCCCTGGGCCCGGGCCGCTACGAGTCGCTCCACGTGGTGAGTCGGATCGACGATCTCCCGGTCGTCACCTTCACGGCGGCGACGCCGATGCCGCTCAACCCGCCGGTGGCGGCGTACCTCGCCACGATGGGGCGCGGCCTCGCCGAGACCCACCGCTGGGACGCCCACCAGGTCGCCGACTACCTGCTCGCCCGTCCGGGGGTCGGCAGCGACTGGGATGTAAATAGCTTGCGCGGTCTGCTCGCCGTGCCCGACCATGGCTGAGAGACATCCGGAAGCGCCGGTGCTGAGCGAGAGGAGCGTGACATGTCCATGACTGTTCTTGGCCTGTCCGCAGACCAATTCCTCTCGACTCAATGGAGCACCACCACCGATGTCCACAACACCTTCGTCATCTGACGAGCTCGACCCCTTCTTCGTCTTCGACTACGAGAACTACGACGACCTCGAGGACGGCCAACGCTGGTCGACCTGGTTCGAGGTCGAGCCGCTGAGCCGCGGCCCGGAACCACGACCCGACTGGGTCATCCAGACCCAGGGCGCGGTCGACACCGAGCTCGGGATCCTCAAGACCGGCAAGGAAGCAGATGTCTTCCTGGTCGAACGCGCCGACCCGCACGACCCCGACTCCGGGGTCGTGATGGCGGCCAAGCGCTACCGCAGCACCGAGCACCGCAACTTCCACCGCGCAGCCAGCTACACCGAGGGCCGCAGCATGAAGCGCTCCCGCGACGAGCGGGCCCTCAAGCGCAAGAGCACCTTCGGCAAGCTGGTCGCGGCCGGCGAGTGGGCGGTCTCGGAGTGGGACGCGCTCAAGCGGCTGCACGCGCTCGGCCTGCCGGTCCCCTACCCAGTCCAGATCGACGGCACCGAGATCCTGATGGAGTGGATCACGGTCGACGGCGACACCGCGCCGAGGCTGGCCCAGACGCGGCCCGCACCGGAGCTGCTGCAGTCGTACTTCGACCAGCTGCGCGACGCGATGGCCACGATGGTGCAGGCGGGACTGGTGCACGGCGACCTGTCGGCGTACAACATCCTGGCGGCCGGGGAGCGTCTGGTCATCATCGACCTGCCGCAGATCGTCGACCTGGTCGGCAACGCGGCCGGGATGGACTTCCTGATGCGCGACTGCACCAACATCTGCGCCTGGTTCCGGTCCAAGGGCCTGGACTCGGCCGACGAGCACGAGCTGTTCGGAGAACTGATGGCCCACGCCTTCTGACCCGACGGTTCTCCCGCTGACCCGTCAGAAAGTTTCTGACGGGTCAGCGTAGGTTGCAGTCGTGAAGCGCACCCGGGGCCGCGTGGTCCACGTCGAGTCGCTCGCGGACCTGGACCGGCGGCTGGCGTCCGGCGCCACGACGCTGCGCGGGTGGCGGGTACGCCGGCTCGACCTCACCGAGCGCGGCGACGTGTTGCTCGGGGCAAGGCTGCGGGGCGCGACGTTCCTGGGCTGCACGTTCGCGAGCGGCGACGCCGACCGGGTCGAGGCCGCCGGCGCCCTGGTCCTGCCCGACATCGGCGACTCCCCCGTCGACGTCTACCGCTCGCGGCTCTACACCGCCGACGAGCTGTACGACGACGCCGACTACACCAGGACCCTCGACGCCCGCGCCTACGCCTGGGCCGAGCGTGCTCCCGGTCACGAGGACCTGCTGGCCCAGGCGCTGCACGACCAGGCGATCGACGCGGCGCTGGCCGACTGGGTCAGCGACCGGCACCTGGTCGGGATGATGGGCGGACACGCGGTCCAGCGCGGCGAGCCGGCCTACTCCGACGCCGCCCTGCTCGGCCACGCGCTCGGACAGCACCACGTGGTCGCGACCGGGGGCGGCCCGGGGTCGATGGAGGCAGCGAACCTCGGGGGCGCGATGTCGAAGCGGTCCCGCACGGGAGCTGGACGAGGCCGTGGCCGGCCTCGCCGACGTGCCCTCGTACCACCCGTCGGTGGGTGCCTGGGCGCAGGCAGCGCTGGAGGTGCGCGACCGGTTCCCGGAGCCGTCCGAGTCCCTGGGCATCCCGACCTGGCACTACGGCCACGAGCCGCCCAACGTCTTCGCGACGGCGATCGCGAAGTACTTCGGCAACCCCACCCGCGAGGCGATCCTGCTCGAGGTGTGCGACGCCGGGATCGTGTTCCTGCCCGGCACCGGCGGCACTGTGCAGGAGGTCTTCCAGGACGCGTGCGAGAACTACTACGCCGATGAGGCCTCGGTGGCTCCGATGGTGCTCGTGGGCAAGGAGTACTGGACCGAGACCCTGCCCGCGTGGCCGCTCCTACTGAGCCTGTCGCGCGGCCGCGCGATGGAAGGCCACGTGCATCTCGTCGACTCGCCCGACGAGGCGGCCGCCCTGGTCAACCGGCCAGCCGACGCGAGCTGACTCGCCCACCCACCACGTCGCGGTAGTGCTCGACGAGTCGGGCGTTCACCGACTCCCAGGAGCGACCGGCGACGCTGCGGCGCGCGGCCAGCCCCACCCGGCGCCGGAGCAGCGGGTCCGAGGCCAGCTTGTCGACGTACGCCGCGAGGTCGGCTCCGTCACCCGGCTCGTAGAGGAACCCCGCGTCACCGTCGGCCACCACGTCGATCGGGCCGCCCGCCCGCGGTGCGACGACCGGCACCCCTGAGGCCAGCGCCTCCTGCGCCGACTGGCAGTAGGTCTCGTGACGCCCGGTGTGCACGAAGACATCGAGCGATGCGTACGCCCGGCTGAGCTCCGCGCCGTGCAGCACGCCGAGGAAGCGTGCCCCGGGGAGCAGGGTGCGCAACCGCTGCTCCTCGGGGCCGCCACCGACCAGCACCAACGCGTAGCGGGGGTCATCAGCGAGGTGGGTCAGCAGCTCCAGCTCCTTCTCCGGTGCGAGCCGCCCGACGTAGCCGACGAGCAGTCGGCCATCGGGGGCGATCTCGCGTCGGAGGCGAGGGCAACGGTGATCGGGGTCGAACGCCCGGAGGTCGACCCCGCGCGGCCACAGAGCGGTGTCCGGCACCTCGAGCTCCTCGAGCTGGTTGAGACTGGCCGAAGACGGCGCCAGGGTGCGGTCGACCCTGGTGTGGATCTTGCGGGTCAGCGCGGCCATCGCACGCGCCCCGCCCGGGATCTCGTAGCGCTCGGCGAAGCCCACCAGGTCGGTCTGGTAGATCGCCACCGTCGGGATACCGAGCTCGGCCGCAGCCTTCGCCGCCTGGTAGCCGAGGGTCGCCGGTGAGGCGATGTGGACGACATCGGGTCGGAACCGGAGCATCACCGAGCGCAGTCGGCGACGGGTCTCGAGCCCGATCCGGAAGTCCTTGTAGAACGGGAGGCTGGCGCCGCGGGCACGGGTCACCGCGAATCCGGCGTACGTCGCCGGACCGGTCGGCGCCACCAGCTCCGCCTCGTGTCCCTCGGCCTCGAGGTGCTCGAGCACGCGGCGCACGGAGTTGGTGACCCCGTTGACCTGGGGCAGAAACGACTCGGCCACGACCAGCACCCGCAGCCGGTCGGTCCGCCGATGAGTGGGCTGGTGCAGCTCGAGGATCTCGGCCATGCCGCTGACGCTAGGAAGCCGCGGGCAACGGCCCTCCAGCCCGGGCTGGACCACACGTGAACCTCGCGTGTCCAGTTGTCTGGTCCAGGCGTGACCTCCCTCACAGAAACTCGTTGATCCGGGGTGAAACTCACCCGTCGCAACCTGTTCAAGTCCGGTGCTGTCGCGGGAGGAGTCGCCGCCGCGGGCGCCATCCCCGCCGTCGTCGAAGGCTCGGCGGCTGCGCCTGCCGCCGCCCCCCTCGCTCCCCCGGTCACCGGCGCCACGGCGGGCGGCACGCTCGTCCGGAGCGCCACGGCGCTCGCCGGCGGCTACCGCAAGGTGGTCACGGCTGCTGGTGAGCAGCACATGCTCCGCCAGGAGCTCGACGCGACCCGCCTCAACCCCACCACGGTGGGCACGCCGCTGATCGCGTTCGCCCAGCTCAGCGACGTACACATCGTCGACGCGCAGTCGCCGATGCGCCTGGAGTTCGTCGACCGACTCGACGACCCGTCCGCGCTACCGCCGACGGGCCTGCTCAGCTCGTCGTACCGGCCGCAGGAGATGCTGTCGGGTCAGATCGCCGACGCGATGGTGCAGGAGATCAACGAGGTCGCCAACGGGCCGGTGACGGGTCTGCCGCTCGCCCTGGCCATCCAGACCGGCGACAACTCCGACAACTCCCAGCTCAACGAGATCCGCTGGAACATCCAGCTTCTCAACGGCGGGTCGGTCAGGGTCGACTCCGGCACTCTCGGCAACGTACGAGGGCGTGGCCGACAACAACATCCTCTACTACGACCCCGCCTACTGGCACCCGCACGGCACCCCGCTGCTGGCGGCCGACGACGTCTACCGCAAGCGCTACGGGTTCCCGAAGGTGCCGGGACTGCTCGACAAGGCACGCGCCCCGTTCCCCGCAGCCGGCCTCGACATCCCGTGGTACTCCGCCTTCGGCAACCACGACGGTCTCGTGCAGGGCAACTTCCCGCAGAACCTCCAGCTCAGCCTGATCGCGACCGGAGCGCTGAAGCTCATGTCGACGCCGGCCGGTCTGTCGCCGGCGGAGCTGCTCAACAGCCTGATGACCGGAGACATCCTCGGCATCCTGCGGTCGCTGGCGCTCACGCCGGCGGTGCGGCTGGTCACGCCGGACAAGAACAGGCGGACGCTGACCCGCAAGCAGGTCGTCGAGGAGCACTTCGTCTCCGGCGGTCCGGGCCCGGTGGGCCACGGCTTCACCGCCGAGAACCGCGCGAAGGGCACGGCCTACTACTTCTTCGACAAGGCCCCGAACTTGCCGGTTCGTCGTGCTCGACACGGTCAACCCCAACGGCTACTCCGACGGCTCCATCGACCGGGCGCAGTTCGCCTGGCTCCAGAACCTGCTGACCAACTCGGCAGGCAAGACGGTGATGATCTTCAGCCACCACACCTCGAGGACCATGGACAACACCCTCTTCCTGGTCGGAGGCGAGCTCGAGACCCGGGTCGCCGGGCCCCAGGTGCTCGAGACGCTGCTCAGCCACAAAAGGGTCATCGCCTGGATCAACGGGCACACCCACCGCAACCAGGTGACCGCCCACAGGCGTCCCGGCGGAGGCGGCCTGTGGGAGATCAACACTGCTGCCCACATCGACTGGCCCCAGCAGTCGCGGCTGCTCGAGATCACCGACAACGGCGACGGCACGCTGTCGATCTACACGACGATGGTCGACCACTCCGGCCCGGCATCCGGTGGCGATCTCGCGACGTCCGCCGGGCTGGCCGGCCTCGGGCGCGAGCTGGCCGCCAACGACCCGCTGAACCGCACCGACTCCGGGCGCGGCCAGGTCGGCGACCGCAACCTCCAGCTGGTGGTCGCCAAGCCCGCCTAGGGGTTCACGCGTCGACGGCGATCCGGTAGGACCGCTCCTGGCCGTAGACGCCGAACCCGGCCCGACGCAGGATCGGGCCGGAGGTCTGCACGCGTCCCTTGACCAGAGCCATCGTCATCGAGTGTGCCGCGGCCTCCTCGAGGGCACGTCGTCGGGGGTCACTCGGCAGCGGCGAGCTGGCCGCAGGCTCCGTCGATCTCCCGGCCGCGGGTGTCGCGCACGGTGGTCGGCACACCGCCCGCCTCCAAACGGCGGACGAACTCACGCTCGTCTGCGGGGTCGGACGCGGTCCACTTCGAGCCCGGCGTCGGGTTGAGCGGGATCAGGTTGACGTGCACCCAGCCCCAGTCACCGTAGGAGGTGAGCACCTCGGCGAGCAGGTCGGCCCGCCAGGCCTGGTCGTTGATGCCGCGCATCATGGCGTACTCGATCGACACGCGGCGCTTGGTGATGCGTGCGTAGCGCCAGGCCGCCTCGACGGTCTCCGCGACCGAGTAGCGGGTGTTGATCGGCACCAGCTCGTTGCGCAGCTCGTCGTCGGGCGCATGCAGGCTCAGGGCGAGCGTGACCGGGATGCCCTCGTCGGCGAGCTGGTTGATCCGCGGCACCAGGCCGACCGTCGAGACCGTGATGCCCCGCGCGGACATCCCGAGCCCGTCGGGGGTGGGCTCGGTCATCCGGCGTACGGCGCCGATCACGGCCTTGTAGTTGGCCAGCGGCTCACCCATGCCCATGAACACCACGTTGGAGACCCGTCCGGGTCCGCCGGGCACCTCGTCGCGAGCCAGCGACCGTGCGCCGGCCACGACCTGCTCCACGATCTCCGCGGTGGACATGTTGCGCTGGAGACCGCCCTGCCCGGTGGCGCAGAAGGGACAGGCCATGCCGCAGCCGGCCTGGCTGGAGACACACATCGTGACCCGGCCGGGATAGCGCATGAGCACCGACTCGACCAGGGCGCCGTCGAAGAGACGCCACAGGGTCTTGCGGGTGGTGCCCTTGTCGGCCTCGAGCGTGCGCAGCGGCGTCATCAGCGGCGGCAGCATGGCGGTGACCAGCTCGTCGCGCTGCACGGCCGGGAGATCGGTCATCTGCGCCGGGTCGTCGACCAGCCGCGAGAAGTAGTGGGTCGAGAGCTGCTTGGCCCGAAATCCCGGTACGCCGAGCTCGGTGGCCAGGTCCTTGCGCTCCTCGGGCGTGAGGTCGGCAAGGTGGCGCGGTGGCTTCTTGCGGCCGCGCGGCTCGTTGAAGACCAGCGGCAGCTGGATCGGCTCGGACATCTCGAGCGATTGTCTCAGCAACATGCGCGAGATCGGTGATCGAGGTGCGAGGAGCGCGCCAGCGACGAGCCTCGAGATCAGCTGTCGCGGCGGTAGAGGACCCAGAGCACGAGCGCCGCCACACCGATCACGACCACCGCCGTGAGCACCATGCCGAGCAGCATGTACTTGCCGAACCGCCTGGTCCTGGTCGCGGCGATCAGACCGAACGGGACCACGAAGAGCAGGAGCACGAAGGGGAAGAAGTCCTCGGCCCGGTCGTAGGTGAAGAGGGTGTTCAAGATGGCGGCGAACGCCCCGGGCACCACGATCACGGTGACCAGGCCGGTGAAGAAGCCGGTCAGCGCCGAGAAGACGGGATGGTCACGATGCCACCAGTCGGGCGCTGCGACGGGCTCGGCGGAGCCGTCCGGAGCACCGTCCGGGGGGCCGTCGGCGGCGTCGTCGGACGGCCGCTCCACGGGCGTGGAGGTGGTCCCTTCGTCGGTGCTCATTGCCTCGATCGTAGGACGACGGCGGGCTCGATCACTTCTCGGCGTGCCGAAGCCGTGTCCCGAAAGACTTCGCGTCCGGACAGGTGACCCTCTCGACATCGATGTCGTACTCCGGAAACGTGAACCGGTAGCAGTCCGCCTCGGTGGTCGTGGTCGCGCCGGCGAGCCACCCGCCGACCTCCCGGGTGTAGCGCACCACCACCTCGGCGTCGCCGCCTTCCTGGGTGCGCAAGCTGGCTCCGGAGGCGCTCACGACCTCTCCGTGGTCGATCCACTCGGCCAGCCGCGCACCGGACTCAGCGCCGCGGTAGTAGGCCAGGCTGAGCCGGTTGCGGTCGAGGTCGGCGTCCTTCCACGACCAGCGATGCTCCAGGTGGTCCACCCCGGCCCAGACGAAGGCGACGAGCGGCACGATGACTATCAGGGCGGTGGTTCGACGACGCATGCGTCAAGCGTCGCGGGCGGTCCATCACCAGACACCCGCCTGCGTACTCAGCTCAGAAGACGGCGTAGTGGAGCAGCAGCCAGATCGGCGCGATCGTGGCGAGCAGGGAGTCCAGCCGGTCCATCAGGCCGCCGTGCCCCGGGATCACCTGGCTCATGTCCTTGATGCCGAGGTCGCGCTTCATGACCGACTCGCAGAGGTCGCCGAGGGTGGCCATCACCACGGCGATGAGGCCCAGGCAGACGCCCACCCACCAGTCGCCGTCGAGCAGGTAGACGACCAGGGCCCAGCCCGCGCCGACGGTGAAGACCAGGGATCCGGCGAAGCCCTCCCAGGACTTCTTCGGCGAGATCACCGGCGCCATGGGGTGCTTGCCGAACAGCACACCGGCGATGTAGCCGCCGATGTCGGAGGCGATCGTGACCCCGATGAAGGTGATGATGCCCGCGACGCCGTCGTTGTCGAGCCCGCCGCCGCCGCGGCCGCCCTCAGCGAGCAGCAGGGCCACGAAGCTGCCGAGGAACGGCACGTAGATCAGCGTGAAGACCGAGGCCGTAGCCGTCTTGACGTAGCCGTCGATGCCCCGGCGCAGCAGCCACAGCATGGTCACCAGTGCCGACACCGCGGTCGCCGTGACCAGAGCGGGGGCACCCCACAGGTAGGCGACGACGACCATCACCACTCCGCCCAGCATCAGCGGCTGCTCGGGGAGATCGATGTCCTTGGCCAGCAGGCCCTTGCGGAGCTCCCACACGGCCACCACGACAGCGGCCGCGACGATGACCATGAACGCCGGCTTCCAGAAGAACAGCGAGGCAGCGATGGCGCCGAGGAGCACCACAGCAGACGCGACGGCGGCCTTCAGGTCGCGGCCCGCGCGGCCGTGGTCCTTCTGCGGCGCCGATGGTGCGCCGGGAGGGGTGTCGGTCATGGCTGGAGGGTGGAGGGTCAGACCTCCAGCAGCTCGGCTTCCTTGTTCTTGAGCAGTCTCGTCGATGGCGTCGGTGTGGGTCTTGGTGATCGAGTCGAGGCGCTTCTCGGCACCGGCTACGTCGTCCTTGCCGGCCTCGCCGTCCTTCTCGAGCTTCTCGAGCCCCTGCTTCGCCGTACGCCGCAGGTTGCGGACCGCGACCCGGCCGTCCTCGGCCTTGGCCTTGGCGACCTTGATGTACTCCTTGCGACGGTCCTCGGTGAGCTCGGGGAAGGCACAGCGCAGCACCTTGCCGTCGTTGGCCGGGTTGACGCCGAGGTCGGACTCGCGGATGGCCTTCTCGATCGCGGTCATCGCGTTGATGTCGTAGGGAGAGATCAGGATGATCCGCGCCTCGGACGCCGTGAACGAGGCCAGCTGCTGGAGCGGCGTCGGCGTGCCGTAGTAGTCGACCAGGATCTTGTTGAACATGCTCGGCTGGGCGCGGCCGGCCCGGATCGCGGCGAACTCCTCGCGGGTCGCCTCGACCGACTTGTCCATCTTGGAGTCGGCCTCGTTGAGGATGTCGTTGATCACGGGTGCTCCTTGCTCCTTGTCGTCTGCGCGGCCGGCGACTAGTCGCGCGAGACCGTGGTGCCGATCTTCTCACCCTTCACCGCGCGGCCGATCGTGCCGGGCTCGGAGAGGTTGAAGAAGACCATGTCGAGGTTGTTGTCCCGGGCCATGGCGACAGAGGTGGCGTCGGCGACCTTCAGCCCGCGGGACAGGAACTCGTCGTAGGTCACGGTGTCGTACTTCACCGCTGCGGGGTTCTTGTGCGGATCTGAGTCGTAGACCCCGTCGACTCCCTGCTTGCCCATCAGGATGACCTGGCAGCGGGTCTCGAGGGCGCGCTGGGCGGCCACCGTGTCGGTGGAGAAGAAAGGCATGCCCGCACCGGCGCCGAAGATGACGACCCGCCCCTTCTCGAGGTGTCGGATCGCACGGCGGGGGATGTAGGGCTCGGCTACCTGGCCCATCGTGATCGCCGTCTGGACGCGGGTCTCGACGCCGTGCTTCTCGATGAAGTCCTGCAGCGCGAGGCAGTTCATGACGGTGCCGAGCATGCCCATGTAGTCGGCGCGAGCGCGCTCCATGCCGCGTTGCTGGAGCTCGGCGCCGCGGAAGAAGTTGCCGCCACCGACCACGATCGCAACCTCGACGCCGGACCGTGCGACCTCGGCGATCTCGGCGGCGATGCCGTTGATGACGTCGAGGTCGAGGCCGACCTGGCCACCACCGAAGACCTCGCCGGACAGCTTGAGCAGGACGCGTTGGTAGCCGGTCACCGAAGACTCCCCCTCTTCATCGAGAAGGCCGGTCCGATGGTCAGTGTGTGATCCATCGAACCGGCCTCCTCGTCATGTCTGGCATGAACCTATCGGGTCAGGCGCCGACCTCGAAACGGGCGAACCGCTTGAGAGTGGTGCCGGACTCGTCGAGCACCTTCTGGACGCTCTTCTTGTTCTCCGTGACCGACGGCTGCTCGAGCAGCACGACGTCCTTGAAGAACCCGTTGAGGCGGCCCTCGGTGATCTTGGCGATCGCCTGCTCGGGCTTGCCCTCCTCGCGGGAGGTCGCCTCGGCGATCTCGCGCTCCTTGGCGACGATGTCCGCGGGGACCTCGTCGCGGGTGAGGTACTGCGGGCGCATGGCCGCGATCTGCATCGCGGCGCCACGAGCGGCGTCGGCGTCACCTTCGTACTCGACCAGCACACCCACGGCGGGCGGCAGGTCGGCCGCGCGCTTGTGCATGTAGGCCACGACCGGACCGTCGAAGTGGACGTACTGGCCCAGCTCGATCTTCTCGCCGATGCTGATCGCCAGTCCGTCGACGACCTCACCGACGGTCTGCTCACCGAGCGAGACCGCCCTGAGCGCCTCCGACGTCGGCGGGCTTCGCCTCCGAGGCGGCGTCCGCGATCCGCTGTGCGGCGGCGATGAAGTCGGCGTTCTTGGCGACGAAGTCGGTCTCGCTCTTCAGCTCGACCAGCACGCCGGGGGCGTGCGCGACCAGGCCGGACGGACGCCTCGCGCTCGGCGCCACGGGCGGCGGCCTTGGCCGCTCCCTTGACGCGGAGCAGCTCGACGGCCTTGTCGAAGTCGCCGTCGGTCTCGTCGAGCGCCTTCTTGCAGTCCATCATCCCGGCGCCGGTCAGCTCCCGGAGCTTCTTGACGTCAGCGGCAGTGAATGCCATGAGTCTCGTTCCTCGAATCTGTGGAGATGTGGTGGTGGGTCAGGCCTCGGGCTTGGCGTCCTCGGCAGGAGCCTCGGTGGCTCTCGGTGGACTCGGGAGCCTCGGCTCGCGCGGGGCCTCGGCCTCGGCGGCGGGGGCCTCGGCCTCGACGGCCGGAGCCTCGGGGGCCTCGGCGGCGGGGGCCTCGACAACGGGAGCCTCGCGGCCTCGGCAGCCTCGGGGGCCTCGGTGCGGCACCGGTCGCCTCGGCGGCGGGGGCCTCGACGGCGGCGTCACCGCCGGTCGCGGGACTGCGGCCTTCTCGGCGTCGCCACCGAGCAGCTCACGCTCCCACTCGGCCAGGGGCTCCTCGGCGCCGGGCACGGCGGCTTCGCCCTCACCGGTCTTGACACCGGAGCGGGCGATCAGGCCCTCGGCCACGGCGTCGGCGACGACGCGGGTCAGCAGCCCGACGGCGCGGATGGCGTCGTCGTTGCCCGGGATCGGGAAGTCGACCAGGTCGGGGTCGCAGTTGGAGTCGAGGATGCCGATGATCGGGATCCGCAACTTGCGGGCCTCTTCGACGGCGAGGTGCTCCTTGTTGGTGTCGACGATCCACACCGCAGCCGGCGGGCGGCTCATCTCACGGATACCGCCGAGCGACTTGTTGAGCTTGTCGCGCTCGCGGCGCATCTGCAGCAGCTCCTTCTTGGTGCGGCTGCTGCCGGCGACGTCCTCGAAGTCGATCTCGTCGAGCTCCTTGAGGCGGTTGATCCGCTGGTGCACGGTCTGGAAGTTGGTGAGCATGCCGCCCAGCCAGCGCTGGTTGACGTAGGGCATCCCGACGCGGGTCGCCTGCTCGGCGATCGCCTCCTGGGCCTGCTTCTTGGTGCCGACGAACATCACGGTGCCGCCCTTGGCGACGGTCTCCTTGATGAAGGCGTAGGAGCGGTCGATGTAGGCCAGCGACTGCTGCAGGTCGATGATGTAGATGCCGTTGCGCTCGGTCATGATGAAGCGCTTCATCTTGGGGTTCCAACGACGGGTCTGGTGCCCGAAGTGGACGCCGCTCTCGAGGAGCTGGCGCATGGTCACAACTGCCATGGTGGTTCTTCTCCTGTGGTGGAGACAGCACCGTCAGTTCGCCCTTGCAGCCGTGACGGCGAGGACGCACCGGCGCTGTGCTCCGGTCGTTTTCAGTTACTGCATCCGGCGGGTGCCGGCTGCCCTGACGCCTACGTGCGGGCCGACCCGACCTGCGCCGGGACCAAGGCTCGTCACCCACGGGCGGTCGAGGTCCGAGAAGGCAACCCCGTCGTGGTCTGCAGACGTGCGAATTTCAATCCGAGGATTGATGGCTCCCAGAGTAGTCGAGCGGTGACTCCCCCCGCCAATTGACGCTCCCTCGGTTCAGGGTGGGGCACGAGCAGTCACCTCAGCAACAGGAAACCAGCAACGGCGAAGACGACCGCCACCACCTGACAGGTCAGGGCTCCGCGACGCAGGACCGTGACGCGGTGCTCCCGGTCCTCCCCCGGCACCGACGGCAGGACCAGGGTGTCGGCGCGGCTGCGCCCCCACACACCGAGCGGGAAGCAGCACGCAGGCGACCGCGAGGCAGGCCAGCCCGTCGAGGACCTCGGTCATCGGGCCTCCACCCCTGTGCCGTTCCTGCCCCTGGTACGCCGGACGGCGCGGCGCCAGGCCACGTGGTGATCTCAAAGGGGTCCTCGGGACGGTAGTCGTCGGCGTACTCGATCTCGGCCGCGCGCAGCTGGTCCACGAGCCAGGCCGACCAGCGACGCTGCGACTCCTCCGCCTCGAGCACGGCGCGCAGGTCGGCCTCGCACGCGATCGAGCGTGGCCGGCTGGAAGGGCAGTACCTCGGTGACCACCCCCACGTTCCAGCCCTGCGGTCCCTGCACGGGACCGTAGGCACGGCCGGCCGACGTGGCGAACACTGCTTTGCCGACCGCCGGGACCAGCTGGTCGCGGGACAGCTCTCCAGGTCGCCGCCCTTGGCCCGGGTCGCAGCGTCGATGCTCACCCGGCGCGCCAGGGGGGCGACGTCTGCGCCCGCGTCGAGCTGGTTGCGCACCTGGTCGCCAGCCGTGCGGGTGGGGACGACGACGTTCCTGACCCCGCGCCGCTCGGGCGTGGCCAGGTCCGCCCTGCGTTCCTGGAAGGCGGCAGCAAGGTCGTCGGCGCCGATCTCGACCTCCCCGTCGACCTCGTCGAGGAGCAGCCGCAGCCGGAGCTGACGACGGATCTCCTCGAGCACGTCGTCCTCCGAGGTGCCGACGTTTCCGAGCGCGTCGAGGAACGCCTGCCGGTCGCCGCCGAACTGCGCCTCGAGGAAGAAGCGAAGACGGTGTCGACCTGGCCGTCGGGCACCTCGATGCCGGCCTCGTCCGCGGCATCGTCGAGCACGATGCCGATGGCCATCGACTTGGCGGACTGGCGTCGGAACGCGGACCGTTCCTGGTCCGACGTCGGCTCCTGCACGCCGTAGAGGGCCCGCAGCGACTCGTTGCGCCGGTCGAGCTCGGCGACGCTGACCGAACGGTCCCCGATCACCAGCACGGCGTCGTCCGGCACCGTGGCGGCCCAGGGTTGCCAGGCGACCCCGACGACCAGGGCGATCAGGGCTGCGAGTGCCCCCGCAGCCGGTAGTACGCGTCGACTCATCGACCCACCTCCATCAGCTCCCGGGACGGTGCCCGGTGCGGTTGCTCCGATGGCGCCGAGGACGCCACCTCTCCGAGGAACGCCCAGACGACCAGCCTCGACGCCGCGAGCGAGAGCAGCACGGTGACCGCGAGCACGAGCCCGAAGCCGCGGATCAGGGACAGGTCCGACAGGGCCAGCACGCCGTAGCCGGTGGCGGACGCCGCCGCGGCCAGCTCGACCGCACGGACGATCCGCCGGTCGCCGGCTCTGACCGCGTAGGCCAACACCACGGTGAGCTCGCACGCGACCGCGGCCGTGAGCGAGCCGACCGCCGCGGTGATCGGCGTCAGGCCGAGCCCGGTCACCCACATGCCCAGGAGCACGAGGCCCGAGGTGAGGCCCGCAGACAGCACTGCGAGCCCGGCGACCTCACGGCGAGGGAGCATCACGACGAGCACCAGACCGGCAGCGACCACACCGAGGGCCGCGGTGAGGTATTGGTGCTCCTGCAGGGCTTCGTACGCGGAGACCGCGATCATCGGCAGACCGGCCAGCTCGACATCGACACCGCTGGGCGGCCCGGAGACGATCGTGCCCAGGTCGGCGCGCAGCTGCTGGAGCTCCTCGACGTCGTCGAGGTGCACGCCGTAGGACATCACGGCCAGGTCCCCCTCGGGGGTGACCACGCTTCCCGCGAGGTACGCCGGCAGCAGCCGCATCGCGGCGGCCAGCTGGGCGTCGGTCGGCTCCTCGCCGAGGAAGCCCAGCAGGGCGGGCGGCGAGAGCACCGGCGCGAGATCGCCACCGTGCTCGGCGGCGACCCGTCGGCGTACGTCCTGCATCCAGGCGAGGCTTGCCGGGCTGAGCACCTGGTCGCCCTCGAGGGCGACGACCACCTCGCCCGACGCCCCCATCACCCGCTCGACCTGCTGTGCCTCCTCATAGACCGGGAGATCGGACGCCATCGACCGGAAGTCCGCCTGCAACGACAGCAGGGGCATCACCGCCCAGCCGGCCGCCGCGGCCACCACTGCGACAGCGACCATCAGCAGCCGGGCGCGGCGGGGAGGACGTGAGAAGGCGGTCGCCCGACGCTCGGGTTCCGATGCCTCGGGCTGGTCGGTGCGGCCAGGTAGCCAGCGCTGTACGCCGAGTGAGACGGCCACCGTCACCAGCAGGCCGACGGCCAGGCTCACGCCCAGGTCGGCGACCGCCGGGACCGGCGCCACCGCGAGCGCGGCGAAGCCGGCGGCGGAGGCCAGCGCCACCGCGAGCACGGTGCGCGGGCCGACCCCGCGGTGCAGGTAGGTCATGAAGTCGGTGCCGATGCCCAGGAGCACGGGCAGGAATGCCACCGCGGTCAGGGCCAGGGGGCGGTCGAGCCACCCGGCGAGGGCCAGGGTGCACGCCGTGCCGAGCAGGGTCGCTCCCAGCGGCAGCAGCCGGGCACGTCGTCGGGTCCAGCTGGTCAGCAGGAACCAGCCGCCGACACCGAGCAGCGCCGCCCCACCGAGGAGTGGGATCTCGTGCCGGATCTGCTGGCCGAGCGCGGCGACCACGGAAGGAAGGCCGGAGACGGTCACCCGGGACGCGGACAGTTCGCTCGTGCCGACGGTCTCCTCGACGGCCGACACCAGCCGCTCGACCTCCGCCTGACGCAGCGACGCCTCCGGACGCACCAGGATCGCCACGGCGTCGTTGCGAGGCACCACGAAGTCCCACTGCGGGCGTGGGTCGCCCTCATCGTTGAGCACGACCTGGTCGACGAACGTCTGGTTGTGAGGGTCGGCAGGCCACCCGGCATCCCCTCGCTCAGCAGGGCCGAGTAGCGCTCGTCGAACTCCACGGTGGCGCGCCGGCCGGCCGCGACGACCTCCGCTCGCGAGGCGCCGGCTTTGCGGGCCCGCTCCTCGGCCGCGCCGCGCAGGCCGTCGCGATAGCCGACGAGCTCGGCCAGCAGGTCCTGGGCCTGGCCGGCGACCTGGTTGAGCACGGTCGCCGGTCCGTAGACGCTCGCGACGTCCGGGCAGGGCGGCCAGCTCACCCTCGAGCCGCAGGAGGGTCGGCAGCCGGTCCTTGGCCAACAGCTCCATCGGCTCGTCGCTCTCCAGCAGCACCACGACGGGATCGCCGCCGAAGTGCTCGGCGACCTTCGTCGGTCGACGCCGGCGACCGGGTCGTCCGTTCGGCACGAACTCCTCGCACACCGGTCTCGATCCGCACCTGCGCCGAGTCCGTGGACGAGCACCGCCAGCAGGCGCCAGGGCGCCACAGCGCTGCGCCGACCCAGCGGAGGCGGGGTCGGCGGGACGCTCGTAGGGACCGTCATCGTGGGATCGGGTCTTCCTCCACCCGCGGGTAGGCCCCCCGTGAAGTCGCGCGGCTCGTTGGCGAGCCGGGCGTCGGGATACGGGTTGTACATCGTGCCCGGGGTGAGCGGGACCCCGAGGTTCAGCGTGTTGGCGCTGAACACCGGCTTGACCCGCGCGACGCGGCCGTTGACGTCAGTGCCGCTGGCGAAGCCGACGAAGTTCGACCAGTACGACACCATGTCGCGCCCGTAGGGCTGCAGGTAGGCCAGCATCGGGTTGAGGTCGGCGAGGTTGACCTCGAGCGTCGCGAGCAGAGGCTCGGTGGTCGTGCTGGAGCGGCGGTAGGAGCTGGAGGGTCTTCGGGCGCCCGGGTCAGGGTCGGTGTCCAGCGACGGGCAGCAGCCCGCGGAGGTCGTCCGTCGTGGCCGGCAGCTCGAGGAGCGCGGCGTTGAGGTCGCCGATGAGGTCGTGCAGGTTGGCGGCGACCGTGCCCAGCGGCTCCGAGAGCCGTTCGAGACTCTCGCTCGCCGTCCGTGGTGCTGTCCAGCAACGGTGGCAGCGCCCGCATCAGCGCCCTCCACGTCGCGCTCGTGGTCGCTGGTGACCTGCGTCAGCCGCTGGGAGTCGCGCACCAGGTCGACGATGCGTCCTTGCTGGACGTCCAGGGCATCCAGCACCCGCGTCGAGGTGTGGGTCAGGGCGCGGAGGTCGTCCGACTGCTCGGCGAGAGCCTCCAGCGCCCCGGCGTTGCCGCCCAGGTCGCCCAGGCCGGTCAGCACCAGGTCGACGTCCTCGCGGGTGCCACCGAGCGACGCGCCGCTCGACCGGATCACCTTCGAGCAGGTCGCGACGGCTGCCGTGCGTCGAGGCTCGTCAGCACGTCGTTGAGCTGGACGCTGGGCCGGACGGCCGCGTCCGGCAGCCGGCTGCCGCTGTCGTACTCCGCGCCGTATCCGTCGGTGATCTCGAGGTAGGTCTCCTCGATCATCGTCTTGTTGCGGACGCTGACCGTCGACCCCGCGTGGAGTGGGGCCACCGACTCGTCGAGCTCGAGGGTGACCAGAGTGTGGCGGCCGATCCGTCTCGATCTCCTCGACCTTGCCGACGTTGACACCGGCGATGCGCACGTCGGACTGGAAGACGAGGTTGTCCACGTCGACGAGCGGCACCTCTACCTGGTAGCCGGACTGCGAGATCAGCGGCAACCGGCCGCCGGCGTTGATCCAGAGGAAGCTGAAGATGAGCGCGCAGAGGGCCACGAACGCGGCCACGACCCCGCCCCGCAGGGCCGGCGCGGCGGTGTGCGAGATCCTCATGGGCGGTCTCCTCCGGTCAGGGCTCCGAGCTCCAGCGGCACGGACTCGGGTGAGAATCGCGAGGAGTCCACGCAGGATGCCGCGGTTGGCGTCGCGGAGACTCGCGACCGAGTTGGTGTTGTAGACGAACGCAGCGAGGTCGTCGAGGTGCGGCACTGCCATGGCCGTCAGCGGCCGGAGGTCGGCGGTGACCGGCCGCAGGTCGCCGGCCACGCCCCGCAGGTGCGGAGTGGTGGCGCGCAGGTCGCCCACCACCGGAGCGGCCTCGTCGACCACGGGATCGGCCCGGTCGACGAACCCGTCGAGCTCGTCGACGCTCTCGCGGAACCTCGCCAGCGCGCCCGGGAGCTCGTCGCTGGCCCGGTGCACGTTCTTCAGGGTCGGGTCGAGCTGTCCGGCCAGCGGCGTGACGCTCGATGAGGTCGCGTGCAGCTCGGTCGACAGCGCCGGCAGCTGGGCCAGGGTGTCGTCCAAGGATTGCTGCCGGCCGGAGACGGTCCGCAGGGTGGTGCTCAGCGACGTCGCCAGCCGCTGCAGCCGTACGTCGTTGCTACCGGCCGCCTCGGAGACGTCTGCGAGCGCGTTGACGAGTCGGGCCAGGTTGGCGCGCCGCTGCTCGAGCTGGGTCACCACCGGCTGCAGCTCCGTCAGCAGCTCGCGCGAGGCCTCCAGCCCCGGCGGCACGGTCTGCGGGGCCCGGGCCAGGGCGACGTCCGACTCGGAGAGCAGCGAGGCGAGCGCCGCCTGGGCGTTCTCGTCGAGGTGGGCGAGCACCTCGTCGACCTGGACCGGGCGACGACCGACTGCGAGACCGGGAGGGTGTCACCGTCCTCGAGGACCGGAGCGTCCGAGGTGCCGGGGTTGACCTCGACGTACATGTCGTTGAGCGGGCTCTTCGGTCGGAGCACGACCGTCGCGTCGCTGTGGACCTCGTGCTCGCTGTCGATGCGCAGCTCCAGCCGGGCCCGGCCGTCCTCGGTCACCTCGGCGTCGCGGATGTCGCCGACGGGCACGCCGGCGATCCGGACCTCCTGACCGTTGCCGGGGCTGATCGCCGCCGCCTCGTCGAAGGTCGCGTAGACGGTGTAGCGGTCCTCCCACGGCGGGTTGAACCGCTGGTGGCTGAGGAAGTACGCCGCGAACACGGTGCCGAGCACCACGAGCACGCCGATGGCGAGCACGTTGCGACCCAGGCCGGGCTCGCTGCGGGCCAGGTCCCAGACCCTCGTGACGGACAGCTTCACTGTGGTGCCCCCTGTGCGCCGTTGACCATCGCGGCGAAGATCTGCTCGAGGCTGAACGGGCAACCCGGACAGGGAGCCCGGGCCGACGCCGGGGAAGAAGCTGATCATCGAGCCGTTGCGGTCCATCATGTTGGCCGCTGCGAGGTTGGAGAACATGTAGCCGAGCTCCTTGTAGAGCTCACGGTCGGCGCCGCCACCGGCGTAGCGGCCGGTGCCGTGCCAGCTCGAGAGGAGCTGCTCGAGGATCGGGCCGTTCGTGCGGTCCAGCACCGGTCCGCGCACGTGGTCGATCGAGGCGTCCAGGTCGCGGCTGACCGGCACCAGGTCCTCGACCATCGGGCGGGCGTCGCGGAGCACGCCACGGAGGTCCCGCACGACGGGGCGCGCCTTCGAGAGCACCGGATCGACCTTTTCGAGCATCCGGTCCAGCTCGCGGACCGACGGCCGCGCCGGGCCGGCCGTGTCCTCGAGCGTGGTCAGTACGCCGTCGAGACGACCGAGCATCCGGTCGGTCTCGTCGAGCGTGCCGGGCATCGTCGCGGTGGTGCGCGCGAGATCGTCGCGGCGGACGTCCAGCACCCGCGACATCGTCTCCAGGTCGGTGATCAGCGGGCCCAGCCGGCTCTGCTCGCTCGACAGGATCCGCGAGGTGGACTCCACCCCCGCCACCAGCCGGGCCAGGTCCTTCTGCGGCGCGGTGCCCTGCAGGCCACGGAGCACCTCGGCGAGGGGGTCGAGGGTCTCGGGCGCGGAGGCCACCAGGTCACGCACGGCCTTGGAACCGCGCTCGTCGAGGGTGCCGTCGAGGCCCCGGACGCCGGTGCGCACGCCCTCGCGGGCCTGTGCCGGGAACGCCCGGGTGACCCCGTCGAGCTCGACCGGCAAGGACGTCCGGCTGGCCGGGATGGAGCCGGTGAACTCTCCGCCACGGCCGCCCGGCACGATCTCGACGTAGTAGTTGCCGCCGAGCATCGTGGTGGGGCGGATCTGCGCCGAGGGAGCCGTGCCGACCGCGTCGAGAGCGTCGTCGTCGAGCTTGACCTTCACGGTCGTGGTGCCGTCGTCCTCGCGCTCCACCGACCGGACGATGCCCACCCCGACGCCGGCGACCTTGACCTCGGAGACCGACGGACGGAGCCGGTGGGCCTCGGAGAAGCTGATCTCGATGGTCTCGCCGGACCGGAGCCCCGCGAGGATGTCGGCCTTCTGGAACAGGAGCACCGCGGCCACCGCAGCCACGATGACGAAGACCCTGCCCAGGGTCAGCGCGGACGGGCCGGTGCGCGGCTTCCGCAGCGACCTGGTCATCGGGTTCCTCCTGACGGGGGCTGGTAGGGGTCGCGCCGGATCGGAATGGGTGAGCCGGCGACCGACTCGGTGCCGGGCACCAGCAGGATCCGGAGCCAGTTGCCTGCACTGTCACCGTGGGAAAGGGTGTCGGCCGCGCCGCGGTAGTAGGCCGAGATGTCGGCGGCGTAGGCACCGAACACGCTGGCGAACGGCGCTGCCGACTCCCCGGTCTGACGCAGCTGTTGCGACAGGGGCCGGGCATCGTCGACCAAGGTGGTCAGGCTGGTCACGCCCGGCACGGCGTCCTTGCTGACGCCGGGCACCTTGTCCAGCGGAGCGACCGCCTCGCGCAGCAAGCCGCGGACGTCGGGCGTGGCCCGGCCGAGGGCGGTGCCTCCGGGCCGCAGCCGGCGCATCGCCTGCGCGGTGTCGAGCAGTGGTCGGTCGAGGGACTCCAGCGCCGTTCTTGCGGTGTCCAGCGTGGACGGCGCCAGGGCCAACGACCCGCGCAGGCGCTCGCCACTGTCGACACCGAACGCGTCGACCGTGGTCGCCAGCTGGTCGGTCAGGGCCGCCAGCTCGTCGCTGCGCTCGGCCATCCGGGCGCTGAGCCGGTCGGCCGAGGTGAGCATGCCCACCAGGGGTGCGCCGGAGTCCGCTGCGAGCGCCTCGGAGAGCGCACCGGTGTTCGTGAGGAGCTCCGGCGCCTGCTCGGCGAGCGCGTGCAGGTCCTCGCCGTGGCCGGTCATGCCTCCACCGAGGTTGCGGAGGGCGACGGAAGCCTGCTCCCGGGTGCGCGGGTCGAAGACATCCAGGAGCTCGTTGACGTCCTCGCTCCGGACCGTCTGCTCCACGGGGATCGTGCCGCCGTCGCTCAGGGCGCCGGTCGACGGGTCGCCGGGGTCGAGGTTCACGAACTTCTGGCCGAGCCCGGAGCGGTCGGACACCCTGGCGGCGCGGGCGTTCTCGTAGAGCTCGGTGTCCGGGTCGTCGAGCTTCAGCACCGCGACCGCCCCACCGTGGTCGAGCTCGATCGCGTCGACGTAGCCCACGCGGGTGCTGGCGATGCGGACGTCGTCACCGACGTTCAGCCCGCTCAGGTTGTCGAAGGCCACCCGGACCTCCTTGCGATCTGCCAGTGGCATGCCGTGCGTGGAGTTGAGCCCGAACAGGACCGCTCCACCGAAGAGCGCGAGCAGCGCCAGTCCGACGACGAACGGCTTGTTGCGCACCTCGATCAGTGCTGTCTTCCGGGGCATGTCATCGACCTCCGAGGAGCAGACCGAGTAGGTCGCGTTCCTGTTGCTCGTTCAGTCCGGTGGCGTTGCCGGTGTAACGGTTGCGGTCCCGCCTCAGGTCCAGGAGTCCACCTGAGCCGAGCAGGCCGCCCGCTCCGTCCAGGAGACCGCCGAGGCCGGCTCCGTCGAGCAGCCCCCCGACGCCGTTCAGCAGGTCGGGCACCAGGCCGCGGCCGCCTTGGTCTCCGGACTGGGGACGCGTCGGGCTCGGCCGCACCGGCCGCGTCTCCGGTGTCGGCAGCAGTCCGGTCAGGGTGGCCTGGTTGAGGCTGGCGTTGACCCGGAAGTAGTGGGACAGACCGTCGCGCCCGTTGGTGGTCAGCGCCCAGTAGCGGACCCAGTTGAACAGGTGCTCGCGATTGCGGGTCAGCTCGCCCGAGACCCGGCGTACGCCGTCCGTGGTCCGGGCCAGGCCGGGCGCAGCCTGACGCGCAGCTCTGGCGACCGGCGCGGCCGCGCGCAACAGCTCCCTCGCCCGGTCCAACACGGGCTGGGAGTCGGACAGGGCCGGGTCGAGGGCGTCGGAGAACAGCTGCAGCTCCGCCGCGATCTCCGGGAGCCGGTCGGTCAGCGGCCGGAGGGCAGCGAGCGTGGGTGCGGTCTCGGTCGCGGTCGACCGGAGGTGCCCCAACGTCGAGCGCAGGGTGCGCAGAGTCGCCGGCAGCCGCTCCAGGGTCTGGTCGAGATCCGTCTGGCGCTCCCTCACCACCGTCAGCACCTGGTCGGAGGCGCCGATGAGCTCGTCCATCGCCTTGCCGTCGCGGACGGCGAGCGCGCCGGCCACCGGCTCGAAGTCCTCGACCAGTCGGGACAGCAGCTGGTTGTGCTCCCGCAGCACCGCGGCGAGCTGTTGGGTCTCGGCAAGGCTCGGCGACAGCGCGCGCAGGGCTTCGTCGACGTCGGCCCCGTTGTCCTGCATGCCCTCGCCGAGGGTGGTGACCAACGCCTTGAGCCCCTCCCCCGTCGGGTCGTCGACGGTGTTGAGCACCTCGTCGAGCCCGACCGAGGTGTGCGTGCGCTCGAGGGGGATGACCTCGCCCGCTCCGAGCGGGTCGGCATCGGGACTGCCACGGTCGAGGTCGACGTACCGCTCTCCCAGCAGGCTCACCGGCCGGATGGTGAGCAGCGCGTCCTCGTGCAGCGGCATGGCTTTGTCGTCGAGGTCCATGCTGACCTCGGCGACACCGGACTCCACGGCCAAGGACTCCACCGTGCCGACGACGACACCGTCCACCTTGACCTCGTTGCCGGCGACGAGGGGGGCGGCTGAGGCGAACCTGGCCCGCACCAGCTGGTCGCGGTCGCCGTCGCCGACCGTCGTCGAGACGAGCACGAGGGTTGCCGCCAACGCCACGCTCACCACGGCCGCGAGGCCGACGTCCTTGTATCCGCTCATCGCAGCTCACTCCCGTAGGCGTCGGTCCACGGTTGCCCCACCGGCGCACCGGGCGCGGGGGTCAGGTTCTGGGTGACGCCAGGGCCGGGCTGCGAGGTGAGACCGATCGGGGCCTCCACCCCGGTCATGATGTGGAAGCGCGTGTAGTGGCCGTTGAGGTCGTAGTTGCCGCCGGCCGAGCCCCAGTTGGCCGCCCAGCCGGCGATCTCCGGCGTGTAGGGGCGCAGGAAGTCGAGGGCCGGTGTCAGGCCTGTCATGGCCTGGTCGGCCTCCGGGATCACCGCGATGCTGTCGCCGAGCAGGGCCGGGGTGATCCCCAGCAGGCGCGAGAGCGAGTCGAGCGTCGGGCGCAGCTGGGCCACGGTCGGCCGCAGGTCGGTCAGCAACGGGCGCAGGTCCTGGGAGACCGGTCGGAGCCGGGCGGTGGCCGGCCCGAGCTCCTTGAGCAGGGGCACGGTGGCGTCGACGGTTGCCGGCACTCGCTCGAGGGTGGTGGTCGCCCGCTCGAGCACGGGAGGCAGCTTCTCGAGCGTCGACCCGAGCTGTTCGTCCTGGCTGGCGACCGAGCTCGTCATCGCGGCCAGCGAGGTCACCACCTGCTGCAGGCTCTGGTCGCGCTCGGCGACGATCCCCATCGTCTGCTGGAACTGGGTGACGATCTGGGAGATGGCCTCGCCGTCGGTGTTGACCTCGCGCAGGACCGCACCCAGCTCGCGTAGGGCCGGGCCGGCGCTGCGCAGGGACGCGTTCGCATCCGCCTCGCGCCCGGTCAGGGTGTTGCGCAGCCGGCCGACCAGCGAGGCGACCCGCTCACGGGTCGCGGGGTCGAGCGCCGACAGCACGGCGTCCAGCTCCACCGGTTCGTGCTGTACGCCGGCGAGCATGGCGCCGTCCGGCAGCTCGGCGTTGTCCTCCGCCCCGTCCTCCACCCGCAGCAGCCGCTCACCCAGGGCGGCCTTCCAGACCACCTCGGCAGTGGCCCCGTCGCGCAGGGGGGCGAACTCCTCGTCGAGAGAGATCTCGACGACGGCACGGCCGTCCTCGACGGTGATGTCGGTGATGGTCCCGGCCTCGTAGCCGTCGCGCATGACCGACCCACCGACGAAGAGGTTCCCGGCGTTCGGCAGCACGGCGGTGACCCGGTAGTCGCGCGTCGCTGAGTAGCCCACGAGCAGCGCGGCGACCAGGCCGACCCCGACCACCAGCACCACGATCCGTCGCACCATCAGTCCATCCCCAGGGGGCCGTCGGAGTCACCGGAGAGGAACTGGCGGACGAACGGGTCGGAGGAGTTGAAGGCGGCCTCGGCCTCGCCGTAGTGGACCGCCTTGCCCTTCCAGATCACGCCGACGTAGTCGCTGACCTTGCGCGCCGTGCGGATGTCGTGGGTGACGACGAGGTAGGTGCCCTTGTGGCGCTCGTGCATGTCGAGGATGACGTCGTTGAGCAGGCTGGTGCGCACCGGGTCGAGGCCGGAGTCGGGCTCGTCGAAGAGCACGATGTCCGGGTCGAGCACGAGGGCACGCGCGAAGCCCGCCCGCTTGCGCATGCCGCCGGAGATCTCGCTGGGCAGCTTGGCCGCCGCTCCCTCCAGGCCGACCTCCACCAGGCGGTCCATCACGATGTCCTCGATGTCGCGCTCCGACTTCTCGGTGTGCTTGCGCAGCGGGAACGCGACGTTGTCGTAGATGTTCATGGAGCCGAACAGCGCGCCGTCCTGGAAGAGAACCCCGAACCGCTTGCGCAGGGCGTAACGGTCCGCCTTCGAGATGCTCCAGATGTCGTGCCCGAAGATCCGGATCTCGCCGCTGTCGGGGCGCAGCAGGCCCACCAGGTGCTTGATCAGCACGCTCTTGCCTGTGCCCGACGGGCCCAGGATCGTGGTGATCGAGTCATCCACGAAGTCGAGGTTCAGACCGGTGAGGATGTCGTACGGGCCGAAGCTCTTGTGGAGGTCGCGCACCTCCATCGAGTGGACGGGCGGCTCCTGGTCCGTGGGCGCTGGACCGACGACCTGGTCGATGACGGGCAGGGACATCAGGATTTCCTCTCCGGGGCTGCGAGCGGGCGGGTCTCAGGCATCTAGTTGCCGATCGGTGCGTTGGGTGAGAGGCCCCAGAAGAGCTGGGTGCCGAGGGCGCCGATGAGATGGATGAGCACCATGTTCAGGACCATGGATCTCGCGGTGTTCTTGCCGACTTCGACCGAGCCACCACGCACGGTGAAGCCGTAGTAGCAGGCGACGAAGACGATCGTCGTGCCCATGGCCATGCCCTTGGCCATTGAGAACAGGTAGTCCATCGGGTTCTGGTACAGCCAGAAGATGGTCATGTGGCCGCCCGGGGACACGCCGCCGACGTAGTAGACCGTCACCAGGATCTCGCCGAGCGACATCATGCCCAGGCTGACGGCGTACAGGAACGGCATCGCCATCCAGGCCGCGACCACCCGGGTGCCCACCAGGTAGCTGCGGGAGTCCACACCCATCACCTCGAGGGCGTCGACCTCCTCGGCGATCTGCATCGAGCCGATCTCGGCGACCAGCCCGCAGCCGACCTTCGCGGCCAGGATGTAGCCCCACATGTACGGCACCAGCTCGCGGACCGCACACCAGGCGTTGAAGATGCCGGAGTAGATCGGGGCGCCGACCTGCTTGAGGCTGTAGATCGCCTCGGTGCCGCACATCGTGCCCATCACGAACTGCATTGCCCAGATGATCAGCCCGCTGGAGAGAACCAGGATCCCGGCCTGGCGCAGGACCTCGGTCCAGTGCACCCGGACCTCGGGCAGGCTGCGCGTGACCTGGTAGGAGAAGCGGAGGATCTCGCCTCCCGTGGCCAGCGCCGTGCGCACCGAGGCGCGGGCGCTGCCCAGCGAGAGCTCGGTGTCCGCCGGCTTCGGCGCTCGCGCACGATCGTGGTCGGTCGGGCCGTTCGGATCGATGCTCATTTGAACACCTGGATCTCCGGGTTGAGGCCGAGCAGGATGTTGGTGAAGACGACGTTGACGATCCAGATCAACGCGAAGGCGATCACCACCGCCTGGTTGACGGCTCGTCCGACTCCGATCGGGCCGCCCTTGACGGACATGCCCTTGTAGCAACAGACCACGCCGATGATCAGGCCGAAGATGGTCGTCTTGACCACGCTCCCCCAGATGTCGGGGGTGGTCAGGTTGGCGAACAGGTTGTTGTAGAACGCCCACGGATTGGCGCCGAGCACCGGCACGGAGGCGATGAACCCGCCGAGAAGACCGAAGCAGAGCGCCACCACGTCGAGGAGTCCGGTGATGATCGTGACGGCCACGACGCGGGGCAGCACCAGCGCCCGGATCGGGTCGACGCCCAGCACCTCCATCGCATCGATCTCGTCGCGGATCCTCCGGGCACCCAGGTCGGCGGTGATGGCCGATCCCACGACGCCCGCGACGACCATGGCGTTCACCCAGGGGGCGAACTCGCGGATGCTGGCCATGATGAAGAACGACCCCAGCCGCTCGGGCATGCCGAAGAGGTTGTAGAGGTTGCCGCCCTGGAGCCCCGGCGCCCCGAGCCCGAAGAACGTGCACGAGATCGCCATCGGGATCCAGCACTGCTTGAGGATCTGGAACATCTGGTCGACCGCGTCGCGCCAGTAGTCCCAGGGGCCGCGGATCGCCATGAAGCCGACGGTGCCGCCGAGGAGCGCCATCTCCCCGAGCTCGGTGACCGAGGCGGAGATGGTGCCCGGGCGACCGGCCCGCGACGTGCGGCCCGGCTTTCCTGCCGTCGTACCGCTCATGGACGCGCCACGCCGGTTGCCGTGACAGCACAGTTCGGAGCACGCACGATGGTCACCGCCTGGTCGTCGTTGGTGGGGGTGCGGCACACCATGCCCGCGCTGTGTGAGCAGCGTCATTGTGTCGAGGTCACGAAAAAGCCCACAGGGTTTGGCTCCGCCGCTCTGGTTGCGTACGCCGCGGTCGCCGTAGCGTCCGCGCCATGCGAAGTGGGCAGAGCACCGCGGTGCGACCCGGCCTCATCGACGTACCCAACGCGGTGCGCGGGGCGTCGACGGGGTTCAGCGTGCTGCTCCTCGGTGGCCTGGTGGCCCCCATGGTCACCCTTGCCTCGACGGCGCTGGCGATCGTGTGGCTGACCGGCGTCGCCGTCGTGGCGTTCGCGGTCGCAGCGCGACGCAGCCGGCTCGCGGGAGCACCCGCGGCGCACGGAGCGTTCGCCGCCTTGTTCTCCTACGTGTTGGTGCTGCCGCTGCTGCTGCCCTTCGAGCAGTCGCGTGACCCGCTGCAGATCCTGCTCACGGCCATCACGGCCGTGGTGGTCGGCGCCGGTGTCGGCAGCCTCGCCGCCGGCCGGGTCTGGAAGCCCCGCGGCTAGCTAGCTCGCGTCGGGCAGCACGCCGAGGCCGAGCCACTCACAGGCCAGCAGCGCCAGCTCCAGCTCGAGCCGGTCCTCGTCCAGCGGGCGTCCGCGCTGGACCATGGCCTTGTCCACGCGGTACTTCACGGTGTTCTTGTGCAGCAGCATCCGCTCGGCGGTCGCCACGTAGCTGCCCTTCTCGGTGAGGAACATCGCCAGCGTCTCGCGCAGCCTGGTCGCCGCCTCGGTGTCCTGGGCGAGCCCGCCGAGGGCGGAGGCCACGAGCTGGCGGGTGCCTGACATGTCGGCGGCGAGCATGGCGGCCGTGCGTACGCCCGGGTCGGCATAGGTGACCACGCGGCGACCGTCGTCCCCCGCGATCAGCGCGACCTGCTGGGCGCGCAGGGCCTCCTCGTGCGTGGTGCGGAAGCCCTCGACCCCGGCGTGGGCGCTGCCAAGGGCGACCCGGACGCCGGTGCCGACGTCCTTGAGGGCCTCGCACCAGGGCCGAGGGTCGACGTTCGGCGCGGCGTGACCCATCGGGAACCACACCCAGCCGCTGGTGCGGTCGCGCGGTTGGAAGAACGGGGTGGCCGACAGGCCGAGCGCGCGCCCGGCCAGCACTGCGAAGCGCTGGATCTCGCCCAGCGCGTCGGCCGCCACGACGTCGCGGTCGGTCGACCAGACCACGGCTCCCAGATGGTGCTTGCGCAGGCGGTACCCGAGCGCCGCCTCGGCCGCCGCGAGGTCGACCCGCTCGCCGGCCAACAGGTGGCCGAGCACCTCGGTGCGCAGCGTGCTGCGGTGGGCGAGCCACTTCTCCCGCTCGGCTTCGTACTCGAGGACCACCTGCTCGGAGATCGAGTCGATGTAGCGGAAGGTCATGCTCATGAACTCCTGCGCGGCGGCGTAGGCCACCGCCGGGTCGTCCTCCAGCTCGGCAAACTGCCCCAGGGCCCACTCGATGAAGAACTGCTGCCCGAGCCGGTACGCGCGGATCAGTGCCGTCGGGCTGATGCCGTGCTGGGCGAGGCGGCGGGCGTACTCGCGCGCGCCGAACGGCGTGGCGACGTCCTCGACGTCGACGTCGTAGCGCGCGACGTGGCCGATCGTCTCGATGTTGCTCTCGATGCTGCTGCCCAGCAGCTCGAGGAGGAGGGGGTCACCCTGCAGCTCCGGGATGCGGTCGGTGAGCTCCACGTGGAGGACGTCGCTGATCTCCTTGACCTGAGACCCGACGATGGCCCCGATCTCCGCTACTCGGGCGCGCGGCCGTTGGGGGTCGACGGACTGCCAGGTCATGAGTCTCCTCAGCTGTGCGATTTTGGCTCCTGGGACCAACTGCCGGGCCCTGACCTCATCCTCTCGGCCCAAGTGACCCCAGGATCAGGCCGTAGGAGCCGAAGCTCCGGCGGATCCTTGGTCCCTGGGACCAGTGATCGCGCTCACAGCCGGTCCTAGCGTCCCGGCATGACCGATCTGCAGTACCTGCCCTGGCGACGCCCCCCGGCGTACGACGACCGGGCCTGCGTGCGGGACGGCCAGCAGTCCTTGACCCATGCCGAGTTCTCGGCGTGGGTCGACGCCGTCGCCGAGCAGTACACCGACCGAGGGGTGGCCCTCGGCACGGTGGTGGCGATCATGCTGCCGAACCGGGTGGAGCTGCTCGTCGCCATGGTGGCTGCGTGGCGGGTCGGCGCGGCCGCCACTCCGATCAACCCCGTGTTCACCGCCAACGAGGCGGACTACCAGATCCGCGACGCCGACGCGGTGCTCGTCGTCAACAGCGGCCCGGGCAGCCCCGACGGCGGGCGCCCGTCCGTCGCGGTCGACGACCTGCGGCGCACACCGACCGGGCTCCGCTGACGCCGGCCACCACCGAGCCCGACGAGCTGGCGATGCTGATCTACACCAGCGGCTCCACCGGCCGACCCAAAGGCGTGATGCTCTCCCACACCAATCTCGACGCGATGTCGTCGCAGATGGCCGAGGCGATGCGGATCACCCAGGACGACCACTGCCTGCTGATCCTGCCGCTCTTCCACGCCAATGCGCTCTTCGTCAGCTTCCTGACCCCGATCCGGGCGGGCGGCGCAGCTCAGCATCCTCGGCCGCTTCTCCGTCGAGGCGTTCGCGGCCGCGATCGACCGGCTGCGGCCGACGTACTTCTCAGCGGTGCCGACCATCTACGCCATGCTCGTGTCCGACCCGGCCGCGCGCGAGGCCGACTACTCGTCCCTCCGGTTCGGTCTGTGCGGCGCCGCCCCGGCCTCCCGGGAGCTGCTGACCGCGGTCGGCGACACGCTCGGGTTCGGGCTGATCGAGGGCTACGGCCTCACCGAGGGCACCTGCGCGTCGACCGTCAACCCGCTCGACGGCCCGCGGCGGCTCGGCACCGTCGGGGTGGCGCTGCCCGGTCAGGTGGTCGCGGTGATGTCCGAGGACGACGAGCTGCTGCCGGCCGGCGAGCGGGGCGAGGTGGTCATCCGGGGCGCCAACGTCATGGTCGGCTACCTCGGCCGCCCCGAGGCCACGGCCGAGACGCTGCGCGACGGATGGCTCCACACCGGCGACGTCGGCATCCTCGACGACGACGGCTACCTCCGCATCGTGGACCGGATCAAGGACCTGATCATCCGCGGCGGCGAGAACCTCTATCCGAAGGAGATCGAGGTGGTGCTGACCGCGCAGGACGGCGTCCTCGAGGCCGCCGTGGTCGGCGCGCCCGACGATATCTACGGGGAGGTCCCGGTCGCCTACGTGACCACCTACCCCGAGGCCACCGTCGACGCCGAGGACCTCCGGGCCCGGTGCCGCGAACAGCTGTCCCGGCAGTCAAGGTGCCGGTGGCCATCGACGTCGTCGACGCCCTGCCGAAGAACCCCGTCGGCAAGATCGACAAGCCCGCCCTCCGCCAGCTGCAAGCACCCGACCGCATCTCTCCCCCTGCCCCTGCACCCGTCAACACTGGAGCGTGAAGCACATGCCCTTCCTGACCCCTGTCGCCCCCGACATCGACCCCGACGAGTTCGTCCGGCGCCCCTTCCTCGAGCGGATCCGGATCACCTCCACCTTCTGGGCGGAGAACGGCTTCGGCACCCCGCGGATGGTGCACGTCATCTACCTGATGAAGATGGTCGTCTTCTACACCCTCGGTGGCGTCTTCCTGATCTCCTTCACGCTGACGTCGGCGGGATCAGCGAGTTCGGCAGTGGTGGGACGAGCCGATCGTCTGGCAGAAGGTCGTCGTCTGGACGATGCTGCTCGAGGCGCTCGGCCTCGCCGGCTCCTGGGGCCCGCTGCGCCGGCCACTTCAAGCCGATGACCGGCGGCATCCTGCTACTGGCGCGCCCCGGCACGATCCGCATCCCGCCGTGGCCGCGACAAGGTCCCCGGCACCGGCGGCGACGCGCGCACGCCCGTCGACGTGGCCTCTACGTCGGCTTCCTCGGCTGCGCTCGGCGCTCGCGCTCGCGCTGCCCGGGCAGTCGACGACTCCGGCGCTGACCGATGGCGCTCGGCGCCAACGAGGGCCTCATCGCGCCGGCCGCGCTCATCCCGCCGCTCGTGCTGCCTCGGTGCTGCTCGGCCTGCGCGACAAGATCGTCTTCCTGCGGCGCGCAGCGAGCAGTACGTGCCGGCGCTGATCTTCTTCGCGTTCTTCCCGTTCGTCGACATGATCGTCGCGGCGAAGCTGCTGATCGTCTTCATCTGGGTGCGGCGCCGCCTTCTCGAAGCTCGGCCACCACTTCACCAACGTGATCCCGCCGATGGTGTCCAACACGCCGTGGCAGCCGTCCAAGACGCATCAAGCGGATGCACTACCGCGACTTCCCGGAGGACCTGCGCCCGTCGACGGCGTCGCGTGCGCCTGACGCACATCGGCGGGACCGCCGTGCGAGTTGGTCCCGCCGCTCGTCCTGCTGTTCTCGCACGAACGACGACGCTCGACCGCTCGCGGCCGCCGTCTGCATGATTGGCTTCCACCTGTTCATCATCTCGACGTTCCCGCTGGCGGTGCCGCTGGAGTGGAACGTGCTGTTCATGCTACATCACGGCGTTCCTGTTCCTCGGCTTCCCGAACGACGAGGGCTACGGCCTCGGCGACATGGACACCGGCGCTGCTCGTGCCTGACCGTCGGGCGGCCTGCTGATCTTCCCGATCCTCGGCAACCTCCGGCCGGACCTGGTCTCGTTCCTGCCGTCCATGCGCCAGTACGCGGGCAACTGGGCGTCGGCGATGTGGGCGTTCGCGCCCGGGCGCCGAGGAGAAGCTCGACGAGCACATCAAGAAGCCGGCCCTGCATGCAGAAGCAGCAGCTCGACCGCGATCTACGGCGAGGACGAGGCGGAGGTCATCATGCAGCAGCTGCTGGCTGGCGCGTCGATGCACAGCCAGGGCCGCGGGCTGAACTCGGTGATGATCGACGCACCTCGGGCGACGGACATCGACACGCTACACGCTGCGCGAGGCCGAGTTCTCCTGCAACGCCGCTCATCGGGTTCAACTTCGGTGACGGGCACTTCCACGACGAGCAGCTGCATCGAGGCGATCCAGGAGCGCTGCCAGTTCGCGCCCGGCGAGTTCATCGTCGTCTGGGTGGAGTCCGAGGCCGGCCGCACGCGGCTACCAGGAGTACTGGGTGATGGACGCCGCGGTCGGCGTCGTCGAGCGCGGCACGCTGGAAGGTGCTGCGAGGCGCGTCGAGGAGCAGCCGTGGCTGCCCAACGGCCCGATCCCGACCGAGGTCGACTGGCGCATGCCCGGCTACGAGCGGCGTCCGCCACGCGTGCGGCCGAGCCACGCGCCGACCGGTCGAGCGACGGACGCGCCGGAGCCCGGTCGCCGCGTGACCGACGGCGGTCGTGGTCGGCAGCGGGCCCAACGGGCTCGCTGCCGCCCTCACCCTGGCCGCCGCGGGCGTCGAGCGTCGCGCGTGCTCGAGGCGGCCGACACGCTCGGCGGCGGCACGCGCAGCAGCGAGCTGACGCTGCCCGGCCTGCATCCACGACGAGTGCTCGGCCGCCCACCCGCTGGCGGTCGACACGCCGTTCTCGCGGCGCTTCGACCTCGCCGCGCACGGCCTGACGTGGCGTCTGGCCGGAGGTGCAGTACGCCCACCCGCTCGACGGCGGCGGCGGCGCCGCGGCCTACCGCTCGGTGGAGGAGACCGCCGACGGCGCTCGGCGGCGGACGGCAGGCGCTGGCGGGCGCGTGTTCGGGCCGCTGACCGAGCGCTTCGACGACATCAGCGAGGAGATCGTCCAGCCGATGCTGCACGTGCCGCGCCACCCGATCGACGCTGGCGCGGTTCGGCGCGCTGCGCCGGGCTGCCGGCGCGCGCTGCTGGCGCGGCGGTGGTCGACGCCCGAGGGCGCAGGCGCTGTTCGCCGGCGTCGCCGCCCACGCCTTCCGGCCCGTTCGGCTCGCCGATGTCCTCGGCCATCGGCGTCGACGCTCGGGACCGCCGCGCACCGCTACGGCTGGCCGGTCGCCGAGGGCGGCTCGCGGCGCGATCAGCCGGCGCGATGATCGCGCTGCGCGAGGAGCACGGCGCGACGTTCGAGACCGGGCGTGCGCGTCGACGTCGCTCGACGAGCTCGGCGACGCCGGACATCGTGCATGCTCGACGTCGCGCCCGGCCGCCGCGGCCCGCGATCTGCGGCGACCGCCTGCCCGCGCGAGTGCGCCCGCGCGCTGACCGCGCTTCCGCCACGGGCCCGGCGCGTTCAAGGTCGAGTTCGCCGTCGAGGGCGGCGTGCCGTGGACGCACGAGCCGTCGCGCCGGGCCGGCACGGTGCACGTCGGCGGCACCTACGAGGAGATCGCCGCGGCCGAGCGCGAGCCCGCGCGCGGCCAGATGCCCGAGCGGCCGTTCGTGCTCGTCTGCCAGCAGTACCTCGCCGACCCGTCGCGCTCCGACGGCGACGTCCACCCGCTGTACGCCTACGCCCACGTCCCGACCGGCTGCGACGGCGACGCGACCGCGGCAGATCGAGGCGCAGATCGAGCGCTTCGCCCCGGGCTTCCGCGACCGCATCCTCGGCCCGGCACGTGCGCCGGTCGCCGACATGGCAGCGCGCACAACCCCAACTACGTCGGCGGCGACGTCGTCACCGGCGCCAACGACCCGCTGCAGATGGTCTTCCGGCCCCGCGCCGCGCTGGACCCGTACTCGCTCGGCGTGCCCGGGCGTGTACCTCTGCTCGGCGGCCACGCCACCCGGCGCCGGCGCCCACGGCATGTGCGGCTACAACGCGGCCCTCGCCGCCCTCGACTCCCTGAAGGACCGCTGACCCGTCAGAAACTTTCTGACGGGTCACCAGGAAAGGAAGCCCTCCATGAATTCTCCCGTCGCCATCATCACCGGATCGGCCCAGGGCATCGGCCTCGCCGTTGCCCGCGAGCTGGCCGGACGCGGCTACCGCGTGGTCGTCTCGGACATCAACGAGGCCGCAGCCAAGGCGGCCTCCGAGGAGTTCGACGGGGTCGATCAGCTTCGCCTGCGACGTCACCGACGAGCACCAGGTCCAGGAGCTGGTCGAGCGCACCACCGACCACTTCGGCCGGCTCGACCTGATGGTGCCGAACGCGGGCGTGGCCAATGTCGCACCGATCATCGAGACCGACCTGGCGGCCTGGCGGCGGGTGACGTCGGTCAACCTCGACGGTGTCTTCCTCTCGCTGCGCTACGCCGCACCGGCCATCATCGCCTCGGGCGGCGGTTCGATCGTCAGCATCGCGTCGGTCACCGGCACCGTGGGTTCGGCCCTGATCTCGTCGTACGCCGCCGCCAAGGCCGCCGTCATCAACCTCACCGAGACCGCAGCCACCGAGCTGCGCGAGCACGGCGTGCGGGTCAACGCCGTCGCCCCCGGCTTCATCGCGACCGAGCTGGTGACGTCCAACGCCGCCAACTTCGAGCGCCACCTCGGCCTGGCGGCGGGCGACTTCGGACCGGTGGTGGAGTCGAAGCAGGGCCGGTTCGGCACCCCCGACGACGTGGCGCGAGCAGTCGCCTTCCTGGCCGATCCTCAGCAGTCCTGGGTGACCGGCTCCGTGCCTCACGCTCGACGGAGGGCTCACGGCGAGTCTGCTCTGAGCACCGCCTGCCCCAGCCACTCGCAGGCGTTGAGCGCGAGCTCGACGGAGAGCCGGTTGTCGGTGACGGGGTGCCCGAGCACACTCTCAGCCGTCGTGAGGCGGTACTTGATCGAGTTCTTGTGCATGATCATCGTCTCGGCGGTCGCGGTGTAGTTCATGTCGTGACGCAGGAACGTCAGCAGGGTCCGGCGCATGCGGGCGGTGGTGTCGTCGTCGCGCACGAGGTCGCCCAGCACGTCGCGGATCCAGGTGCGCGCCACGTCGAGGTCCTTGGACAGCAGCGCCGTCGCGGCGGCGCCGGGGTCGTCGTGGGACAGCATCGTCCGGTCGCGCGCTCCGCCGAGCGACGCGAGCCGGTGCACCTGCAGCGCCTGCTCGTGACTGCGGCGGAAGCCCTCCGGGCCGGCGTGGTTGCCACCGATGGCGAGCACCTGGGACTGCTCCTCGCCCTCGTGCCACCGGGACAGCTCCGGGGCCCAGGCCCAGTCGGCGCTCACCGGGCACCCAGCCCCAGGCCGTCGCGTGGTCGCACCCCATCACCAGCGGGGTGCCTCCGTTGCCGAACTCGGCTGCGAAGGCCCTGATCAGGCGGGTGGAGCGGCTCAGCTGTTCGTCGTCGCCTCCCGAGTCGGGCATCCAGGCGACCACCGCCACGTGATGGCCGGCGAGACGGTAGCCGATCACCTTCTCCGCCGCAGCCACGTCGAGGCTCGCCCCGTCGAGGAGCTGGTGCACCTTCGCGTTGCGAGCGTTGCTCTGGCTGGTCAGCCACGACTCGCGCTCGTCCTCGTAGACCACCACGACCCGTTGTGAGATCCAGTCGATGTAGTCGAACACCCGGGTGACGAGGAGCTCGTAGGCGTCGACCCGCACTCCTTTGTCGCCGCCGATCCGATCGGAGGTCTCGAAGGCCTGGCTCAGCAGGAACTGCTGGCCCAGCCGGTACGCGCGGACCAGTGCGTTGACCGGCACCCCTCGCTGCGCGAGGCGGCGGGCGTACTCGATCGCCGCCGTCGGTGGCTCTTGCCGGTCGGGGTCGATGTCGTGCCGCAGGCCACGCAGGATGTTGACCACGTTGCCCTCGATGCTCGCGCCCATCAGCCCGAGCAGCACCGGATCGCCGTCGAGCTCGTGGATGCGGTGCGCCAGCACGTCCGCCATCTCCCCCGTCACCTCGCCGAGACGCGTGGTCAGGGCGTCTGCCACCGCAGCGACGTGGTCCTGCGCCGCTCCCGGATGACCGAACCGGAGCCCGGCGTCGATGATGCTGAGTCCGGCGCTCACGCCCGTGCCTCCGCTCCGAGGAGCTGCTCCTTGATCTCGGTCTTGAGCACCTTGCCGACCTTGGAGCGCGGTAGGTCCTGCCAGATCTCGATCTGCTTGGGCGTCTTGACGCTGCCGATCCGCTGCCTTGACGAACGCCTTGAGCTCGCGGCGTCCAGCGTCTGCGCCCGGCCGCAGCAGGATGACGGCGGTGACACGCTCGCCCCACTTCTCGTCGGGAAGGCCGATCACGGCGCAGTCGGCAACGGCGGGGTGAGTCATCAGCGCCTGCTCGACCTCGGTGGAGTAGACGTTGAAGCCGCCGGTGATCACCATGTCCTTGGCGCGGTCGACGATGTGCAGGAAGCCGTCGTCGTCGAGGTAGCCGATGTCGCCGGTGTGGTGCCAGCCGTGCGGCTGACGCCTCGGCGGTCGCCTCGGGGTTCTCGAAGTAGCCACGCATGACCAGCGAGCTGCGGACGACGATCTCGCCGCGCTCGCCGGAGCGCGAGCACGCGGCCCGCGCTCGTCCATGATCGGCACGGTCACCAGCGGTGCCGGACGACCGGCTGAGGAGAGGCGCTCGGTGGCGACGCGTGCCGTCCGCGCGGAAGTGGTCGGCGGGCGCCATCGTCGAGATCATCATCGGCGCCTCGGTCTGCCCGAACAGCTGCGCCATCACCGGACCGATCGGCTCGAGCGCCTCCTCCAGACGGGTCGCCGACATCGGCGCGGCGCCGTACCAGAAGCACTGCAGCGAGTCGAGGTCGCGCCCGGCCAGCGCTCGGGTGGTCCAGCACCATGTAGATCAGCGTCGGCGGCAGGAACGTGTGGGTGACCTGGTGCTGCTCGACGTGCTCGAGGAAGCTCACCACGTCCGGCGTCCGCATGACCACGATCGAGCCGCCGAGGCACGAGCACCGGGAAGCAGAGCACCCCGGCGGCATGGGTGAGCGGCGCGAGCGCGAGGTAGATCGGGCCGCGCTCGACCACGGGTAGCCCATCAGGGTGATGGCGGTCATCGTCTCGAGGTTGGCGCCGGTGAGCATCACGCCCTTGGGCCGCCCGTGGTGCCGCCGGTGCCGACGATCATGCGCCAGGTCGTCGATCGGTCGGGCCGGTCGACCTCGACGGCCGAGCCGAGGAAGTCGTCCCAGCCGACTCGGCCCATCCGAGCCGTCGCGTCGAGGCAGACCAGGGTGGTCAGGTGGGGCAGGTGCGCGCGGATCTGCGTCGACCAAGGCGCGAACGACTCCTGGAAGATCAGCACCGAGCACTCGAAGAGGTCGAGCAGCTCACGGTTCTCCGCCGCCTCGTTGCGCGGGTTGATCGGGCACCACACGGCACCGGCTCGGCTGATACCGAAGACGCAGGTGAAGGCGGTCGGGTCGTTGGCCGACAGGATCGCCACCTTGTCGCCGGGCGCGACGCCCGAGGCCACCAGCGCCGAGGCGATCCGACCGCTCAGAGCCCGGACGTCGGCGTACGTCGCGACCTCGTCACCGCTGACGAGGCAAGGAGCGTCGGCGCCGAGCGACGCACCCTTGTCGAGGTAGTCGACGAGTCGCATCGACGGGCTCAGCCTCCAGTCGGTGATGACCGGCTCCGCGACCAGGCCGAACGCCCGCAGCTGGCCGAGCAGCTCGCGGTGCCCGAACGCCTTGCACCCCGACGCGAAGCCGACCCGCTTCGGCGGCTGCTGCAGCAAGCGAGTACGCCGCGTACGCCTGGAGCAGCCCGGTCTGCTTGTAGTTCTGGTTGCCGTGGATCACGCAGTGCGCCCGACCGAGCGGACCGGAGGCGTGCACGGAGTCGAGGGACTTGTTCAGGCGCGGGTTCTCGCGCGGAGGCATCACGTTCATCACCTGCGAGGCGGTGGCGGTCAGCGCGGCGTACTGTCTCCTCGATCTCCATGTCCTTGGTCGCCTCGAGCGCCGCACGCGACGATCTGCGGCACCCCCTTCATCAGCGCGGGGTTGAAGACACCGCCCAGCGCCTTGCAGTTGGCCACCCGCGGGTCCTTGCGGTACCAGACCGGGTGCGAGGTGCCGCCCCACGGCAGCGAGAGTCGCCAGCTCGTGCTGGCCGGGGACGACCAGCGGTACAGGCCCGGCGTCGGGGTCGAACTCGACGTACTGCGTTCTGCTCGAGGTAGCTGGCCCTCGAGGTGGCCGCGTTGACCAGGATCGTCCGGGTCGAGGCGATCGTGGGGGAGCCGCCCCAGAACACCGCGATGTCGAGGGTGTCGAGGCCGGGCTTCTCGAGGCACAGCTCCGCGGCGATCTCGCCGGTGGTGTACATCTGCGCGATGCCCGGCGAGAGCAGCAGGCCGGCAGCGGCGAAGTTCTCGCCGTACTGCTCGTCGCAGGTGATCAGCCAGTCCTGCTCACCGGTGGTGTCGGGTAGTGCGTGCCCGGCGGCGAGGCAGGCCTCGACGACCTCGGGACCGAACTGGCTGAACGGGCCGACGGTGTTGCAGCACGACGCTGGCGCCGGTGAACAGCTCGGTCAGCGCCTCCACGTCGTGGGTGACCTCGACGATCTCGTAGTCGGCGGTCTCGATGCCGGGCGACGTTGGCCTCCATCGAGGCCTTCAGCTTTCCCTCGTCGCGGCCCGCGGCAACGAACGGCACGCCGTACTCGCGCAGGTACTCGCAGATCAGTCGGCCGGTGTAGCCGGAGGCGCCGTAGACGACGACGGGCTTGGTGCTCATGGCGATGGGTTCCTTGTCTCTTCGGGTCTCTTCGGATCAGCTAGGGGTCTGGTCGGTGGAGCTCGGGTTCACATGCCCATGCCGCCGTCGACCGGGAGGCCGACGCCGTTGACGAATCTGGACTTGTCCGAGGCAAGGAAGACGCACCGCGTCGGCGATGTCCTCGGTGCTCGCCAGCCGGCCGGACGGGGTGAGGTCGACCACCGCGCCCACGGCCTCCTCCGTGGAGGCGAAGAGTCCGAGCTCGGCCACGTCGTTGGCGAGGTTGGCGCCCATCTCGTTGGGGACCAGGCCGGGGTAGACGCAGTTGACGCGGACGCCGTACCCCAGCTTGCCGCTCTCCATCGCAGCGACGCGGGTGAGACGGTCCACGGCGGACTTGCTGGCCGAGTAGATCGAGATCGCGGGGAAGGCGATCGTGGCAGCGACCGAGGCGATGTTGATGACCGCTCCGCCGTTGCCGGCGGCGCCGTCGGGGCGCATGGCGCGGAACGCGTGCTTGATGCCGAGCGCGGTGCCGACGACGTTGATGTTGAGCATCGTGCGTGCCTGCTCCGGGTCGAGGTCGACGAGCAGGCTCGTGATCTCGACCCCGGCGTTGTTGACCACGATGTCGAGGCCGCCGACCTGCTCGATCGCGGACGCGATGCCGGCCTCCCACGAGGCGTCGTCGGTGACGTCGAGGTGGACGAACCCGTGGCCATCGCCGAGCGTCTCGGCCACCTTGGCACCGAGGTCGTCCTGGATGTCGGCGACGACCACCTTCGCCCCGGCCCCGGCCAGCGCCTGGGCCATGCCCTCGCCTAGTCCCTGGGCGCCCCCGGTGACGAGGGCGGTGCGTCCGGTCAGATCGAGGTTCGTCATGGTGCGGCTCCTTGGAGGTAGGTGACTGCGCTCACACTTCTCCGGCTTCTGGTCAACTGTCAAGAGTTCTCTGACCATTCGTCCTGAGATTTCTGACCATGTGTCCAGATTTCCGCGCTAGAGTTGCCCGACGCTCGTGAAGGAGGACCCCGATGGCCACGGCGACCGCCCGTCTCAACCCGGTCGACAAGCACGACGCGCGCCGTCGCGCCCTGGCCGACTCCGCGTTGCGCACGCTCGGCGAGCTCGGTTACGCGAAGTCGTCACTCCGCGAGATCGCCAACAACTCCGAGTTCACCCACGGTGTCGTGCACTACTACTTCGCCGACAAGTTCGAGCTGATCATCTATTGCGTGAAGCAGTACAAGGCCACCTGCGTGACGCGCTACGACGGAGTGATCGCCGACTCCATGAATGCTGGCCAGCTGGTGAACGCCTTCGTCGCCAAGCTCCGCGAAACGATCGTGGACGAGGCGCCCATGCACCGCCTCTGGTACGACCTGCGCTCGCAGAGCATGTTCGAGGAGAGCCTGCGCGACGCCGTGCAGCAGATCGACAAGACGCTGGAGGAGATGATCTGGCGCGTCGTGGGCCGCTACGCGGAGCTGAGCGGCAGAGACGTCGCCGTGTCCTCCCACCTGGCCTACGCCGTCCTCGACGGCCTCTTCCAACCCGCGCTTCTCGGCTACCTCTCCAACCGCGGGGACGCGCTCGACGCGCTCGACGCAGGGGTGCGAGCGGCCTTGCCCTTGATGCTCGGCCGGTAGCCGCGCTCGGTGCACCGACTGGCGGCCGAGCTCGCTGGCCTGCGTATCGCCCACATGTCGCCCACAGGGGTCGGGCACAACCTCGCTTCTCCACAGACCGAGGGGACGTCGCGCCGCAACTCGTCGAACACCGCCACGCTGCACACATGCGCATCCTCACGTCCCTCGCCCTGGCCACTGCGCTGCTGTGCGCCGCCGTCCCCAGCCCCGGTGCTGCCGCCGGTGCTGCCGCCGCCGGTGCCGATGCGGAGGAACTGCCGCGCGGTGAGTGGCCGCTGCAACCGGCGCCCGAGGTCGTCGACGCCTTCGATCCGCCGGACTCCCCCTACGGCGCAGGTCATCGCGGCGTGGACCTTGCGGGCTCACCCGGTCAGGTCGTGCACAGCGCCCTGCCCGGCCGCGTGTCCTACGCCGGCTCCCTGGCGGGCCGCGGCGTCGTCGTCGTGGAGCACGGCGCGACTCGCACCACCTACGAGCCCGTCACCGCCACGGTGCGTCTCGGAGCGCCCGTAGCCCGGGGCGACCCGATCGGTGCCCTCCAGCTCGGCGGCTCGCACTGCTTCCCGCGTGCCTGCCTCCATTGGGGGTGGATAGAGGGAGAGACCTACCTCGACCCGCTCCTCCTGGTCGGTCTCGGACCGATCCGCCTGCTGCCGCTGTGGCGCGGGGAGCCGGCGCCGGTCGGCGCTGGGCGGTCGTCGCCGGCGTATGCGGGCTGGTTGCCTCTGGTGCGACTGCTCCGTCTGGTAAATGCAACTGGTCACCTGTGACGGTTCCCTCGCTGCGGCCGCACCGCTACCAGCTCACGCCCGCGGATGCGCCTGCTGGTAGGCCTTGCGCAGGCGGTCAGTGGTGACGTGGGTGTAGAGCTGCGTGGTGGCGAGCGAGGCGTGCCCGAGGAGCTCTTGTACGGCGCGCAGGTCGGCGCCACCCTCGAGGAGGTGGGTGGCGGCGGTGTGCCGGAGGCCGTGGGGGCCGATGTCGGGTGCGCCGGGCACGTCGGCGATCCGTTTGTGCACGAGGGTGCGCACGGCTCGCTGGTCGATCCGTCGGCCGCGGGCGCCGACGAACAGCGCTGGTCCGGCTCCTTCGGCGTGCAGCTGCGGGCGGCCTTCGCTGAGCCAGCGGTCGAGGGCTCGGGCGGCGGGGTGCCCGAAGGGGACCGTGCGTTCCTTGCGGCCTTTGCCGAGCACTCGCACGACGTTGCGGCCGCGGTCGAGGTCGTCGATGTCGAGGCCGGTGAGCTCTCCGACGCGGATGCCGGTGGCGTAGAGAAGCTCCAGCATGGCGATGTCGCGTAGCCCGACGGCGCTGCCGTCGTCGGCGAGTGCGGTGGCCGAGCGGATCAGGTCGGCGGCCTCGTCGACCCGGAGCACGGGCGGCAGGGTCTTGTGTGTCTTGGGTGATCCGAGGGCGGCGCCGGGGTCGGCGGGGATGTGTCCGGTGCGGGCCAGCCAGGCGGTGAAGACTCGGGCGGCGGTGGCTCGTCGGGCGATGGTGGTGCGTGACTTGCCCATGCTCTGTTGTTTGGCGAGCCAGCTGCGCAGGGTGCGCAGGTCGAGCTCGGCTACGTCGGTCGCCCCGAGGCGAGCCGCGTGGTCCAGCAGACCGGTGACGTCGCCGACGTAGGCCCGGACCGTGTGCGGGGTCAGGTCGCGTTCCGAGGCGAGGTGGCGCTCGTACTCCCCCACCAGGCGCGCCATCGGCTCGGGTAGGTCGGTCACGTGCTCATCGTAGGGAGTTGCATCGTCTTCGCGTGCTCACGTCCCGTCAGCGCGCCGCACAGCGCAAGGTCCCACCTAGTCGTCGACGATCACGAAGCTCTCGCCCTGTTCGGCCAGGTCGATCTGGCGCACTTCCTGCTCCGAGGCCCCGTCCGTGGTGTAGGTGAGGGTCACCTCGACCGTGCCGGCTCCGACCTCGCTCGCCTCGTCGACGCTCACGGAGTCGATGGTCGACCAGAAGCCCACGTAGTCGTCATAGGTTCCGGTTGCCGATTGCATCTTCGACGAGAGCAGCTGCCAAGCCTGCTCCGTGTCGTCGGGGAGCAGTCCGTAGTAGTCGGTGACGAACTCCGCAGGGTCGGTGGCGACGCTCGCGGTGCCACCGTCGTCCGCGGGTGACGCCGGGTCGCCATTCTCGGCCGGCGACTCGCCGGACTCGTCCGGCTGCTGCTGCGTGGAGTCGTCGCTGGGCGACGCCTGCTCCGTGGGCCGGTCCCCGGCGCCGTCTGACGTCTTGTCGGGGCCATCGTCCAGGATCGTCCAGAGCACGACCGCCGCGATGACCAGGGCGGCCAGACCCAGGATGGCGAGCGGCCACCGACGTCGGCCTGGCGGCGGCGGGGTGGGGTCGGGGCCGGGAGAGGGCGCGGCAGGCGTCGGCGCGGGTTCGATGAGCGTCGCAGTCCGTTCGTGGACAGATGGGCCCGCAGGGTCGACCGGCGGGCCTACATGCTCGTGGGTGCCGGTGGCGTTCTTCTCCTCGTGCACGCGGTGGAGGTTGAACGCGACGTCGGCCATCGACCATCTCGATGCCGGGTCGAGGTCCATCATGTTGACGATGGCTTCGGTCAATGGTCCTGCTCGCTCGGGCCGCGGTGGCTCGCCGGTCGCGATCGTCGACAGCATGGCCAACGCATTGTTCTGCTCCGGCCACGGCGGGTGCCCCTCCACCGCGGCGAACAACGACGCACCCAAGGCCCACACGTCATCGGCCGGGCTCGGATCCTCACCCGAGCGAGTGCCGGTGAGAAGTAGCCCGGGGTGCCGGTGACCATCCCGGTCTGGGTGAGCTGGGAGTCACCCATCGTCCGAGCTATCCCGAAGTCGGAGATCTTGGCGTGATCGTTGTCGGCGACCAGGATGTTGCCCGGCTTCACGTCGCGATGGATGGTGCCGCGCAGGTGTGCGGCAGCGAGCCCATCCGCGACCTGGGCGCCGATCCAGGCCACTCGTGCCGGATCGAGAGGGCCCTCGGCCTTCATGATCTCGGAGAGGTTGCGGCTCGGGACGTACTCCATGACCAACCAGATCTCGTCGCCCTCGTCGAGGGCGTCGTAGATCGAGACCACATTGGGGTGGTTGAGCGCCGCTGCGGATCGGGCCTCCCTCAGCGCTCTGGCCAGGTCGGGCGTGGACTCACCGGGGGCGTGGCCGACCTGCTTGACGGCGACGGTACGTCCGAGCACCTCGTCGGTGCAGAGCCACACGGTGCCCATGCCGCCTCTGCCCACGGCTCGGTCCACCCGATAGCGGTCGGCGATTACGGTCGGCGTCATGCGGCTCCTCTCGCGGACAACGTTCCGCGTCGACCGTTACCCACTACGCGGTGGAGGCACGCGTGCCGCTCAGGTGTGCGCCAGTGCGGCGAGCCGCCACCCGTCTTCGGCCCGCTCCACCAGGCTGCGCTTCTCGAGGTAGGCGAGAGCGGTGCGAACTTCCACCACACCCAGACCGGCGGCCCTGGCGACGGAGTCGGAGGGGGCGCCGTTGGCGACCGGCACGGCATCGAGGATTTGTTGGTGCCGGATCGAGAGCTGGTCGCGAGCAGTGGCGGGTTCGCGTGGGTCCTCGAGGAGGTGCTCCCCCGAGGCTCCGACGGCCTCCAGCACCTCGGCTCCGCTGGTGACCAGGCCGGCGCCGCCGGTGCGGATGAGCTGGTGGACGCCGGCCGAGCTCGCGCTGGTCACGGGCCCGGGGACGCCGAGCACCACCCGGTTGAGGCGGTTGGCCCAGTTGGCGGTGTTGAGCGCTCCGCTGCGGACCGCCGCCTCCACGATCGCGGTGCCGCGGGAGATTGCCGCGATCAGTCGGTTGCGGGCCAGGAACCGGACTCGCTGTGGCGCACAGCCCAGTGCCGCCTCGGAGACGACCGACCCGTTGGCGGCGATGTGGGCGATCAGCGACGCGTGGGCTGCGGGATAGACCCGGTCGGCGCCGCAGGCCAGGACCGCCACCGTCGGGCCGTCCATCGCGATCGCACCCCGATGTGCGGCCTGGTCGATCCCGAAGGCCGCGCCCGAGATCACCGGCAGTCCGGCGCGGGCGGCCATCGCGCCGATCTCGCCGGCCACCGCGTTGCCGTAGGTGGTCGAGGACCGGGCGCCCACGACGGCGACCGAGTCTTCGAGCTGGTCGAGGCGGACCGGGCCCCTGACCCACAACCCGATCGGTACGCCACCTCGCTCGTGGAGCTCTCCGGCCGAGGCGAGGTCGCCGAGCTGGGCAGGCCACTCGGCGTCGCCGGGGATCACGAACCTGATGCCGAGGTTGGCCGCCTGGTCGAGCTCGCGTTCGGCGTCGGAGGTCGACAGGCGAGAGCTGACGTCGTCGAGCACGCCGCCCCCGACGTCCGTCTGCTCGAGCAGCAGTCGGTGCAGCTTGATGGGGCCGAGCTCGCTGGTCAGGGAGTTGAGCTTGGCATCGCCTGGCTCCGAGAGCCGGCTGAGCGCTGCTCGCGCGAGGCGCTCGTGGTCGCTCATCCCACCGCCTCCACGGTGCGGGCGAGCAGCGGGGAGCCCATCCGCAGCCGGAGAGCGACGTCGACCTCTTCGGCGCCTGGTGCGTGGTTGACGCCGAACCGGACCGAGGCGAGGTCGGCGACGGTCCAGGCCACCCGATGGACCCGGACGGCTCCGCGACGGGTCAGCCGACCTTTGAAGACCGCGTCGTCGACGGCGCGTTGGCCCTCAGGGCTGAGCGGCCAGCGGTCCCGGAGCGCCGACCCGGGGGCGTGGGCATTGAGGCGCCAGCTGCAGTCGGCGTAGCGGATGGCCTGCAGCCGCCGGGCGAGGTCGACCCTCGCGCGGACCACTTCGGAGGTCTCGGTGGCGTCGAATCGGTCGTGCTCGGCGTGCGGTGAGAGCGGCTCGACGTGGCGGGTGATGTCGACCCGGTCGGTGATCGGACCGCCGATCTTGCGCTGGTAGTCGCGCCGGACGGTCTCGCGACACTTGCACCTGTTGGCACCGGCGTGGGCGCGCCACTCTCCGCATGGGCAGGGATTGCATGCGAGGACGACCATCCCCCGCGCCGGCAGCAGAGCCGACTCTCCTTGTCTGGCGATGGTGACGTCGCCGCTCTCCATGGGTTGGCGCAGCGCGTCGATCACATCGGCCCGGAAGAGCGGGAACTCGTCCAGGAAGAGCACGCCGCCGTGCGCGCGGCTCAGCTCGCCGGGCCGGACCTGCCCGCTGCCGCCTCCGATGAGGCTGGCCTTGCTGGCGTCGTGGTGCGGCGCGGCGTACGGCGCGTCGGTGAGCATGCCCTGGGCGGGGTCGAGGATGCCGGCCAGCGAGTGGATGGCCGTCAGCTCCAGTGACTCCTCGGGGCTCAGCTCGGGGATGATGGTCGGGATCCGCTCGGCGATGCTGGTCTTGCCCGACCCCTTGGGTCCTGAGAGGAGCAGGTGGTGTCCGCCGGCCGCGGCGACCTCGACGGCGTACTTGGTGTCGGCCATGCCGCGCAGGTCGCCGAAGTCGAGCTCCTCGAGGCGCTCGTCCCCGCGCCAGGACAGCAGCTTGCTGCTCGACAGCGGCGTCACCGGTGGCGCCTCGGGCACCACTTCCTGGTTGAGCTCGGCGGCCACCTGGGCCAGCGAGCGCATCCCGAAGACGGTCATGTCGGGCACCATCGAGGCCTCGCGGGCCAGCGGTCGGGCACGAACACGTGGGTGACCCCGCGCTCGGCTGCGGCCAGCACCATCGGCAGAACCCCGGGCACGCAGCGGAGCCCGCCGGCCAGGGTGAGCTCGCCGATGAAGGCGGTCTGCTCGAGCGAGTCGCGCGGGACCTGTCCGTCGGCGGCGAGCAACGCGACACAGATGGCCAGGTCGAAGTGGGTGTGAAGACACGCCTACGAGCAAGTGGGGCCCCTCGATCGATCAGAGGTTCGCCAACACGAGCACGACAACCGCCAAGAGCACAAACGCAAGCACGATCCAGAAGGCAATACTTCCGGCGCTGGGCGCAGATGGCCGATCGGACCCGATGTCGTCAGTCCAATCCGAGCCGTCCCAGTACTGCAATGCGCCCCTCATACTCGGGTGTGTGTACCAACCGGGTTTCCGCGGCGTCTTCGCCATGCTTCTCGCCTCCATCTTCCAAACCTGCTCAGTTGGCAAACCCTATGACCGTTCTTGATCGAGCCGTCTTGATGTCCTGACCGGTGATCAGCCGGGCGGCGCTGGGGCCGAGCCAGTGACTGAGAGGACGACGACGATGCCACCGACGGAGAGCATGGCGGCGTGCTTGCGGAGGAGGGAGCGAACCCATAGTCCGAGGCTAGGACCTGGAAGGCATCCCGGTGCTGTTCGAAGAAGACCACCCCGGCGGCCTGTGCACCGGGCGGTTCCCGTTACGTCTGCGGCTAGTGCCCGCACGCTCTAGGCTCCCTCATCATGGGAGAAGAGCCGATGCCTAAGGCCGCACCCGGTTGGTATCCCCACCCGAGCATGGTCAACACGCGTCGCTACTGGGATGGCGGGAGCCGAACGATGCAATCGCACCCGCCGACACTGCCCCACAGCCACAGCCCATCGCCCAGCACTCAGCCCATGGTGGAGCGTCGGCCTGGACATGGGTAAGGCGGGCCATTGGCGCGCGATCGTGCTCGGCTACCTGGCCTACTACTACTTGCCGGACATGTTGGATGGCGACCCGCTGACAGACCATCCAGCAGCAGGAGCGCAGAGGACGTTGACTGCGACGAGCTCGCGGACGATGCGGTAAGGATCTCGTCTGAGCAGAGCGCCTTCGTTCGGTTGGTCAAGGTGCGCGACCCGCGCATCACGGAAGACAATCGGACTACCTTCAGCACGCCGACTGGCACTGAGGACGAACTCATACTGCAATGCGGGAGGAATCGGTGTCTATTCGGACAACTCTACGAGGTGCGCACCGCATTGAGTTCACTATCGACTCCGACGAGGAGTGGTTCGTCTACTACGAGGCGCTAAACCAGTAGCGCTCATGGTGTTGCGCCCGCGTCTCCGACAGCTACGAGGTCTTCGGCCCGCGCACAGTCTCGTCTGGCCTGATCAGCTCGGCAGGAAGGCGTCGCTTGTCGAGCACCATCTCCCGAGGATCGGTACTGAACGTTTGCCCACCATTCGCCCTCGGACGTTCGCCACTGCATCCTGATCTCGCCCGCTACCCAGCCTCGGCCTTCGATCATCACTTCGGCGTCCGGGCGGTCAAGGCCGTAGTAGGTACGCGCGTTGTGGCGTGCGTCGGTCATGGGCGTCAATGTGGCGACCGGCACCCGACATAGTTAAGGAGCAGCTATTGGCTCGGAGGGGCGCGGAATCTGCATCGGCGTGACCATCCTGAATGAGCGTGCTGCGTGTCTCCAGTTCGACGCACGCGAGGTATTCGGGGTCGTAGAGGCTGTCGGGTCCGTTGGGGCCGACCACACCGTCGAGAGTGCAGTGGAGCTCGGCCTGCGAATTCGCATCCTCATAGCCCGCAGTGTCTTCCAAGTACACGGTTTCGCCAGAGCTGTCCTCCTAGCCACTAGCGACGATCACAAGTGCCGCCGTGAGCCCGAGAACAACGGCAGTCAGAATCCCGATCACCACAAGACGGCTTGGTGCTCACATCTGCCCACGATTCACAGCAGCGACTCGCACGTCTGAGTAATGGCCAGAGTGATTGCACGCAAATCGGACCGGTCCGTCCTCATCTCGTCTAGGTCTCCGTACGCTACGTCCACGTAGTCGCGTTGCATCTCGGTGTAACCCCAGAGATAGCTGGCGAGGGGTTCACTCGCGCGGCCGGCGATGCTCTCCAGCTCCTCAGCGTCGTAGGAGCCCATCCATCTCCTTGACAGACACCGAATCCTTGTCCCGCAAATCGAGAAGCGAAGCCATCGGCGTTGGCCCCTTCATCGCGAAGATCAGGCTGCAGATCACAGCGTCGGACACCTTTGGGTCTGAGTCGACCGACGACGGTTCTTCCGAAGCCGACTCGCTCTCGGCGGCTTCCGAGTCGGTCGGCGAGGCTGTCGTAGTCACAGCTGTCGTCTCGGCTGTAGATTCACCGCCCGAGCCGCCTCCGCACGCCGCGAGCAACAGGCAACTCGCCATCATGATGATTCGCAGTTTCACCAGGCACGACGAGAAGACTCGGTTGCCGCTGGACTCCCTGGGTTCGTTGCATCGGTCGGACTCCGGACCCCGTGCTCCGCCTGCTCCTGGGTGAAGCCGTCGAAGACCAATTGGTCGACGAGTCCGACTCGGAGAAGGACGTGTAGTCCAGGTACTCCTTGGCCTTGAGCGCGGCCTGCTCGAACCAATCCGCGCGAATGAAGTCGACTGCGAACGTCGCGTCGGATGTCGAGAAGCCCTCGAACTCCCAACTGTTCGATGAGGCCAGTGCGGGAGAATGAGGTGTAGTCCGGGTCTCCTGGGCTTTGTCGATCTCGTTGCTGTGTTCGTGGATCAACGCCTGTTGAGCGGCTGCGCGCTCAGCTCGGGCCTGCTCGCGCTTCGCCTTGGCCTCGGCTACCTTGGCATCTCTGGCTGCCTGAGCGGCAGCCTCGGCCTCGGCCTTCTCCTGAGCCTCAAGTTCGGCTGCGGTCGGAGGCTCGATGGTCTCTGTAGGGGTCTCGGGTTTGGGCTCTGAACTTGTCGAATTTGACGCCGTAGTTGGCTCTTTGTCTCTGACTCGTCGGATGAGCCAGCGCCCACCGCCCCGCCGATGATCGCGATCGCGAAGAACGCGCCGATCCCCGTCAAGACCTTGTGCCTGACGACCCAGGACTTTGGCTTTAGATGTGGGAGGTTGTTCTGATACGGATTCGGCATGTTGCTCATGTGCACTCCTTTTAGGGGTAGGCATGTCACGCGAGAACCCGAGCTGCCAGGCGGCGCAGTGATTTCGACTACTGCGTCAAGCTGCCGTAGTAGTTCAAAAACCGGGTCTGTTTGAAGCTCGTTGAACCAGAACACAAACGCGATGACCGAGACGATCAAGATGGCGACGCCAACGCCGGCCTTTCCTTTGGCCATCAGCACTATTCCGACGACGAACCCGACGATCGGCATCAGAAATCCAGTGAGCCAGCCCACGACCATGCAACCGGTCATGTCGCTTTGTTGCGGCTGCGCGGCCACGTACTGGGCCGTCGCC
>CAWJRK010000051.1:0-37863 GCA_963845215.1 uncultured Actinomycetota bacterium
TCGTCACGAACTCCGTCGTGCCGATCACGAACCCACCCATGGCCAGCGCCAGCACCGCCAACCCGAAGTGGCTGGTGCGCACGGGCGTCTGAGCTGGGACGGTCGTCGTCATAGGCACCCATCGTCCAACGACGCCCCGCCGACCACCTATTCCACGGCCCGGCATTCGTTAGTCGAGTAGCGCGAGCGAGGAACGAGCGACCGCGTCGTCGAGACCCCGCAACCACACGGCCAACCGAGACCGGCTCAGCGGTCTCACACGGCCTCGCCGAGCGGCTCGGCCTGCTCGACCAACGAAAAGATTCCGTTGGTCGAGCAGCGGGAGCGAGGAACAAGCGACCGCGTCGTCGAGACCCCGCAACCACTCAGAGCGAGGCGAGAGCCTCGTTGAAGGTGGTCGACGGACGCATGATCGGGCCCACCTTGTCGGCGTCGGGCTTGTAGTAGCCGCCGATGTCGGCCGGGGTGCCCTGGATGGCGTTGAGCTCGCCGACGATGGCTTCCTCGTTGCCGCGCAGGCGCTCGGCCAGGGCCTTGAAGTCCGCGGCCAGCTCGGCGTCGTCGGACTGCGCCGCGAGCTCCTCGGCCCAGTAGAGGGAGAGGTAGAAGTGGGAGCCGCGGTTGTCGATGCCACCGAGCTTGCGGGTGGGCGACTTGTCCTCGTTGAGGAACGTGCCGGTGGCCCGGTCGAGGGTGTCGGCCAGCACCTGGGCGCGCGCGTTGTCGGTCGACTGCGCGAGGTGTTCGAAGCTCGCGGCCAGCGCGAAGAACTCACCGAGGCTGTCCCAGCGCAGGTAGTTCTCCTTGACCAGCTGCTGCACGTGCTTCGGCGCGGAGCCGCCGGCGCCGGTCTCGAACAACCCGCCGCCCGCCATCAGCGGCACGACCGAGAGCATCTTGGCCGAGGTGCCGAGCTCGAGGATCGGGAAGAGGTCGGTGTTGTAGTCGCGCAGCACGTTGCCGGTCACCGAGATCGTGTCCTCGCCGCGGCGGATCCGCTCCAGGGAGTACGCCGTCGCGTCGGCCGGCGACATGATCTCGATCGTCAGCCCGTCGGTGTCCCCCACCAGGGCAGAGTCCTCGAGGTAGGTCTTCACCAGTTTGATCAGCGCGGCGTCGTGGGCGCGCGTCTCGTCGAGCCAGAACACCGCGGGGGTGTCGCTGAGGCGGGCGCGGCTGACCGCGAGCTTGACCCAGTCGCGGATCGGCGCGTCCTTGGTCTGGCAGGCGCGCCAGATGTCACCCGGCTCGACCGAGTGCTCCATCAGCGTCGCGCCCGAGCCGTCGACGACCCGGATCGTGCCGGCCGCCTCGGCCTCGAACGTCTTGTCGTGCGAGCCGTACTCCTCGGCCGCCTGGGCCATCAGCCCGACGTTGGGCACCGAGCCCATCGTGGCGGGGTCGACGGCGCCGTTGGCCCGGCAGTCGTCGAGCACGGTCTGGTAGACGGCGGCGTACGACGAGTCGGGGATGACCGCGAGCGTGTCGTCCTCCTCGCCCTGCGGACCCCACATGTGCCCCGAGCTGCGGATCATGGCCGGCATCGAGGCGTCGATGATGACGTCGGACGGCACGTGCAGGTTGGTGATGCCCTTGTCGGAGTCGACCATCGCGATCCGCGGGCCGTCGGCCAGGCCCTGGGTGACCGCGGCGCGGATCGCCTCGCCGTCGGGCAGCGCGTCGGTGGCGGTGAGCAGCGCACCGAGCCCGTCGTTGGGCGAGATGCCGGCCTCGGCCAGCTGGGCGCCGTACTGCTCGAACAGCGTCGGGAAGAACGCCTGCACACCGTGGCCGAAGATGATCGGGTCGGAGACCTTCATCATCGTGGCCTTGAGGTGCAGCGACCAGAGCACGTCGTCGGCCTTGGCCCGCGCGATCTGCTCGGTCAGGAAGCGGCGCAGCGCGGCGACGCTCATGAACGTGCCGTCCACGACCTCGCCGGCCAGCACCGGCACCGACTCCTTGAGCACCGTCACGGCGCCGTCGGCGGAGACGTGCTCGATGCGCAGGGTGTCGTCGGCCTCGATCACGGCCGTCTTCTCGTTGGAGCGGAAGTCGTGCTCGCCCATGGTCGCGACGTTGGTCTTCGAGTCGGCGGTCCAGGCACCCATCCGGTGCGGGTGGGCCTTCGCATAGGCCTTCACGGACGCCGGCGCGCGGCGGTCGGAGTTGCCCTGGCGCAGCACGGGGTTGACCGCCGAGCCCTTGACCTTGTCGTACGCCGCGCGGGCGGCCTTCTGCTCGTCGGTCTGCGGGTCGTCCGGGAAGTCCGGCACGTCGTAGCCCTCGTCCTGCAACTCCTTGATCGCGGCCTTGAGCTGCGGCGTGGAGGCGGAGACGTTGGGCAGCTTGATGATGTTGGCCTCGGGCTGCTTCGCAAGCTCACCGAGCTCGGCGAGCGCGTCGGCCTGGCGCTGCTCGTCGGTCAGCCGGTCCGGGAACTGCGCGATGATCCGCCCCGCCAGCGAGATGTCGCGGGTCTCGACCGCCACCCCGGCCTTGGCGGCGTACGCCTCGATGATCGGGAGGAACGAGTACGTCGCCAGCAGCGGCGCCTCGTCGGTGAGGGTGTAGATGATCCGGGACTGGTCTGCGTTGGCCATGGTCTAGCGACACTCCTGAGGGTGTGACTTCGCGGGAAAAGTTCCTTGACGTCAAGATACCTGACGGGGTTTCTCAGCGACGAACTCGGCCAGCCTTGCACCCTCTTCGGGGTGCGGCAACGGGCAGGTTTTGGGACTAGAGTGCACGGGCACTCGTGTTGTCGGTGTCCCCCACTTACGAGGAGTTCCCGGTCATGACTGAAGTTGCAGCGCCCCCTCCGCCGCCCACCCTCGCGCAGAAGCTGTCCGCTGAGGCGATCGGCACCTTCGTGCTCATCCTGTTCGGCGTCGGCGCCGCGGTGGTTGCCGACGACTACGCCGCCGTCGGCCTTTCCTTCGGTATCGCGATCATCGTGATGGTCTACGCGTTCGGACGCATCTCCGGAGGTCACTTCAACCCCGCCGTCTCCCTCGGCGCCGCTCTCGGCGGCCGGATCTCCTGGAAGGAGGCAGGCACCTACATGGGCGCCCAGCTCGTGGGTGCCATCGTCGGCGCGATCGTGCTCGTGCTGATCCTGGTCGCGGGTGACACCGGCTTCGAGATCGGCGACGACAACCTCGGCGCCAACGGCTTCGGCGACCGCGGTGGCCTGGAGGTCGGCGGCGCGCTGATCATCGAGATCGTGATGACCGCGATCTTCGTGCTGGTCATCCTGGCCGTCACCGACACCCGCAACGAGCACCCTGCCCTGGCCCCGCTGGCGATCGGCCTCGCGCTCGCCGCGATCCACTTCGCATCGATGGGTGCGACCGGCACCTCGGTCAACCCGGCCCGCTCGATCGGCCCGGCCCTCTTCGCCGGCGGCGATGCCATCGCCCAGCTGTGGCTCTTCATCCTGGCGCCGCTGGTCGGTGCGGCGCTCGCCGGCTTCGCCTACCCGGCGTTGTTCGGACATGGCACCGACCCGGTGCCGGGCTCGGGCCTCAACTTCGGGGGCCCGAAGCAGGCCGCGGTGCCCGGCTACGGCGCCCCGGACCAGTACCAGCAGCAGTGGAACCAGCAGCAGGCCCCGGCGTACCCCGCTCAGACGCAGCAGCCAGCGTCGGCTCAGCAGCAGTGGGCCCAGCCGCAGCAGCAGGCGGCGCCGGTCGATTCGCAGACGACGGCGATGCCGGTCCAGCAGGCCCAGCCAGTGCAGCAGGCTCAGCCCGTCCAGCCGGTCGAGCAGCCGATCATCCAGGACGGCTGGCAGTGGGACCCGCAGGCCCAGCAGTGGATCCCCGCGCAGCAGCCGCCGCCGGCCACGGGCGGGGAGCAGACGCAGGTCCGCCCGCCGGGTCAATGATCCGCTAGGAACAGCTCAAGGCTGAGGCTCGTCGTGCGCGACGAGCCTCAGCTCCATTTCGGGGGCCTCGCTGAGCACCAGCCCGGTGCCCTTCTCGTAGTGGCGGAGTACGACGAGGCCGTCGGTCGTCGTGGTCTCGATCAGCAGCTCGTCATCGAGGTCCTTGATCAGTGACCGCTGGCCGGCCTCGCCGTCCACGCCCATCTCGGCGTAGCCGTCGCCGAGCCGGGGTGTGGCGAGCATCGCGATGCCGGCCTCGGCGCCGTCGTCGCCGGCCTCCCACTCCCCCTCACGCCCGAACCACCAGACGTTGCCGGCGGTGTCCTGGGAGTAGTAGTCGGCCGAGCCGCTCGAGGTGACGGCTGTCGTCGCAACACCGGCGATCGTCGGGCCCTCCTCCGCCGCGAAGGTGACGTCGGTGCTGCCGTCGGTGTACGTCCAGGTCGCGCCCTGCTCGTACGGCAGCCACGGGTTGTCGATGACGGCGACGAAGTCGTCGGGGTCGGGGCTCGGCGTCGGGATGACCAGCTCGTCGACGCCGCCGGCCTCGACGGTGTCCGTGTAGGAGCCGCAACCGGCCGCCAACAGGACCACGGCGCCGGCCGCGAGCGCCCGTCGTACCGATGCGCGACCCATGGGTTCATGCTCCCCTACGCCGCTGCTAAGTTCGGCCGCGACCCTCCTCAGACGTCCAGACCCAGGAGTCAATCGTGAGCTCTTCCCCGCTGAAGGTCGCCGTCACCGGCGCCGCCGGGCAGATCGGCTACAGCCTGCTCTTCCGCCTCGCGAGCGGCTCGCTGCTCGGCGATCGCCCCATCGAGCTGCGCCTGCTGGAGATCACGCCGGCCCTGAAGACGCTCGAGGGTGTGGTCATGGAGCTCGACGACTGCGCGTTCCCGCACCTGGCCGGCATCGAGATCGGCGACGACGCGGAGAAGATCTTCGACGGCGTCAACCTCGCCCTGCTCGTCGGCGCCCGCCCCCGCGGCCCTGGCATGGAGCGGGGCGACCTGCTCTCCGCCAACGGCGCGATCTTCACCGCCCAGGGCAAGGCCCTCAACGCGGTCGCGGCTGACGACGTACGCATCGGCGTCACCGGCAACCCCGCCAACACCAACGCGCTGATCGCGATGAACAACGCTCCCGACATCCCCAAGGAGCGGTTCTCCGCCCTCACCCGCCTCGACCACAACCGGGCGATCTCGCAGGTGGCCGCCAAGACCGGCTCCCCCGTCACCGACATCAAGAAGATGACGATCTGGGGCAACCACTCCGCGACGCAGTACCCCGACGTCTTCCACGCCGAGATCGCCGGCCGCAACGCCGCCGAAACCATCGGCGACCAGGCCTGGATCGAGAACGACTTCATCCCCACCGTCGCCAAGCGCGGCGCCGCCATCATCGAGGCCCGCGGCTCGTCCTCGGCAGCCTCCGCCGCCTCCGCCACCGTCGACGCGGCCCGCGACTGGCTGCTCGGCAGTGCCGACGACGACTGGGTCTCCATGGCTGTCGTCTCCGACGGCTCCTACGGCGTCCCCGAGGGCCTGATCTCGTCCTTCCCCGTCACCACCAAGAACGGTGACTGGGAGATCGTCCAGGGCCTCGACATCGACGACTTCTCCCGCGGCCGCATCGACGCCTCTGTGGCGGAGCTCGACGAAGAGCGCTCGGCTGTGACCGAGCTCGGCCTGATCTGAGCCCGTTCGTCGGTCAAGCAGACCGACGCTCATCGCGAACCCATCGTTGGTCGAGCAGGCCGAGCCGCTAGGCGAGGCCGTCGTCGAGACCCCCGTAACCGACCCGCAAAACCGACCACGCCCACCTTCCACGCACCAGCTCAGAGGTCTCGACAACGCGCCGTTGGTCGAGCAGGCCGAGCCCCTGGGCGAGGCCGTCGTCGAGACCCCCGCAACCGACCCGCAAAACCGACCACGCCCACCTTCCACGCACCAGCTCAGAGGTCTCGACAACGCGGTCGCTCGTCCCTCGCCCCCGCTGCTCGACCAACAAACTCCCCGTTGGTCGAGCAGGCCGAGCCCCTGGGCGAGGCCGTCGTCGAGACCCGCCGTAACCGACCCGCACAACCGACCACGCCCACCTTCCACGCACCAGCTCAGAGGTCTCGACAACGCGGTCGCTCGTCCCTCGCCCCCGCTGCTCGACCAACAAACTCCCCGTTGGTCGAGCAGGCCGAGCACGGTTCGGGGGCCCCACGCCATCTCCCATACCGCCGGCGCACCGAGGGCTGACCAACAACCCCGCCTCGACCGGCAATACTTCGCGCCATGGAGAGCATGGACTTCGAGTTCGAGGGTCCGGTGATCGAGTGGCGGGGGCCGGCGCCCTTCTACTTCGTGCGCATCCCTGAAGAGGAGAGCGAGGTCATCAAGCTCGCCGCCAAGGGCATGGAGTACTGGGGCCAGGTGCCTGTCGTGGTGCGCATCAACGACGTCGACTTCACGACCGCCCTGTTCCCCAAGGACGGCCTCTACCTCCTGCCGGTGAAAGACGCCGTGCGAAAGAAGACGGGCATCGAGCTCGACCAGGTGCTCACCGTCGGCCTGAACGTCGGGCGCGAGTAGTCGCCAAGCGGCTCGGGCCGGCATGGCGGCGGCCGTTGCCCCCCAGGCACGTCGGCTTCAGAATGCGGTGTACGACGCCACGTTCGGCGACGGCGCCGGCAGCCGGCCATGCACTCGAAGGGCGACAGAATGAACGACGACCGCATCACCCGCAAGGAAGCCCGCGTCCTCGCCACGGACGAGTTCGAGAAGTTCGCCGCCCTGGCCGCCTCCCTCACTCCGAAGGAATGGGCCACCGACACCGACTGCACCGGCTGGGACGTCCGCAGCATGATCCTGCACGTGCTCGGCTCCGCCGACGCCCAGGCCTCACCGCTGGTCTTTTTGCACCAGCTGCGACGAGGGCTTCCCCTGAACAAGGAGATCGACTCCCACCACTGGGTCGACGGCCTCAACGAGCTGCAGATCCGCGAGCGCGACGGACTCACCAACGCCGAGGTCGTCTCCCAGCTCCAGGCAGTGGGCTCGAAGGCGGTCAAGGGACGGTTCGGCACTCCCCTGCCGATGCGCTACACCCCGGTGCCGTTCGGAGACCCGGTCGGTTGGAAGCCGGTCAATTACCTGCTCGAGGTCGGTTTCACCCGGGATGTGTGGGCCCACCGGATCGACATCCACGCCGTCATCGGCCGCCCCATGGAGCTGGACCCTGCCCACGACGGCCGCCTCGTGGCCGACATCGTCGCGGAGTGGGCAGACCTCCACAAGGAGCCTTTCGAGCTGCAGCTGACCGGCCCCGCGGGCGGAACGTTCAGCCAGGGCTCCGGGGGCGAGGTGGTCGAGATGGACGCCCTCGACTTCATCCGCACCCTCGCCGGGCGCCTCACCGGCACCGGCGTGATGAGGCACCCGCTGCCCTTGTGATCGCCGGCAACCCTAGGAGCCGAAGAGGTCAGGCTCCCGTCACCGGCGTACGCCGGAGATGGGCGACGAAGCCCGGGTTGGTCAGCGCCCAGGGCCCGCGCGCTGCGCGGATCGCGCCCATGGCCTCGTCAGGCGAATGACCGAGCCGCAGCAGCGCCTCTGCCACGATCACGCCCGATCGGTTGAGGCCGCCGCTGCAGCGCACGAGCACCCGCCGACCGGACCGTACGGCGTCGGCCACCACGCCGCCCAGCTCCTGCACTCGAGCCGTCGCGCCTTCGTCCAGCACCGCATCGGCCAGCCGCACCACGACGTGCTCGACGCCGTCGGCCGGCCCGTAATGCTTCCTCGACACCAGGCTGACCACCAGGTCGAACTCGTCACCGACCACGCAGGCACCCGCTGACCCAGCGAGGACGTCGTGGCCACCCATGAACAGCCCCGGCGCCACCTCGTTCCACGGGTCCTTGCACAGCGGCATCCGCGTCGAGCGGCCGGTGCCGGAGCACGCGGCGCAGTCGACCATCGCCTCGCTCTCGGCGTAGCACTCGTGGCACAGCACGGCGCCATCCTCCCAGGCCCCTTGTCCATAGGTCCTAAGACCAATGGACACTGACGCTTTCCGAGAGATCGTTTTACTTTGGGCCGGTAGCGCGGCACATCCGGGTGTCCGCGCTCAGCGGGCCCGGTCCCGTGCGGTCGGAGTCTCCGACCGCGGAGTCCCCTTGGAGGGAACGACCAGATGAACAGCAGCGGCATCATCAAGCGCGGGCTGGCAGCGACTGCCATCTCTGCCCTCGCAGTAGCAGGCATCCCGGCGCTCGCCGGCCCCGCCAACGCAGCGGTCGGGAGCGTGACCGTCACCGCCCTCGCCGCGTACGACGTCGACGAGCTCGCCGGCCCCGCCGACGACATCACCGTCAACGTTCGGGAGACCGGTGGAGCCCCGACCGTGGGCCAGGTGGTCGAGTACCGCACGGAGTTCGTCCCCCAGGGCGGCGGAGCCCCGGTCGACTCGGGCTTCGTGCCCAACCCCGGCGCGACCAACGCGGCCGGCAACGTGAAGCTCGCTTTCCACCCGACCCTCTCCGGCACGTACCAGATCACCGTGCGCACGGTGGGCAGCCAGGTCCCCGCGTCACCGTTCTCGGTCGTGGTCGGCGAGTCCGAGATCACCTGGGCCGACGGCGCCGCGGCCTCGTCACCAGTGGGCGGCAGCGACACCTACACCGCCAGGTTGGCGCTGACCGATGCCGCGAGCACCCCGTTGCCGGGACGCGACATCACCGTGGAGCTGACCGGTCAGGACGACGCCGGCTTCCCGACCCAGACGCTTCCCTCGGTGCGTGTCGACGCTGACTCCGCCACCTCGACCACGGGCGCCGACGGCCGGTTCACGGTCTCCCTGACCGATCCGGTGACGAACCCGGTGGTCGCAGAGGACGGCGTACTGACCGCCTCGGCTCCTGCGCTGAAGGGCGTCGGCGACCCGGCCGGTGCCGACGCGACGCGGGCGCTCACGGTCGAGTTCGGCGCCGCTGGTGTGGTCAAGGCCGTCGACGTCACCACCAGCAACGTCTTCGGCGGTTCCCCCGCTCCGGGCAAGCCGGTCGAGCTCAACGTGAAGGTCACCAGCGAGGGGCCGACCAACGCACCGGGCGACGACATCGTGCTCAAGGACTACCCGGTGTCGGTCGTCGTCAACCGGGGCTTCCTGACCCCCGACACCCAGGGCGCCGGCTTCAACGTCAACCCCACCGACCTGGCGCTCACGGCCGACCAGGACGACAACGGCGACCTCTTCGGGTTCTACCAGAGCCTCGGCGTCGACGAAGTTGTCGAGACCAGCGACCATGCCGGCAACAACAACGCGGCCGCCATCGTGGCCACCATCGAGAAGGACGCCGGGTTCAACGACGACGGACGCGTCGCGCAGACGGTGACCGTGACCGCGGGCGGCAAGACCGACACCGCCACCATCAACTACGACGTGCGCAACTACCTGAACCTGCCCTCCGCATCCTTCGTCCGCGACGGCGGGTCCACCCAGGTGCCGGGGCCGCTCGACCTCAAGCTGTACGCCGTCGACCAGTTCCAGAACCTGGTGGGTGGCGAGGCCGCGACGGTCACCGACGACACGCCTGTGGCGCGGGTCGAGACGGAGACCGGTGGGGCCCGGACGGACTTCATCAACGACAACCCCTCAGCCAGGGCATCGTCGCCTCAGGCGGTCACCCAGACCGTCACCGCAGCGATCACGGCCAACCAGGCCAAGGTCGACGCGAACGGCAACCCCGTCGTCACGGTCAACAGCGCGACCACCACGGCAACCCACGTCATCGCGTGGGGTGGCGACGGGGGTCAGCCCCTCACCCCGATCACGGCCACGATCTTCGCTGACAACCGGGGCTCGTTCATCGACCGGCTGAAGATCAGGACCGACCCGAGGGTCCCCGACGCGCAGGTCCGGCTCTACAAGAAGGTCGGCAACCGGACCACCCTGATCGGCGCCAAGCGTGCCAACGCCAAGGGCATCAAGATCTTCCTGAAGCCCGACCGCAACGGCGGCCGGTTCACGCAGTACTTCGCGATCGTGGCGAGGACGGCGACCACCGGGCAGGACCGCACTCAGAACGTCAACCTGCGCTGACCAGGGCTTGGCATCGTTTGAGCGGGGCCGGGCCGGGTACCGGCTCCGCACGGCCATTGGCCCGTCCGAGGCACCGGCCTCGGACCTGCTGAACGGAGTTCTATCGTGTTGTGGACCATCCTCATCGTGCTCGCTATCGTCGCGCTCGTGCTCTTCATCCTCGGCAGGGTCCGTGGAGGCCGCGGGGTCTGAGAGCCCAACGCTGAAGCCGGCCCGTAACACCTAGGCCAGCGCGCCCCTGCCGCTAGTGCGGCAGGGGTGCTCTTCATGCGGAGCCGGACGACACCTTCGTCGCTTGACGAGTTAGACGGGCGGGTGGAGAACGAGCTCGGGTACGCAGCCCATCTCCCCTGCCATCGTGTGCATCCGATCCGGGTGCCACACGTGGACGCCGCTGCCCGGACCTCGCCGAGCGAGCACGCACTCGACCCCGTCCGGTTGGGCGGTAACGGCGACCGCGGTCACGCCGTCCTCGCCCACTACCCGGGCGGTCAGGTCAGGGCTCAGGCTCGCCTGAAGCTGCTGCAGGTCCGCGGCAACGCCTCCACGACGCAGGAAGGCACGAATGGCCGCTTCGTCCTCGGGCAGGACCGAGGGCTGTCGCGGCACCTGGACCGTGGTGTCCACCTGGATGGGGTCGGAATCGGGACACTCGGTCTCGCTCGGCGCGACCTCGTCATCGCGCCGGACGTCGTATGCGAAACAGCGGGCAACGGTCGCCTCGCCCATCGGGAACCAGTCGGCCGAGTTGTCCGGGGTGACATGAACCCAGATCCGAGTCACCAGGTGGAAGACCGTCTCGCCGTCGTCGGCGCTCGAGCTCTCGCTGACCAGCAGCACCCGTTTCAGCTCGGTCGCTTGGTCGCGTGACTCCAGAGGGACCTGCAGCTCGAGATAGGCCGCCTCCTCCAGCCACGCAACGCCCCTCAGGTCGCCGGCCAGCTCGTCGGCCTGCTCGTAGATGTGCTCGTCGGCCCTCAGCTGGCCCTTTCGTTCTCCGCCGGCCTCGTCGGCCCCGGATGCGCCGCCGCATCCGGTGAGCAGGAGAAGAAGTGCGAGGAGAGGGACGGCGGTTCGCAGTTGCGGCATGCCGTCATCGTCACAGCGTCAGGGGGGCCCCGCCTGAGCGCGAGGGCTCAGGTTCGCTACGGGAGAAGGTCGCGAAGCCGATCGACCAGCGAGTCCTTGACGGCCTGGGTCACCGCGGCCTCGACCTGCCGGTTGAGGTCGTCCTGGTCGTCGAGGTTCGCCAGGATCTCGCGCAGGTCGAGGTCCTCGATGGCGCGGGTGAGCACGTCGTCGGTCTTCAGGGCGCCGTCGATCACCGAGTCGGGGATGGCGCGGATCAGGGTCTCGACGAAGTCGCCGAGGTCCGCGGACTCGAGCGCCTCGTCGACCAGCTCCGAGGCCGGCGGCAGGGTGCCGTCGTCCTGCATGCGGCGTACGCCGGCGAGGAGGCCTTCGCGCAGGGCGTCGATCTGGGCGTCGGTCGGGGTGCTGGTCTGCGCGAGCTCCAGCGTCAGCGCCTCGCGGCTGACCTCGAGCCGGCAGGCGGCGCCGTCGATGCCGTGCAGCACGAGTCGCTCGGTGAGGCCGTCGATGCCGTCGGCCTGCGAGTCGACCTCGCGCTCGACGCACGGGTCGGCCGACTTCAGCGGCTCGAACGTTCCTCCCCCGTTGGCGAGCTGCACCGCGAGCACTCCGCTCACGGCCACCAGCGCGAACGCCGGCAGGCCGAGCTTGCGCGCGGTCGTCGCTCATGGCGCCGTCCTGCGCCGGGGCGCGATCACGGTGAGCAGGGCCAGGAGTGCGAGGCCGGCGCCGAGCAGGAACGAGTCGCGGAAGGCCCGGGTGGCGGCGCGCTCCAGCTGCTCGTCGAGGGCGCGCTCGAGGTCGGCCGCGGCGGGGCGCTCCTCGGGTTCGAGATCCAGCGTCGCGAAGGCTCGGTGCAGGTCGGGGATCTGCCCCTCCTCCTGCTGACCGGACAGCTCGCGACCGAGCGCCTCGGCGACCGCGATCTTGTGGTCGGGCAGCAGCGGAGCGTCGAGCACCAACGACGTGATCGCCTCCTGCGCGGGCACCTCGGCGTCGCGCAGGTCGGCGGTGAACACCGGCGTCAGGATCGCCAGCCCCACGACCACGCCGACGTGCCGGGCGCCGATCGTCCAGCCCGCGTGCCGCACCCGCGGCAGCCGCATCTCCATCGCATGCATGGTGAGCCGGTCGACGGTCAGCCCGAGCCCGAGACCCACCAGCGCTTGCGGCGCGACCGTCCAGGCCAGGTGGGCCGACGGCAGGATCGCGAGGCCGACGAGTCCGCCGGCGACGAGGAAGCAGCCGACCGCGACCTCGACCTCGGGCGGCGGCTTCATCAGCCGAGCGAGCGGGCGTGCGGCCAGCGCCGCGATCGCGCACCACGGACACGGTCAGCGCCGCGGTCGAGGCCGAGTGTCGCCAGCCCTCGACCAGGAGCAGCACCAGCAAGAACAACGCCGCCGTCAGCGCAGCCGACAGCAGCGCGAGGGTCAGGTTGGGCCGGATCGCCGGGCGGTGCGTGTCGGGCGCGACCTCCGGCGCAGCGCGTACGGCGAGCGCGGCCGGCACCGCCAGCACCGCGAACGGCACCTGCACCACGAAGATCGCCTGCCACGAGATCGCCTCCGTCAGCAGCCCGCCCGCGAACGGCCCGGTCGCCGTACCGATCACCCCGGCGGTGACCCACGCTGCGACCCCGCGCCGCTCGTCGTACTCCTCGACGAGCAGCTCCAAGCTCCCCACCAGCGCGAACGCACCCCCGAGCGCCTGCACGCACCGGGCCACGATCAGCACCTCGATCGACGGCGCCACCGCACACCACGCCGAGGCCCCGGCGAACGCCGCGATGCCGACCGCTGTGAAGATGCGCGGCTGGGCCCGCGTGAAGGTCATCGCCGCCGGCACGGCACCCAGGCCGAGCACCAGGTTGAACGCGATCAGCACCCACGCGACCTGACCGACCGAAGCATCCAGGTGCCGCAGGATGTCGGGCAGCGCCAGCGTCACCACCGCCGAGTCCGCCAGCACCAGCGCCACGGTCACGGCCAGCAGAGGGCCTACGGCTCGACGCACCCGGCCATCCTCGCATCGGCGCCCTTTCGTACGCCCACGGAGAACAGCTCGATCATGCCGACAGTGCCGTTGGAGGCGGGGCTCGACACGTAGGAATCGAGTCCGCGCGATGATCGCATCGCGGTCGTGCGTGCGCGCAAGGCGGGCCCGCACCGGATCGTGCATGTACCCGGCAAGCGCGTACTCACCCTGCATCTCGATCAGCTGAACCTCGAGGGGATCACCGTCGTCACGTTCGGTGACAACGTGGCGTGAAAGCAGGTGACCGCCGTGCACCGACCGCAGCTGAAGCACTTCATCCTTCGTACGCCGCAAGCTCTCGGTCACGTCCGGGGTGTCTGCACGGCAAGTCACACAGTTGGATCGGCATGGGGCCAGCCGCTCATCAACGCGCCACAGGAGATTCGCTTGCGGACGCATGTGAACGGAACATCGATCTATGTGCAGCCAACGCGCCCGGCCGGCATAGGTCAATGCCTTTCCGGCCCAAGCGAGCTTTGTATGTACCCTTGCTGTTACGTACCCGTTTGGGTACATTGACCGCATGGACACCGTGTTGCAGGCGTTGGCGGACCCGGGTCGACGCGCGCCTTCTCGAGATCCTGCGCGACCATCCGGCTTCGGCCGGAGAGCTGGCGGAAGCGTTGCCGATCGCTCGGCCCGGGGTCTCCCGGCACCTACGGGTGATGCGCGACGCGGGCCTGGTCGAGGTGCGGCAGGACGCCCAGCGGCGGATCTACAGCCTGCGACCCGAAGCGTTCATGGAGCTCGACGAGTGGCTCGAGTCCTACCGGTCGCTGTGGCGCAACCGGCTCGATGCCCTGCACACCGAGATCGCACGAGGAACGAGGACCAAGAGATGACCACGCCCGAGACCGAGGGATCCATGCGAGCACTAGACGACGAGCGCGGGGCCATCCGGGTGGAGGAGGTCTATGACACCAACATCGACGACCTCTGGGAGGCGTGCACGGCTCCGGAACGGCTGGCTCGGTGGATCGGGGAGGTGTCTGGTGAGCTCCGGGTCGGCGGTTTGATCCATGCCACCTTCACCAGCTCCTGGACAGGGCCTGGGCGCATCGAGGTGTGCGAGGCTCCGCGTCACCTGGTACTCACCATGGAGCCCGGCACCGAGGACGAGGCGCAGATCGAGGCTTGGCTCAGCGACGATGGCGGACAGACCCGCCTCGTAGTCGAGGAGCGCGGCCTGCCTCTGATCCACCTCCCCGGCCACGGAGCCGGCTGGCAGGCCCACCTGGAGGACCTCACTCGTTCGCTCCAGGGCGAGCCGTCGGCCTGGCGCGAGCGCTGGATCGAGCTCACACCGGTCTACCGGGCTCTGCCGGTCGGCTGACTGCCCTTGGACGACGCCAAGACGGACGGATGAGACGTCGCAGTCGATCCGCCGGGCGGCGAATCTGCGCCGACGACACGCTTCGAAACCGAGCCTTAGGTTGCGGACTCTTCTTCGACGCCGGATACGGGGTCTGGCCCTCGGCAAGGGCGTCGGTGAGTTGCTCGATACGACGGGTGCGGGTGTCCGGCCGCACCGCGGTCTGAACGCGATTCACGAAGGCGAAGCGGTTACGACTGTCCAGCGCGGCGTAGACGTCAGTGAGGTCGCGCGCGGCCAGGGCGGCAGCGAGGTCGTCGGGCACCACCGCGGTGGCCGGGCCGTCGTAGGCGGCATCCCAGCGGCCGTCCGCCTTCGCCTTTACCACCTCGGCCAGGCCGGCGGGGCGCATCCGCCCCTCGGCGGTGAGCCGCTCGATGCGCTCGCGGTTGATCTTTGACCAACCGCTCCTCGCGCGCCGCGGGGTGAACCGTTGCACGTACCATTCGTCGTCTATCCGCCGCGCGATGCCGTCGATCCAGCCGAAACAGAGCGCCACATCCACGGCCTTCGTCCAGTTGATCGACGCAACGCCGGTTGCCTTCTTGGCCATCCGAATCCAGACGTGCGTGGCGGTCGACGCGTTGTCGGCGAGCCAGGTCTCGAACGCGTTGTCGTCCTCGAAGAACACCGCGTCGGCGTGGTCCATCGACATGGCAGCAGTGTAGAGGCGCGGATACGGTCGGTGGTCTTGGTCTGTACGCCGGGGTTGTCACTGGTCAGCGGCGCTTGTTCCGTGGGCGGTTCTTGGCAATGCGTTCGTTGCGTTGCTTGTAGTTGCCGGTCACCCGAGCCATCAGCTCCTGGGCGTCGCCCGCCTCGACGTCCGCCAGGAACCCCTGAGCCGCGGTCCCCCGCAGCGACGTCGCTCGCCGGCCACGATGACTGATCACCACTTCCTCGCCGACCAGCCGGTACTCGAAACCGCTAGGTGGATGGGCCACCGACGACCCCCTTCTACGGACCCGGTCGTGGAGTGACGGAGGTGCCGCCCCACGCCTCAGGTGCGACGTCGGCCAGTGTCTGGTTGAGGACCCACTGGTGGCCGAACGGGTCGTCGATGGCGCCCTGCCGCTGAAAGTCGCTGTCGCGACGGCTCATCGTCAGAAACAATTCGGCATGCTGACACTGGAAGAGATCTTCCCCCCGTTCGCGCTGCGCATCCGCGGCGGCCCTCTGGAGCTCCGGGTGCTGCGCGACGACGATCTTCCCGAGCTCGTCGAGCTCGTCCGCGTCGGGATCCAGGTCCCCGACCTGCCCATGCCGTTCCTCCGCGACTGGCACCAGGAGCCCTTCGCGGCCGGTGCACCTGACGGTTTCCCGACGACTTCGCTGAGGTGGTGGTGGACGCAGCGGGCGACCTTCGCTCCCGACGAGTGGCGGCTCGCGCTGGTCGTACGTCGACATGGAGAGCTCGTCGGCATGCAGGACGTGCACGCGGAGGACTTCGCGCAGACGCGTCATGTCACGACCGGCTCATGGCTGGGCAGAGCCCACCAAGGGATGGGGATCGGCACCTTGATGCGACAGCTCGTCGTCGGGTTCGCGCTCGACGAGCTCGGCGCCGGACAGTGCGAGTCGGGCTACATCGTCGGCAATCACGCTTCGGCAGCCGTCAGTCGCAAGGTCGGCTACGTCGACAACGGCGTACACCGGATCGTGCAGCACACGCAGCACGGCAAGGTCGGTGTGGACGAACAGCGCGTTGTCGTCACGCCCGCTACCTTCGTTCGCCCGGAGGGCCAGGTCTCCGTCGAGGGCGCTGACGTCGTGCGTCGCTTCTTGGGGATCGGCGTCGAACCCAGCTGACGCGGTCAGCGGCCCTTGTTGCGCGGGTGGTCCTTGGCCGTGCGTTCGTTGCCGTGCTTGTAGTTGCCCGTGACGCGAGCCATCAGCTCCTGGGCGTCGTCCTCCTCGACGTCCGCCACGAACCGCCGAGCCGCAGCCCCGCGCAGCGTCGTCGCTCGCCGGCCACGATGACTGATCACCACTTCGTCGCCGACCAGCCGGTACTCGAAACCGCTAGGTGGATGGGCCACCGACGACCCCCGCCTCCATGTAACACGCGGTCCACCCCTCTTCCACGCCGCTGCAACGGCGTGGAAGTGACGCCAACAGCGTGTTACATGCGCGACGGCGCCGGTCAGGCAAGGACCCAGGCAGATGTGCGGGCGGACCGGGAGGCATCCCCGGATCCTTGCACTGCGTCACCGCAGGCGGGCACGGCTACGGAGCAGCGCCCGTGATCTCGGCGTACACAGCAGCAGCCTGCGCAACGGCGCCGGCGCGGTTGGGGTGCAGTGGAGCCGAGATGCTGCCGATCGGGTTGAGGGTGAGCACGCCCACGGTTTCGACGTACCTCGTCCGGGGCGGTGCGCACGTGCTGTGGCCGATTGACGGCGTGTAGGTGTCGGCGAGGTCGGCGCCGGTGTTCGCCGCGGCGGCGGCGATCATCGCGTTCATCTCCTGGTACTTGGCGGAGAGCCAGGGCATGTCGACCTGCCTGACCGGCACCAGCGGGAAGCAGGCCCGGCCGCTGTCGGGCACGGACTCGAGGTAGTTGACCAGGATCACCCGCGCGTGCGGCGACCTCGCCTGCACCGCTTCGACGGCGGCCTCGAGCTCGACCTGCGTCTCCGCGATCTTCGCCGAGACCCGGTCGACACCGCCCTTGGTGAACTTGGCCTGGCACGACGTGAGCGTCAGGCCGGCCACCCCACACTCGACGCTCACCTGCACCATCCCGATGTCGTTGCCGCTGATCCCGATCGTGACCAGGTCGGTGGTCGGTGTGAGCCGGTCGAGCTGGGGCGCGTTGACACCGCCGAAGGTCCTCTGCGGACCGGCGAGGTTGTCGATGGTCGCTCCCCCGCACGACGCATCGATGAACGTCGGCACCTGCAGCATCGCGGCCACCAGGTGCGGATAGTCGGTCCTCGACTGCGCACACCCGATGGGCACGAAGCGGGTGTCCGGCAGCGCCGAGAAGCCGGTGGAGGAGGTGAAGGAGTCACCCATCGCCACATACTCCGTGTACGCCGGCGCCACGGGCGCCTCTGGCTCCGACCCGGCAGCGGGCACAGCGAGCAGGGTCGCGCCGAGCACGGCGGTGGCTGTGACGGCGCCGAGGAGGGAGGTGCGCATGCGCGAGACTAACCCGCGAATCTACAGTTGTGTAGTAATTGCGTCAGGCCGTGCCCGGAGGCCCGTGCAGCCGCAGCTGAAGCATGGCGACGAACCTGGCCTCGGGATCGCCGAGGTCGATCTCGCCGACCTCGGCCAAGCAGCGCGTCGGGGCACCGACTCCAGCACGAGGTCGACGTCTGTCGAGCCGCCAGCCCAGGCCAGGGCAGGATCGCGACGCGGCCGCCCAGACCTGGAATGTCCTCAGAGAACCTCGGCGCCCAAGGCGGTGTCGAAGCCGGCCCCGCTGCGGGAGATGCCCATCAGCAGGATGCTGGCCCATTCGAGGACCGAGGCCATCTCGAGTCCGCCGGTGTCGAGGGGCCGCAGGTCCAGGCTCTCCAGGAAGGCCGCGACTTCTGCTTTCGCCTCCGCGCTGTCGCTTGCGAGGAAGGCGTCCAGTGGCTTCTCCTGAGCCAGCACGTGGCCGAAGATCGTGTTGAACGCCTTCACGACGTGCGCGCTTTCAGGAGCGGCGGCGGCGATCTCCTTGGCCATCGAGCTTCCTGGCTCGGTCATGAGCCCGGTGCCGTCGGAGTTGAACGGGTTGGTGATGTCGACCAGGATCTTCCCGGCCAGCGCATCACCGTAGTTCGCCACCGCTTCGACCACGCCCTGGTACAGAACGGCCAGGATGACGATCTCACCGGGCGGGGTTGCGCCGTACGTGCCGACGGTGGCTCCGCTGCCGATCTGGTCGACGAGCTCCTGGGCTTTGGCGGGGTTGCGGCTCAGGAGCTCGATGGTGTGGCCGCGCTTTGCTGCCCGGGTGCCGATCGCGGCGGCCATGTTGCCCGAGCCGATGATGCTGATGGTGGTCATGATGAATGTTTCCTCCGTGGAATCGATGAAAGTTGGGGTGATGGCTGGTGGCGGTCTCAGATCACGGTGGTGCCGCCGTCCGCGACCAGCTCTGTGCCGTTGACGTAGCTGGAGTCGTCCGAGGCAAGGAACAACGCGACCGACGCGATCTCCTCGGGGCGGCCCATCTTTCGCCGCGGGATCACGGACTCGAACTGCGCCTTCATCTCCGCGTCGAGCACCTCCTCCATCTTCGGGGTGACGACGGAGCCTGGGGTCAGCACGTTGACCCGGATCTTCCTGTCCCTCAGCTCGGAGACCCAGACCCGCGCGTAGGCGGGCAGAACGGCCTTGCTGGCTGCGTAGGCGCTCCACCCGGGGTAGCCCCGGAGCGAGGCGTTCGACCCGGTCATGAAGATCGAGCCGCCATCGTTGATGAGCGGCAGGGCCTTCTGGACCGTGAACAGGGTGCCGCGGGCGTTCAGTGAGAAGGCATCGTCGAACTGTTCCTCGGTGATCTCGCCCAGCGCGGCCGCTCCGCCCGTCCCGGCATTTGCCCACAACACGTCGAGCGCGCCCTTTTCCTGCTTGACCGTCTCGAACAAGCGGTCCAGGTCATCGAGGTCGGCCGAGTCTGCCTGCACGCCGGTCACGTTGCGGCCGATGAGTTCGACCGCTTCGTCCAACGCGTCCTTCCGTCGGCCCGAGATGAAGACGTGAGCACCTTCATCCACGAACAACTTCGCACCGGCCAAGGCCATACCGCTGGTCGCGCCGGTGATCACCGCGACCTTGCCATCGAGCTTTTTCATCAGTCCTCCGTCTCTCGAGCGATACGCCGGGAGCTCCAAGGTGAGGCACCCCTCCGGTCGTCTGTGCAGGCATAACCGGAGGGGTGCCTCCAGATATTCCGGAGGGGGGCCTCGAGTTTCGCGAAGTTCCTCGTAGACTGACGGAGTGAGCCACAGCGACGTCGAGCAGCTGCGCAGGCCGCTGCGTCGCGATGCCCGCGAGCGCCGCGACAAGCTCGTGGCCGCGGCGCAGCACGAGTTCGCCGCTCACGGTGTGGATGCCTCCTTGGAGAAGATCGCGCGCGAGGCAGGAGTGGCCATCGGCACCCTGTATCGCCACTTCCCGTCCCGGCTGGACCTGCTCATGGCCGCCTTCGAGCCGCGGCTCCGGGAATTCCTGCGCGGGGCTGATGAGGCCCTGAAGATCGGCGACCCGTGGGAGGCGTTCGTCTCCTACTTGGAGAACCTGTTCGCGGTGCAGGCCGGAGACCGGGGGTTCAACGACTTCCTGTCCCGCCGCTTCCCCGGCAACGCGGAGACCGAGCGGATCCACGACGAGATGTGCCAACAGATCGAGGACGTGCTCACCCGGGCCCAGGAGTCCGGACAGGCGCGACCCGACATCACCCAGGCCGACATCGTCAACCTGATCTGGTCGAACGGCCGGATCATCGACGCAACCAGCGCCACGGCGCCCACCGCCTGGCGGCGCCAGCTCTACCTCATGCTCGACGCCTACCGGGCTGAGCGGTCGCATCCGATCCCCGAGCCGCCGATGACCGACGCGCAGCTCTACGACGCCATGGTCCATCTCAGCGGGGCGAAGTAGCGGCTCCGACGTCTCCGGTCAGGCCCGCTCGAGCCGCTGGGCCAGGTACGGCGCGGTCGCGCTCCCCTGGTTCTTCGCGACCTCGGCCGGCGTGCCGGTCGCGATCACCCGCCCACCCGCGTCGCCTCCACCTGGGCCGAGGTCGATCACCCAGTCGGCGGTCGCGATCGCGTCGAGGTCGTGCTCGACCAGCACCACCGTGTTGCCGGCGTCGACCAGCCGGTGCAGCTGGCGGAGCAGGAGTGCGGTGTCAGCGGGGTGCAGTCCCGAGGTCGGCTCGTCGAGGAGGTAGAGCGCGTGTCCGCGGTGCGCCCGCTGGAGCTCGGTGGCGAGCTTGATGCGCTGCGCCTCCCCGCCGCTGAGCTCGGTGGCCGGCTGGCCCAGCCGCAGGTAGCCCAGCCCCACGTCGCGCAGCGTCTCGAGGCTCCGGGCGGCGGCCGGCACGTCGGCGAGAAACGTCGTGGCGTCGTCGACCGGGCAGGTCGAGGACTTCTGCGACGTTCTTGCCGCGGTAGGTGATCTCGAGCGTCTCGGCGTTGTAGCGCGCGCCGTGGCAGGCCGGGCACGGCGCGTAGGTGCCAGGGAGGAAGAGCAGCTCGACCGAGACGAAGCCCTCACCCTGGCAGGTCTCGCAGCGACCCTCGGGCACGTTGAAGGAGAACCGGCCGGCGCCGTACCCGCGCTTCTGCGCGGTCTCCGTGGCGGCGTACAGCTTGCGCACCGCGTCGAACATGCCGGTGTACGTCGCGAGGTTGGACCGCGGCGTCCGTCCGATCGGGCGCTGGTCGACCAGCACCAGCCGGTCGAAGGACTCCAGCGCGGTCGGGTCCTCGGCGAGCACCTGACTGACCAGCGTCGACTTGCCCGAGCCGGACACCCCGGTCACGGCGGTCAACACGCAGAGCGGGATGTCGACGGACACGTCGCGCAGGTTGTGGAGCGAGACGCCCTCCAAGTTCAGCCAGCCCTGCGGGGTTCGCACGTCGTGCACGAGTCGCTCGGCGCGCCCGAACAGGTAGGCGCTGGTGACGGACTCGGCCACCTGCTCGAGACCGGCGACCGGACCGCTGTAGAGCACCCGGCCGCCGCCCTCGCCCGCGCCGGGTCCGATGTCGACGACCCAGTCCGCGCGGCGTACGACGTCGAGATCGTGCTCGACGACGAACAACGAATTGCCTGATGACTTCAGCCGGTCCAGCACCTCGAGCAGTGGCTCGGCGTCGGCTGGGTGCAGTCCCGCCGAGGGCTCGTCGAGCACGTAGACGACCCCGAAGAGTCCTGAGCGCAGCTGGGTGGCGATCCGCAGCCGCTGCGCCTCACCGGGCGAGAGCGTCGTCGAGCTGCGACCAAGGCTGAGGTAGCCCAGGCCCAGGTCGAGGAGCACCTCCACCCGGGAGACGAGGTCGGCACAGATCCGGACCGCGACCTCGTTGGTCTCCTCTGGAAGGGCGGCGACGTGGACGCAACCAGGCGACGAGCTCAGCGAAGGGCAGGTCGTTGACCTCGGCGATCGAGCGACCGGCGAAGGTCACCGCCAGGGCTTCGGGCCGGAGGCCGCTGCCGTGGCAGTCGGGGCAAGGGGCGTCCTCAACGAACCGCAGCGCCCGCTCGCGCATCCGCTCGCTCTTGGAGTCGGCGAGCACGTGCATCACGTGCTTGCGCGCACTCCAGAACTTCCCGTAGTAGCCGTAGTCGATGCGGTCGCGTTCGGGCTCGATCAGCACCGATGGCTGCTCGTCGGTGAAGAGCAGCCAGTCGCGGTCCTTCTTCCTCAGCCTGCTCCACGGCCGATCGATGTCGATGCCGAGCCCGGTGACGATGCTGCGCAGGTTGGCCCCCTGCCAGGCTCCCGGCCAGGCGGCGATCGCGCCGTCACGGATGCTCAGCGACGGGTCCGGCACGAGCAGCTCCTCGGTGACGTCGTGCACGACGCCGAGACCGTGGCAGCGCGGGCAGGCGCCGGCCACGGTGTTGGGCGAGAACGCCTCGGCCGCAAGGTGATCAGCGCCCTGCGGATAGTCGCCTGCTCGCGAGTAGAGGATCCGCAGCAGGTTGGACAGCGTGGTGATGGTGCCGACGCTGGAGCGGGACGTGGCTGCGCCGCGGCGTTGCTGCAGGGCCACCGCTGGGGGCAGCCCAGTGATCTCCTGCACGTGCGGAGCACCGACCTGCTGCAGCAACCGGCGCGCGTACGGCGCCACCGACTCGAAGTAGCGGCGCTGTGCCTCGGCGTACAACGTGCCGAAGGCCAGGGACGACTTGCCCGATCCCGAGACGCCGGTGAACGCCACCATGGCGTTGCGCGGGATGTCGACGTCGACGTCGCGCAGATTGTGCTCGCTGGCGCCGCGGACGCGCACGAACTGGTCCATCGCTGCGGTGCTCACCTTCCCGAGTACCCACTGACCACCACCTGCACCCCGAGGGCTGTGAGCCCACCGGAGTGTCAGTCCGTCCTCGTGTCCCGGACCTCGTCGTCGGAGCGGCGCAGGAGCGACGTACAGGTCCCGAGCGCCGCGAGCATCACCAGGCCGTCGAGGATCGCCAACCAGGTCAGGTTGGCGACATGGGCGATCGGGAACAGCACCGCACCCAGGGCTACGAGGAGCGCCCACCAGGCCGGCACCCGTCGGCGTAGAGCGACGGCCGACAGCACGAAGGTGAGCGGGAAGAAGAAGCCCATCATCTTGAACACGGCCGCCGGGCCGTTCTCGTCGAAGAGGTCGTTGCCGCCGGCGGCGATGTGGAGGGTGTTCTCCGCGACGGCGGCGTTGCCGATGATCCCCAGCACCGCCACCACGAGGATCACCGCCTGCAGTCGGCCGCGAGACAGGGTGGCCAGCCGGAGCGCGGCGAGTCCGTAGAGCGCCGCGGCCAGCAGGTGCCCGGCGGCGGTGGGACCGTCGTCCCAGCCCCGCACTCCGTACGAGCAGTCGACGACGAGGTACGCCACGGGGGCGAGCAGCAGGGATGCGTCGAGCAGACGCTGGGTGGGCGCGTGGAGCTCAGGAGTCATGGTCACGATGACCGGGGACGAGACAGACATGTCGCACGACCTTTCGATGGAGATCTGGTGAGCTGAGCCTCGGACCGCCGCCGCTTGCTCGGCTACGGGGTAATCCCTCAGATCCGGTCCGGCGCGACATTCAGGGTTAACCCTGTGAGCGCGGAGCGCAGCGTGCGCCACGATGGACCCGTGACCACCGAGCAACCGCGGCCCGCCTATCTGCTGCTCCCGCTGCTGGTGCTCGGTGTCGTCGTGGCCCTCGTCTCCACCGGCTTCGCGTACGGGTTCTGGCTGGCCAACCTGCACAACGGCCTGCTCGCTCTCGCTTTCGGTGGGGTGGCGACCTGGACGCTGCTGGTGCGGTCGAACCAGCGGGAGGCGCTGCTGTTCGCCGCGGTCGGCGTGCTGGAAGGACTCCTGTTCCTGGGCCGGCAGGTCGCCCACGAAGGGACCGGCACGTGGTGGGGTTGGTTCGGCGTGTGGCCACTCGCCCTGATCCTGGCGACGATCACCTGGGCGGTGCTCTGCTTCCCCGAGGGCCAGTTCCTGTCCCGAGGCTGGCGTCGGGTCGGCATCGCGATCGCGGTCATTGCCGTCGCGTGCTCCCTGCTCTCGGCCGGCTGGCCCGTCGAGTACGACGCAGCGGGCGTCGGGACGACGCACCCGTTCAACCTCGGCGGCGAGGACGTCGCTCAACGGATCTGGGACGCCGTCGCCCATCCGGCGTACGCGCTGTTCCAACTGGTGTGGCTGGTCGGGGTCCTGGCCCGCTGGCGCCGGGCCAACGGCGTGCTGCGCAACCAGCTGGCGCTCCTCGGCACAGCCGTCGGCATCACGACAGCGGCCCTGCTGGTCGGGCTCGCGGTCTGGCAGTCCCCGCGGTTCGGGCTGCTGACCACGCCGCTCCTACCTCTCACCGCCGGCTGGATCATGGTGCGCCTCAGCCTCGGCCGCGTGGTCGAGGAGGCGAGAGCCTCCGGGGGTCTCGCGAGCCTCTCGCCACGGGAGAACGAGGTGCTGGACCTGATGGCTCAAGGCCTCTCGAACCGAGCGATCTCCGAGCAGCTACACCTCAGCATCAAGACCGTCGAACCCGTGGTCAGCTCGATCTTCACCAAGCTCCGTCTGCCCGCGGACTCGGACACCAACCGGCGGGTGCTCGCCGTCCTGGCGCTGCTGGAGAAGTAGCTACTCATGGTCGGGTCGATGGGGTACCTGCGTGGTGGGGCGGGGGCCCGGACAACGATCGAGGACACACCATGACCGAACGAAAACACTGCGCCGACTGCGCGCTGGACTACTCCGACGAGGCAGCCCACACCCTCGTGCATGACGCCGTCGTCGCGGCGACGGCCTCCGTGCCGACAGGCGAGGTCCCGCAGCCCCACCAGGCCTGACCAACCGTGCCTCTCGACTGAGTCGCACCAGGTTGGGGGCGCGGGGTGTCAGTCTGTGCTCGTGTCCCGGATCTCGCTCTCGCGCCTGCCCGGCGAGCGCGTCCTGGTCGTCGACGGGGAGTCGGAGCTCGAGCTGGCGATGGCCGAGCTGCCGGAGTACGTCGGCTCGCGCGAGGTCGAAGCACCGCGCTGGGTGTGGGACGACACCGCGCGGTGGTACCCGCCCCTCCTGGCCGCCGGCGTCCGGGTCCAGCGCTGCCACGACCTGCGGTTGTGCCACCACCTGCTCCGGCGGGCGCCGGCGGTGGACACCGCCCTGTTGGCGGGCGAGGAGTCGGAGCACTGGGACCGGCTCGGGCCGAGCACGCCGTCCGACCCGGCGCTGTTCCCCGCCGACGAGATCGTCGACCACCTCCGCGCCGACCTCGAGGACGCCCGGCAGCTCGCCGCCGTGGCGGCTTCACCCGAAGCGGTGCGGCTCGGGCTGTTGCTCGCGGCGGAGTCGTCGGGTGCTCTGGCCGCAGCCGAGATGACGTACGCCGGCGTGCCGTGGCGGATCGACGTACACGAGCAGCTGCTCACGGACCTGCTCGGCCCGCGGCCACCGCGCGGCGCCCGGCCGCAGAAGCTCGAGGCGCTCGTGGCCGAGGTGCGCGAGGCGTTCGGCGCACCCGGCCTCAACCCCGACTCGCGACCCGAGCTGCTGGCGGCGCTGCGCCGCGCCGAGCTCGAGGTCACCGACACCCGTGCCTCGTCTCTGCGCGCGCTCGACCACCCGGGGATCCCGACCCTGCTGCGCTACAAGCAGCTCGCGCACCTGTACTCGACCAACGGGTGGTCCTGGATCGACCAGTGGGTGAGCGGCGGACGGTTCCGGCCGTCGTACCAGCCGGCCGGCTCGACCACCGGCCGCTGGTCGTCCAACGGCGGCGGCGCGCTCTCCTTCCCGGCGCAGGTGCGCCCCGCGGCCGTGGCCGACGACGGCTGGGTGCTCGTGGTCGCCGACGTCGCCCAGCTCGAGCCCCGCGTGCTCGCCGGCATGAGCGGCGACCACGCCCTCGCCCGGGCCGCCCGCGGCGCCGACCTCTACCAAGGAATGGTCGACGACGGCGCGGTGGCCGCGCGCAACGACGCCAAGCTCGGCCTGCTCGGCGCGATGTACGGCGCCACCAGTGGCGAGAGCGGCCGGATGGTCGCCGGCCTCACCCGCCGCTACCCCGACGCCTTCGGCCTCGTCGAGGAAGCCGCACGGGCCGGCGAGCGCGGCCAGGTGGTGCGCACCCTCCTCGGCCGCGGCTCCCCCGACATCGGCGACGCCCTTCATCAGGACGCCGTCGAGTAGGGGGCGAATCAGGTGGCGACCCACCCGCCGACCCGGACTCCCTGGCCGCCCAACGCCGCGCCCACGGCCGCTTCACCCGCAACTTCGTCGTCCAAGGCACCGGCGCCGAGTGGGCGCTGTGCTGGATCGCCGACCTCCGCAACCGCCTCTGGCGCCTCGGTGACGACCCCTTCACCTCCCGCCCCCACCTTGTCTTCTTCCTCCACGACGAGGTGGTCGTGCACGCCCCGGCCGCCCTGGCCGACGCCGTCGTCGCCGCGGTGACCGAAGCGGCGGCCACCGCGGCCGGCCTGCTGTTCCGCGACCTCACCATCGACTTCCCGCTCAACACCTCCGTCGTGCGTTCCTACGCCGACGCCGCCAAGTCCGGCACGCCGGTGGAAGCCTGACTCAGCGGCGAGGGGTCTAGCTCCGGAGCTGGTCAGGACATTGATCGTGGTTGCGACGGGTACCTATGGGCACACCCCGACGGGTGGGCCACGGCCCGACTCTCGTCGGCCATCGATAGAGAGGCGACAACGAATGACGAACTATCAGACGGGCGGCGATCAACCTCTGGGGGCTCCTCCCCAGGAGGGCTCCGGGTATGCAAACGTCCCACAGTCAGGGCCACCTTCCGGTCCCCCCTCCTACCAGGACACCTCGCAGTTCCCGGCCACCGGCCAGCAGCCCTGGTCCGGCCCAGGCGTGACCAACGCCGGTCACGATCATCGACCGAGCTTCACCTTGAAGTCGGCGCTCAAGACCACTGAGTTCTGGGTACTCGTGGTGATCTCTCTCGCGCTGCTGATCGCGGCGGCAGTCACCGATCAGGGTGACGACGGTCAAGGCTTCGGCTCGAAGGACGCCTGGCTCTTCATCACCATCCTCGGCGGGGCGTACATGCTCAGCCGCGGGCTGACCAAGTTCGGCGGACGCGACGAGACCGACCACCGCTCCTCGCACTAGGGCACGCGATGGGCACGGCGCCGTCGGCTCAGGCGCGCTCGAGCCGCCGGGCCAGGTACGGCGCGGTCGCGCTCCCCTTGCTCCGCGCGACCTCCGGTGGCGTACCGGTCGCAACCACCCGCCCACCCGCGTCTCCGCCGCCTGGGCCGAGGTCGATCACCCAGTCTGCGGTGGCGATCGCGTCGGGGTCGTGCTCGACCAGCACCACCGGTTTGCCCGCGTCGACCAGCCGGTGCAGCAGTGCATTGTCTGCGGGTGCAGTCCCGAGGTCGGCTCGTCGAGAAGGTAGAGCGCATCTCCGCGGTGCGCACGCTGGAGCTCGCGGGCGAGCTTGATGCGCTGCGCCTCTCCGCCGCTGAGCTCGGTCGCCGGCTGGCGAGCCGCAGGTAGCCCAGCCCCACGTCACGCGAGGAAGGCAGAGGCGTCGTTGACGGAGAGGCCGAGGACCTACGCGACCATGGCGTTGCGCAGGAGGTCGATGTCGACGTTGCGCAGCTTGTGCTCGTTGGCGCCACGGACGCGCACGAACGGGTCGATCTGCTCGGTGCTCACCATCCCGAGTATCCAGTCGTGATCATCCGCACCCAGGAGGTCGGCGACGCGGCAGACTACGGGACCACCGCGACCATCGAGGAGCCCCGATGTCCCCGAGCCTTGCTGGCAACAACCACGTCAACCTGACCGTCAGCGACCTCGAGCGCAGCACCGAGTGGTACTGCCGGGTCTTCGACCTCACGGTCGTGAGCAACGACGAGAACATCGGGCCGCCGTACTTCACCGACGTCGCCTACAACGGCCTGTTCGACCTCGCGACGCTCTCCTACATCGTCGGCTTGATCCAGCACCGCGACCCGGTGCCTGGCTCCTTCGACGCCCGCCGGGTGGGACTCGACCACTTCGGGCTGCAGGTGCCCGAGGCCGACGACCTCCCTGCCTGGGCGCGTCACTTGGACGACCTCGGGATCGCTCACTCCGGGGTCGTCCACTCGCCGTACGCCGACGTCATCAGCTTCCGCGACCCCGACGGCATCGCCCTCGAGCTCTCCTGGAGCAACCTGGACTTCTGGGTGCCGCTCGTCGGCCGGGTCTCCAGCGCAGGCTGAGGGGATCGAGCGATGGACGGCTACGAGCAGTTCACGTCAGCCTCGAACGGCTGAGCTCCCGACTCGGCCCGATGGTCCTAGGACCATTGGGCATGCGTTTCTGCCCGCGGCCGGTGGCAGCGATGGGTACCTGCGTCGTGGGGCGGGGGCCCGGACAACGATTGAGGACACCATGACCGACCGCAAGCAATGCACCGACTGCCAGCTGGACTACTCCGACGAGGCGGCCCACCGGCTCGTGCACGACGCCGTCACCGCGGCCGCAGCTGCCCTGCCCGCCGGGGCCGCGACCCCGCAGCCACAAGTGGCCTGACCAGACGTGCCCCTCGACCGGGACGAAGCGCTACTCCTGCTCGTGATGTCGCTGGCGATCTGCTTGGCCGTGTGGCTGGAGATCGAGATCGCCTTCGCTCTCATGGGCTGAGCCGGCCCAGGCCTCAGTCGATCCATGCGGACGCCGATCTCTAGGACCCCAGCGCGACTTGTGTGACCCACCGGTCTGCGATGATCCGTCGGCTAGATCAGCAGCTCGGAGATGAGGCCACCGGTCACGGTGAATCTCTGCTCCAGGTCGACCACGCCACCAGGGAAGTCACCTTCGAGGTGGGTGGTGACGACGTACTCGTCGTCGGCTGCCGGTTTGATCCCATTGATCTCGGTCGTGTACGTGTAACGGGACGCCACGCTCTCCCGCCACCTGCGGATCGCAGGGATCCCCCGGTAGTGCTGGCCCTCGTCGAGAACGTGAGCCTCCGGGGTGAAGCAGTCGAGGAGGGCAGCGAGGTCGCCGTTCGCCGCCGCGGCGTAGTAGCGGGCGATGGCATCGGGGGTGGTGGTCATGACCGCCAACCTAGGCTGGTCCGCCGACACCGTCCCGACGGCGGAAAGACGTGGCGTGCGTCCCTGGGCGCTGGCGGCTGTGCGTCGGTCGAGCCCATGCCGATGTGGTGGCCGCGGAGCAGCCGAGGCTTTACCGGTTCTGTCTCACTGGACCCGCACCGGCCGGGACGCGCGCTCGTGGACTGCTTCGGCGAACGGGCTCCAGAGGAACCATGCTGGAAACGATCGCACCAGCCGCGGCGATCCCGCGACGTCAATCAGGCCGTCGGCGATGGATTCGTCCCAACGGCACAACCCGCTGAAGACATCGGAAAGCGCCCCGGTGGGCGCCGTGACGACCAGGTCGACCTCGAAGCCGGGGTGATGCGTGCACACCGAAGCCTCGCTACGGTCGAGAACGATCCAGATGACCTCTCGCTTCGGAGCGGTGTGCTGGAACTCGATGACCGTTCGGTGCGGAGGGAAGCGATCGGGCCGGATACGGCGATGCATCCACCAGGTCAGGGTCACCGGATCGATGTCGTGCGGCCGGATCTCATCGAAGAGCCACTCGATGGCCCACTTCCCCAGGGAGTCGATGACCTGTTCCATGTCCTTGCCTGCTGGCGTCAGGTGGTACTCGTTGCCCTTCCCGGTGGGCGAGGGCCACGTCTCGACGACACCCATGCGTTCGAGGTGCCGAAGGCGTTGGACGAGCAGTGAGCGAGAGATGCCGGGCATGCCTCGTGCGATGTCGTTGAACCGCACGTTGCCGAGCACGAGTTCGCGGATGATGAGTGGCGTCCATCGGTCGGCAATGACCTCGCTGGCCATGGCGACCGGGCAGTAGTGACCGTAGTCGGGCATGCCTGATCGTCCCACCGGTAACCCGTCCCGAGGTAGTACGGAATCAGTACCAGTCAGGTCGCATCAGCGGACTAGTGGCCGGCCCGCCGCGGCGACAGATTGGCGACATGACATCCATGACTGAGTTGCGGGAGCAGATGCGGGCGCGCATCGTCACGCCCGGGGACGACGGCTACGACACGGCGAGAGCTGTCTGGAACGGAATGATCGACCGGCGCCCGGCAGCTGTCGTGCAGGCCGAGCAGGTCGCCGACGTGGTTGCCGCGGTGAACTTCGCCCGCGACGAGCACCTGGAGCTGTCGGTGCGCGGTGGGGGTCACAGTGCGCCAGGTTTCGGGACGATCGACGACGGGTTGGTCATCGACCTGTCGTCTATGCGTTCTGTGCACGTTGACCCGGCAGCGCGCACTGCACGGGTCGGTGGCGGTGCGACCCTCGGCGATCTCAACTACGCCACGCACGCGTATGGGTTGGCGATGCCCGGGGGCATCGTCTCGACAACGGGTGTTGGAGGCCTCACGCTCGGTGGCGGCATCGGCTACCTCACGCGCGGGTGCGGGTTGTCCATCGACAATCTCCGGTCGGCCGACGTGGTCACGGCCGACGGACGGATCCGCCGAGCCAGTGCGGACGAGAATGCCGACCTGTATTGGGCGCTCCGCGGCGGCAGCGGGAACTTCGGGGTCGTCACATCGTTTGAGTTCGACCTGCACCCTGTGGACCAGGTGGTTGTCGGAATCTTCTTCTACGAGCTGGAGCACGCCGCCGACCTGCTGCGCTTCTTTCGCACCTGGATCACAGATGCTGACGAACGGTACGGCGCGTTCCCGGCGTTCCAGGTGGCGCCGCCCCTGCCGTTCCTGCCTGAGGACCGCCACGGCGACACGTTCTGCGCCGCAATCGTCCACTGGAGCGGACCGATCGAGAAGGGCGAGGAGGCCATGCAGCCGTTCCGAGACCTTGCCCCGAGGGTTGGCGAGATGGTCGAGCCCATGCCTTACCCCTGGCTCAACAGCGCGTTCGACGAGCTGTTTCCCCGCGGTGTCCGCAGCTACTGGAAGGGCAACTACGTCACCGAGCTGACGGATGAAGCCATCGACGTACACCTGGCCCACGGCCCGAAGGCGCCAAACCCCAGTTCGACGATGCACCTCTACCCGATCAACGGCGCCGCCGCACGAGTTGGCGACACCGACACGGCGTTCGCTTACCGCCACGCGACGTTCTCGACGGTCATCGTCTCCGCTTGGCCGGACGCCTCCAGCGACGATGAGAACATCGCCTGGGTACGCGGCTACTCCGATGCGCTCACCCCCCACTCCGAGGCGGGGGGATACGTCAACTTCATGTCCGACGACGACCAGGGCCGCGTCGCGGACACCTACGGCAGCAACTACGCGCGGCTCGTGGACATCAAGCGGACCTACGACCCGGACAATCTGTTCCGACACAACCAGAACATCCGACCCTGACCGGACTCGGCGGTCGTGCTTCGTCGCGGCCGATCCTTGCGCACCTGCCGGACAGCCCTGTCAGCGTTCAGAGTGGAACGACGTGGCGTCGTGCGTCCTGGACGCGACAGGCTGTGCCCGTCAGGGGACTGGAGTCCGCTGACCAGGAACTGCGCGATGCGGTGGCGTCGGCCCGGGCAGCGAGCTACTCGTGGACTGTCATCGACGCAGCGCGTGGACACCCAGGAGGTAGGCCAAGGCGCCGTGGTGGAGGGTGATGGTCTGGGCGATCTGGAGGAACCCGATCAGCTCGAGCCGGTCGAGACCTTGGGCTCCGGAACTCGTCGGCGTACGACTCGTGGGTGCGCCCGGCGTACGGGGCCAAGTACGAGACCGCCGGCAGCTGCGCAGTGGTCAGATCCGGACGCTGGTCAGCTCTCGATGCTGGCTGTCGTGAGTAGCATGGACACGTGGGCTCGCTAGTCGGCATGGGACGCAGTTGCCGTCTGCCTGCCTACGACTGCTGTGACGACGAGGATCACGCGGGCTGACTGACGCCCTGTCGGGCGCCTCTTCTCTTCGCCCACCTTCTCGTCTCACGGGAGTCACAGCCATGTCAGGAAGTACGTCGTATCGTCATGCCCTCCTCGTCGTCGCAGCCACCGCGTGCTGGGGTGGCGGCACCGTGCTCAGCAAGCAGGTGCTCGACCGCGGCGTAGCGCCGCTGACCTTGCTCGCCATCGAGCTCGCCGCCAGCTCGCTGCTGCTCGGGTCGAGTGCCCTGGTACTGGGCGTTCGCCCGCAGAGGTCGTCCGCCCTCACGAAGCTTGCGCTGCTCGGAGTGCTCAACCCCGGTGTCGCCTATGCGCTCGGCCTGCTCGGTCTGGTCACCATCACCGCGAGCCTGTCGGTGCTGCTCTGGGCGACTGAACCGGTCCTCATCATGCTGCTCGCAGTGCTGGTCCTGCGGGAACGTGTCGCGGCCGCCACCATGGTCGCCGTCGCCATCGCTCTGATCGGCGTCCTGCTGGTCCTGTACCGGCCGGGAGCATCCGGCGACGCGGTCGGGATCAGTCTCACTGTGGGTGCAGTCGCGGCGTGTGCGTTCTACACGGTGCTCACCCGACGGCTCCTGCTCGACGACGGGTCGCTGGAGGTCGTGCTGGTGCAACAGGTCGCCGCATTGTGCTTCGCGGTGACTCTCTCGGGAACGGCCTGGGCACTGGGGATCACCGTCCTAGGGACACCCGCTGACCTCGAGACGTGGGCCCTCGCGGCGACGTCCGGCATGGTGTACTACGGCCTCGCGTTCTGGTTCCTCATCGGTGGTCTGCGAGGCGTTCCGGCCTCGGTCGCCGGAAGCATGTTCCCGCTGATCCCCGTGTTCGGGATCGCCGCGGGCTACCTGGTCGGGGACCGGTTGAGCGACCGGCAGTGGATGGGCGCAGCAATCGTCGTCGTGGCCATCGGTGCAGCAGCGGCCTATCACCTCACCCGCGCCAACGTCCCCGACAGCCGATAGCGCAGGCCGGGCGACGATTGAGTGACCGCCCCCTCCAGCTACGTGACTCGCAGAGTTGCCGTTGACGGCACGCACCGATGCGGAAAGACGCAACGCTCGGATCCCGGCATGTTTGTGCCTGGGTCAGGCTTGTGAGGGTTCGACCGAACCGCCGCTGTGGATCGGCCGAACCTCGAGACCGCCGCCCTGCCGGACGACCGGATTCGTGGCCGCTGTTGCGAGCGCAGCGTCGAGGTCTGGGGCCTCCAGGATGTAGACACCAGCGACTACGTGACGTGAGTCGACGTACGGCCCGTCCGTCACCGCGTCGCCCCGAACGGCCTTGGCCATGGCCCGCGGCGTGAAGGCCCAGGCACCGGTCATCGTGGCCTGCGAAGCCAACTCGATCGCGTGGTCGTCACAGACGGCGATCTCGGCCGAGGTGTCAGCGGTCTCGTCCGGTTCGTGAGCGGAATCATCGCTGTAGATGAGGACTGCGAACTGAGGCATGGCGCTCCTTTCCCGAGACTTCGGCAATTCTGACCAGCAACCGATGGCAACTTCACCCTGCCACAGGAGCCGCACCTGTGAAGTGGGAGGAACCGGCAGCACCCGCGGTGACCCGCCATGACCGCACGTCGACCGCGGACTCGACGAGGTCGCGGTTCGCAGCGCCTCGACTGGATCGACTCGAAGTCCACAGGAACGGCCGCCATGAACATCGCGATGACGTCACCGCTTGCTGATAGAACGTCCGAGCACGTTGCCAAAACCGCCCGCAGCGGCTCTGGAGGATTCCCAACGAATCGTCATAGAACTACGAAAGGAAAGCTCGTGGACCGCAAGGCGATCATCTTTCACGGGACCGCCGCAAGCCCAGACGTCGTATGGCTCCCTTGGTTGCGAAGACGTCTGGTCGAACGTGGCTACGCCGTCGAGGCGCCGCACTATCCCGGGCTCAACCTCGAATCCATCACCACATTCCTGCCGAAGGTGTTGGCCAACCACACGTTCGATTCGAACACAGTCCTCGTCGGACACTCAGGCGGTGCAGCGCTGCTGCTCGCGATCCTGGAGCACATCGACGCGAGGGTGGACCAGGCCATCCTGGTTGCCGGCTACTGCACCCAGCCGAACTCTGAGGACGAACCCGTCCTGCAGGACTCCTACGACTGGGCGGCGATGCGGGCCAATGTCCGCGACCTGTACTTCATCAATTCCCGCGAGGACCCCTATGGCTGCGACGACAAGCAGGGACGCGCCATGTTCGAACGGCTCGGCGGCACCCAGATCATCCGCGACGAAGGCCACTTCGGAGACATCGACCAGCCGTACGAGTCCTTCGAGCTCCTCGACAGGCTGATCGATTGACGGCGATACGGGCGATGAGTCTGCGCCCGCGGCTTCGAGCTGGCGAAACGCACTCATTTCGGTGCGGGCTCAGGCGTCCGGCTCGCGGCGGTGTGACGCGAGTCTGTGGTTGCGAACTCGCCTGGATTGCGGCAAAGCCGAGGACCCGCGTCGGCGAGCACAACTGCGAGTCGAGTCGTAATCGGCCTCCCCTGGGCCCGGTGCTTGCGCTGGCACCTCAACATGCGCGACGGTTTGATCTGGTCGTCCCCAAAGGCTTTGGCTTCCTCGTCGGAACTTGGGACCGAGGTCCAATGAGATGCGCGTGTGACTGCCCTGACCTGGATTGGAGGAGTGATCCGACTCCGGAGCACCACATGCCCAGCACCAATTCTTACGCGTGTCCGCTTCGCGGCCAAGTTGATCCGCGCCTCCTGCGATTCAGCGCGGCGGCCACTGCCGGGGTGCTCGCTGTTGTGCTGCTCATTGTTGAGGTTGCTCGACCGTTGGGCCTCGGCCTGCTCGGTTCCCAGGTCGCGGTGTTTGCGTTCACCGCTTTCGTCAGTTTCCAGTGGTCATTGTGGGCACAGATCTACGCCCGCTTCATCGGCGGCGGAGTGTCGCACACCGTTCGCCGGGCGCACTGAATCAGACAGGCGGACCTGGGATGTCCCCAGCCAGGAAGATCAGCGCCGCGCCGATGCCGGCCAGGATCGCCACGTCGACGAGGCGGTGGCGTACGGCGAGCATGCCGGCGTCGCGTTGCGGGAGGACCAGGCGGAGGGCGGCCGCGGCGCCGAGGGCTAGGCCGATGATGCGGACGCCGAGGCGCCATTCGTCGACGTAGGCGACGACGATGCCGCCGGCCATGGCGGCGAGGATGAGCAGGTAGAAGGCGCCGCCGATGGTGGAGGGGTAGCGGCGCTCCTCCTCGGGAGGCGGGAGCTCCTCCGGCTCGGCTTCGCTCACGGGTGGGACTGCTCGGCCATCGCGACGATGTTGGAGAGGAGCATGGCGCGGGTCATCGGGCCGACGCCGCCGGGGTTGGGCGAGACCCAGCCGGCGACATCCCAGACGTCGGGGGCGAGGTCGCCGGCGATCTTGCCGTCCACGCGGGAGACGCCGACATCGAGGAGAGCGGCGCCGGGCTTGATCATGTCGGCCGTGATGATGCCGGGTACGCCGGCGGCCGCGACCACGATGTCGGCCTGGCGGGTGTGGGCGGCGAGGTCGCGGGTGCCGGTGTGGCAGAGGGTGACGGTGGAGTTCTCGCTGCGGCGGGTCAGGAGGAGGCCCATCGGGCGGCCGACGGTGAGGCCGCGGCCGACCACGACCACCTCGGCGCCGTCGAGCTCGACGCCGCTGCGGCGAAGCAGCTCGATGCAGCCGATCGGCGTGCACGGGAGGGGGCCGGCCTTGCCGAGGACGAGCTTGCCGAGGTTGACCGGGTGGAGGCCGTCGACGTCCTTGTCGGGGTCGACGCGGGAGAGCAGGGCGTACTCGTCGAGGCCGGTCGGCTGCTGGACGATGAAACCGGTGCAGGCAGGGTCGGCGTTGAGCTCGTCGATCCGGGACTCGACCTCGGCCTGGGTGGCGGTGGCCGGCAGGTCGACGCGGATGGACTCGATGCCGATCTCGGCGCAGTCCTTGTGCTTGGCGCCGACATACCAGTGGGAGCCCGGATCGTCGCCGACCAGCACCGTGCCGAGGCCCGGGCGGACGCCGCGCGCGGTCAGCGCCGCGACTCGCTCGGCGAGCTCGAGCTTGATCGTCTTGAGCGTTGCCGTGCCGTCGAGGGTCTGCGCAGTCACGGGGCGCAGTCTTTCAGACGGGTTGGCATCCACGGCACGGTGTCGAGTTGGCGTTGACCTTGCGGGGTCTCGATACGCGGTCGCTCGTTGCTCGCTCCCGATACCCGACCAACGAGATCCTTGCGGGTCTCGCAAGCTCGACCGCCGACCCCTTAGTTGCGGATGGGGAGGCTGATTGTTGAGGGGTGGAGCTTGTTGGTCTGGATGTTGTAGAGGCCGAGGAGCATGTCGGTGAGCTTCATCGGGGGCGGCAACAGGTGGGGGAGGTCGCCGGTCTGGATGAGGACCCTCAGCCGGTGGCCTGCCGGGATCGTCGTGTACGCCGACCGCAGCTCCACGTCGTACGTCGTCACCTGCCCGGGCACGATCCGCTGCTCCGCCGCCTTGGTGTGCGGGTGGTAGGGCAGCTGGTAGGTGCCGTCGGGGCCGGGCCAGCTCTTGGCGGGGTCGAGGGCGCGGGCGGAGCCGAGGAGGGCGCCGGCGGTGATGTCGATGACCTTGCCGTCAGGCGCGACGTCCTGGAGCGTGACCACGAACATCGCCTCCGGCCGCGTGGAGGTCGCCTGGAGGCGTAGGCCGACCGGGCCCGCGAGCTGCATCGGCTCGGTCAGCGGGGCGGTGTCGAAGTGGGCGTCGCCGGGCTGCGGCATCGAGAGCAGGCCGAACTGGCGGCACCCCTCGTACACGTCGCGGAAGACGCCGGCGCCCCACTGGTTGAGCGAGCGCTGGCAGGAGAGCGAGATGCCCTTCCAGGCCACGGTGGCGCCACCGGTGGTGTTGGTGGGCAGCGCGGGGGCGAGGCCCGACTTCGGCTGGAGGTGGTACGCCGTGGGGATGACGCTGGCGTCGGGGTAGCCGCTCAGGTCGTAGGCGCCGCCCGCGGTGTCGACCACGTGCAGCGGCGCGCTGGTGTCGACGATGCCGGTGTCGAGGCCCTTGAGCCAGTGGTCGAACCACTGCAGCTGGATCCGGTTGAGGTCCAGCCCGGCGCCGGCGTTGCTGTGGTCCCAAGGGCCGGTGAGCAGCTGGTAGCGCGGGGTGGCGGCCTGGTCGGGCGCCATCGGCTCCCAGACCGAGCGGCCGGAGAAGGCGTTCTGCAGGCCGCTGTAGAGGAGCGGCTCGCCGCGCTGGAAGACGTCGTACTGCCCGCCCACGATGTACGCCGGCACGCCGTTGTCGACCACCTTCTGCAGCACCCGCTGCGGGGCGCGCTCCTGCCAGTAGGGGCCGTCGTACACGCGTCCGGTCTGGAAGAGCACGTCGAGGCCGGTCGTCAGCTCGAACGGGATGCCGGCCAGTCCGTGCTCGATCATCAGCCGGATGGCGTCGAGCGGGTCGGTGGGCCGCTCGGCGAGCGGGGTGAAGGTGCGGAGGCCGAAGTAGGCGGCGATCAGGCCGAGGCTCGACTCCATGTTGACGATGCCGCCGGCGACGAAGAGGTCGCGGTAGGGGTCGGAGGCAGTGACGATCGGGAAGATCGCCTTCAGTGGTGAGTCGGGCCCGACCTCCGCGGCGGTGAAGACCTGGTCGATGCCGAGGTAGGAGCCCCCCAGGGTGCCGACGTTGCCGTTGCTGCCGGGCAGCTCGGCCGCCCACTCGACCAGCTCGGCGCCGTCCTTGGCCTCCTGCTCGCCGAAGAGCATCGACTGGCCCTCGGAGCCGCCGGTGCCGGCCACGTCGACGGCGACGCCGAGGTAGCCGCGGTGGACGAGGTAGGGGTTGACCGCGCCGACGCCGACCTGGCTGACGCTCTTGCCGTACGGCGTCTGCACCAGGATCACCGGGAACTCACCCTCGGCGGGGGTCTCCGTGCCGAGCACCGTCGGCGTGTAGATCGCGGCCCGCAGGATGCGGCCGTCCTCCATCTCGACGGGCACGTCCTTGGTGACGACGTGGCCGTAGAGCTCGGGGCCGGGCGCCCACGGGCCCTCTTCCGCGACGACTGGTGTCGGGACGGAGAGCAGCACTCCGACGACTGTTCCGACGACGAGACCGAGGGTGGCGCGGCGGGCCATGGGTACTCCTGGGGGTGACTGAGGAACCTGTTACCCGGAGTTAACGGAACTGTTGGGATTTGGTTCCGGTCGGGTTTGCGTTGACCTCACGGGGTCTCGACTACGCGGTCGCTCGTTCCTCGCTCCCGCTGCTCGACCAACGAACCCCGACGCGGTCGCTCGTTC